>NZ_JAILWB010000022.1 GCF_025699295.1 Hydrogenophaga sp. | reverse complement strand
CATGGCATTTTTGATCCGCAACGCATCTTGGAAAAATAGTGTGAACAGGCCCTAGTAGCCGATCGAGTAGCGCAGGCCCTGGTGGTTGAGGACCGCGCTGCGCTGGCCGATGGTTTCCAGTTTGAGGCCGGGCGCGATGTCCTGGCCCTCCTGCAGCACCTTGCCATTGACGATCAGCATGCGCAGGGCGGGGTTGGTTGAATAGGTTGAGCCGCTCACGTTGACCGGGGGCAGGCGAGCTCGCGCTTCGGGCGAGAGTTCGGCGAAAGTCCGCACGGGGCTTGTCGCTGTGTCGGCGGCGGTCGCCGTGGTCGCGGGGGCCGCGGCCGGTGCTGGCGTGGCAGGAGCCGGTGCTGGCGTGGCAGGAGCCACTGCGGCGGGGACGGGCGCGGTGTCGGTGGGCGCGGGCCTGGCTGGCTCGGGCCGGGGCGGTTCAGGCCGGGGGGGCGCAAGAATCGGCTGCACCGCCGCCTCGGGCGCCGCAGCCACCGGGCCGGCCTCGTTCATAGGCGCGGGGGGCACCGGCGGCGCAGCGGGCGCGGGCGATTCCGGGGCAGCGACAGGGGGCGCAGGCAGATCCTGCGGCGTCTGATCAGACCACCACCACACGCCGATGGCCATGAGCGCGGCCACTGCCAGCGCCACACCGTGCCAGGGCCGCCAGCGGCGTGGGGGCCTGGACTTGCCGCGGCCCGCCGGCGGCACGATCTGGCTTCGCAGGCCGGGCACATGGCCACGTTCGCGCTCGGCGTCGGCTCGTTGAAGGGCGTCGAGGATGTAGGACATCGGCGTCTGGGCCTTCAGGATCCGGGCGCGGAAAGCCTGGGCTCGTCCACGCCGCTGGCCAGGTTCACCTGCATGAAGGTGATGGGGCCGGCAATGCCCGCCGCGTCGATGCCCTGGGAACGCTGAAACGCCTGAACGCGCGCCGTGAGGCCGCTGGTCGACGGGGGCACCTTGCCGGCGGCCTGCAGGCCCGCGATGCGTTCACCGAGCCAGTCTGCCGCCGGGCCGGTGCGCCCGTCCACCAGGCGGCTGGTCTGACCCGGCGGGGTGCGCCAGAGGGTGGCGAAGTCGCCGCGCCACATGTCGGCCAGGTCGGTGAGCGGCATGCGCCAGCGCAGGTCGCCGGCCTGCAGCGTGGCGGTGTCGCCGGAGAGGGCTGTCACCAGCGCGCGCCCGGAGCCGCGCGCCTGTCGCAGTGTGACGATGCCGGGTCGGTCGAGCTGGCGCAGGCCGTTGAGGGTCATGCGGTCGGTGCGATAGCACTGCAGTTGCTCCCGCTGCGCCACCGCGCAGGGCTCGCCGCCGGGGTCGAGTGTCAGGCCCCAGATCGGTGCAAGTTCGCGCCAGGCCTGGTCTTCGTTCCCGAGCAGGGCCGAAACCTCGGGTGGGCCGGGTAGCAGTTCGGGCGCGGCAGTGGATGCGGGCACCGCCGCTGCCGTGTCCGCGGGCGCGGGCGCGGGAGCCGCAGATTCTGCCGCTGGCGCCGTTGCGCTGGCCGGGGCAGTCGCCGGGGGTGGGGCGGCGGCGGCCAGCGCGTCGTTCTGCGAGGTTGCGGCGCCCGGTCGCGCGCTGACGTCCTGGTTCCAGAGCCAGAACAGCACGCCCGCCACCAGCGCACCCACCACAAGACCCACTCCCAAGGTGCCCAGCGACAAAGTCCATGCCAGGGCGGGTGCGGTTGTCTGCCGTGGCCGCGACTTTGCCACGGGCGCGTCGGCTTCGAACACCTCGCCCGCGGCCTTTTCCACCACCGCGCGCTCCACGCGCGCCTGGTTGGTGGCATAGGCTCCGAGCAGGGCACGGTCGCAGAGCAGGTTGATGCGACGGGGCACACCGCGCGCGATTTCGTGGATGCGCTGAATGGCCTGGTTCGAGAACGGCAAGGGGCCGCGCAGGCCGGCCACCTGCATGCGGTGCTGGATGTACTGCCGGGTCTCGCTCTCGTTGAGGGCGCCCAGGTGGAAGCGCGCGATCACGCGTTGCGCCAGCTGTTCGAGTTCGGGCCGCGCCAGCACCGTGCGCAGCTCGGGCTGGCCGATCAGGATGATCTGCAGCAGCTTGCGTTCGCTGGTTTCCAGGTTGGTGAGCAGGCGCAGCTGTTCGAGCACGTGCGGCGTGAGGTTCTGCGCTTCGTCGATGATGAGCACGTTGCGCTCGCCCTCGGCGTGGCTGCGCAGCAGGTACTCGTTGAATGGATCAAGGTAGTCCTTGATCGTGGCCGGGCCAATGCCTTCGTGCCGGACTTCAACGTGAAACTCGCGGCAGATGGTCTTGAGCAGGTCACCGACCGTGAGCTTGGGATTGAAGATGTAGGCGACCCGGCAGCGCTCGGGGATCTGCTCCAGGAAGCAGCGGCAGATGGTGGTTTTTCCGGCGCCGATCTCACCGCTGAGCAGCACGAAGCCGCCACCGCCGCGAATGCCGTAGAGAAGGTGCGCCAGCGCCTCCCGATGGCGCTCGCTCATGAAGAGGTAGCGCGGGTCGGGTGCGATGGAGAACGGGTCCTGCTTCAACCCGAAGAAATCGGCGTACATGCCCCCGAGCATAACGGGGCCGCCGGGGGCGGGCAACGGCGCCCGGCCAGTGCGAGCCGGGCGCGCCCAGCCAGCGATCAGGCCGCCAGGGCCATGGTGCGCTGGGTCGGGTACTTCGCGCTCGCCGAAGCCGAGCACTGGATTTCACCCGAGAGCTGGCCGCCTTCCTCGATCACCACCTTGCCGTAGTTGATCTTGCCCGTGACCTTGCCGGTGGCGTAGATCACGAGCTTCTGGCGCACCGTGAGGTTGCCGTCGAACACGCCGCGGATCTCGGCGATGTCGATCTCGGCCGAACCCTTGAACTCGCCCTGTTGCGCGATCTGGATCACGCGCGAGTCCATGGTGGCCTCCACCAGGCCTTCGACCACCAGGGTGTCGCAGTCGGTGATCTCGACGCCCTTGAGCTTGATGTTGGGACCGACAGTGAGCTTGCTGCCGCCCTCGGGCGCAGCGCTCGTGGCCTTGGCCGGGGAGGACGTTTCCAGGTCAGCGGGAGCGCTCGACGTCACGGGGCTCGGTGCCTGGGCCTGCGAGGCTGCCGCGCTGCTCGCGGGCTGTCCGTAGCGGGGCGTGGCCATGCCGGAATTCAGGGTCTTGGGTTGTTCGGTCTCGCGTTTGCCAAAGTGCAGTGCCATGCCATCTCCTTCAAAAAGTGAAGCGGTCATGCTAAGCGCCATGCACCTTACATTCCTGGTCGTTCCGTAAGAGGGGTAACGAGATGAACCGTACATGCGGTTTCATTTTTTTGGTGCCGATCTCTTGCGCAATTCCATTTCATGGACCAGTGCGCGGGCTTCATCCGCTTCAGGAATCGGTCGGCCGCTATCACGCCATTGCACGGCGTCCTTGAAGCCCGCCTCCTGCGCGTGCCGCCGGAACCACAGGCCTTCGGGGTTGTGGCGCGTGATGCCGTCGAACAGTGTGGCCATTTGCTGCGTCTGTTCCAGCCCCATGGTCAACAGGACCTGGTTGACTACCATCTTGTGCATTGCCAGGTGCGAACGCGGCACGCCCGCGATGCGTTCGGCCAGTTGCATCGTTGCCGCATCGAGCCGATCCGCCGGCACGGCTTCGTTGGCCAGGCCCCAGGCTGCGGCGGTGCGGCCGTCGATCACGTTGCCGGTGAACATCATCTGCTTGGCGCGAGCGGCACCGAGGCGGTAGGTCCACATGGCCGTGGTCGGGCAGCCCCATACGCGCGTGGGCATGTAGCCGATGCGGGCATCCTCGGCCATGACCAGCAGGTCACAGCACAGGGCGATGTCGCTGCCGCCGGCCACCGCCGCGCCGTGCACTTTCGCGATCGTGGGCTTGGGGCTGCGCCACAGCGACATGAAGTCCTCGGTGTTGCGCTTCATGAAGGCGTAGTCGTCCATCGGGTCCCAGGGGTGGCGTTCCTGCTGGCAGGGGTGGTCGATCTCGCCCTCGCCGAACAGTGAGAGGTCGTAGCCACCGCAAAAGCCCTTGCCCGCGCCTTCGACCACGATCACGTGCACCTCGTCGTCTGCGTTGGCCCAGTCCACGGCCGCGCGGATCTCGCGCGGCATCTGGTCGTTGATGGCGTTGAGCCGTTCCGGGCGGTTGAGCAGCAGGCGGGCTACGCGCGGCTGTGCCGAGTCCTTGTCGATGCGCAGCGTCGTGAAGTCGGGCATGGATGTCTCCTCGAATGGGGCTTTCATCATAGGGAGCGCGTGCCCGTTCGCGAGTTGCGTGGGCGACAGGAAATCGCGATTACCCAAATGATTGCGCCCGCAACCAAATTGGGGTAAAGTTGCGCTCGCAACCGAATGGACGCCATGAACTCCCCACTGCCTTCAACCATCCCTGTCCTGATCGCTGGCGGCGGCCCCGTGGGACTCACGCTCTCGGCGCTGCTGTCTCGACAGGGCATCCACAACCTCGTGATCGAAGCCGACGACAGCTATTGCAGCGGCAGCCGCGCGATCTGCATCTCGCGCCGATCGCAGGAGATCCTGGGCTGGGTCGGCGCCGACGCGCCACTGGTGGCCAAGGGGCTGAGCTGGGTGGGCGGACGCAGCCACTGGCGCGACACCGAGGTGCTGCATTTCGAGATGCCCAGCGAACCCACGCAGCGCTTCGCCCCCATGGTCAACATCCAGCAGTTCTACGTCGAGGAGTTCGCGCACCGCGCCGCGCAGGCGGCTGGCAACGCAACGGGCGTGCACTGGGGCAGCCGCGTGGTGGCCGTGCATCCGCAGGCCGATGGCGTGCGGGTGGACGTGCAGACGCCCGAGGGGGAACAGGTGGTGCAGGCGGACTTTGTCGTGGCCTGCGACGGTGGGCGCAGCACGGTGCGCGAACAGCTGGGCCTGCAGCTCGAAGGCACGCAGTACGACGGCAAATACGTGATCGTCGACATCGTGCAGAAGACGCGCCGCGCGGTGGAGCGTCTGGCCTGGTTCGACCCGCCCTCCAACCCGGGCTCCACCATCCTGATGCACCGCCAGCCCGACGACGTGTGGCGCATCGACTACCAGATCCGCGACGACGAGGACCCGGTGGAAGCGGTCAAGCCCGAGAACGTGCTTCCGCGCGTGCAGAGCCACCTGGCCATGATCGGTGAGAACGAGCCCTGGGAGCCGCTGTGGATATCGATCTACAACGCCAAGTGCCTGACCTTGCCGAGCTATCGCCATGGGCGCGTGCTGTTCGCCGGCGACGCCGCCCACCTGGTCCCGATCTTCGGCGTGCGCGGCCTCAACTCGGGCCTGGACGACGCGGGCAACCTGGCCTGGAAGCTCGCGCGCGTGCTGCGGGGCGAGTCGTCCGAGGCGCTGCTTGATTCGTATTCCACCGAGCGCGTGCACGCCACGCGCGAGAACATCGCCTATGGCGCAAAAAGCACCGAGTTCATGGCGCCACCGGACTTCGCCTACCGCCTGATGCGCGAGGCCACGCTGCGACTGGCGGTGAGCGATGCGCAGGTGCGTTCCCTGATCAACCCGCGCCAGTCCTCACCGATCACCTACACCGGATCACCGCTCAATGCGGCGCAGGACGATCGCTGGACGAGCGACAAGGCCGCGCCCGGCGCGCCGGCGCCCGAGGCCCTGCTGCAGGGCGTTCGGGGTACGTTCCACCTCAGCAGCCACTTCGGGCAGGGGTTCGTGTGCCTGGCCTTTGGCGGCGTCGGACCCGATCTCGCCGACGTCGGCGTGGCGACGCTCGACATCGCGCACGGCATCGATGCGCTGGGCCAGGCCTGGCAGCGGTATGGCCTGCGAGGGCCGGACGAGCCCGCGCTGGTGCTGGTGCGGCCCGATGGCTACGTGATGGGCCGCTGGCACGGCCTTGACCCCCTGCCGCCGCGCGCGGCGCTGAATGACACGGGAGTGTGCGCATGACCGATACCGATCTGGACCAGAGCTACAGCGCCGTGTGCGAGGCGCTGTCACAGGTGGGCGAGGCGCAGGCCCCGCTGTTCCTGTCGATGCTGTGCCTCTCGCTCATGAGCCGATTCGAGCGTGCCGATCAGGTACTGCCTCTGATCGCCAACGCGCGGGCGCGGTGCGAGGCGGAGATGGTGGATGGACGCTGAAACCACGCCACTGCAGGACTTCCTCACCTACCGCCTGCACAAGCTCAACAAGCTCACCGACCGCCGCAGCAGTGACACCTACGCCGCCGAACTCGGGCTGGGCGTGGGCGAGGCGCGCTGCCTGGCGGCCATTGGCCAGTTCGCGCCCTTGTCCGTCAACGATCTCGCGGCGCGTGCCAACCTCGACAAGGCGCAGGCCAGCCGCGCCGCGCAGATGCTGGTGGACCGTGGCCTGGTGCGCAAGTCGGCCAGCGAAGCCGACGCGCGCGCGGTGGTGCTCACGCTCACGCGCATCGGCAAGCCGTTGTGGAAGCGCGTGATGCGGCTGATCGCGCAGCGCAACGCCGACATATTTGGTTGCCTGTCCGCGCACGAACAGCGACAGCTGGAAACATTTTTTGACCGTCTCATTGCCCATTCCCTCGGCTCGGATGTCGGTGATTGATCCGCTTCGGTTTATAAAAACCCCATGAATCCCCTGAACGACCTCGGCTACAAGGCCGACGACCTGGTGGTCCAGGTCACCGAATTGCTCGTGGCCACGTCCGACGCTTCCGACGATCTTGTCGACAAATCCGTCTCCGACGTACTGCGCTTGCTGCGCGAGCGCATGAAGATGGACGTGGTGTTCGTCTCCGAGTTCACCGAAGGCCAGCGCGTGTTCCGTCATGTGTCCCAGGCACCGGATTCGCCCGTGATCAGCCAGGGAGACGCGGAACCGCTGGAGCGCTCGTGGTGCCAGCGCGTGGTCGATGGCCGCCTGCCCCGATTCATCGCGGACGCCGCGGCCCATCCGGCGTCCGCGCAACTGCTCGAGGGCCTGCCCTTTCCCATCGGCACGCACATCAGCGCACCCATCGTGCTGGAGAACGGCGACATCTACGGCACGCTGTGCTGCTTCAGCTTTCACCCGCAGAACCAGCCCAACATTGAGGACCTGAAGAACCTCGAGTTCACTGCCCGACTCGCGGCCCAGAAACTCGATCAGCGGCGCGTGGTGCGCAAGGCGCCCGAGGCGGTTCCCGACTGGCAGCTCAAGCCCAAGTGAGGGCGCAGGGCTGGCGAGTAGCCCTGAAAGCCCCTGAAAAGAGGGTGGCCCCGTAAAATCATGGGTTTTCCACCCACCCGCGCTCCGGGTCTGTGCCAGCCCCATGAACGCCCCCATCGACGTCTCCTTCTTCGCGCGTGCCGCCAAGCCGATCACCAGCTACCGCCCGTATTGGGCCAGGCGGTTCGGGGTGGCGCCGTTCCTGCCGATGAGCCGCGCGGAGATGGAGCAGCTTGGCTGGGACAGCTGCGACATTGTCCTCGTGACGGGTGACGCCTATGTGGACCACCCCAGCTTCGGCATGGCGGTGGTCGGGCGCGTGCTGGAGGCCCAGGGTTTTCGCGTCGGCATCATCGCCCAGCCCGACTGGACCAGCGCCGAGGCCTTCAAGGCCCTGGGCAAACCCAACCTGTTCTGGGGCGTGACCGCCGGGAACATGGATTCCATGATCAACCGCTACACGGCGGACCGCAAGATCCGCAGCGACGACGCCTACACCCCGGGCGACGTAGGCGGCAAGCGGCCCGACCGTGCGGCCATTGTCTACAGCCAGCGCTGCCGCGAGGCCTTCAAGGACGTGCCCATCGTGCTTGGCGGCATCGAAGGCAGCCTGCGCCGTATCGCCCACTACGACTACTGGAGCGACAAGGTGCGCCGCAGCGTCGTGGTCGACAGCAAGTGCGACCTGCTGCTGTACGGCAATGCCGAGCGTGCGCTGGTCGAGGTGGCGCACCGCATTGCGGCGCGCGAGCCGATTGAACAAATCACCGACGTGCGCGGTACCGCCTTCGTGCGCCGTCCGGGCGACCCCACCGCCGAAGGCTGGATCGAGATCGATTCGAGCGAGGTGGACCTGCCGGGCCGGGTGGAAGACCACATCAACCCCTACCTGACGACGAGCGAGCAGGCGCAGGCCCAGGGGACGACTTGTTCGAAGGACGACGCCGCTTCGACCCGAGGCACCGCCGTTCGCCCTGAGCCTGTCCAAGGGCTCACCAACGCGCAGGCCGGGGCTTCGACAGGCTCAGCCCGAACGGGCATGGGCGCATCCATCCAGCCGTTGAAGTTTCTGCCCAACCCCGCACTGCAAGGCAAAGGCAAGCTCAAGGTGCCACCGCGCGACCGCTCCGTGATCCGCCTGCCCAGCTACGAGCAGGTTCGCGGCGACGCCGTGCTCTACGCTCACGCCAACCGCGTGCTGCACGTCGAGGCCAACCCGGGCAATGCGCGCGCCCTGGTGCAGGCGCACGGCGAAGGCGCGACTGCGCGCGACGTGTGGATCAACCCGCCACCGATTCCGCTGACCACGGCCGAGATGGACCACGTGTTCGATCTGCCGTACGCGCGCAGCCCGCACCCGGCGTATGCGGACGAACACGGCAGACACGACGGCGCGACAAAGATCCCCGCCTGGGAAATGATCCGCTTCAGCGTGAACATCATGCGCGGGTGCTTCGGCGGCTGCACCTTCTGCTCGATCACCGAGCACGAGGGCCGCATCATCCAGAGCC
Organism: Hydrogenophaga sp.; assembly: GCF_025699295.1. Lineage (GTDB taxonomy): Bacteria > Pseudomonadota > Gammaproteobacteria > Burkholderiales > Burkholderiaceae_C > Hydrogenophaga. The sequence continues at coordinate 73,615 of NZ_JAILWB010000022.1, read as the reverse complement.
GCTCGGAAGAATCCATCATCAAGGAAGTGGAAGACATCCGCGACAAGGTGGAAGGCTTCACCGGCGTGGTGTCTGATCTCGGTGGCCCCACCGCCAACATGTACCGCCTGGGCTGCAGGACGCCCGAGATCGAGGCCGCCTGCCGCAAGCCGAGCTGCGTCTACCCTGGTATCTGCTCCAACCTGACCACCGATCACGGTCCGCTGATCAAGATCTACAAGCGCGCGCGCGAACTGCGCGGCATCAAGAAGGTGCTGATCGGCTCGGGCCTGCGCTACGACCTGGCCATCCAGAGCCCGGAGTACGTGAAGGAGCTGGTGCAACACCATGTGGGCGGCTACCTCAAGATTGCGCCCGAGCACACCGAAGGCGGGCCGCTCTCCAAGATGATGAAGCCCGGTATCGGCAGCTACGACCGGTTCAAGCAGCTGTTCGAGAAGTTCAGCGAAGAAGCCGGCAAGAAGCAGTACCTCATCCCGTATTTCATCGCGGCCCACCCCGGCACCAGCGACGAGGACATGATGAACCTCGCGGTGTGGCTCAAGAAGAACGGCTTTCGCGCCGACCAGGTGCAGACCTTCTACCCCAGCCCCATGGCCACGGCCACGGCGATGTACCACACGAGCCTGAATCCGCTCAAGGGCATCCACCGCGACGAGCGCGGCGAACGCGTGGACATCGTGCGCGGCGACAAGCGCCGCCGTCTGCACAAGGCCTTTCTGCGCTACCACGATCCGAACAACTGGCCGCTGCTGCGCGAGGCGCTCAAGACCCTGGGCCGCGCCGACCTGATCGGCAACGGAAAGCACCACCTCATTCCCACCTTTCAGCCGATGACGGATGGCAGCTACCAGAGCGCGCGCCGCAAGAACAGCACGCCGGTGGGCAAGGCAGCGGCCGCGCCACCGGGCAAGGGTCGCCTGCTCACGCAGCACACCGGCCTGCCGCCGCGCGTGACCGGCGCCGGGCGGCCCGGTTCGCCGGTGGGTACCGGCAAGCGCAAGCCGCGCTGAAATTCAGACGCCGGAGCGGAGGGTTTTCGCCGGAATGCCGCGGAACTGGCTTTGCCAGGCCGCAGGCATTGTCCCCTTGAGGGGGTGACGCCCAAGGCGGCGCGGGGGCGTTATCGAATACTTGGCCATGCGATCCAGGCCAGCAGGGCCAGCATGTTGACCGCCACCGTGCCCCAGTAGATCAGCCGGAACGGCTGCTTGCTCGTCTTGTGGCGCAGGATCTGCTGCGCGAACCAGGCGCCCGGCCAGCCGCCGGCCACCGCCAGCGCATGCAGCCAGTCCTCGGGCGTGCGCACGGTTTCGTTGATGGCGGCGTCCTTGTCGCGCCAGTACATATAGAACGTCGCCAGGTTGACCAGCACCACGGCGGTCAGGATGACCCAGGGGAAACGCCCCATGCCGATGCCGACCAGCCACAGCAACAGCCAGAAGGCGATCAGGCCCAGGCCGATCCACAGCGGCCGTTCCTCGCGCCGTTTCTGCCATTGCGAGCGCGTGCGCGCCGCAGGCTGGCTGCATGGCAGCAGCTCGGCTGCAGCGGGTGGCGGTGGTGGCGCGGGTGGTTCCGGGATGATCGCATTGCGCGCGGGCTCCACGGAGAGTGCGCGCGGCCCCTTGCCGCCGACATGAATGTCCTCGAACATAACCTGCAGCCCTTCTGCGGGCTTGCCGGGGCCGCTGAAATCGCGCTGATGGAAGAAGACGTCGGCGGTGATCTGCGGGCAGCGGATGAAGCCGAAGGCCTTCTCTGCTTCCCAGCGCACCACAGTGCCCTGTTTTTTCATGGTCTCGTGTGAAAAGCTGCGGGTGGAAAGTCCGCTCGGTTGCCATGGTATCTCGGTGGCGGGCCAGATCGAGTACTGGGCCACGCTGGGCCGCATTGCCGAAGAAACCGGCCTGACGGTACAGGAAGCGCGCGAGGCCATCGCCCGCTACGACGCCGTCGCTCGCCACGCGGAATCGGTGGAACCGGTGGATGCCATCGAAGCCCGCTTCCTGGCCGCCGAGTCCAGCGGCCGACTGGCCCAGGCGGTGCGCCAGACCGTGCACGACGACCGGGGCAAGGCGCCGGCGGTCCGCGGCGCCGTGTGACCCGGCCGGCTTTCTTCTCCTGGCCGACCGATGCGGTGGGCATGTGACGACAATGCCCCATGTCCGATGAATACCAGATCGAAATTCCCCCGTCTTTTCTTGCGTTGTACCTTGCGCCGGGACGCCAGAAGCCGAGCCTGCCGCGCGATGAGCTGGCCGCGCGTTACGAGCTGTGCGAGGACATGGCGCAGATGCTGACCGAGACCGCGCGCCAGATGGAATTCGGCCTGGGCATCACCGAGACCGACGTGCTCTCGCGCTGCCTGCAGGGCCTGCGGGTGGAGCCGGCGGTGGTGAGCGAGGCCGAGTCGGTCTGGGTGGTGTGGCGCCTGGCCGAGCTGCTGGGCTGGCCAGCACCGGACGCCACGCCCCTGTAGAGGCGCTACCGGCGAGGGCCGGTGCGCAGCCACAGCAGACAGGCCAGTGCGCTCAGGCCCAGCGCGCTCGATATCCAGAGCGCATTGGCACCCCAGCGCTCGATGCAGGCGCCGAACATCAGCGGGGCGAAGGCCTGCGCCACGCGCGAGGGCGCCATGATCAGGCCCTGCCGCTGGCCGTAGCCGTGCGGTCCGAAGTACACCAGCGGCAGCGTGCCTTTGGCAATCGTCAGGATGCCGTTGCCCGCACCGTGGAGCACCGCAAACACCGGCCCGGCGACCGGGCCCAGCAGCATCCAGCAGGCGACGCCCAGGGGATGGCCCAGCGTGGCTGCGCGCGCGGCCAGCAAGGGATGAAGGCGCCGCAGGAAGCCGAATTCCAGCAGCCGCCCGGCCACCTGGGCCGGCCCGACCAGCGCCCCGATGGCGACCGCGCCCGCCAGCGTCGCGCCGCTGGCCACCAGCAGTTGCGGCAGGTGCGAGGCCATGGCGGTGGAGACGAACCAGGTCGAGGCAAACACGTAGGCCAGCACCCAGGCCGTGTAGGGCGGCGGCGTTGGCGTGGACTCGCCGCTGGCGGATGACGGCTCGGCCTGCGCGAGCCGCGACGGTGCCACGGCCGCGCCAGCGCGCGGAATGCTCGCATTGAGCGGCAGACCCAGCAGCAGGTGCAGGCCGGCCCAGCCCAGGCAGGCGCCGCGCCAGCCGAAATCCGCTTCCAGCCAGGCACTCAGGGGCCAGCTCACCGTGCTGGCGAAGCCCGCAATGAGCGTGATGCCGGTGATGGAGGCGCGCGCACCCGTCCCTTGCAGGCGCACCAGCGTGGCGAAAGCGGCCTCATACAGGCCACCGCCCATGGCCACGCCGATGAGCAGCCACGCCAGGGCCAGGCCGATGGTGCCCTGGGCCAGGGAGAGGGCGGCGAGCCCCGCGGCGAGCAGCAGACTGGTGCCCACGAGCACGGGCCGCCCGCCCCAGCGGTCGATGGCGCGGCCCGCGAACGGCCCCAGGGCCGCCGAGAGCAGCATCGCGGCGCTGAAAGCCGCCCAAACGTGGAACTCCGGCACGCCCATGCCCTGCGCCATGGGTTTGGCGAGCATCGCGGGCAGGTAGTAGGTGGAGCCCCAGGCCAGGGTTTGTGCCGCACCCAGGCGCAGCACGAGGGGCCAGGTGCGCGCGGTGGTCATGCGCGGGTTCAGGCGATGTCGAAGGCGTGGAAGCCGAAGTGGCCGGCACGCCGGTCCGCGAAGTAGCGTTCCAGCGTTTCCTTGACTGTGCGAAACGCGATCTCGTCCCAGGGGATCTGGTCTTCGGTGAAGAGGCGAGCCTCGATGGTCTCGTGGCCGGGACTGAAATGCTCGCTGAGCAGGCGCGCGCGGTAGTAGATGTGCAGTTGACCCACCCGGGCCACATTCATCAGCGTGAAGATCTCGCCGATCTCGTACTTCGCGCCGGCTTCTTCGTCGGTCTCGCGGGCCGCGCCCTCGGCGGTGGTTTCACCGAGTTCCATGAAGCCGGCCGGCAGCGTCCACTTGCCCCAGCGCGGTTCGATATTGCGCTTGCACAGCAGCACGTACTGGCCCTGGTCACCCCACACCGGCACCGTGCCGACCACGGTGAGCGGGTTGTCGTAGTGCACCGTGTGGCAGGCGGGGCAGACGGCTCGGATGCGGGTGTCGCCGTCATCGGGCAGACGCAGTTCGACGGCGGTGCCGCAGTTGCGGCAGTGTTTGGCGGGAGGGCGCAGCATCGCGGAAGTTTAGCGGGCGCATGCGGCACAAAAAAAATACCGGGCCAGGGCCCGGTATTCAGCGAGGGAGCGTGGTGGCTCGCCTGGTTCAGGCCTTCTTGCCGTGCTTGGCGATCAGCGCCTTGGCGGTGTCCAGCAGTTCCTGGCCTTTGAAGCCGCGCTTGTCCATGTCCTGCACCCACTCGATCTCCACCAGACGTGCCTTGCGCTTGAACTCCTGCGCCTCGGCGGCCGGAATGGTGTAGATGCTGTTGCCCTGCTTGACGGCCTGCTCGCGGCCCGGGCCGTCGCCAGCCTGCTGCGTCTTGCCGAGCCAGCCGGAAGTGGCCAGGCCGGAGTTCTTGTCGATGACGGCCTTGAGGTCGGGCGCCAGGGACGCGTACTTGTTGCGGTTCATGGCCATCACGAAGGTGGTGGTGTACAGCGCGCCACCGGCGGGGTCGAACTCGCTGTGGAACTTGGTGAGTTCGTGCACCTTCACGGAAGGCACCACTTCCCAGGGAATCACGCAGCCATCGATCACGCCCTTGGAGAGCGCGTCCGGAATCTGCGGCAGCGGCATGCCCACGGGCGTGGCGCCCAGGTAGCCGAGCATTTTGGTGATCTGGCGGGTCGGGCCGCGCACCTTGGAGCCGCGCAGGTCCTCGGCGGTCTTGATCTGCTTGCCGCGCATGTGGAACATGCCCGGGCCGTGCACCTGCAGCGCGATCGGCTGCACTTCCTTGAACTCGTCCGCCGCCATGGTCTGCACGTACTCCCAGTACGCCTTGGAGGTGGCTTCGGCGTTGTTCATCATGAACGGCAGCTCGAACACCTCGATGCGCGGGAAGCGGCCCGGGGTGTTGCCCGGCAGCGTCCACACCACATCGACCACGCCGTCGCGCACCTGGTCGTACAGTTGCACCGGGGAGCCGCCGAGCTGCATCGCGGGATAGGCTTCGAACTTGATGCGCCCGCCCGAGTCCTTCTCGACCCGGTCCATCCACGCCTTGTGCATGTTGATCCAGACGTTGGACTGCGGCGACATGAAGGTGTGGAACTTGAGCGTGACGCTTTGCTGGGCAAAGCCCGCGAGAGCGGGCGCACCGAGGGCCACGGCGGCGCCGGACTGGAGCAGGGTTCTGCGTTGGATCATGTGGAGGTTCTCCTGGGGTCGATGAAAAAAGTGGGCAAGAGCTTACGACAGTACATCGCTGTGCTGTCAGGGGTCTTACCCTCGGATGGGCAATCGCTCGGGCATGTCAGACCACGCGCACCGAAATGGGCGTGAGGCCGTCCACGCCGCCCTGCATGAGATCACCGCGCACCACCGCGTTCACGCCTTCGGGGGTGCCGGTATAGATCAGGTCACCCGCATGCAGTTCCCATGCCTGCGACAGGTGCTCGATGGTCTCGTTCACGTTCCAGATCAGCTTGGCCACGGTGCTGCGCTGGCGGTCCACGCCATTGACCTGCAGCCAGATCGGTGCTTCGTTGATCGCGCCGGCTTGTGCGGCCAGGGTGATGGGTCCGATCGGCGCCGACTGGTCGAAGGCCTTGCCAATGCACCAGGGGCGACCCTGCTTCTTCATGTCGTTCTGCAGGTCGCGGCGCGTCATGTCCAGGCCCACGGCATAACCGTAGATGTGCTTCGCGGCATCGGCCGCCCGGATGTTCCTGCCACCGGTTCCGATCGCCACCACGAGTTCGATTTCGTGGTGAAGGTTGCCCGTGAGGCTGGGGTAGGGGATGGTGGCGGCCTGGCCGGTATCGGCGACGACGATGGCATCGGCCGGCTTGAGGAAGAAGAAGGGCGGCTCGCGGCCGGTGAAGCCCATTTCCTTCGCATGTTCTTCGTAGTTGCGGCCCACGCAGTAGATGCGGTGAACGGGAAAGCGCTCGGCGAGGCCCAGCACCGGCACGCTCACGGTGGCCGGTGGTGCAAAGGCGAAACGGGTGTCGGGCATGGCGGGTCGATCAGGTGATGGCAGGCGAAGCGCCCAGTGTGCCATGGGCGCTGCGCGCGTCTGCGTGGCGGGCTTGCATGTTAGTACTGCGATGCAGGCAACTGCACCACCATGCCATCGAGTTGCGGAGTCAGTTGCACCTGGCAGCTCAGACGGCTGCGCGGCGTCACCGGGCTGGCGGCGAAGTCGAGCATGTCGGTCTCGTCGGCGCTCGGCGACGGCAGCAACTCGGCCCACGGCGGGTCGATCATCACATGGCAGGTGGCGCAGGTCAGGCTGCCGCCACAGTCGCCCTCGATGCCTTTGACGTTCCCGTCCACGGCGGCTTTCATGAGGCTGTGGCCGGGCTCGGCCTGGATGTCGTGCACCGACTGGTCGGTGCTGATGAAACGGATCGAGATCATGGCGACGAAGGGCAATGGGTGCTCAGGTTCTGGCGAAATACTCGCGACGTTCGAAATCGGTCTTGTCCTCGGCCTGTGCGTGGCGGTCGATCTCGCTTTGCTTGATGCGGCAGAAGTAGCGCACGAAGTCCTCACCCAGCGACTGGCACAGCGCGCCGTCTGCGCGCAGCGCATCCAGCCCTTCACTGAGCGAGGTGGGCAGCTTCTCGTTGCCGTCGGCGTAGGGCGATTCGCTGGCCGGTGGTGGCAGCGTGGCGTGCGCCAGGCCGTCAAGCCCTGCATGGATCTGGGCGGCCATGTAAAGGTAGGGATTGGCGGCGGGTTCGCCCACGCGGTTCTCGATGCGCGTGGCGCCGTCCCCGGCCGCACCCACCACGCGCAACATGGCGCCGCGGTTGTCCTGGCCCCACAGCACAGCCTGCGGCGCCAGCGCGTTCGGTCGGAAGCGCGCAAACCCATTGATGGTGGGCGTGCACAGCACGGTCATGCCGCGCGCATGTGCCAGCAGGCCCGCGAGCCAGTGCGCACCCGCGTCCGACAGGGTGTGCGTGGCGTCGGCGAGCGTGGTGCCCGGCGCCGGTGCCTCGCGCATGCAGGCGTTGCGGCCGGTCTTCAGATCCACCAGCGACTGGTGCAGGTGCCATCCGCTGGACATGATGTTCGGGAACGGCGGGCGGCACATGAAGGTGGCGTGATAACCCGCGCGGTGCAGCGCCTGGCGCACGCCGTTGCGGAACAGCACCATCTGGTCGGCGGCGGTGAGTGCGTCGGTCGCGTCGAACACCGCTTCCACCTGGCTCGGGCCGAGTTCGATTTCGAGCGACTGCAGTGGCAGCCCGAGTGCCTGCGCGGTGCGCTGCACGATGCGCAGTGGCGCGTCGGCCAGATCCATCATGGCCTCGGCCTGCAGGTTGTAGCCGGGATGGATCATCTCCACCATGGGTGGCAGGCCGGGCCAGGTCGCAAGCTCCGGGTCGAGCTGCGGCCGGGTGTCCGTGATGCGGTAGATGTGGAGTTCGACCTCGAGCCCGGTCTTGAGGCCATGGCCTGCCTGCGCCAGCCGCGCCAGTGCTGTCTGCAGTACGCGCCGCGTGTCCAGCGGCACGGGCGTGCCGTCGGCAAACCAGGGCTGGCAGCGCAGCCAGCCGGTGCGCTCCTGCCAGGGCAGCACCACAAAGCTGTCCGGCTCGGGCAGCAGCATGAGGTTGGCCGCACCGGCAAAGGCGGGCAGCTCGGCCGCGCCACCGGGTTCGAACACCTTCCAGGCCGTGCGGTCAGCGGTGTCCTTGAGCATCAGCGTGCCGACCATGCCCACCCCATCGCGCAGCGCGCGCACCGCCGCGCGGGCGGTAAGTGTCTTGCCGCGCAGCATGCCGTGCGCGTCGCACCAGCCGAAGCGCACCAGCTCGATGCCGCTGGATTCGATCAGCCGCGCCACGCGCTCGCACGCGGCCTCGCGTTCGGCGGTGTGGATGCCGCAGCGCTGGGCGAACGGCGTCATTTCGCGCCCGCCGTTTCGGCGACGGGTGCGTTGGAGGTGTTCCAGGGCGCGCCTTCGCGCTTGTTGCGCACGGCGTCCTGCCACCAGTTTTCCCAGCCCTGGGCGGGGGCAATGCCGTCGACGGTGTCGGGCCCGGCAATGCTGGCGTGCAACGCGGGGTCGGCAATGCCGGGCGGCGTGCCGCCTTGCTCCACGGTGTCGATCGCCTGCGCCAGCATGCGCCGGTGGGTCACGATCACCTTGTCGGTCGTGCCCAGGTGTTCGCGCGTGCGGTCCTGGATCGCGCCCATGCTCTCGCAGGCCCACTGGTCGTGCACGTTGATGTCGTCCTCGCCCATGCCCAGGTAGGTGCGGGTCTGCTGTTCCTCGGCGTTGAAGCCCCAGTTGTTGTGGCGACCGGATTTGGGGATGTAGTCGGGCAACGTCACTGCCTGCAGGCGTGGTGTGCGCATGGCGTCCTTGTCGACCGGCCCGGTGAAGCTGGTGAAGAAGGCGTACCAGTAGTTGTGCGTGTCGTCCACCGGCACGTGCATCTGCGTGATGGTCATGGTCTCCGACAGCGGGATCACGAAAGTCTGCGGGAACACGGCGTTGGTCACGCGCACATGGGTGAGTTCGTCCGTCATGGGCCGCAGCGCGGTGAGCTGCAGGCCGTAGGGCTTGTTCTCGAACGAGATGACGGGTTGGCCGAACTCGCGCATCACGCGCGTCATCGGCCAGCGCTCGCCGCCCACGTCGCCGGCGCTGGCGCCGCGGAACTGCTTGCCGTAACTGTCCTCCAGCGAGCCGTCGTTGAAGAACCGGTGCAGGTAGGATGCATGCGCCGGGTCGATGCCCACTTCGAGCGACTGCAGCCAGTTGCAGTTCCACAGGCCCTTGAAGGCGAAGGTGTGGCTCTCGGGCGCGCTGAAGCAATCCAGCTCGGGGAAGGGCGGCGGTGTCTGGTCTTCGGGGCCGAACCAGCCGAACAGCACACCGCTGCGCTCCACCAGCGGGTAGCTGCGTTGTTTGATGCGCGTGCACATCCTGCTGCCGGCAGGCTCGGCAGGGGTTTCGATGCACTGACCGGTGGTGTCGAATTTCCATCCGTGGAACGGGCAACGCAGGCCGTCGCCTTCGTTGCGACCGAAGGCGAGGTCCGCGCCCCGGTGCGGGCAGTCGCGGTCGAGCAGGCCGAACGTGCCCTGTGCGTCGCGAAACAGCACGAAGTTCTGGCCCAGCACGCGCACCGCCTTCACCGGGCGAACGGCCATCTGCGGGTCCAGCGCGGGGTTGAATTCGTCCAGCAGGGCCACAGGCTGCCAGTAGCGGCGCAGCAGTTCGCCGCCGGGTGTGCCCGGCCCGACCTGGGTGAGGCGTTGGTTGAGTTCGGCTTTCATGGAATCTCCGGAATCAGGATGCAGGTGAGGTGGCAAATGGTATCCCGTTTTTCAGTTTCCGTGTACAGTTTGTGCCATGAACCTGCAAGACACCGTTTTGATGCAACTGCGCGACCTGATCCTGAGCGGGCAGTTCGAGCCCGGGCAACGCCTGGCCGAACAGCAACTCGCCGAGCGCCTGGGTGCCTCGCGCACGCCGGTGCGCGCCGCGCTGGTGACGCTGGAGCAGGAGGGACTGGTGGAGGCCAACGAGACCGGCAAGTACCTGGTGCGCCAGTTCACCGCGCAGGAAGTGACCGACGCGATCGCGGTGCGCGGGCACCTGGAAGGCATGGCCGCGCGACTGGTGGCCGAGCACGGTGTCTCGCGCCAGCTGCAGGGCCATCTGCAGGCTGTGCTGGAGGAGGGCGACCGCCTGCTGGCCGACAACCCGCTGACTATCGAGAGCTATGCCGCCTACGCGCTGATGAACGACCGCTTCCACGCGCTCATCCTCGAGGCCAGCGGCAACCGCGCCCTGCAGCGCGCGGTGGAACTCAACGACAAGCTGCCTTTCGCGCCCGCTTCGGCCATGCTGCCGATGCAGGGCACGGTGGCGCTGGACCGCGACTGGATGCTGTACGCGCACCGCCAGCACCACATGCTGTTCGACGCGCTGCGGCGCGGTGAAGGCGCCCGAGCGCAGGCGCTGGCGGTAGAGCACACCGAAGTGGCGCAGATGAACATGCGCCTGGCGCTGGAGCGGCGCGCCGAGTCCGAGCGGGTGATGCCGGTCATCCGCCTTGTGGTGGGCTGAACGCGGGTCGCCCAGCACAACACGGGGCCTGCTGCGCGAGGCCCGTGAACGTCCTTGCGATGGCGGGGACTTTTTCCGGTCACAGAGGGCTGGGGTGGACCGGCTGCGCACAATGGCCTGCTCCGTCCACCTCTTCACGCCCGACATGACGCGCCTGTTCGACCCCTTCACCGCTGGCGATATCGCGCTGGCCAACCGCATCGTCATGGCGCCGCTGACGCGCAACCGCGCACCCAACGCTGTGCCCACGGCGCTGATGGCGACCTACTACGGCCAGCGTGCCAGCGCCGGCCTGCTGATCACCGAGGCCACAGCCATCAGCCACCAGGGCCAGGGTTATGCCGACGTGCCCGGCCTGTATGCGCCGGAGCAAATCGCCGGCTGGCAGCGCGTGACCGCCGCGGTGCACGCGGCGGGTGGCAGGATCGTCACCCAGCTCTGGCACGTGGGGCGCGTCTCGCACACCGAGCTGCAACCCGGCGGTGGCGCGCCGGTTGCGCCTTCGGCCATCCGCGCCAAGACCAAGACCGTGCTCATCAAGGACGGCGTGCCTACCTTCGTGGAAACCTCCGAGCCGCGCGCGCTCGACATCGACGAACTTCCCGGCATCGTCGACGACTACCGCCGGGCCGCGCTCGCGGCCATCGAAGCGGGCTTTGACGGCGTGGAAATCCACGCGGCGAATGGTTACCTGATCGACCAGTTCCTCAAGACCGGCAGCAACCGTCGCACCGACGCTTATGGTGGATCCATCGAGAACCGCGCGCGCCTGCTGCTCGAGGTCGTGCGCGCCGTCACGGATGCGATCGGCGGTGGGCGCGCCGGCATCCGCCTCTCGCCGGTGACGCCGGCCAACGACGTGATCGACGCCGACCCGCAGCCGCTGTTCACTCATGTGCTGCGCGAACTCGCGCCGCTGGATCTGGCCTACGTGCACGTCATCGAAGGCGCCACCGGCGGCCCGCGCGAGGTACCCGATCGCCCCTTCGACTACGCGGCCCTGCGCGCGGCCTACCGCGCCGCTGGTGGTGAAGGCGCCTGGATGGTCAACAACGGCTACGACCTCTCACTGGCGCAGGACGCCCTGGCCGAAGGCGCCGATCTCGTGGCCTTCGGCAAGACCTACATCGCCAACCCCGATCTGGTGGAGCGACTGAAGCAGGGTGGCCCCTACAACCCGCCCGACCGCACCACCTTCTATGGCGGTGGCGAGAAGGGCTATACCGATTACCCTGCGCTGAGCGCCTGAGGGCATCCACGGCGCGGGCAGGGCCGCGCCGCGCGGGCGTTTGTGCCCGGCGGTGCATCGGCCTAAACTGGCTCCTCCCGGTCCCTTGCGGAGGTGCCATGCGGACGAGCCGCGCCACGGTATGTGCCATGGCGTCTGGAGGTTTTCCCTTCAGCGCCACAGGCCGTCGTGTGCCGCTGCGCCTGTTGTCGCGCTGGCTGTTGTGCCTTCTGCTGGGCTGGGCAGGTCTTGCGATGCCGGTGCACGCCGCGTCGTCGGCCCGGGTGTTGAGCATCGAAGGCGCCATCGGTCCGGCGAGTGCCGACTATGTCGTGCGCGGCATCGACCAGGCCCGCGACAGCGGTGCGTCCCTTGTGGTGCTGGTGCTGGACACGCCGGGTGGCCTGGACAGCGCCATGCGCCAGATCATCCAGGCCATCCTGGCCTCGCCCGTGCCCGTGGCCACCTACGTGAGTCCGCAGGGCGCGCGCGCGGCCAGTGCTGGCACCTACATCCTCTATGCCAGTCATATCGCTGCGATGGCGCCGGCGACCACGCTGGGGGCGGCCACGCCGGTGGCCATCGGCATGCCGGGTGTGCCGCGCCCACCCGGAGACGCCCCCCGGCCCGAGTCCCGCGAGGGTGAGCCGTCGGACGGCGACAGCAACAGCAGGACCTCACCTATGGACACCATGACCGCCAAGCGTGTGAACGACGCTGCAGCTTTCATCCGGGGACTGGCTGAGCAGCGCGGGCGCAACGCGCAGTGGGCCGAGCAGGCCGTGCGCGAGGCCGTGAGCCTGACGGCCGCCGAGGCGTTGAGCCAGGAGGTGGTGGACGTGGTGGCGACGGACATCCCGGATCTGCTGCGGCAGATTCACGGCCGCAACGTGCGCATGGCCAGCGGTGAACAGCGACTGGCCACCCAGGGCCTGTCCATCGAGACGCATCCGCCCGACTGGCGCCACCGGTTGCTGGGCGTGATCGCCAACCCCAGCCTGGCGCTGATCCTGCTCATGATCGGTTTCTATGGCCTGCTGTTCGAGTTTTCGTCGCCGGGCTTCGGCATCCCGGGCACGGTCGGCGCGATCTGCCTGCTGCTGGCCCTGTTCTCGCTCCAGCTTCTGCCCGTGAACTACGCCGCGCTGGGCCTGATCCTGCTCGGCTTCGCGCTGCTGGCCGCCGAACTGCTGTCGCCGTCGTTCGGGGTGCTGGGCGTGGGTGGCATCGTGGCTTTCATGGCCGGAGGCCTGCTGCTGTTCGACCGCGACGTGCCCGGCATGGGGGTGCCGCTGCCGCTGATCTTCGGGCTGTCGATCGTGGCGGGCGCCGGCGTGCTGCTGGGGGGGGGCATGGCCCTGCGGGCACGCCGCGCACCCGTGGTCAGCGGGCAGGAGTCCCTGGTGGGTGCGTGCGGCGAGGTGCTGCACGTGGTGGGCTCACAGGCCTGGGCGCAGGTGCAGGGTGAACGCTGGCAGGTGCGCAGCGACGCCCCCTTGCAGCCCGGCCAGCGCGTGCGCGTGAAGGGCATGCACAACCTGGTGCTGGAGGTGGCGCCCGATCCCGGGAGCCCGCCCGACGCAACAGCACCTTTCGAAGGAGAACCACGTGATGTTTGATTTCAACCTGGGCATCGGCACCATCCTCGTGCCTGTCGTCCTGATTCTTCTGGCCTCTTCCTTTCGCATCCTGCGCGAGTACGAGCGCGGCGTCGTGTTCCAGTTGGGCCGGTTCTGGAAGGTCAAGGGCCCGGGCCTGGTGATCGTCATTCCCGGCCTGCAGCAGATGGTGCGGGTCGACCTGCGTGTGGTCACGATGGACGTGCCGCCGCAGGACGTGATTTCGCGCGACAACGTGTCGGTCAAGGTCAACGCCGTGATCTTCTTCCGCGTGGTGGAACCCGACAAGGCCATCATCCAGGTGGAGAACTTCCTCATGGCGACCAGCCAGCTGGCCCAGACCACGCTGCGCGTGGTGCTGGGCAAGCACGAACTCGACGAGATGCTGGCCGAGCGCGAGCGCCTCAACATGGACGTGCAGCAGATCCTGGATGCCCAGACCGGCGCATGGGGCGTGAAGGTGACGAACGTGGAGATCAAGCACATCGATCTCAACGAATCCATGATCCGGGCCATTGCCCGCCAGGCCGAGGCAGAACGCGAGCGCCGTGCCAAGGTGATCCACGCCGAGGGCGAGAAGCAGGCAGCGGTGGCGCTGCTGGAAGCGGCGCAGATGCTGTCGCACCAGCCCGAGGCCATGCAGCTTCGCTACTTGCAGACCATGACGCAGGTGGCCGGGGACCGCGCGTCGACCATCGTCTTCCCGCTGCCCATGGATCTGCTGGGCCGCATGTTGCAAACGCCTGCCCCTCAGCCGCCCCGGGACGCCTGAGCGGCGCGGCCATCTGTGCGCGCAAGGAGGTGCGCAGGGCCCTGGAGGCCCTTCCGGTTTATCCTTGGTCCCCATGAAGCTCCACAACTACTTCCGCTCCTCGGCCTCATTCCGTGTGCGCATCGCGCTCGCGCTCAAGGGCATGGCCTACGACTACGTACCCGTGCACATCGCACGCGGCGACCACAAGCTGCCGGCCTTCACCGACATGGCCGTCGAAGGCCTGGTGCCGCTGCTCGAACTCGACGATGGCACGCGCCTGACGCAGTCGATGGCGATCATCGAGTACCTCGACGAGGTGCAGCCCGCACCGGCACTGCTGCCCAGGGACGCGCTGGGTCGTGCGCGCGTACGGGCGTTGTCGCAGATCGTGTCTTGCGAGATCCACCCCGTCAACAACCTGCGCGTGCTCAAGTACCTGGTGCGCGAGCTCAAGGTCGAGGAAGAGGCCAAGAACACCTGGTACCGCCACTGGGTGCGCACCGGGCTCGAATCGTTCGAGCGCCAGCTCGCGCTGCTGCCGGCATCCACCTATTGCTTCGGCGACACGCCGACCATGGCCGACTGCTGCCTGGTGCCGCAGATCTTCAATGGCCAGCGTTTCAACACCGATTTCAGCGGCCTGCCACGCACCATGGCAGCATTCGAGGCCTGCATGGCACTGCCCGCATTCCAGCAGGCGCAACCTTCGGCCTGCCCCGACGCAGAAGCCTGATGTTGCTGGCCGCCGACGGCATCGTCCCGGACTGGCCTGCTCCGCCGGGCGTGCGCGCGGTTTTCACCACCCGCGAGGGAGGCCTGTCGGTGGCGCCTTTCGACAGCTTCAACCTCGGTGACCATGTGCGCGACGAGCCACTGGCCGTGGCGGGCAACCGCGAACGCCTGGCCGCCTTCACCGCGCCTGCGCGCCCGGTGTTCCTGCGGCAGGTGCATGGCACGCGGGTCGTGCGGCTGGCACCCGACACCCCCGATGGCACCGAGGCCGACGGCTGCGTGGTGCAGGGGCCTGGCCTGGCCGCGACCATCATGGTGGCCGATTGCCTGCCTGTGCTGTTTGCGCATGCGTCCGGCACGGTGGTGGCCGCAGCCCATGCCGGCTGGCGTGGCCTGGCGAGTGGTGTGATCGAAGCCACCGTGACCGTCTTGCGCGAAGCCGCGGGTGAAGGCGAGATCATGGCCTGGCTCGGCCCCTGCATCGGGCCACGGGCCTTCGAAGTCGGGGCCGAAGTGTGCGAGGCGTTTGTCGCGATCGAATCCGCGGCGGCTGCGCACTTCTGGCCACTCGGCAAGGGCAAGTTCCTGGCCGACCTGCCGGCACTGGCGCGGCGTCGGCTCGCGGCGACCGGCATCACCGACGTGCATGGCAACGACGGTAGCGCCGCGTGGTGCACCGTCACGCAGCGCTTACGGTTCTTTTCGCACCGGCGCGATGCGCTCATCCTCGGCAGCACCGGCCGCATGGCCGCTTGCGCCTGGATCGGCTGAAGCCTGTGTTCCCCCCAGCGCCTGCAGCTCAGCCGCTTCGCGTGCCTTGATGGCCTTGCGCCGCTGCGGCGCGCGCATCAGGTAAACCACCAGTGCCACCGGCAGCAAACCGTAAAGAAAAAAGGTCACAATGGCTCCAAGCACAGAGCCCGTGGTGTTGGTCGCTTCGGCCACCGACATCATGAGCACCACATACATCCAACCAATCACCACCAGATACACGACATTCCTTGCAACCCGGGAAAACGCATGTGCGCGCCTTGGAAACCGCCATGCCGAGATGGGGAGGGCCGGATTCCCTCCCTGAGATGCCCAGTTTAAGGCGCAGGCCACACCCCAGGAGACCAGCATGACATCGGGAAAGACCCCCCCAAACGAATGGCTGGACACCGCGCAACAGTTCCAGCAGAACCTTATCGAGCAATGGACCCGGATGGCCCAGGCCTTTCCCGGTGCGGCGGCGCAGTCCGCTGCCAGCGACCCATTCGCCGCCTTCAAGGCCTTCATGCCGCAGTCCGGCGCCGCCAACCCCTTCGGCATGGCCATGCCCGGCGGCGCAGCGGCATTGCCTGGCCTGCCCGCCATGGGCGAATTGTTCAACCAGGCCAACAATGGCCAGCCAGTGAGCTTCGATCCGGCGCAGTTGCTCGAGATCCAGAACGGTTACCTCAAGGAGGTGGCGGGCTTGTGGAATCAGGGGCCGAACGTGAAACCCGCGGGTGATCGCCGTTTTGCCTCGGACGCCTGGGCCAGCAACCCCGTGGCGGCCTTTGCCGCCGCGGCCTACCTGCTCAACGCGCGCACACTCATGTCCCTGGCCGACGCGGTGCAGGGCGACGCCAAGACCCGGTCGCGCGTGCGCTTCGCCGTGCAGCAGTGGATCGACGCGAGCGCGCCGAGCAACTTCCTCGCCTTCAACGCCGAGGCGCAGCAAAAGGCCATCGATACCCAGGGCGAGAGCATCGCCAAAGGCGTGGCCAACCTGCTGCACGACATCAAGCAGGGCCATGTGTCCATGACCGACGAGAGCGTGTTCGAAGTTGGCAGGAACGTTGCAACCACCGAAGGCGCGGTGGTGTTCGAGAACGAACTGTTCCAGCTCATCGAGTACAAACCCCTCACCGCCAAGGTGTACGAGCGGCCCTTCCTGCTGGTGCCGCCGTGCATCAACAAGTTCTACATTCTCGATCTGCAGCCCGAGAACTCGCTGATCCGCTACTGCGTGGAGCAGGGCCACCGCACCTTTGTGGTGAGCTGGCGCAACCCCGATGAATCGCTGGCGAACAAGACCTGGGACGAATACATCGAGGACGCGGTGATAAAGGCCATCGCGGTCACGCAGGACATCACCAGCGCCGAGACCATCAACGCACTGGGGTTCTGCGTCGGCGGCACCATGCTGGGCACGGCGCTGGCGGTGCTGGCTGCTCGGGGCGAGGAGCCCGTGCACAGCGCCACCCTGCTCACCACGCTCCTCGATTTCAGTGACACGGGCATCCTCGATGTGTTCATTGACGAGAACTTCGTCAAGTACCGCGAGATGCAGTTCGCCCAGGGTGGGCTGATGCCCGGACGCGACCTGGCCACCACCTTCAGCTTTCTGCGTCCGAACGACCTTGTGTGGAACTACGTCGTGGGCAACTACCTCAAGGGCGAGACACCGCCGCCGTTCGATCTGCTGTACTGGAATTCCGACAGCACCAATCTGCCGGGCCCGTACTACGCCTGGTACCTGCGCCAGATGTATCTGGAGAACAACCTGATCAAGCCCGGCAAGGTAAAGGTCTGCGGCGAGAAGATCGACTTCCGCAAGGTCAAGCTACCGGTCTACATCTATGGCTCGCGCGAGGACCACATCGTGCCTATTGGTGGCGCCTACGGCAGCACGCAGGTATTCCCGGGCAAGAAGCGCTTCGTGATGGGTGCCTCGGGGCACATCGCTGGCGTGATCAACCCCGCGAGCAAGGGCAAGCGCAGCCACTGGATCGGCCCGGCCGGCAAATTCCCCGCCGACGTGAAGGACTGGATAGCCAGTGCCACCGAACACCCGGGCAGCTGGTGGACCGACTGGTCCGCCTGGCTCAAGCCGCTGGCGGGCAAGCAGATCGCCGCGCCCAAGACCTATGGCAGGGGCAAGGCCTATGCCGCGATCGAGCCCGCGCCGGGTCGGTACGTGAAAGCAAAAGCCTAGGCATCACTCAAGGATTTCCGTTCGGGCTGAGCCTGTCGAAGCCTCACCAGCACCGCTGGATGCCCTTCGACAGGCTCAGGGCGAACGGGAGAAACGGCTCATCATCAAGGAGAACCCCATGGAAGACATCGTCATCGTTTCAGCCGCCCGCACCGCCGTGGGCAAATTCGGCGGCTCGCTCGCCAAAACGCCCGCCACCGAACTGGGCAGCATCGTCATCAAGGAGCTGCTGGCGCGAAGCGGCCTGCCGGCCGATGCCATTGGTGAAGTGATCATGGGCCAGGTGCTGGCCGCGGGCGTGGGCCAGAATCCGGCGCGCCAGGCCATGATGAAGGCCGGTCTGGCCAAGGAAACGCCCGCGCTCACCATCAACGCCGTGTGCGGCTCGGGGCTCAAGGCCGTGATGCTGGCGGCGCAGGCCGTGGCCTGGGGCGACAGCGAGATCGTGATCGCCGGGGGCCAGGAGAACATGAGCGCCGCGCCGCACGTGCTCAACGGCAGCCGCGACGGCCAGCGCATGGGCGACTGGAAGATGACCGACACCATGATCGTTGACGGCCTGTGGGACGTCTACAACCAGTACCACATGGGCATCACGGCCGAGAACGTGGCCAAGGAACATGGCATCAGCCGCGACGCGCAGGATGCGCTCGCCCTGGGCAGCCAGCAGAAGGCCAGCGCCGCGCAGGACGCGGGCAAGTTCAAGGACGAGATCGTGGGCGTGAGCATTCCGCAGCGCAAGGGCGACCCCGTGGTGTTCGACGCCGACGAGTTCATCAACAAGAAGACCAGCGCCGAAGCACTGGCGGGCCTGCGCCCGGCCTTTGACAAGGCCGGCTCGGTCACGGCCGGCAATGCTTCTGGCATCAACGACGGCGCCGCCGGCGTGGTGGTGATGACCGCGAAGAAGGCGGCATCGCTGGGGCTCACGCCGCTGGCACGCATTGCCGCCTTTGGCACCAGCGGCCTGGACCCGGCCACCATGGGCATGGGCCCGGTGCCTGCATCGAAGAAGGCACTGGCGCGCGCGGGCTGGAAGGCCAGCGACGTGGATCTGTTCGAACTCAACGAAGCCTTCGCCGCTCAGGCCTGCGCCGTCAACAAGGCGCTGGACATCGACCCGACCAAGGTCAACGTCAACGGGGGCGCGATCGCCATCGGGCACCCGATCGGTGCATCCGGCTGCCGGATTCTGGTGACGCTGCTGCACGAGATGCAGCGCAGTGGTGCGAAGAAGGGTCTTGCCGCCCTGTGTATCGGTGGTGGCATGGGGGTTTCCCTCGCGGTCGAACGCTGAAATCACGGTTAAATCAAAACGGACTGCCGGAGGGGAGGGCCTTCCGGTCGCCACATCGCCCAAGAGGCACAAGGAGCACAGGAAAATGAGCAAGAAAGTCGCGTACGTCACCGGCGGCATGGGTGGCATCGGCACGGCCATCTGCCAGCGGCTGCACAAGGAAGGTTTCACGGTCATCGCGGGCTGCGGCCCCACGCGCGACTTCAAGAAGTGGCTGGACGAGCAGAAGGCGCAGGGTTACAGCTTCCACGCCTCAGTCGGCAACGTCGGCGACTGGGATTCCACCGTCGAGGCCTTCACCAAGACCAAGGCCGAGCACGGCACCATCGACGTGCTGGTGAACAACGCGGGCATCACGCGCGACCGCATGTTCCTGAAGATGTCCCGCGAGGACTGGGATGCGGTCATCGAGACCAACCTGAACTCCATGTTCAACGTGACCAAGCAGGTCGTGGCCGACATGGTGGAAAAGGGCTGGGGCCGCATCATCAACATCTCGTCGGTCAACGGTGAGAAGGGCCAGGCGGGCCAGACCAACTACTCGGCCGCCAAGGCCGGCATGCACGGCTTCTCGATGGCGCTGGCACAGGAACTCGCCACCAAGGGCGTGACGGTCAACACCGTGAGCCCGGGCTACATCGGCACCGACATGGTCAAGGCCATCCGCCCCGACGTGCTCGAGAAGATCGTGGCCACGGTGCCGGTCAAGCGCCTGGGCGAGCCCAGCGAGATCGCGTCCATCATCGCCTGGCTCGCCAGCGAAGAGGGCGGCTACGCCACCGGCGCGGACTTCTCCGTCAACGGCGGCCTGCACATGGGGTGAGCGCTTCGGTGCCTGCGGGCACTGCGCCTCCCGGAAACCCGCTGCGGCGGGTTTTTTTCTGCGCGCTGGGATAATCGCGGCATGTCCCTGACCTCATCCACCCCGTCCCCCTGGCGCCTGTCCGTGGCGCCGATGATGGACTGGACCGATCGGCATTGCCGCTACCTGCACCGCCTGCTCTCGAAGCACACGCTGCTGTACACCGAGATGGTGACCACCGGCGCGCTCATGCACGGCAGCGTGCAGCGCCACCTGCGCTTCAACGCCGAGGAGCATCCGGTGGCGCTGCAGCTCGGTGGCAGCGACGCGAAGGAGCTGGCCGAGGCGGCGCGCATGGGCGAGCAGTGGGGCTACGACGAAATCAACCTGAACTGCGGTTGCCCGAGCGACCGCGTGCAGCGCGGGGCTTTTGGTGCCTGCCTGATGGCCGAGCCCCGGACCGTGGCCGAGGGCGTGAAGGCGATGGTGGATGCGGTGTCCATCCCGGTGACGGTCAAGCACCGCATCGGCATCGACCGCGTGGAGAGCTACGACTTCGTGCGCGATTTCGTGGGCACGGTGAGCGAGGCCGGCTGCAGCGTGTTCATGGTGCACGCGCGCAACGCCTGGCTCGATGGCCTGTCACCCAAGGAGAACCGCGAGGTGCCGCCGCTGCGCTACGAGCTGGCGCACCGGCTCAAGCAGGACTTTCCCGCGCTCACTTTCGCCATCAACGGCGGCTTCACCACCAACGCCCAGATCGCCGAACAGCTGCGGCTGGTCGATGGCGTGATGGTGGGGCGCGAGGCGTACCACAACCCCTGGTTGCTCACCACCTGGGACGAAGCCTTCTTCGGCGCAGCGCCCTCCACCATGACGCGTGAAGCCGTGGAAGAGCAGATGGTGAGCTACATGGAACGCGCTTTCCTGGAAGACGGTTGCCCCTGGTATGCCATTGCGCGCCACATGCTGGGCCTGCGCCATGGCTTGCGCGGTGCGCGGCGCTGGCGCCAGATCTGGAGCGACCACCGCCTCAAGCCGCTGCCACCGCGCGAGGTGTGGGCCATGGCGCAGGCGAATGTAGGTCTGGAAGCAGAAGCGGCCTGAAAATCCAGGGGCGTCAAGGGCCGGCTCCGCCGGCCCAAGACGCCGACCCCCCTTCCCAGCGCCGCAGGTGCGCCAGAGAGGGGGAAGCCGCAAAGCGGCGCAGGGGGGAGTCCCTACCTCAAGCCGCCGCTTCCAGGCCGTTCTGGAAATGTTCGCGCATGCGCTGCACGGTGAGCGCAGGGTTGCGCTGGGCCAGCGCAGCGACGATGGCGCGGTGCTCGGCCAGTGATTCCTGGATGCGCCCGCTCTTGAGTAGCGAGTTGTGGCGGTTGAGCTTCATGACCTTGCGCAGGTCGGCCACCATCTGCTCGCGCCAGCGGTTGCGCGCGAGTTCGAGCACGCGCATGTGGAACTGTTCATTCAGCGAGAAAAACCGGTCGCGGTCATCGACGGCGGCTTCCAGTTCATCGTGCAGGGCCTGCAGCGTGCCGATCTCATCGGCCGTGGCGCGCTCGGCCACCACACCGGCGGCGTCGGCCTCCAGCAGGGCGAGCAGGTGGTAGACGTCGGCCAGGTCCTTCTCGGACACCTCGGTGACGTAGGCGCCGCGCCGCATCTTCATCGTCACCAGGCCCTCGGCAGCCAGCACCTTGAGCGCTTCGCGCAGGGGTGTGCGGCTGATGCCGTATTCCTCGGCAATCTTGAGTTCGTCGATCCAGCTGCCGGGCTCCAGCTCGCGGCGGAAGATGCGCTGACGCAGCAGTTCGGCCACCTCTTCATACAGGGCGCGGGGCGCGAGTGACTGGGCAGACATGGTCGGTATGGGGACAATCAATGGGCGGCAGACCCGGCCGATTGTATCGCAGTCGGAATATTTTGCATCAATAATTATGAATGATGTAAAATGCCAGAGGTTTCAGAACCCGCCAACCGATCCATTGCCATGAGCCAGAAACAGCCCGAATTCGTCCCCGCCACCCTGGAAGACTGGGTCCGTGCCGCCCGCAATTCCGCGCCCGGTGGGGATGTGGGCGCGCTGGACTGGGTCACGCCCGACGGCATCCGCGTCAAGCCGCTCTACACCGCCGAAGACACGGCCGGGCTGCCGCACGCGAACACCTTGCCCGGGTTCGAGCCCTTCATCCGGGGCCCGCAGGCCACCATGTACGCGGTGCGCCCGTGGACGATCCGCCAGTACGCGGGCTTCTCCACCGCCGAGGAAAGCAATGCCTTCTATCGCAAGGCGCTGGCCGCCGGCGGGCAGGGTGTCAGCGTGGCCTTCGACCTGGCCACCCACCGCGGCTATGACAGTGACCACCCGCGCGTAACCGGCGACGTGGGCAAGGCCGGCGTGGCCATCGACAGCGTGGAGGACATGAAGATCCTGTTCGACCAGATCCCGCTGGACAAGGTCAGCGTGTCCATGACCATGAACGGCGCGGTGCTGCCGGTGCTCGCGGGCTACGTGGTGGCGGCCGAGGAGCAGGGCGTGGGGCAGGACCAGCTCAGCGGAACGATCCAGAACGACATCCTCAAGGAGTTCATGGTCCGCAACACCTACATCTTCCCGCCCGAGCCGTCGATGAAGATCATCGGCGACATCATCGAGTACACGGCGAAGCACATGCCGAAGTTCAACTCGATCAGCATCAGTGGCTACCACATGCAGGAAGCCGGCGCCAACCAGGCGCTGGAACTGGCCTTCACGCTGGCCGATGGCAAGGAGTACGTGAAGACGGCGATCGCCAAGGGCATGGACGTGGACGGTTTCGCCGGGCGCCTCTCGTTCTTCTGGGCGATCGGCATGAACTTCTACCTGGAGATCGCCAAGATGCGGGCCGCTCGCGTCTTGTGGTGTCGCATCATGAAGGGCTTCAACGCAAAGAACCCCAAGAGCCTGATGCTGCGCACCCACTGCCAGACCTCGGGCTGGAGCCTTACCGAGCAGGACCCCTACAACAATGTGGTGCGCACGGCCATCGAGGCCATGGCGGCGGTGTTCGGCGGCACGCAGTCGCTGCACACCAACTCGTTCGACGAAGCCATCGCGCTGCCCACCGAGTTCAGCGCGCGCATTGCGCGCAACACGCAGCTCATCATCCAGGAAGAGACCCATATCACGAATGTGGTCGACCCCTGGGCCGGCAGCTACATGATGGAGAGTCTCACGCAGGAAATGGCCGACAAGGCCTGGGCCATCATCGAAGAGGTCGAGGCCATGGGCGGCATGACCAAGGCGGTGGACAGCGGCTGGGCCAAGCTCAAGATCGAGGCGGCCGCGGCCGAGAAACAGGCGCGCATCGATTCGGGCAAGGACGTGATCGTCGGCGTCAACAAGTACAAGCTCGCGAGCGAAGACCCGATCGAGGCGCGCGACATCGACAACGTGGCCGTGCGCGAGGGGCAGATCGCGCGCCTGAAGCAGATCCGGGCCACGCGCGATGCGGCGAAGGTGGCCGCTGCGCTGCAGGCTCTCACCGATGCCGCCGACAGCGGCGAAGGCAACCTGCTCGATCTGTCGATCCAGGCCATGCGCCTGCGCGCCACCGTGGGCGAGGTGAGCGACGCGCTGGAAAAGGTTTACGGGCGCCACCGCGCCGATACGCAAAAGGTGACCGGTGTGTACGCAGCTGCCTACGATTCCGCCGAGGGCTGGGA
This sequence comes from Hydrogenophaga sp., assembly GCF_025699295.1. Taxonomy (GTDB): domain Bacteria; phylum Pseudomonadota; class Gammaproteobacteria; order Burkholderiales; family Burkholderiaceae_C; genus Hydrogenophaga. The sequence goes on along the minus strand of NZ_JAILWB010000022.1, from coordinate 50,258 downwards.
AGCCCTAAAGACCGAAATCAACGCCTTTGCCGAACAGCAGGGTCGCCGCCCGCGGGTGATGATCAGCAAGCTCGGCCAGGACGGCCACGACCGCGGCGCCAAGGTGGTGGCAACAGCCTTTGCCGACCTGGGTTTCGACGTCGACATGGGCCCGCTGTTCCAGACGCCCGAGGAGTGCGCGCGCCAGGCGATCGAGAACGACGTGCACGCGGTGGGCGTCTCCACACTGGCCGCTGGCCACAAGACTCTGGTTCCGGCCATCATTGCCGAGCTGAAGAGGCAGGGCGCGGACGACATCATCGTCTTCGTCGGCGGTGTGATCCCGCGCCAGGATTACGAGATGCTGTACGAAGCCGGCGTGAAGGGCATCTACGGCCCGGGCACGCCGATTCCGGCGAGCGCCAAGGACGTGCTGGAGCAGATTCGCAAGGCGTTGGGCGCGGCCTGACACGGCGATTCGAATGCATGCCGCGCCGACACATTCACGCCTCGCCCGAGGTATGCACCGTTCGGGTCGAACCCTTCCCCTGTTCGGGCTGAGCCTGTCGAAGCCCTCACCCGCACCGTTCGCGTGAAACCCTTCCACGTCTACCTTCTGCGGTGCCGAGATGGCACCTACTACGCCGGGCACACCGACGAGTTGGAGGCACGTCTGTTGCAGCACCAGATCGGCGACTCCGGATACACCGCCACGCGCAAGCCGGTCGAGTTGGTGTGGCAAGGTGAGTTCGAGACGCGGGAAGAGGCATTGGCTTTCGAGCAGCGGATCAAAGGCTGGTCGAGGGCGCAAAAGGAAGCGTTGATTGCCGGGGACTGGGAACGGGTTCAGGCGTTGGCCCGTTCGAAGCAGGGCCTGGAGGGGCTTCGACCAGCTCAGCCCGAACGGGAAGTTGTTGCGCCCGAGTCAGCCCGAACCGCTCGTCCTGTTCCTATCGAAGGACTTGTTCACGACATCGTGCATGGCCAGGCGATGCCCCAGCGCCGCGCCATGGCCAAGGCCATCACGCTGTTCGAATCCACCCGCGCAGACCACCGCGCGCAGGGCGACGAGTTGCTTACCGCCTTGCTGCCGCACACCGGCAAGGCGTTCCGCCTGGGCATCAGCGGCGTGCCTGGCGTGGGCAAGAGCACCTTCATCGAGGCGCTGGGTCTGTACCTCATCGAGCAGGGCCATCGCGTGGCGGTGCTTACGGTCGATCCATCCAGCACGGTGTCGGGTGGCTCCATCCTGGGTGACAAGACACGGATGGAAAAGCTCTCGGTGCACGAGCAGGCCTACATCCGCCCCAGCCCGAGCAGCGGCACGCTGGGCGGTGTGGCCGAGAAGACGCGCGAGGCCATGCTGGTGTGCGAGGCGGCGGGGTACGACATCGTGATCGTCGAAACCGTGGGCGTGGGCCAGAGCGAAACGGCCGTCAGCGGCATGACCGACATGTTCGTGCTGATGCAGCTGCCCAACGCGGGTGACGACCTGCAGGCGATCAAGAAGGGCGTGATGGAGCTGGCCGATCTGGTTGTCATCAACAAGGCCGACCTGGACCCGGACGCTGCCACCCGCGCACGCGCGCAGATCACCTCGTCATTGCGCTTGCTGGGCCTGCAGGGCCACCCCGAACACGCCCACCACAACGAAACCATCTGGCACCCGCAGGTGATCCAGCTCAGTGCGCTGCTCGGGCGCGGGGTGGACGCCTTCTGGGCCGAAGTCTCCCGGTTCCGGAGGCTGCAGACCGGCAACGGCAGGCTTGCCGCACAGCGCCAGCAGCAGGCCCGCGCCTGGATGTGGGAGCGCATCGACGCCGGCCTGAAGCAACGATTCCGCGCGCATTCCCAGGTGCGCGGCCAACTCGACGGCGTCACGCAGCAGGTGCTCGCGGGGCAGTTGCCTGCTTCCACCGCGGCACGCCGCCTGCTCGACCTTTTTGACTGAAACCGCATCCCTTCTGGAGCACACGACCATGCAGGACATCCTGGAACAACTTGAGAAGAAGCGCGCCGCCGCCCGCCTGGGTGGCGGCGAGAAGCGCATCGCCGCACAGCACGCCAAGGGCAAGCTGAGCGCGCGCGAGCGCCTGGAGGTGCTGCTGGACGAAGGCACCTTCGAGGAATGGGACATGTTCGTCGAGCACCGCTGCACCGATTTCGGCATGCAGGACAACAAGATCCCGGGCGATGGCGTCGTCACCGGCTACGGCATGATCAACGGCCGCCTGGTGTTCGTCTTCAGCCAGGACTTCACCGTGTTCGGTGGCGCACTTTCAGAGGCACACGCCGAGAAGATCTGCAAGGTGATGGACCAGGCGATGAAGGTCGGTGCGCCGGTGATCGGCCTGAACGACTCGGGAGGCGCCCGCATCCAGGAAGGCGTGGCCTCGCTCGGCGGGTATGCCGACGTGTTCCAGCGCAACGTGATGGCCAGCGGCGTGGTGCCGCAGATCAGCATGATCATGGGCCCCAGCGCCGGCGGCGCGGTGTATTCGCCTGCCATGACCGATTTCATCTTCATGGTCAAGGACTCGAGCTACATGTTCGTGACCGGGCCCGAGGTGGTGAAGACCGTGACGCACGAGGAGGTGACGTCCGAAGAGCTGGGCGGTGCCATCACGCACACCACCCGAAGCGGCGTGGCCGACCTGGCCTTTGAGAACGACGTGGAGGCGTTGCTGATGCTGCGCCGGCTCTACAACTACCTGCCACTGAGCAACCGGGAAAAGGCGCCCGTTCGCCCCAGCGGAGACCCGATCGACCGCATGGAGTTGAGTCTGGACACGCTGGTGCCCGAGAATCCGAACAAGCCCTATGACATGAAGGAGCTGATCGTCAAGACGGTGGACGACGGCGATTTTTTCGAACTGCAACCCGAGTACGCGAAGAACATCCTGATCGGGTTTGCCCGCATGAACGGGCAGACGGTCGGCATCGTGGCCAACCAGCCGCTGGTGCTGGCGGGCTGCCTGGACATCAAGTCGAGCATCAAGGCGGCGCGCTTCGTGCGCTTCTGCGACGCCTTCAACATCCCGGTGGTCACCTTCGTCGACGTGCCCGGTTTCATGCCCGGCACCTCGCAGGAATACGGCGGCATCATCAAGCACGGCGCCAAGCTGCTCTATGCGTACGCCGAATGCACCGTGCCCAAGATCACCGTGATCACGCGCAAGGCCTACGGCGGCGCCTACGACGTGATGAGTTCCAAGCACCTGCGCGGCGACGTGAACTTTGCCTGGCCCAACGCCGAGATCGCCGTGATGGGCGCCAAGGGCGCGGTGGAGATCATCTTCCGCGAGGAGAAGAAGGACCCGGCCAAGCTCGCGCAGCGGGAGGCGGAGTACAAGGCCCGTTTTGCCAACCCGTTCGTGGCCGGCGCGCGCGGCTTCATCGACGACGTGATCCTGCCGCACGAGACACGCAAGCGCATCTGCCGTTCACTGGTGATGCTGAAGGACAAGAAGCTTGAGAACCCGTGGCGCAAGCACGGAAACATTCCGCTGTGAAAGAGTCCACCCCCGCGCCGCGCTTCGCGCGTCACCCCCTCAAGGGGGCAGTGCCAGCGGCCCGGCAAAGCCGGTTCCGCGGCACTTCTGGAATGTCGCGCCGGACGTGTTCCGGCATTGAATGCAAAGGACGTTGAAATGTTCAAGAAGATCCTGATTGCCAACCGCGGCGAGATCGCCTGCCGCGTCATCGCCACCGCGAAGAAGCTGGGCATCGCCACCGTGGCGGTGTACTCCGACGCCGACAAGGAAGCGCGCCACGTGCAGATGGCCGACGAGGCCGTGCGCCTGGGTCCGCCACCCTCGCGCGAGAGCTACCTGCTGGGCGACGCCATCATTGCGGCCGCCAGAGAGAAGGGCGCCGAGGCCATCCATCCGGGCTACGGCTTCCTCTCCGAGAATGAAGACTTTGCGCGCAAGGTGGAGGAGGCTGGCCTGGTCTTCATCGGTCCCAAGCATTATTCGATTGCGGCCATGGGCGACAAGATCGCGTCCAAGAAGCTGGCGAACGAGGCCCGGGTCAGCACCATTCCGGGCCACAACGAGCCGATCCAGTCGCCCGAAGAGGCAGTGACCATCGCGCAAAAAATCGGCTATCCCGTGATGATCAAGGCCAGCGCAGGCGGCGGCGGAAAAGGCTTGCGCGTGGCCTTCAGCGACAGGGAGTGCCATGAGGGCTTCACGAGCTGCCGCAACGAAGCACGCAACAGCTTCGGCGACGACCGCGTCTTCATGGAGAAGTTTGTCCAGGAGCCGCGCCACATCGAGATCCAGGTGCTGGGCGACTCGCACGGCAACGTGATCTACCTGAACGAGCGCGAGTGCTCGATCCAGCGCCGCCACCAGAAGGTGATCGAAGAGGCACCGTCGCCCTTCATCAGCGAGGCCACCCGCAAGGCCATGGGAGAGCAGGCCGTGGCCCTTGCCAAGGCCGTGAAGTACCAGAGCGCGGGCACGGTGGAGTTTGTGGTCGGCAAGGACCAGGACTTCTATTTCCTGGAGATGAACACCCGCCTGCAGGTGGAGCACCCGGTCACCGAATGCATCACCGGGCTGGACCTGGTGGAGCTGATGATCCGCGTGGCCGCTGGCGAGCCGTTGCCGTTGACACAGGCCGGGGTAAAGCGCGAGGGCTGGGCGATCGAATGCCGCATCAACGCCGAGGATCCGTTCCGCAACTTCCTGCCCAGCACGGGGCGGCTGGTGCGCTTCACGCCGCCGCCGCAGTCCATGTGGCAGGCCAACACAGTGGATCGCCTGGGCGTTCGTGTGGACACCGGCGTGCAGGACGGTGGCGAAATCCCGATGTACTACGACTCGATGATCGCCAAGCTCATCGTGCATGGCAAAGACCGCAACGAGGCGATTGCGAAGATGCGCGAAGCCCTCAACGGTTTCGTGATCCGTGGCGTGCAGAGCAACATTCCGTTCCAGGCGGCCTTGCTGGCGCACCCCCGCTTCGTTGCGGGCGACTTCAATACCGGCTTCATCGCCGAGCACTACGCGCAGGGTTTCCGTGCCGAGGACGTGCCGCATGACGACCCCGACTTCCTGGTGGCGCTGGCGGCCTTCGTGCGGCGCAAGAGCCGTGAGCGCGCGGCCGGTCTGAGCGGTCAATTGCCCGGATACGGTGTAAAGGTGGGACACGACTACACCGTGATCGTGCTGGACAAGGCCGGTGAACACCGGCAAGTGCGCGTGCACGTGGACGAGATCCTGGGTCAGATTGGCGCGGCGGTGGTCAGCGTCGGCGACCGGCGCTACGGCATCCAGAGTCCCTCCCGGCTGAACGACGTGGTGATCAACGGCGAGTGCAACGGCAGGCCATTTACGGCGCAACTCGAACGCGGCACGCCACGCAATCCACTGGCGCTGGTGGTGCAGCACAACGGCACGCGCATCGAAGCCATGGTGGTTTCGCCCCGCATGGCCGAGCTGCATGCGCTCATGCCGTTCAAGGCACCTCCGGACATGAGCCGATACGTGCTCTCGCCCATGCCCGGCCTGCTGGTGGACGTGGCGGTGCAGGTGGGGCAGAAGGTGCAGGCCGGTGAACGCGTCGCGGTGATCGAGGCCATGAAAATGGAGAACGTGCTGTTCGCGGCGGCCGATGGTGTCGTGGCCAAGGTGCTGGCGGGCAAGGGCGAGTCACTGGTGGTGGATCAGCCCATCGTCGAGTTCGAATGAAGGGGTTGGCGGGCTCGCTGGCCGTTGCACTCGCTGACGCGACAAGCCGGCCGTACTCGGTTACCCTGCGGACTCCACGGCTTCATGGAGCGGCGCACATGGCAGACGAACGCGGTCAGGGTCCCAGTGGTCTGGCTTTTGCGCTGGCCTGGGTGCGAAACCCCAGGCGGATGGGGGCCATTGCGCCCGCATCCAGAGCCCTCGCTCAGGCCATTGCTGGCGAAGTGGCCCGCGTCGGGCCCGAGTTGCTGGTGGAGGTCGGCGCTGGCACTGGTGCCATCACCCAGGAACTGGCGGTGGTGGGGCCGCCGCCCGATCGTTTCTTTGTGGTCGAGCGCGACCTGGGGCTGGTGCGACACCTTCGTGAGCGCTTTGCTGGTGCCGAGGTGCTGCACGCCTGTGCCACCCGGCTTGACCTGCTGCCACTGCCGCCGGCGGCCTCGGTGATGCTGGTGTCTTCGCTGCCGCTGATGTCCATGCCGCGCCAAGAGGGTCGCCATTGCGTCACGGCCATGCTGGCTCTGCTGGAACGCATGCCCAACGCGCGGTTGCTGCAGTACACCTATGCCGCGCGCCATGTGCGGCCCTTCGATCAACTGCCCACCGGCTGGCGCTGGCGGCGCGTCTCCACCGTCTGGGCCAACCTGCCGCCAGCGACCGTCTGGTCGCTCGAACCGGCGGCCCACTTCACCCAAGGCATTCACTGAACATGACTGTTTCCTCCCGCCCCTTCCGTGTGCTCGGCGTGCAGCAGATCGCCATTGGTGGCCTGGACAAGCAACGGTTGCAGACCCTCTGGGTCGACATGCTGGGCCTGGAACTCTCCGGCAGCTTCCGCAGCGAGCGCGAGAACGTGGACGAGGACATCTGCGCCATCGGCAGCGGGCCGTTCAAGGTCGAGGTCGACCTGATGCAGCCGCTGGACCCGCAGAAGAAACCTGCGGTGCACGCCACGCCACTCAACCATGTCGGGTTGTGGATCGATGATTTGCCCGCGGCGGTGGACTGGCTCACGGCCCGTGGTGTGCGTTTCGCGCCGGGGGGCATACGACAGGGTGCGTCAGGTTTCGACATCACCTTCCTGCATCCCAAGGCGAGCGACGAGTTTCCGATCGCGGGAGAGGGTGTGCTGATCGAGCTGGTGCAGGCTCCAGCCGAAGTGGTGAAGGCTTTTTCCCGTCTGGCCGGCGCGACCGCCTGAACGCCGCCGCCTGGGGCGAAGACCGGAGGAGGGCGCCTTTTCGGGCCTTGTTCGGCCCACTGGCGTGCCGGCGGAGAACGTAATCTTGTGGCATGAGAGGGCCGTGCCTGCCGGCGTGGCCCGCGTTCCCTTGTTGCAGGAGTTCGCCATGCACCCGTTCCCTGGCCAGCCATCGAAAGAAGCCCCCAGCGCGTCCGCCTGGCGCGAACGCCACATGGCGCCCGCCTGGCCCGTCGAACTGCTGGAGCCGTTCTGTCTGCGCATGTCGAGCCGGGGCATGTGCGTGAGCCGCGCGTTGATGATCTGCGACCGGCGCTACGCGCTGGAGCAGCTTTCCCACGCCCACAACATGGCCGACGACACCCTGCGCCTGATGGCCGTGCAGTTGTTCCGGCATTTCGAGGCCAACCAGTCGGGCATCACCGGAATGCACTGAAACAGGGTTCTCCCGGCTCAAGGTGCGAGCTGCAAGGCCGATAGCCCGTTGTAGATTTACAGGAGCAGTTCAGTCATGTCCGCACTTCATCCTTTGTCGGCCGGCATCTGGCTGATGCGGCGCCTGCGTCTGCGTGCCAAGCTGGGCCTCCTGGCGGCGGCTGCCGTGCTCCCGCCCGCCATCACATGGGGGTTCCTTGAACAGCAGACCGTTGGCGCCACCTGGGTAACCCTGGTGGGGCTGGGCTGCCTGGCCTATCTCATGCTGTGCTTCTATGCCAGCTTCCAGCGCGATTTCCGCCAGGTGCTTGCTGCGATGGAACAGACCGCTTCAGGCAATCTGAGGTCGACGGTGCAGTCGCATGGGGGCGACGAACTGGCCGACCTGGCTCGGTTGCTGGACCGCACCAATGGCCAGCTTTCCTCGATGGTGGCCGAGGTGCGCAGCAACTCGGCGCTGGTGGCGCACGCTGGCAAGAGCCTGGCCGCGGGCAACCGGGATCTGGCCGATCGCACCGAGCAACAGGCAGCCAATCTGGAGCAGACCGCGGCCAGCGTGCACGAGCTCTCGGGCACGGTGCGACAGAATGCCCACACAGCGGGTGAATCTGATCAGCAGGCCGCGCAGGTGCGCGATGTGGCGGAGTCGGGTGCGCAGTCCATGGGGCGGGCGGTGGAGTCGGTCGAAGGCATCCAGAAGAGCGCCCAGCAGATGAACGACATCATCGGTGTGATCGACAGCATCGCCTTCCAGACCAACATCCTGGCGCTCAACGCCGCGGTGGAAGCCGCGCGTGCTGGCGAGCAAGGGCGCGGCTTCGCCGTGGTGGCCAACGAGGTGCGCACGCTGGCGCAACGCTCGTCCGCCTCGGCCCGGGAGATCCGCGAACTCATCGAGGCGTCCCGCAGCCAGGTGGAGGCGAGCGTGGGCCAGATCCGCACGGCAGGCAACAGCATGAGCCAGATCGTCTCCGGTGTGCGCAGTGTGGCGGCCAACATGTCTCTCATATCCGCTTCCAGTGCCGAGCAGAGCACCGGCCTGAGCGAGATTTCATCGGCCGTGACCCAGCTCGATCAGATCACCCAGCGCAATGCGCAGATGGTGGAACGTGCGGTGACTCAGGCCGAGCAGCTCGAACAGCGCGCGGCGCATCTTTCCCGGGCGGTGTCGTCCTTCGCGCTTCAGCAGGGCACGGCCGAAGAGGCCATGGAGCTGGTGAGTCGTGCGCGGGCGATGCGCGGGCAGCGGGCTCGCGAGACCTTTGTGCGCGACATCACCAACCCTTCGAACGGCTTCCATGACCGCGACATGTATGTGTTCGCGCTCGATGGTGCGGGGGTCTACCGCGCGTTTGGAGGCAAGCCCGAAAAGGTCGGCAGCCGCGTGCAGGACATTCCCGGCGTGGACGGGCAGGCATTGCTCGACGCCATCGTCGCGCAGGCCGAGCTGGGTGACGGCTGGGTCGAATACGACATTGCCAATCCTGTCAGCGGTGCGATCCAGGCCAAGATGTCCTACGTGGTGAAGGTCGACGACCTGTACGTCGGCTGCGGCGTCTACAAGACAGTGGCTGCGCGCCAGCCCGCCTGATTTCAGGGGTCAGCCGTCCGTGTTCGCGCGCCGGGCTCGCGAGCGGGCGAGGGCGGCTTCGATCACCGCGCGCTTCTTCTCCAGTGCTGCTGCGTCGGTGATGTGTGAATGCTCGGCCAGATCGGCCAGCTTCTCACTCGCCCTGGCTTCCAGCCGCACCTGGTTCTCCACCAGCTCGCGCGCCAGCCGCAGTTGCCGGCTGGCGTAGCGCTCGCGGCCCTGGCGCGCCTGGTCTTCGGTCCAGGCCTGCCACCCGGTGCGATCGCCGCTCACGATCTCCAGCGAGATGCAGTCCACCGGGCACACCGGCAGACAGAGTTCGCAGCCGGTGCAGTAGGGCTCGACCACCGTGTGCATGCGTCGGGAGATGCCGACGATGGCATCGGTCGGACAGGCCTTGATGCAGAGTGTGCAGCCGATGCACCAGTCTTCATCGATCACGGCCACGGTCAGAGGGCCTTCGATGCCACAGGAACGGTCCAGTGGACGTTCGGGCAAACCGGTGATCGCAGCAAGGCGGGCCACGCCCTCGGCGCCGCCTGGCGGGCATTGGTTGATGCCGGCCTCGCCGGCCGCGACGGCCTGTGCATAGCTCGCGCAATCCGGGTAGCCGCAGCGCGTGCACTGCGTTTGCGGCAAGGCGGCATCGATGCGCCGGGCGAGTTCGTTCATGCCGATGAATATACCGGCGCCTCGCGCGCTGGCGCGCGCGTCCTTCAGGCGCGGGTCGATTTGCGGGGCGCCGTCTTGCGTGCCGCGCCGGGGGTCTTTGCGGCCGCTCGGGGCGCCTTGGCCGCTGACGTCCGGACCGTGGCCGTGGTCGCGGCTTTGGCCCCTGTTGCGGGCTGGTGGGCCCGGATGAAGCTCTTGACCACGGGGTGTACCAGGTCGCGCCAGCGCCGGCCGCTGAAGATGCCGTAGTGGCCGGCACCCTGCGCCTCGTAGTGCATCTGGTGTGTCCTGGGCACGCCGGTGCACAGTTCGTGCGCGGCTGCGGTCTGGCCCGAGCCGGAAATGTCGTCGAGCTCGCCCTCGATCGTGAGCAGGGCGGTGCGCTGGATGTCCTGCGGACGCACGAGCTCGAGTTCGCCGGCTTCGTTCTTCACATACCAGGTGCCGTGGACCAGCTTGAACGCCTGGAAGACGGTCTCGATGGTCTCGAGGTAGTAGTCGGCGTCCATGTCGAGCACGGCGTTGTACTCGTCGTAGAACTTGCGGTGGCTCTCGGCGCTTTCGTTGTCGCCCTTGATCAGGTCCTTGAAGTAGTCGTAGTGGCTCGACGCGTGGCGGTCAGGGTTCATGGCCACGAAACCGGTGTGCTGCAGAAAGCCCGGGTAGACGCGCCGACCCGCGCCGGGGAAGTTGTCCGGCACGCGGTAGATCACGTTGTTCTCGAACCACTCGTGGCTGCGCTGTGTGGCCAGGTTGTTCACCGCAGTGGGGGACTTGCGCGCGTCGATCGGGCCACCCATCATGGTCATGGACAGTGGCGTGGTCTCTCCGCGGCTGGCCATGAGCGAGACAGCGGCGAGCACCGGCACGGTGGGCTGGCAGACGCTGATCACATGGCAGTTGCCGTAACCCTGCTGCAGATGGCGGATGAACTCCTGTACATAGTTGACGTAGTCGTCCAGGTGGAACTCGCCCTCGGACAGGGGTACGAGGCGGGCGTTCCTCCAGTCGGTGATGTAGACCTTGTGGTCCTTGAGCATGGTGCGCACGGTGTCGCGCAGCAGTGTGGCGTAGTGGCCCGAGAGCGGGGCGACGATCAGTACCACGGGCTGCCCCTTGAGCTTGGCGAGGGTACCGGTGTCGTCCGAGAAACGCTTGAACCGGCGCAGCTCGCAGAAGGGCTTGTCGATTTCGACACGCTCGTGAATGGCCACGTTGACGCCGTCCACGTTCACCGTGTGAATGCCGAACTCGGGCTTCTCGTAGTCCTTGCCCAGGCGGTGCATCAGGTCGTAGCCGGCGGCGATGCGCTGCGCACCGGGCAACTGCGCCAGCGGCAGCATCGGGTTGTTGTAGAGCTTGGCAGCCACTTCGGCCAGGTCCGCAAACGGTTCCATGATGGAGCGCTGGGTTTCGTAAATCTGGTAAAGCATGGGCGTACGATTTCGTTATGTTGCGGTGCAATATAGCAGTATGCGCCTGGCGTCGTCAGGGTGAAAACACCTAACATTCCAGGGCTTCTGTCGCCTTCGTGAAAGAATCCGGCCAGTACATCGCTCGGTCGTCGGATGCGGCCGACCTTCCATCCGTCCCACGCCCGTGCCGCCCGCTGTTGCAGGCGTGTCCGGTCCTCACCGCCATCACCGGCAGGAACCTGCATGAACGCCTTAGCCACCGCTGCAACTTCGTCGAGCCCAGCTGCAGATCAGCTTGCCGACCTGGCCAGGGTTCTGCCGGCCACAGAGCGCCTGCCGGTGCTGTTTCTGGGGCATGGCAGTCCCATGAACGCCATCGAAGACAACCCGTGGCGGCGCAGCTGGCAGGCGCTGGGCCAGGAGCTGCGTTCGCGCGGCACGCAACCGCATCTGATCCTGTGCGTTTCGGCGCACTGGCTGACTCTGGGCTGGCAACTGACGGCCATGAGCAATCCCCGCACCATCCATGACTTTGGCGGGTTTCCACAGGCCCTGTTCGATCAGCAGTACCCTGCGCCGGGTTCACCGGAGATGTCGCGCGCCATCAGCGCGGCGGTGCGGCAGCCGGACTCGGGCGACGCGCTGGGTCTGGACGCGGGCGACTGGGGTCTGGATCACGGCGCCTGGTCAGTGCTCAAGCCGATGTTTCCCGAAGCAGACATCCCGGTGATCCAGCTTGGCATGGACTACCGCCGGCCAGCGGCCGAGCACTTCGACATCGGACGCCAGCTCGCGCAGTTGCGCGAGCGCGGCGTGCTGATCGTGGGTAGCGGCAACATCGTTCACAACCTGCGGGCCATGCGCCGTGACGCCGCAGATAACCAGGCCTATGACTGGGCGATCGAGTTCGACCAGACCATGGCCGACCACATCGCGCAGGGCCGCCTGGAGGCGCTGCACGCGTTCCAGCAACTCGGTGCTGTCGCGCAGATGGCCCATCCGAGCTGGGAACACTATCTGCCGCTGCTGTACGCGGCAGGCGCCGCAGATGCCGGCGAAGAGCCCCGCTCATTCAACCAGGGCTTTCAGGGCGCGTCGATCTCGATGCGATCGGTCATGTGGGGATGAGCCCACGAAAAAGCCGGCCACGCGGGCCGGCTTGTCGCACGGGAAATCAGCCGCCTCAGACCACCCTGGCAATCGCCTTGCACACGTAGTCGATGTTCTTGCTGTTGAGCGCGGCCACGCACATGCGGCCGGTGTCGGTGCCATACACGCCGAATTCGGTGCGCAGACGCACCATCTGATCCTTGCTCAGGCCCGAATAGCTGAACATGCCGATCTGGCTGGTGATGAAGCCCATGTCCTGTTTCACGCCGGCTGCCTTGAGCCCGTCCACGAGCTTCTGGCGCATGGCCTTGATGCGCACGCGCATCTCGCCCAGTTCCTTCTCCCAGAGGGCGCGCAACTCCGGGTTGTTGAGCACCGCGGCGACCACCGCACCACCATGAATCGGCGGGTTGGAATAGTTGGTTCGGATCACGATCTTGAGTTGAGACAGCACGCGCGAGGCCTCTTCGGCGTTCTCACACAGCACCGACAGCGCCCCCACGCGTTCGCCGTACAGGCTGAAGCTCTTGGAAAAGGAGGTGGAGACAAAGAAGGTGAGGCCAGCCGCGACGAACTTGGCGATGACGGCGCCGTCCTCGGCGATGCCGTGGCCAAAGCCCTGGTAGGCCATGTCGAGGAAAGGTGTCAGGCCACGGGCCTTGACAGCAGCAATCACCTCGTCCCACTGCGCGGCGGTGATGTCGTAGCCGGTGGGGTTGTGGCAGCAGGCATGCAGCACAGCGATGGTACCGGGTGCGGCCGCGTTCAGGCTGGCGAGCATGCCGTCGAAGTTGACGCCGCGCTTGTCGGCGTCGTAGTAGGCGTAGGTGTCGACCTTGAAGCCGGCGTTGGTGAACAACGCGCGGTGGTTCTCCCAACTCGGGTCGCTGATGAGCACGGTGGCGCCCGGGTTGAGGCGTTTGAGGAAATCGGCGCCGATCTTGAGGCCACCGGTACCGCCGATGGCCTGTACCGTGGCCACGCGACCCGACTTCACCGGCTCGGACTCGCTGCCAAAGACAAGTCCCTTGACGGCCGCGTCGTAGGCCGCGATGCCATCGATGGGCAAGTAGCCGCGTGCCGATGGCTTGTCCATCATGGTCTTCTCGGCGGCCTGCACGCATTGCAGCAGGGGCAGTTTGCCGTTGTCGTCGAAATAGACGCCCACGCCGAGGTTGACCTTGTTGGGGTTGGTGTCGGCGGCAAACTGCTCGTTCAGACCCAGAATCGGGTCGCGCGGTGCCATTTCGACGGCGGAGAAGAGGGACATGCTGAGGTTCCTGGGTTGAGGGGCTGGAGCAAGGGGCATTTTAGCGGTCGGTCCGCCGAATGGCCGGCGCGACCGCATTGGGACCGTGAGGCCGTGCAGAGCAGCCAGCATGGGAGCAATACGGGCGCCTCCGTCCATGGCGGGAGGGCCCGGAAGCCGGATAGCCCGCGGCTATGATTCGAGCTTTACACAGCAGGCTCAGGCAGCCATCGGACGCGACATCATGAAAATCACAGTGGTGGGAACTGGGTATGTGGGCTTGGTCAGCGGTGCCTGTCTGTCGGAGGTGGGCAACGACGTGTTGTGCCTCGACGTGAATCCGGACAAGATCCGCGTCCTGGAAGAGGGTGGGATTCCCATTTTCGAGCCGGGTCTGCAGGAGATGGTCCAGCGCAACGTGGCCGCCGGGCGCTTGCGCTTCACCACCGATGTGGCGCGCGCGGTGCACCACGGCACCATCCAGTTCATTGCCGTGGGTACCCCGCCCGATGAAGATGGCTCTGCCGACATGCAGTACGTTCTGGCTGCGGCGCGCAACATTGGCCGCCTCATGACCGACTACAAGGTGGTGGTCGACAAAAGCACTGTGCCGGTAGGCACGGCCGACCGGGTGCAGGAAGCGATCGCGGATGAGTTGCGCAAGCGCGGTGTGCAAACACCGTATGCGGTTGTGTCCAACCCCGAGTTTCTGAAAGAGGGCGCCGCAGTTGAGGATTTCATGCGACCCGACCGCATCATCGTTGGCGCCAGCGACGAACAGGCCGTCCACCTCATGCGCGCCATCTACGCGCCCTTCCAGCGCAACCGCGAACGCCTCATCGTCACCGATGTGCGCAGCGCCGAACTCACCAAGTACGCGGCCAACGCCATGCTCGCCACGCGCATCAGCTTCATGAACGAACTGGCCAACCTGGCAGAGGTGCTGGGTGCCGACATTGAAATGGTGCGCCAGGGCATGGGCTCCGACCCGCGCATCGGTCACCACTTCCTGTACCCGGGCGCTGGCTACGGCGGTTCGTGCTTTCCCAAGGACGTGAAGGCGCTCATCAAGACTGCGGCCGATCAGGGGGGACTCGACCTGAAAGTGTTGACCGCGGTGGAGGCCGCCAACGACGCACAAAAGCACGTGCTGGGACGCAAGGTCAAGCAGCGCTTCGGTGAAGACCTCGAAGGCCGGCACTTCGCGGTGTGGGGTTTGGCCTTCAAGCCCAACACCGACGACATGCGCGAGGCCCCCAGCCTCGAGTTGATCGCCGATCTTCTGGCATCGGGCGCCACTGCCACCGTCTACGATCCCGTGGCCATGCACGAAGCCCAGCGCGTACTGGGCAAAGAGCCGCGCATCCGCTACGCCAAAACGCCCAACGAAGCCCTGGAGGATGCGGATGCGCTGGTCATCGTCACCGAGTGGAAGGAGTTCCGCAGCCCGGACTTCGACCTGATCAAGCAGCGTCTGAAGCAACCACTGATCATTGATGGTCGCAACCTCTATGACCCGGCGCTGGTGCGCGGAATGGGAATCGATTACCTGGCGATCGGGCGCTGAGCGGCACGGGCGCAGCATGATGGTCACCCTGGAGTTGACCCGGTCCGGTGGACATATCATTTTTGATGCCCCAGAGGGAGAATCCAGACTTCCGCTTTTCGCTTTTGATTGGCTCGGCCCTTCCGACAAGGAGGTACCATGAATAAGGCAAGCAGTGTTCGACCGAGAACCATGGCACATGCGGGCTTGGAGCAAGTTGGCAGCAGTTTGCAGGCTGCCAACTCAAACTTGGGCAGAGCACAGACCACTTCTAAGTTAATCCGTTGAACAAGAAGATGAACCGTGTCCTGAAATACGCTTTGGTGCTGCTTCTTGGCGCCTGCGGCTCGCAAAAGACTCTGGACCCGGCAGCGCTGGCACAGCTCTATGCTGAGCCGCTGCCAGCTCCGGAGAAGCCCTTGCGTGTCTTTCATATTGGGCACAGCCTGGTTGGCAAGAACATTCCGTCGATGCTGGAGCAACTTGCGGGGGCCGGTCATGATCATCGATCCCAACTGGGTTGGGGTGCCAGCTTGCAGTCCCATTGGGAGCCTGACATCCCAGTCAAGGGCTCCGAGGTCGAGAACGCGCACGACAGATACCAGGACGCCAAGGCCGCGATTGCCAGCGGCAGCTTCGATGCTCTCGTCTTGACCGAGTCGGTCGAGATCAAGGACGCCATCAAGTATTTCGACAGTCCGGAGTACGTCCGCCGTTGGGCGCGCGACGCCCGGAATGCCAACCCTGCCATACGCGTTTACTTGTACGAGACGTGGCATCCGCTCGACGACCCCGATGGTTGGTTGACTCGCCTGGATCGCGATCTGGGTGCCTATTGGGAGGGCGTGCTGCTGGCCCAGGGCTTGGCCCATGGCGACACTGGAGGGCCTGTGTACGTCATTCCGGCCGGGCAGGTGATGGCTGCATTTGTTCGACGCGTGGAGCAAGCTGGAGGGCTACCTGGCCTGAGCGCACGAGAGGACCTTTTCCATCGCGCACCGGATGGAAAGCAGGACATGATCCATGCCAGTGACCTGGGCAGTTACCTCGTGGCATTGACCCACTACGCGGTCCTGTACCACCGCAACCCCATAGGATTACCGCACCGTTTGTTACGGGCCGATGGATCTCAGGCCGATGCTCCCTCCGAAGCGGCGGCGCGAGTCATGCAGGAAGTGGTCTGGGAGGTTGTCACCCGATACCCCAAGACCGGAGTGAGGCAGGCACCGTGAAGACAGGGTGGCGCGGAATGCGGCTCAGCCGTTTTTGCCGAGAACGCCCTTGATGCCCTGCTTTACACCGCGCCAGCCCTCCTGAAGGCTGCGTGCGGCCTGCTCGACGGGCATGGCGATCTTGCCTTTGAAGTACTCGTCGGGACGCGCCTTGAAAATCGTCGAATGCACATCACCGGTCCAGTGGGCAGGAGCTTCCTTCGTGTAATAGTAGGCTGCAAAGCTTTTGCGCACGGCGCCCTCTGGACAACGCACTGCCGCGACGCCATGAAAACTGATATTTGAGGTCTCGAAGACCACGCAGCGGTTGAAGATCGGCATAAACGCGTGATGGCAAGTTTTCACGTCCTTGTCCCAAAGCTCGATTTCCCCTCCCCACTTGCTTTGCCAGTCCTTGTTGAAATACACAAGAATGTTCAAGCGCCGATGAAGCTGTCGATCCGGGAGGTAGTTGAAATCGACATGGACATCGAGGTGCCCTCTGGGGCCCGTTTCGTGAATGCCGCCGCCTGCGAGTTCGGGATCGGCTATGAGGCGGGGAATATCCATCACATAAGACACGAGCTCCAGAAATTCAGGTGCTGCCAGTTGAGTATGCAGAGCGTGTATGGGGGCTGGAAAGAGGCTTGAATCGGTGACTTGGACCTTGTTCTTTTCGTTCACTGCAGTGAACTTGTGTCCAAGCCGCGACACCTCCTCGAAGCTTGGAAATGCCGCATGCACGTCCTCCGCGAACTCGGGTTCGAGAAAATTGTCGATGGCAAAGAATGGGAACGGATTCGCAGTTCGAACTTGGGCACGAAGCGCTTCGCGGTCAATGGGGTTGATCATGATGAAACTCCCGGAAGTGGGAACCATTTCGGTATTGGTCCTGATCCCGTTCTCACAGATGGATAGGGCTTTTGGCAACAAACACGGTGCTTCATGGTAGCACCAGTAAAACTTCACGGAACTGGCGAACGACTGCTCGGCCAGGATATTGAGCATCAGGGATTGCCCAAAGAGACCCGATCAGCGCCTCTATACTGACTGTCATGGCTTTACTTTCTCGGCCACCCCGCTCCATCCTCAAGCGCCGCAGCAGCATCTCGACTGCCGCGCAGGCCGTGTTCGATGCGGCCGCCGTCATGGGCCTGGCCTATTACCTGATCCGGCAGCACGTGGGGCCACTCAACGCCGATTACACGGTGCTGCTGCTGCTGCTGCTCGGTGGCATGGCGGTTGCCTATGACCAGTTCGGCCTGTACCGCAGCAACAGCAATCGCACCCGTAAGGCCCTCAACCTGTTCAAGGCCTGGACCTTGGTGTTTGCCTTCCTTCTGCTGGTTGGATTCGCCGCCAAACAGACCGACGTCTACTCCCGCCTCATGGTCGGCAAGTTGTACGTATTGGGCTTTTTCGTCCAGATCGTCCTACACATGGGCTTTCGGGAACTGCAGATTCGTTTCATGCGTCGCGCCGTCGAACCAGACAGCGTGCTGATCGTCGGCACCGGCCGGCTCGCCCGCTACCTGCAGAACAAGATCTCCAACAACCCCTGGCTGGGTCAGCGGGTGATTGGTTGCCTGGCTCTGCCACACAGCGAGCCTGGGCGTCCAGACGGCGCCATGAACAGAATGCAGGAGCCATCGGATTTTGGCAGCCTTCAGGAGTCGAGCGTGATTGGCCCCTTCGAAGAAATGCTCAAGATCATCGATCAGCATGACATCGACACGGTGTACTTCGCGATTCCACTGGATGCGTCCGACCTGATCGAGGGCATGTACTTCAATCTGCTGGACAAGCACGTGGCGGTTCATTGGGTCCCTGACATCTACTCGATGCTGCTGGTCAATCACAGCGTGCGCGAAATCGCTGGCCTGCCGGTGCTTACGCTATCTGAAACCCCTCTGACCGGAACCCGACGGCTGTTTAAGGCATGCGAGGATTTCGTGCTTTCTGCTCTCATACTTCTGGCCGTCTCTCCACTCCTGCTGATCATCGCTGTGGCCATCAAGCTCGACAGCCGGGGGCCGGTGTTCTTCAAGCAAGCACGCAATGGCTGGAGCGGCAAGACCTTCAGCATCTGGAAATTTCGCAGCATGTACGTCCATGCGAGCGCCGGCGGCCAGATAAAGCAGGCTTCTCGCGATGACCCGCGAGTAACCCGTGTAGGGGCCATTCTGCGCAGGACCAGCCTTGATGAGCTTCCGCAACTGATCAACGTGCTTCGTGGCGAGATGTCGCTCGTGGGGCCGCGGCCCCACGCTGTGCAGCACGACATGGAGTACTCCCAGCGCATCAACAGCTACTTCGCCCGCCACAACATCAAGCCAGGCATCACCGGCCTGGCCCAGGTGCGCGGCTTGAGAGGCGAGACTACCGACATAGAGCAGATGCAGCATCGCGTGGAGGCCGATATCGAATACATCAATAACTGGTCCCTCTGGCTTGACTTCACCATTCTTTTGCGCACTTTGGGCGCATTGACAGGACGAAATGCCTACTGATGAGTTGTTGATCAACCCGGTCAATGGGGCCCAGACCCTATGGACCTACAAGCCTAGCCAGGCTCGCTTGAGCATTGTTGGCCGCCGCTGGATGGCTCGCCTGTTTCGAGGTGCTTTCCCAAGCTGGAAGACACTGGTGCCTGCATCGCCACAGACTCGTTGGCTGGCATATTTTGTCTACTTGCCGGACGGGCAACTGACCGCAGGGCACCGGTTCACGCTCGACCGGCTCGCCGCCGAGCGCGCGAGCCTGATGGTGATCTGCGCTTGCCCGGACGGCCATGCGGTTCTTGACGAGCTTCGCGCACGCTGTGACGCACTGTACTGGAAAGATATGCCGGGGTATGACTTCTCGGCCTATGCGCTGGGTCTGAGCGAGCTGGTACTGTGGTCGCCAGGCGCGGACGTGCTGTTCATGAACGATTCGATCTTCGGGCCATTCGCTCCATTGGAGCCGTTCATCCAGGCAGCTCCGTGGAGGGTGACTGGATTTACCGCCAATGCCACGCGGGCTACGGAAGAAAACCACGTCCAGTCCTACGCCTTCGTTATCAAAAACCTGCAAATGGATGTATTGCAGGCTGCCGCCCCCTCCATGTCCATGTCATGGGCCTACAACGACATCGAATCCGTCATCCTGCTTCAGGAAACCCGGCTAACGCGAATGCTCGCGCGTCATTTTGACGTAGGCGCCTATTGGTGCAGCATCCAGCGGGAGAAGAGCGATCTGTGCCTCTTTCGCCCCAGGGAGCTGATAGAAGCTGGGTTCCCATTTTTAAAGCGCTCCCTGCTGGGCAAGTTCGCCACGCGTTTTCAGCAGTTGGATGATATGAAGGCCTTGTTGAATTCGTTGGGACATCCGCTGCCTTGAATTGTGCGCTCTGGATTGGCCTGATCTCCGGGCTTCCAGTTGCTTACGGGTATTTCAACAAGGTGCTCCGCGCTCAAGCCCGAAGATGCGGCCTCCCATTGAGATGTCGACGGATCGGTGGTCACAGGTGCGCTCGGATGACCTCGCTACGGTGTTTGAACACCGCTACGTCATTGAACGGTTCGCCATCCAGAGTCGCCCGATCAATCAAGGAGCACAGTCGGGCGCGATCGTGGGCCAGCGCCTCCAGCGCAGCGGCCAGAGCGCTGATGTCGTTCGGGTCTGTAAGAACCCCGCCACCATGCGACGCAATGAGGTCCCTCGGGAAAGGGCTGTCGTAGCCGATGATTGGTGTTCCAGATACCAGGGCTTCAATAAGGTTGCGCGGAGATTCGGGGGTCTTGTGGCAGAAGACCAGCACGTGTGAGCAACGGAGCGTATCCAGCAACACAGCGCGGTCTCTCACGAATCCAGGCAGTTCTACTCGGTCTCCCAGTCCATGGCGCGCGACCTCGGCCCGCATGACAGGAAGTGCCTCCCCATCCCCCAGCCAAGTTGCCTGGAAATCAACCCCACTCTTGTTCAGCTCAACCATGACCTGAATCCAGTCATTGGGCCCCTTCATGGCGTCGGCGCGTCCAACATAGCAGATGCGAAAAGGGCCTTGTGCTGCACTTTCCATTTTGGCCGCCAGTGCGGTTGCCGGAATCCGATCCTTTTCGCTGAGATGGATGTCATGCACGATCTCTGCAGCTTCGGCGTAACGTGCGTAAGCGGCGTACGTTTCCGCGCCGTGGAAAAGGCCTACAGTGGCCCTGCGGATCAAGGCACGCTCCAGCATCGCCATGGGCCTGTGCGTCAGCGCAGCCACCCACCTATTTTTTACTGTCTTGCCCGAATGCGCCTGTTCCCGGACCACTTCGGACTCCACCCGGTCTGTCCAGATGGCGAAGCGCCGCTTCTTCCTGTGCGCCTCCATTGCGGCCACCGCACCCCAATCGCCAATCAGTCCGCCAATGGAGAAGGACAGGTAGCGCGCACGGTCGATGAGATCCCGGATTTGCCGCCGGATCGCGGCTTGGTGTCGTAAAAATTGATCAAGCCGGTAGGCCGTCGGCAGACTCACCACCTCCACGCGCGAAAGGTCCACTTGTGCTGTTCGAAGTGGAATCCAGCTCGGTGGTGCCACACCATGCTCGACTGGGAACATGACAATCACATGCGAGAAATTCTCGGCCCACAACCTCAAGCCATTGCAGGCCTGATCTTCAAGAAGGTAGCCGTTTTCGCTGCTGTACAGGGGTACGGGCGCGTACAGCAGCAATGTGTCGTTTTCATCGCTCATCGCTAGAGGTCTTTCGGATGAGGTCGATGGTCTGTGTTGATGTCATACGTTGCCGATCACCCAGGTGAGAAGGTGCCCATTACGCGCCAGGCATTCCCCCCTGATGCCAGGCGTTGTGCCCGTTCGTGCCTGGACGATTCGAAAGTTTGTCGGAAAGCCCATATGCGGCAGCAGGACGCGCACGTCCTGAAATTCGAGAGTGTGCCGGGTTTGTGGGTACTGCCACTTGTAGAACGCCTCCTTGGCTGAAAAGAGCCATGTGACCCAGCGGCCCCGCAGGACGGCGGGTTGGGTGTTCACGAATGCAGCCTCTTCGGGCGTGCAGATCGTGTCCCATAGCGCCGGCTCCATGGGTTGGTCCTCTTCCAGATCGATGCCGACCGCCTGCCAAAGTGATTGAGGACACACGACCGCTACGCAAGCACCGGCCGAGTGCGTGATCGAGCCAGCGAGGCCCTTAGGCCAGACCGGCGACCTGTCAGGGGCGCTGGGGATGGCCACGGGCGCCCAGCCGATCTGTGCCATGGCTTGCCGGGCCGCCTCGCGGCCGGCTGCGAACTCGCGCTGACGACGGGGTACGGCGCGGCTGACGGCCGCGAATTCCTCGGGATACAAGCGCCGGGGGTCGCCCTCGACGCCCGTGCAAGCGATGCCAATACCTGGTCCCAGCCGGTCGGCCAGACTCTGGCGCAGCGTGGTGTGTAGTGACAAGTACGGTTCGGCGCAGGCGATGGCGGCCATCATTCCTGTGGCTGCTTGCCCGCCCGCATGGCCCGGCGGCGCGACATGGCGTCGGCGCGCATCTGCGCACGTTCGGTGGACTCCGCAACCGCTTCTGGTGTGCCACGTGGCTTGTCATCCAGGTGAGCGGCCAGGGCTGCCAGCGTGGGAAACCGGAAGATGTCGGTGATGCTCAGGCGAGTGGAGCTCAGGGCCTGCTTGATTTCGCGGTGAGCCTGCACCGCCAGCAGCGAATGGCCGCCCAGCGCGAAGAAGTTGTCCTTGGCGCCGATCTTCGGCACGCCGAGCACGCGCGACCAGATTTCGGCAATCTTGCTCTCGATCTCGTTCTCGGGTGCAACGAAGACTTCGGTGCGTTCGCGCAGGATGGATTGTGAGGGAGCAGGCAGGGCCTTGCGGTCGACCTTGCGGTTGGGTGTGAGCGGAAACTCGTCCACGGTCATGAAGTGCGCGGGCAGCATGTGTTCGGGCAGGCGTTCGGCGGTCCACTCGCGCAGTCCCTCAGCCGGGAAGCCTGGGTCTGCCCGCAGGTAGGCCACCAGGCGCACGTCACCGGGTTGGTCCTCGCGGGCCACCACCACGGCCTGGCGCACGCCGTCGGCCGACTCCAGCACCGCCTCGATTTCGCCCAGCTCGATGCGGTAGCCGCGGATCTTGACCTGGAAGTCCGCACGGCCCAGGAAGTCGATGCGGCCATCCGGGCGCCAGCGTGCGAGGTCGCCGGTGCGGTACATGCGTGCGCCGGCGGGGGCTGCGTGCTCGGGTTTGACGAAGGGGTCGGCCGGGAAGCGCTCAGCAGTGAGGTCCTCGCGCTGCCAGTAGCCGCGCGTGACGCCGTCGCCGCCGATGTAGAGCTCGCCGGGCACGCCCACGGGGACGGGCTGCTGGTGGTCATCGAGCACGTACATCTGCGTATTGGCAATCGGCCGGCCAATGTTGACCACGGGCTCGGTTGGGCTGGCGGTTTCGGTGGACGACCAGATGGTGGTCTCCGTCGGGCCGTACATGTTTTCGATGGAGGCTTTCGTGACCTGACCCAACTCAGCGACCAGCGTTCCGGGCAGGGCCTCGCCACCAATCATGAGGTGCTGCACCTGGGCCAGCGCCACCCGGGCCTCGTCGTTCATGGCAATCATGCGCGCCATGCTGGGGGTGCACTGCAGGTGCGTCACGCCATGGCGCTGGATTTGCGCGGCGATGGAGAAGTCGTCTTCGGCCACTGTTGTGGGCTGGTTGGTGCGACGCAGCACCTCGGCCAGCGGCACCAGGCTCTCCAATACCTGCTCGGTGGGGATGCCGTAGTCGATCAGGCAGGCCACCTCGCTCACGCCAATGCGCTTGAGTTCTTCGACTCGGGCAAGGCAGTCGTCCACGGTTCCGAACAGGCCGGAGTCCTCGAAGTAGCGCAGGAAGGCGAAGTCGAGGATCGCGTCCATTTCCTCGTCGTTGAGCGAGCGCAGGTCGAGATCGAACGGGTTGTTCACACCCGCGGGTTTCTTGAATGCCGGGAAGGCCCAGGCATACTGCTTGATGAGGCCGGCGGCGCTGCGCAGGTAGTCCTTCATGGGATCGCGCGCCACCGTGCGAGCCTTCTCGCGGTCGCTGGCGAGGTAGGTGTGCAGCATGAGCGTGACGGTGAATTGCGCCGGGTCGTGGCCGGCGTCGCGCAAAGCCTGGTGGTAGATCTTGATCTTGCTGCCGACCTCGTCCACGGTCTGCCCCAGCAGGTGGGTGAGCACGTTGGCGCCGATGGCGCCGGCTTCTTTCCAGGTTTCGGGGTTGCCGGCCGTGGTGACCCAGACCGGCAGCTCCTTGGACACTGGCCTCGGCTGCGTGACGACGTTAAAGGGTTCGCCGCTGGCGGTGGGGAAGGACACCGCTTCACCACGCCAGAGTTTGCGCAGCTGATCGATGGTGTCGAACATCGCCTTCTTGTTGTGCGGCGGCGTGTTTTGCGGACGCAGCACGAAATCATCAGGCTGCCAGCCCGAAGCAATCGCCAGCGCTGCACGACCATTGGTGAGATTGTCGATGACGGCCCATTCTTCGGCGATGCGCGCCGGGTGATGGAGGGGCCCTACGCAACTGCCTGCTCGCACGCCAATGTTCTGCGTCACGGCAGCCACCGCCGCGCCGGTAACCGACGGGTTGGGGTAGGGGCCACCAAAGGCGTGGAAGTGGCGTTCGGGCGTCCACACGGCGCAGAAGCCATGGCGGTCGGCGAACTTGGCGCCTTCGAGCAGCAGCTCGTATTTCCTGGGGCCGGCGCCGTCGTCATTACCCCAGTAGTAGAGGCTGAAGTCCATCTTCTGAGCCGAAACGGGCGCGCGCCCGCTGGCCACGAGCGCCCGGTTCTCGTCGCTCGAGAGCACGAGTTTGAAACCGCGTGCCAGGGTATAGAACAACTCCAGCACGGAGATGTCGAAAGACAGGCTTGTGACTGCCAGCCACACTCCTGGAGGGTCGTGGCGAATGCGGTCGTCCATGCCGCGAAAGAAGTTGGCCACGTTGCGATGCTCGACCATCACGCCCTTGGGGCGACCGGTCGAGCCCGAGGTGTAGATCATGTAGGCAATATCGGACGATTGCACTCTGCTGTCGGGATTGCTGTCCGGCTGGGCCGCGATCTGCGCGTCCTGGTCGATCACCAGCACCTGTGCCTGGTGGATGGGCAGGCTGGCCACCAGGGTCGACTGCGACACGATCACCGGTGCACCGCTGTCCTCGATGTAGAGCGCCACGCGGTCGGCGGGGTAGGCCGGATCCAGTGGCACATAGGCACCGCCGGCTTTCTGAATGGCAAGCGCGCCGATGAGCAACTCCAGCGAGCGCGACGTGTAGAGCCCCACCAGGGTACCGGGCTTCACACCCATGCCGCGCAGGCGGTGGGCCACGCGGTTGGCGCGGGCGTTGAGTTCCATGTAGGTCAGCGCTGTGCCCTCGAACACGACGGCAGTGGCTTTCGGCGTGCGCTGAACCTGTGCCTCGAAGAACTGGTGCACGCAGGTGTGGCGCTCGTAGTTGCAGGCCGTGTCATTCCAGCCGTAGAGCACCTGCTCACGCTCGGCCGGCGACATGATGGGCAGGCGTACCAGGGGCGTGCTCCAGGACGGCTCATGGCCCAGCGCCTCCAGCACACTCAGCAGGCGCTGCACGAGTTGCGCGGCGGCTTCGTCGGGCAGCTTCGTGGCGTCGTGCCACAGCGTCAGGTTGCCGTCCGCGGCGAGCTGCACCGTGACAGCGCAGCCTTCGATGCAGCCAGCGTCCTGTGACAGTCCGATCTGGGGCACGGCAAGGCCTTTGATAGCCGGGTCGCGTGCCATCAGGTCCAGTGCGAATGCCGGATGGCGGCGCGCCTCGCCCAGGGCTTCGACGCATTGTTCGTGGAACGCAGAGAAAAGCGTGTCACCTGCCGCGGAAAGACGCAGCGGTACCCAGGTCGACAGGTACCCTGGCGCCCGCGGTGCGGCTGCGTCGCGGTAGGCGAGATCAAATTCGGACTTGCCACTCACGCGGGCCACCCAGGCGGCCACAGCCGCCAGCAGGCGGTCGCCAGCAAGTCCCGAGGGCGCCTTCACGGTGGTCTGTCGCCACTCGGCCGGGCCAGAGGCGGTGGCGGTCGAGGGCAGATCAATGGCCTGCGGCGTCTGCAGGCAGCGGCGCCAGATGTCTTCACCTGCTGCCACCTGTGCCAGGGCGTCGGTCAGGGCCTGCGCCGTGCCCGCATCCAGCAATGGCAGGCGGTCCCCTGTCCTGGCAGTGGTCGAAGGACAGACGGTCTGGCCATGTTCGTCGCGCAGACCCGTCAGGCGAACTGGTGTCGACGCGGTGCCCACGACCAGGCCAGCCGGCGTGGCCTCGACCACTTCACCGGGCGCCGCGCTGCCAGCCTGGGCCTCGATGGCAGCTTGCGAGACGAGCAGTACGCGGCCACCGGCTTCCAGCTTCGGACAGGACAGCGGGTTCCAGTACGTGCCGTGGTCCAGTGCGGCCACCAGGGCCACCAGCGCTGCGGCCGGTTGTGTGAAATCCAGCCGGGCTGCGGCGGCGGGCCGGTCCAGCCGTGCGTGGTAGCTCCGTTGGCTCAGGTCCTGCGGCACGCGCTTCAGACCGGGGCCACGCAGGTCGGTCAACAGCTCGGCAAAACTCTCCATGGCGGCTTCGTAGCAGCGCGTGTTCAGAGTGAGCGCCGTTTCATTCGGACCCATGTCGAACAGCTTCTGCTTGACGATGTCGCCTTCGTCGATGCCACCTTCGATCATGTGCCAGGTCACGCCATGGCGCTTCTCGCCCTGCAGGATGGCCCACACCGGTGCGTTGAGGCCGGCGTGTTTCGGCAAGGGACCATCATGGAAGTTGATCGCCCCATGCCTTGCCTGGTCCAGCACGGCTCGTGGAATGACCGACAAGTTGGCGATGCTGAACAGCCAGTCGAAATGGACGCCGGCCAGTCGGTCGCCCAGGCGTTCACCGGGAGCCTCCACTGGAATGCCCTGGTGCACGGCCCAGGCCCGGATGTCGGCGTTGCGGGTGACCACTGCTGCGATCCTGTCCCCTCCTTGCAGTACGCGATCGGCACACTGGATCAGCAGGGACTCATTGCCCATCACCACACAGGAAAAGCCGCTCATGTATTGCTCCAAAAATCGTGAGAAGACGTCAACGGTGCGCGCTGCCCATGGGCTTGCGCTGCCACAGCTTGCGCAGCGCGTGTGACACCAGGTCGCCCAGGAAATGGTCCGGTCGCTCCACGCGCTTCCTTCCAAAGACCCGCCGCGCCCTCAGGATGAGGGAGCCTGCGACAAAAGACAACGTTGCCAGGGCGGCGTAGAAGGTGCCGTGGTTCTTGGTGTAGTACCACAGACGCGAGTCAAACCAGTAGCCCGGCGTGCGCTTCCAGCCCTTCATGCCGGTGGAGACCGAGCCGATGTGCATGACGCGGCTCTCCAGCACGTAGACCGTGCTCCATCCGGCACGGCGGGCGCGAAGGCACAGATCGGTTTCTTCGAAGTACAGGAAGAAGCGCTCGTCGAACATGCCGATCTGGTCGAGCATGTCGCGCCGCATCATCAGGCTGGCCCCGGCCACCCAGTCCACAGGCTGGGAGTGCTCAGGTGGGGGCAATGCCACGATGTAGTTCCTGAGCAGGCGCGAGATGGGGCCGGTGCAGGCCGCGCCCTCGAATTCGCTCTGGATGGTCGGGAAGCGAAAGGCGGTCTGGTGGTAGGCGCCGTCCTGGCCGTGGATGCGACTGCCCGCCAGGCCAACCCTGGGGTGGGCAACCATGTGGTCGATCAGTGTGCGCACCGCGCCTGGCTCGGGGAACGCATCCGAGTTGAGCAGGTACACGAAATCGGGCACGGTGCCATCGGGCAGACCATGGCGGATGGCGACGTTGTTGCCGGCGCCGAAGCCGCCGTTGTGATCCGATGCGATCACCTGCACCCGGTCCCAGCCCCTCGCCTTGACTGTGTCGCGGATCTTTTCGTACGAGCCGTCGCCCGAGGCGTTGTCGACCACGTTGATCACGCCGTCGATACCTTCCATCTCCCGCACGGCCACTTCCAGCGCCTGCAGCGTCATGTCCGCGGTGCGGAAGTTCAGCAGCGCCGTGAGCAGCTTGGGGGGGCGTGTGGCGCTCATCTACGCACATCCTGAGACTCGGCAGAGTCGATGCAGGCCTTGATGTGGCTGGCGAGCACCCGCACGTTGGGTTCAAGCACCATGGAGTCGTGGTCACCAGGCACTTCGATCACGCGAAGGTCGGGCACGTAGCGCGTCCAGTCGTTGTCTTCATAGACGACATCTCGGTCGCTGTTGACCCAGCGTCCTCCGGTGATCCTCCAGCGACGGTCCAGCGGCGGGCGGAACAGCACCACAGGGCCATTCCAACCATGCACCTCGTAGCGCGGCAGCGCGCTGCGGAACGCTGCCTCGATCGCGGCATTGTGCAACTGGTGCGGATTGTGCGTGACCCCCGTGTCGGCTCCGTGACGCAAGCGCCGCAGTTCCCACTCCAGGCGGCGCTTCGCCCATTGCCACAGGAAGCCCGGGCCGTTGCGGCGCGCCTCGGCTATCTTGATCAGGAGTTTGTCGATGCGGCTCAGTGGCGGGCCGACGGGCAGGGGCGTGTCGAGCATCACCAGCAGGGCGATTTGCTCACCGGCGGCTTCGAGCTGGCGGGCGATTTCGTAGGCCGTGATGCCGCCGCCGGAGAAGCCACCGAGCAGGTAGGGCCCGTGGGGCTGCACCTGGCGCATTTCGGCGATGTAGTCGGTGGCTGCCTCGACCAGGGTCTCGTGCGGGCTCTGGTCGCCGTAGAGGCCGCGAGCCTGGAGTCCGTAGAAGGGGCGTCCCACGCCGATGAGGCGAGCCAGGTGCCGCAGGTTGAGCACGTTGCCGAACATGCCCGCCACCAGGAAGAAGGGAGTGTGTTCGCCGCCTTCCCCGTCGTGCATGGCCACCAGGTGGGTGAAGCGGCGCTTGGGCAGCAGGGCGGAGTTCGCACCGGTGGCCGGGGCGGCTGCGTCGGTCGACGCGTCCCCCGTGCGTTCGCGGATCATGGCGGCGCACAAGGCGATAGTGGGCGCCTCGAACAGAACCGAGATCGGGAACTCGACCCGGTAGGCCTTCTTGACCATGGCGAACAGGCGCACAGCGATCAGCGAATGGCCACCCAGGTCGAAGAAGCTGTCTTCGACGCCGACCTGGTTCACGCCCAGCAGCTCCTCCCAGAAACCCACCAGGGTGCGCTCCACGTCATTGCGCGGCTCCACGTAGTCGCTGTCGAGGTCTGGGCGCTGGAATTTCTGACCCGAGCCAGCGTCGGCCACCACGGACTGGTCCGCCTGTCGCACGAGCGCATCCAGGTTGATGGACGACACCACGACCTGGGGCAAGCCGGTGGCCAGCGC
Organism: Hydrogenophaga sp.; assembly: GCF_025699295.1. Classification (GTDB taxonomy): domain Bacteria; phylum Pseudomonadota; class Gammaproteobacteria; order Burkholderiales; family Burkholderiaceae_C; genus Hydrogenophaga. The sequence continues at coordinate 21,769 of NZ_JAILWB010000022.1, read as the reverse complement.
GCGGCCAAACGCCTCGGCTCCCTCAGCCGGGCGGATGCCCAGTGAGATGTTGTGTTGCAATTGTTCTTCGGCGGCCGAAAGCCGAACCTGCGCATCGGTTCGCACGGCGTCGTCGAACACCAGTTCGCGCGCATCAAGCCGGCTGTGAGATGCCGCGAAGCCGCCTTCCTGCAGGCGCTTGATGGAAAAGCCCTGCACCTCCACGCAGACCTCGCCCTGCGCGTCGCACAAGATCACGTCGAACACCGCAAATGGCGCGTCGGCGCGGTTGTCTCCGGCATTGCGGACCCAGCTCCAGATGTCCGCCGGCAGTGGGCGGTGAACCCGCACTTCGCGGTACGACACTGGCACCCACAGGTGGTCGGGCGCGTAGCCGGTGATCAGGTTCATGGCCCATCCGGTGGCCAGGTCCAGCAGGGCAGGGTGCAGCAGGTAGCCTTCCGCCAGATCGCCATGGAATGCACTGGGCAGCTGCAGGCGGGCGACGCCTTCGCCCTCGCCATAGGCCACCGACTGCAGCACGCGCCAGCGTGGACCGAAGTTCAGGTGCTGTTCCTGTGGTGAGCGCAGACCAGCGGGATCGTCAGCGCGGTTTCGCGCGCAACGCGCCAGCACCGCAGCGGTATCGATGGCGGATGGCGTGGGCAGGGTGCCGGGTACCAGCGTGGCCTGGGCGTTGAGCTGGAAGCCCTGGCGCCCTTCGAACACGACATCGCTGCGCACCTCCAGCGCATAACCTTCGTCGCTGCGGCCGAGCTTGACGCGCACCGCGCGGGTTTGCCCGTCATTGACCTCCAGTGGACGGAAGAAATACAGATCGCGGATGGCGAACGGGCCGTGCTCGCCGTTGCCGCGCAAGGCCTGCGCAGCCAGTTCCAGGTAGCCGGTGCCTGGCAGCAGAGCCTGGCCGCTGGCGGTCCGATGGCCGTCCAGGATCCAGCGGTTCTGGGTACGCCACTGGGCGGTGAACAGGCGGTGTCCGGCGGCGTCAAATGTGGCCTCGTCCAGCAGCGGGCTGCCCGCAGGATGGCGTGGTGCCGGCGCGGCCTCGCCCAGACGGCTGGCCATGGCCTTGGCGGCCATGCCCACCTCGTTCCAGATGCCCCAGTTGATTGCCATCACCCGCGTGCGCCCGCCCGCTCGGCTGTGCGCGTAGGCGTTGAGGTATTCGTTGGCAGCCACGTAGTCCACCTGACCTGCGGGTGCCGTGATGGTGCTGGTTGAGGAGAACAACACCAGCAGGTCGATGCTGCCATCGGGGAAGAGTTCGTGCAGGATCTGCACCCCGTGCACCTTGGGTGCGAAGACTTCTTCCGCCGCGCCGGATGTCTTGGTCAGCAGTGGCCCGTCGTCCACCACGCCAGCACCATGCACCACCAGGTGGATGCGTCCGAACCGCTGGCGGGCCTGTTCTGCGGCAGCCTGCATGTCCTTGACGTTGCACACATCGGCCGCGATCACCAGCACCTCGGCACCCAGGCTCTGGAGCCTGCGCACTGCCTGGATGCGCTGCACTTGCGCACTTTGCGCATCCTTGCCGCGCAGGAGGGCGTCCCAGGTGTCGGGCGGGGGCAAGGGTTGTCGCGTCAGCAGAACCAGGCGCGCACGCTTTTCACGCGCCAGGCGCTCAGCCACTGTCAGGCCTATGCCACCCAGACCGCCCGTGATGAAGCACACGGCGTTGTCGGGCAGTTGCGGCATTTGTCCGCTGTCTGGCAGGGCCAGCAGGGCATGGCCCAGTTCAAATCGCTTGTCACCCCGCAGCGCAGCGATGCGGTTGCCGGGTGGGGCAAACAGGTCTTCCAGCACGCGATCGGCGAGATCCCCAAAGGCGTCGGGCTGTGGTCTGGATCGCCAACCTTTGTCCGGCACCGGGAGAACCACGTCGAGCACGGTGCAGGTCAGGCCGGGCAACTCTCGAGGTGCCACTCGGGCCGGCCCCATGAGGGTCGCCTTTTCGGGGTAGGGCAGGGCCTCGTCCCGCACGCGGACGGCACCCGTGCTCAGCACGGTCAGGTGCAGTGGCTTGGGCAGGTTTTCTTCCGCCAGTGCCTGTACCAGGAACATCAGGCTGAAGAACCCTTGCTCGATGTTGCGGTGGAAGAAACTGCTGCCCGGGCGGAAGCGCTCTGCGCGCGTGACCTGCCAGGCGTGCACGATCTGCTGGGGCGGGTTGCCCGTGGCCATGAGGTCGCGCGCCAGCTCGTCGTAGCCCTCGCGACCGCGTTCCGGCGCCAGCAGGTATTCGTGCTCGCTCACACGGGCGAACATGTCGCCCGCACGTACCAGCGTGACACGGTGTCCCGCTGTTTGCAGGCGTTGCACCAGCGCGTCGGCCAGGCCAGCCTCGTCCATGAACACCAGCCAGCTTTGCGCCAGCGTGGAGGCCAGGTCCTGGGTTACATCGAAATTCACGCCAGCCTGACGTGGGCGCCAGCGCGGCTGGTAGCCCCATTGGGCCACCTCGTCGGTGCGCGTCAGTTGCACCGGTTCGGATGGCTCGTGGCGGGCCACGCCGGGCTCGATGAAATACGGTTTGCGCTGGAAGGCGTAGGTGGGAAGAGGGATGCGGTGGCGACGGGCCTCACCCCAGATCGGCTCCCAGTCGACCTGCACGCCGGTGGCCCACAGGCGGCCCAGCGTACCCAGGAACCACACGTCGTCAGCGACCGCGTGTTCCGCGTGGCGCAGCGAATTGATGACCTGATTCGAAGGTATCGCATTGGCCTGCGCCAGCGAACCCAGTGTCTTGCCAGGCCCCACTTCAAGATACACCCGCTGGCCTTCGCCTTTCAGTGTGGCCATGCAATCAGCGAAGTGCACGGTGTTGCGCAAGTGACCAACCCAATACAGTGGGTCGATGGCTTGTGCCGCACTCAAGGGCTTGCCATCGCGGTTGGAGATGATGGGCAGCGCAGGGGCGCTCAAACGGATGCCGCGCAGGTAGGCCTCGAAGCGACCCAGAATGGGTTCGAGCATGCGCGAGTGCGCAGCGATGTCGATCTGGATGCGTTGCGGTTCGATCTCGCGCGCGCTCAGGCTGGCTTCCAGTGCGTCCAGTGCGTGCTGAGGCCCGGAGACCACGCAGAGCTCCGGCGCGTTCACGCTGGCCATGTCCAGCTCGTCGCCCAGCAGGCCACGAACTTCTGCAGCCGGCAGCGGCACGCTGAGCATGCCGCCCAACGGCACAGTGTCGAACAACTGCCCACGCAACAACACCAGCCCGATGCAGTCCTCGAAGGACATGACGCCCGCGAGGCAGGCGGCGGTGTTTTCGCCCATGCTGTGGCCCACCAGGGCCGCCGGTTTCACACCCCAGGAGATCCACAGCTGCGCGAGCGCGTATTCCACGATCATGATCAGCGGCAACTGCACCGAAGGACGCTTGAGTTGTTCCACCGCCTCGGCGTGCTGGTCAGTCTCGGGCAACCAGAGGGCCCGGATGTCATAGTCCAGCTGGCGCTGCAGAACCGCAAGGCCGCGGTCCATCCAGTCCTGGAACACCGGCTCGGTTGCATAGAGCTCACGCGCCATGCCTGCGTACTGCGCGCCTCCGCCTGGGAACATGAATACCACCTCGGGGTCGTCGCCCAGGTGGCTGTGGGTGAACACGCGGCGGGTGTCGGTGCCCTCTAGCAGAGTCGCGGCTTCCTCGTGGGTTTCGGCCACCAGCACGCGCCGGTGTTCGAAAGCGCGGCGGCCCTGCTTGAGGGTGTAGGCCACGTCGGCCAGCGGCTGCTCGGGATGGGCGCGCAGGTGCGAGGCCAAAGCTTTGGCGTTCGCGTCCACCGCCGCGCGCGAGCGACCCGAGACCACCAGCAGCTGAAAAGGCCAGTCTGACGGCTCGCTCGGCGCTGCGTCGGGCGCTTCTTCCAGCACGGCGTGTGCGTTGGTGCCGCCCACGCCCAACGAATTCACGCCAGCGCGGCGTGGCCCCTTGTGCGACACCCACGGGCTCAGCGCATGGTTGACCTGGAACGGGCTGTCATCAAAGTCGATGGAGGGGTTGGGGCGCTCGTAGCCCAGGCTGGGCGGGATCTCGCGGTGCTTGAGCGCCAGCGCCACCTTAACGAGGCTGGCCACGCCGGCGGCGGTATCGAGGTGGCCGATGTTGGTCTTGACCGAGCCAATGCGGCAGAACCCGTTTTCCGGCGTGGTTTCCCGGAACGCCTGGGTCAGCGCGGCCACCTCGATGGGGTCGCCAAGATAGGTGCCGGTGCCATGGCATTCCACGTAGTCGATGGTGTCGGCCGATACCCCTGCCACGGCCTGCGCCTCGGCAATGGCCTTGGCCTGACCGTCCACGCTGGGGGCAAGGTAGCCTGCCTTGGCCGCGCCATCGTTGTTGACAGCAGTTCCCTTGATGACGGCCCAGATGTGATCGCCATCGCGCAGGGCGTCTTCCAGGCGGCGCAGCACCACCACACCTGCGCCCGAGCCAAACACGGTGCCCTCGGCCCTGTGGTCGAAGGCATGGCAGTGCCCATCGGGCGAGAGAATCTCGCCCTCCTGGAAGATGTAGCCACGCGCATGAGGCAGCTCGATGGTCACGCCACCGGCCAGGGCCATGTCGCATTCACCGCCCAGCAGGGCCTGGCAGGCATAGTGCACTGCCACCAGAGACGTGGAGCATGCAGTCTGGATGTTGACGCTGGGTCCCTTGAGGTCAAAGATGTGGCTGACCCGGGTGGACAGGAAATCCTTGTCGTTGCCGGTGTGGCGCAGCAGGAACATGCCTGTGCTGGCGACCAGATCGGGGTTGGAGCAGATGTTGAAATAGAAATAGCTGCCCATGCCGCATCCGGCATAGACGGCGATCGAACCGGGGAAAGACTCTGGCGGGTGGCCAGCGCTCTCCAGTGCTTCCCAGGCGACCTCCAGAAACTGCCGATGCTGGGGGTCCATGATGGCCGCTTCCTTGGGACTGAACCCGAAGAAGTCAGCGTCGAATTGCTCGAAACCATCAAGTACCGCCGCGGCTGGCACATAGTTGCGGTGCCGCATGCGCTCTGGGCGCTCACCTGCGGCCAGCAGCTCGGCCTCAGTAAGGCGGCGGATGGATTCGATGCCCTGGCGCAGGTTGGACCAGTAGGCTGTTGGGTTGACCGCACCCGGCAGGTGCGCCGACATGCCGACGATGGCGATGTCGTTCGATGCGTCTGATCGTGTGTTCACACTGTTCTCGCAGGTACGTTACCCGGTATATACCTCCCCCCACGGGTAAGTAATTATGACTCGACCATTTGTGGTGACGGTGTGTGCTCGGTCACACTTTTGGGGATTCCGGTGGTATCGAAAATGTGCTGTCTCCAAACTGGCTGTCTCCAGACTTGCTGTTTCTGAAGTTGGTGTCGCCCAGAACGCCATACTGACTGCGGTCGTTCAGGACTTCGTCGACCAGATGAACATCGATCAGCCGTGCTTCCGCAGCAAACCCATACACCAGGGTGGTATCGCAGAGGATGTTGATGCTGCGCGGAATGCCATGAGCGGCCTTGGCGATCTTGGCTGTGGCCAATGGCGTGAACAACTGGCGTTCCCGACCGGCCACCTTCAGCCGGTGATCGATGTAGTCGCCAACCTCCACCGAATTCAGGGGAGAGATGTAGAAATCGGCTGCCACCCTCTGGGCGAACTGCTGTAATTCAGGGCGCTGGAGCAAGGTGCGCAACTGGGGTTGCCCGACGAGCACCACTTGCAAGAGCTGGTCCTTGTCCGCGTTGATGTTGGAGAGCATGCGCAGCGACTCCATCGCCGCCGGATTGATGTTCTGGGCTTCGTCGACGATGAGCACCACCCTGTTCTTTTTGCTGTACTCGCTGATCAGGAAGCGTTGAAAGGCGTCATACCGCGCAATGGGTGTCAGCCCCTCGTAGGGTTGGCCAAACGCCAGCATGATCCACTCGGTGAGATCGGTAAGGTCGGGGTGTGTATTGGTCACCAGTCCGACCTTGACCTCGCTTCCCAACTCATTCAGAAGACGACGGATCAGCGTGGTCTTGCCACAACCGATTTCTCCGCAGATGACCGTGAAGCCTGCTCGGTTGTGGATGGCGTACTCCAGCATGGTATAGGCCAGCGAATGACGCTTGCCCATGTAGAGGAAGTCGGGGTCGGGCTGGATGGAAAAGGGCTTCTCGCGAAGACCGTAGAAAGACTCGTACACGCTCTACCACTTCCGCGCCATGAAGGCGTTCATCCGGCTGACAGCGCCCACTCGCCAAGCTCGCCGTATCGCTGGGTTGATGATTCGAGAGGGCAGTCTACCTTATGCTTCAGAAGCGACCGATGCCGCTTCTTGCCCGTGTTGCGGGCGTCGGCCATGCTTGATTGTTCAGTTTCGAGCCTTCAGGCAGTCCTTGACAAGCATCCTGATTCCAGTGGGGTAACTGATCAGGTAGCGTTTCCAGAGCCTGCCTGGCTCCTTGCCCAGCCGGTAGAGCCATTCCATCCCGGCTCGTTGCATCCAGACGGGTGCTCGGCTGCTGCTGGGTCCCAGGATTTCGAACGTCCCACCGATGCCCAACACCACCAGATGAGGCAATCGGACACGCAATTGGAGTGCAAGCCGATCCTGTTTGGGCACGCCCAGCGCGATGAATACGACGCGTACATTCTGTTCTTCCAGCTCCTTGGAGAACTGACTCAATTGCGCATCACCGAGGTCGACCTTGCCATCGAACAGGTAGCGGCAGGCTTCCCTGGCCGCCGGCTCATAGCGTGCCAGCGTGGCCAGGGGTTTTTGTCCTCCAATGATGGCGTAGGCGGGAATCTGGGGGGCCCTCAAGTAGGCGTCCACGAGGTCGACGCCGGTGGTTCGTCCGGCAATGACGATGCCCTTGTATCGAGAGGCCCAGACCAGGGGCATGCCATCGGCCGTGATGATGTCGGCCTGCCGGATCAATGCATGGTAGGAGGCATCGCGAGCACATCGGGCCAGCATCTCCGTGTTCAGGGTCACGAGCCATGCACCTTGCCCATTTTGGGCGCGCTGCAGGAGGTCGTCCAGACAACTCAGCATGCCGTGTCTGACCAGGTCAAACCCGCAAATGGTGGAATACACGCTCATTTCAGCACCCATTGTTTTGTGGGCACGTACACCTCGTCGGCAAAGGTCGGCGCGGCGCGTGCCATTGTGAGACCAGGGGTGCCCGGAACGGTCCGATCGATCATTGCTTTTCTCGGTCGGGAATACCGATGCCGCCCTGGGGTTGGCTGCCCGGGCATTTCTGCATGACCAGCAACCAGTGGCCGTACCACAGCGTGTCGAACGTTGCCCGCCGGCGAACCACCATGCCTTTTTGCGCCATCCATTGCTCTACTGTCGCCGGATCGGCGTGATGCACCCATTGCCTCGCCATGACCAGATCATGCAACTGATTGGCGGCCGCTCGCCACCGCGGTTTGCAGACCATGTCTTTGATGATCAGTTTCCCCCCCCTTGGCACCGCGTCACACAGGTCGGCCACGAACGGTTCCTTGTAGGCATCCGGAATGTGGTGCAGGACGTCGATCACCGTGATCACTTCAAATCCGAGCCGAGGGATGCCCTGGTTCACGGATCTGCTTTCAAAGTTGATGGTGCGGCCAGGGGGATGTTTGAGCGCCACTTGCCTGGCGACATCGATGGCGGGTTCGGACAGATCAAATCCATGGCCGTGCCTGATGCGCCCCAAGTCGGCCAGCAGATTGAGTAAAAGACCATTGCCGCAACCGACATCGAGAACCCTCGATTCTTCGGGCACCTCGTTGATGACTTCATGCAGTGGGCAGATGTAGGACCTATAGCTCTGCATGAACCGGACCATGCTGGTTCCAACATTCGCATAAAGTTTGGAGGCCGCGTTCATGATCGAGCGCGGTCCAAGGGCTGTATCAGTGTTCATGTTGCCAATGAATATGAAGCGAAGAAAAAGAAGTCAGCTTTGCTGCGTCTTCAATGTGGATTCCGTCTGGAGCGCAGCCGATCCGAGAGCCAGGCAGCACCCACCGCCGCCAGGATGGCTATCTGCCCGGCGAACGCAAGGTGGTAGCGCTCCTGAGACACCACCACACTGTGGATAGCCGTGAAGTACAGAATGCTCAAGACAAAGGGTGAGGTCAGCGTTCGGCCCCAGCCTTGCTGACGGACAGTCGCACCCACGCCTATCAGCGCCAAGCCAAGAATCAGCATCCATGTCAGCTGCGTAAAGCGTTTGAGCCCGTGTACCCAGGGCTCCCCCAGTGCCTGCTTGATGCCGTCGGCATTCCATCCCACGCCCACGGACTCGTTGGCATACAAGAGCACCACCTTGCGCACGGCCCGAGTGAGGAAGCCGAGCGGATCCTGTTGTATATACGCTTTCGCTTGTCGTCCCATGGTTCTGGCTCTTTCGTTCTCCGGCAACGCGCCAAATTCTTCCGGTACGTACATATATCGACCGTCGGTGCCAGGCGTATTGCCCATCCAAAGCGTTATCCCGCCATTGGTGGAAATGAGAACGGGTTCGCCGTAGAGCTGGTAATTCCGCCAGGTCCAAGGCGCAATCACGACGGCCATGACGACTCCGACAGAGATCAGAAGTTGAAGCTGAGATCGGATGGTTCCCCAAGCCATGCCGGCGCTTGCCGCTGCGCAGAAGGCAAACAACAGCGGCAGCAGCAGCGCCTGGGGGCGCACCAATGCAGCGAATCCCAGCAGAAGGCCAACCCCCAACCCCTTGCGGAATGGCCGAACGTTCTCATTGCTCCAGACGTCCAGCGAGAGCAGCGTGAGAAACAAAAAAGGCAATTCGCTGGCAAGTATGGTCGGATACATGACCAGCGTCGGCCACAAAGCAAGGGTCAGCGCCGTGAGCGTTGCGATCCGAGACCCCCAGAATCGGGCGGCAAGGCGGGCGCAGACGACAATCAGACCCAGTGACAGCCCGATATTCACGGCCACGATAGGAAGGTGGTTGAAGCCGAACAACCAGTACACCACCGCGTGCAGGAAGGTCGTGCCGGGGGGCCAGAACGCCGTAGGTTGGTCGATGTTCCAGCCGAACGTTCCATGTTCGACCAGAGTCCGCGCGAAAGCATCGTAGGCTTTGCCATCTGACAGCGGGATAACCGGGATCCACCAGGCCCAGAGCAACCGAAGTCCCAGCGCGAGTAGAAGTATCCAGATCAGATGCTGCGCATCGACAATGCCGGGTCTTCCTGAGGAGGGGTGTGCTGCGGTCATGTGATCAATGGAGCAAGTTCTGAAAATGACGGGTGTTTAGGGGGTGGGCCGAAACTTACTTCACATGTGTGACTTGATGTTCAAATCGACAGCATCGTGGACGCAAACAGAATGCCAGCAATCGCAAGGCTTGTTGCCCATGTCTCAGGATCCTTGACCGCAAAAAAGATGGGGTCCTCATCCATGTAGCCTCTCGCCGTGACAACCCAGAGACGCGTCACCCATAGAAGCATCAGTGGGGCGATGAGCCAGAGTATCTCCGGCGATCGATAGAGTTCCGAGACCTCGGGGCTGTGGATGTAGAGCGCGAGCACCAGGACAGAAAGGTAGCCGCTGGCAGCCCCCAAGCTTTGAAGCACGACCACGTCTTCGGTCGCATATTCGCGACCACGAAGTTTTCCAAGAGATGCGCCGGTGGATGCTTCCTTTTTCCGCAATTCGACCAATTCGGCGACCCGCTTGACCAAGGCCAGGGATAGAAAGATGAACATCGAGAATGCCAACAACCAGAAAGACAGGTTGATGCCCGTTGCCAGTGCGCCCGCGACAATGCGCAAGGTATACAGGCCAGCCAGCACGATCACGTCCAGACTGGCCACTCGCTTGAGCCACAGCGAATACAACAGAGTCGTCACCAGATAGGTGCCGAGCATGAGCTGAAAGCCAATCGGCAGAAACCATGCGACACCCAGCCCTGCCGACAGAAGCATCAGCAATGCCACTGAGCCTGCTCGCGCGTCAATGGTACCGGCCGCGAAGGGGCGCAATCTTTTCTTGTGATGGTGCCGATCAGCGTCGAGATCGAGCAGGTCGTTGATGATGTAGGTGGCCGATGCGCAGGCGCCGAAGCTCAGGAACGCCAGTGCAGCTGCAACCAAAGCATGTCCGTTCAGCAATTCGTGCGCCGTGATGATCGGAACGAACAACAAAAGGTTCTTGAGCCATTGTTGCAAGCGGATAGCGCGAGTCCAGGTTTGCCAACTACTTCCCGGATCTGGGATATCCCGGTGCGGTATCCCTATCGCAGCCACTTGGCGGACGAGACGGGACGGGGCGTTGACAGTCACGGCCGCACCGGACTTTCTCCAGACAGACAGATCCGCCCACCCGTTGGCGACGTACTCGAACTGGCCGACACCAAACTCGCGCTCCAGCAAGGCGGCCTTGTTGTGTCCACTCAGGTTCTGATCTGCGGTGGTCGCCAGCACTGAGTCGAAGATGGGCAAGTGCTCTGCCACGTGCCTCGCCAGAATCTCATGGCTTGCCGTGACCAGGATCACAGGTCGAGTGGCCTGCCTGGCGCTTTGGATCAGATCGATCACTTCCGAGCGGTATGGGAGCACAGACACATCGATTTGCCCCCATTGCGCCAGTTGGTGTTTCAAGTGGCTCCTGCCCAGGAGCAACCACCAGGGCAGCAGAAGGACCAGCCAGGGCCGCAGTTTTAAAGCGGCCAGCAGAGACTCGAATGTCAGATCAGTGCGAATCAGTGTTCCGTCCAGATCGACGCACAGAGCATTTTTGGCCGACATTTCAGCGGCATTTCGCTTCATCACAGCAGTATATTCGGCCAAAATTTAAGAAGTTCTCAGTCAGATGGCAAAAGCGTGAACTGCTCAATACGGTTGCCTATCCTGAGCAAGTCGCCGCCTCACTTGCACCGAATGCGTTGCTTGAAGCGGTCCCTTGCTGACAGCTTGGCGTGGGCGAGCTGTGTGGCACCAGCGTCGATGCACGACTTGCCTCAGGTGCTCTGGATTCGCCGAAACACCCCTATGCAAGTCGCCGATTGCCCAGTATCGATCCGACGCGAGCCGTCAGTCCGATTTCCACCCACCTCCATGAGAAGACCGCAACCACCACGGAAGCAGCGACGACTACCGAGGCAAACAACGGATAGCTGGTGTAAAGAGGAAGGCCGGAGGTGCTTTCCAGTTTGGCCGCCAGCAGGACCATGATCGCCATCACGGGGATGTGCGCGAGGTACAGCGAAAAAGACACCCGCCCAAGCAGCATGGGTAACCAAGTTCGGGTCCAGGTTCCGGTCGTTTGCAGTGAGGAGATCATCACCAGGCCCAGCGCAGCGCAATAACCCATGAAGATGTGACCTGTGGTGAATGCGAGCAAAGTGAGCATGAGCATAAGCATGGATATGGATCGACTCCAGCGAACAAGCCCTGTGGGCAACGTGCCCGTGAGAAGGCTGGTCAGCGCTCCCAAGCAGAATCCCATCAAACATCTAGCGAGTGCCCCGGGCCCACTGATGACGTCCAGCGTGCCATGGTGACGAATGAAAGACCACACGCACGCCAGAAGAATCACCACCAAAACGCGGAGGCCTGACCTGCTCAGCGGCACCACGGCCATGGCGAGCAGTGGCAACAAGAGATACGCGGCCATTTCCATGGCAATGGACCACAGCGGCACGTTGTATTGGATTTCCAATCCCAAGATTGACTGCGCCATGGTGACATGCAGCAAGATGCTCGCAAGATGTTCGCCCATCTCGTACTTTGGCCCCTCTCCCCTGATGCCGACCAAGAACCAGACCAAGATGGCCAGGGCCAACCAGACGACGTACGGGGGATAGATCCTCAGGAGCCGGCGTCGCCAGAAGTGAAGCAATACCTCGCGGGACGGATGGGCCAACGACACGCCATAGCGGCGCATCAGAATGAATCCGCTCAGAATGAAGAATATATCGACAAACAGGTAGCCGCGCTGAATCAGCGCGGTGAGAGGCCCGAGCGAAACGTTCGGCGAGGTCAGTGCGCAGTGGTAAAGAACCACCATCAGCGCAGCCAAGCCTCTCAGTGCGGTGTGGGCAGTGATCTCTCCGGCCTCGGGGCGAATGATCTCCATAAACAGGCCCCTCTGAAGTTTACGAATCATTGTTTCATCGTCATTTGCTCTTGCGATGGTTTCTGCATGTTGCCATATATCTCCTTGATGAAAATCTCGCGAAATAGGCTTTTGGCGGCACTTTTGGTCAGGTGATCACCATCGTAATAAGCTGGTATGCCTTCTAGTGCAACCCGACACTCATAATTGCCACACATCGCTGGTATGGGGTCTATCAGGTGAACACGAGGATGGCCCCTGAACTGGTCAAACACTGATCTTGCGCCAGACTGCCTCGCACGAACTGCTTCAATTGATGGGGGGGCAGGAGGTTCAATACCCCAGCGCTCCTTGAGAATCAAGGCATTGGGGACGTTCCAGCCCACTTCGGGCACTCCCTCAATAATTATCACATTACGCCCACTATCGAGCAATTGCTCAATGGTGCGGCGAAATCCGCGCTCAAAGATCTGGTGAGGATTGCTGCCGGTTTTGTCCAAGGCATCTCGCACAAGCAGCAAATTGTATTTTTCGGTTTCCTTTTTTCCGTCAATATCCGTGCCAGACTCGTAATAGGCCCACCGTGCATGCAGAATCACGGTCTTGACATCGGTTCTTCTCAATACCTCACTGAGAACTGCTTCTGTAAAGTCCGTGCATCTGGGTTCGATCAGACGGAATACGCCCGATAAAGGCGGGCATATCATATTCATCATCAACCCGGATTTTCCTGCAAGGCGCGCAGAGTCGCTAATTTCAGTGGAAATGGAGAGCGCATGAGAGTCACCCATTAAGATGAAATCATAGTTGCTTGTTTCTCTATTGATGGCGCCGATCGGGCACAAGCCAAACTCCATCCAAAGCGGGGTGCAGTTTGAGGGGGTTTCGGCTCTATCATTTGCGGCATCTACAATCGCCTGCTGCTCGCTGGGCAGGCGGAACTTCCAGCTATCGAAGCTTGCAATGCCGATGGCCAATGCGGCGACAAGGGTCATTGTGCCCCCAGAGTATCCAAGTATTTTGTATGTACTGGCTGTGCTGGAGCGAAACGGCTGCTCAATGAATCGCCAGGAGAAAATAGCGCACGCTACCGAGATGGCAATAACCAAGATCGCCATCGAATAAGTCAGTGTGGCAGTATTGGAGAGGTACTTGGTAAATACTGCGACAGGCCAGTGGACGAGGTACAGCGAATAGGAGATTTTTCCGACGAAAACCAACGGACTCCACTGCATGAATGACAGTGCACGCACCGGCTTGCCATGGCCCAATGCAATAAGCATGGCTGCACCGAGACAAGGCGCGAGCGCGGTCCAGCCTGGAAACGGCATGGATTTTGAGTAGAAAAAGAGCGGGTATAGAAGAAGGGCAATCCCGAGAATCGCAATGATTTCACGAAATGGGCTGGATCCAATGCGAATTTGGGATGAGTAGATTGCCAGTACTGACCCTATCCCCAACTCCCATGCCCGAGTTGGCAGTAAATAAAAGGTGGCGCTCGGCTTCAAGTACACCATATATGTCGCCAGTAGAAACGACAGCAGCGTAACTGCAAGAACGATTTTGCCTATATGACGGGGAGTGTACTTGTAGATGACAAGAATCAGCAGCGGGAATAGAATATAAAACTGTTCTTCTACAGCAAGAGACCACGTGTGCAGTAGCGGGGCTGACTCTACGGCTGGGCCGAAATACTCAAGCGCAGACTTCCAGAACCATATATTGGATGAGAAGCCAATGGCTGCCGCTGCTGATTTCCCAAGGGCATTCACCTCCTCTGGCTTGAAGACCACCCATCCAAAAATCATCGTGATGCTGACCACCGCAATGAGCGCCGGTATTATCCTTCTGGCGCGACGCTCATAGAACTTCATTAGGGAAAATTGTTCTTCCCAAACTTCTCTGATGATAATTTTTGATATCAGAAAACCAGATATCACGAAGAATACGTCGACGCCGACAAATCCACCTGGAATGAAACTTAGGCCCGCATGAAACAATACGACAGGAATAATCGCAAATGCGCGAAGGCTGTCTATATCTCGCCGGTAACCCATGTTATCCCCGTGGGTGGACAAAGTTGTCGACATGGATTTGGCCTTCCTGCTTTCTCAAATGGACAAGTTCAAGGGTTTATTGATGCCTGCGCGTGGGGACTGGCGTCGGTCGGGCAGTACTGGTAAATCGGGTCGCGGACGTCACAGGGGAGTGGCCGGCCGAGCAGAGGGCACTGCCGTTTCTGCCCCGTTGGTCGGGGTGAGCAATACCATCAGTTTCTGCGCTTCGATTCTGGCATCGTGAGCTTTGCGCACTGAGGTCTTACCGGCGTTCGCCATTGCGGCCATTTGCGTGGGCTGCAATGCGAGGCAGGCCTTCATCGCGTTCGCAAGAGCGGTTGCATCGCCCGGCGGGACCAGCCAGCCGGTGTGCCCATCCCGAACCAGCTCCGGTACGCCGGCGACCCATGAGGCGATCACAGGTCGTCCGAGCGCAAGGGATTCCATGATCACCACAGGCAGTCCCTCGGCGAAGCTCGGCAGGATGAGGGCGCGCGAACCGATCAGCCATTCGCGGATCGTTTCTCCGGACTGCCAGCCTGTGATGTTGACGAAACGCTCGATGCCGAGTTCGTGGCAGCGTTGTTCGATGGCGCCTCGCAGTGGGCCGTCGCCGACCATCACCAGCCGGCAGGCGTGGCCCTGGGCGATCAGCCGGGCCAGTGCGTCGATCAGGACGAGGTGCCCCTTTTCGCCCGACAGCCGCCCCACCGTCACGAACTGATCAACGTCGGGCACGTCCGTGTGTTCATGTTCGAGAAAGTCGGCGCCAATGCCGCAGTGGACAACGTGAATCTTCTGCCAGTCCTCGAACGGTATCCAGCGCATCATCTGGGCGCGGCCGTACTCGCTGACCGCCACCACGAACGTGGCGCGGCGGATTTTCTCGGACAGCTTGATGGCCACGGCGTTGTCCGTTTCCACCGTGCCATGCGCGGTGAAGCTGAAGCCGATTCCACTCAACTCGGCAGCCAGCATCGCCACTTCGGCGGGATTGCTGCCGAAGTGGGCGTGCAGGTGGGTGACGGCTGACTCGCGCGCCCATTTCGCGATCAGGGCGGCCTCCAGCAAATAGATCCAGTGCACCGGTATGGGGCGGTCGCCGTGCCACCCCATCCGCGTGGCGAGCGCGAGAGCGCGCAAAGTCCGCCGCGGTGCCCGCAGGAGGACCTCCAGCATGGCTCCGAGCATCGAGGGGAGCCCGCTCGCCAGCACTTGGCGGGTGCGGCTTGCCTCGGCTTGGTCCGCCGGGTCGGGCCAGTCTTCGTTCGAGCCCCGGATGGCGAAACGCTCCACGGGGATGCCTGCGCTCTCCAGTGCTTCGATTTCGCGGCGAATGAAGGTGTGGCTGATCTTGGGGTATTCGCTCAGCACATAGCCGATACGGTGCTCGGGCATGGTCTGCTGCTCAGATGGTGATTCGATGAACGCGGACCCAGCGGATCAGGGCGTACAAGGCCCAGATGCGGGTCCAGTAGAGGCCTTTCGCGCCCGCGCTGAAAGCTCGCCACAGTCTTTCGACCGCCTCGGGCTGCAGGCCGGCGGATGCCACCAGCGGCGCGTCCAGCAGCGTGGCGCCAACTTCTTCGCCCAGCGAACTTTTCAGCCAGCGGTTGAATGGCAGTTCGAAGCCGGACTTAGGCCGTTCGAACATTTTGGGGTCCAGCCCCTTGAGGCCGGCCTGTCTCAAGGCGCGCTTGGTCTTCAATGGAAAAAAACGGTCACCGGTATCCATGCGGCTGACCACTGAGAGCAGTTCCTTGTCGACGAAGGGCAGTCGCGTCTCTAGCGACGCGGCCATGCTGGCTGCATCGGTGTCGCGCAACAGGCGCTCGCCCAGGAACATGCGGTGCTCCATGGCGCTGATGGCGTCGAGTGGCACTCGTGTCTTGATGTCGGCCAGCATCGCCGCGCGGCGAATGGTGGGCAGCCCGTCCGGCAGAAACTCGCTCCGGATGCTCTCGTGCAGCAGGTCGAGCTGGGTCTGCGGGAGAAACAGGGCGTAGGCGATCTGGTAGAGACCGAGCAGCGAGCCGCCTTGTTCGATCATGGCAGGCAGCTTGGCCCATCGGGTCTGGGGCGAATAGCCGTGACTCGGCTGGCCGAAGAGCCCGTCGGCGATATAAGCCGCAAGTTTAGTGAACGCGCCAGGCAGCGTGTCCAGCGCTTTCAGCCCGGCATGCAGGCGGGGCAGGTCGGAAAACGACTGGTAGCCGCCAAACAGCTCATCGCCACCGGTGCCCACGAGCGCCACCTTGAAGCCGGCATCGCGCACGGCCCGCGACATGAAGTAGGAGTTCAGGCCATCGAAACTGGGTTGGTCGAGGCTGTCCAGGGCTGTTTCCAGGTGATCGAGGAACGACTGCTGCGTCAACAGGATTTCCTGATGGCGGGTTCCGATCGCATCAGCGACCTGCCTGGCGAAGAAGGCTTCGTTGCGATCCGCTTCTTCGAAGACCAGTGTGAACGAATTGATTTCGGCGGCGCCCGCGCGTTTGGCCAGATTGGCCACGGCTGAGGAGTCGATGCCGCCTGAGAGGAAGATGCCCAGGGGCACGTCACTGATCATGTGGGCGCGGACCGACTTCATCAGCGCGGCCTCAACCTCTGCCTGTGTGGCGGCGGGTCCCCCCGTCGCTTCGGGATGGCGCCAGTAGGTGAACCGGCGCAGCAAGCGCCCCTGTCCGTCGAGCCACATGGCTTCGCCGGGCAACAGCGACTCGATGCCTTTCACCGCAGTTTCCGGTGCGACCGTGAAGCCGTTCCACAGCACCGAAGCGACCGCTTTGGGGTTGAGGCGGGGGTCGTGGATCAGCCTCGAGGCCAGCAGAGGGCGGACCTCAGATGCGAAGGCAAACGACCAGTCTCCTGCTCCAGAGGGATTCGCCGCGAAGTACAGCGGCTTGATGCCCATGGGGTCGCGCGCAATCAACACCTCGCCGGTGGCCTTGTTCCAGAACGCAAACGCGAACATGCCCCGCAGGTGTGGGAGCGCACTTTCACCATGGGCGGCCAGCATCCGCAGCAGCACGGCTGTGTCACCGGAGGACTGCAAGGCCGCAGGCGCATCCGGCAGCTCCGTGCGCAGGGCCTGGAAGTTGTAGATTTCGCCATTGAGAACGGTTGCATCCCCGGTCGCTGGATGGACCATCGGCTGGGCACCCAGCGGTGACAGATCCAGGATCGACAGCCGCCGATGCCCGAACATGGCGCAGTGTCCGCTTGGATGGAGCGGCGATGTCCAGTAGCCCTCGCCATCGGGTCCACGCTGCCGCATGGCGTCCGTCATGCGGCGCAGAGCCGCCTGATTGCTCTCGGTTGGCGCACCGATGATTCCCGCGATGCCGCACATCAGTGGCCATGCTCCATGGATTGAAGCGCCTTCTCCTTGCCCATCAGCAGGCTGCGCCACTGGTACTGCCGCAAGAAGCGTCGGAAGGCCGGGTTCTCGTAGCGTGGCTTGCGCTGGAGCGCCGCCTTGATCCATCCCCAGAGCATGGCCGCGCTGCCGACGATGTAGGGCTTCTGGTTGACGCGAGAGAGTGCGCTGGCGGCCATGAACAAAAGGCCGGTGCCCATGAAGTACTGGCCGTAGCCATGACGCATCCTGCCCACGTAGATGCTGTCCTGGCTGGACCCCATGGGCCTTAGATGGACAAAGCGCAAGTCCGGCTCGTCCCAGCTGCATGCCATCCAGCCCCGCATGCGGCACAGGTGGTTGTCGATACCGTCCCACATCACTTCCCTGACAAAACCGCCGATAGCCTGAAAACACGTCGTGCGGTAGAACTTCGTCATGCCCAGGGACGTGTCGTCTCCATGTCGCTCGGGTTCGAGCTGGCCGTTCTCCATGACATAGGCCTTGCCGCTGCAGGTGGCCAGACGCGCGTTGGCGTTCATGCGTGCAATCAGAATCTCGAAATACCTGGGTGGAAGACGCAGGTCGAGATCCAGCTTGCACAGGAATGTGTAGTCGGTGGGCTCAATAGCTTCATAGCCCGTATAAAAGGCGTCGATGACGCCTGGACCTACCGCCCGATGCCCGCGGTCTTTTCTTGTGACGATCTGAATCCAGGCATGTTTCGCGGCGTACTCCTGCAGGATCTCCGGAGTGGCATCGGTCGATCCATCATCGACAATGACCCATTTCGTCGGCAGAGTCGACTGGGCAATTACCGTGTCCAACGTCTCACGCATGTAGCGGGATTCGTTGCGACAGGGGGAAATCAACACGTACGTGTTTTCACTTTTCATGCTGTCCAATCTCAGTTGGTTCTCTGGGGTACAGAGCGCCTAGGACATGCCGGGCAGCAGGCCAGTCATGCGCAGAAGGAGGCCACTCGATCTGAATGTGCCAGCGGCATTCTTTCCATACCCGCTTTGAAGATCAATCCGCCGAAGGCTGTACGGATCACTGTCTTTCGGGTTGATGCCGTAGCGCGTGGTCACTGCAAACTCGTAGCCTGCCTGTCGCACACACGCACTGACTCTCTCATCATAGTCGCCGTTCGGATAACAGAATGAACGTACTTCGTGATCTATTTGCGCTTCCAGCAGATCTCGGGAATGCCTGATTTCGTGGTGGAGCGCCTCATCGGAGACCAGCGGCAGGATAGGGTGGCTTTTGCTGTGCGAACCGATCTCGTGGCCGCCCGATCGCATCTCCCTGATCTGGTCCCAGGTCATCATCCCATCCCAGTCCGGGCGGATGTGAGACCCCGTGAGCTGTTCCAGTCGACCCACGTGCCCAGCTCGCTCCCCAGGTTCGAGCAGTTTGGCGGCAGCTATCGCGGCATTCACCGGGTCGGAAGCATGGCCCTGCACACCCAGTCCGGAAAGCCAAGTCTGCAAGGCGGAAGCATCACGCTGCTGGAGCTTTTGCACGGCATACGCGATTTTGTCGTGCCAGAGCACTTCATTGCCTTCAATGGCGTCGGTGACGACAAAGAAGCTTGCGCGAACGTTCAGTGCATTCAGCACGGGCAAAGCAAAGAGGTAGTTGTCAAGCTGGCCATCATCGAAAGTGATCGCCAGCAGCGGTTTCTCAGGTCGCTGATCGGACTGGTGCAGTCTTGCACTTTCGTGCAGGCTGCCAACCGAATAGTGCTCCTGGAAAACTTCCAGGAAACGCCTGAGTTCCTCCGGCGTCACCGCTATTCCCGGCAACGGATATTGCGCCAGGATCGAGGCGGGCAATACGCGGTGGAAGGTCGCTATGGTGAGCTTGTTTCTCGCTCGGAAAGCAGGGCACGTGAGATGACTGGCATGCAGAATTTCCGCAGCCGTGTCACGCACGAAATGCTTGAATTTTCTCAATGTGGACTCCGTGCACCTTTGAAGCGTGGGTGGGAGGGGTGCGAGCTATTTGTATTCGATGATTCGTGCGGACTCGCCTTTGATCCTGGTCCAGTGAAACTTCAGGATGCCCACGGTTTCTGCAAACTTTCCAGCGAGCATGAACCATGCCGTGAAGCGCGAACCGGTTTTCCACCAGAGACGACAGAATTGAAGCGGGTAGATGGCGAACAGCGCCAGCCACGCCGGTCCCCAAACTAGCGCCAGAATTACAGCAATGGCGGGAATGCCCGCACCCCACGCCAGTGCCCTGCGTGTCTCGGCGACGCAATGGCGCTCGGGAGGGTGTCCGTGCAGCCAGGAGCCTTCCGCATAAGCATGCCCCGCTCTCATGCTGCGTTTCCACCACTGACCGAAACGCGTGATCGCCGCGTCGTGCAGCGTCATTTCATGGTCCAGGCGGTGGATCGACCAGCCCTTTTGGCGAAGGCGGACGCAGAGCTCCGGTTCTTCGCCCGCGATCATGCCATCGCGGTAGCCGTTCACCGATGTAAAAGCGCTTGCGCGCATCACGGCATCTCCGCCGCATTGGCGGGCTTCGCCGACGGGTGTGTTCCATTCTTGGTCGCATAGCTGGTTGTAGATGGTTTGCGTTGGAAACCGCTCCCGTCGGCGACCGCAGACCACGGCACAACCCGGATGGTCGCGCAAGAACGCGGTACTGGCCTCCAACCAGCCGGGCACGACTTCACAATCACCATCTACAAACAGGATGTATTCGGTAGCCGGTTGATGTTTCAGCAGGTGGAATGCACCTTGGTTCCGGGCTCGGGCAGCCGTGAACGGGGAAGACAGATCAAGCTCGACCACGCTGGCGCCCATCTCCGCCGCCATGCTTCTTGAATGGTCGGTCGACCCGGAGTCGACGTAGACGATCTGCCAAGCGAGGTGCCGCACGGAATCCAGGCACAGCCGGAGTCGCTCACCTTCGTTTCTGCCGATTGCCACCACTCCCAAGGATGCGTCGATCTGAGTGGGTTTCATGGAGTTGATAGCTCGGTGCGCTCGAGATACCGCTGTTTTCTCCGCAGCGCATCTTTATTCAAGGATGGGGCGGACATCGAGCCACCACAATTGGTGTGCCATGACAGGAGCCATTGACGGCGAAACATGTTCCCCCCGGTCTTGTTCGGTACAAATTTTCTTGCTTGAATTCGATAAGATGGATCAGATAACCGCAGCCCCATGGAGGGTGAGGCATCAAGGTGCTTGCTTGATGGAAATTTAATCATTGATCAATATCTGCTCGTCGCAGGTTGCTGGTCTTTGCCACAATTCGTCTCGCCTCATCTGACGCCCAGTGGGCAACAGGGACTCCAATTGATCTTGTTGATTATCTTCTCCAAGCGGCTTGACGCTCTGCCACAGAAATACGTTCTCCATGTGCTCGGTCTTTTGTCACATGGAACCGATCGTGGTGGTACCAGGGACGGTGTGACGCCGCGTGCTCGCAGCGTTGTATCAGCGGCGCGCCACCCGCCGCTCACTTGGCGATCTGGCCACCATCCTCAAAGCGCCGGCGGACTGCTCGTCACGCGTTGAAATTCGACCACCGGGTGTTGCGGAGAACGGAGTGGCAACTCATCTGCATCAAACGTAAAAAATTGTGACGCACTGCAAGAATAGATGTGCAGCCTTGAGTCTCGGAGGTGGCGCGTGCGTGGCCTCGACGCGCGTTCGCAATTGCACAACTTCTTACGTAGGTTAACCTGAAGTGATAGGTCGCGGCAGCCAGGTGGAGATACTCCGTTCAGCTGGTGGCTTCGGCCGCTTGTTCTGTTCGATCTACTTTCCATACGGCTGGGTAAGCGACACTGCATTCCGACCGCGCTTCTGCCCAGTTTCATTGAGTAGTTTTGCGGGTGGTTGTGCGGCGAAGGTGTCGATTGACAGACTCACCGCCGCGTCTTTGATGAACCCTATATGACTACTCCATCCATTCCAACGCTCGCGTCGCGAGTTCACCCATCCGGTTTGCCGCTGGCTTTCCTGTGCTTGGCTGTGCTGAGTGCCTGCGGCGGTGGCGGTGGCGGTGGCGGTGGTGAGAGTTCAAGCGGGGGCGCCATCATAGGTGATGCCATCGCCCAGACACCCGCGCCGAAGCCACCGGCGCCAGCACCAGCACCAGCACCTGCACCTGCACCGGCACCGGCACCGGCACCAGCACCAGCACCAGCACCAGCACCAGCACCAGCACCAGCACCAGCACCAGCACCGGCACCGGCACCGGCACCGGCACCGGCACCGGCTGGGGCCCCTACTGCTGTTCTGCAGGCAAGCCGCTTGAGTGGTGTTGCTCCGCTGGCCGTCA
>NZ_JAILWB010000021.1 GCF_025699295.1 Hydrogenophaga sp. | reverse complement strand
CGGGTTAACCCTCAGCTGCTAAACCGGCTTTCTGCACCGGAAACGAGGTCACCCCGTCTCCTGGTGTTGGGGTTTCATTCGGCCCGAGGGGGCTCTGGCGAAGCTTAGGCCCTCGCTGTACATCCGTAAAATTGAAAATTGCTCGCCAAATATAAATATTCCTATGGATCCAAGACACCTGGTTCAGCTCGCCGCCATCCTGGAGAAGGGCTCCATCACGCAGGCCAGCCGGCATCTGCACCTGACGCAACCCACGCTGACGCACAACATGCAGACGCTGGAGATGCAGGCTGGCGGGCGGCTGTTCGAGCGCAGCCGCTACGGCGTGCGCAGCACACCGCTGGGCGAGATGCTCGCGCGCGAGGGCCGCGCGATCGCGCGACGGCTGAAAGATGCGGCTGAGGTCTCGGCACGGCACCGCGGCGGCATCCGGCACCAGGTGCGCCTGGGCGCGGGGCCGGTGGTGGGTGCGGCGGTGCTGGGCGAACTCGCGCCGGTGCTGCTGCGCCACTTCGCCGATCTGGCGCTGGCCGTGCAGAGCGACCGGCCCCACCTGCTGCTGGAGCAGCTCATCGACGGCGGGCACGACTTCGTGATCGCGCCTTCCTGGCTGGAGCACCCGCCACCGGGCATCGTGCGCCAGCTGCTGGCGGACGACGAACTCGGCGTGTTCTGCGGGCGGCGGCACGTGCTGGCGCGCCAGACCACGCTGCGCGCCGAGGATGTGGACGACCGCGCCTGGATCAGTCTGGGTACCGCCTCGCCGTTCGATCAGGACGTGCGCGGCAAGCTGGAGGCGGTGGGCGTGCAGCGTCTGCGCGCCGAGATCACGGTGCTGGGCGATGCATCCATGTTGCTGGACATGCTGGCCCAGGGCCAGCACCTGGCGGTGCTGCCGCGCTTCCCGCTGCGCCGTCTGGCCGCGCGCTTCGATCTGGTGGAACTGCCCATGCCCGGCGTGCCCATGCCGCGGCCCATTTACCTCTGGAGCCGCTCCGCCTTGCTCGAGGACCCTGTGATGGGAGAGGTGTCCGAGCTGGTGGTTGAAACGATCCGGGGGTGGGTCCGGGGGCCGGTTCCATAGCATGATCGCCGGAATGCCATCTCGCGCCGAATTGTCCCTGGGTGAGCGCTTTGACCGCCAGCTCGGCCTGCTGCGCTCGCTGCTGATCTACCGCGCCATTCCCTGGCGCGGCGCACAGCTGCGGCGCTTTTACCGACGCTTCGTGCCAGTGGGCGGGCTGGCGTTCGACGTCGGCGCGCACGCGGGCAACCGGGTCGCGGCTTTCCGGCAACTGGGCGCGCGCGTGGTCGCGCTGGAGCCACAACCCGACTTCGTGCAACTGCTGCAACGCCGCTTTGGCGGCGATGCCCAGGTCACGCTGTTGCCGCAGGCCCTGGGCAGCGCACCCGGGCAGGCGCGCCTCATGGCCAGCCCGCGCACGCCCACGGTGGCCACGCTGTCGGCCGATTTCGTGCGGCGCGCGGGCGCGGCACCGTCCTTCCGGGACGTGCGCTGGGAAGCGGGGCCGATGGTGGAAGTCACCACGCTGGACGCGCTGATCGCGAGGCACGGCGTGCCCGACTTCATCAAGATCGACGTGGAAGGGTTCGAGCTGCAGGTGCTGCTCGGGCTGAGCCAGCCGGTACCGGCGCTGTCCTTCGAGTTCCTGCCCGCCGTGCGCGACCTGGCGCTGGGCTGCATCGACCGGATCGAAGACCTGGCCGGACCGGGGCGCTACCGGTACGCGGTGTCGCTGGGCGAACGCCTGCGTCTGCTGGAACCCGCGGGCGAACCGGCGGATGCGCTGCGGGCCTGGCTGCGCGCGATGCCGGTCAACGCCCCCTCGGGCGACGTGCACGCCTGGCTGCCGGGCTGACGGCGTTCAGGAGCCCGGCGCTGCCGCCGGGAGCTGTGGATGGATCAGGGTGGCGGGCGGTGCGGCGACCTGCTCGATGCCCACCGGCCCGTGCGCGCCCGGCCCATCGAAGGCGTTCAGCAGCACCTGCGTGAGCCCGTGCATGGGGCCGATCGCCTGCCCGGGCGGCTCGACGCCGGGCACGAAGCCATTGCCCAGCAAGCGCTGCAGCAGGGCACGGTCGTCGCTGACCACGTGCACCGGCACGTCCCAGGACGCGCTGCGCCCGCCGGCCAGCGCCGGCGGCTGGTGGTCGCCCACGATGACCATCAGCAGCGGCCGGGGTGAGGGCTGGCGCAGCAGCTGGGCGAGCCACGCGTACTGGTAGCGCAGGCTCTCCAGGTAGCGGGGCAGGGCGTCGCGCGCCGACAGCGGCGCGGCCCGCGCGGCGCTGACCTGTTCGGGGGTGTACGCGTCGGGCCCGCGCAGGCGCGTGGCGTCCGGCACGAACGGCGGCAGCGGGTGGAAGGGCGCGTGGGTGCTGGTGGTGGGAAACACGGCAAAGCGCGGTGTGTGGCCCTGTGGGACCGCCGCGGCGCCGAGCTCCTGCGCCTGCAGCAGCGCCATGGCGGCCTGGTCGGGGATGCGCCAGTAGCCGAAATCCGGCCCGGCGTAGCCGATGCCGGCGTCGTCGGCCAGGCGGTCGAAGCCGTAGAACGCGCCCTCGGGCCAGGGGCGCTTGAGGCCGGGCATCCAGCCCACGGTGCGGTAGCCGTGGCGCGCGAAATGGCGCACCAGGGTGGGCCGGTCGCTGGTCAGCAGCAGGTCATGGGCGGCGGGGTCGCGCGTGTCCACACCGGCCAGCAGCGCGGCGTGCGAGAGCCAGGATGCGCCGCCGTAGGTGGGCGCGCTCACGCGCGCCGAGACCACGGCGCGGCCGCCTTCCTGGATCGCCTGCACGAACGCCTGGCGCGGCACGGCCAGCGCGGCGGCCTGCGCGGGCTGGTCGAAGCTGCCCGCACCGTACGACTCGGCAAAGACCAGCAGCACGTCCGCCGGGCCGTGCTCGCCGACGAGCCCTGAGAGCGTGCCGTCGAACGCCGGGCTGGCGCCCAGCACGGCGTCGTCGCGCCCGGGCAGCCACACGCCGGCGAGCAGGCGGGCCTGGTGCAGCAATGTCGGCGCCAGCGGCAGGGAGAAGAACCAGCGCGTGTCGCGCCGATCGGGCTCGTAGGCGGCAAAGCTCAGCGTGAGCGCCGCCACCGCGGTCAGCAGCCAGGGGCGTGGCGCGCGCGATTGCAGACACCGCGACAGCGAGACGATGGCCGCGCGCGCCAGCCCCCCGATCAGCAGCGCGCCCAGTGGCAGCACCAGCAGGGCCGCGACCACCTGCCAGGCTGGTGCCGCTTGCGCCGCCACGCGCAGCAGCTCCAGGGCGTGGCGCCCGTCCCAGTACACGTTGACCGGGCGACCCAGCACGGCGGGGGCGGTCACATCCGCATAGCGCGCCACCACCAGCGCCACGAAGCCCAGGGCCAGCAGCGTCGCCGCGCGCGCGGACAGCCGGCCGCGCCAGGCAACCCAGGCCATCAGGGCCACGACCGCCAGGCACAGCTCGAACGACAGGCGCGGCATGGTGCGCACGCCAAAGCCCGGCCAGAGGTTCTCGAAGGTCAGCAGCGTGTTGAGCAGCACGAACGCTGCGCCAAAACGCAGCAGCCACGCCAGCGCGGCGCGGGGCGCGACTGTTCGCACGTCGCAGGGCGGGGCGGTGTTCAAGCCGTGTGCTTCGCGACAGCGGCAGGCTTCACTGCCGCACCGCCTCGAACTCGATGATCAGCGGCACCTCGTCACCGACCCAGCCGTTGGCCACCGCATAGTTCATGCCGTAGGTGCTGCGCTTGAAGCTGCCGCGTGCCGACACGCCCATCACGTAGGGCTTGCGCAGCGGCCCGCCCAGGGGCGACTCGGCGCTCTTGTTCCAGGTGGCCTGCAGCGTGAGCGGCAAGGATTTTCCCAGCAGTTCGAGCTGCCCCGCGATCTCGAACGTGCGGTCACCGGTGCGCCGGGCGCCGCCGGCGGTGAACACCATGCGGGGAAACTCGCCGCTGTTGAGGAAGTCCGGGCCCTTGAGGTGTTCGTCGCGCTTGCGCTGGTTGCTGAAGACGCTGGCGGTCTCCACCTCGATGCGCACCTCGGACAGCGTGGCCGTCGCTTCGTCAAATTTGTAGCTGCCGCGCGCCGAGCGGAACAGGCCCAGCACCTTGGCGTAGCCGACGTGGTCGACCAGGAAGGCCACGGTGGTGTGGTCGGGGTCGAGTTCGTAGCGTGCGGCCTGGGCCTGGGCCGGTGAACTCGCCAGCAGGGCGGCGCAGAGCGCGAAAGTGGACAGGACAAGGTGGCGCATGGTTCAGGTCTCCCGGTGGGTGGCGCGCTGGCGCGCCAGGTGTTGCACGTCGATGCCGAAGGAAATCGCCAGCAGCGCCAGGCTGGACAGTGCCAGCGCCGACGCCAGGACCGGCGGCACGATGGGGCCCAGGCAGGCGATGAGCGCGGTGATCTGCACCACGCACACGGTCTGGCGCCGCCGGCTCGGCGGCAGCGGCGCGCCCAGCCAGGGCCACACACGGGCCGCGGCCACGAAGGCATAGCGCATCAGCCCGGCGGCCAGCACCCAGGCGCCGGCCTGGCCGGCCTGCAGCACCAGGGCGCACAGCACCAGGGTGAAGGCCGCGTCGGTTTCCATGTCGAAGCGTGCGCCGAAGGCACTGGCCAGGCCGCTGCGCCGCGCCAGCGCGCCATCCGCCGCGTCCAGCACGGCGGTGAGGGTGGCGATCAGCACCAGTGCCCAGGCCGCCATGGGCGCTCCGTCCAGCGGCGGGCGGGGAAAGGCTTCGCCCACCAGGGCCGCCATCAGCGCCATGGCGGCCAGGCGCAGAAGCGTGACCCGGTTGGCCGGGCCGAAGCGCGGGTGCGGGTGCGCGGCCAGCCCGCGCCACACCAGCCAGGCTCCCAGGGTGTAGACCAGGGCGGACTTGGCGCTGTAGTCCGCACCGAAACCGGCGGCCGTGCCCAGCGCCACCGACGCCGCGGCCACAAGCACCGCGACCGCGGCCAGGTCGCGCGCGGCATCGCGCTCAAGCGCGGCAGGCAGGGCATGGGAGGGGGTGGCGGTCTTCATGGGTGGCAAGATGGGCGATCATGGCACGCTCATCCGTTCCGACACACACACGCCCGAATCGTTCATGCCGTCCCTTGCCGATCCGTCCGCTCCCGTGACCGCGCTGGCCTGCTGGGTGGTGAAACCCGGTCTCGCCGAGATCCGCGAGGAGACCCTGCCGCCCCTGCCCGAGGGCGCGGTGCGCGTGCGCACCCTGCACAGCGGCGTGAGTCGGGGCACCGAGGGCCTGGTGTTCCGCGGCGAGGTGCCCGCCAGCGAGGCACAGCGCATGCGCGCGCCGTTCCAGGCTGGCGATTTTCCGGGCCCGGTGAAGTACGGCTATGTGGCCGTGGGCGTGGTCGAGGCCGGGCCGTCGGAGCTGGTCGGCCGCGAGGTGTTCTGCCTGCATCCGCACCAGACGGTGTTCCAGGTACCGGCGGCGGCGGCGGTGCCCCTGCCGGCGGGCGTGCCCGCCGCGCGCGCCGTGCTGGCCGCGAATCTGGAAACCGCCGTCAACGCCCTGTGGGACGCCCACCCCCAGCCGGGCGACCGCATCGCGGTGGTGGGCGGCGGCACGCTGGGCCTGCTGGTGGCCTGGCTGGCGGCGCGTCTGCCCGAGGGCTCGGTGCAGGTCGTGGACACCAACCCCGCGCGCGCGGGCATCGCCGCCGCGCTGGGCGCGGGCTTTGCGCTGCCGGCGCAGGCCCAGGGCGGTGCGAATCCCGTCGTCCACACCAGCGCGCAGCCGGCCGGGCTGGCCACCGCGCTGCGACTGGCGGCCTTCGAGGCGACCGTGCTCGAACTCAGCTGGTACGGCAGCCGCGCGGTCAGCGTACCGCTGGGCGAGGCCTTCCATTCGCAGCGGCTCACGCTCAAAAGCTCGCAGGTCGGCCACGTCGCCACGCGCCAGCGCGGGCGCTGGAGCCACCGCCAGCGGCTGGAGCTCGCGCTCTCGCTGCTGACCGAACCCGTGCTCGACCAGCTCATCACCGACACCGCTCCGTTCGCCGAACTGCCCCGGGTGCTCGCGCGGCTGGCCGGCCCGGGTGCGCCAGATACCCTGTGCCAGCGCATCGACTATCCAGATGCACCCCCTGCGCCGCCTTTGGCGTCTTCCCCCTCTGAGGG
Source organism: Hydrogenophaga sp. (assembly GCF_025699295.1). Lineage (GTDB taxonomy): Bacteria > Pseudomonadota > Gammaproteobacteria > Burkholderiales > Burkholderiaceae_C > Hydrogenophaga. The sequence continues at coordinate 84,592 of NZ_JAILWB010000021.1, read as the reverse complement.
GGACAGCGCCAGCGGCCCGGCGAAGCCGGTTCCGCGGCACTCCGCGACCCAACCTCCACTCCGCTAAGGCTCGTCTGCCATGTACGCCATCAACGTCAGAGACCATTTCATGATCGCCCACAGCTTCCAGGGCGCGGTGTTCGGGCCCGCGCAGCGCATGCACGGCGCGACCTACGTGGTCGACCTCGAGCTGCGCCGCGAGGCGCTCGACGCCGACGGCATCGTGGTCGACATCGGCCTGGCCACCCAGGTGCTGCGCGAGGAACTGGCCGCGCTCAACTTCCGCAACCTCGACGAAGCGCCGGAGTTCCAGGGCCGCAACACCACCACCGAGTTTCTCGCCCGCGTGGTCTTCGACCGCATCGCCGCGCGCATTGCCGCTGGCGCGCTGGGCACCCAGGCCCTGCCAACGGCGCTGTCCGGCGGCCTGCGGCAGATGCGCGTGACGCTGCACGAATCGCACGTGGCCTGGGCCTCGTACGAAGGCGCGCTGCCCGCGCACCCGGCTGGCTGAACCGCATGGCGCGGCGTGCCTGCCACTTCCTGCTGCCGGGCGACTGGCACACCCCGACAGGGGGCTACACCTACGACCGGCGCATCGCCCTGGCCCTGCGCGAGCTGGGCTGGACGGTGACGCCCCATGCACTGGACGGGACCTGGCCCTGGCCGGACGAGGCCGATCTCGCCGCCGCGTCTGCCCGCATCGCTGCCTGGCCCGACGGCACCCTGGTCGTGGCCGACGGCCTTGCCTTCGGCGCGCTGGCCGAGGTGGTGCGACCCCACGCCCGGCGGCTGCGCTGGGTGGCGCTGGTGCACCACCCGCTGCACCTGGAAACCGGCCTCGATGCGGCTGGCAGCGCGCTGCTGCGGGCGGGTGAAACGCAGGCCCTGCAGCAGGTGCGCCAGGTCATCGTGGTCAGCCACAGCACGGCGAGCGAGGTCGCCGCCATGGGTGTGCCGCCTGCGCGCATCGCGGTGGTGGAGCCGGGCACCGATCCGGTGGCGCCGCGCGCCGCGGCCCCCCGGCCCGGCGGCCCGGTGCAGCTGCTGTGCGTGGCCACGCTCACGCCGCGCAAGGGCCACGCGCTCTTGCTGGAAGCCCTGGCCGGCCTGCAGCATCTGCCCTGGGTGCTGCACCTCGTGGGCAGCCCCGAGCGCGACCTTGCCACCGCGGAACACCTGCGTGCCCTGGCCGCGCCACTGGGCACGCGCGTGGTCTGGCACGGGGAGCTGCCGGGCGCGGCGCTGCACGCGCACTACGCCGCGGCCGACGTGTTCGTGCTGCCCTCGCTGTACGAGGGCTACGGCATGGTGGTGACCGAAGCGGTGGCGCACGGCCTGCCGGTGGTGACCACCGACGGCGGCGCCCTGGCCCATACCCTGCCGCCCGGCACCGGCCTGCAGGTGCCCGCCGGCGACGTGGCGGCGCTGCAGGCCGCGCTGCAGCGCGTGCTGGCCGATGCGGCCCTGCGTGAACAGCTGGCCGCCGGTGCCCGCGCGGCGGCCGCCGCGCTGCCTGGATGGCCGCAGCAGGCGGCGCGTTTCGCGGTCGTGCTGGAAGCCGTGGCATGAGCGCCGCACCGGGCCATCCCCGCGCAGGCTCGCACCGCAGCCCACCGGGCGAAGGCAGCCCCGTGAGTGGCGGCAGCTTCAGCGCCGACTGGTTGCGCCAGCGTGAGCCCTTCGATGCCGCGGCGCGCCAGACCGCCGCCGCCCGGCTGCTGCCACGCCTGCAGGCCTCGCGCCCGCCGGATGGCCGCCCCTGGCGCGTGATTGACCTGGCCTGCGGCACCGGGGCCAATCTGCGCTGGCTCGCGCCCCGGCTGGGCGGGCCGCAGCAGTGGCTGGTGGTGGACCACGACGCCGCGCTGCTGCGCTGCTGGCCCGAACGCCTGGGTCTGGCCAGCAAAGACACACCCGCGCGGCAAGAGCCGCTGGTGTTCGACGGACCCGGCTTCGAAGCGCGCATCGTGCGCCAGCAGGCCGACCTGGCCACGCAACTCGAAGCCTTGCCCTGGCACGCGGCCGGGCTCGTCACCGCGTCGGCCCTGCTGGACCTGGTGGGGGCGGACTGGCTCGACCGGCTGGCCTCGTCAGCCACCTCGGCCCGCGTGGCGCTGCTGCTCGCCCTCAGCGTGGACGGGCGGCACCTGTGGTCGCCACCCGACCCGCTCGATGCCACGGTGGGCCGGCTGTTCGCCGACCACCAGCGCCGCGACAAGGGCCTGGGCCCGGCGCTGGGTGCGGCCGCGGTGGCGGTGCTGCGCGCGCGCCTGCAGGCCGAGGGCTACCAGGTGTTCAGCGCTGCCAGCGACTGGCGGATCGACGGCAGCGCGGGCCCGCAGGACGTGGCGCTGCAGCGCGCGCTGATCGACGGCATCGCGGCGGCCGCGACCGAGCAGTCGCCGGATTCGGTGGCCGCGCTGCGCTCATGGCGCCAGCGCCGGCGTGCCCTGTGCGCCACGGCCCGTCTGCGCGTGGGTCATGTGGACCTGCTTGCGCTGCCGCCGGAAGGCGTCCGAGACTGAGCCAGGTCGAGATCCCAGAGCAGGTCCTCGCCCAGTGCGAATCTGCGCGCGGGCGGGCGGGGGCAGTCGGCCATCACGTCGTGCGGTGGCACCTGCAGGCCGCGCCGGCCACTGCCGATCAGCACCGGCGCCAGCACGAGGTGCAGGCGGTCGAGCACACCCGCGGCGAAGAAGCGCGACACCGTCATGCCGCCGCCTTCGACGAACAACACACGCAAACCCCGCTGCGCCAGCGCCATGACTGCATGCCCGGGCCGGTAGGCGTGCAGGCCGGCGCCCTCGTCCAGCAGGCCGTCCACCGCCAGCACTTCCGCCGCATGCGGCCCGCTGGCGCCGTCGCCAGGAAGGCGTGCGCGGGCGGCCGCGGCGTGGCGCGCGTCGCAGACCCACAGGCTCGGGGCCTGGCCATCGCGGAACACGCGCGCGTGGCCGTCCAGCCGCGCGGCCGGGTCGATCACCACGCGCACCGGTTGCGGGCCTGGCACGCGCCGCGTCGTGAGCTGGGGGTTGTCGGTGGCGACCGTGCCCGCACCCACCAGCACCGCGTCGCACAGAGCGCGCAGGCGGTGCAGGTGCAGCAGGCCGTGCGCGCCGTTGACGTAGTAGGAGTCGCCCGTGGCGGTGGCCACGAAACCGTCCAGGCTCTGGCCGAGCTGGGCCACCACCCAGGGCGCGCCAGCGGGCCGCGCACGGGCGTCGAGCAGTGGCTGGTAAAGCGCCTGCAGCGCCGCACCGTGCTCGCTGCAGCGGTCTCCCGGCAGGCCGGGCGGCAGGCCTTCGGCCCTGGCCCGGGCCTGGAGGATGCGCGACCAGAGGGTGGGCCAGTCGGCCGGGATGTCCGCGGCCTCGGGCGGGATCCCTGGTGGAGAAGACGTGAGCTGCGTGGGGGACGGCATGGCGGCCATCATCGCACCGGGCGAGGCGGGCGGTGACGGTGGCTCATTTCCACTGGGGCGTGTAATAGGGGTCGCTGTCGTCCTGGCCGCCCGGGCCGGGCTGCTGCGCGGCGAACAGCGCGAAGGCGATGAACAGCCCGCCCGCCAGCATCGGCAACAGCGCCGCCAATGGCACGCGAACGCCCGACGCCGGCCGCCACCACGCCCACAGGCCGGGCACGGCGGTGGCCGCCGCGACCATGACCGCCAGTTGCGCCAGCAGCAGCGAACCACCCAGCGCCGCCAGCGCCGCCAGCGCCAGCGAGGCGATGGTCAGGCCCGCGGCCAGGGCCACGCCGCGCAGGCGCCGATGGCCTGGCCCTGGCGGCGCGATGCCGAGCCAGGCCCCCGCCAGCACCGTGGCGGCCAGTACGATCCAGGGCAGCCTCTGCACGCGCGAAAGGGCAGGCCAGTCGAAGCCCGGCAGCACAGCCAGCGCCGCCAGCAGGCCGAGCGCAGCGCCCAGCGGCGCCCAGCGCGCGCCCGCGATCGCTCGCAGCAGCCACACCCCCAGCCAGGCCAGCAGCGGGGGCAGAACAAGGCTCTGGGTGGCCGGGTGGTGCAGCAGTTCCATGAGGGGCCTTTCAGGGTTGACCAAGCCGCGACGGACCGCATCCGCAGCGAAACAGCATGCGCGCATGGTAAGGGTGTTCCGCTGGCATCCCGCGCGGCGTTACAGTCCTCCATCCCCACTTCAGGCGCCGGCGTTCCATGGACACCACGGCGCTGCCTCGCGCCATGTACCTGCCCCCGCAATTCGCCGCCAAGGATGCGTCCATCGCGCTCGAACTGATGCGCGCGCACCCGTTCGCCAGCCTGATCTCGGTCGACGACGAGGGCCTGCCCTTCGTCACGCAGTTGCCCCTGCACCTGCTGGAAGAAGACGGTGGCCTGACGCTGCTCGGCCACTGCGCCCGGCCCAACCCGCATGGGCGCTACCTGCAGGCCCGGCCCCGCGCCGTGGTCACCTTCCTCGGGCCCCACGCCTACATGACCCCGCGCGTCTACCCCGACCTGACGCGCGTGCCGACCTGGAACTACCTGGCCGTGCATGCCACGGTGCAGGCGCGCGTGCTGGAGGCATTCGACGACAAGGACCGCCTGCTCAAGCACTTGATCCACGACCACGACCCGGCCTATGCGGACCAGTGGCGCGGCCTGGGCGAGGACTACCAGCAGAAGATGGCGCAGGGCATCGTGGCCTTCGAGCTGCGGGTGCAGGCCCTGCAGTGCAAGGTCAAGCTCAACCAGCACCGGCCCGAATCGCATGCGGCCATGCTCGCGGCCTATGCCGCCGGCAACCCGGACGAGCAGGCCCTGGCGGGCTGGATGCGCCGCCTGGGCATGGCAGCAGGGCAGGGCCCGGCGTGAAACGGCGTGCGTGGCTGGCCGCATGGCTCGCGGCCTGGGCCGCGCCGATGGCGTGGGCCCAGGGTGGTGCGCCGGCCCAGCAGCGATGGAAAACCGATCTGGACGCCTTTGCCGCCGCCGATCGGCAGAAGATGCCGGCCCCCGGCGGCGTGCTGTTCGTGGGCAGTTCGTCGATCCGACTCTGGAACGGGCTGGAGACGGCGTTTCCCGACCAGCCGCTGGTGGTCCGCCGCGGTTTCGGCGGCTCACGCCTGTCCGACAGCGCCGATCTCGTGCACCGCCTGGTGCTGCCCTACCAGCCCCGGCTGGTGCTGCTGTACGCGGGCGAAAACGACCTCGTCGAAGGCGCCACGCCGCTGGAGCTGCTGGGCCAGTTCGTGCGCTTCGTGCAGCAGGTGCAGACCGCGCTGCCGGCCACGCGGGTGGCCTTCATCTCGATCAAGCCCAGCCCTTCGCGTCTGGCCCTGATGCCGGCCATGCGCGAGGCCAACCTGCTGATCCAGACCCATGTGCTGGCGCACGAGAACCTGGACTACGTCGACGTGCACACCGCGATGCTCGACAACGACGGCCAGCCACGGCCCGAGCTGTATGTGCGCGACCGGCTGCACCTCAGCGCCGAGGGCTATGGCCTGTGGCGCCAGATCGTCTCACCGCACCTGCGGCCCTGAGCGCCGCCATGAGCCCCCGTGTCCAGCCGATGCGCGCGCCTGGACGCGTCTCCAGCGCCATCGCCACCGCGAGCAGACCGGCGAACGCGCCCGCCAGCAACACCACGTCGGTGCTCCAGGGCCGCACCACCTGCGTCGAGCCGAAGAATGCGAGCGTGAACAGCGCGATCACGATGTGCGCGCAGAACACCGGCAGCGACTGCCGCCCCAGCAGCTCCAGCGGCAGCGGGCGTGGCAGCACCCTCGCCAGCCTGGGTCCGGCCCACACCAGCAGCACGAACACGCTGGCGAAGTTCAGCACCCGCAGCGGCCCGAGCGACCACTTGTCCAGCAGCAGTGCCACGGCGGGCACGCCCGGCACCGGATCCTGGCCCGCCATGTGCCGCCACAGCAGCATGACCGTGGCGTACAGCACCGCCGGCGCCAGCAGCCAGGCCGGCATGCGGGGCAGGGCTGTCTCACGCGCCCCCAACCACAAGCCGACCACCCACAGCGCCTGCCATGCGAGCCAGTGAAAGGCGCCCATGTCCTTGTAGGGGACGGGCAGGCCGGTCAGTGCCACGGCGCCGTCGTACACCGCCCGTCCCAGGCCCCACTGCTCGCCCAGCCACAGCAGGCCGCTGAGCGCGAGCACGCCACCCCAGCCGTGCTGCAGGCCGCGGCGCAGCAACCAGGGGCTGGCCAGCATCAGCACGATGTAGAGCGGCAGGATGTCCAGCAGCGGCGGGTTGTGCAGCAGCAGGGCCGCGCCCACCACGGCGGAGCGCGGGTCGGTGAAGAAGAATTCCAGCAGGCCGGTCACGCCGCCCTGGCGGTTGTGCACGCCCAGCCAGGCGATCAGGGTGAAGGCCAGCAGCAGCAAGCCAAGCTGGCACAGGTAGAGCTTGAGCGCGCGCGCATGGAAGGCGGCCCGCATGGCCTGCAGTCCTTCACTGCGCGCCCGCTTGCCGTACACGCGCCCGGCCATGAAGGCCGAGAGGAACACGAAGCCCTCGGCGGCCGAGACAAAGCCGAACGGCTGGCCCGATGGCAACGAGAACATCGTCGGCATGTGGGTCAGCGTCATCAGGACGAGCATGAGGCCCCGCAGGGCGTCGAGCTCCCAGCGTCTGTGGGGCGTGTGCGGCATCAGGGAAATCCGGGCAACCCGCGATCATGCCAGAGGCCCCGGGCGCTGACCTACACTCGCCGCATGCCCGACATGCCTGCCAACGACGATGCCCGGTTCATGCGACTGGCGCTGGCCGAAGCCCGCGCGGCGGCCGCAGCGGGCGAGGTGCCGGTGGGCGCCGTGTTGGTGAAGGACGGGCTGGTGATCGCCACCGGGCGCAATGCCCCGATCGACCGCCACGACCCCACCGCCCACGCCGAAGTCGTGGCCCTGCGCGCGGCAGCGCAGGTGCTCGGCAACTACCGGCTCGACGGCTGTTCCCTGTATGTCACGCTGGAACCCTGCGCCATGTGCAGCGGCGCCATGTTGCACGCCCGGCTCGCGCGTGTGGTGTACGCGGCGCCCGACCCCAGGACCGGCGCGGCCGGCTCGGTGATCGACCTCTTCCAGCACGCGCAGCTCAACCACCAGACGACCGTGACGGGTGGCGTGCTGGCCGAAGAGGGCGCCGAGCTGCTGCGCGGATTTTTCAAGGAGCGACGCATGAACCCCCACCCCTTGCGCGAAGACGCGGTGCGCACGCCCGACGCGGCCTTCGACGGTCTGCCCGGTTACCCGTGGGCGCCCCACTACCTGAGCGACCTGCCGGCGCTGGACGGCCTGCGCATGCATTACCTGGACGAGGGCCCGCCCCTTCGGCAGGCTCAGGGCGATCGGCCTTTGACCTGGTTTTGCCTGCACGGCAACCCGGCCTGGAGCTACCTCTACCGCAAGATGATCCCGGTGTTTCTGGCCAGCGGCGCGCGCGTGGTCGCACCCGACCTGATCGGCTTCGGCCGCAGTGACAAGCCCAAGAAAGAGGGCGCGCACAGCTTCACCTGGCACCGCCAGGTGCTGCTCGAATTCGTCGAGCGACTCGACCTGCGCAACGTGGTGCTGGTGGTGCAGGACTGGGGTGGCCTGCTCGGGCTCACGCTGCCCTTGGCGACGCCCGGGCGCTACCGCGGCCTGCTGGTGATGAACACCACGCTGGCCACGGGCGAGGCCGCGCTTTCGCCTGGCTTCGTGGCCTGGCGCACGATGTGCGCGCAGAACCCCGAATTCGATGTGGCGCGGCTGTTCGCGCGCGGCAACCCGCAGATGAATGCGCAGGAATGCGCCGCCTACAACGCGCCGTTTCCCGACCGCGGCCACCGCGCCGCGCTGCGCGCCTTCCCGCCCATGGTGCCCGAGCACGCCGACGACGACGGCGCGGCCGTCAGCCGCCAGGCGCGCGACTTCTGGGCCACGCAATGGCAGGGGCAAAGCCTCATGGCGATCGGGCAGCAGGACCCGGTGCTGGGCGAGCCGGTGATGCGCGCGCTGCGGGCATCGATCCGGGGCTGCCCCGAACCGATGCTGCTGCCGCAGGCCGGCCACTTCGTGCAGGAACACGGGGCGGCCATTGCCGAATCTGCCGTACGCCATTTCGCAGACGCCGCTTCGGGATAATCAAGCCCTTTTTTCGTCTGAATCATGAGCCACGGTCACCACCACGGTCAGAGCCACATCTACATCTACTCCCCCTCCAGCGCGGTGCGCGACAAGGCCGCGTTCCGCCGTGGCGTGGCCCGGCTCAAGGCGCTGGGCCACGAGGTGGAGATCGACGAAACGGCACTGTCGGCGCACATGCGTTTCGCCGGTGACGACGGCACGCGCCTGGCCGCGATCGGCCGCGCGGCGGCCAGTGGCGCCGACGTGGCGCTGATCTCGCGCGGTGGCTATGGCCTCACCCGCATCCTGGGTGACCTGCCGTTCAAGCCGCTCACCAAGGCCATCGAGCGCGGCACGCGGTTCGTGGGCCTGAGCGACTTCACCGCGCTGCAGATGGCCCTGCTGGCGAAGACGGGTGCCATCACCTGGGCCGGCCCGGCTCTGGGTGAAGACTTCGGAGCAGAGGCGCCCGACGACATCATGGAAGCCTGCTTCGACGACCTGCTGCTCGGGCACGGCGAAGGCGCAGGGTGGCGGCTGCCGGCATCGGATCTGGCTGCCATGAAGCGCAAGGACGCGCACAAGGAACCCGTGCTCAGGCTGCGTGGCGCCACGCTCTGGGGCGGCAACCTGAACGTGATCTGCTCGCTGGTGGGCACGCCCTACCTGCCACAGGTCGAAGGCGGCATCCTGTTCCTGGAAGACACGAACGAACACCCGTACCGCGTCGAGCGGCAGCTCACGCAGTTGCTCAACGCCGGCATCATCGGCCGGCAGAAGGCGGTTCTGATGGGTTCGTTCAACCGCTTCAAGCTGGTGCCCGGTTACGACCGGGGCTTCAAGATGCAGACCGTGGTGGACTGGCTGCGCACGCAGACGAAGCGGCCGGTATTCACCGGCCTGCCGTTCGGGCATGTGCCGACCAAGGTGCTGCTGCCCGTGGGGCAGAAAGTCGACCTGATGGTCGAAGGGCGCGACGCCCTGATTTACTGGGGATGATGGATGCCGCCTCGGCGGATCACGACCTGCGCATGCGGCAGGCGTCCATGAGGCTCTTGGGCACCAGGCCCTGGAACACCGGCGAGAGGCTTTGCACGCGGTGCACCGCCAGCGCCTCGCCATGCAGCTGGCTCAGCACCGCCACCATTTCGGCACGCGCAAACCACAGCGCGTGCGCGTCGTGCAGGTACTTCAGCTTGCGCGTGAGCTGCGGATTGACCTTGGCGCCGTCTTCTCCCAGCGCGGCCAGCATGGCTTCGCGCACCGGCTCCAGCGACTCGGGAGAATCCTTGCGCGCATCGGGGCTCAGCAGGGCGGACATGCTGTTGCGAATACTTGGTTTGAACCAGCGCATGGAAGTGGCCTCAACGACGTTGTATTAATTGGATACAGGATACGTCCCGTGTGCACAAATGTGCAATGTCAGATCCTGCAACCGAATAAAAAAACAACAAATAAATCATATGTTTACCGCTGACTTATGAGCAATTTCCTGAGGTTTGTAGTACCTTTTTACACTTTTGTGATCGAAGAAACCGCTGATCCGGGTGCCGTGAGGGCGAAGTGGGCCTGCCAATTGCATGCCTGCGCAAGGCGTGCAGGGACGTTTCGGGATGCGGTATGCGGGGCACACCGGCAGACACGCCCATGTAATCGGGCGCCCTGTCAACCGAGCTGAATCCGTACCCTCGGGCATCCCCTGCATACCGGGGGTGGTGTGTTGTAATCCAGCCGATATTCCTTGGGATCTATGGCAGAACTGACAATTGCTTTCGTGGATTTGACCGGTAGCGTCTCGGTGTTTGAAACACTGGGTAACGACCGCGCCACCAAGGCCGTCACCAAGCTGACCCAGTGGATCGGGTCGATGGGCGTGGAGCACGGCGGCACCGTGGTGAAGATGCTTGGCGACGGCGTGCTGATGTCGTTCTCCAACAACCGCCATGCCGTCGATGCCATGGTGCAGATCCAGCAGGAGCACGCCAGGCGCCTGCAGCAGTGGCCGGAACGGCTCAAGCTCATGATGCAGATCGGCATGGCGCGCGGCCAGGTCGTCGTGGTCGATGGCGACTGCTTCGGCGATGCCGTCAACGTGGCCTCGCGCCTGAGCGATCTGGCCGGGCCCGAGCAGATCATGGCCACCGACACGGTGATCCGCAAATTGGGCGCGCGCCATGGCGTGCGCAGCCGCAGTCTGGGGCCCATGCGCATCAAGGGCAGGGTGGAGCCCTGCGAGGTGTTCCGCATCGAGTGGCAACCCGAGATGCTGTCCGAATTCCTCACGCTGCCGGCTGACCTGCATGCCCTCAATCCCGTCAGGGAGTCGGTGTTTGGCGGTATCGAACTGGCCTGGCTGGATACCACGCAGTCGTTCAATCTGACCGACCTGCCGCTGAAGGTCGGCCGGGTGCCCGAGGCCGACTTTGTCGTCAGCGACCCGCGCGTCTCGCGCATGCACGCCAGCGTCGACATCCGCTCGGGCAACTACGTGCTCGAGGACATCAGCAGCTACGGCACCTGGGTGCGTTTTGCCGGTGGCGACAACGTGATTGCCCTGCGGCGCCAGGAATGCCTGCTGCACAGCAACGGCGAGATCGCCATGGGCGCGCCGTTCAGCGACATCAGCGCGCCCGTGGTCAGCTTCAGGCTGGTGGATGGGCACGTGGAGATCGCGCCCGGCGGCATCGAGAAGTAGGGCGACGACGACACACTGCGGCACGCGCGGGGCGTGCCGGAGGACACAACAAGAACCCCGGAGACTTTTCGTGCGCTGGATCAAACGATTTCTTGCCCTGCTGTTGCTGCTGTTGGCGGTGTCCGTTGCACTGGCAGCCTTCTATGCCTACCGAAGCTTGCCGAAAATGGACGGCAGCCTCAACCTGCCCGGGCTGTCGGCACCGGTGAAGGTGCACCGCGATGCGAGCGACGTCACGCACGTGCTGGCCAGCCGGCCGCGCGACGCCTGGATGGCCATGGGCTACGTGCATGCGCAGGAACGAGGCTGGCAGCTCGAATTCAATCGGCGCGTGATGCGCGGCAACCTCTCCGAGGTGCTGGGGCCCGCCACGCTGGAGACCGACAAGCTCATGCGCACGCTGGGCATTCGCGAGGCCGCACGGCGCCAGCACGAGGGGCTGCCGGCCGACGCGCGCGACGCCCTGCAGGCCTACAGCGACGGGGTGAATGCCTTCTTCGCCCACACTGACCAGGCGCTCTCGCCGGAGTTTCTGCTGCTGGGCATAGACCCGCGCGACGAGGCGCTGGCCGGACGCTACTGGGACCCGCTGGACAGTGTGGGCTGGTCGCTCATGATGGCGCTGGACCTCGGTGGCAACTGGGGCAACGAGTTCGCGCGGCTGACCGCCCTCGAAGCCATCGACACCCCCGCGCTGTGGCAACTGTTCCCGCCGTACCCTGGCGAGCAACCCGCTGCGTCCGCCGACCTCGCCGCTCTGTACCGTGATCTGGGTGTCTACCGGGGCAAGACGGTCACGGGTGCGGCCACGCCCGCGGACGTCCACACCACCGGGCTTCTGGCGTCGGTGCGGGGGCAGATTGGCGCCGACCTGCAGCGCTGGACGGACGAGCTGGGCAACATCGAAGGCAAGGGCTCCAACAACTGGGTGGTCAACGGCTCGCGCAGTGCTTCGGGCATGCCGCTGCTGGCCAACGACCCGCACCTGGGCCTGAGCGCACCGGCGATCTGGTACTTCGCGCGCCTGCAGGCGCCCGATGCCGAAGGCGTCAAGGGCATGGATGTGATCGGGGCCACTTTGCCCGGCACGCCCTTCGTGGTGCTGGGGCGCACGCAGCAGGTGGCCTGGGCGTTCACCAACACCGGTCCCGACGTGCAGGACCTGTACCTGGAGCAGATCAACCCCGCCAACCCGGCGCAGTACCGCATTCCCTCGGACAGCGGTGAACCCGCCTGGGCCAACTTCGGGCTGCGCGTGGAGACCATCCGCGTCAAGGGCCAGCCCGACGTGAGCCACATGGTGCGCACGACGCGCCACGGCCCGGTGCTCAGCGACGCACAGGCGCGGCATGGCGAGGTGATCGACACGCGGCGCTTCGTGCTGGCGCTGCGCTGGAGCGCGCTGGACAGCGACAATGGCAACGTGGTGGCCACGCTGGCATCGAACCGCGCGCAATCGGTGGCGGATCTGCTGAACGCGTTTCGCGAGTTCCACTCGCCCATGCAAAGCGTGTTGATGGCCGACCGCAGCGGCCGCATCGCGTTCAAGGCCGCGGGCCGGATACCGGTGCGCGGGCCGGACAACGACATCCGCGGCGTCGCACCCGCCCCAGGCTGGGAGCCACGCTATGACTGGATCGGCTGGCTGCCTTACGAAGAGACGCCGCAGGACGACGGCGCACGGGGCTGGATCGCCACCGCCAACCAGCGCGTCCACGCCGCCGACTACCCGCACTTCTTCACCCAGGACTGGGCTGCACCGTACCGGTACGAGCGCATCGAGGCGATGCTGGAGGAAACCCCGCAGCACACGCTGGACTCGTTCCAGCTCATGCACGCAGACCAGCAGTCGGCCGCCACGATGCGCCTGCTGCCCTTCCTGCAGAAGACCACCTCGGACCACCCGCTGGCCGCGGCCGCGCAAGCCGAGCTGCGCGATTTCCGGGGTGCGATGCGCGTTGACGCCGCCGCGCCGCTGATCTACACCGCCTGGGTCGATGCCTTCACCCGCCGCGTGGTGGGCGAACGCCTGGGCCACGCACGTTTCGAAGGCATGTACGGCAAGCGCCTGTTTCGCAACGCGGTCGAGGGCATCCTGGAGCGCAACGACACTGGCTGGTGCGGCACCGCCGGTTGCGCCGCGGCCAGCAGTGCCGCGCTGACCGATGCGCTGACCCGCCTGCAGGCTGTGCACGGCGATGACGTGTCCGCCTGGCGCTGGGGCGATGCGCACCCGGCCATTTCGATCCACCGGCCGCTGAGCAACGTGAAGCCACTGGCCCCGTTTTTCGAGGTGCGCACGCCCACCGGCGGGGACCCCTTCACCCTGAACGTGGGGCAATACCACCTGGACAAGGCCGATGCACCGTACGCCAACCGGCACGCTGCCAGCCTGCGCGCGGTCTACGACCTGGCCAACCTCGACAATTCACGCTTCATCTATCAGACCGGGCAGAGCGGCAATGTGTTTTCGCAGCGCTACCGCGACATGAGCGACACCTGGGCCGAGGTGCGTTACCGCACTCTGACGATGAAGCCGGGCAAGTGGCGTTCGACGCTGGAGCTGCGGCCCTGAGGGCGCGTAGTGCCTGCGCTACTTCAGATTGCCTGAAAGAAACTGCGCGAGCCGCTCGCTCTTGGGCCGCGCCAGCACCTCGGCGGGCACGCCCTGTTCCTCGATGCAGCCCTTGTGCAGGAAGATGAGGTGCGAGGACACCTCGCGCGCAAAGCCCATCTCGTGCGTGACCACCACCATGGTGCGGCCTTCCTCGGCCAGCAGCTTCATCACACGCAACACTTCGCCCACCAGCTCGGGGTCGAGCGCGCTGGTAGGCTCGTCGAACAGCATCACATCGGGCTCCACCGCCAGCGCGCGCGCAATCGCCACGCGCTGCTGCTGGCCACCGCTCATGTGCGAGGGGTAGCGGTCTTCCACGCCACGCAGGCCGACGCGTTCGAGGTAGCGGCGCGCGGTCTCCACAGCCTGGTCCTTCGGGATGCCCAGCACGTTCACCGGTGCCTCGGTGATGTTCTGCAACACCGTCATGTGGGCCCAGAGGTTGAAGTGCTGGAACACCATGGCCAGCTTGGTGCGCAGGCGCTGCAACTGGGCCGCGTTGACGGCGCGCAGCTCGCCGTGGCGGTCGGGTTTGAGCTGCAGCTCTTCGCCGCCGAGCACGATGCGCCCGCTGTTCGGGTTCTCCAGCAGGTTGATGCAGCGCAGCAGCGTGCTCTTGCCCGAACCGGAACTGCCGATCAGGCTGATCACGTCGCCGGCGCGCGCCTGCAGCGACACGCCCTTGAGCACTTCGTTCGCGCCGAAGCGCTTGTGGATGTCGTGCACTTCCAGCAAGGCACGGCCGGGCGTTCGGGGGGCGGTGGATTCAGCGGTCATGGTCGGTGCCAGGTGGAAATGAAAGCTCAGGCGCCCAGCAGGTCGCCCGAACGGAACGGCGTTGCGCCGGCAATCTTGCCGACTTCGCCGCCCGCGACGACGTAGCGCTCGCGCACCATGGCGTACAGGACGCCCGCCACTTCGGCGCGCACCGCGTGCACGCGGGCCTGGCCCGCGGCGGTCGGGTCGATGACCTCGGCGACCACATCGCCCGCGGCCAGCACGGCGCCAGCCTGGACCAGGAACACCAGCACGCCCGGCACGGGCGAGCGCAGGGTCTGCGAGCCCGCCAGCGGCGTGGGCTGGCACGCCATCGGAGGCAGCGCGGGTGGGGCGGGGGCCGCGACGGCTCCGGCGTGCTCAAGAAAACCGAAGATGGCCTGCGCGTCCGCGCGCGCCAGGCTGTGCGACACCTCGCTTTCACCGCGCAGCTCCACCGTGGTGCTGGCGCAGGCCTGGGGCAGGGGAGCGTCGACACCGGCTTCTTTCAGCGCCGCCGCGAGTTGCCACCACAGGCCGGAGAGGCGCTCGTCGAACGGACCCCCGCCCGATTCGCGCGCCAGCAGCACGGCCTGGCAGCCCAGCAGGCGGGCCAGCGGCTCGAACGGTGGCCAGCAGGCCTCTTCGCTGTAGAGGTGGATGACGGCCTCGGTGTCGCAGTGCAGGTCCAGCACCAGGTCGGCGTCGTGCGAGAGCCGCAACAGCTGCCGCCGCAGGCTCTCCAGTTCGGAGGCAGGCGCCCACTGGTCGAGCCACGCGCCGACCAGGCGCCGCACGGTGGCCACGTTGGTTTGGGCATCCGGGCCCATGCGGGTTTTCGCTTCCTCCAGCACGGCGGCGGCCATGTCGGGGTAGTGCCGGTTGAAGTTCTGCGCGGTGTCGAACTCGAAGCGGCCCATGGGCTTGTGGTCCAGGCGCTGGGCCAGGCCGATCGGGTTGGCCGCGGGCACCAGGACCACCTCGCCGCGCAGCCGGCCGGCCTTGTCCGCCGCTTCCAGCCGTTCACGCAGGTGGTGGGCCACCAGCATGCCGGGCAGCTCCTCGGCGTGCAGGCTGGCCTGGATGTAGACCTTGGGGCGTGCACCGCGCGTGCCGAAATGGAAGCCGACCAGCGTCTTGTGGCTGCCCAGGCTCGGGCTCAGCAAGGGATATTCGGTGCGTTGCATGTTGCGATACCGGAAACCGCCTTCAGTGCGCGCGCGGGGCCAGATGGGCCAGGAAGCGCCGTTCGGCCAGCTTGAAAACGCCCACCAGGCTGAAGGTGATGGTGAGGTAGATCGCGGCCGCGAAGATGTAGGCCTCGAACGGCAGGTAGAAGTCCGAGTAGATGCGGCTGGCTGCGGCGGTCACATCCAGCATCGCGGGCACGGTGCTCGCCAGGCTGGTGGCGTGCAGCATCATCACCACCTCATTGCTGTAGGCCGGCAGGGTGCGGCGCAGGGCGCTGGGCAGCACGATGCGTCGCATGGCCATGGCCGGGCTCATGCCCATGGCCTGTGCGGCCTCGATCTCGCCGGCGGCGGTCTCGCGGATGGCGCCGGCCAGCATTTCGGCGGTGTAGGCGGCCGTGTTCAGGCTGAAGGCCAGCAGCGCGCAGAAGAAGGGTTCCTTGAAGTGCGTCCAGGGCCAGATGTCGTTCCAGCGTGCCTGAATCCACTCCAGCTGCGCGATGCCGTAGTAGATCAGGTAGAGCTGGATCAGCAGCGGCGTGCCGCGGATCACGTAGGTGTACGCACCGACGATCCAGCGCAGCGGCTTGAACGGGCCGGTCAGCGCGAGTGCGAACAGCAGCGCGAGCACCGCGCCCACGGCCAGAGAAGACAGCAGCAGCCAGACCGTGGTGACCAGGCCCTCGCCGTACATGGCCAGGGTGGAGGGTCGGAAGATGACGTCCCACTTCATGACGGCTGGTGTTCAGGTATTGGCGCGTTTCACGCCCATGCTGAAGCGCCGGTCCAGCCAGCGCAGGGCCCACAGCGAGACCGAGGTGTACACAAGGAACAGCGCGGCGGCGAACAGGAAGAAAGTGAAAGGCTCGCGGGTGGCGGCGCTGGCCTGCTTGGCCAGGTAGGTCATTTCCTGCAGGCCGATCAGGCTGATGAGGGCCGTGGCCTTGATCAGCACCAGCCAGTTGTTGGTGAAGCCGGGCAGGGCGTAGCGCACCATCTGCGGCGCGGTGATGCGCACGAAGGTACGCACCGGCCCCATGCCGAAGGCCCAGGCCGCTTCCATCTGCCCCTTGGGGATCGACAGGATGGCGCCGCGGAAAGTCTCCGTCATGTAGGCGCCGTAGATGAAGCCGATGGTGAGCACACCCGCGAGGAACGGGTTGATGTCCACCGAGGACTTGCTGCCCAGGGCCTCAAGAAGGTGGTTGAGTCCGATGGTGCCGCCGTAGAAGATCAGCAACATCAGCACCAGTTCGGGCACGCCCCGCACCAGCGTGGTGTAGACCGTGGCCAGGCCCACGAGCAGGGGCCTGCCGGAGAGCTTGGCCACCGCGCCCAGCAGACCCAGCAGGATGGCCACCACCAGGGCGGCCAGTGAAACGCCCACCGTGAGGAGGGCGCCCTGCAGGATCGAGGCGAAGTAGCCGGACAAAACGCGCCGGTGTCAGTTGCCGTAGACGTCGAAGTTGAAGTACTTCTTGCTCACGGTCTCGTAGACACCGTTGGCGCGGATGGCCTGGATGGCGGCGTTGAGCTCGTCCTTGAGAGCGGTCTCGTCCTTGCGCAAGGCCACGCCCACGCCATAACCGTAGTACTTCACGTCGTTGAGCACCGGGCCCACGAAGCCGTAGCCCGCGCCTTCGGGCTTGCTCAGGAAGCCGCCGGTGACTTCCACCTGGTCAGCCACGGTGCCGTCCAGACGGCCCGACTTGATGTCGAGATAGACCTGGTCCTGGGCCTCGTAAGGCACCACATTCACGCCCAGGGTCTTGAGCTCGCCCATGGCGTACTTCTCCTGGGTGCTGCCCTTGAGCACGCCGATCTTCTTGCCCTTGAGCGAGGCCAGGTCGGTGAACGCCGTGTCGGCCTTGACCACGATGCGGCTGGGCGTGTTGTAGTACTTGTCCGTGAAGTCCACGACCTGCTTGCGCTCGTCGGTGATCGACATGGAGCTGATGATGACGTCGTACTTCTTGGCCTGCAGGCCGGGGATCATGCTGTCCCAGACCTGTTCGACGTACACGCACTTGCGCTTGATCTGGTTGCACAGGGCGTCGGCGATGTCGACGTCGAAGCCGGTGGGCTTGCCATCGGCCGTCTTGAAGGTGAAGGGCTCGTAGGTCGGGTCGATCGCCACCTTGAGCTCGGCCATTTCAGCCGGTGTCATGGGCGCTGCTGCGGTGGGCGCGGCGGCAGGTGCCGCAGGCGCGGCCTCGGGTGCGGGCGTCTCGGTCTTGCCGCACCCGACCAGAGTGACGGCGCCGATCAGGCTCAGGGACAGGAGAAGGGTTTTCATGAGAATCTTTCGTTTGAATACCGCTAGTTCGGATGGCAGCGGTGGGCGCCCGCATTGTAAATCTCGGCCTTGCGCCACCGGGCTGGGCCGCCCCGGTGTTTCCCCGCATAGGTGTAGCAACTAATGCGCCTGTCAGGGTTGCCTGGCGCATCAGATACCGCGTGCCGGCTCGCCGCACCAGGATCGCGAACGCATCCTCAGCTCGGCTTCCACGCCGATATCCAGTTTTTAACTTTACATAATATACATCGTGGAAGATCAAACCACCGCCAAGGAAACGGCCCTGCAGCCCGTGAGTGCGGACAAGAAAAAAGCCCGGCCCGCTCGGTGGCGGATCGGGCTTTGTGTGGTGCGGCCGGGGCACGCACGCACGCTCGACAATCATTCCTCGACGAAGGCTTCCTCGCGCTTCTTCTTGATCGATGGCGACACGACGATGACCAGCAGCAGCACCGCGGCGGCCAGCAACGAGGCCGAGATCGGTCGGGTCACGAAGACGGACCAGTCTCCGCGCGAGATCAACAAGGCGCGGCGCAGGTATTCCTCCATCATGGGCCCCAGCACCAGGCCCAGCAGCAAGGGCGCCGGCTCGCAGCCGAGCTTGATGAAGATGTAGCCGATCAGACCGAACAGTGCAACGATCCAGATGTCGAAAACGTTGTTGTTGGTCGAGTACACGCCGATGGCGCAGAACAGCACGATGGCCGGGAACAGCCAGCGGTACGGCACGGTCAGCAGCTTGACCCAGATGCCGATCAGCGGCAGGTTCAGGACCACCAGCATGGCATTGCCGATCCACATGGAGGCGATCAGGCCCCAGAAGAGCTCGGGGTTCGAGGTCATCACCTGCGGGCCGGGCTGGATGTTGTGGATCGTCATGGCACCCACCATCAGCGCCATCACGGGGTTGGGCGGAATGCCCAGCGTCAGCAGCGGAATGAACGACGCCTGAGCACCCGCGTTGTTGGCCGCCTCGGGAGCCGCCACACCGCGGATGTTGCCCTGACCGAAGGGCACTTCGCCCGGCCGGAGCTTGGTCTTCTTCTCGATCGTGTAGGCCGCGAAGGACGACAGCACCGAACCACCCCCGGGAAGGATGCCCAGCATGGAGCCCAGGGCCGTGCCGCGCAGCACTGCGGGCACCATGCGCTTGAAATCCTCCTTGGTAGGCATCAGACCCGACACCTTGCCGGAGAAGACGTCGCGCTTGCTGTCGCCATGAGACAGGTTGTTGATGATCTCGCCATAGCCGAACACGCCCATGGCGATGGCGACGAAGCTGATGCCGTCGGTGAGTTCGGGGATGTCGAAACTGAAGCGCGCGACGCCCGAGTTCACGTCGGTACCGACCAGGCCGATCAGCAGACCCAACACGATCATGGCCAGCGCCTTGATCAGCGAGCCCGAGGCCAGCACCACTGCGCCGATGAGGCCCAGCACCATGAGCGCGAAGTACTCGGATGGGCCGAAGCTCAGGGCCACCTCGGTCAGCGGCGGCGCGAACGCGGCGATCACGAGGGTGCCCACGCAACCTGCAAAGAAGGAACCCAGGCCGGAGGCCGCCAGCGCGGGCCCCGCCCTGCCCTTGCGCGCCATCTGATAGCCGTCGATCACGGTCACCACCGAGGACGATTCGCCTGGCAAGTTGACCAGGATGGCGGTGGTGGAGCCGCCATACTGCGCGCCGTAGTAGATGCCGGCGAGCATGATGAGCGCGGCCACGGGAGGCAGGCCGTAGGTGGCCGGCAGCAGCATGGCGATGGTGGCCAGCGGGCCGATGCCCGGCAGCACGCCGATCAGCGTGCCCAGGAGGCAGCCGACAAAGGCGTAGATCAGGTTCTGGAAAGTAAAGGCGACGCCGAAGCCCAGCGCCAGGTTGTCAATGAGTTCCATGAAATGAGTCTCCGGATCAGGCGGTCAGGAACGCAGGCCACACCGGGAACTGCAGGTTCAGCATGTACACGAAGGCGCCGTAGCTGCCGACGGCCAGGATGGTGGCCAGGATCAGCGACTCCTTGATGCTGGAGTTGGGCCGGGCAAAGCCGGAGATGACCACCAGGCCGTAGATGGCGACGATCAACCCCATGGCGGGCAGCCCCAGCGGCGGGAAGCCCACCAGCAGCGCACCAAACGCGAGGTTGGCGCCCAGGATGAAGCACAGGGGCCGCCAGGCAATCGCCCCGATCGGATCGCCATCGGGCGCCTTGCTGCGCAACGAGATGATCGTGATCAGGATGCCCAGGCCGGCCAGCAGGATGCCCAGCATCAACGGGAAGTAGCCTGGCCCCATGCGGGCGGCCTCGCCTACCGTGAAATTGGTGGCTCCGACGGCAAACGACACGCCGACGATGGTGAACATCAATCCCGAAAAAAAGTCCTTCTGACTGGCCAGCTTCACGGCGTCTCCTCATTTATGTGGGTCAGCCGGCGATTCTGATGCGTCGCGGCCGTCAGGCCCATGTGGGTTACACCTACTTTGTGCCAGTGCGAACGATGCCTTCAACGCAACTTCGCTGATCACCACTTGCCTTTGGGCTGCCGGGCGCGCACGAAGGCCGCAATGATCTCCGCCGATTCGGCGCGGTTGGCGCGGTGCGCGAAATCGATCGCAGTGAGGCCCTGCTGGTTGCGCAGCATCGGGTCGGCACCTTCCTCGAGCAGCAACTTCACGACCCCGGGATCACCATAGTGGGCTGCCATCATCAGGGGTGTCGTGCCATTGGGCGATTCGGCGTCAATGTAGGCATGGTGTTCCAGCAACAGACGCACCATGATGGGGCTGGCCTCTCCGGCATGCGTGGCGGCGTAATGCAGGGGGGTCCAGCCAGTCTTGTTGACCTCGGCCTTGCGCGCGATCAGGCGGCGCATCAACTCCAGGCGGCCCTTGATGGCGGCCATCATCAAGGGGCTTTCCTCCTTGGCACTGCGGGCTTCGATGTCCACGGACGCCTGGCCCACGAGGTAGTCGGCCACGCTGGTCGCGCCGTCCCGGATGGCCAGGTACAGCGCGTGGTCGCCTGCCTCGTTGCGGGTGTTCAGATCGAAGCCGCGCTGTGCGAGCTGGCGCACGGCGGCCACGTTGTCCTGCTTGATGGCCATGAAGAAGTCGTCAAACGAACTGGCATGCAGGGTGAATGAAAATGCCATAAACAATGCAAATATTGCTCTTGAAACAATGCACTTTTTCATATTTTTAATCTGATACTTCATATTTTGTCAGCATGGGCTGCGCGGCTCACCCGATCGAACAGCTGCTCAAAATTGTGGCTGGTGGCCTGTGCAACGGCCTCCACCTCGAGGCCCTTGATCTCGGCTATCTGCCGGGCCACCCACGGGACCCAGGCGGGCGAGTTTGTCTTTCCGCGGTGAGGAACCGGTGCCAGATAGGGGCTGTCGGTCTCGATCAGGGTGCGGTCCAGCGGGACAAAGGCCGCTACTTCGCGCAGATCGGCTGCGTTGCGAAACGTCAGGATGCCGGAGAAGGAGACGTAGAAGCCCAGGTCCAGTGCCGCGCGCGCGACATCCATGGTTTCCGTGAAGCAGTGGAAAACACCCCTGGCGACCGGTTGGGGCTGGGCGGAACCCGACACGAAGCCCCCCTCCTCCCTCAGGATCGCCAGCGTGTCCTCGGACGCGCTGCGGGTGTGGATCACCAGCGGCAGGCCGGTCAGGCGACCCGCGCGGATGTGGGTGCGGAACCGCTCGCGCTGCCATTCCATGTCGGCCACCGTGCGCTCGCCCAGGCGGTAGTAGTCCAGCCCGGTTTCGCCGATGCCGATCACTTTGGGGCGCGCGGCACCCTCCAGAAGGTCGCCCAGCGCGGGTTCGCGCACATCTTCGTTGTCCGGGTGCACGCCCACGGTGGCCCAGAGGTGGTGGTGCGCGCTCGCCAGTCCGTACACATCCTCAAATTCTTCCAGCGTGGTGCAGATGCACAGCGCGCGGTCCACCCGAGCCTGCGCCATCTCGTCAAGAATGTCTGGCAGGCGCGCCTGCAGTTCGGGAAAGCTCAGGTGGCAGTGAGAGTCGGTGAACATGAGAAACGGAACAGAACGAAAAAAGCCGATGGGCACACCATTGTGCGCCGCATCGGCTGGCAGAAATCCGCCGGGTCAGAGCGTCTGGGTGGCGCGGTCCGAACCCAGGTTGGAGCCCAGGAGTTCCTCGATCTTGAGCTTGAGCTGGCGCGACTTCTCGTCGGCCGGAAAACGGATGCCCACGCCCTGGGTCCGCGCGCCCTGTGCCTTGGCCGGCGTGACCCAGGCGACCTTGCCCGCCACAGGGTAGCGCTGTGGGTCTTCGGGCAGGCTGAGCAGTACATAGACGTCATCCCCCAGGCGGTACTCGCGCGACGAGGGAATGAAGATGCCTCCGTCGGCGAACAAGGGGATATAGGCGGCATACAGGGCCGCCTTTTCCTTGATGGAGAGCTGGATCACGCTCGGCCGCGCCGTTGCGGACGATGGAGAAGGGTTGGTGCTCATGGTGGACGAGTTTAGCGGCAATGGGCGCGGACGCGGCGACTGACAAGGGCCCGAAAGGCCCACAACAGCCACGAGTTTCCGTGACAAATCGGCGTTTGAACGGCTTCTCCGGTCAGCGGCCGGCGTGAGGCCTCAGGCGGTCGCGCGGGCGCCTCCGCTGCCCAGCACCTGGCGGGTGCGGGCGGCCCAGGCCTCCTGCGTCAGCCCGGCGTTGTAGGGGTGTTCCACCGTGCGTGCGGCACTCATGAGTTCGCGCGACCACTGGGCCAGCGCGCTCCAGCGCGGTGCGGGCGGCAGTTGCTCGGCGGGAAAGTAGCGCGAGGGCGCACCCGAGGCGCGGGCCATGAGGTCGTGGCACAGCTTCTGCAGCACCGCGAGTTGCTGCGCGGGCGGCCAGCCCGCGAGCGTCCCCCAATCCCCCCGGGCCAGTGCCTGCGGCAAGTGGGCCCATGTCGCGCCCTGCAGCCCGGTGGCGGCCCAGGCCAGCGCGTCGTCGGGGCGTCCGCCGGCGGCCTGCAGCCACACGGCGGCCTGGCCGCGTTCCACCGGCTTGCCCTGTGCGCCGGCCTGCTGCACCAGCCAGTCCAGCGCATCCGGCTCGGTGGGCCACAGCATGGCATGGCCCTGGCAGCGGCTGCGGATGGTCGGCAGCAACTGGTGCGCCGCTTCGGTGGCCAGCACGAAGCGCACCTCGCCCACGGGTTCTTCGAGGGTTTTGAGCAGGGTATTGGCCGACTCGACATTCATGCGCTCGGCCGGATGCACCAGGATCACCTTGGTGCGCCCACCCGATCGCGTGAACTGCGTGAAAGCCACGGCATCGCGCGCAGCCTCCACGCGGATGAACTTGCTTGCCTTGCGCTTCTTGTCGTCGATCTCCTTCTGCGCGCCTTCGTCCAGCGGCCAGCCCAGTTCCAGGCTCAGCGTTTCGGGCATCAGCACACAGAGGTCGGCATGGGTGCGCACGTCGATGGCGTGGCAGCTGCCGCACACGCCGCAGGCGCCGTCCGCACCAGGCTGTTCGCACAACCAGGCACGGGCCAGCGCCAGCGCCAGCTCGTACTGCCCCAGACCCGAAGGGCCAGCGAGCAACAGGGCGTGACCGCGCTGTGCCAGCAGGCTGCGCAGCTGTGCGTGCAACCAGGGCGCCAGGGTGGACGCGGTCATGCGCCAGCTCCTGCAGGTAGCAGCCAGCCGCGTTGCTGGACGGCTTCGCGCACGCACTGCCAGACACGCTCCCTGGGCTGGTCGGACGCGATGCGGGCGAAGCGGGCGGGCGACTCGTCCATGCGCTTCGCATAGCCCGCCACCACACGCTCGAAGAAGGCCTGCGGCTGTGCCTCGAAACGATCGGGCACCCGGGCCGCGGCCAGGCGCTGCGCCGCCACCGCGGGCGGCAGGTCGAACCAGATCGTGAGGTCGGGCTGGCGCGGGGTTGGGTCATCGGGACGCGACTGCACCCAGCGTTCGAGCTGGTGCAGCACATCGAGATCGAAACCCCGCCCGCCGCCCTGGTAGGCAAAAGTCGCGTCGGTGAAACGGTCGCACAGCACCACATTGCCTCGCGCCAGGGCAGGCTCGATCACCTGCCCCAGGTGGTCGCGCCGCGCGGCGAACATCAGCAGCGCCTCGCTCAGCGGGTCCATGGCGTCGTTGAGCACCAGTTCGCGCAGCTTTTCGGCCAGTGGCGTGCCGCCGGGCTCGCGCGTGAGGACCACGGTGCGCCCCGCCGCCCGGAACGCGTCGGCCAGACCGGCGATGTGGGTGGATTTGCCCGCGCCGTCGATGCCTTCGAAGCTGATGAAGAGGCCGGAGGCGGACATGGACGGGGATCGGGGTGTGGCGGGGGCTTCAGCGCCGCAGGATGTAGCGCCTCACCGCCGCATTGTGCTCTTCCAGAGTGGCGCTGAACTGGCTGGAACCATCTCCGCGGGACACGAAGTAGATCGAGTTGGTGGCCAGGGGCTGCACCGCTGCCATCAGCGAGGCCTCTCCGGGCATCGCGATCGGCGTGGGCGGCAGGCCGGCGCGCACATAGGTGTTGTACGCGCCGTCGGTCGTGAGGTGGCTGCGGCGCAGGTTGCCGTCGAAGCGTTCGCCCAGGCCGTAGATCACGGCCGGGTCGGTCTGCAGCCGCATGCCGATGCGCAGCCGGTTGACGAACACGCCGGCGATGCGGCGGCGGTCGCTGTCGAGGCCGGTTTCCTTCTCAACGATGCTGGCGAGCACCAGCGCCTCGTCGGGCGTGCGCAGCGGCGAATCTGCGTCGCGCTGGGCCCAGGCTTTTTCCAGCCTTTGCTCCATGGCCTGCGCCGCCTGCCTGAGCACGCTGGAGGCCGGCGCACGGGTCACCACACGGTAGGTGTCGGGGAAGAAGCGCCCCTCGGGGTGCCGGCCGGGGTAGCCGATCAGCGCCATGATGTCATCCTGGCTCAGGCCTTCGATGTCTTGCGTGAGATCGGGCGCGCTGCGCACGGCCTGCAGCACCTGGCGGATGTTCCAGCCTTCGAGCAGCGTGATGCTGCGCAGCGCCTGTTCACCACGCACAAGCTTGGACAGCAGCGTGCGGGGCGTGGTCCCGGCAACGAGTTCGTAGGTGCCGGCCTTGATGTCGCGCGCCTGGCCCGACAGCCGAAACCAGGCATACAGCAGTTGCGGCGGCGCGTTCACGCCGGATGCGGTCAGCCGCTCGGCCACCAACTGCGCGGACGCACCGGGCTCGATGGTCACAAGCAGCGGTTTCTGCTGCGTCGCGGCAGTCGTCAGCGGCAGCGGTTGCTGCAGCCACCACATGCCCGCCACGGCGGCCAGCAGTGCAAGCAGCAGGGGAACAACCACCAGCAGTTTCAGGAGACGCATCACGGGGAGATAGCTCGGCAGGGGCTTGTCGAATCGGCTCGGCAGGGGAGCGGGCCGGCCATGATAATCGACGCCTTCAACCCGGCTGGCACCCTGCCTGCCCACTGGTGCGCCACCGGCCGCCTTTCATCGAGATTGCCCCGACATGAACGCCTCCGACTTCCCCAACCAGCATCTGGCCAGCGGCGCCGTGCGCCTGGCGCACCTCGGGGTGATCCGCATCGAAGGCGAGGACGCGGCGGGGTTCCTCCAGGGCCAGTTGACGCAGGACTTTGTCATGCTGGAGCCGTCACAGGCCCGCCTGGCCGCCTTCTGTTCCGCCAAGGGGCGCATGCAGGCCAGCTTCGTGGGCTTCAGACGCAGTCCTGACGAGATCCTGCTCGTGTGCAGCCGGGACTTGCTGGCCAGCACCCTGAAACGCCTGTCCATGTTCGTGCTGAGAGCGAAAGCCAGACTGAGCGACGCCAGCGACGCCTTCGCCCTGTTCGGCCTGGCCGGCGATGCTGTGCCCCCGCCCCTGCCCGCCACGCCCTGGAGCCTGTGGCGCGATGGGGCCGCCAGCGTAGTGCGCCTGTATCCGGCCGACGGTGTGGCACGCGCCCTGTGGGTGGCGCCCGCGGACACGGCCGGGCCCACCGTCCCTGCCTTGCCGGAAGCGCTGTGGCACTGGATGGATGTGCGCAGCGGCGTGGCCACGCTGAGCCAGCCCGTGTTCGATGCCTTCGTGCCGCAGATGCTGAACTACGAATCGGTGGGCGGCGTGAACTTCAAGAAGGGCTGCTACCCCGGGCAGGAGGTGGTGGCGCGCAGCCAGTTCCGCGGCACGCTCAAGCGCCGGGCCTATCTGGTGCACACCGACGCCGGGCTCACCGTCGGCCAGGCGGTGTTTCACGAGAGCGACGCCGAACAACCCTGCGGCACGGTGGTGCAGGCGGCGGCGCACCCCGGCGGTGGGTTCGACGCGATCGTGTCCATGCAGACCAGCGCCGCGGCGCAAGGCCACCTGCACGCCGGCAGCGCCAATGGCCCGGCCCTGGAATTGCTGCCCCTGCCCTATCCGCTGCTCGACGACATCTGAGCTGTGGCGGCCCGATGTGCCTGATCGCCTTCGCCCTGCACGCCGACCCGGCGTGTCCGCTGCTCATCGCGGCCAACCGCGACGAGTTCCTGGACCGGCCCACGGCGGCCCTGCACCGGTGGGCCCTGGCCGATGGCACAGAGATCGTCGCCGGGCGCGACCTGCGCGATGGCGGCACCTGGCTGGGCTTGAGTCCGACCGGCCGCGTGGCCATGCTCACCAACGTGCGCCAGACCCAGGCCGGCCCCGGCGCACGCAGCCGGGGTGAACTCGTCACCCGCTGGCTGCGGGGCGACGGCGACGAAGACGACCTGGCCGAGGCGATCGATCCCGGCGCCTATGGTGGATTCAATCTCGTGGTGGGCGACTTCCACCGCGCCCGCTGGAGCTGGCTGAGCAACCGCGACCCCGAGTCGCCGCACGACTCCGGCCCCCCCGCACTGCACCGCCAGGCACTCGGCGCCGGGCTGTACGGTCTGTCCAACGCCAGCCTGGACACGCCCTGGCCCAAGACGGTGCAACTCAAGCAGGCGCTGGGCGAGTCGCTGGCGCGGCTGCAGGCGAATCGATCAATGGACGACGGCGAATGGATGCACCCGCTGGCCACACGGCTGACCGAAGCCACCCCGGCCGCCCCGTGTGATCTGCCGCGCACGGGCGTGCCATCCGCCATGGAGCGCGCGCTCTCCAGCCCGTTCGTGCGCATGGCCGACCGCGCCTATGGCACCCGCAGCAGCCTGGTGGTGCGCGCGCTGCCGAGCGCCCATGCCTGGGACGTGCAGGTGGACGAATGGACCCACGACCCCTTGCAGCCCGTGGCCGGCCTCGACCCGGCCCGGCACCGGCGCGAAACCCTGGTCTGGTGAAGGCCCGCAGGCCTTACAACTTCGCGACCATCTCCTGGTGCCCGATGCCTGCCTCTTCAAAGGGCGCCCCGCGCCGCTCGTAACCGAGCCGGGCATAGAAGCCTTCGGCGCTGCTCTGGGCGTGCAGCATCACTTCGGTGTCGCCGCGCGCGCGGGCCGCGTCCATGAGCGCGTGCAGCACATCGCGCCCCAGCCGCCCGCCGCGCAAGGAACGCTCCACCGCCATGCGGCCGATGCGCGCCACGCCGGGTTCGTGCGGCAGCAGCCGACCCGTGGCCACCGGCCGCCCTAGGCGGTTGTAGGCCACCGCGTGCAGTGCCACAGCATCGGCCTCGTCCCACTCCAGTTCCTTGGGAATGCGCTGCTCCTCCACGAACACCGCCGTGCGCAGGCGCTGCGCGTCGGCGCCAAGTTCGCTCCAAGGCCCGACACGCACGCGGGTCATCGCCTCGCCGGCTTCGTAGCCCGTGAGCGCCTCCCGCAGCGCATCGGGCACAGGGCGGGACTTCTGCGTGGCCGGATCGGCGAACACATAGATCAGCTCACCGCTGATGAGGTGTTCATCGCCACGGAAGATCGCACCGGTGAACGTGAGGGAGGAGTTGCCCACGCGGCTGCATTTCATGGCGACGTCGATCTGCTCGTCCACCCGTGCCGAGGCGTGGAAGTCGACCGTGGCCCTGACCACGTACAGGTCGCCTTCGAGCTGCTCCATGGTCTCGAAATACGGCAAGGCGAGCGCTCGCCAGTAGTCGGTGACGGCTGTGTCGAAGTACATCAGGTAGTGCGCGTTGAAGACGATTTTCTGCATGTCCACCTCGGCCCAGCGCACGCGCAGGCGGTGGAAAAAGCGGAAGTCGGACCGTTTCAAACCCATCTCAATCGTCTCCAAATGCCTGGCGCAGCGCGCGCGCCGCGTGGTTGTGGGCGGTCATCGCCTCAGGAATGGCGCGACCGAAGTTGATGAAGCCGTGGACCACGCCGGCGTAGATCTCCAGGTCCACCGCCACACCGGCGTGGCGCAGGCGGTCCGCGTACATCACGCCTTCGTCGGTCAGCGGGTCGCACTCGGCCAGGCCGATCCAGGCCGGCGCGACGTCGTCGAGTTCGCGCACATGGCCCTGTTCGTCCACGCCATCGAGCGGTGCGAAGCGCCAGTCGTCGCGGTCGGCCTCGCTGCGCAGGTAGTGGCCGAAGAAGTAGCTGATGTGGAGCTCCTCCAGCAGGAAACCGTGCGCGAAGGTCTTGTGCGAGGCCGTGTCCTGGTGTCCCGCGCAGCCGGGATAGAACAGGCATTGCAGCGCCAGCGGCCAGCCGGCGTCGCGCGCGGCGATGGCGGTGACGGCCGCGAGCGTGCCACCCGCGCTGTCGCCACCCACGGCGATGCGCGCGCCATCCAGGCCGAGCGCATCGGCCTGCCCGCGCAACCAGGCCAGGCTGTCCCAGGCGTCGTGCACGGCGGTCGGAAACTTCGCCTCGGGCGCGAGCCGGTAGTCCACCGAGACCACGGCGCACGCCGCCAGGTGGGCCAGGTGGCGGCACAGCGCCTCGTGGCTGTTCACGCTGCCCACCGTGAAGCCTCCACCGTGGAAGAACAGCAGCACCGGCAGCGGCTGCGGCGAGGCAGGCGCGTACAGGCGCGCGGGCAATACGTGCCCGTCGCGCGCGGGTATGCGCAGGTCTTCCACGCGGTCCAGTGGCTGGCGCGGTATCTCGAGCACGCCCGCGCCGGCTTCGTAGGCGGCTTTTGCCTGTTCGGGCGACAGTGCGTGCAGGGGTGGGTGTCCGGCGCGCGCAATGCGGTCCAGCACACCCCGCATGGCGGGTGTGAGCAATGCGCGGGGCTCGTTCGGGTTGACCATGGGTTCGATTGTGGCTGTCTTTTGGGCGACCGTCGCAGGGGCCTGTGCCATGGCCACATGCACGGGCGGCCCGTATAGTTTTCCACCAGCGGCCCACGAGCCCGCCACCATCACGGAGACACGCATGGCACAGATTCTTTACGTCACCAACATCCTGATCGACTTCGGCGCGCTGGCCCAGTTGCAGGTCGAGTGCGAGCGCGTGGGCATCGGCCGCCCGCTCATCGTCACCGACGCGGGCGTGAAAGCCGCGGGCCTGCTCGACAAGGCGGTGGCCGCCCTGCCCGGCCTCTCGCCCGCGGTGTTCGACCAGACGCCGTCCAACCCGACGGAAGCGGCGGTGCGCGCCGCCGTCGAGGTGTACCGCCAGGCGAACTGCGATGGACTCATCGCGCTCGGCGGCGGCAGCGCGATCGACTGCGCCAAGGGTGTGGCCATCGCCTGCACGCACGAGGGCCCGCTCAAGACCTACGCAACGATCGAGGGCGGATCGCCGAAGATCACCGAGCGCGTGCCGCCGCTGATTGCCATCCCCACCACCGCGGGCACCGGCAGCGAGGTGGCGCGTGGCGCCATCGTGATCGTGGACGACGGGCGCAAGCTCGGCTTCCACAGCTGGCACCTGGTGCCCCGGACCGCCCTGCTCGACCCCGAGCTCACGCTGGGCCTGCCGCCCATGCTCACCGCCGCCACCGGCATGGATGCCGTCGCCCACTGCATGGAAACCTTCATGGCGCCGGCCTTCAACCCGCCGGCCGACGGCATCGGCCTCGATGGGCTGCAGCGCGGCTGGTCGCACATCGAGCGCGCCACGAAGAACGGCCAGGACCGCGACGCGCGCCTGAACATGATGAGCGCGTCCATGCAGGGTGCCATGGCGTTCCAGAAGGGCCTGGGCTGCGTGCATTCGCTCAGCCACAGTCTGGGCGGCGTGAACCCGCGTCTGCACCACGGCACGCTCAACGCCGTGTTCCTGCCGGCCGTGATCCGCTTCAACGCGCAGGCCGAATCGATGCAGAAGGAGCAGCGCCTGCAGCGCATGGCGCACGCCATGGGCCTGGCCAGTGGCGGCGACGTGCCCGAGGCCATCCGGGACATGAACGCGCGTCTGGGCCTGCCTACGGGCCTGGCGGCCATGGGCGTGACGCCCGATCTGTTCGACCGCGTGATCGCCGGCGCGCTGGCCGACCACTGCCACAAGACCAACCCGCGCATCGCCAGCGCGGACGACTACCGGGCGATGCTGATCGAGTCCATGTGAGGCCCGGCCAGCGCGCGGCGCGCCTCTGTGGCGCGGGACACCCGCGACCCCACTGATGGCGCGGCCCATGGCCGCAGCCCCGCATGATGCTTGCATCCTGTCGCATGAGCGACGAGGGGTGCGGTGACGCGCGCGCCACGCCGCATTTCTCCCTGGGTCGACGACAGCGTGGTGGCTTCCGCGAGGTCATCGATTCATGAGATTTTCTTGATTCGTCCATCACGGCGCGCGCCCGCCCGCGCCGCACACTGACCGCGTCCCGATACCACGGTCACCACCCCGGACGTGACCAGGCCCCGGGGCAACGAGCCACCTGTCCGCCAACGACCTTCACCCCGGATCGGGTGGGCATGCGGCGCGCACGCCGTTCCAACAGGGAAAGAACCCATGACAGACCCACACGCACACCTCCATTGCAGCGACACGGCACTGACCGTGAGAGAAACCGAGATTCTCGACTTCATCGCCCGCGGCCTGACGTCCAAGCAGATCGCCCGCGAACTCAACATCAGCCCGTACACGGTGAACACCCACCGCGACAACCTGCGCCGCAAGCTGGGCGTGCACAACGGCGCGCAACTGGCGTATTGCCAGGCCACGCGCAACGGCGGCGCCTCCCGCGCTTCCCTGTGACAGCGCTTCACGCGTCCCGCGCGCCCCACCCAAGGAACCCACAGGAGTTCGACCATGCCCACGCCCATTCCCTACTCGCCGTCCCTGGTGCTCGGCGCCATCGTCGACCCGGCCGCGATGGACAACCTGCTGGCCATCTCGGCGGCCCAGGCGCCCATCGACGCGGCGCAGGAAACCCTCAACTCGTTCATCGCGATGAAGCGCAGCCTGGAGATGACGGCGCAGGAACTCATCAACATGGACATCAACCCGAGGGACCTGCTGAAGAAGATGCACGACGTCGATGCCGACGTGGACCGCGCCGCCACGGCCTACGCCACGACGCGGCTGGAGCAGGAACTCAAGATGCAGCCCCTGCGCGCCCGAACACGGGTGGTCAACTCCAGCATTGAAAGCCCGGTTGACTACAACCGCACAAAGATCAAGTCCATGCCGCTGGCGGCCGATTCACTCAAGATGGACGCGCAGTTCTTCTCGTTCGACGAGAACGACGAGAGCGACAGCAACACGCTCTCCAACATCAAGTCGTACGTCAGTGCATCCACCTCCATCCTGGGCAGCGGCGCCTCGTTCGAGATGGCCAAGACCGCGGTCAGCCAGGTGAACAAGCAACGGCAACTGCACAGGATCGCCGGCACCCTGGTGGTCACGGCGTCCTGCACGCACAAGGAAGCGCAGGTCCTCGCACCCTTCTACATCGACGTGGACAAGGCGGTGCGGGCCTGGAACCGCATGTTTCCGGACGCCAAGGACAAGATCGCCCTGGACCCGGTGGCCATGCAGCAGATTGCCGAGCAGGTCGGCACGGGCGCGGAGAAGTCGTTCCACATCGTCTCCGGCACAACGCTCGGCTCCAGCTTCGTGGGCATGGTGCACGTCCTGCAGACACAGGACACCCAGAGCAGCCAGGACGTCGAGTCCCGGGCCAGGGACCTGCAGTTCAAGCTGTCCCTGGGCGTGGCCAAGGCCGGACTCAAGGGCGGTTTCGGCATCGACAAGAACGTCGGCAAGGACATCAAGGCCCTGCTGAGCACGCAGGACATCACCTCGCACGTCACCCTGATCACCGCCGGCTACATCCCGACACTGAAGTCGAACCAGGTGTCCATCGGCGTCAAGCAGTTCGCCAACTTCGACCCGAACGCCATGATGACCGACCTGCTCAAGCTCTCGGACTACACGGCGTCGGAAAACGTGACGGTGCAGCAATCGGCGATCGCCGCGCGCGCCAAGGGCGAATTCGTGCAGCTCAAGACCGCCGCCATCACCAGCGTGATGCAGGGTCTGGCGGCCCTGGACGATGGCCAGAACAAGATGCTGGACATCGCGTCGATGATGGTCGCGTTCGAGGACTACGTGAAGGCCGCCACGGGCACGGACGAGAACGTCAGGATCGGGGTCCCGATCAACTACTACACCAAGCCGATCACGCGCAGCCAGCTCGCGCAGATGTGGGTCGGCAAGTACTACCCCAACAAATTCCTGGGCATCTCGGGCGACGACACCGTGCGGGTGGCTCCGCCCAAGCCCGAGGCCAGCGGCGATGCAGCGGCTTCGCAATGAAGCACATGGCACCGCAGATTCCCTGAACCCTCCTCCGAACCTTCCGGGAGCATCCCATGCCCTCCACCATTCCCTACTCGCCTTCGCTCGTGCTCGGCAGCATCGTGCACCCGGCCGCCATGGACAACCTGCTGGCCATGGCGGCCGTGCAGACGCCCATCGACGCGGCGCAGGACACGCTCAATTCGTTCATCTCGCTCAAGCACAGCCTGCAGATGACGGCCGACGAGCTGATCAACATGAACATCGACCCCAAGGACCTGGTGGCCCGGATCCACGATGTCGACACCGAGCTGGACAAGGCGGCCACCGCCTACGCCACGACACGCATCGAGCAGGAACTCAAGATGCAGCCCCTGCGCGCCAAGGTGCAGCAGGTCAACGCCAGCCTGGAGAGCCCGATCGATTTCAACCGCACCGTTCCCAAGGCCCTGCCTCTGGCGGCCGACACGCTCACGATGGATGCCCAGTACTTTTCCTTCGACGAGAACAAGCAGAACGCCGAGAACACGGTCAGCACCATTCGCCAGTTCATCAGCGCATCGGGCGCACTGGGCGGCACGCAGGGATCGGTCGAGCTGGCCGATTCCGCCGTCAAGCAGATCAACCACCAGCGCCAGCGGCACAAGGTCGAGGGCACGCTGGTGCTCACGGCCAACTGCACGCACCGCCAGGCAACGGTGCTGGCCCCGCTGGTGCTGGACGTGGACAAGGCAATTCGCGTGTGGAACCAGCTGTTTCCGAGCGACCAGGACAAGATCAAGATGGACCGCGCGTTCATGGCGCGCGTGGCCAGGGAGGAAGGTTCCGCGAGCGAGAAATCGCTCAGCATCATCTCCGGCGCCACTTACGGCTCCAGCTTCGTCGGCATGGTGCACGTGCTGCGCAAGGAAAAGACAGAGACCAGCCAGGACATGGAGGCCGACGAATCCGTGCTCCAGGCCCAGGTCGAGCAGGACTCCTGGTGGCGGTCCTCGGCCGGCGGACTGGGCGAGGACGACGACACGGCGTCCTCCAGCAAGTCCCTTCTGAGTCGCCAGGACATCACCTCGCACGTCACGGTGCTCACCTCGGGCGTGATCCTGGGCATCGAGGGTGTCGACGTGCAGACCGCCGTGCGCGCCTTTGCCGCCGAGGAAGGAGAAGGCGGGACCATGGCGGCGCTCACGGCCCTGGCCAACGCCAACAGCGGCGAGCTGCAGTCGGCCCAGGCCGCGGCCACGGCCGCGCGAACCGGGCAGGACCTGGTGGACCTCAAGAAAGCCACCGTGAACGCCGTGATCGGCAAACTCGGTGAAATCCAGGGCCAGAAAGTGCGCATGCTCAACATCGACTCGCTGATGACCGCGTTCGACAACTACGTCGACCGGGCGCGTGCGGGCGGCATCGGCGTGCCGATCAACTACTACTTCAAGCCCATCACGCGCAGCCAGCTGGCCCAGATGTGGCTGACCAAGTACTACCCAGGCCAGTACCTTGCGCTCGCTGGCGACGACAGCGCCGTGGCCGAGGCCGGCGCCAGTGCCGGTGGCGACGCGACCACGCAGAACTGACCGGTGACCGGCATGAACGCCAACGACCTTGCCGCGCTGACCGAACGGCCCGTGGACGCCGTGGCGCCATGGCTGCAACCGATCACCGCGGCGATGAGCGAGTTCCAGATCGACACGGCCGCGCGGCAGGCCGCGTTCCTGGCGCAGATCGTCCACGAATCTGACGGCCTGGCGCGGCTGGTGGAAAACCTCAACTACAGCGCCGCGCGCCTGACAGCCGTCTGGCCGCGCCACTTCTACCTGCCCCCGGACGCCCCCGAAGGCCGGCAGGATGCCAGCCAGTACGAACACCAGCCCGAAGCACTGGCCAACCTGGTCTACGCCAGCCGCCTGGGCAACGGCGCGCAGGCCAGCGGCGACGGGTGGCGTTTCCGGGGCCGCGGGCTGGTGCAGCTGACCGGCCGCGCGCTGTACACCGAGGCCGGCGATGCCCTGGGGCTCGATCTGGTGAACCAGCCCGATCGGCTGTTCGAGCCCGTTGCGGCCGCCCGCGCGGCTGGCTGGTACTGGCAGCGCATCCGTGGCAACGCCGACGCCGACGAGGCCACGCCCGCGGCCTTCCAGCGGTTGACGGTGGCCATCAATGGCGACCTGATCGGTCAGGACCACCGCGAGGCCTTGTGGCGACGTGCCCGGACCCTGCTGGGTGCGACGGGCGCGCCGGGGGTGTCATGAAGGCCGCCCCCCGCCTCGGGCAGGTGCTTCCCGCCCTGCTCTGGCTGCTGGCCTGTCTCTGCGGCCAGCCGGCGCAGGCCCAGTCGGCCGCGCCGCAGGGGGCCGACGCCGGGCGCCCGCGGGTCGTGCAACTGCAGGGGGAGCTCGAGGCCGACAGGGTCCTGCTGGTGCAGGTGGCGGGGTTGTCCGAGTGGGCCATGACACCCGGCCACGCACCCTGGCGCCTCGTGCCGTACATCAACGGGCTCCCGCTCCAGGGCCTGTACCCGGCGGCCGTGAACCTGCGTGCCGCCACGGTGCAGTTCCACCTGCGCATCACGCCTGAAAACCAGGCCACGTGGATGCGGGTACTCAGCCCGCTGACCCTGAAGCACCCGGTGGACTTCAGCATCGGCCCGGAACAGCAGGACCCGTTCGACACCGTGTTCTCCCGGCCGGACCACCCCGCGCTGCTGACGGTCGTCAACCCGCGCTGGATGACCGTGGCCACGTGCGTGCTGCTGGTGTTCGCCGTCTTCTTCTGCGCGCTGGCCACGAAGACCGATCTGCTCATGGAGAGGACGCCTTCCACGCAGGGGCCCGACGCGCTCGGCTTCAGTCTGGCCAAGGTGCAGCTGGCGCTCTGGTTTTTCGTCATCTTCGGCTCGTTTCTCGCGATCTGGCTGGTGACCGGCAACTTCAACACCATCGACGGCTCCCTGGTGGCCACGCTGGGCATCAGCGCCGGCACCGCCGTGGGCGACGCCTACATCAAGAGCGCCCAGCCCCGCGACACCCCGCCCACCGGCCCCGCGGTGCGACCCGGCTGGGCCGCGAAACGGTTCGTGCGCGAACTCGTCTCGGACGGCGAGGGCTATTCAATCTACCGCTTCCAGATGCTGGCCTGGACGGTGGCACTGATCGTCGTGTTCCTGGCCGACGTCAGCGACGATCTCGTGATGCCGACGTTCAGCCCCGAGCTGCTGTACCTGCTGGGCTTGAGCACGGGCACCTACGTGGCGCACCGGATGCCCGAGATGCGCCAGAACAAGGCGCAGGCCGCGACACCTCCTGCCTGACGCGGCGGCGGTCCGCTCCGCAGGCACGCTCCGGCCGGCCCCGGGGGCTTTTTTCCTTCGCCATCAGGACAGACACTCGACGCGCGGCCGGGGCTGGCGGCGGACCGCCTCCCGCCCGGAGCCGATGGTGCGTGCGAGAAAAATGCAATATAACGAAATCATTAATTGTCAAAAATAACATTTGTTCTTGCACTTTGGTGTTAATCAGAAGAGCGCGCCCGGCTGTATCCCCCGCCCCTGGAGGCGCGGGGCGGTGAGTGGAAAAGGCGACGACACCGATCCCATCCGTGCACCCTCTTGTCGTTTCGAACCCGATCGAAGCGACCCAGTCAGAAGGACCAAGTTATGAATGAACACATCAGGGGGCGGCGCGAGGAATTCCATTTCAACAACTGCGTCATCCGCAGCGACACCCGTGAGCTGTTGAGGGATGGCGTGGTGCAGAAAGTCGAGCGCCGGGCTTTCGACCTGATCCTGTACCTGCTCAGGCTCGAAGGCCGGGTCGCGAGCAAGGACGAGTTGCTCGAGCACGTCTGGGGCAACAAATACGTGTCGGATTCGGTGATCGCGCAAAGCATCATGAAGGCGCGCAAGGCCATGGGCATCAGCGGCAAGGAACCGGGCCCGATCAAGACCATTCACCGGGTGGGCTACCGCTTCGTGGGTGACGTGCGCCAGGTCGCCTGCCCTGCGGGCCATGGCGAAGCCCGCGAGCCCTTGTGCGCCCGCGCGCGCATCCTCTGGCTGCCCACCGAGTGCGAGCAGACGCCGCCCGACCTGTCCTGGGTTCGCTACGGGCTGATCTCGGTGGCCACGCAATTGCTGCAGTCGCACGGCGTCGGCATCGTCTCCGTAGGCGAATCCATCCACCTGTACGAATCGTCCCCCATGGAACGCACCGTGGAGGCGCTGTCCCTGCAACTCAGAACGCCCGGCACGGAACTGGGGGTGGTCTCCAGCAGGCTGGTGCCGATGGGCGGGGAATACCGGCTGGAGTGGCAGATGCACCTCGATGGCACACGAAGCGCCAACAGCGTGACCGGGCGGTCCCCCGCCGAGATGGCGCTGATGGCTGCGCAGGACGTCTCCATGCGCGCGCGCCTGCACGCCCTGCAACTCGCACCGGCCACCCCGGACGCGAGCTTCTGGAAGGAGCTCGAGAACCTGATCGCGCTGGCCGAGTCCCTCCACCTGACGGAGCAACTGGCGCCCCTGCTGGCACCCAGCGTGGCGCACGCGCACTGCCCGGCACGGGCCCTTGCCGAGTTCCTCTGGATCCAGGCACAGCGCGCCGACCCGCAGGCACCCGCGCTGGCCGCCGCGCTGACCGAACGGGCCCGCCGGACGGAAGAGGACGAATACGCCGGCTGGGCCGAACTGTGCCTGGCGCTGTACCACCTGCACGCCCTGCAGCCCGATCGGGCGCGCCAGCATGCGCTGCAGGCACTGCCGGTGGTGCGGCGCCACGCTATCGGGCCGTTCCGCCCCAGGGCGCTGCTGCTGGCATCACACATCCTCGCGTCCCTGCATCTGGAGGAAGAGGCCGGTGCGCTGCTGTGCGAAGCCGATCAGCTCATCGCGCAGAACCCGGTCAGCCACATGGTGTGCGCCGCGCAGCGGCAGCGCTGCGAACTGGCGCATCTGGACAGGCAGGGCGCCGCGCCGGCCCCCCTTCTCGCCAGCGCGCTGGCCAGCGCGCGCCACATGGGCTACCAGGCCCCCGCGGCATGGCTCGAGATCTATTGCGGCCTGCAGTGCTGCGCGGCGGGCGACTTCGACCAATGCCACCAGCATCTGCACGCCGCGCTCGTTGCCAGCGAACAGGGCGGCGCCACGCTGGCGCACATCCATGCCGTGCTGCAAATGGGCAGCTTCATGGCCCGCACCGAGGACCAGGGCGGGCTGGAGCAGTGCCTCGTGCGGCTCGCGCATGCCCGGCTGAGGGACGCGCCCCTGGGCGTGGCGGCATGGCGCTGGCTGCGGGCGCGGCACCTGATGCTCACGGGCCGGCCCCATGAAGCCCTGCCCCTGGCCGAACATGCGATGCACGAGCTGGCCGATCTGGGCATCTGGTGGTCGGAGGACAACTGGCTCTTTGTCGTGCAGGTGGCGTTGACCAGTGGCAACCGCACGGCGGCCCAGCATCTGGTGGCGCGCCTGCAGTCCCGCCAGCAGCGCAGGCCGCATGCCCTGCTGCGGGCGACCGCCCTGGCAACGCAGGGCATGCTCTGCAGTTTCGACGGCGAACCGGCGCCTGCGCTGCACCTTTTCGAGCAGGCGCACGAACTCGCGCGCCACGCGGTGCTGGCGCACGTCCTGCTGTTCGGCCTGGTCTGGCTGGCCCTGGTCAACGGGCGCCGGCCGACGCCATCGCAGCTCTCGGGGTGCGGGCACTGGTGCGATCGCACGCAGGCGGGGCGGCATGTGCGCGCCGCGGCACTGCGCGCTTTCCAGTGGCAGGCCGAAAGGCGCCAGCGCGAGCCGGCTCTGGCATGGGGCACGGGCACCGATCACGCGGTGCCCATGGTCTCGGAAGCGGCCGAGCCGCCAGCGCACCCGGCGCACACGGCCTGTCTGCCGATGCCGGTATGACCTGCGTGGCAACCCTCAGGCGGGGCGGCACGCCTCGTCGTGGCCGCCGATGCGCGCGCCCACATGGACCTCCCCGCGCTGCTCGGCCAGTTCCACCTGCCGCTGCCGTTCGGCCAGCCGTTCCTTCTCCTGCGGGGTTCGCTGGTCGTGGCAGTGGGGGCAGCTCACACCCTTGACGTAGCGCGGTGAGGCCTTCTCCTCGGCGCCGAGCGGCCAGCGGCATGAGCGACAGAGCTCGTGCGGCCCCTGCACCAGTCCATGCCCCACGCTCACGCGCTCGTCGAACACGAAGCACTCGCCCTGCCAGGTGCTCTGCTCGGGCGGGATCTCCTCCAGGTACTTGAGGATGCCGCCTTCGAGGTGGTAGACCTCGTCGAAGCCACGCATCTTCAGCAGCGCTGTCGACTTCTCGCATCGGATGCCGCCGGTGCAGAACATCGCCACCCTGGGCTTGCGGCCTTCGCCCTGCAGCGCGGGTTGGGCATCGAGCCAGGCCGGCAATTCGGTGAAGGTCCTGATGCCGGGGTTGACCGCGCCCCGGAAAGTGCCGATCGCCACCTCGTAGTCGTTGCGGGTATCGATCAGGAGCACCTGCGGGTCGGCCAGCAACGCGTTCCAGTCCTGCGGCTTCACGTACTGGCCCACGGTCCGGTTCGGGTCCAGCCCCGGCACGCGCAGGGTGACGATCTCCTTCTTCAGCCGCACCTTCATGCGGTGGAACGGTGGGTAATCGCTCCAGGAGGCCTTGTGCGGCAGATCGGCCAGGCGTGGGTCCGAACGCAGGTGCGCCAGCACCGCCAGCACGCCGGCTTCGGGCCCCGCGATCGTGCCGTTGATGCCCTCTCGCGCCAGCAGCAGCGTGCCCTTGACCTGATGGGCCTCGCAGCAGGCCAGCAGCGGTTCGCGCAGGTCGGCGAAATCCGGCAGGTCGACGAACTGGTAGAGGGCGGCGGTGAGGAAAGCTGGCATGGGCCCCGATTATCCCGCGCCCGCCGTGTGCCGGTCATGCCCTTCTCCCATGCTATGTTGCGCGCCATGAAATCCCGCCTTGTCGCCCTCTTCCTGAGCCTGAGCTGCGCCGCCGCCTGGGCGCAGCCCGCCGGATTCGACTGCGCCCAGGCCAGTGCCGTGGCCGAGCACCTGGTGTGCGCGCACCCCGATCTGGCCGAGGCCGACAGGGCGCTCAACGCCCTGTACCGTGCCGTGCTGAAAAAGCCGACCCGACCGCCCGGATTGCGTCAGGAGCAGTTGCGCTGGCTGCGCACGACGCGCAACCGCTGTGCGAATGCGGACTGCCTGCGGTCCGCGTACCGCCAGCGCGTGGCGGTGCTCCACGCGCTCAACATCCGGCCGTTGTCGCTCACGGACGCGGCTTTCCAGCCCGTGCTGGAGCGTGCCATCGCCCGGATCGACGACACCTGGGTGGTCGGCGGCCTGCGCCTGCGCGCCAACGCACCGCGGCGCCTGCAACTGGAGCTGCACGTGGACCCAGGCGACCACCTCGACTGGACGCTCTGGGGTCCCCGGGTGCAGCTCTTCTGCACCCACCCCGGCCGGCGCGAAGGCTACGCGGGCCGCTTCGAGCACCGCGACCAGGCCAACGGCATCGATTTCCTGCGCGTGCGGCGCGCACAGGCCCAGGGTTTTGTGCTGATGCGGTTCGAACTGGGCAAGGCGCTGCCGCTGAACGAGGACATCGTCTGCAGCGTCGGCTTCACCGAGTGGCTGCTGGACAGGCCCAGCACCCTGTACGTGGTCGACGTGCCGCCGCCTTAGAGCGGCTCGATGCGCGACAGGTCGGGGCGTTCCAGCCACTGCGCGAACTCGTCGGCGAGCCGCTGCGCGGCGCTGGTCGCCCCGCTCCAGACCTGCATGCGCGCCGCCAGATCCTGGCCGTAGCGCGTGAAGTCGCCCCGATCGGGCAGCTTGGCATTGGGCAGGGTGGCGATCCACGCCGGGTCGGGCGCGAGCACCAGCATGGAGTCCAGCGCCGGGCTGCTGCGGTGGCGCCCCGTCCAGGCCTTGTCGAGCCAGCCCGGCACCACCGCCTTCTGGAAGTGCGGGTACAGCACGATGGGCGAGGCCTCGGGCAGGCGGTAGCTCAGATGCAGGTGGTAGTCGGTCAGCCCGCCATCCCAGTAGGTACCACGTGGCGCTCCCTGGATGCCCTTCACCGGTCGCAGCACGAAGGGGATTGAGCAACTCGCCTGCAGCGCGTCCATGAAGTTGTCGGCGAACATCGGCACCTGGCGTGTGCGGTAGTCCTGCGTGGCAAAGGGCAAGGCACTCACTGCCCCCGAACCCGGTGGCACCGAAGAGAACACCACGCGCTCGAGCCATGCGCCCAGCGCCTTGCGGTGCACCGCGTTGGCGGCAAAGGCGCTCAGATAGCCCAGCGGTGTGCGCAACGCGCCCTCACGCCGCAGCAGCAGGCGCCCGCGCGAGGTGACGATGTGCAGGTGATAACGCGAGTGGGACAGCACCTCGTCCACCCGCCCGCCGTAGAACAGCTTCAGGTTGTCGGCAAACCGCCTGCTGATCTGGTCCGCGGTGGGCCGGCGCTGGCCGGGTGGCAGTTCGTAGTGCTGGGCGATGTAGTCGCGCTCGAGACGTTCGAACGCCGCCACCGTGTTGCCCAGGCAGGCCGTGGCCATGCGCCAGGCGCCGATGGAAGCCCCCACCAGGTGCACGGCCTGCGTGCTCCGCGGCAGCCATTCGCCGAACAGGAAGCGGTCGATCGGGCCGAGGATCAGGCCTTTGGGTCCACCCGCCGCTGCCGGAATCACGCCCACGTCCTGCGGGTTCAGGCCATGCAGTTCAATGTGTTGCCGGGCCCGGGGGCCAGCGTAAAGGCGAAGCGCTTGCATAGGGCTGCGATTGTGGCGCAGCCCCGGGGGTCTCACTGCGGTTCCGACGCCTCGGTGACTTCCGTGTGGCG
The DNA here is from genome assembly GCF_025699295.1 of Hydrogenophaga sp. Classification (GTDB taxonomy): domain Bacteria; phylum Pseudomonadota; class Gammaproteobacteria; order Burkholderiales; family Burkholderiaceae_C; genus Hydrogenophaga. The sequence continues at coordinate 43,527 of NZ_JAILWB010000021.1, read as the reverse complement.
CGATATGGACGGGATTTCCTCGGCCACCACCGTGTCGGGATCGATGCCGAGCACCAGGCCGACCGGGTCCGGGTAGGTGTTGATCAGCAGCTCGGCGCGCATCTGCTGCTCCTCGGCACGGGCGCGCCAGGAACCGATGTGGATCACGCCCGCGATCGGCTCGTACACGTCGTTGTCGAACGGCGCGGTCTGGTGCTCGATGGCATTGACCATGCGCTTGGGGAAATGCCACTCGCGCGCCAGCGCCGCGCCCACCTCGGCGTAGCTGTAGCCGAACAGGCCGCGCTCGGCCTTGGCGCGCTTGAGGTCGAGCATGGGCACGCTGCGGTCCAGGTCGATCATGGCCTCGGGCATGCCCACGTGCATCACGAGTTCACCAATGCCGTGGATCAGGCCGGCAGTGAACGCCGTGTTCTCGTCCATCTTGATCGGCAGCGCGATGTAGCGCGAGAGGTTGGCGGTGTTGAGGCTGTAGCGCCAGAACTGGTTGAGGTTGACGCCGCCCACGGTGTGAAAGCCCTCGCCCAGCGAGGCCGCGATCACCAGCGCGCGCACCTTGATGAGGCCCAGCACGTTGATCGCGTCGCGGGCCGTGCAGACCGAGCGGTGCAGGCCGAAGAAGGCCGAATTGGCGGTCTTCAGCAGCTTGGCGGTGAGCACCGGATCGTCCTCGATCAGCGACGCCGCCAGCATCGCATCGACGTCCTCCTGCTCGAAGGTTTCGATCAGCTTGCGCACCACCTTGGGGGCGGATGGCAGCACGTTCGGCTGCTTCAGGAGTTTCTCGAGCTGCATGGCGGTGGGCCCTTCGGTTGGTGCGTTTCCGTGGGAGGAGGTGCTAGGTCATTCATCGTCCGGGCCACGCGACACTTGAGAACTTTTTGCCCACAAATCCGCCGGCGGCTAGTCGATGAAGGCGCCCAGCGCCTGGCTGAACGACCACTCGGTCGGGTCCTTGCCCAGCACGCTGTCGAGGTCCAGGCCCAGGGTGAGCCCCACCATGTCGGGGAAGGTCGCGGCCAGGCCGCTTTCATCCAGCTGGATCTCCTCGGCGCGGGCGCGCCAGGAGGCGATGTGCAGCACGCCACCCAGGGGGTCGTAGTTGTCGCCGTCGAAGGGGGCGGTCTGGTTCCTCAGCGCCGAGACGATGGTCTGCGGGAACTGCCATTTCTCGGCCATGCCGGCGCCCACCTCGGCGTAGCTGTAGCCCAGCGCGGAGCGCTCCACGTCGGCGCGGCGCAGGTCCAGCGGCGGCGTGCCCATGTCGATCGGGCCGATCACGTCGGGCATGGCGATGTGCATGATCAGGTCGCCGATCGCGTGCACCAGGCCGGCCGTGAAGGCATTGCCCTCGTTCTGGCGCAGCAGCGTGGCCAGCGAACGCGAGATGTCGGCCACACGCAGGCTGTAACGCCAGAACTGCACCATCTCCACGCCGGGCACGTTCTTGAAGCTCGAACCGAGCGCGGCGGCCATCACCAGCGATCGCACGTGCGTCATGCCCAGCAGGGCCACCGCCTCCTCGGCACTGCCGATCTGGCGGCTGACGCGGAAGAAGGCGGAATTCGACAGGCGCAGCACGCGCGTGGTGAGTGCCGGGTCGGTCGCCACCAGCTCGGCCACGCGCTTGGGACTGGGGTCGTCCTTGTTCATCTCCGCCAGCAGGTCGGAGACCGTGCGGGACATGGCAGGCAGTGCGCGGGGGTAGTTGAGGAGGGCTTCGAGTTCCATGGGGCTGTGAAGTCCGGTTCTGGGGTTTTTCCGATTCCTCTTCTTATCGGCGCCTGCCCCCCCGACTTGAGCCCTCTACATCCCCCCGTCAGCGCCCGTTTTTCAGCTTCGCGAAGGCCGACGCCATGGCCGAGGGCACGGCAGGCGCAGCCGGGCCCTGCCCGCCCGGGCGACCCGTGCGCGATCCCGCGCCGCGCGCGGGCTCGAAACGGTTGTCGCGCGTGCCGGTTCCTGCGGCGCCGCGCCCGGGCGCCTCGCTCAGCTTCATGGACAGGCCGATGCGCTTGCGCGCCACGTCCACTTCCATCACCCTGACCTTGACGATGTCACCGGTCTTGACGATCTCGCGCGCGTCGTTGACGAACTTGTGCGCCAGCTGGCTCACGTGCACCAGACCGTCCTGGTGCACGCCCAGGTCCACGAAAGCGCCGAACTGCGCGACGTTGCTCACCGTGCCTTCCAGGACCATGCCCTCGCGCAGGTCGCTGATGTCGTCCACGCCCTCGTTGAAACGCGCCACCTGGAAATCGGGGCGCGGGTCGCGGCCGGGCTTTTCCAGTTCGGTCAGGATGTCCCTGACCGTGATAACGCCGAATTTTTCGTTGGCAAACAGCTCCGGGCGCAGCGTCTTGAGCATGTCGGCGCGGCCCATGAGCGCGGCCACCGGCTGGCCGGTCTTCGCGATGATCTGCTCGACCACCGGGTAGGTCTCCGGGTGCACGCCTGTCATGTCCAGTGGGTTGTCACCGCCGCGGATGCGCAGGAAGCCCGCGCTCTGCTCGAAGGTCTTCGCGCCCAGGCCGGCCACATCCATCAACTGCTGGCGGCTCTTGAACGCGCCGTGGGTTTCGCGCCAGCGCACCACGGCCTTGGCCACGCTGCCCGAGAGCCCCGACACTCTGGAGAGCAGCGGCACGCTGGCGGTGTTGAGATCCACGCCCACACCGTTCACGCAGTCCTCCACCACGGCTTCGAGCGTGCGGGCGAGTTCGCTCTGGTTCACGTCGTGCTGGTACTGGCCCACGCCGATGCTCTTGGGATCGATCTTCACCAGCTCGGCCAGCGGGTCCTGCAGGCGGCGCGCGATGCTGGCCGCGCCGCGCAGGCTCACGTCCACGTCGGGCATTTCCTGGCTGGCGAACTCGCTCGCGGAGTAGACCGAGGCGCCGGCCTCGCTCACCACCACCTTCTGCACCCCGCCCTGCCCGGCCTTGTCCAGCAGCTTGATCAGGTCGGCCGCGAGCTTGTCGGTTTCGCGGCTGGCCGTGCCGTTGCCGATGGCGATCAGGTTCACGCCGTGCTTGCGCGCGAGTTGCGCCAGGGTGTGCAGGGCACCGTCCCAGTCGCGCCGGGGTTCGTGCGGGTAGACCGTGGCGGTGTCCACCAGCTTGCCGGTCGCATCCACCACCGCCACCTTCACGCCGGTGCGGATGCCCGGGTCCAGGCCCATCACCACCTTGGGGCCAGCCGGCGCGGCCAGCAGCAGGTCGCGCAGGTTGTCGGCGAACACCTTGATCGCCACGCCTTCAGCGCTCTCGCGCAGGCGGGCGAACAGGTCGCGCTCGCTGGAGAGCGAGAGCTTCACGCGCCAGGTCCAGGCCACGCATTTGCGCAGCAGGTCGTCGGCCGCGCGGCCCTGGTGGCTCCAGCCCAGGTGCAGGGCGATGCGGCCTTCGGCGAGCGACGGCACCACCGTTCGGGCTGAGCCTGCCGAAGCCGGCGTGTCCGCAGGCTCGGGCAGCACCAGTTTGGCATCCAGGATCTCCAGAGAGCGGCCACGAAATACCGCCAGCGCGCGGTGCGAAGGCACGCGCGAGATCGGTTCGTCGTAGTCGAAGTAGTCGCGGAACTTGGCAACCTCGGGGGCGTTCTCGTCCTTGCCCGCCACCAGCGTGCTCTTGAGCAGGCCTTCGGCCCAGAGCCATTCGCGCAGGTTCTGCAGCAGCGCGGCGTCTTCGGCCCAGCGCTCGCTCAGGATGTCGCGCACGCCGTCGAGCACGGCCGGCACGGTGGAGAAGTCGGCGCCGGGCTTGCCGTCGTCCAGCACCTCGGGCGGCTTCGTGAACGCAGCGGCCTCGGTGGCCGGGTCCAGCGTCGGGTCGGCAAAGAGCCTGTCGGCCAGTGGCTCGATGCCGAACTCGCGCGCGATCTGTCCCTTGGTGCGGCGCTTCTGCTTGTACGGCAGGTACAGGTCTTCCAGTTCCTGCTTGGTGGGCGCGGCAGCGATGGCGGCGCGCAGCGCGTCGGTGAGCTTGCCCTGCTCGTCGATGGCTTTCAGCACGGCCGCGCGGCGGTCTTCCAGCTCGCGCAGGTAGTCCAGGCGGTAGGCCAGTTCGCGCAACTGCACGTCGTCCAGCCCGCCCGTGGCCTCCTTGCGGTAGCGCGCGATGAAGGGCACCGTGGCGCCGCCATCGAGCAGCTCGACCGCCGCGAGCACCTGCCGTTCCTCAACCCTGATTTCTGTGGCGATCTGCCGGATGATCTGCTGCATGCACCGTCGATGTCGAAACAAGAAGCGCGCGAGTTTGCCACAGGCGTAGGGGCTACCATGCCCGTGTCCCGGGCGGCATTTGTGCTAGGCATCGCCCCCGCTTTCCATCATGCAAGACGACCTCTTCGGCGACCCGCCATCCCCTCCCGCACCGCCCGCGCCGCCCCCGACGCCTGCCGCGCGAAAAAGCCCGGCCCGCGTGAACCCCGCGCCGCGCGACGAGGCCCTGGTCGCACTGGCCGCCGCCCTGCCCGCCCGCCTGCGCCTGGGCTCCTCGTCGTGGACCTACCCGGGCTGGGCCGGCCTGGTGTGGGACGCCGAATACCCCGACGCGCTGCTGTCCAGGGAAGGCCTGCGCGCCTACGGCCAGCACCCCCTGATGCGCACCGTGAGCGTGGACCGCAGCTTCTACCGCCCACTCACGCAGGACCAGTACGCGCGCTACGCCGCCCAGGTGCCGGACGATTTCCGTTTCGTGGTGAAGGCACCCAGCCACATCACCGATGCCCTGGTGCGCGGCGAGGACGGCCGCGGCCTGCAGCCCAACCCGGCGTTCCTGGACGCGGCGCTGGCCACGCAGGACTTCGTCGCCCCCGCGCTCGCCGGCCTGGGCCACAAGGTCGGCGCGCTGGTGTTCCAGTTGAGCCCCCTGCCGAGGCACCTGCTCCACAACCTGCCCTTGGTGCTGCAGCGCCTGCGCACCCTGCTGCTGGCCCAGCCGCCACTTGCGCACACGGCTCCCGACGGTGTGCTGGCCGTGGAAGTGCGCGACCCGGAATGGCTGGACCCGGTCTTCATGCCCGAGCTGGCGGCCGTGCTGCGCGAGTGCGGAGCCACCTGGTGCCTGTGCCTGCACGCCAGGATGCCGCGCCTGGCCGACCAACTGCCGCTGCTGCGATTGCTCTGGCCCGGCCCCATGGTCTGCCGCTGGAACCTCAACCCGCTGCACGGCGCCTACGGCTACGAGGACGCGCAACGCGAGTACAGCCCCTACGACCGCATCCACGACGTGGACAACGAGACGCGCGCCCTGCTGGTGAAGACCATCGCCGGCATCGCGGGCGCCGGACAGAACGTGTACGTGACCATCAGCAACAAGGCCGAGGGTTGTGCACCGCTGTCGGTGCGGGCGCTGGCGGAAGGTTTGGCCGGGAGGTAGCGACCATCTGGCGCCGTGACGTCTTGGCCGACGCACGGCATCAAGTTGTTCAAGGTCGTGTCGAGAAACCATGCGCGTGCACAGTGAAACCGACGGGCTGCCTGAACCTGTTCGAACACCTCGTTCACCGAACACTTTCATTGCATCTCATCGGAGAACTGGTATGGGCATCATCAACAATTTCACCCTGCGTCAGAAGCTTGCTCTTCTGATGAGCCTGCTTGTGGTCACGATCGCGGGCATTGCGTTCACACAGTGGCGTCTCAACCTGGCGAACGCCGACATTGCAACGGCCCACCAGAAGCGCTACGCCTCATTCCTGCTGGCGGACGAGCTTCGCCAGAGCTCGGACGACCTTACGCGCCTGGCCAGAACCTACGTGGTGACGGGTGATGCCATGTGGGAAAAGCAGTACAACGAAGTGCTGGACATTCGCTCCGGAAAAGCAGCCCGCCCCGGTGGCTACGAGGGCATTTACTGGGACTTCCGGGCCGCCGGCATCACGCCTCCTGGCGCGGGGGGCGAGAAAATCGACTTGCTGGACATGATGCGGCGCGAGGGCTTCACCGAGGCGGAAATGGCCCAGCTGGCCGAAGCGAACAAGAACTCCGGCGAGCTGGTGCAGACCGAGGTGCTGGCCATGAATCTCGTCAAAGGCCTCACTCCCGATGGTTCTGGCACCCTGGTTCAGGGCGCGCCGGACCTGGAGAGGGCCCGTGACCTGATGCACAACGCCGGCTATCACGGCAACAAGGCCAGGATCATGGCGCCGGTCAACGAGTTCTTCAAACTGCTCGATGCCCGCACCAGCGGCGCCATCGCAGCGGCCGAAGCGAATGCCCGAACGTGGCAAACCGTGTTCGTGGTGGTGGCGACCCTCATGCTGGGTGTGTTTTTCGTGGTGCTCTACGCGGTTTTCACCGGCATCATCAACACCATGCGCGCGGCCGTGGCGTTTGCCGATCGGGTCTCCAACGGCGATCTCTCCAGCGCGATCCAGGCCCAAGGCCGCGACGAAGTGGCTCAGTTGCTGCGTTCCTTGAGCACCATGCAGGCGAGCTTGTCGTCCGTGGTGACCCGCGTCCGTCTGGGATCGGAATCCGTGTCCACGGCCAGCGCCGAGATTGCCCAAGGCAACCAGGACTTGAGCTCGCGCACCGAAAGCCAGGCGAGCGCACTGGAGGAAACCGCAGCCTCCATGGAGGAGCTGTCCTCGACCGTCAGGCAGAACGCCGACAACGCCCAACAGGCCAACCAGCTTGCTCAAACCGCGTCCACGGTGGCCATGCAGGGCGGCGAAGTGGTCTCGCAAGTGGTGGACACGATGAAAGGCATCGAGACCAGTTCCAAGAAGATTGCCGACATCATCTCCGTGATCGACGGCATTGCCTTCCAGACCAACATCCTGGCGCTCAACGCCGCGGTGGAGGCGGCGCGCGCCGGCGAGCAAGGCCGCGGTTTCGCCGTGGTGGCGGCCGAAGTGCGCAACCTCGCGCAGCGCAGTGCCGGCGCTGCCAAGGAGATCAAGGACCTCATCACCGAAAGTGTGGAGCGCGTCTCCAGCGGCACCGTGCTGGTGGACAAAGCCGGCAGCACCATGAGCGAGGTGGTTGACAGCGTGCGTCGGGTCACGGACATCATGGCCGAGATCAGTGCGGCGAGCAAAGAGCAAAGCGATGGCGTGGCCCAGGTCGGTGAGGCCGTGACGCAAATGGATCAGGCCACGCAGCAGAATGCCGCTCTGGTTGAAGAGATGGCCGCAGCCGCCAGCAGCCTGCGCACGCAAGCCACCGATCTGGTCGAGACGGTGGCGGTGTTCCAGCTGGACAACCGGGCGGATGGCACCGGTCGGTGACCGGAGTCGCGCAAGCCATAGAGTGGGCACCGCCCGCGGCTCAATGCCGCACGCGCAGCGAACTGCTCACCCCCGCCAGCAAGGCGCAGCCGGCGGCCAGGCACAGCGCCACCGTCTCGCCGCGCCCGTCGTGCTGGTTCCACACCGCGTAGATTGCCGCCAGCATCACCGCGCCCAGCGTCTGGCCGGTGAGCCTGGCCGTGCCCAGCATGCCGCTGGCCGCGCCGCTGCGGTGCACGGGTGCCGTGGTCACGATGGTGTGGTTGTTGGGTGACTGGAACAGCGCGAAGCCGGCGCCGCACAGCGCCAGGCGCCAGCCCATCTCGAAGGCTGTGACCTGCTCGGGCCGCAGGCCCACCAGCAGCAGGCCGGTGGCGAACACCACCATGCCGATGCCGCCCAGCCAGCCCGCCGGGTAGCGCCCGATCAGGCGGCCCGCGATGGGTGCTACCAGCACGGTGGCCATGGGCCAGGCGGTCATGATCAGGCCGGCTTCCATGTGCGAGCGCCCCTGCACCTCCAGCAGCAGGAACGGCAGGCTCACGAAGGCCAGCATCTGCGCACAGAAGGCCCCCAGCGACGAACCCATGGACAGCGCGAAGACGGGGATGCGCAGAAGGTCCAGCGGGAACAGCGGCGCCGCCAGGTGCCATTGCCGGCGGAGGTAGACCACGCCCACCGCCACCCCGGCGGCGAGCAGGGCCCAGCCCAGCACCGGGGCGCCGTGGCCGGCGCCGCTGCGCACGCCGAGGTAGTCCGCACCGACAAAGACCAGGGTGAACATGAGCACGTTGAGCAGCACGTCCAGCAGCGAGAACTGCGGTGCGGCGGCGGTGCGCGGCGGGTTGGTGGGCAGGGCCTTGCGCCCCATCGCCAGCGTGAGCAGGCCCAGCGGCACGTTCAGCGCGAACAGCCAGGGCCAGGACGCCACCGACAGGATGGCCGCGGCCACTGCCGGCCCGGCCATGGTCGAGGTGGCCACCACCATGGAGTTGACGGCGATCCCGCGCCCCAGGCGGTCGCTCGGGTAGATCAGGCGCACCAGCGCGGTGTTCACGCTCATGATGCCGGCGGCGCCCAGGCCCTGCAGCGCGCGCGCTGCCGTGAGCATGGGCAGCGAGGTGGCCAGCATGGCCGCGATGGACGACAGCACGAACAGCGCCATGCCCACGAGATAGACGCGCCGGTAGCCCAGCCGGTCACCCAGTGCGGCCAGCGGCAGCAGCATGACGAGCGAAGCGATCTGGTAGGCGTTGACGACCCAGATGGCCTGCGAGGCGGGCGCGTCCAGTTCACGCGCAATGCCCGGCAGGGCCATGTTGACGATGCTGCCGTCCATCACCGCCATGGTGATGCCCAGCACGATCACCCAAACGGCCCGCCCGCGCTGGGGCGACGGCAGGCCGTCGGGGTGCGGCATCAGCCCTGCACCCTGGTGGGCAGGGGTGCCCTCTCGGCGCCACCCAATGTGATCCAGGTCAGCGCCACGCCGGTGAGCGCGCCGCAGGCCATGCCCACCACCATGGGCAGGGGCTTGCCGTTGGCGAACAGGCTCACGATGCCCATGGCGGCCGCGCCGCCCAGCATCTGCAGCGTGCCCATGAGCGCGGAAGCGGTGCCGGCGATGGCGCCGTGTTTTTCCAGGGCCAGCACCGAGGTGGTGGGGATCACCAGGCCCATGAATCCGCTGGCCACGAAATACAGAGCGATCAGCACCCACAGCTGGTCACCGCCCGCCAGGTAGTACGCCAGCAGCAGGCACATCACCACGCCCGAGGCACTGGCCGCACCCTTGACCACATTCACCAGACCAAAGCGGCGGCCGAGCCATGCCGTGCACTGCGCCGCGCCAAAAAACGCGGCCGCGTTGACCGAAAACGCCAGGCTGTATTGCGTGGGGCTCAGGCCGTAGTGGTCGATCATCACGAACGGAGAGCCCGCCAGGTACACGAAGAAGCCCGCCAGCGCCGTGCTGGCAATGCCCACCAGGCCCAGAAAGTGCCCATCGCGCAGCAGCACGCCGTAAGAGCGCAAGGCGCTGCCCAGGCTGCTTTCCAGACGCTGGGCTGGCGGGCGGGTTTCGTTCAGCGCACCATGCACCAGCGCCAGGCCGGCCACGGAAGCCAGTGTCACGGCCCAGAACACACCGCGCCAGCCGGTCAGTGCGATCACGCCGCTGCCCACCAGCGGTGCCAGGATGGGAGAAACGCTGAACACCAGCATCAGCAGCGACATGATGCGAGCGGCCTCCGTACCCGTGTGCAGGTCGCGCACCACGGCACGCGGAATCGCCATGCCGGCGGCCGCGCCCAGGCCCTGCAGAAAGCGCAGCACCACCAGGGTCTGTACGTCGCTGGTCATCGCGCAGCCCACGCTGGCCACGGCAAACAGGCCCAGACCGAAGTACAGCGGCGGCTTGCGTCCGACCATGTCCGAGATGGGGCCGTACAGCAACTGACCGGCCCCCAGCGACAGGAAGAAGGCGGTGAGCGTCCATTGCACGGCACCCACGCTGGCCCCCAGCGTGCTGCCGATGGCCGGCAGCGCGGGAAGGTACATGTCGATGGCGAAGGGGCCGATGGCCGAGAGCAGGCCCAGGATCAGGGCCAGTTTGAAGTAAGGGGTGAAGAACATGCGGCGATTGTCTCCAGACGGCAATGGCAGCGCTGGCGCGGGGTCGATGCCCTGGAGGCGGGGCGTGCCCGCGTGCGTCACAATTTCGCCTCCCGGACCCCGCCCCATTTCACTGGAGAAACCCCATGGCCGTTGAAGGCAGCGCAGGCGACCTGCTCAAAGTCGTGACCCTTCTGGGCGCCGCCGTGGTGGCCGTTCCCCTGTTCAAGCGCCTGGGCCTGGGCTCGGTGCTGGGCTACCTGGCCGGCGGCCTGGCCATCGGTCCGTTCGGCATGGGCCTGATCAACGACCCGGCCACCATCCTGCACATCGCCGAACTTGGCGTGGTGATGTACCTCTTCGTCATCGGCCTGGAGATGCAACCCTCGCACCTGTGGAGCCTGCGCCGCGCGATCTTCGGGCTGGGCAGCCTGCAGGTGGTGGTCTGCGGTTTCCTGCTCACCGGCGTGGGCCTAGCCTTCGGTTTCCCGCTCGGGGTGTCCTTCGTCAGCGCCATGGGTTTCGTGCTCACCTCCACCGCCGTGGTGATGCAGGTGCTGGGCGAGCGCGGCGACATGGCCCAGCCGCGGGGCCAGAAGATCGTCGCCATCCTGCTGTTCGAGGACCTGCTGATCGTCCCGCTGCTGGCGGTGGTGGCGTTCATGGCGGCGCACGAACCCGGCGCGCAGGTGGTGGCCGAGCAGGCCTCGCGCTGGGCCACCATCGGGCTCGCGCTGGGTTCGCTGGTGGCGCTGGTGGCCGTGGGCACCTGGCTGCTCAACCCGCTGTTCCGCGTGCTGGCGCGGTCCCGCGCGCGCGAGGTGATGACCGCCGCCGCGCTGCTGGTGGTTCTGGGCGCGGCGCTGCTGATGCAGCTCGGCGGCCTGTCCATGGCCATGGGCGCCTTCCTCGCGGGCGTGCTGCTGTCCGAATCGACCTTCCGCCACCAGCTGGAGGCCGACATCGAACCCTTCCGCGGCCTGCTGCTCGGCCTGTTCTTCCTCAGCGTGGGCATGTCGCTGGACCTGGCCGTGGTGGCGCGCAACTGGCCGCTCATCGTGGGTGGTGTGCTGGCCATGATGGTGGTCAAGGCCCTGTGCATCTACGCCGTGGCGCGCTTCGCGAAAAGTTCGCACGCCGACGCGCTGGACCGCGCCGTGCTCATGGCGCAAGGCGGTGAATTCGCCTTCGTGCTGTTCTCCGCCGCGCTGGGCGCGCGCGTGATCGACGCCACCGTCAACGCCAACATGACGGCCATCGTGGTGCTGTCCATGGCGCTCACGCCGCTGATGGTGCTGGTGCACAAGCGCTTCGCGCGCAAGGAAGGCGTGTCCATGGACGGCATCGAGGCGGTGGACGGCCGGGCCGCCAGCGTGCTGGTGATCGGCTTCGGCCGCTTCGGCCAGATCGCCAGCCAGGGCGTGATCGCGCGCGGCGCGAGCATCACCATCATCGACAACGACGTGCAGATGATCCGCGACGCCGAGGCCTACGGCTTCAAGGTCTACTACGGCGACGGCTGCCGCTCCGACGTGCTGCACGCCGCGGGCGCGCACACGGCGCAGACGATCCTGGTGTGCCTGGACAACAAGGAGGCCGCCACCCGCATCGCCGCGCTGGCGAAGACCGAGTTCCCGCAGGCGCAGCTGCTGGTGCGCGCCTTCGACCGCGAACACGTGCTGGACCTGCGCAAGGCCGGCGTGGACTACCTCGTGCGCGAGACCTTCGAGTCCGCCATGGCCATGGGCCATCAGGCCCTGCTGACCATGGGCGCCGAGGAAGAAGAGGCCATTGCCGTCATGGACCACCTGCGCCAGCGCGACACCGAGCGCATGGACCTGGAAGCTGCGGGTGGCATGTTCGCCGGGCGGGCGCTGGTGCTGGGCAACCAGGTGAAAAAGGCCGCCGCGCAACAGGAAAAGACCCCGCAGGAACCCGACGCGCCGCCGGCTTCCTGAGCACCTCGCCCTTTCAGGGACAGACCGCTTCGACGTTGTTGCCGTCGGGGTCGATCAGAAAAGCCGCGTAGTAGGACGGGCTGTAGTCGGGGCGCGGGCCGGGGCCGCCGTTGTCTTTTGCGCCCGCCTTCAGGCCGGCCTTGTAGAACGCGTCCACCGCCTCGTGGTTTGCGGCGCAGAATGCGACGTGTGTGCCCGGCCCTTGGGCGCCTGGGGTGGCGTAGAGCCACAGCGCGGGGGCACCTGCCGGGCCCAGGCCAGCATAAGTGTCGTCGTGCGAGCCGAGCACGTGGCCGAGGGGGGCGAGTGCGGCTTCATAAAAGCGCTTGCTCGCAGCGAGGTCTTTGACTTTCAGTCCGATGTGGTCGTACATGAGGATGGTTTCCTGCTCGATGGGTGGATCAGGCGTCCATCGTCGATGAGGTCGGCCACGCGGTCTTGGAGAATCTTGCGCACCTTGCGCGGCCCCGTCCGGGCGGCCTGGCGAAAGCCGCGCGGCGAGACACCGGCCGCGCGGTGGAAGGTGCGCACGAAGTTGCTGAGGTCGGCAAAGCCCACCTCCAGGGCCACGTCGGTCACCGCTTGTTCGCTGTCGGCCAGCAACCGCGCCGCGTGGCGCAGCCGCGAACGCACCAGGTACTGGTGCGGCGTGACGCCGAGCACGCGCGAGAACAGCCGCAGGAAATGAAACGGGCTCAAGGCCACCTCGCCGGCCGCGCGGTCCAGGTCGACATCCTCGTGCGAATGGGCGGCGATCCACATCGCCGCCTCCACGGCACGGCGGCGGTCTCGCTCGCTCGCGGGCTGCGGAGCGCGCTGGCGGCCGGTGACGACATCCACGAAGCGGGAGGCGAACCACAGGCCGACTTCGTCCAGGCCGGCATCGCTGCAGCCGCTGGCCACCGCCTGCGCGAGCTCGCCCAGCACCATGAGTTCGGGCAGCGGCGGCAGACCGCCGGTGCGCCAGTTGCGCTTGTCGCCGCCGACCAGATCGACGAAGCCCGGCGAGAGGTGAAACGCCAGGCATTCGTCGCCGCAGACGTGGTGGTCGTGGGTGCACATGAACTCGTCGCCCGGGTGGCCCACCAGCACCGAACCGGCCACCAGCTCGTAGGTCTCGCCCCGCGTGCGGTAGCCGAAGCTGCCCTTGCGCACATAGGACACCGAGTGGCCTGCGTGCGTCTCGGTGAACGGCTTCTCGGCGGGGCCGGCGCTGCAGCAGTAGTCCACCACCCGGATGGCACCCGACAGGAGCTCGGTCGTGGTGATCATGCGGGGTCTGCGTCGAACAGGCCGGGCGCCCCGCCGATCTGCGCGTGTTCGATCTGCAGCATGCGCAGCTTGGTCGCCACGCCGCCACTGGCCGAAAAGCCTCCCGAGCGGGCACCCGCCGCGAGCACGCGGTGGCAGGGCACGATGGGGGCAAACGGGTTGTGGCCCAGGGCCTGGCCGACGGCGCGCGACAGGCCCGGGTCACCGAGTTCATGCGCCACCTCACCGTAGGTGCGCGTCTGGCCGGGTGGTATCGCACGGGCAATGGCATACACGGCGCGCTGGAACGGTGTGACCTGGCTCATGTCGAGTTCGATCTCGCGCAGGTCGCTGCGCGAACGGCCCTCCAGCAAGGCCTGCACGCCTTCGATGGCCGCCTGTACCGGCGCGGGCGGCCGGGCCACCTCGGGCAGCGGTGCCAGCCCTTTCAGCAGCCGTGCACGGGTGCGGGCCGCATCCGCCTCGGGCAGCTGCACCGCGACCACGCCGCCCGGTCCCCAGGCGATGCCGCAGACGCCGATGGCGGTGTGAAACAGCGCGTGGCCGCCCTCGCCCATGGTCGTTTCATCCGGCGCTCACACCGCGCGCAGCGCCGCCTTCAGGGCGATGCCGATTTCGGGGCGCTCGTGGAACGGGTCGGCCGGGTTGGTGATGTTGACGATACCTTCCATGCGCGCGCGCACATTGCCCAGCGCGCGTGGGTGGCTGAAGATGTAGAAGCGGTCGGCCGTGATGGCGTCGAACACCAGCTGTGCCACGTCGGCCGCCGAGACCTTGCCCGAGCTCACGGCCTTGTCGCTCTGGGCCTGGCCGATCAGCTGGCTTTGCGTGGGCTTCTCGTCGGCCAGCTCGGCGGGCTTGTTGCGGTGGCTCTGGCTGATGCCAGTGGGCACGAAGTACGGGCAGAGCACGCTGGCACTGAGCTGGTCGCTCACGAGTTTCAGGTCCTGGTACAGCGTCTCGGTCAGGCTCACCACGGCGTGCTTGCTGACGTTGTAGATGCCCATGTTGGGCGGCGTCAGCAGGCCTGCCATGCTGGCGGTGTTGACGATGTGGCCGCGCCAGGCGGGGTCGACCTTCGCGGCGGCCAGCATCATGGGCGTGAACAGGCGCACGCCGTGCACCACGCCCCAGAGGTTCACGCCCAGCACCCATTCCCAGTCCTTGACCGAGTTCTCCCAGATCAGGCCACCCGAGCCCACGCCCGCGTTGTTGAAGACGAAGTGCGGCGCGCCGAAGGTCTTCTGCACGTCGGCGGCCAGCGCCTCCATCTGCGCCTGGTTCGACACGTCCACCTTGCGCGAGAGCACGCGCACGCCGGTGGCCTCCATCTCGGCGGTTGCCTTGTCCAGCGCGTCCTGCTGCACGTCGACCAGCACGAGGTTCATGCCCCGCTTCGCGCCGATGCGCGCGCATTCGAGGCCGAAGCCCGAGCCAGCGCCGGTGAGCACCGCCGTCTTGCCTGTGAAATCCTGAATCATCCGTGTCTCCTGTGGGTGCGTGAAGAAAAACTCATGGCGTCAGCAGCATCTCGATGTGGTCGATGCCGTCTTCCAGATAGATCTCGCCCTCGGGCTCGAAGCCGTGCTGGCGGTAGAAGGCCTGCAACCGCGACTGGGCGCTGATCCGGATCGCCTGCACACCCCAGATGGCATGCAGCTGACGCACCGCCTCGTCGATCAGCACATGGCCCAGGCCAGTGCCGCGCGCGCTCTCGTCGGTGATGACGCGGCCAATGCTGGCCTCCGTGAACTTCAGGCCCGGCGGCACCAGGCGCGCATAGCCCACCAGGCTCTGCGCGCGCTCGCCCAGCAGGTGAAAACATGGCACATCCGCGCCGTCCATGTCGAGGTAGATGCAGCGCTGTTCCATCACGAAGACCTGGGTGCGCAGCCGCAACAGGGCATAGAGCGTGCGGGCATGCAGGGCATCGAAGGGCAGGCAGCGCCAGTGGACGGGGCCACTCAAGTTCGCACTTCCCTCAGCACATAGCCGATGCGCGGAAAGTGCACGTGCAGCAGGCCGGCGCGCTCGTCGGTGCGCTCCAGCGTGTAGCGGGTGCGCGTGGCCGCGCGCAGGATGCCTTCGGTGGGTTCCTGGCCGAACGACTCCGCCGCCACGGTGACGCGGCTGCCCAGCGCGATGCCGTGGTCGTCCTGGAAGGTGTCGTCGGCGTGGGGAACGGGCTGCGCGGCGGCGGCGATCGCGATCGCTTCGGTCGCGCTCAGCTTGCTCATCTGCCCGTGGCCAATGGCGGCCATGCGGTCCATCCACTCGATCACGTGCGGCGTGGCGTCCAGGATGCCGGCCATCGCGGGGTTGACCACGCGGCTGAACCACAGGGGATGGTAGGCCGCGAAGTCGGCCACGCAGGGCGCGCTGCCGAGCAAGAAAGGCTGTTCCTCGACCATGGTGGAGAGGCGGCGCAGATAACTGCGGTAGGCCGCGGTGGCATCGCCCGGGCGCAGGCTGGTCATGTTGCTGCGCATGGCGCCCCGGTCGGCTCCAAAGGCCTGTGCCGCTTCGGGCGGCTGGCCGGCAAACAGCGCGGCTGCGCCCTTGGGGCTGAGGTTGTAGGCCATTGCAGCCCAGAACAGCGTGTGGTCGGCCCACTGCGCCAGCACGCGCGCCACACCTTTCTGGTGTTCGGGATAGAGCGGCGGCTCGGGCTGGCGGTGTTCGAGCACGTCGCAGATGAGGGCGGTGTCGCAATAGATGTCGGCACCGATCTGCAGGAACGGCGTACGGCGGTAGCCGCCGGTGAGCGCGATCACATCGGGCTTGGGCAGGATGCGCGGGATGTTCACGCTCTGCCAGGCCAGGCCCTTGTGGCCGAGCATCAGGCGCACCTTTTCAGAGAAGGGTGAGGTGGCGTAGTGGTGCAGGATGAGGTCGGACATGAGGTCTCCGGAGTGCAGATCAGTGCGGCAAGGCGCGGTGGATGATGGCGTCGAAATCGGTGCCGGCGCCCAGCGAGCCGAAGCTGTGGCCCCACTGCCCGCCCAGGCGCGACTCGCAGAAGGCGCCGAACACGGCCGTGGGCGCGGTCTGCGCCAGCAGCGCCGCCTGCACGGCCAGCGCCACGTCCTGCGCCAGGCGGCGGGCCTCCATCTCGGTGGCCATCTCTTCCACGCGCGCGGGCAGGCGCTCGACCAGGTGGTCCAGCGCCGGGTGCATGCCGCGCGCGGGCGCGAGTTCGTGGGCCAGCGCGGCGGCCGCGTCGGCCTTGCGCAAGGCGCGCAGCAGGTCCAGCGCCATGATGTTGCCCGCGCCTTCCCAGATCGAGTTGAGCGGCATCTCGCGGTAGATGCGCGCCATGATGCCCTCGCCGCCCTCCTCCACGTAACCGTTGCCGCCCAGGCATTCCATGGCTTCCTGCGCGAAGTGGCTGCCACGCTTGCAGATCCAGAACTTGGCCACCGGCGTCAGCAGGCGCGTCATCACCTGCTCGTGCGGATCGCTCGCGCGGTCGAAGCTGCGCGCCAGGCGCAGCGCGAGTGCCGTGGACGCTTCGGATTCCAGCGCGAGGTCGGCCAGCACGTTCTTCATCAGTGGCTGGTCGATCAGCGCCTTGCCGAAGGCCTTGCGCTGCGTGGTGTGGTTCAGCGCGATGCTGAGCGCCTGCCGCATCAGTCCGCTGGTGCCCAGGGCGCAGTCCAGCCGCGTCATCGTGCCCATGGCCAGGATCTGCGGCACGCCGCGCCCCTCTTCACCCACCAGCCAGGCACTGGCACCGACGAACTCCACCTCGGAACTTGCGTTGGCCTTGTTGCCCAGCTTGTCCTTCAGGCGCTGGATGAAGATCGCGTTCATCGTGCCGTCGGGCAGCACGCGCGGCAGGAACAGGCAGGAGAGGCCACTGGCCGTCTGCGCCAGGATCAGAAAGGCGTCGCACATCGGCGCCGAAAAGAACCACTTGTGGCCGGTGACGCTGAAGCGCTGGCCCCAGGCGTCGGACCCGGCGGGTTCTGCGCGCGTGGTGTTGGCGCGCACGTCCGAACCGCCCTGCTTTTCCGTCATGCCCATGCCCATGGTCAGGCCGGGTTTGTCGCGCCAGACCTTGAGCGCGGGGTCGTAGGCGCGGCTGGTGAGGCCAGGTGCCCAGTCCTTGTAGATGGCCGGGTTGTCCCTGAGCGCGGGTGCGACCGCGTAGCTCATGGAGATGGGGCAGAGGACGGAGGGTTCGAGCTCGGTGAAGAGCATGAAGCCTGCGGCTCTGAGCAGGTGTGGGCTCGTTCCACCCTCACCCCAGGGCGTGCCATGCAGGCCGGCACCCACCGCCTCCGTCATCAGCGCGTGGTAACTCGGGTGGAACTCCACCTGGTCGATGCGGTGGCCGAAGCGGCTGTGCGTCTTGAGCTGCGGCGCGTGCACATTGGCCAGCCGCGCGTGCGTCTGCATCTCGCCACTGCCCACCACGGCGCCCAGTGCCTGCAACGGGGCAGTGTCCAGTGCAGGCGCGTTGAACGCCAGCGCCGACTGCATGGCCCGGTTGACGGCAAACAGATTCACGTCCACCAGCGGCACAGGCTGGTTGAACACCTCGTGCGTGGTCGACATGGGCGCCTCCTGCGATACCTTCAGATCAGCTTCACGAGCTGCTTGCCGAAGTTCTTGCCTTTGAGCAGACCCAGGAATGCCTCGGGCGCGGACGCGATGCCCTGTGCGATGGTCTCGCGCGGGCGCAGCTTGCCGGTGCCCACCAGCGTGCCCAGTTCGGTCAGCGCCTCGGGCCAGACTTCCATGTGCTCGCTGACGATGAAACCCTCGACCTTGAGGCGGTTGACCAGGATCAGCGCGGGGTTGGCCAGCGGCAGCGGCTGGCCGTCGTAGCCGGCGATCATGCCGCAGACGGCGATGCGGCCGAAGGCGTTCATGCGCAGCAGCACCGCGTCCAGGATCATGCCGCCGACGTTTTCAAAGTAGCCGTCGATGCCGCTGGGGCACGCGTCCTTGAGCGCCTTGGCCAGGGAGTACATGTCCTTGTGCACCTTGTAGTCGATGCAGGCGTCGAAGCCGAGTTCCTCCACCGCGTACTTGCACTTGTCGGGGCCGCCGGCGATGCCCACCGCGCGGCAGCCGCGCGCCTTGGCCAGCGCACCGAAGGCACTGCCCACGGCACCGGTGGCGGCGCTGACCACCACCGTGTCGCCCGCCTTGGGGTTGATGATCTTCACCAGGCCGTACCAGGCGGTCACGCCCGGCATGCCGACCGCGCCCAGGTAGTGCGAGAGCGGCACATGCGTGGTGTCGACCTTGCGCAGCGCGCCGGGCTGGCCGGCGTCGACCACGCTGTACTCCTGCCAGCCACCCATGCCCACGACCTTGTCGCCGGGCTGGAACTTGGGGTGCTTCGATTCGGCCACCTCGCCCACGGTGCCGCCGATCATGACCTCGCCCAGCGCTTGCGAGGCGGCGTAGCTCTTGCTGTCGTTCATGCGCCCGCGCATGTACGGGTCCAGGCTCAGGTAGTGGTGGCGCACCAGCACCTGGCCATCGGCCAGCGCGGGCGTCTGGGCGGTGACGAGCTTGAAGTTGGCCACGGTGGCTTCGCCCTGGGGGCGGTTGTCGAGAAGGATCTGCTGGTTGGCGGGCATGGGGGGTCTCCGGTCTTGGGGAAAAGGGGTCAGTCGGTGGAAATGCGGTTGAGCGGCTGTGCGCTGCCCGGCCCGGTGGCCAGTCGCGGCATCAGCTTGAAGGTGCCGGTGGCGTGGGCGCAGAGCTTGCCGGCAGCGTCGTAGAGGCTGGCCTCGGTGAACACCAGGGTGGCGGTGCGGTGCAGTGTGCGGCCGGTAGCGCGCAGCGGGCCCCTGGCCGCGCGCATGAAGCTGGTTTTCATCTCGATCGTCACCGCGCCCATGTCCGGCTCGTTCGAGCGCGCGGCGTGCGCCATGACCACGTCGAGCAGGGTCATGCTCGCGCCGCCGTGCACCACGTCGAAGGAATTGAGGTGTTCACCAGTGGGCGTGAACGTGATCTCGGCCTCGCCCGCCTCCATGCGCTGCAGCTCGAAACCAAGCAATTCGACGAAGGGGATGCGGACACTGAATTTCATGGATCTGAAAATATTTCCGTTCGCCCTGAGCTTGTCGAAGGGTTCTTGCAATGTGAGTGCGAGGGCTTCGACAGGCTCAGCCCGAACGGTATTGTGCTCGGCCGAACGATGTGGGTGTGCTCAGCCGCCGGTGATCACGGACACGCCACCGTCCACCGCCAGCCACTGGCCGGTGATGTGCTTGCCGGCGTCCGACGCGTAGAGCACGGTCAGGCCTTTCAAGTCCTCGTCGTCGCCCAGGCGGCGCAGGGGGGCGTGCGCCGCGAGCTTGTCTTCACCCATGGCCTTGAGCGTGCCCACCGTCATCTTGCTCGGGAAGAAGCCCGGGCAGATGGCGTTGACGGTGATGCCGTACTTGCCCCATTCGGCGGCCAGCGCGCGGGTGAAGTTGATGACCGCGCCCTTGGAGGTGTTGTAGGCGATGGTGTTCATGCCCGAGGGGTTGCCGCCCAGGCCGGCGATGGACGCGGTGTTGATGATGCGGCCGCTCTTGCGCGCGATCATGCTGCGCCGGGCGATCACCTGGCTGAGGATGAAGTAGCTGCGCACGTTGAGGTTCATCACCTTGTCCCATGCCTCGACCGGGTGGTCCTCGGCCGGCGCGCCCCAGGCGGCACCGGCGTTGTTCACCAGGATGTCGATGTCGCCCAGGCGCTGCAGGCTCTCGTCGGCCAGGCGGTGGATCTCCTCTTCTTTCGAGCAGTCGGCGGCGAACCAGCGCGCGTCGATGCCGGCGGCCTGCAGCTCGGCAACGGCGCTCTCCAGGTCCTCGGCCTTGCGCGAACTCACCAGCACGCGCGCGCCGGCCTCGCCCAGCGCGTGCGCCATCTGCAGGCCCAGCCCGCGCGAGCCACCGGTGATCAGGGCCGTCCTGCCCTTGAGGTCGAAGAGTTGGGGAATGGTTCGGGTCATGTTCAGGTCTCCTGGTTGTCAAGCTCCCTCCCGCGCTGGGGGAGGGTTGGGGTGGGGGCACCGTGTCCGGTGCTCAAATCTCGTAATCCATGCACTGCCGCTGCTCCACGACCGCGCGCATGAAGGGCTTGAGCGCCGCGTGCGAGGGGTGGCCCTGGTAGGCGGCGAGCGCGTCGCGGTCGGTGAACGTGCTGTTGAGCACCAGATCGTAGGTGCATTCCAGGCCGGGCTGGGCCGTGGCCACCTCGAACTTCACGATGCCGGGCACGAGTTGGGCGCAGGCCTCGAGCAGGCTGCGGGCCTTGGCGAGGTTGGCCTCGCGGCTGCCGTCCGCCGTGGCCTTGATCTTCCACATGACGATGTGCTGCAGCATCAGAAGGCCTCTTCCGGCAGGGCCGCGCAGGTCTGGTCGCGGCTGCTCACCACCTGCAGCCAGGCGCCGATCTTCGGCAGCTCGTAGTGGAAGAAGAAGCGCATGGCGCCCAGGCGGCCGGTGCGCGCGGCCGATGCGGGCGCCACTTGCGCGGCCAGCGCCACGTCCAGCCAGATCCACGCCAGCACCGTGTGGCCGAAGGCCTGCAGGTAGGGCACGGCATTGGCGAGCGCGTCGGTCGGCTCGCCGGTGGCCCAGGCGGCCTGGGTGGCCGCACCGACCTGCGCCAGCGCCTGACCCAGCGCGC
The DNA here is from genome assembly GCF_025699295.1 of Hydrogenophaga sp. Taxonomy (GTDB): domain Bacteria; phylum Pseudomonadota; class Gammaproteobacteria; order Burkholderiales; family Burkholderiaceae_C; genus Hydrogenophaga. The sequence goes on along the minus strand of NZ_JAILWB010000021.1, from coordinate 22,801 downwards.
TGGCGTGCGCGGCGAGTTCGGGCACCTGGCTCGCGCGCTGGATCGTGGCGTTGATGCGCCCGGCCAGCAGGCTCAGGCCCTTGCCGCCCTCCATCAGCACCTTGCGGCCCAGCAGGTCCATGGCCTGGATGCCGTGCGTGCCCTCGTGGATCATGTTCAGGCGGTTGTCGCGCCAGTACTGCTCGACCGGGAAGTCGCGCGTGTAGCCGTAGCCGCCGTGGATCTGGATCGCGAGGCTGTTGGCCTCCAGGCACCACTCGCTCGGCCAGCTCTTGGCGATGGGCGTGAGCACCTCCAGCAGCAGGCGCGCGTCGTCCGCCGTGGCGGCGTCGGCTGTGTGCTGTTCGTCCACCAGGCGCGCGCAGTAGAGCTCGAGCGCGAGCGCGCCTTCGCAGTACGCCTTCTGCGCCAGCAGCATGCGTTTCACATCCGCGTGTTCGATGATGCGCACCGGCGCTTGCGCCGGGTCCTTGCCGGCTGGTCCCATGGGGCGGCCTTGCGGACGGTTCTTCGCGTAGTCCAGGCTGGCGTGGTAGCCGGCCATGCCCAGCATCGTGGCGGCCATGCCCACGCCGATGCGGGCCTCGTTCATCATGTGGAACATGCAGTGCAGGCCCTTGCCCGCCTGCCCCACCAGGTAGCCCACGGCGCCCGCTTCGCCCTTGACGGGGTACTTGCCTTCGCCGAAGTTGAGCAGCGTGTTGGTGGTGCCGCGCCAGCCGCACTTGTGGTTCAGGCCGGCCAGCGCCACGTCGTTGCGCTCGCCGGTCAACTCACCCGCGGTGTTCACCAGTTTCTTGGGCACGATGAAGAGCGAGATGCCGCGCGTGCCGGGCACGAGCTTGCCGTTCTCGTCCGGGATCTTGGCCAGCACCAGGTGGATGATGTTCTCGGTCAGCTCGTGTTCACCGGCCGAGATCCACATCTTGTTGCCCTTGAGGCGGTAGCGGGGCCCCAGCGGGTCGTCCGCGAAGTCGGCGCCATCGGGCACGGCGCGCGTTGCCACGTCGCTCAGGCTGGAGCCGGCCTGCGGCTCGGACAGGCACATGGTGCCCGAGAAGCGCCCGCTGAATTCATTGAGCGCGAACACGTTCTTCTGCGCTTCGGTGCCGTGCACCATGAGCAGGTTGGCGTTGCCGGTGGTGAGCATGCCGCTGCCGATGCTCACCGAGGCCATGGCGAAGAAGGCATTGGCCGCGGCCTCCACCGTGTAGGGCAGCTGCATGCCACCCACCTCGTAGTCCTGCGCGGCGCTGAGCATGCCCGAGGCCGCGTAGGCCTTCTGCGCGTCGTGCGTGGCCTGCGGCAGGATCACGCGCTCGCCATCGAAGTGCGGCTCCTGCGTGTCCACCACGCGGTTGAAGGGGGCGTACTTCTCGCGCGCGATGCGCTCGCAGGTGTCGAGCACCGCGTCGAAGGTCTCGCGGCTGTGGTCGGCGAAGCGTTCGCGCTCGCTGAGAGACGGGGCATTCAGCCAGTCGTACAGCAGGAAATCGACGGTGGGGCGAAGGCTCATGGTGTCTCTTCTTCTGTTCAGGTCCTGGGCGGCAGCGCGGCAATGGTGCCCTGCGCCACCGCGCAGAGCTTTTCCACGCCGTCCTGCAGCACGAACACATCGCACCGGCAGACCGATTGGGTCTTGCCGGTGTGCACCGCCTCGGCGCGCGCGATCAGGCGCTCGCCCATCGCCGGCCGCAGGTAGTTGATCTTGAACTCACTGGTGACCACGGGCAGGCCCAGTGCGCTGCCACCCGCGTAGGTCAGCGCATTGTCGGCCGCATAGCTGAGCACGCCGCCGTGCACGAAGCCCAGCTGCTGCTTGACGGACTCGACGATGGGCACGTGCAGTTCGCAGCGCCCCCTGGAGAAGGCGGCGAGTTCGGCGCCGATCAGGCGCGAGAACGGCTGGGCGGCCAGCACCTCGCGCCCCATGGCGAGAAACACCTCGGGGCTGACGCTGGCCTCGGCCATGGCCATGGCGATCGTCCTCAGAGCACTTCGAAGACGCCGGCTGCGCCCATGCCGCCGCCGATGCACATGGTCACGCAGACGCGCTTGGCGCCGCGGCGCTTGCCTTCGATCAGCGCGTGGCCGGTCAGGCGCTGGCCCGAGACGCCATAGGGATGGCCCACCGCAATGGCGCCGCCGTTGACGTTGAGCCTGTCGCCCGGGATGCCCAGCTTGTCGCGGCAGTAGATCACCTGCACCGCGAAGGCTTCGTTGAGTTCCCACAGGTCGATGTCGCCGATCTTCAGGCCCAGGCGGGCGAGCACCTTGGGGATGGCGAACACCGGGCCGATGCCCATTTCATCGGGTTCGCAACCGGCCACGGCGAAGCCGAGAAAACGGCCCAGGGGTTGGAGGCCGCGCTTCTCGGCCATGGTTTCGTTCATCAGCACGCAGGCGCCGCCGCCGTCGCTGAACTGGCTGGCGTTGCCGGCCGAAATCACGCCGCCGGGCACGGCCGGGCGGATGCCGCTGATGCCTTCCTTGGTGGTGCCAGCGCGGATGCCTTCGTCGTCCTCCACTGTCACCTTCTTCGTGGTGAGGCCCATGACCTTGTCGGCCACGCCGGCGGTCACGGTGATGGGGGCGATCTCGGCCTTGAACAGGCCGGCTTCCAGCGCAGCCGTGGCCTTTTGCTGGCTGGCGGCACCGTACTCGTCCATGGCGTCGCGGCTGATGTTGTAGCGCTTGGCCACCTGTTCGGCGGTCTGCAGCATGTTCCAGTAGATCTCGGGCTTGTTCGCGACAAGCCAGGGGTCGGCCAGCATGTGGGTGTTCATTTCCTGCTGCACGCAGGAGATGCTTTCCACGCCACCGGCCACGTACACATCACCTTCGCCTGCAATGATGCGCTGCGCGGCCATCGCAATGGTCTGCAGGCCGGACGAGCAGAAGCGGTTGACCGTCATGCCCGAGGTGGTGATGGGCAGGCCGGCGCGCAGGGCGATCTGGCGCGCGATGTTGGCGCCGGTGGCGCCTTCGGGGTTGGCGCAGCCCATGATGACGTCGTCCACTTCGGCGGCTTCGATGCCGGCGCGCTGCACGGCATGCTGCACCGCGTGGCCGCCGAGGGTGGCACCGTGGGTCATGTTGAAGGCGCCCTTCCAGCTCTTGGCCAGGGGCGTGCGGGCGGTGGAAACGATGACGGCGTTGGTCATGAAAGTTCTCCTGGTTCGGTCTTGTGCTGTGGGGTCAGGCGTTGAAGGTCTTGCCTTCGGCGACCAGGCGGGCCAGCAGCGGTGCCGGCTCCCAGAATTTCGCGTCGTCCAGCGGGTTCTTCGCGAAACGCTTCATGCTCTGCACCACGTTGAACAGGCCCACGGTGTCGGCGTAGATCATCGGGCCACCGCGGTGCGCGGGGAAGCCGTAACCGAAGATGTAGACCACGTCGATGTCGCTGGCCTTGTTGGCAATGCCCTCTTCCAGGATGTGCGCGGCCTCGTTCACCAGCGCGTACACCAGGCGCTGCACGATCTCTTCGTCGGAGATCTTGCGCGGCGTGATGCCGAGCGACTTGCGGTGGTCCTCGATCATCTTCACGACCTCGGCGTTCGGGATCGCGTCGCGCTTGCCCGGCACGTAGTCGTACCAGCCGGCGCCAGTCTTCTGGCCAAAGCGGCCCTTCTCGCACAGCAGGTCGGCCGTCTTGCTGTACTTCATGTCCGGCTTTTCCTGGTAGCGGCGCTTGCGGATCGCCCAGCCGATGTCGTTGCCGGCCAGGTCGCCCATGCGGAACGGGCCCATGGCCATGCCGAACTTTTCCATCGCCTTGTCGACCTGCTCGGGCGTGCAGCCTTCGTCGAGGAGGAAGCCGCCCTGGCGGCCGTATTGTTCGATCATGCGGTTGCCGATGAAACCGTCGCACACGCCGGAGACCACGGCGGTCTTCTTGATCTTCTTGGCCACCGTCATCACCGTGGCCATCACGTCCTTGGCGGTCTTCTCGCCACGCACCACTTCGAGCAGCTTCATCACGTTGGCCGGGCTGAAGAAGTGCAGGCCCACCACGTCCTGCGGACGCTGGGTGAACGAGGCGATCTTGTTCACGTCGAGCGTCGAGGTGTTGCTGGCCAGGATCGCGCCGGGCTTCATCACGCGGTCGAGTTCCTTGAACACGGCCTCCTTCACGCCGATGTCCTCGAACACGGCTTCGATCACGAGGTCGGCATCCTTGAGGTCGTCGTAGCTCAGCGTGGTGCTCAGCAGCGCCATGCGCTGCTCGTACTTGTCCTGTTTGAGCTTGCCCTTCTTGACCTGGGCTTCGTAGTTCTTGCGGATGGTCGCGATGCCACGGTCCAGCGCGTCCTGCTTCATCTCCAGAATCTTCACCGGGATGCCGGCGTTGAGGAAGTTCATCGAGATGCCGCCACCCATGGTGCCGGCGCCGATCACCGCCACCGACGCGATCTCGCGCTTCGGTGTGTCTTCCGGCACATCGGGAATCTTGCTCGCAGCGCGCTCGGCGGTGAACAGATGGCGCAGCGCGCGGCATTCGGGCGTCCACATCAGGTTGATGAAGATCTCGCGCTCGAACACCATGCCGTCGTCGAACTTCTTCTTCGTCGCCGCTTCCACCGCGTCCACGCACTTGGCGGGCGCGGGGAAGTTCTTCGACATGCCCTTGACCATGTTGCGCGCGAACTGGAAGTAGGCGTCGCCTTGCGGGTGCTTGCACGGCAGGTTGCGCACCTTGGGCAGCGCGCTGCCGTCGGCGTGCTTGGCCGCCATCTCGCGCGCCAGCGCCAGGGCTTCGTCGGCCAGGCTCTCGGGCGAGGCGGACAGCTTGTTGAACAGCATCTGGCCGGGCAACTGCGCCAGCATCTCGCTCTTGACGGGCTCGCCGCTGACGATCATGTTCAGCGCGGCCTCCACGCCCAGGGCGCGCGGCAGGCGCTGCGTGCCGCCGGCGCCAGGGATCAGGCCGAGCTTGACCTCGGGCAGCGCCACATTGGTGCCGGGTGCGGCGATGCGGTAGTGGCAGCCCAGGGCCAGCTCCAGGCCACCCCCCATGGCGACACTGTGCATGGCGGCCACGACCGGCTTGGACGCGTTTTCCACCGCCAGGATGACCGACAGCAGGTTGGGTTCGGCCAGCGCCTTGGGCGAACCGAATTCGCGGATGTCCGCACCGCCCGAGAAGGCCTTGCCCGCGCCGGTGAGCACGATCGCCTTGACCGCCGGATCGGCCTCGGCCTGCGCCAGTCCGTCGGTGATGCCCTGGCGGGTAGACAACCCCAGGCCGTTGACCGGGGGGTTGTTCATGGTGATGACGGCCACATCGCCGTGGACCTTGTACTCAGCGGTCATGGAAGCTCCTTCGTTGTGTCAGGCAGTGTCTGAGGGCGTTGACTGTGACGTTCTTCGGTAAAAAGAACGATCGTTCGATTCTAGGAAGATTGTGCAGTGCCGCAAGAGCCAGGTGTCGCCGGCTTGTCTCGGAATGAACCTCGGGCAGAAGCCCGCACCTGGCCGGCGCACGTGCCCGTACCAGAAATGCCGTGGAACCGGCTTTGCCGGGCCACAGGCATTGCCCCCAGGGGGGTGACGCCGCAGGTGGCGCGGGGGGCGTTCAAACCTCCAGCCACTCCTTGCGGGTGTAGGGGTCCGCGCGCAGGCTGTCCGGTGTTCCCTGGAACACGATGCTGCCGTGCCCCATGACCAGCGCGCGGTCGGAGATCGACATGGCGATGGTGAGCTTTTGCTCGATCAGCAGCACCGAGACGCCACGCGTCTTGAGCGTTTTCAGGTACTCGCCCACCAGTTCGACGATCTTGGGTGCCAGGCCCTCGGTCGGCTCGTCGATGATGATCAGGTCCGGGTCACCCATGAGCGTGCGGCACAGGGTGAGCATCTGCTGCTCGCCGCCGGAGAGCACGCCGGCCTCGGTGTGCTGGCGCTCCTTGAGCCGCGGGAACATGGTGTACATGTCGTCGAAGCTCCAGCGCGAGCCCTTGCCACGCCCCTTCTGCCCGAGCATCAGGTTCTGGTGCACCGTGATCCTGGGGAAGATGTCCCGGTTCTCGGGCACGTGCCCGATGCCCAGGTGGGCGATCTCGAAGGACTTTTTGCCCTGGATATCCTGGCCCTTCCAGCGCACCTGGCCGGTGCAATCGACCAGCCCCATGATGGCCTTGGCCGTGGTGGAGCGGCCCGAGCCGTTGCGACCGAGCAGGGCCACGATCTCGCCCGGCTGTACCTGGAACGACACCCCGTGCAGCACATGGCTCTTGCCGTAGTAGGCGTGCAGGTTCTGTATGTCAAGCATTGCGCATCCGTCCTTCAGTGTCCCGCGGCCTGTTGTTCGGCCTCGGTGCCCAGGTAGGCCTCCTGCACGCGCGGGTTCGCGCGCACGGCGTCAGGGGTATCGAAGGCAATCACCTCGCCGTACACCACCACCGCAATGCGATCGGCCAGGCCGAACACCACGCCCATGTCGTGCTCCACCGTCAGCAGCGTCTTGCCCACCGTCACCTCGCGGATCAGCTCGATGAAACGGCTGGTCTCGCTCTTGCTCATGCCCGCGGTCGGCTCGTCCAGCAGCACCACGTGCGCGCCGCCACCGATGGTGATGCCGATCTCCAGCGCACGCTGCTCGGCGTAGGTGAGGTTCATAGCCAGCACGTCGCGCTTGCGCTCCAGGTGGATCATGCGCATGAGTTCCTCGGCGCGCTCGTTGGCGTCGTCCAGGTCGGCAAGGAACTTGAACAGCGTGTACTTGTAGCCCAGGCTCCAGAGCACGCCGCAGCGCAGGTTTTCGAACACGCTGAGCTTGGGAAAGATGTTGGTGATCTGGAAGCTGCGCGAAAGGCCCAGGCGGTTGATCTCGTAGGGCTTCTTGCCATTGATGCGCTGGCCCGAGAGCAGCACGTCGCCACTGGTGGGCTCGAAGCGCCCCGAGATCAGGTTGAACAGCGTGGACTTTCCCGCACCGTTGGGGCCGATGATGGCCACCCGCTCGCCGGGCTGCACCACCAGGTTGGCGCCCCGGATGATCTCGGTCTTGCCAAAGCTCTTGCGCAGGTCGCGCAGCTCCAGCGCCGGCGTGGCGGCACTCATGGATGTTCCCTCCTGTCGCGCGCCAGGTTGTGCCATCGCTGCTGCGCTCATACGGCCTCCCGTCGCTTGATTTCGATTTCGATGTCGGTCTGGATCTGGTGCCATTCGCGCAGGAACTGGCGCCGCGCCAGCTCGAACAGGCCCAGGCCGGTGAGCATGACGAAGGCCGAGCCGAACCAGCTACCCGGACTGCGCGCGTTGAGCGTGGCGCCCAGGAAGGTGAGCTCGTCTCCCAGCGCGGCATTGAGCTGCAGGTGGTAGACCATCTCGATCATGGCGCCCGCGCCCACCAGCACGACCAGGGCCAGCAGGCCCAGCGCCAGGTAGCTCGTCCAGACCCGGCGCAGCATGCCGTAGGCGGCCACGCGCACGTTCATCATGATCAGACTGGCCACGCCACCGGGCGCGTACATCACCATGAACAGGAAGATCAGGCCCAGGTAGAGCAGCCAGGCCTTGGTGAATTCCGACAGCAGCACGAAGGCCAGCACCATGAGGATGGCGCCGATGATGGGCCCGAAGAAGAAGGTCGCGCCGCCCAGGAAGGTGAACAGCAGGTAGGCCCCCGAGCGTGCGCCTCCGACCACTTCAGCGGTCACGATCTCGAAGTTCAGCGCCGCCAGACCGCCCGAGACGCCGGCGAAGAAGGCCGCGATCACGAAAGCGAGATACCTCACCATCTGGGTGTTGTAGCCCACGAACTCGACGCGCTCGGGGTTGTCGCGCACGGCGTTGAGCATGCGCCCCAGCGGCGTGCGGGTGAACGCGAACATGAGCCCGGTGCAGACGAAGGTGTAGACCGCGATCAGGTAGTAGAGCTGGATCTGCGGCCCGAAGGTGATGCCCAGCGGCCGGCCGCCGGTCACGCGGTTGCCCGAAATCCCGCCTTCGCCGCCGAAGAACTCGGGGAACATCAGCGACATGGCGTAGACCAGTTCGCCGATACCCAGCGTGATCATGGCGAACGGGGTGGCGGCCTTCTTGGTCGTGACCCAGCCGAACACGATCGCGAAGGCCACGCCCGCCAGGCCACCGGCGATCGGCACCAGGCTGACTGGCAGCGGGAGGTGGCCATCGCTCACGACATTGAGCGTATGGATTGCGATGAAGGAGCCCAGCCCCGAGTACACCGCATGGCCGAAGCTGAGCATGCCCCCCTGCCCCAGCAGCATGTTGTAGGACAGGCAGACGATGATGGCGATGCCCATCTGGCTCAGCAGGGTCTGGCTCAGACTGCTGGTAAACACCATCGGCGCGCCCAGGAGCACCAGCGCGTACAGGCTCCAGACGATCCAGCGACCGACATTCAAGGGCTTGAACTGGTAATGCGATTGGCTCGGCATGTTCAACCCTCCCTGGTTCCGAGCAGGCCCTTGGGCCGGAAGATGAGGATCAGCACCAGAAACACGTAAGGCAGGATGGGCGCGATCTGGCTTATCTTGAGTTTCCAGAGCGCCCAGCCGAAGGTCTCGGGGGTGAGCGTGAGACCGACCACACCGGCGAGGTCGACCAGCGCCTTGTCGATGCCCACCGCGAAGGTCTGGATGATGCCGATCAGCAGCGAGGCGACGAAAGCGCCCGAGAGCGAGCCCATGCCGCCGACCACCACCACCACGAAGATCACCGAACCCACCGTGGCCGCCATGCCGGGTTCGGTGACGAAGGCATTGCCCCCGATCACGCCGGCCAGGCCCGCCAGCGCGGCGCCCCCGCCAAAGACCAGCATGAACACACGCGGCACGTTGTGGCCCAGGGTCTCCACCGTTTCCGGGTGGGTGAGCGCGGCCTGGATCACCAGGCCGATGCGCGTGCGCGTGAGCAGCAGCCAGATGGCGATGAGCATGAGCACGGCCACCAGCATCATGAAACCCCGGTACATCGGGAACTGGGTGCCGTAGATGGTGAACAGCGGGCCGGAGAGGAGCTCGGGCACGCGGTAGTCCACCGAACTGGTGCCCCAGACGAGCTGCACCATCTCCAGGATGATGAAGCTCAGGCCGAAGGTGATGAGCAGTTCGGGCACATGGCCGAACTTGTGCACCCGGCGCAGGCAGTACTTTTCGAACACGGCGCCGAGCACCCCCACCAGCAGAGGCGCGAAGAACAACGCCGGCCAGTACCCAACCAGCTCGGTCGTGCTGTAGGCGAAGTACGCGCCCAGCATGTAGAAACTGGCGTGTGCGAAGTTGAGCACGCCCATCATGCTGAAGATCAGCGTGAGCCCCGAACTCAACATGAACAGCAGGAGCCCGTAGCTCAGGCCGTTGAGCAGGAAGATGGTGAAGAATTCCATGGAAGTGGCAGGCAGAAGAAACAGAAAAGCCCGTTCACCCTGAGCGAGTCGGAGGGAGAACGGGCTTCGACTGGGCCTGACCCAGACCCGTCGAAGGACTCAGCCCGAACGGGGCACGCGGGCCCAGGATTTCAGGAGGGTCGCTTCATGTCGCAGCTGGTGGGGGTACTGGCGACATATGGTTCCATCTGCTTGACGGGCGCGAAGGTGTACCCGGTGTTTTCCACGCTGTAGGGGTTCTTGGCGTCGGCCTTCTGCCACTTGGTCACGAACAGCGACTGTTGCAGCTGGTGGTCGGTCTTGCGCATGGTCACTTCGCCGGCGAAGCTCTTGAACGACAGGCCTTCCATGGCGGCGGCCACCTTGACCGGGTCGGTGCTCTTGGCCTTGGCGAACGCGGCGCTGAGCAGGTTGATGCCGTTGTAGGTGGCGTAGGTGTAGTAGTCGTCGTTGAACTTCTTCTTGAACTCGGCGGCCATCTTGCCGATTTCGCCGCTGTGGTTCGCATGGCCGTAGGCGATCACGTAGACCTCGCCTTCACCGCCGGCTGCCAGCGCCGTCGGGGTGCCGGTGACGCCGGAGTAGTAGGTGTACATCGGCAACTTCAGCCCGGCGTCGTTCAACGCCTTCACCAGCAGCGTCAGGTCGGCGCCCCAGTTGCCGGTGACGACGGTATCGGCGCCGGACTGCTTGATCTTGGCGACGTAGGGGGCAAAGTCCTTCACCTGGCCGATGGGGTGCAGATCCTCGCCCGCGATCTTCACATCGGGCCGCTTGCGCTGGATGCCCTCCTTGAAGTATTTGGCGACCTGCTGGCCATGCGAATAGTTCTGGTTGATCAGGTAGACGTTCTTGACCTTGGGCTGGTCCTTCATGAAGGTGGTCAGCGCTTCCATCTTCATGGTGGTGTCGGCATCCAGGCGGAAGTGCCAGTAGTCGCACTTCTCGTTGGTCAGCGCCGGGTCCACCGCCGCGTAGTTCAGGTAGATCACTTCCTTGCCAGGATTGCGCGCGTTGTGCTTGCTCACCGCATCCAGGATGGCGGCCGCCGCGCCCGAACCGTTGCCCTGCGTGACATAGCGAAAGCCCTGATCGATCGCCGCCTTGAGCGTGTTCAGGCTTTCCTGCGGCGAGCCCTTGTTGTCAAAGCCCACCACTTCGTACTTCACGCCGGCCGGGTTCTTGGCGCCGGACAGCGTCTCGGCGGCGAACTGCCAGCTCTTGAGCTGGTTCTGGCCCACGTTGGCAAAGGGCCCGGAGAGTGGGTCCATGAAGGCGATGCGGACCGTCTCGCCCTTCTGGGCGTGGGCGGCCAGTGCGCAGGCGATCAGGGAAGCGGCGGTCAGGCTCTTGATGGCGAAATGCATGCTTGTCTCCAGTTGGTTGTGGGATCGCCTTGCAGCTTACAAGCCTGCTGCGGCGCAGCACTCAGGGATACTCCCTAGGGGGTATCGCAAGGGCGACTGCGTCGCCCTTTTCGTGTCCGGTCGGTGACTGTGTCCCGACCAGACAGCCGCTTCAGACACCAGGCAGCACATAGTCCTTGAGCTGCTGGCGCAGGGTCATCTTCTGCATCTTGCCGGTGGCCCCCAGCGGAATGGCATCGACGAAGACCACGTCGTCCGGAATCTGCCATTTGGCGGTCTTGCCTTCGTAGAACGCCAGGAGTTCCTCGCGCGTGACCTCGGTGCCGGGCTTCTTCACCACCACCACGATGGGCCGTTCGTCCCACTTGGGGTGGCGCATGCCGACGCAGGCCGCCATGGCCACGGCCGGGTGGGCCATCGCGATGTTCTCCACGTCGATCGAGCTGATCCATTCGCCGCCGGACTTGATCACGTCCTTGCTGCGGTCGGTGATCTGCATGAAGCCGTCGGCGTCGATGGTGGCGACGTCGCCGGTGGGGAACCAGCCCTGTCCCTGCGCGTCGTACTGCAGCGGGTCTCCCCCTTCGCCCTTGAAGTAGCTGGCAATGATCCAGGGACCGCGCACCAGCAGGTCACCATAGGCCTTGCCGTCCCACGGCAGCTCCTTGCCGGCCTCGTCGACGATCTTCATGTCCACCCCGAAGACCGCCCGGCCCTGCTTGAGCCGCACCTTGAGCTGGTCGGGAGCCGGCAGCACGAGCTGCGCATTCTTGAGCGTGCAGACCGTGCCCAATGGCGACATCTCGGTCATGCCCCAGGCATGCAGCACCTCCACGCCGTAGGTGTCGTTGAACGCGTTGATCATGGCAGGCGGGCAGGCCGAACCACCGATCACCGTGCGCTTGAGCGTGCTGAACTTCAGGCCGCCCGCCTGCATGTGGCCCAGCAGCATCTGCCACACGGTGGGCACGCCCGCGGCCATGGTCACCTTCTCCGCCTCGATGAGTTCATAGACCGATTTGCCGTCCAGCGCCGGGCCGGGGAACACCAGCTTGCAGCCCACGGCAGCGGCCGAGTACGGCAGGCCCCAGGCGTTGACGTGGAACATCGGCACCACCGGCAGGATGCTGTCGCGCGCCGAGCAGCCCAGCGCATCCGGCAGCGCCGCGCCATAGGCGTGCAGCAGCGTGGAGCGGTGCGAGTACAGCGCCGCCTTGGGATTGCCGGTGGTGCCGCTCGTGTAACACATGCTGGATGCCGCGTTCTCGTCGAAGCTGGGCCAGGCGTAGTCGGTCGGTTGCTGGCCCATCCAGGCCTCGTAACTCAGAAGGCCGGGAATGCCACTGTCCGCGGGCAGCTTGTCGGCGTCGCACAGGGCAATCCAGTGCTTCACCGTGGTGCACTTGGCGGCCACGGCCTTCACCAGCGGCAGGAAGGTCATGTCGAAGCAGACCGCCTTGTCCTCGGCGTGGTTGACGATCCAGACCAGTTGCTCGGGGTGCAGTCGCGGGTTGAGCGTGTGCAGCACGCGGCCGGTGCCGCTGACGCCGAAATACAGTTCCAGATGGCGATAGCCGTTCCAGGCCAGCGTGGCCACGCGATCACCCATGGAAAGCCCCAGGCCATCGAGCGCGTGGGCCACTTGGCGCGCACGGCGGGCAACCTGGCCCCAGTTGCTGCGGTGGAGGTCGCCCTCGACACGGCGGGACACGATCTCGGTGCTGGCGTGGTGCCGCTCGGCGTGCACGATCAGCGAGGAAATCAGAAGGGGTTGGCTCTGCATCTGGCCCAGCATGGGGGTGTCTCCTGTCGGTAGGTAATGGGAAGCGGCATCATGTTAGCGGGTTGCACCCCACAACCATGCAAGGGTTTACTTGATGAACTTTCCGTCGGCGCCAGTGATGGTCTGCCTTGCAGGGTGCCTGGATGTTTGCGTTGGCCCCGCGCCGATTAGCCCTGCGCCACCGAGGTTGCATCGACGCGGCGACAATGCCCCGATGAACACTTCCGTGGATCCGGCCGTCGACCTGGGCATGGTCTGGCGCAACCGCTTTGCCACCCTGGGTGAAGCGTTTTTCACCCTCCAGCAACCGACGCCCCTGCCCTCTCCCGTCTGGGTCGGCACCAGCCCTTCGGTCGCCCGCCTGCTGGGCCTGGAACTGCAATGGCTTGCGTGCCCGGCCGGTCTGGGGGCGTTCACCGGCAACCTGCCGATCGCCGGCACGCAACCCCTGGCCAGCGTCTACAGCGGGCACCAGTTCGGCCACTGGGCGGGACAACTGGGCGACGGCCGCGCCATTCTGCTGGGCGAGGTGGACACGCCTTCGGGCCCGCAAGAGGTGCAACTCAAGGGTGCCGGCCTCACGCCCTACTCCCGCATGGGGGACGGGCGCGCGGTGCTGCGCAGCTCGATCCGCGAGTTCCTCTGCAGCGAGGCCATGCACGCGCTGGGCATCCCCACCAGCCGCGCGCTGTGCGTCACCGGCTCGCCCGCGCCGGTGCGGCGCGAAGAGATCGAAACGGCGGCCGTCGTCACGCGCGTGGCGCCCAGCTTCATCCGCTTCGGGCACTTCGAGCACTTCTCGCACAACAACCTGCACGGCGAGTTGCGCCAGCTGGCCGATTTCGTCATCGACCACCACTACCCGGCCTGCCGCGACGCCCCGGGCAATCCCTATGCGGCACTGCTGGAAGCCGTGAGCGCGCGCACGGCCGAGATGGTCGCGCAATGGCAGGCCGTGGGCTTCTGCCACGGTGTGATGAACACCGACAACATGAGCATCCTGGGCCTGACCATCGACTACGGGCCCTTCCAGTTCCTCGATGCGTTCAACCCCGGGCACATCTGCAACCACTCCGACCCCGGTGGGCGCTACGCCTACAACCGCCAGCCCAACATCGCCTACTGGAACCTGTTTGCGCTGGGTCAGGCCCTGCTGCCCCTGATGGACGACCAGCAGCAGGCGCTGGACGCCCTTGAACCCTACAAAGCCCTGATGCCGGGGGCGTTGCAGCGGCGCATGAACGCCAAGCTGGGCCTGGAGCGCGTGGAAGACGGTGACACCGAACTGACCGACACGCTGATGAAACTCATGGCCGCCGACGCGGTGGACTTCACCATCTTCTGGCGCCGCCTGAGCCAGGCGGCCGATGGCGCGATCGATCCCGTGCGCGATCTCTTCCTGCAGCGCGAGGCCTTCGATGCCTGGGCCCTGCGCTGGCGCGAGCGCCTTGCCGCGCAATCGGGCTTCGACGCTGGCGCCACGCGCGCGCGCATGCTGCGCACCAACCCGCGGGTGGTGCTGCGCAACCACCTGGGCGAACTGGCCATCCAGCGCGCCAAGGCCGGCGATTTCAGCGAAGTCGCGCGCCTGCAGAACGCGCTCGAACACCCGTTCGACGACCTCCCCGGCCAGGACGATCTGGCCACCTTCCCGCCCGACTGGGCCAGCGAGATCGAGATCAGCTGTTCATCATGAGCACCCACCCCGAGGAGACCCCCATGAGCTTTCCGATCCAGAAAACCGAAGCCGAGTGGCGCGAACTGCTGGCCGCCAAAGGCGCGGAGCCACGCGCCTTCGACATCACCCGCCACGCCCAGACCGAACGGCCCTACAGCGGCAAGTACGAACAGGTCTGGGCCGACGGCAGCTACCACTGCATCTGCTGCGGCAACACCCTGTTCGACGCGAACACCAAGTTCGACGCCGGCTGCGGCTGGCCCAGCTTCTCGCAGGCCGTGCCGGGCGCCATCACGGAGATCACCGATCGCAGCCACGGCATGGTGCGGGTGGAGACGGTGTGCAGCCAGTGCGGCGCGCACCTGGGCCATGTCTTCGAGGACGGCCCGCAACCCACCGGCCTGCGCTATTGCATGAACTCCGCGTCGCTGGAACATCAACCCGGGAAGGACTCTGCATGAAGGCCGACAACATTCTCCAGACCATCGGTCGCACGCCGCACATCCGCATCCAGCGCCTGTTCGCGGGTGCGTCGCAGCCGGTGTGGGTCAAGTCCGAGCGCAGCAACCCGGGCGGTTCGATCAAGGACCGCATCGCGCTGTCCATGGTGGAGGACGCCGAACGCTCGGGCGCGCTTCAGCCCGGCGGCACCATCGTCGAACCCACGTCCGGCAACACCGGCATCGGCCTGGCCATGGTCGCGGCGGTCAAGGGCTACAAGCTCATCCTGGTCATGCCCGACAGCATGTCCGTCGAGCGCCGCCGCCTGATGCTGGCCTACGGCGCGAGCTTCGACCTGACCCCGCGCGAGAAGGGCATGAAGGGCTCGATCGCGCGTGCCGAGGAGATTGTCGCCAGCACCCCCGGCGCATGGATGCCCCAGCAATTCAACAACCCGTCCAACGTGGATGTTCACGTGCGCACCACCGCAGAGGAGATCGCGGCCGACTTTCCCGAGGGGATCGATGTGCTCATCACCGGCGTGGGCACCGGCGGACACATCACCGGCGTGGCCCGCGTGCTCAAGGCGCGCTGGCCCCGGCTCAAGGTGTTCGCGGTGGAGCCCACCGCCTCGCCCGTCATCTCCGGCGGCCAGCCGTCACCCCACCCCATCCAGGGCATCGGCGCGGGCTTCATCCCGAACAACCTCGACACCGCCCTGCTCGACGGCGTGATCCAGGTCGACGCGGAACCCGCGCGCGAGATGGCGCGGCGTTGCGCGCGCGAGGAAGGCATCCTGGTCGGCATCTCCTCCGGTGCCACGCTGGCGGCCATCGCGCAGAAACTGCCCGAATTGCCGGCCGATGCCGTAGTGCTCGGCTTCAACTACGACACTGGCGAGCGTTATCTGTCCATCGAAGGCTTTCTCCCGGCATGAAACCGCTCCAAGACATCCGCCTGTCCATGCTCGATCTGGTGGCCGTGCGCGAAGGCGGCACGGTGGCCGACGCCCTGGCCATTGCCCTGCGCACCGCGCAGCACGCCGAGTCGCTCGGCTTCACGCGCTACTGGCTCGCCGAGCACCACAACATGAGCGGCATCGCCAGCTCGGCCACTGCCGTGCTGATCGGGCACATTGCGGGCGGCACGCAGCGCATGCGCATCGGCTCAGGCGGCGTCATGCTGCCCAACCACGCGCCGCTGGTGGTGGCCGAGGCCTTCGGCACCCTGGCCGAGCTCTACCCGGGGCGCATCGACCTGGGGCTGGGCCGTGCGCCCGGCACCGATCCGCACACCATGCGCGCGCTGCGGCGCGACCGGGTGGAGACCGAGGCCGACTTCCCGCGTGACGTGGCCGAGCTGCAGCACCTGCTGGGCCCGGCCGCGCCCGGCCAGCGCCTGGTCGCCAACCCCGGCGCGGGTACCAATGTGCCGATCTGGCTGCTGGGGTCGAGCCTGTTCTCGGCGCAACTGGCGGCCGAGCGCGGTCTGCCCTACGCCTTTGCCTCGCACTTCGCGCCGCGCCTGCTGCTGCAGGCCCTGGACGTGTACCGCACACACTTCAAACCCTCGGCCACGCTGGCAGAGCCCTATGCCATCGTCGGCGTGCCACTGATCGCTGCGCCCACCGACGACGAAGCCGAGTATCTGGCCAGCAGCACCTACCAGCGCGTGCTGGGTATCCTCACCGGACGGCGCGGCCAGTTGCCGCCCCCGGTGAAGGACTTCATGCAGGGCCTGCACCCGCAGGAGCAGGCGGCGATTGCCGACTTCCTCGCCGTCGCCGTGATTGGCGGGCCGGACACGGTGCGCGAAGGTCTGGCGTCCCTGGCCCAGGTCACCCAGGCCGACGAGTTCATGCTTGTGAGCGACGTCTTCGATCCCGCACTGCGACTGCGCTCGATGACCCTCACGGCCGAGGCGATGGGCGCACGGCAGCCGATCGCAGATCCCGCATGACCGGAGCACCCGCGGCACCGGCTTTGCCGGGCTGCGGGGTGAGCCCCCTGAGGGGGGTGACGCCGCAGGCGGCGCGGGGAGCCTACTGCCTGATCATCTGCATGATCTGCCCCGCGTCCAGCGTGGCCGCCTTCTGACGGATCTGTGGCAGGTACTGCGTCTGCATCTGCTTTGCCGGGCCCAGCAGATCCTGGAAGGTGTGTCTGAGCAGTTCGGTGCTCATCACACGACCACCGGCGTAGTAGCGCCTGGCGACCTGGCCCAGCGCGTAGGTGGTGGCGAACGAGAACGCCATGCCCGTGGCCGCTCCGCCCAGACGCCCCACGCTGCGCCCGGCGGCCTTGCCGAGCAGCCCACCCAGCAGCTTGCGGCCGAACTGCTCGAGGTACTGCGATGTCAGCCCAACGCCCACCGCGGCAATGAACTCGCGGATGTGGCCCTGGTCCAGCTCCACGCCATGCGCCTTGCCGATGCCGTACACCATCTTCACCTGCAGCGGAATGATGGCCATCGAGGCCCAGGACTGCGGCAACAGCTCCAGCGCGCCGTTGAGCAGCGCGTGGTTGAGGATGGACTTGTCGAGCTCGGCGCCCGTGGCCGCAGGGACTTGCGCAGCCGGCGCCGTTGAAGAAACCGGCACCACCTGCTCCGCCGCTGCCACGATCGCATCGGCCTGGCGCTCGAATGCCACAGTCTCTCCGGCGTCCAGTTGCAGGCGGGCCTTGAGGTCGGCCAGGAACGCGCTCTCGGCGGGGCTCTGCCGCCCGTCGGCATCGCACACGCACACGGCCATTTCATAGGCCAGCTGCCGTTGCCCGGCGTCCGACAAGCCGCGCGTGGCCTCATCCAGCGTGACGCGCTTGAGCAGCACATCCTGATACAGCCGCACCAGCCCGATGCCACCGGCTTCGGGTGCCAGCGAATCGGCCAGCCGCCGGATCGCGTCGCGCTCGCTGTCGGCCTTGTGGCCATCGGCGAACGCAGCCAGCAGGGCGACGGTAAGGATGGACTGTTGTTCCTGCGGACTCATGTGCGGCGATCTCCCGGGGTGGTGGATGGTGAAGACGAATCGGTTCTGCTGGCACGATAGAGAGCCTCTGGGCTTCGGCAAGTTCCATGGGCCCCCAATGCCCCGCTGCGGGGCGGCAGCGGTCCCAAGCCCGATAATCCGGCCATGCGTTTCCTTATCGACTTCTTTCCCATTGCCCTGTTCGTGGTTGCCTACAAGATGGCCGACATCTACACGGCCACCGGCGTGCTGATGCTCGCCACCTTGCTGCAGACCGGCATCATCTACACGATCGACCGCAGGCTGCAGACGCTGCACAAGGTCACGCTGGTGCTGGTGCTCGTGTTCGGCGCGCTCACCCTGCTGCTGCAGGACGAGCGTTTCATCAAATGGAAGCCGACGGTGCTCTACGCCAGCATGGCCATCGTGCTTGCCGCTGCGCTGTGGATCTGGAAGAAGAACTTCCTGCAGATCCTGCTCGGCAGCCAGCTGGATCTGCCCACGGATGTCTGGGCACGGCTGACGGTGGCGTGGATCGCGTATTTCTTCTTCATGGCCGGCATCAACGCCTATGTGGCCGCGTATTTCTCGACCGAGTTCTGGGTCAACTTCAAACTCTGGGGCTATGTGTTCCCGGTGGTCTTCATCGTTGGCCAGGGGCTCTACATCTCGCGCTACCTGAAAGACGACACGGCGGAGAAGAAGCCATGAGCGGCAGCGTGCCCACCGCCGGGGCGATCGAGGCGTGCCTGCGTGAACGCCTGGCGCCGGACACGCTGGAAGTGATCGATGAAAGCGCCGCACATGCCGGCCATGCGGGCGCCAACGGACTGGGTTATGGCACCCATTTCCGCGTGCGCATCGGTGGGCCCGCGTTCGTCGGCAAGAGCCGCGTGGCGCAGCACCGCCTTGTGTATGATGCGCTGCAAAAATTCACCGACGCGGGCCTGCACGCGCTGGCCATCGAGATCAGGACCTGACGGCTGGCCGCGACCCGTTCCGTTCGCTACGTTCTGATACCTGTTCGCTGAAACCCGGCCCCGTGCTGCGGCTCCAAACCTTTTTCATTCCAAGGATCACCATGAAATTCTCCCTGACGGCGCTGACCGCGGCCGTGCTCATCGTCACCGCCCCCTGGGCCGCCGCGCAGAACGTGGCCATCGTCAACGGCAAGGCTGTGCCTACCGCGCGCCTGGCGGTGCTCGAGCAGCAACTCGCGGCGTCGGGCCAGCCGGTGGACGACTCGGTGCGCGCGCGCCTCAAGGAAGAAGTGGTGCTGCGTGAGATCTTCATGCAGGAAGCCGACAAGCGCGGCATCGGGGCCACCGACGAATACAAGAACCAGATGGAACTGGCGCGCCAGACCATCATGATCCGCTCGCTGTTTGCGGACTACCAGAAGACGAACCCGGTGACCGATGCCGACATCCAGGCCGAGTACGACAAGTTCGTGGCAGCCAACAGCGGCAAGGAATACCGCGCACGCCACATCCTGGTAGAGAAGGAAGAGCAGGCCAAGGCCATCATCGCGCGCCTCAAGAAGGGCGCGAAATTCGAGGACATCGCCAAGAAGCAGTCCAAGGACCCCGGCTCTGGTGCCAACGGCGGCGATCTGGACTGGGCAGCCGCGGCCAGCTATGTGCCCGAGTTCTCCGAGGCCATGGTCAAGCTGGACAAGGGCCAGCTGACGCAGGACCCCGTGAAGACCCAGTTCGGCTGGCATGTGATCCGCGTGGACGACGTGCGCAGCGCCGAACTGCCCAAGCTCGAGGACATCAAGCCGCAGATCGCGCAGCAGATGCAGCAGCAGAAGCTGGCCGACTTCCAGAAGACCCTGCGCGACAAGGCCAAGGTCGAATAAGCCTTCCCCTGCCCCATCTAAGAAGCGCGGCCCTGTCGCGCTTTTTTTGTTGCCGTCCCGGACAGGATCAGAACACCTGCAGCCCGAGCCAGATCAATCCCATCAGCACCGGTTGGTGCACCAGGTAATAACTCAGGCTCCAGCGGCCCAGTGTCACCAAGGCACCGCGCGCACCGCGCGCCTGTACATCGGCGACGCCCAGCCCCTGCGGCCAGCGGCGCAGCGCCCACTGCCCGGCAGCCAGGCCCCACCACACCACGCCCAGCCAGGGCACGAGCGGGACGTAGTCTTCCGTGATCGGCTTGCGGCTGATCAGGCCGAGCCAGTTGAGCGCGGGGGTGTTGAGCACCTCCAGCGCGGGCCAGGCGACCAGCGCGTGTGGCACCGCGAACTTGAGCCCGACAGCCAGCGCCCCCAGCACCCAGAGCCAGGCACCCCAAGCCGCCGTGGCGCGAGCGACGACCAGCATGACGGCGATGCCCTGCAGCACGCCGAAGTAGATGAAGCTTTGCGGGAACACCAGCAGCGAGCCGGCAGTGACCAGCAAGGCCGCTCCCACCACCTGCAGCCAGCGCTTCCAGAAGCGCGCCCAGGTCTGGCCCTGGTGCACGGCCACGGCCTGGGAAAGGCCGGCGGTGAACAGGAACAGGCTCACGATCGCC
The DNA here is from genome assembly GCF_025699295.1 of Hydrogenophaga sp. GTDB lineage: Bacteria > Pseudomonadota > Gammaproteobacteria > Burkholderiales > Burkholderiaceae_C > Hydrogenophaga. Next base: position 2,686 of record NZ_JAILWB010000021.1, on the reverse strand, counting down.
GTGCGCTGCCAGGTCCAGAACGGATCGCGGTAGAAATCCTCGCGCATCAGCCCGAAGAAGTTGAGGTCGAAGCAGAAGTGGTAGGCCGTCATCCACAGCATGGCAGCCGCGCGCAGCAGGTCGATGCGGTCGAGGCGTTGCGCGGACACGGGCTGCCTCAAGCCGAAGCGCGGTGGATGCCCAGCAGCAGGTCGGCCAGACCCGCGGGGTCGCTCACCATCGGGTCGTGACCGGTGGCCATTTCCAGCACCTGCCAGCCCGGTTCGGCGCGCACCCGCGCGCGCGCCGGTGCGATCGTCGGCAGCGCGGGCGATGTGCAGTCGATGAAGCTGCGGGGCACGGCGGCCACGCGCGCGCCATCGAAATCCAGGGGTTGCTGGTACAGCCGGAAAGGCTGCGGCGTCTGGCGGCGGTTGACCCAGTCGCGGTCGGCCCCCGCAAGACCGAAGACGCTGGCATCCGGTGGCGGAAAACTCAGGCCGCCGCTGGGTCTGGACGCGTCGATGCGGGCCTGCTTCGTGTCGGCCGAATGGTGGCTGCTCCAGCTGTCGCCCGGGTACGGCACGGCCGCGTCGAGGTAGACCAGATGCGCCAGCGTACCGGGGCGCTCGCGCTGCAGGCGATCGGCGACGCCCGTGACCACCATGCCCGCGTAGCTGTGCCCGACCAGCACCAGCCGCTGCACCTCCTCGGCCTCGATCAGTCCGATGACGTCCTGGACGTGGGTGTGCAGGTCGATGTCGGGCGACATCAGGTGGGCGCGCTCGCCCACGCCGGTGAGCGTGACGGCATGCGCGTCCACGCCGGCACCACGCAGCAGCGGCAGCACGCGGCGCCAGCACCACGCGCCGTGCCAGGCACCGTGCACGAGCACGATGGCGGTGTGGGCAGAGTTGGGACTTGGGGACATCAGCGTTCTCCGGGACGGCATCGGTCGTTGGCTGTGCCGATTCTGCACGCTCGCGACCAGGTCGCCCGTACGAACGCCCCCCGAGGCGCCGCTGCCGAGGGCGGACGCTCAGATGTAGGCGTTGACGGGGGGCGCGTGCCGCATGTGCAGCGACAGCCCCAGCGCGGCCATGTGGTTGCTGTTGCGGCCCAGGATGGTCTGCGACAGGGGCAGGAACTCGGCCTCCTCGAATGCCGCATGCGCGCGGTAGCTGCTGACCAGCGTGTGCACCTCGTCCAGTTCCAGGCTGGCATCGTGCCCCTTGGCGACCCGTTTGAGATCCTTCTCCAGCCCTCTCCAGAGCGCCTCGATGACACGGTGCTCCTGCGTGAGGCGATCCACCATGGCCTGCACGTGCGCGCGCTCTTCACCAGCCTGCGCGCTGGCGAGCACCGCCGGGAACAGGTCGCGCTCCTCGTCCAGATGGTGCTCGAAGATCGCCTCGCGGAAAAAGGCCAGCGACTGCGCCGCGATCTGGCGAGCCTGGGCAGCGGGTTCGATCAGCGCGGGCAACTGGTCCAGTGCCTGCAAGCGGCGCAGGATGCCGACATGGCAGCCGGCGAAGCCCTCCAGCGGGCTGGCGTCCACGGCGGTCGCGGTCTCGGGGGTCAGGGTGTTCACGGCAACTCCTTGGCGCCCGGCGGGATGCTTGCCGGGCTGTCTGGCCAGTCTAGGCCGGCGCGCCCAGGACGCCTTGACCCAGGTCAAGGGATGGCAATCAGCGGTGGGCCACCAGCTCGAACAGGTCGCGCTCCGCTTCGGTGCCCGAGGCGTAGAGCACGCGGCGCTGCATCTTCACATACCGCTTGACCGTCGGTGCGTACCAGATCAGGTAGTGGATGCGCACCGGCTCGATGTTGGCCATGATCGGGCCACCGCTCGCGCTGCGGCTGCTCCAGACCTCGACCTTGTGCGCCTGGAAGCGGCCGGCCGGCACGGTAACGCTCTCCCGGCCCACCACCTTCGCCTCCGAGTGCCACTGCGACCAGCTGGGCGGCACATCCGGTGTGGCAAAGCCACGCAGCGTGCCCAGGCGGTCCAGATCGGCGTAGGCGCCCAGGTAGGGACTGAACTCGTTGCCGATCTGGCCCCAACTCATGAACATGGGCCTGGCGCCGACGGAGTGACGCACATCGCTGGCCAGGCCGTCGGCGCGCAAGCCTTCGGTGACCACGTCGTTGGCCACCGACTGCACCGCGATGACGATGCTGCGCTTCGGGCTGGTCGGCCATTTGCCGCTGGTGCGGTAGGTCCAGCTCTCGCCCACCCGGGGCTTGCCGGCGTCGGCCGCGCTGGCGGCGGTCTCCGGGGCGGGCGTGGCCGGTGGCCTCGCCGCGACCTCGGGTGCGACCGCAGGCGCACTGCGCGCCGCCACCGTGAGCGTCTTGCGCACCGTCGCCGCCGCGTTGCGGGCGATCAGGGTGAAGGTCGTCGTATCGTCCAGGGCCACGCTGACACAGTCCTTGGCCACGCTCTCGCCCACCGCCAGCGCGCCCGGCCGCGGAACCAGCGTGAGCTGCTCCACCTGGGTAACCGAGTAGCACAGGCGCACGCCAGCGGGGTCGGCCTGGGCCTGGAACGCGCGGATGGCAGGCGGTGCGGGCCTGGGAGCAGGAGCAGGAGCAGGAGCAGGAGCAGGAGCAGGAGCAGGAGCAGGAGCAGGTGCAGGAGCAGGAGCAGGTGCAGGTGCAGGTGCAGGTGCAGGTGCAGGTGCAGGTGCAGGTGCAGGTGCAGGTG
>NZ_JAILWB010000020.1 GCF_025699295.1 Hydrogenophaga sp. | reverse complement strand
GTGCAGGTGCAGGTGCAGGTGCAGGTGCAGGTGCAGGTGCAGGTGCAGGTGCAGGAGCAGGAGCAGGAGCAGGAGCAGGTGCAGGTGCAGGTGCAGGTGCAGGCGCCTGAGGGCGTGAGGCCGTGACGGGCGGCGCCGCCGCGGCTGTGACCGCCGCCGGGTCCGAGGCGGCGCTGTCCGGCGGTGCCTCTGCCGTGAGCAAGGTTTCGCGCGTGGCCCGAGCAGACCGGTCGTCGCCACCACGCCCGGCCACCAGCCACCAGCCGGCGCCCAGCACGCACAGGGCGGCGCCCGCCAGGGTGGCCGGGCGCCGCCAGCGCTTCCACACACCGGGTCCGCCATCGGGTAATCCGGTCGGGCCGGGCCATGGCGGTGCCACGGCAGTGCCGCTGGACAGGATGCTTTCGAGCGCCTGGATCAGTTGCGCGGTGGTTGCCTCCCACTGCTTGTGGCTGATCTCGATGGCCTGGCGGCGCGCCAGGGGTTTGAGGTCTTCGGGGAGTTCTTCGGCGCGCGGCATCAGGGCGCCACCCACGAGCACCGGCACCACGCGAATGCCACGCTGCAACGCGGTGACGGTTTCCAGCCGGATGAAGTCGTGCGGGTCGTCGAGACGACGCCGACCGGCGGCATCGGTGGTCGACAGCCACTCGTCACCGATGATGACGACGAGCACGCGGCAGGAGCCCACCGCTTCTTCGATCGCGGTGACGAAATCGGTCCCGAGCTCGATGCCCTCGACGTCCATGAAGACGCGGTGGGAGCCGAAGTGGGGAACGAGGCGGTCATACAGGCGCCCGGCGTAGCCCGCCGAATCGTCGCGCCGGTAGCTGATGAAGATGCCATCCATGCGGCCAGACCCCCTTCACGCCACCACCGCATGGGCCCATGCGGCGTGGCCGGGCCATTCTACGGCGCGCTCCCCCGCAAGGCACCACCCCCATCGCCGGGAGGGTCCGGGCAATCAGTGTGGCGCCGGCTGGCCGCGCAGGCGCGAGATCAGACCCAGGGCAAGCAGCACCACACCACCGGCCACCAGGCCCGCGATGGCCCCGGCGAGGCTGGAGAGCACCGGGCCGATCCAGCCCATGGTGGCCACAAACGCTTCAACGCCATGGCCGAGCGCGGGCACACCGTGCAGCAGGATGCCTCCACCGACGAGGAACATGGCGGCCGTGCCCACCACCGACAGCGTCTTCATGAGCCAGGGGGCTGCGGTCAGGATGCCGCGCCCGAGGGCCTTCTTCCAGGCCGCTGTCTGCTGGTCGAGATGCAGGCCCAGGTCGTCGAGCTTCACGATGCCGGCCACCAGGCCGTAGACGCCCACCGTCATGATCAGCGAGATGCCCACCAGCACGGCCACGCGCAGGCCCATGCTGGCCGCGGCCACCGTGCCCAGCGTGATCACGATGATCTCGGCCGAGAGGATGAAATCGGTGCGCACGGCACCCTTGATCTTGTCCTTCTCGAACGCGACGAGATCAACGTTCTCGTCGGCCACCGCCGCGACGAGTTCCTGGTGGTGTGCCGCGTCCTGTGATGTGCGTGGGCCAAAGGCATGCCAGAGCTTCTCGGCTCCCTCGAAGCACAGGAACAGGCCACCCAGCATCAGCAGCGGCGTGATCGCCCAGGGCGCAAATGCGCTGATCACCAGCGCGGTGGGCACGAGGATGGCCTTGTTGAGCATCGACCCCTTGGCGACTGCCCACACCACGGGCAGCTCGCGATCGGCCTTCACGCCCGTGACCTGCTGCGCGTTGAGCGCAAGGTCGTCGCCCAGCACGCCGGCGGTCTTCTTCGCGGCCAGCTGGGTCATCCCGGCCACGTCGTCCGCGACGGCCACGCTCTTGCGCGCGGCGACCTTGGTCATCACGGCGACGTCGTCGAGCAGCGTGGCAATGTCGTCGATCAGGGCAAGCAGGCTGGTTCCGGCCATGGCGCGAATCCTTCGGGTCGGGTCCGGTCAGGCCTTGGGCCGGACTGGCGAAAACAAGGGGGGAATCGTTCGGTTCAGGGCTTCCTGCCGCCTTTGTCGTAACGGCGCCAGTAGGTGAATGCCTCTTCATGCACCTCGATGTCGAGCTCGGAGATGCGCATCTGCAGTCGTTCCTGCACGTCGGTCACGGCCTGGTTGTAGATCACCGGACCGATCTCTTCCAGAAAGAAGCCCAGCAGGCCACCGGCCGCGATGTTGCCGATGCGATCCTCCATGTGCGCTTCGAAATAGCGCTGGATCGAGGCGATGGCCTCGGCGCGCGCGTCCTTCGGAATTTCGATGGTCATCTGCACACGCTCCTTGGCGAACTCAGCCCACCCACCGGCGCGCATTGCGCCAGATCTGCATCCAGGCGCTGAAGGCGGCCGTGTCCTGGTCGGTCCAGCTCATCTGGATGTTGCGGAACACGCGCTCGGGGTGCGGCATCATGGCCGTGAAGCGGCCGTCGGCCGTGGTCACCGCCGTGAGGCCGCCCGGGCTGCCGTTGGGGTTGAACGGGTAGACCTCGGTGGCAGCACCCGTGTTGTCGGTGAAACGCATCGCGGCGATGGCCTTCGATGCATCTCCACGGTGGTGGAAGTTGGCGTAGCCCTCGCCGTGCGCGACCGCGATCGGCAAGCGGCTGCCGGCCATGCCTTGCAGGAACAGGCTCGGCGATTCGAGCACTTCCACCATCGACAGGCGCGCCTCGAAGCGCTCGCTCCGGTTGGTGGTGAAGCGCGGCCAGGCCTCGGCACCGGGGATGATGTCGGCCAGCTCGGCGAACATCTGGCAGCCGTTGCACACGCCCAGGCCGAAGGTGTCGGTGCGCGCGAAGAAGCCCTGGAACTGGGCCGACAGCGCGGGGTTGAAGGTGATGCTGCGCGCCCAGCCGATGCCCGCGCCGAGCGTGTCGCCGTAGCTGAAGCCGCCGCAGGCGACCACGCCCTGGAAGTCGGCCAGCTTCGCGCGGCCGCTCTGCAGGTCGGTCATGTGCACGTCGAAGGCCTCGAAGCCGGCCTGGGTGAAGGCGTAGGCCATCTCCACGTGCGAGTTCACGCCCTGCTCGCGCAGGATGGCGACCTTGGGGCGGGTGAGCAAAAGTCCCGTTCGGGCAGAGCTTGTCGAAGCCGCCGACTTCGGATCGTCCTGAGCTTGTCGAAGGGCAGGCTCAGGGCGAACGGCTGTTTCTGCACCCGGATCGAAGGTCAGATGCACATGCAGGCCAGGGTCTTCCGGTCGACCGGCAGCCGCGTGTTCGGCGTCGGCGCAGGCCGGGTTGTCGCGCTGCTGGTTGATCTTCCAGCTCACGCTGTCCCAGACCTGGTGGAGATCGAACAGGCTGGCGGAGAACACGGCCTTCGTGTCGCGCCAGACCTGCAGCTGGCCCTTGCCCGCGTCCATGGCCGAAGACGCTGGCCGGGTCTTGCCGACGAAGTGGCTGTGTTTGCTCAGGCCGTGCTCGCGCAGGGTCTGCATCACCGCGTTGCGGTCTTCCGTGCGCACCTGCAGCAGCACGCCCAGCTCTTCGCTGAACAGGGCCTTGAGCGTGAGTTCTTCGCGCCGCGCGCTGACCTGGCCGGCCCAGTTCTTGGCATCGCCCATCTCGGCGCGGCTGTCGCTGATGCCGTCGCCCTCGGTGACCAGCAGGTCCACGTTCAGCGCCACGCCCACGTGGCCGGCAAAGGCCATCTCGGCCGCCGCGGCCAGCAGGCCGCCGTCGCTGCGGTCGTGGTAGGCCAGGATCTGGCCCTGCGCGCGCAGCGTGTTCACCGCGTTCACCAGGTTGACCAGGTCCGTGGCGTCGTCGAGATCCGGCGCCTCGCCCCCGCCCTGCCCCAGCACCTGGGCCAGCACGCTGCCGCCCATGCGGTGGCGGCCCTTGCCCAGGTCGATCAGCACGAGCGTGGTGTCTTCCAGCGCATTGTTCAACTGCGGCGTGAGCGTGCCGCGCACGTCGGCCAGCGTGGCGAAGGCGCTCACGATCAGGCTTACCGGCGAGGTGACCTTCTTCGTCTCGCCGCCTTCGCTCCACTGCGTGCGCATGGACAGGCTGTCCTTGCCCACGGGGATGGAAATACCCAGCGCCGGGCAGAGCTCCATGCCCACGGCCTTCACGGTCTCGTACAGCGCGGCGTCTTCGCCGGGCTCGCCGCAGGCGGCCATCCAGTTGGCGGAGAGCTTCACGCGCGGCAACTCGATGGGCGCGGCCAGCAGGTTGGTGATGGCTTCGGCCACGGCCATGCGGCCCGAGGCAGCGGCGTCGAGCGCGGCCAGCGGCGTGCGCTCGCCCATGCTCATGGCCTCGCCCGCGAAGCCCTTGAAGTCGGCGAGCGTGACGGCGCAGTCGGCCACCGGCACCTGCCAGGGGCCGACCATCTGGTCGCGGTGCGAGAGGCCACCCACGGTGCGGTCGCCGATGGTGATGAGGAAGCGCTTGGACGCCACGGTGGGGTGGCTCAGCACGTCGATCACCGCTTTCTGCAGGTCCACGCCGGTGAAGTCCAGCGGCCCCGGCGTGCGCGCCACGGTTTTCACGTCGCGGTGCATCTTGGGGGGTTTGCCGAGCAGCACGTTCATCGGCATGTCGACGGGACTCTGACTCCCTCCCCCGCTGGGGGAGGGTTGGGGTGGGGGCACGTCCGAAGTGATCTTGTCGGAATGCGTGCCCCCATCCCTGCCTTCCCCCAGCGGGGGAAGGGGCAAGTCCACCTCGCCGAGGACGAGCTGGCGCTCTTCCGTGGCCACACCGATCACGGCAAACGGGCAGCGTTCGCGCTCGCAGAAGGCCTTGAAGACCTCCAGCGATTCGGGCGCGATCGCCAGCACGTAGCGCTCCTGGCTTTCGTTGCACCAGATCTCCTTCGGCGCCAGGCCGCTTTCCTCCAGCGGCACGGCGCGCAGGTCAAAGCGCGCACCGCGACCGGCGTCGTTGGTGAGCTCGGGGAAGGCGTTCGAGAGGCCGCCCGCGCCCACGTCGTGGATCGCCAGGATGGGGTTGTGCGCGCCCTGCTGCCAGCAGTGGTTGATGACCTCCTGCGCGCGGCGCTCGATCTCGGGGTTGCCGCGCTGCACGGAATCGAAGTCGAGCGAGGCGGCGTTGGTGCCGCTGGCCATGGAACTGGCCGCGCTGCCGCCCATGCCGATCTTCATGCCCGGACCGCCGAGCTGGATCAGCAGCGAACCGGCGGGGAATTCGATCTTCTTCGTCTGGGCCGCGTCGATCACGCCGACACCGCCGGCGATCATGATGGGCTTGTGGTAACCGCGCTGCACGCCGTCCACCGGCAGCTCGTACTCGCGGAAGTAACCCAGCAGGTTGGGCCGGCCGAATTCGTTGTTGAAGGCCGCGCCACCCAGCGGGCCCTCGGTCATGATCTGCAGTGGGCTGGCGATGTGTTCTGGCTTGCCCCCCGGCTGGTCCGACAGACCGCCCCAGAGCTTGCCGACGGTGAAGCCGGTGAGGCCGGCCTTCGGCTTCGAGCCACGGCCGGTGGCGCCCTCGTCGCGGATCTCGCCGCCCGCGCCGGTGGAGGCACCTGGGAACGGCGAGATGGCGGTCGGGTGGTTGTGCGTCTCCACCTTCATCAGCACATGGTGGGTCGCCGTTTCCGCCGCGTAGGCAGGCGATGCGTCGCCGCCCGCGCGCGCCACGAAACGTTCGACCAAGCTGCCTTCCATGATGGAGGCGTTGTCCGAGTACGCCACCACGGTGTGCTGGGGCGCGAGCTGGTGGGTGTGGCGGATCATGCCGAACAGGCTCTTGTCCTGCGCCACGCCGTCGATGGTGAATTGCGCGTTGAAGATCTTGTGGCGGCAGTGTTCGCTGTTGGCCTGCGCGAACATCATGAGTTCGACATCGGTCGGGTTGCGTTTCAAGCCGTTGAACGCATGGACCAGGTAGTCGATCTCGTCCTCGGCCAGGGCCAGGCCCCAGTCGGCGTTGGCGCGCTCCAGCGCGGAACGACCACCGCCGAGCACGTCCACCTGCTCCATGGGCGCGGGGTGCAGTTCGGTGAACAGGGCCTGGGCCTGCGCACGCTCGAGCGAGACGTTTTCCGTCATGCGGTCGTGCAGCAGCTCGGCCACGGCGCGCAGTTGCTCCGGCGCCAGGCTGGCCTTTTTCCCCAGCAGGCCGGTCTTGAGGCCAACGCGGAATTCGACCAGCCGCTCCACCCGGTGCAGGGCCAGGCCGCAGTTGTGGGCGATGTCGGTGGCCTTGGAGGCCCAGGGCGAGACCGTGCCCAGGCGCGGCATCACGAGCAGCATCGGGGCGCCGGCCGTTTCCATTTGACGGTGTGCCACCGTGGCCGGCTCGCCATACGTCAGCAGTTCGCCCACGCGCTGCAGGGTGGAGGCATCGGGTTCGCCGTCGAAGCCCGCGAGGTGCACGAAGCGGGCCGAGAGGCCGGTGATCTTGTCGGAGATGCCCGCGAGACGGGGCAGGAGCTGCTGGACTTTGAAGTCGCTGACGGCGTTGCCGCCTTCAAAAAAGCGCAGGTGCAGGGACACGTTGGGAGCCTGAGGTGCGTTGACCCGGCGGACCGGACCGACCGGGTGGAAAACCCGGAATTTTACCCGCGCAGCCTCATGGCCTTGGCCCATCGGAGCACCGCGCGGCGGGGCCGGATGGGATAATCGCGCCCCATGAGCATCACCTACAAGGACGCAGCCGGCATCGCGGGCATGCGCACGGCCTGCCGCCTCGCATCCGAAGTGCTGGATTACCTCACGCCGCTGATCCAGCCCGGCGTCACCACGCTCGAGATCGACCGCCTGGCGGCCGAATACATGAAGCAGCAGGGCACGGTCTCGGCCACCATCGGCTACCAGCCCAGCGGCTACCCGCCCTACCCCGGTCACCTGTGCACCTCCATCAACCAGGTGGTGTGCCATGGCATCCCGAACGAGAAGGCGCTCAAGAAGGGCGACATCCTCAACGTCGACGTGACCGTCATCACCCCCGAGGGCTGGTACGGCGACAACAGCCGCATGTACCTGATTGGCGGCGAGGCGGCCTGCTCCGTGCAGGCGCGCCGCCTGTGCCAGGTGACCTTCGAGGCCATGTGGAAAGGCATCGTGATGGTGCGCCCCGGCATCCGGCTGGGCGACATCGGCCACGCCATCCAGACCTATGCCGAGGGCAATGGCTTCTCGGTGGTGCGCGAGTTCTGCGGCCACGGGATCGGCCAGCGCTTCCATGAAGACCCGCAGGTGCTGCACTACGGTCGCCCGGGCACGCTGGAAGAACTCAGGCCCGGCATGACGTTCACCATCGAACCCATGATCAACGCCGGCAAGCGCGACATCAAGGAAATGGGCGATGGCTGGACCATCGTCACACGCGACCGCTCGCTCTCGGCGCAGTGGGAGCACACCGTGCTGGTGACCGAGACGGGCTACGAGGTGCTCACGCTCTCCGCCGGCAGCCCCGCCGCGCCGGCCTTCGTGACGCCACCGCCGGCAGCCGCCCTTGCCTGAGGCCATGGCGCTGGCGCCGGCGGCCGCCGTGCCCGACTTCGGCACCCTGCGGCAGCAGTACCGCAACGACAAGGCCGCGCTGCTGGCCCAGCTCGGCGTGCAGGGCTCGTCCACCCGGGGCGTGCGCAAGGCCCTGCAACAGCTGTCCAGGCTGACAGACCAGACCCTGCGTGAACTCTGGTCGCTCACCGGGCTCGGCCCGGGTTTTTCGCTGGTCGCCGTCGGGGGCTTCGGCCGTGGCGAACTGTTTCCGTTCTCCGACATCGATGTGCTGGTGCTGCTGCCCGATGGCAGCCAGCCCGACCAGGACGCGGCGCTCAAGGCCCGGCTGGAGTCCTTCATCGGCGCCTGCTGGGACGTGGGACTGGAAATCGGTTCGAGCGTGCGCACGATCGCTGACTGCGTCGAAGAGGCCTTCAGGGACGTGACGGTCCAGACCTCGCTGCTCGAATGCCGGCTCATCTGCGGCAGCAAGAACGCCTTCGCCAGCCTGGTGGGGCAACTCGCGCAGGCCATGGATCCCAAGGCGTTCTTCGTGGCCAAGACGCTGGAGATGCGCCAGCGCCACCACAAGTTCGAGAACACGCCCTACTCGCTGGAGCCCAACTGCAAGGAGTCGCCCGGCGGGCTGCGCGACCTGCAGATCATCCTGTGGGTGGCCAAGGCCGCCGGACTGGGGCGCAGCTGGGACGAACTTGCCCGCAAGGGCCTGGCCACGCCGCTCGAAGCGCGCCAGATCAAGGCCAACGAGGCCTTGCTGAGCCTGATCCGCGCACGCCTGCACCTGCTGGCCCACCGGCGGGAAGACCGGCTGGTGTTCGACCTGCAGACCTCGGTGGCCGAATCCTTCGGCTACAAGGCGCAGGTGCCGGCCGTCACCACGCCCATCGCGCCGGGCGAGCACGGTGCACCCAACGCGCGCGGCATCCGTCGCGCCAGCGAAGCGCTCATGAAGCGCTACTACTGGGCCGCCAAGGCGGTCACCCAGCTCAACCAGATCCTGCTGCTCAACATCCAGGAGCGGCTGCAGAGCGACGTGGCCGGCGTGGACCGCCTGCGCCCGCTCAACGAGCGCTTCTTCGACAAGGGCGGCATGCTCGAGGTGGCGAGCGACAACCTGTACGTGCAGCACCCGCACGCGATCCTGGAGACCTTCCACCTCTACCAGACCACGGTAGGCATCAAGGGCCTGTCGGCGCGCACGCTGCGCGCGCTCTACAACGCACGCCCGGTGATGAACGCGCGCTTCCGCACCGACCCGGTCAACCGCGCGCGCTTCCTGCAGATCCTCCAGGAACCCGAAGGCATCACGCATGCCATGCGCCTGATGAACCAGACCTCGGTGCTCGGGCGCTATCTCTGGGTGTTCCGCCACATCGTCGGCCAGATGCAGCACGACCTGTTCCACGTCTACACGGTGGACCAGCACATCCTGATGGTGTTGCGCAACATGCGCCGCTTCTTCATCGCCGAACACTCGCACGAATACCCGTTCTGCTCGCAGCTGGCCGCCGGCTGGGACAAGCCCTGGATCCTCTACATCGCGGCGATCTTCCACGACATCGCCAAGGGCCGCGGCGGAGACCATTCCGACCTGGGCGCGCGCGACGTGCGCACCTTCTGCCACCAGCACGGAATCGAGCGCGAGGACACGAAGCTGATCCAGTTCCTCGTGGCCGAGCACCTCACCATGAGCCGCATGGCGCAGAAGGAGGACCTGAGCGACCCCGACGTGATCGCCGCCTTTGCCCGCCGCGTGGGCAACGAGCGTTACCTCACCGCGCTGTACCTGCTCACCGTGGCCGACATCCGCGGCACCAGCCCCAAGGTGTGGAACGCCTGGAAGGGCAAGCTGCTGGAGGACCTGTACCGCTACACGCTGCGCGCGCTGGGCGGCCGCGCGCCGGACCCGGGCGCCGTGATCGAAGGGCGCAAGCGCGAGGCGCTGTCCATGCTGGCGCTGCACGCCCTGCCCCACATGGCGCACAAGGCACTGTGGGACACGCTCGATGTGAGCTACTTCATGCGCCACCAGGCCGACGAGATCGCCTGGCACACGCGCGTGCTCTCGCGCCAGATCGCGCGCCAGGCCAGCGCGAAGCCTGCGGACAAGGCCGATGGCGGGACCCCTGTGGCTGAGAAGTGCATCGTGCGCGCGCGCATCTCGCCCGACGTCGAGGGCCTGCAGGTGCTGGTCTACGCCAGCGACCAGAGCGACCTGTTCGCCCGCATCTGCGGCTATTTCGACAGCTCGCACTTCAGCATCCTTGACGCGCGCGTGCACACCACCCGCACCGGCCACGCTCTGGACACCTTCCAGGTGGTGGCGCCCGACATGTCGGAGCACTACCGCGAGCTCATCGCGATGGTGGAAAACAACCTCGCCCGCACCATCGACGAACGCGGCCCGCTACCCGCCCCGACCAAGGGGCGGCTGTCGCGCCGCGTCAGGAGCTTTCCGGTGACGCCGCGCGTGGACCTGCGGCCCGACGACAAGGCCCAGCGCTGGCTGCTGTCGGTCTCGGCGAGCGACCGCGCCGGCCTGCTCTACGGCATCACGCGCGTGCTCGCGCGCAACGACATCAGCGTGCAACTGGCCAAGATCACCACGCTGGGCGAGCGGGTGGAGGACACCTTCCTCATCAGCGGGCCGCAGCTGCAGATGAACAAGCGGCAGATCGAGATCGAGACGGAGTTGCTGGAGACGCTGGAGGGCTGAGGCTTTCCTCCGGCTTTCCTTGGTTGATCCGGTCACCGGCGGCCGCGGAGCAGAGCGCACCGCGTCCGCGAGCCCACCCACCCCTACGCGCGAATGGCTTCAGACGTGTGGGAAGCCACCGGCTTGCGGCGAAAGAGGCGCCCGAACCAGATCGACACATCGTCCACCAGCGTGAACACCGCCGGGATCACCAGCAGGCTCAGGAAGGTGGACGTGATCAGGCCACCGATCACCGCCACCGCCATCGGCGAGCGGAAGCTGCTGTCGGCCGCGCCCCAGCCAATGGCGATCGGCAGCATGCCCGCGCCCATGGCGATGGTGGTCATCACGATCGGGCGCGCGCGCTTGTGGCAGGCGTCCAGGATGGCATCCAGCCGGTTCATGCCATGTTCGCGCCGCGCCTCGATCGCGTACTCCACCAGCAGAATCGAGTTCTTCGTCGCCACGCCCATGAGCATGATCAGGCCGATCAGCGAGGGCATGGAGAAACTCTTCTGCGCGATCAGCAGCGCCACGAAGGCGCCACCCAGCGACAGCGGCAGCGCGGCCAGGATGGTGAACGGGTGCAGGAAGGCCTTGAACAGCAGCACCAGCACGATGTAGATGCACAGCACGCCGGTCAGCATGGCCAGCCCGAAGCTGGCGAACAGCTCGCCCTGCACCTCGGCGTCGCCGATCTCCAGCACCGACACACCCGGTGGCAGGTTGCGCAGGCTGGGCAGCTTCTCCACTGCGGTCTTCATGTCGCCCAGCGCGATGCCCGCCAGCTCGACCTCGAAGTTGATGTTGCGCGCGCGGTCGTAGCGGTCGATCACGGCCGGGCCGCCGCCAAAGCTCAGCGTGGCCACCTGCCCCAGCATCACCGGGCCCTTGCTGCCGGGCACGGCCAGGCGTTCCAGCGTGGACAGGTCGTGGCGCGCGGCGGCATCGAGCTTGACGACGATGGGAATCTGCCGCTGCGGCAGGTTCATCTTGGGCAGGGCGTTGTCGTAGTCGCCCACGGTGGCGATGCGCAAGGTCTCGGCGATGGCGCTGCTGGTCACGCCCATCTCGGCCGCGCGCGCCAGGTCGGGCACGACGCTGATCTCGGTGCGCACCAGCGCCGCCGTGGACTGGATGCTGCCCACGCCGGCAATGGTGCGCAGGTCGCGTTCGACCGCCATGGCCGCGCTCTGCATCGAGGCCGCGTCGTTGCCGGTGAGCGTCAGGATGTACTTCTCCCCCGAGCCGCCCAGGCCGACCTTGCTGCGCACGCCGGGCAGGTTGGACATGGCCTCGCGCAGCTGGTTCTCGATGCCCTGCTTGCGCGGACGCTCGCTGCGCGGATCGAGCTGGATCGTCAGCGCCGCCTTGCGCGACTCGGCAGCGCCTTGCGGTGCGAATGGATCGGAACCGGCCGTTCCCGACCCGATCGTGGTGTAGACCGACTTCACGTGCGGCACCGCCGCCACCAGCTGGCGCGCGCGCTCGGCGGTGGCGATGGTCTGCTCCAGCGTGGCGCCTGGCGGCAGTTCGATGTAGACCTGCGTCTGCGAGTTGTCGTCGGCCGGGATGAAGCCCTGCGGCAGCAGCGGGATCAGCATCAGCGAGCCGAAGAAGAACAGCCCGGCGCCGATCATGGTGATCCAGCGGTGGCGGATGCACCACGCGGCCCAGCCCTGATAGGTATTGAGCCAGGCCGGCTCGTCCTGGTTGTGCATCCACTTCCAGATGGCGGCGGTCACGCGGTTGCGGCGCGCCCACTGCGGCATGTCCTTGGCCGTCACGATCGGCCTGAGCAGGTAGGCCGCCATCATGGGTGTGAGGGCGCGCGCCACCACCAGCGAGGCGAACACGGCGAACGAGGCCGTCCAGCCGAACTGCTTGAAGAACTTGCCCGGAATGCCGGCCATGAAGGCGGTGGGCAGGAACACCGCGATCAGGGTGAAGGTGGTGGCGATCACGGCCAGGCCGATCTCGTCGGCCGCCTCCATGGACGCCTGGTACGGCGTCTTGCCCATGCGCATGTGGCGCACGATGTTCTCCACCTCGACGATGGCGTCGTCCACCAGAATGCCGATCACCAGCGAGAGCGCCAGCAGCGTCACCACGTTGATGGTGAAGCCCATGTAGTGCATGCCGATGAAGGCCGGGATGGCGGAGAGCGGCAGTGCCACGGCCGAGACCACGGTGGCGCGGAAGTCGCGCAGGAACAGCCAGACCACCAGCACGGCGAGCATGGCGCCTTCATAGAGCAGCTTCATGGAGCCGTCGAACTCCTCCTCCACCGGGGTGACGAAGTCGAACGACTCGGTGATGCGCAGGTCGGGCCTTGCATCCTGGAGTTCCTTGAGCCGGGCGCGCACACCGTCGCCGACCTCGATCTCGCTGGCGCCGCGGCTGCGCGCCACCTCGAAACCCACCACCGGCTTGCCATCGAGGAAAGCCGCCGCCGTGGGCTCGGCGACCGTGTCCTTGATCTCGGCGATCTGGTCCAGGCGGATGCGGCGGCCATCGGAGAGCGAGAGTTCGAGCCGCGAGATGGCCTCGGCCGACTGCAACGACGACAGCGTGCGCAGCGGCTGCTGGCTGCCGCCCAGGTCGACGCGCCCGCCGGCGCTCTCGATCTGCACCTTGGCCAGCTGGCGCGAGATGTCGGCCGCGGTGGTGCCCAGGGCCTGCAGCTTGAGCGGGTCCAGCAGCACCTGCACCTCGCGGTCCACCCCGCCCACGCGGTTGACAGCGCCGACGCCGCGCACCGACAGCAGCAGCTTGGCCACGTCGTTGTCGACGAACCAGGACAGGGCCTCGGCATCCATCCTGTCGGACGCCACCGTATAGGCCAGCACCGCGCCACCGGCAAGTTCGATCTTGTTGATGATGGGTTCGCGCAGGTCGGTCGGCAGGTCGCCGCGCACCTTGGCCACGGCCGAGCGCACGTCGTCCAGCGCTTCCTGCGTGTTCTTCTCGATGATGAACTCGGCCGTGATCGAGACGGTGCCGTCCTGCACCTTGGTGTAGATGTGCTTGAGCCCCTGCAGCGAGGCCAGGCCGTTCTCGATGATGCGGGCGACGTCGTTTTCCAGCTGGTTCGGCGAAGCGCCGGGCAGCGTGGCCAGCACGGTGATGTTGGGCACGTCCAGGTCAGGGAAGTTCTGCACCTTCATCTGCTTGAACGAGAACAGGCCCGCCAGCGTCAGCATGACGAACAGCATCGCCGCCGGAATCGGGTTGCGGATGGACCAGGCAGAGACGTTCATGCGGGCGCCCTCACTGAACCACCTTGACCAGGTCGCCTTCATTCAGGAAACCGGCCCCCTGCACCGCCACCGCCTCGTCGGCCTTGAGGCCTTCGAGGATCTCGACGCGCTCGCCCACCCGGCGCCCGGTCTGCACCTTGCGCTGGCCGGCCTTGTTCTGCGGATCGATCACGAAGACGTAGTTGCTGCCGTCGCGCACCACGATGGACTCGCTGGCCACGGTAAGCGCCTCGCTCTGGCCCAGGTCGAAGCTGCCCTTGGCAAAGGTGCCGGCCTTCAGGTCGGCATGGCGCGGCAGGTCGACGAAGACCAGGATGTTGCGGGTCTGCGGGTCAGCGCTGGGTGCGATCGCTCGCACCTTCCCCGCGATCTCCAGGCCCGTGGCCGCGGTGACGTTCACCGTCTGCCCCACGCGGATGCGCCCGACCTCGCTGGGCGTGACCTCGCCGCGCCACTCCATGCGGCTCTGGCGGACCAGCCGGAACAGCTCCTGGCCCGCCCCCACCACAGCCCCCACGGTGGCCATGCGCGCAGAGATCACGCCGTCGTCCGGCGCAAGCACCCGGGTGTTGCCCAGGCGCACCTCGGTCGCGGCGAAGGCGGCCTTGGCGGCCTCGAACTGCGCGTGCGCCACCTTCTCCTGCGTCAGGTACTGGGCCACCTGCGACTTCGAGAGCG
This sequence comes from Hydrogenophaga sp., assembly GCF_025699295.1. Classification (GTDB taxonomy): domain Bacteria; phylum Pseudomonadota; class Gammaproteobacteria; order Burkholderiales; family Burkholderiaceae_C; genus Hydrogenophaga. The sequence goes on along the minus strand of NZ_JAILWB010000020.1, from coordinate 86,338 downwards.
CGCCGCTGTCCTGGATCGAGCGAGCGCGCTCGGCATCGGCCCGGGCGTTCTCGTAGCTGGCCTCGGCCTGCATCAGGCTGGCGCGGCTTTGCAGGCTGTCGGCCCGGGTGGTCTCGCTGGCGAACACGGCCAGCACCTGGCCCTTGCGCACCACGTCGCCCACGTTGACATTGACCGATGCGAGCCGCAGCCCGTTGACCTCGGCCCCTACGCTGGCCTCCTGCCAGGCGCTGATGTCGCCGTTGGCCTGCAGCCGGATCGGCAGTTGCCCCTGCGCGGGCCGCGCCACGGTGACGGTGAGCGAGGGGCGCGGCGCGGCTTCGGCGGGTGGCGCTTCGTCCTGCGGCTGGCCGAGGACGAGCCCGAACACTACAAGAAGGACCGCGGCCAGCGCGAGGGCCAGCCAGATCCAGCGCTTGCGCCGGGGCGTTTGTGAAGGAGTGGCGTTCATGACGGGTCTTTGAGGGCGTTGGGGTTGTCCACGGGGTCGAAGCCGCCGCCGAGGGCGACGTAGAGCTGGATCCAGGCGTTGATGCGCTCCTGCTGCAGCGCAACCGCACTGCTGTCGGCGTTGAGCTTGAGGCGGCGCGCCTCTTCCAGTTCGTTCAGGCTGGCCAGGCCCACGCGGTAGCGCGCCTCGGTGCCTTGCAGCGACTGGTCGTAGCCAGCCACCGCGGCGTCGGTGGTGGCCACCCGCTCGCGCAGGCTGGCCAGCGTCACCAGCGCCTGCTCGACCTCGGCCACGGTCTGGCGCACCGTGCCGGCATAGGCGAGGCTCGCGGCCTGGTAGCGGGCCTGGGCGCTGTCGGCGCTGGCGCGCAGGCTGTCGCGCCCGAGCAGCGGCAGGCTCAGGCTGACGGGTCCGATCGACCAGGTGTTGAAGGATCCATCAAGGCCGCCGCCCGAGAACCGGTTGCGCAGCACGCTGCCCTGCAGCGTGAGGCCCGGCAGCAGGGCTGCGCGCGCCACGCCCACGTCCTCACTGGCCGCCACCAGTTCGCGCTGCGCGCGGTAGACGTCGGGCCGCTGGCGGATGACCTCGGCCGGAACCGCGTTCACCGAGAGCAGGGTTTCGAGCCGCTCGGTGCGCGGCAGGCCCGGCGCAGCGGCCAGTTGCTGGCGCAGGGCCGGCTCGGCCACCCCGGTGAGTGCCGCGAGCGACTTCACCTGCCGCTCGCACTGCCCGTCCTGCTGGCGGTACCGCGCCGCGCTCTCCGCGCTGCTCGCACGTGCGAGCGCGGCCACCGCCGGAGCGGTGAGCCCGGCCCGCTCGGACACCGCGTTGTTCTCGGCCGTCACGGCACGCGAGTCGCGGTCGCGCGCGGCCACCGCCAGCTGTTCGCGGCACAGCCGCTGCGCAAAGTACAGCTGCGCAGTTTCGGAGGCCACCAGCACGCGGGCCTCGTGCCAGCCGGCGCTTGCCGCGTCCTGCTGCGCCTGCGCGCTGCCCAGGCGCGCGTCGCGCTCGCCCCAGAGGGCGACCGCCCAGGAGGCCTGCAGGCCGGCGCTGAGCGTGGTGCCCAGGGGTGTGGTCGGGTCGGTCACGCCGCGGCTGGCGCGCGCGACGGCGTCCACCTGCGGGCCCGTGCGCGCCGCCTCGCCCAGGCGCGCCGCGCGGGCCGCGAACACCTGCGCGCGGGCCGACGCCACGTTCGGGCTCAGCGCCTGCGCGCGCGCAATCCAGTCGGTGAGCACCGGGTCGTCGAACCGGCTCCACCAGTCGGTCAGTTGTTGCGAGCTGCCCTGGTGCGCCAGTGGAGGGGCGTACCACTGGGTGGGCAGGTTCACGGCCACCTCCGCCGGTGGCCTGGTGACGCTGCACGCGCTGAGCAAGGCAGCGCTGGCCACCACGGCAAGCATTCTCTTCATGGAATCGGGAATCCCTGTTCGTTTGTTTTCCGGGGATCGACTCTAGACGATTTCCCCGATCGAACATTTCAATACGTTTCAACGAAACGGCGTTTTGTAACAGCCGTTCGCACACCTTCCCGGCGCGGATTTCAGTCGTCTTCGGCCGCGGCCACGCCGGGGAACAGCACCTCGGTGAAACCGAAGCGGCGGAAGTCGCGCACCCGCATCGGGTACAGCGTGCCCCAGAGGTGGTCGCACTCGTGCTGCACCACGCGGGCGTGAAAGCCCTCGGCCTCGCGGTCGATGGCGCGGCCCTGCACTTCGAAGCCCTGGTAACGGATGCGCCGCCAGCGCGGCACCACACCCCGCATGCCAGGCACCGAGAGGCAACCCTCCCAGTCCTCTTCCTCCTCGTCACCCAACGGCGTGATGACGGGGTTGATCAACACGGTGCGCGGCACCGGTGGCGCATCCGGGTAGCGCGGGTTGGGCAGGCCGCTGCCGAAGATCACCACCTGCAGGTCCACCCCGATCTGCGGCGCGGCCAGGCCGGCACCGCTGGCGGCTGCCATCGTCTCCTGCAGGTCCGCCACGAGCTGGTGCAGCTCGGGCGTGTCGAAGGCGGTGACGGGCTGGGCGTGGCGCAGCAGGCGCGGGTCGCCCATCTTGAGGATGGTGTGGATGGTCATGCGGTCACCGGGTTTTCGGGTGGCGGTGTTTTCAGCAAGTCCAGCATGCCAGCTTCGTCCAGCACCGCCACACCCAGGGCCTGCGCCTTCTCCAGCTTGCTGCCGGCTTCGGCACCGGCCACCACGTAGTCGGTCTTCTTGCTGACGGAGCCGGCCACCTTGGCGCCGGCGGCTTCGAGCAGGTCCCTGGCCTGGTCGCGACTGAGTGTGGGGAAGGTGCCGGTGAGCACGAAGGTCTTGCCGGCCAGCGGCTGCGGTGCGCGCTCGGCCGGCTCGCCCTCCTGCCAGGTCAGGCCGCAGGCGCGCAGTTGCTCCACCACTTCGCGGTTGTGCGGCTGCCCGAAGAAGGTGTGGATGCTCTGCGCCACCACGGGGCCCACGTCGTCGACCTCCAGCAACTGCTCCACGCTGGCGTCCATGATGCGGTTGAGCTGGCCGAAGTGGCGCGCCAGTTCCTTGGCGGTGGCCTCGCCGACGTGGCGGATGCCCAGGCCAAACAGGAAGCGTGGCAGGGTGGTGTACTTGGACTTCTCCAGCGCGGCCACGATGTTCTGCGCCGACTTGTCGGCCATGCGGTCCAGGGTCGCGAACGCGGTCAAGCCCAGGCGATACAGGTCGGGCAGGGTCTTGACCACGCCGGCATCCACCAGTTGCTCGACCAGCTTGTCACCCAGGCCCTCGATCTCCACGGCGCGGCGCTGCGCGAAATGCAGGATGGCCTGCTTGCGCTGCGCGCCACAGAACAGGCCGCCACTGCAGCGGAAATCCACCTCGCCCTCCTCGCGCACCGCTTCGCTGCCGCACACCGGGCAGGTGCGCGGCATGGTGAAAGGCACAGGCTCGCCCACGCGCTTGTCCACGAGCACGGAGACGACCTCGGGGATCACGTCGCCCGCGCGGCGCACGATCACCGTGTCGCCCACGCGCACGTCCTTCCGGCGGGCCTCGTCCTCGTTGTGCAGGGTGGCGTTGGTGACGGTCACGCCGCCGACGAACACCGGCGCAAGCTTGGCCACCGGCGTGAGCTTGCCGGTGCGGCCCACCTGCACGTCGATCGCCAGCACGGTGGTGAGCTGTTCCTGCGCCGGGTACTTGTGCGCCACCGCCCATCGCGGCTCGCGCGTGACGAAGCCGAGCTGCTTCTGCAGCGCAAGCGCGTTGACCTTGTAGACCACCCCGTCGATGTCGTAGGGCAACCGGTCGCGATCGGCACCGATGCGCTGGTGAAAGGCCACCAGCGCGTCCGCGCCGCTGGCCAGCGTGGTCTGCTCGGCCACGGGAAAGCCCCAGGCCTTCAGGCGCATGAGCCATTCGTATTGCGTGGCCGGTGGCGCATCATCGCCCTGCACCTCACCCCAACTGTAGGCAAAGAAACTCAACGGGCGTTGCGCGGCGATCCGGGAATCGAGCTGGCGCACCGCGCCGGCAGCGGCATTGCGGGGGTTCACGAAGGTCTTCTCGCCCTTGGCACCGGCGGCGATCTTCGCGCGCTGCTTCTCGTTGAGCGCCTCGAACTGGTCGCGACGCATGTAGACCTCGCCGCGCACCTCCAGCACCGGTGGCGCGTCGGCGGGCAGGCGCAACGGCACCTGCGCAATGGTGCGGACGTTGGTGGTGACGTCCTCGCCCACCTCGCCATCACCGCGCGTGGCGGCCTGCACCAGCACGCCGTCCTCGTAGCGCAGGCTCATGGCCAGGCCGTCGAACTTGAGTTCGGCCACGTAGTCCACGGGCGGATCGGACTCGCTCAAGCCGAGCGCGCGGCGCACCCGGGCGTCGAAGTTGCGCGCGCCGCTGGGTTCGGTGTCGGTCTCGGTGTTGATCGAGAGCATGGGCACGGCGTGGCGCACCGGCGTGAACATGTCCAGCACGCGCCCGCCCACGCGCTGCGTGGGCGAATCCGGCGTCAGCAGTTCGGGGTGCGCGGCTTCGATCGCCTGCAGTTCGCGAAACAGCCGGTCGTACTCGGCGTCGGGAATCTCCGGCTCGTCCAGGGTGTAGTAGCGGTGGGCGTGGTGGTGCAGTTGCGCGCGCAGATCGGCGGCGCGCGCGGCCGGCGAAGGCGGCTCGGCGAACAGGTCGTCGGTCATCAGGAAAAGAGTCTGCGTGCCTGGGGCGAACCCGCAGACAGGTCGCGGCTGTCCAGCGCGTCGTACAGGCTTTCGAGGTCGGCGCCGATGTGGTCCATGGCGGCCACGGACAGCGGCTGGCCACCGTCGTCGGTGACCATGCCCTCCATGGCCTCCGCCAGCGCAGTGGCTGCCTGGCGCATGCGCGAAAAAGGCTGTTCGCCGCGAGGCACGTGGGTGACTTCCAGCGACAGCGCGATCTCGCGCAGCGCACTTTGCTCGGGGTCTTCGGCCATCGCTGCCTGGGGGTCGAACACCAGACTGAGGATGGGCGCTTGCCCGCTGTGGCTGCCCGAGAGCACCATGCGCCCGGGCAGCGCACCGGCCACGAAGCCGAGCCGGGCCGCGTGTTGCGCCACGTAGCCTGGGCTCCAGGCCGCGCGGCGCGCGCGCAGCGTGAAGCCGAGCTGGGCGTCGTGCCCACTGGCAAAGGCGTCGAGTTCGCGCGCACGGGCGACCTCGGCGCGCATGTCGGGGAAATCCGGTGTGGCGCCAACCGCATCGGCGAAGGCCTGCACCTTCACCACGAACTCGGAGAACTCGATGTCGTTGAGAGCGCCCGAGCGGTTGGCCAGTTGCACACCGGCTTGCAGGGCGCGGTAGCGCTGGCCCGTGCGCGGGCTTTCCCACTCGCCCGTGGCCGCGCTCTGGCCTTCCACCGCGAACGGCTTGCTGCCCACGCGCCGCGTGCCGGGCAGCGCGGCCAGCAGCGCGTCGCCCGAGACCTCGTGTTCGAGCATCAACGGCGTGATCACGTCGATCAGCGCATCCAGCCCGGGGCGCTTCTCCGGCGGCTGGCCCATGGTCGGGTTGATGCTGACCGCGGCGGCAGCGGCGGCCAACTCGGCCGGGTCGTTCGCGGCGGGTGCGCCGGGCATGTCGCCCAGCACGGGATCGATGCGCTGGATTTCGTGCTCGGCCAGGTCGGCGGGTGTGTACGGCAGGGTTTCGTCGCCGTCGCGGTCAGCCCTTGCATCGCCAGCGCCGCCGCGCTCGCGCACGGTGCGCGGCGCGCTCTGGTTGGTGACCCAGGCGTTGTAGGCCACCACGCCCGCCAGCACGAGCCCCCCGATGATGGCCAGACCGATCTGCAGTGTGCTCATGGTGCGGTAGAGGTTCGATCTCAGGTGGGTTCGAGCATGCCGGCGGCCGATTCCATGTCCACCGCCACGATGCGCGAGACGCCCTGCTCCTGCATCGTCACACCGATCAGCTGCTCGGCCATTTCCATGGCGATCTTGTTGTGGCTGATGAAGAGGAACTGGGTCTCCCGGGCCATCGCGGTCACCAGTTTCGCATAGCGCTCGGTGTTCGCGTCGTCCAGCGGCGCATCCACCTCGTCGAGCAGGCAGAACGGCGCCGGATTGAGCTGGAAGATGGCAAACACCAGCGCAATCGCGGTCAGCGCTTTTTCGCCGCCCGAGAGCAGATGGATGGTCTGGTTCTTCTTGCCGGGCGGCTGCGCCATGACCTGCACGCCGGCATCGAGGATTTCCTCGCCGGTCATCACCAGGCGCGCGTTACCGCCGCCAAACAGCTCGGGGAACATGCGGCCGAAATGCGTGTTGACGGTCTCGAAGGTGCTGCCCAGCAGCTCGCGCGTTTCGTTGTCGATCTTCCTGATCGCGTCTTCCAGGGTGTTCATGGCCTCGACCAGGTCGGCCGACTGCGAGTCCAGGAAGGTCTTGCGCTCGCGCGCGGCGGTGAGTTCGTCCAGCGCGGCCAGGTTGACCGCGCCCAGCGACTGGATCTCGCGGTGCAGGCGGTCGATCTCGCCTTGCAGGCCGGCCAGGCGCACATTGCCCTCGGTGATGCTCTGCGAGACAGCGGCCAGGTCGGCCTGCGCCTCTTCCAGCAACTGGCTGTACTGCTCCACGCCCAGGCGCGCGGCCTGTTCCTTGAGCTGGAAATCGGTGATGCGGTTGCGCAGCGGCTCGAGTTCGCGTTCGAGCTGCAGGCGGCGCTCGTCGCTAGCGCGCAGCTTGGCGGTGAGTTCGTCGTACTGGCTGCGCAGCGCGCCCAGCGCCTGCTCGCGCTCGAGCTTGACGGCCAGGGCATTCTGCAGCCCGGCCTGGGCGGCCGCGTCGTTGAGGCGGCCCAGTTCGTCGCTGGCGCGCTGCTGTTCCTCGGCAAGCGATTTTTCCTGCGTGGCAGCTGTTTCCATCGCGCGCTGCAGCTCGCTCTGGCGCGCCTGCAGGCTGCGCAGCGCGAACACCGCTTCCTGCGCGGTGCGTTCCAGCGTGCGCTGCTGTTCGCGCGCCTGGTTCAGTGCGCGTTCGGCCTCGATCACCTTGTCATCGAGTTGCGCGTGGCGCTCCTGGCTGTCGGCCAGCTGCATGTCGAGCTCTTCGAAGCGGGCCTCTGCGGTCACGCGGCGCTCCTGCAGCTCTTCCAGTTGCGCGTCGACTTCTGCCAGATCGGCGCCGATCTGCTCGCTGCGCGCGCGGGTCTGCTCGGCCTGTTGCGTCAGACGCAATGCCTCGACCTGCAACTCGTGCGCGCGGCCGCGCGATTCGGCGGCCTCGCGGCGCGCACTCACCAGGCGCTGGGAGGCGTCGGTGTAGGCGGCCTCGGCGCGGATGAGCGCAGAGCGTGCCTGTTCGGCGATCAGCACCTGACCTTTGAGCTGCTTGTCGATGTTCTCGATTTCCTGCGCCCGCGCCAGCAGGCCGGCCTGTTCGCTGTCGGGCGCGTAGAAGCTCACGCTGTGGGCGGTGACGGCGTGGCCGCTCGCCACGAAGATCACCTCGCCCGGCTGCAGCCGGTCGCGCTGGGCCAGCGCCTCTTCCAGGCTCGGTGCGGTCAGGCAACCATGCAGCCATTCGGCCAGCAGCGACTGCTGGGCGGCATCGTTCAGGCGCAACCACTGCACCAGAGGTTTGAGACCGGTGGCAGGGGTGCTTGCAGGCGCGCCGGCGGGCGGGCTGTAGAAAGCCAGTTTGGCGGGCGGCGCGTCATTGCCGAAGGCGCGCACCAGGTCCAGGCGGGAGACTTCCAGCGCACCCAGGCGTTCGCGCAGCGCGGCCTCGAGAGCGTTTTCCCAGCCGGGCTCGATGTGGATGCGGCTCCACAGGCCCTGCAGACCCTCCAGCCCGTGTCTGGCAAGCCAGGGCTTGAGCTTGCCGTCGGTCCTGACCTTCTCCTGCAGTGCCTTCAGCGCTTCCATGCGGGCCGAGAGGTCGGCCTGCTTCGCCGATTCCTGGTTCACCGTCTGCTGCGCTGCGCGGCGCGACTCGTCGAGCTGGGGCACGCTGTCCTGCAACTCATGAAGCACGGCGTCGTGCATCTCGGCGGCTTCCTGCGCGCTGGCGAGCTGGGTCTGCGCATGCTGCACGCGCGCCTCATCGGGCGCGGCCAGGGCGTTGCGGTCGGTTGTCAGGCGCTCACGGCGCTGGTTGAGCGCGCGGCTCTGTTCTTCCACATTGCGCTGCTCGGCGGCCAGCACCTGGATCTGCTGCTGCACCTGCGTCACGCTGCCGCGCTGCTCGTTGGCGCGCGCCTGTGCCTGGCGCAGGCTGTCTTCCAGCGCGGGCAGAGTGCCAGACTGTTCCTCGCCCTGCGCGGCAAGCACAACCGACTGGTCCTCGGCCTGCGCCATCGATTCGGCCAGTTGCTCCAGCTCGACCGCCGCGTCCTGGCTGCGCGTTCCCCAGGACGCCAGCTGTTCCTTGAGCTGCACCAGCCGCTGCTCGACACGCTGGCGACCTTCCACCACGAAGCGGATCTCCGCCTCGAGTTTGCCGACTTCGGCGCTGGCCTCGTACAGCTTGCCCTGAGCCTGGTTGACCTGGTCACCCGCCGCGTAGTGCGCCTGGCGGATCGTCTCCAGGTCGGCCTCGACGCGGCGCAGATCAGCCGTGCGCGATTCGAGGTCGTTCACCGCCTGCGCGGCGTCGTTCTTCACCTTCACCTGATCGGATTCGGCCTCGCTGCGCTTGAGGAACCAGAGCTGCTGCTGCTTGAGGGTGGCGCTGGCCTGCAGGGTGTTGTAGTGCGCGGCCACCTCGGCCTGCCTCTCGAGCTTGTCGAGGTTGGCGTTGAGCTCGCGCAGGATGTCTTCGACCCGCGTGAGGTTCTCGCGCGTGTCGGCCAGGCGGTGCGCCGTTTCACGGCGGCGTTCCTTGTACTTGGACACACCCGCGGCCTCTTCCAGGAACAGCCGCAACTCCTCGGGCTTGCTCTCGATGATGCGGCTGATGGTGCCCTGGCCGATGATGGCGTAGGCGCGCGGGCCCAGGCCGGTGCCAAGGAACACATCCTGCACGTCGCGGCGGCGCACCGGCTGGTTGTTGATGTAGTAGCTGCTGGTGCCGTCGCGCGTGAGCACGCGCTTGACGGCGATCTCGCCGAACTGGCCCCACTGGCCTCCGGCGCGGTGGTCGCTGTTGTCGAACACCAGTTCGACACTGGAGCGGCTGGCCGGTTTGCGCGTGTTGGTGCCGTTGAAGATCACGTCCTGCATGGACTCGCCACGCAGCTCGGACGCCTTGGACTCGCCCAGCACCCAGCGCACGGCGTCCATGATGTTCGACTTGCCACAGCCATTGGGGCCGACCACACCGACGAGCTGGCCCGGCAGCATGAAGTTGGTCGGTTCGGCGAAAGACTTGAAGCCGGAGAGCTTGATCGAGTTGAGACGCACGGCGTTCCGATGACGGTCAGGTGAAGCGAGCGCGGCGGCGCGCGGGAGCGACCGGAAATCATAACTGCCGGGGTCCGGGGGTCCGGGGCCCACGTGAAGCGCATCACGCCATCGCCGGATTTGCCGACCAGGCGGTCAAAAACAGTACCCCGTAGGGCAATCATTCGGGTTTTCACCTACAGAATGCGGTCTTTCGGGCTGGGCGGCCACCAGCCACGCAATGCCTTTGGACCAAGACCAGAAAGTAATCGCATGAACTCCCCAGTCACCACCACCTTCGATCCGGCCCTCGTGGCCCTGTCCTTCCTGTTCGCCGTCATTGGCTCGCTGATCGCTCTCACCGCAGCTTCTCGCATCAAGGCGGGTCGCACGCGTCCTGGACTCTCCAGCGCTCTCACCATCGGCGTGGCGCTGGGAGGCATCGGGGTGTGGTCCATGCACTTCATCGGCATGCTGGCGCTGAAGATGGATGTCGGCAGCAGCTACTCGATGACGGAGACCATGCTCTCGCTGGTGGTGGTGGTGGTGGCGGCATCGCTGGCCGTGAGCCACGCCGCCCAGCGGCCCGAGAGCCTGCCGCGCCTCCTGGGCTGCGGCTTTGCGCTGGGCATGAGCGTCGTCGTGATGCACTACCTCGGCATGTTCGGCCTGAAGATCTACGGCTTCATTGCCTGGAACCTCGACATTGTTGCGCTGTCGATGCTGATCGCCGTCGTGGCGGCCACGGCCGCCCTGTGGCTGGCCCTGAACACGTCGACGCTGACGCGACGTGTGCTGGCTTCGCTGGTGATGGGCGTGGCGGTGTGTGCCATGCACTACACCGGCATGGCTGCCGCCGAGTTCATCTGCACCACCGACAGCCGCACCGCCATTCCCCAGGGCGTCGGGTATATCAGCGCCTTCAGCCTGCCCACGCTGGTGATCGTCACCACGGTGCTGATGATCCTGATGCTGTCGTTCGAGCTGTTCATGCAGAACCTGCGCACCAAGCCTGCGACAGCGCTGGCGCCACGCGCCCGGTAAGCGCATCCGGAGCCGGTGGCACCAAGCCCGATAATCGCGGGCCATGAACCCCCTGCTCTCGCGCCTGCAGCCCTACCCCTTCGAGCGGCTGCGCAAGCTCTTTGCCGACGTCACCCCCAACCCCGCCCTGCGGCCCATCAGCCTGGGCATTGGCGAGCCCCGGCACGCGGCACCCGATTTCCTGAAACAGGCCCTGGCCGGTGCGCTCGGCACCGGTTTGAGCAGCTACCCGGCCACCACCGGCACACCGGCGCTGCGTGAAGCCTGCGCGGCCTGGGTGCAGCGCCGCTACGGCGTGGCCCTGGACGCGGCCACCCAGGTGCTGCCGGTGAATGGCTCGCGCGAGGCGCTGTTCGCGTTCGCGCAGACGGTGATCGACCCGACACGACCCGGCGCCACCGTGGTCATGCCGAACCCCTTCTACCAGATCTACGAAGGTGCGGCCCTGCTCGCGGGTGCCGAGCCGCACTACGTGGCCAGCGATCCGGCACGCAACTTCGCGGCCGACTGGGACAGCGTGCCTGAGGCCGTATGGGCGCGCACGCAGCTGCTGTTTGTCTGCTCGCCCGGCAACCCGGCGGGCGCGGTGATGCCGCTGGACGAATGGCGCAAGCTGTTCGAGCTCAGCGACCGCCACGGCTTCGTGATCGCCTCGGACGAGTGCTACAGCGAGATCTACTTCCGCGACGAACCACCCCTGGGGGGCCTGGAGGCCGCGCAACGCCTGGGCCGCGGTGACTTCCGTCGCCTGGTGAGCTTCACCAGCCTGTCCAAGCGCAGCAACGTGCCCGGCCTGCGCAGCGGCTTTGTGGCCGGTGACGCGGCGCTGATCAAGCCTTTTCTGCTCTACCGCACCTACCACGGGGGCGCCATGAGCCCGGTGGTGCAGGCCGCCAGCGCTGCCGCCTGGGGCGACGAAGACCACGTGGTGGACAACCGCCGCCAGTACCGCGAGAAGTTCGCCCAGGTCACGCCGCTGCTGGCGCAGGTGCTGGACGTGGCCCTGCCCGACGCCTCGTTCTACCTCTGGGCCGGTGTGCCGGCCTCGTTTGCCACGGCCGTGCCCGGCCTGAGCGCCGACGAGGCCTTCGCCCGCGAGCTGCTGGCTCAATACAATGTGACGGTATTGCCCGGCAGCTACCTGGCTCGCGATGCCGGTGGCGCCAACCCGGGCACCGGCCGCGTGCGCATGGCCCTGGTGGCCGAACCGGCGGAATGCCTGGAGGCCGCAGGGCGCATCCAGTCGTTCCTCTCGCCGCGCACCTGATGCGCGCCCACCGCCCTGCTTCTCTTCCTTCTTCACCTTTGCCCTGAGACCCATGAGCCAACAACTGCAAGACCTGATCAACACCGCCTGGGACAACCGCGCCGAACTCTCGCCCGCCTCGGCGCCGCGGGAGGTGCTGGACGCGGTGGAACACGTGATCGCCGAACTCAACAAGGGCCGCCTGCGCGTGGCCACGCGCGAAGCCGTGGGCCAGTGGACCGTGCACCAGTGGATCAAGAAGGCGGTGCTGCTGTCGTTCCGCCTCAAGGACAACGAGGTCATGCGCGCGGGTGACCTGGGCTTCTTCGACAAGGTCAAGACCAAGTTCGCCCACCTGAGTGAGGCCGAGATGAAGGCCACCGGCGTGCGCGTGGTGCCGCCGGCGGTGGCGCGCCGCGGCAGCTTCGTGGCCAGGGGCGCCATTCTCATGCCCAGCTACGTGAACATCGGCGCCTACGTCGACGAGAACACCATGGTCGACACCTGGGCCACGGTTGGCTCCTGCGCGCAGATCGGCAAGAACGTGCACCTCTCGGGTGGCGTGGGCATCGGCGGTGTGCTCGAACCGCTGCAGGCCGGCCCCACCATCATCGAGGACAACTGCTTCATCGGCGCGCGCTCCGAGGTCGTCGAAGGCGTGGTGATCGAGGAGAACTCCGTCATCTCCATGGGCGTGTACATCGGCCAGAGCACCCCGATCTACGACCGCGCCACCGGCGAGGTGAGCTACGGCCGCGTGCCGGCGGGCTCCGTGGTGATCAGCGGCAACCTGCCCAAGGACGGCGGCCGGTACAGCCTCTACGCCGCCATCATCGTCAAGCGCGTCGACGCGCAGACCCGAGCCAAGACCAGCCTGAACGACCTGCTCAGAGACTGAGCCCGGACGATTTCGGAACCCCAGGGAAAGGCATGACATGAGCAGCGGAACGATGGAGCGCATCCTGCGCCTGATGGCCGACAAGAAGGCCTCTGACGTGTACCTGTCGGCGCACGCGCCGGCCATGATCAAGATCAACGGGCAGACCATCCCGGTCAACAGCCAGGTGCTGCCGCCGGAGGCGCCGCGCAACCTGCTCTCCGAGATCGTGCCGCCCACCCGCATGGAGGAGTTGCAGGAAACCGGCGAGCTCAACATGGCCGTGCCGCTGGAGAATCTGGGCAATTTCCGTGTCAGCGCGTTTCGCCAGCGCGGCCACATCGCGGTGGTGATCCGCTTCGTGCCCGGCGACATTCCCGCGCTGGACTCGCTCAACGTCGCACCCGTGCTGGCCGACCTGATCATGGAGAAGCGCGGGCTGGTGCTGATGGTCGGCGCCACCGGCGCGGGCAAGAGCACCACGCTGGCGGCCATGATCGACTACCGCAACGAGCGCGCCACCGGTCACGTGCTCACGGTCGAGGATCCGATCGAATACGTCTACCGCAACAAGAAGTCGGTGGTGAACCAGCGCGAGATCGGGCCGGACACGGCATCGTTGCAGATTGCCCTGAAAAACGCGCTGCGCCAGGCACCCGACGTGATCCTGATCGGCGAGATCCGCGACCGGGAAACCATGTCGGCCGCCATCGCCTACGCGCAATCGGGCCACCTGTGCCTGGCCACGCTGCACGCCAACAACAGCTACCAGGCGCTCAACCGCATCCTGAGCTTTTATCCGGTCGAGGTGCGCCCGACCATGCTCGGCGACCTGTCCGCCGCGCTGCGCGCCATCGTCTCGCAGCGCCTGCTGCGCACGCACACCGGAGGGCGCGTGCCGGCCATGGAGGTCATGCTCAACACCTCGCTGATCGCCGACCTGATCCAGAAGGCCGACTTCTCCGGCGTGCGCGAGGCCATGGAAAAGTCGCTCGCCGAAGGATCGCAAAGTTTCGAGCAGGACCTCGCGCGGCTGATCAACGACGGCCTGGTGGCGCGCAACGAGGGCCTGGCCCATGCCGACTCCCCCAACAACCTGCTCTGGCGCCTGCAGAACGACTTCAATGCCAGCAAGGCGAACGACGCCGCCAATGCCAGTGATGAAGAAGGCGGCGAAGGCGCCACCTTCACCGAGTTCACGCTCGACGTCAAATTCTGAACCGATGACCGCTACCCTGCGCCTGGCCGAAGAACTGATCGCCCGACCCTCCATCACACCGCGCGACGAGGGTTGCCAGGCGCTGATCGCCGCGAGGCTGGAGCGGCTGGGCTTCGCTTGCGAAACGATGGTCAGTGGCCCGGCGGAGTTTCGCGTCACCAACCTCTGGGCGCGCCTGGGAACGGGCCAGCGCCCCACGCTGGTGTTCGCCGGCCACACCGACGTGGTCCCCACCGGGCCGCCCGAAGCCTGGTCCAGCGACCCCTTCGTGCCCAGCCACCGCGATGGCAAATTGTTCGGGCGCGGCAGCAGCGACATGAAGACCTCGATCGCCGCCATGGTCGTCGCCTGCGAGGAGTTCCTCGCCGCCCACCCGGCACCCGCCATCGACATTGCCTTCCTGCTCACCAGTGACGAGGAAGGCCCGGCGCTGGACGGCACGGTGATCGTCTGCGATGCGCTGCGGCAGCGCGGCGAGCGGCTGGACTGGTGCATCGTGGGTGAGCCCACCTCGGTGGAGCGCACCGGCGACATGATCAAGAACGGCCGTCGCGGCACCCTGAGCGGCAAGCTCATCGTCAAGGGCGTGCAGGGGCACATTGCCTATCCCCATCTTGCGCGGAACCCGATCCATCTCGCCGCCCCGGCACTGGCCGAACTCACCCGCACGGTCTGGGACAACGGCAACGACTTCTTCCCGCCCACCAGCTGGCAGATCAGCAACATCCATGGCGGAACGGGCGCAAGCAACGTCATCCCTGGCACGGTGGTGATTGACTTCAATTTCCGCTTCTCCACCGAATCCACGCCCGAGGGCCTGCAGCAGCGCGTGACCGACCTGCTGCAGGGTCATGGCCTGCAACCCGGCTCTGACTTCGACCTGCAATGGACGCTGGGTGGAAGACCCTTCCTCACGCCACCGGGCACGCTGGTGGAAGCCGTGCGCGCCGCTGTGCTGGCGGAAACGGGCATCGAGACCACGCTGTCGACCACGGGCGGCACCAGCGACGGCCGCTTCATCGCCCAGGTGTGCGCTCAGGTCATCGAGCTGGGCCCCCCCAACGCCACCATTCACAAGATCGACGAACACGTGGCGCTGGCGGACATCGAACCGCTGAAGAACATCTACCGCCGCACCCTGGAGCACCTGGCCGCCCGGGCCAGCACCTGAACACACCGTGATCCTGAAAGACCTCCTGGCCCTTGCAAGTCAGCGCCTGGAAGCCGCGCAGCTGGCCTACGGCCATGGCACGACCAATGCGCAGGACGAGGCCGCGTGGCTGGTGCTGTGGCAGTTGGGCCTGCCGCTGGACAGCGACCCGGATGACCTGACCCACCGCCGCGTCGGCCCGACCGAGCAGGCCGCGGTGCTGGCGCTGATCCAGCGCCGCATCGACACCCGCGAACCGGCCGCCTACCTCACGGGGGAGGCGTGGCTGCAAGGCGTCCCGTTTCACGTCGACCGGCGTGCCATCGTGCCGCGCAGCTTCATCGCCGAGCTGCTGGCCGAAGGGTCGATCGATCCCTGGCTGGACGACCGTTCGCGCGACGTGCTCGATCTGTGCACCGGCAACGGCAGCCTCGCCGTGCTGGCAGCCATGGCCTATCCCGATGTGCGGGTCACGGGCGCGGACATCTCGACCGATGCGCTCGAAGTGGCCCGCATCAACGTCGAACGCCATGGCCTGCAGGACCGTGTCCAGCTGGTGCAATCCGATGGCCTGCAGGCCTGCCGCGGTCCCTGGGACCTGATCCTGTGCAATCCGCCATACGTGAACGCGCAGAGCATGGCAGCGCTCCCCCCCGAGTACCTGGCCGAACCCGCCCTGGCGCTGGATGGCAACACCGCCGGCAGTCTCGACGGCATGGACTTCGTCCGCGGTCTGCTGCGCGACGCTCCAGCCTGCCTCAAGCCGCGCGGCGTGCTGGTGCTGGAAATCGGCAACGAACGCGCGCATTTCGAAGCCGCCTTCCCCCAGCTCGAAGCCATCTGGCTCGACACCAGCGCAGGCGACGACCAGGTGCTGCTGCTCACCCTTGAATCCCTTCTGACGCTGCCCTCTCCGCAGGCGTCCACCCCATGATCACTTTGAAGAATGTCGTCCTTCGCCGCGGCGCGAAGGTCTTGCTCGATGGCGCGTCCTGCACCATCAACCCCGGCGAGAAGGTCGGGCTCGTTGGCCGAAACGGTGCGGGAAAGTCCAGCCTGTTCCGCCTGCTCGACGGCACGCTGCACGAGGACAAGGGCGACTTCAACGTGCCCGCACAATGGCGCATGGCCCAGGTCGCGCAGGACATGCCCGAGACAGACCAGACCGCAACGCAGTTCGTGATCGAGGGCGATGTGACGCTGCTCGCCGCGCAACAGGAGGTGGACGCGGCCGAGCACAGCGGCGACGGCGAACGCATGGCGCACGCCTACATGGAACTGCACGATGCCGGTGCCCACGACGCGGCGGCCCGCGCCCAAGCGCTCATCCTGGGCCTGGGCTTTCGCACCGACGAACTGGAGCGGCCGGTGGACAGCTTCTCGGGCGGCTGGCGCATGCGCCTGCAGCTCGCGCGCGCGCTCATGTGCCCGAGCGAACTGCTGTTGCTCGACGAGCCCACCAACCACCTGGACCTCGACGCGCTGGTCTGGCTGGAGGCCTGGTTGCAGCGCTACGAAGGCACCATGCTCGTGATCAGCCACGACCGGGAGTTCCTCGATGCCGTCACCAACGTCACCGTGCACATTGAACGCGCCCAGCTCAACCGCTACGGGGGCAACTACAGCCGCTTCGAGGACATGCGCGCCGAGCAGATGGCGCTGCAGGCTTCGGCTTATTCGCGCCAGCAGGAAAAAATGGCGCACCTGCAGAAGTTCATCGACCGCTTCAAGGCCAAGGCCAGCAAGGCCAAACAGGCGCAGAGCCGCGTGAAGGCGCTCGAGCGCATGGAAAAGATCGGGCCGGTACTGGCCGAAGCGGACTTCAACTTCGAATTCAGCGAGCCCCAGAACCTGCCCAACCCCATGCTGGCCATGGAGGGCGTGACCTTCGGCTACCCACCGCGCGAACCCGGCGGCGAACCTGTGGCCATCGTGCGAGGCATCAGCCGCTCGGTGCTCGCGGGACAGCGCATCGGCATCCTCGGGGCCAATGGCCAGGGCAAGTCCACCGTCGTCAAGACCATTGCGCGAGACCTCGCGCCGCTGGCCGGGCAGATCACCGAAGGCAAGGGCCTGAACATCGGCTACTTCGCGCAGCAGGAGCTCGACGTGCTGCGCCCGGCCGACACACCGCTGGAACACATGATCCGCCTGGTGCGCGACTGCACCGCGCAAGGGCGCCTGAGCGGGCAACCCACGCGCGAGCAGGACTTGCGCAGCTTCCTGGGCAACTTCAACTTCACGGGCGACCAGGTCAAGCAAAGCGTGGGCAGCATGAGCGGCGGTGAAAAGGCGCGGCTGGTGCTGTGCATGATCGTCTGGCAGCGCCCCAACCTGCTGCTGCTCGACGAACCCACCAACCACCTGGATCTCGCGACGCGCGAAGCCCTGTCGGTGGCACTCAACGAGTTCGAGGGCACGGTGATGCTGGTCAGCCATGATCGTGCCCTGCTGCGCGCGGTGTGCGACGAGTTCTGGCTGGTCTCCCGCGGGGGCATCGCCCCCTTCGACGGCGATCTGGACGACTACCAGCGCTACCTGCTGGACATGGCCAGGCAGTCGCGTGAGGCGCAGCGACAGGAGCAGCGTAGCCAGTCGCGAGCGCAGACCCGTGACACCGCCGTCACGGCCACGCCGGCTCCGTCTGCCGGACCAGACCGAACGCCTGAGCTCAAGCGCGCAGAGGCCCAGCGCCGCCAGCAACAGGCCGAAAAGACCAAACCCCTGAAAAAGGAGCTGGAGAAGACAGAAAAGCGCATGGCCCAACTGGCACAGGAAAAGGCCCGGCTGGAAAGCGCGCTGAGCCAGCCCGGCAGCCCGGCCGACATAGCCGAATCCGGCCGCCGACTCAAGGCTGTCAACGACGAGAACGACACGCTGGAGGCTCGCTGGCTCGAACTGCACGAAGCCATCGAGGCCGCAGGCGCCTGAGCTACATCCGCTGGGCTCCTGGGGTATGCTGGCGGCGCCGGCCCACCGGCATGCCGATCAGCAAACACCGGGAAGGAGCTCTCAGATGATGTCGATACTTGCCACCCTTTTCATTGGCCTCATCGCGGGCTTCATCGCGCGCGCGATCAAACCCGGTAATGACGGCATGGGCTGGATCATGACCGCCGTGCTCGGTGTCGCCGGATCCTTTGTAGCCGGCTATCTGGGCGTCGCGCTCGGCCTGTACCGACCAGGCCAGCCGGTCGGCTTCATCGCCTCCGTGATCGGCGCGATCATCCTGCTGGTGATCTACGGCTTCATCAAGAAGAGATGAGCGAAGGCCCCTGGCACGGCCGGCCGGACAGACCATGAAAAAAGGCCCTGGCTTGCGACCAGGGCCTTCCATTTGGTAGGACGTGGCAGGCTCGAACTGCCGACCAACGGATTAAAAGTCCGCTGCTCTACCAACTGAGCTAACGTCCCATCAAAACTGACGCGCCTCCCGAAGGGGAGCCACCTCAAACTCGATGCGGCGGATCTGAAATTTTCAGACCCATACCATCCAGGGATGGTGGTGGGGCGTGAGTGACTCGAACACTCGACCTACGGATTAAGAGTCCGCTGCTCTACCAACTGAGCTAACGCCCCCGAGGGGAATTGCGTGAACACCCGGTGCGAGCACTGGATTCGAGTCGGATCGACTACTACGCCAAGCCTCAAATTATAGCGTTGTTGTCATACTGCTTTGAAGGGGCTTCGATTTTTTTGCACTGGCCGCAAGCGCATTCATCACCCACCCTGCGGCACACAGGCCAAAGGTGGCAGTCACGCTGACCACAGAACCATAGCCATGGCAGTTGAGCGAACCATCCCCCTCCCCGAGTTCGCAGGATGCATCCGGAGGGGCCACGGCTTCGCGACTGAATACGCAAGCCACGCCCATGCGACCCTGCCGTCGGCCCTGGTGGTGCTTGCGCAGGCGGTAGCGCAACTGGGCCAACAGGGGATCGTGCGTGATGTCTGCGAGGTCGGCCACCTCCACGGCCTGTGCCTGGCGCTTGCCACCGGCGGCGCCCGCCGCCACGAAGGGAACACCCTGGGCCAGCGCCCAGTTCGCCAGAGCGGTTTTGGCCCGCACCTGATCGCAGGCGTCGATCAGGGCTGAGGGCTGCTCCGTCACGCCGGGCAAGCCGTCGAGCAGACCGGGCCAGTTGTCCGGTGTGACGAACTCATCGATCACATCGACCTTGCAACCGGGATGGAACAACGCAACACGCTCGCACATGGCTTCGCCCTTGGATTGTCCGAGCGTGGGTTCCAGCGCATGGATCTGGCGGTTGATGTTGGATTCGGACACATGGTCCAGATCGACCAGCGTGAGCCTGCGCACGCCGCTGCGCGCGAGGGCCTCCACAGCCCAGGAGCCCACGCCACCGATACCGACCACGATCACATGCGCATCGAAAATGCGCTGCGCTCCTTCCACACCATAGAGTCGGCGCAGGCCACCGAAACGGCGCTCGAAAACCTCGGCCGGGAGCGTCGCGTTCACTCGCGGTCCAGCAGCCACATCTGGAAGCGCAGACTGGCCACGGCTCCGAGCACGATGCCGGCCACGGCGATCACGCTGGTGATGCTGAGAGTGGACAGGCCGGACAGGCCTTGCCCCACCGTGCATCCGAGCGCAGTCACCCCGCCGATGCCCATGCAGGCCCCACCTGCGATATGCAATGCAGTGTCCTGCGTGCCATGAAAGCCTTCCCAGCGGAAGCTGCCTTCGATCAGCGAGCATGCCAGCGAACCCACCACCACGCCCACCACCGTGACCACACCGAAGGTCAGCAATTTGGAGGTGTCGCTGAAGAAGATGAGCCAGTCCAGCGTATAGGCCATGGGTGCCGTGAAGGTCAGCGACTCCATGCGACCGCTGTTGGAGCCGAGGTACACCGCCTCCAGCGTTTCCGGGTGCTCGGCAACAAAGCCCAGGCGCCCGCTGACCCACCACATGAGAGCGATGACCAGGCCCAGCCCCAGCCCGGCGAGCAGGTTGTTGAAGGTGCGGAACTCGGGACCAACGAGGGCCCACAGCACCAGCGCGCCGCCCACCAGCAGCGCCATCAGCAACCCGGTGAGGGCGGGATCGAGACCGAAGCCGCTGGAGATCCACACGGGTATGGCACTGCTGCCCACCGACAGGTCGACCGCGGCCTTGTCCACGGTATTGACGCGCAGCACGCCGAAGACGCCACGCAAGGTGGCAAAAGCAGCCAGACCCATGACGAAGAACACCACCACGGACTTGAGACTGCCCGCGCCGATACGCACCAGTGTCTTGCTGCCACAACCCGATGCCAGCACCATGCCGAAACCGAACAGGGCACCACCGACCAGCGCCGACAGCCAGATCACGCGACCCGAGGTGTAAAGGGTTTTTCCGGGGTCGATCCAGCCGAGCCACGCCATGGCATAGAAGCCCGCCATGGCCACGCCCACCGCCATGCCCCACATGCGCATGCGCGTCCAGTCGCCCATGTTGACGACGTCGCTGATCGCCCCCATGGTGCAGAAGTGGGTGCGTTGTGCGATGAAGCCGAAGGCCACGGCCACGGCAAAGGCGGCCCAGAGCACCTGGGTCTGCAGTTTGAGAAGGTCGGCGATTTCCATGGCCGCCATTGTAGGAGGCGACCGCCAACCTCACCGCCGGCAGGCCACACGCGCAGAATCAGCGCAGGCGGGCGAGCCTTTCGCGTGCGGCGGTGGCGGCCTCCGAGTTCGGGTAGGTCTTCACCAGATCGTCCAGCGTGCGGCGCGAGCCTTTGGTGTCCTTGAGCTCGATCTGGCTGTTGGCCATGGCCAGCATCGCCTCGGGCGTACGCAGGTGGCTCGGGAACTCGCTCACCAGGCGGCGGTGGCTGTCCACCGATTCCTTGTAGTCGCGGATCGCGTACTGGGCATTGCCCAGCCAGTAAAGCACCGACGGCCGGTAGCCACTGGCGGGGTAGCGCTGCAGGAAACCGTTGAACGCGCCCGCAGCCGGTCCGAACTCCGACTTGCGCAGCAGGTCCATGGCAGCGTCGAAGTCGCGCTTTTCGTTCGGTGCGGCGCTGAACGTCTGGCCATCGTGCTCGACACGCAGAGGCTCGACCTTGCGCAGGCGCTCGTCCACGTTGGCCTGCACATCCTTCTGCTGCCGCTGCAATTCGGAGACTTCGCGCGCGAGCTGCTCGTTCTGGCCGCGCAATCGGGCCAGTTCGGAACGCAGTTGCTCGATCTGGTTGGCAAGCTCAAGCAGGCTGCGGCGCGTGGCCGCGTCGCTCTCGCGCATTTCAGTGTTGGCGGCGTCGGCTGCCTTCTGGCTGGCCTCGACCTTCTGCCGCAGATCGATGATCGCCCTGCGGGCTTCGTCGTCGCCAAACAAGGCATGCGCCTGC
This sequence comes from Hydrogenophaga sp., assembly GCF_025699295.1. Taxonomy (GTDB): domain Bacteria; phylum Pseudomonadota; class Gammaproteobacteria; order Burkholderiales; family Burkholderiaceae_C; genus Hydrogenophaga. Next base: position 65,150 of record NZ_JAILWB010000020.1, on the reverse strand, counting down.
AGCGGCCACAGGGCCGCCACGGCCATGGCGCACGCGCCCAGCAGACCGGAAGCGGAGTGCAGACGGGTGGACATGTGGTTCAACGGTAGGTCAGTTCAACGCGGCGGTTCTTGCTGAAGGCTGCTTCATCAAAGCCGACCTGGGCGGGCTTTTCCTCGCCAAAGCTCACCGCCTCCATCTGCGCGTCGGTCACGCCCAGCAGCGACAGGGCGCGACGCACGGCTTCGGCTCGCTTCTGGCCGAGGGCCAGGTTGTATTCGCGGCCACCGCGTTCGTCGGTATGGCCTTCGAGGTTGACCCGCCGGCTGCGGTTGGCATTGAGGTAGCGCGCATTGGCTTCCAGCGTCGACGCGTATTCGGCCTTCACTTCGAAGCTGTCGTAGTCGAAGAAAACGATACGCCCAACGGAATCGGGCTGCGCGGCGTCCCCGCCGTTGACGGTGACGCCCGAGACGCCACGCTGGTCCACGCCGCCGGTTTGTCCACCCGCGCCTGCGGCGCCCGTGGCCGAGCCCGTGCGGTCTTCCACCGGAACATCGTCGAGCTTCACGCCGGAGCTGCAGGCGGCCAGCACGGCGGCAAGGCCCATGCCAACGATCAGGCGCAGCCAACGGGAGGAAACGTGGGTCACGACAGGGCGTTGTGCGGAATGCGAGGAGTTGTGCATGGGAGTGTCCTTTGGGCTTGAAATGAAAAAGGAAGCGAGCGTTGCCGCAACAGCAGGCTCGCGCGGATGGCTGCGCCGGGCGCGGCTCACTTGAGGAAGGGGCCCCACTCGGGTTCGCGGATGTCGCCCTGCGAACCCGATAGCCGGGTCTTGATGCGCCCATCGACTGTGGTCGTCATGAGCGCTTCCTGACCTTTGTCGCGGGTGGCGTAAATGATCATTCGGCTGTTGGCCGCAAAGCTGGGGCTTTCGTCGCCGCTGGACTCGCTCAGCGCGGTCACGGCCCCGCTGGCCACGTCCATCACGTGCAGGCGGAAGGCGCCATTGACACGTGAGATGAAGGCCAGCCAGCGGCCATCCGGGCTGGGCGCTGGCGAAATGTTGTAGTTGCCCGTGAACGTCAGTCGCTGCGCGCCGCCACCCTGTGCACTCATGCGGTAGATCTGCGGCGAACCACCGCGGTCGCTCACGAAGTAAATGCTCTTGCCATCGGGGCTGAACACCGGCTCGGTGTCGATGCTGGCAGACTGGCTCAGTCGACGCGGCTCGCCGCCTGCGGCATCCATCACGTAGATCTGGGCATTGCCCGAGATGGACAGAGTGGCCACCATGGAACGCCCGTCAGGTGACCACGATGGCGCGCTGTTGGAACCCTTGAAATTGGCCAGCAGACGGCGTTTGCCGGAAGCCACGTCGTGCGCATAGATGACGGGCTTGCGGGCCTCGAACGACACGTAGGCCAGCTGCGCGCCACCAGGCGCCCAGCTCGGCGAGATGATCGGCTCGGGGCTGGTGAGGGCGGCGCGCGCATTCTCGCCATCAGCGTCGGCCACCCAGAGGCTGTAGCGCGGGCCCGCCTTGGTCACGTAGGCGATGCGGGTGGAGAACACCCCCTTGACACCGGTGATCTTCTCGAACACGTGGTCGGCGATGCGGTGGGCCGCCAGCCGCAGGTCCTGCGCGCCCACGGGGTAGCTCAGTCCGCCCAGATCCTGCCCCCGCACCACATCCCAGAGCCGAAAACGCACGTCGAAGCGTCCATCGGCAAGGCGGGTCACGCTGCCGGTGAGCAGGGAGTCCGAGCCACGCTCGCGCCAGGGTCCGAGATCGGGCCTGGAGGTTTCATCGAGCGCGCCCGGCGCGGGGTCGATGAAACGGAATTGCCCGCTGCGCTCCAGATCGGCTCGAACAATGGCCGCGACGTTCTCGCTCGCGGCGTCGTTGCCGCGGAATGCGACAGCAGAGAATGGAAACTGCGTCAGGCCCACGCCAGCCACTTCCACCCTGAACTGGGCATGCGCTGGCAAAAAGGGCCAGGTGAGCAGGGGCATGGAGGAAGCCAGGCCGAGAATGGAACGTCTCGGGAGGGTGGCCAGCGTGTCGTGTCGAATCAAATCCTGCATCCTGTGTGAGTCGCCTGTGCCTTGGGTTGCAACGCGCGGCGGGCGCCGCAGCCAAGCGACTGATAATAACGGAGGGTTTCTTGCCACCCGTGACAAGATGTGAGCGCGGCGGCCTCACGGGTGCGCTCGTCGCTGCTTGATCTCCTTCGCGCCGCATTGTTCCGCCCGCACGCACGTTTTTCTGCCACCTTGCCCTTGACCGACCTCAACCCATTGCACAAGCCTCCCACCGGCACGCTCACGCAGCGCTTGCTGCGGTTGTGGCCGTACTTCAGTTCGGCCAAGACAGGCATCGCCCTGGCTGCGGTGAGCACGCTCATCGGCGCACTCACCGAGCCGCTGATCCCAGCCCTGCTCAAGACCTTGCTGGACCGCGGATTTGCCGAGGGCAACATCGCCTTGTGGATGGTGCCCGTGGCGCTCATGGGCCTGTTCGGCATCCGCGGGCTGGCGGGCTTCACCGCGCAGTACGCTCTGTCGTACACCGCCAGCCTGGGCCTGCTCAACCTGCGGCGTGCCATGTTCCTCAAGCTCAACGAAGCGCAGATGACGTTGTTCGCCCGGCAGAGCGCGAGCAAGCTCTCCAACACCCTGGTCTACGAGGTGCAGAACGGCTCGCAGTTGCTGGTCACCGCCTTCCTCACGCTCACCAAGGACAGCCTGGCGGTGCTGGCCCTGCTGGGCTACCTGCTCTACCTGAACTGGAAGCTCACGCTGATCGTGCTCACGGTGTTCCCGGGCCTGATCCTGATCATGCGGGTGCTGTCACGCCGCTTCTACAAACTCACCCGCGACAGCCAGCACGCCACCGATGAGCTGGCCTACGTGGTGGAGGAAAACGCCCTGGCCCACCGCATGGTGCGCCTGCATGGCGCGCAGCAGCGCCAGACGCTGCGCTTCGATGGCCTGAGCGTCGCGCTGCGCCGCCTCGCGCTCAAGTCCACCGTGGCCACGGCCGCGATGACGCCGCTGACCCAGTTGCTCGCGTCAGCCGCGCTGTCCGCGGTCATCGCGGTGGCGCTCTGGCAGAGCAACACCAGCGGTGTGTCGGTGGGCAACTTCGTCGCCTTCGTCACCGCCATGTTGATGCTGATCACCCCGATCCGGCACCTGGCCGAGATCGCCGCGCCGATCACGCGCGGACTGGCCGCGCTCGAGCGCGGGCTCGAACTGATTGAAAACACGCCCGAACAGGCCGGCGGTACGCACGCTGCCGAGCGTGTGGCGGGGTCGATCTCGCTGCGTGACGTGTGGGTGCGCTATCCGGCGAAGGACGATGCCTCCGCCGCAGCGCATGCCGACAACGACAGTCTGATCGCGCTGCGTGGCGTCACGCTCGACATCCACCCGGGCGAGGTGGTCGCCTTCGTGGGGCCGTCCGGCTCGGGGAAGACGACGCTGGTCAACCTGCTGCCGCGTTTCGTGGAGTTCGAGCGCGGCGACATCCGGCTCGACGGCGTGGCGCTGGCGGACTGGGATCTCGCCTGCCTGCGCCGGCAGTATGCGATGGTGAGCCAGGACGTGGTGATGTTCAACGACACGCTGGCGGCCAACGTCGCGCTGGGTGCGGCAGGCGCGCAGATCGACGAAGTGCGCGTGCGCGCAGCACTGGACTCGGCCAACCTGGGTGAGCTGATCGAGCGCCTGCCGCAGGGCATTCACAGCACGGTGGGACACAATGCCGCCGAGCTCTCCGGCGGCCAGCGCCAGCGCCTGGCCATCGCGCGCGCGATCTACAAGGACGCACCGATCCTGATCCTGGACGAAGCCACCTCGGCCCTGGACAACGAGTCCGAACGCCTGGTGCAGGAAGCCCTGGCGCGGCTCATGAAGGGCCGCACCACGCTGGTGATCGCGCACCGGCTGTCGACCATCGAACACGCGGACCGGGTGATCGTGCTGGCAGATGGCCGCATCAGCGAACAGGGCACACACGAACAGTTGCTGCAAGCCGACGGCCTCTATGCCCGTCTGCACGCACAGAACCTGCGACCGGAGGCGTAGCGCCGGCGCTCTACAGCAGCACGATGTCGTACTGCTCCTGCGTCATCGAGCTCTCGCTCTGCAGGGAAATCGGCTTGCCGATGAAATCAGAGAGCCCCGCAAGATGGGCCCGCTCCTCGTCCAGAAACAGCTCCACCACCTTGGGTGAGCCGACCACGCGGAACTCGCGCGGGTTGAAGGCGCGCGCCTCGCGCAGGATCTCGCGCAGGATGTCGTAGCAAACGCTGCGCGCGGTCTTCACCACGCCCCGGCCAGCGCAGGCTTCGCAAGGTTCGCTGAGCATGTGGGCGAGCGACTCGCGTGTGCGCTTGCGCGTCATCTCCACCAGCCCGAGCTGCGAGAAGCCGCCGATCATGGTCTTGACGCGATCCCGCGCCAGCTGCTTGCGAAACTCGGTGAGAACCGCCTCGCGGTGATCGTCGCGCACCATGTCGATGAAGTCCACGATCACGATCCCCCCCAGGTTGCGCAGTCGCAGCTGACGCGCGATGGCCTGGGCCGCTTCCAGATTGGTGCGAAACACGGTGTCGTCGAAATTGCGCGCGCCCACAAAACCCCCGGTATTCACATCCACCGTGGTCAGCGCCTCGGTCTGGTCGATCACCAGGTAGCCGCCTGACTTGAGGTCGACGCGGCGGCTGAGTGCGCGCGCGATGTCTTCGTCGATGTTGAAGAGGTCGAAGATCGGTCGCTCACCGCTGTAGTGCTGCAGCTTGGCCACGGTGTCCGGCATGAACTCCGAGGCAAAACCGATGAGCAGGCCATGCTGCTCGCGCGAATCGATGCGGATCGACTGGGTGTCGGCACTGACCAGGTCACGCAGCACGCGCTGCATCAGGTTCAGGTCCTCGTGCAGCAGCGTGGCGGGCGGCTGGCGCGTGGCGGCTTCCTTGATGCGCAACCAGGTCTTGCGCAGGTAGGCGGTGTCGTCCACCAGTTCCTCGTCGGTGGCGTCCTCGGCGTTGGTGCGCAGGATGAAGCCGCCGGCGGAGCTGCCGTCGGCGGTCGCGGTCAGGCGCACCAGACGCTGGCGCAGGGCTTCGCGCTGGGCCGGCGGGATCTTCTGCGACACGCCGATGTGGTTGTCCTGCGGCAGGAACACCAGCAGACGGCCCGCGATGCTGATCTGTGCCGTGAGGCGCGCGCCCTTGGTGCCGATCGGGTCCTTGAGCACCTGCACCATCAGCGCCTGGCCTTCGAAGATCTGGCGTTCGATCGGCAGCACCGGGTTGGGCGTGAGCACCTTGGGCGCGCCGTTGACCGGCATTGCCGGGGCCGGTTCGGCCGAAGTCACGGACGTCGCAGCGACGGGCACGCGAGGTGTGGCGTGTTTGGCCGCGATATTGGGCATGAGGTCGGCCACATGCAGAAAGGCGGCGCGGTCCAGACCAATGTCGATGAAGGCAGACTGCATGCCAGGCAACACGCGCGAGACCTTGCCGAGATAGATATTGCCCACCAGGCCGCGCTCGAGCGTGCGCTCCAGGTGCACCTCCTGCACCGCTCCCTGCTCCACCACGGCCACGCGCGTCTCCTGCGGCGACCAGTTGATCAGAATGTCCTGGCTCATGGGGCCCTTCTCGGTGGCGTAAGTCGCATCTCAGATCAGCCGCACACCCGCGGCGTGCAGCACCTGCGCTGTCTCGTGCGCGGGCAGGCCCATGATGCCCGAATAACTTCCGCTGATGTGGCTCACCCACAGGCCGGCTCTGCCCTGGATGCCATAGGCTCCGGCCTTGCCCATGGGCTCCCCGCTGTCCACGTAGCGGCGGATCTGCGCGGCGCTCAGCGCTTCGAACGTGACCCAGGACGTCGACAACGCGGCCCAGGTGCGATCGCCCCGGCCTGCGGGCTTGCCCACAGCCACCGCCGTGAGCACGCGGTGGCGCCGCCCGGCCAGCGAGGCCAGCATGCGGCAGGCGTCGGCTTCGTCCACCGGTTTGCCGAGTATGTGGCGGCCCAGCGCCACCGTCGTGTCGGCGCACAGCACCGGCGCGGCCGGCAGGCCGCGGCGCTTCAGGCGCGCCAGCGACGCCTGCAGTTTGAGCGCGGTCACGCGTTGCACGTAGGTGGTGGGTGCCTCGCCCGGGGACACCGCCTCGAGCGATTCCACGTCTTCCTGCGCATCGGGCAGCAACGGCTCGCAGCGCACGCCCCATTGTTCGAGCAGTTGCCGGCGGCGCGGGCTTTGTGAAGCCAGGTAGATGAAGTCCGGTTTGCTCATTCGCGGTGGTAGGGGTGATTGGCGTTCACGGACCATGCGCGGTAGAGCTGCTCGATCAGCAGCACCCGCACCATGGCATGCGGCAGTGTCAGGTCGGAGAGGCGGATGCGCTGGTGGGCAGCCAGGCGGAACGCAGGCTCCAGGCCATCGGGGCCACCGATCACCAGCGCCACGTCATCGCCCTCCAGTTGCCATTGCTGCAGCTGCTGCGCCAGTGCCTTGGTCGTGAGCGTGGTGCCGCGCTCATCGAGCGCAACCACGCGGCTGCCGCGCGGGATGGCGGCTTCGATGCGCTCGCGCTCGGCCGCCAGCAGGGTCTCCAGCGACTTGGAGCCGCGCGGTTCGGTCTTGACGGACTTGAGTTCCACCCGCAGCTCGGGCGGAAAGCGCTTGGCGTAATCGTCGTAGGCGGTCTGGGCCCAGTCGGGCACACGTTGCCCGACCGCGACGATCAACAGCTTCATGCCTTCTTCTTGGCGGCCGGCTTGCTGGTCTTGCGGGCGGCGGTCTTGGCCGCGACCTTCTTCGCCACCGGCTTGCCCACCACCAGCTTGGGCGTGGCCGTCTTGCCGGCGGGGCGTTTGGCGGGTGCGGCCTTGCTCGCAGGTGCCTTGCGGGTGGCTACGGGCGCGGCGTTGCTCCTGGCCGCTGTCTTGCCGGCTGTCTTGCGCGCCACCTTCTTCGCCGACACGGGCGCCACTTCTGGCCCCTTGGTCGCCTTCTTCTTCGCCGCCGGCTTGACCGGGGTTGCAGGCTTTTCGGCGCCGTGCTTGAGCCGCACCGGCTTGGCGCCCCAGATCTCTTCCAGCCGGTAGTACTGGCGGATGACGGGCTGCATCACGTGGGCGACGGCCGCGCCGCAGTCAACGATGATCCATTCCCCGTTGTCCTCGCCCTCGATGCGCGGCTTGTCGAAGCCGGCGTCGCGCACAGCATCGCGCACGCTGGCGGCCAGCGCCTTGGTCTGGCGGTTGGACGTGCCGCTGGCGACGATGACCCGCTCGAACAGGGGTGAGAGGTGCTCGGTGTTGAAAACCACGATGTCCTGACCCTTGACGTCCTCCAGTCCGTCGACGATGGCACGCTGGAGTCGCTGGATGTCTTTTTTGGCTGTGGTTTCGCTGGTCATGTAGGGGGTTGGTAGAGGTGGTGTTGTGAAATATAGCGTGCGACGGGCTCGGGCACCAGAACGTCGAGCGCGTCCTGGCTGCGTGTGTGCCGGCCCACGCGGGCCCGGACTGCAGTGGCGCTGATGTTTTTCAAGGGCATGTGCAGCGGCTCGAAAGGCAGGTCCACACCCGACAGGTCGGTCTCGGTGGCCTGGTCCAGCGGCGCATCGGCCCCGATATTGGTCGCGCGGTTGGCGACCGCCAGCGTGGCCAGATCCAGCACCTCCTGCCAGCGGACCCAGTTCCTGAAGGCCAGCAACTGGTCAGCCCCGAGCACCAGGAACAGCTGCGCCTGCGGGTATTCGCGCTGGAGTTCACGCAAGGTGTCGGCGGTGTAGCTGGGGCCCTCGCGGTGGATTTCACGCTCGTCGAGTTGCACCTTGGGCAGATCGCCAAAAGCCAGTTCGCACATCGCCACGCGGTCCTCGGCCGACGACAGCACGCGCGACTTGTGCCAGGCATGGCCCGTGGGCAGGATGTGCAACACGTCCAGACCGAGCTGCCTGAGCGCCGTTTCGGCCAGCGCGCGGTGCGCCCAGTGTGGCGGGTCGAACGCGCCACCGAACATGCCCACGCGCCGGGCAGGCAGAGTGTGCGCCATCAGATCCAGTCCTTGCGCACCAGAAACTCCTTGTAGAGCCGGTCTTCCGGCGTGCCCTTTTTGGTCTGGCGGTTGTACGCCCAGCTGACCAGCGGTGGCATCGACAGCAGGATGGACTCGCTGCGCCCGCCCGACTGCAGACCGAAGTGGGTGCCGCGGTCCCAGACCAGGTTGAATTCCACGTAGCGCCCGCGCCGGTAAAGCTGGAAACTGCGCTCGCGCTCGCCATAGGACATGTTCTTTCGCCGGTCGACGATGGGCAGATAGGCGTCGAGAAAGGCGTCGCCGACGGAACTCGTCATGGCGAAGCTGCCATCGAAGCCGAGTTCGGAAAAGTCGTCGAAGAACACACCGCCGATGCCGCGCTGCTCGCCACGGTGCTTGAGCACGAAGTAGTCGTCGCACCAGGCCTTGAACCGCGGGTACTTGTCGACGCCGAAGGGGTCGAGCGCGTTCTTCGCAGAGCGGTGAAAATGCACCGCGTCTTCCTCGAAGCCGTAGTACGGTGTCAGATCCATGCCGCCGCCGAACCAGCACACAGGGGCACCGCCGGCAGGCGTGGCTGCGATCATGCGCACGTTCATGTGCACCGTGGGTACATAGGGGTTGCGCGGGTGGAACACCAGGGACACACCCATGGCCTCGAACGGAGCGCCTGCGAGTTCGGGCCGGTGCTGGGTCGCCGAGGGTGGCAGTTGCGGACCGGTAACGTGCGAGAAGCCGCAGCCCGCGCGCTCGAACACCGCGCCATCTTCCAGTATCTGCGTCACGCCGTTGCCTTGCAGAAGCTCGCCTCGCGGCTTGGTCCAGCGGTCCACCACGAACGATCCGCCATCGACCAGCGCGACCGTGGACACGATGCGGTCCTGCAAATCGCGCAGGTATTCGCGCACGAGGGACGTCGGAGTCTGTTGCATGCTCATACCGTATCGGCGGAAGGCGTCCTGGACAAGGGTTGCACGGGGCTGGCGAGTTCGGGATGCAGGCCATGCACGCCCTCGCAGGCAGCGGCCAGGCGGGCATAGTCGGCGAGCGCGTCCCCGCTGAGCCGCAGGAAGCGGGTGGCGTCCACCCGCTTGCGACTGTAGTCGAGCAGGATCAGCGCCAGCGGCACGTCGGCGCCCAGTGCCACCTGGTAGAAGCCGCTGCGCCAGCCGGGCGTGAATCTGCGCGTGCCTTCGGGCGAGAGGCCCAGCCACAGCAGGCGACCTTCCCGCCGGTGGTCTGCCATCCGCGCCACCATGTCGCCCACGGCGCCGCGGGGCGAATGGCGGTCCAGGGGTATGCCGCCAAGCCAACGCATCCAGGCACCCAGCAACGGCACGCGAAACAGTGTGTCCTTGCCCCAGAAGCGCGCCGGCACCCCGATGGCCCACTTGGCCAGCAGCATCACGAGGAAATCCCAGTTGCTGGTGTGCGGGTAGACGATGGCCACGCCCTGCAGGCGTGGAAATCCGTCAAAGTGCACCTGCCAGCCCATGCGGGCGAGCAGCCAGCGCGACAGCGGGGATCCGCGAAACCGGACCGGGTGCGGGCCGGGGTAGTCAATGGCGGGGTTCAAAGCGCGCGGTATCCGATGTCGCGCCGGCACTGCACGCCGTCGAAGTGAATCGCATCCACCACTTCATAGGCGCGCCGCCGGGCGTCGGCCACGGAATCGGCCAGCGCGGTGACGCACAAAACACGCCCGCCCGAGACCTGGATCGCGCCCTCCCCGGCCGCCGTGGTGCCGGCGTGAAAAACCATCCGGTCTGCCTCGTCGGCCGGCAGACCGGTGATGGCGTCGCCCTTGCGCGGGTTCAGCGGGTAGCCGGCCGCGGCCAGCACCACGCCCAGCGCGACGCGAGGATCCCATTCCACGGTCGCACGGTCCAGTTCACCGCGCGTGGCGGCCAGCAGCACCTGGGCCAGGTTGCTGCGCAGTCGCATCATGATGGGCTGCGTCTCGGGGTCCCCCATGCGGCAGTTGAACTCCAGCGTCTTCACCTGCCCGTCGGGGGTGATCATCAGTCCGGCATAGAGAAAGCCGGTGTAGGGGATGCCATCTGCCTTCATTCCGCGCAGGGTCGGCAGGATCACCTCGTCCATGGCACGCTGGTGCACGGCGGGGGTGACCACCGGGGCGGGCGAGTACGCGCCCATGCCGCCGGTATTGGGGCCCTGGTCGGCGTCCAGCAGACGCTTGTGGTCCTGGCTGGTGGCCAGGGCCAGGGCGTGCTCGCCGTCGCACAGCACGATGAAGCTCGCCTCTTCGCCCTGCAGGAACTCTTCAATGACGACGCGCGCGCCGCCTTCGTTGTGCGCCACGCCCAGCGCGTTGTCCAGCAGCATGAAGTCGATCGCCGCATGCGCCTCGTCCAGCGTCATGGCCACCACCACACCCTTGCCGGCGGCCAGGCCGTCGGCCTTGACCACGATGGGCGCACCCTGCGCGTCCACGTAGGCGTGGGCTTTCGCTGCGTCGGTAAAGGTCTGGTAGCTCGCCGTCGGGATGCCGTGCCGCTCCATGAAGGCCTTGGAGAACGCCTTGGAGCTCTCCAGCTGCGCCGCCGCTTTCGTCGGCCCGAAGATCGCCAGGCCGTGCGCCCGGAATTCGTCCACCACCCCCGCGGCGAGCGGTGCCTCGGGGCCGACAACGGTGAGCGCGATGCCATTGGTCTGCGCCCAGGTGCGCAGCGCGCTCTTGTCGGTGATGTCCAGATTGGTGAGTTGCGGGTCGCGCGCGGTGCCGGCATTGCCGGGGGCCACGAAAACCTGGCTCACGCCTTCGGTCTGCCTGAGCCTCCAGGCCAGCGCATGTTCGCGGCCGCCACCGCCGATCACGAGAACTTTCATCGGGATCGCCTTATTCAGAAAGATGTGCGTTGTGGAAGACTTCCTGCACGTCGTCCAGGTCTTCCAGCACGTCCAGCAGCTTCTGCATGCGCGTGGCGTCGTCGCCCGCGAGTTCGATGGTGTTCTCGGCGCGCATGGTGACTTCCGCCACCTCGGGCTTCAGGCCCGCCGCCTCGAGTGCATCCTTCACCGCTTCGAAATCTGCGGGGGAGGTCAGCACCTCGATGGCACCCTCGTCGTCGCTGATCACATCCTCGGCGCCGGCTTCCAGCGCAACCTCCATCACCTTGTCCTCGGATGTGCCCGGAGCAAACACCAGCTGACCACAGTGTTTGAACTGGAAGGCCACCGAGCCGTCGGTGCCCAGGTTGCCTCCGTATTTGCTGAAGGCGTGGCGCACCTCGGCCACGGTGCGCACGCGGTTGTCGGTCATGGTGTCGACAATGACGGCAGCACCGCCAATGCCGTAACCCTCGTAGCGGATCTCCTCCAGCGCCACGCCCTCGAGCGCGCCGGAGGCCTTGTCGACGTTGTACTTGATGCGGTCGGCCGGCATGTTGGCGGCCTTGGCCTTCTCGATCGCCAGCCGCAGGCGCGGGTTCATGGCCGGGTCGCCGCCGCCCTGGCGCGCCGCCACGGTGATTTCACGGATGACACGCGTCCAGATCTTCCCGCGCTTCTCGTCCTGGCGGCCCTTGCGGTGCTGAATGTTCGCCCATTTGCTGTGTCCGGCCACGAAATTGTCCTTTTGCCCGTTCTGGCTTTGATCTAATAAGACTGCGATTTTACGTTTTCACCCGCACCGCCCAGAACCTGCACCCAAAGGACCACCCACCATGGCCGAACCGATGCTGATCGCCCAGAACGCCACCACCACCTGCCAGTTGCTGCCCGGACTGGCGAATCGCCATGGCCTGATCACTGGTGCCACCGGCACCGGCAAGACCGTGACGCTGCAAACACTGGCCGAACAGTTCTCCAACATCGGCGTGCCTGTATTCATGGCCGACGTGAAAGGGGACTTGAGCGGCATCAGCCAGCGGGGCAGTTTCGGCGAAAAGATCAGCAAGGTGCTGCAGGAACGCGGCATCGCCCTGCCCGCCTCGCAGTCCTGCCCGACCACACTGTGGGACGTGTTCGGCGAACTGGGTCACCCGGTGCGAGCCACCGTCAGCGACATGGGGCCCCTGCTGCTCGCGCGCATGCTGAACCTGAACGACACCCAGGCGGGCGTGCTCAACCTCGTCTTCAAGATCGCCGACGACAATGGCCTGCTGCTGCTCGACATGAAGGACCTGCGGGCCATGCTGCAGCACATCGGCGACAACGCGAAGCAGTTCACCACGGAGTACGGCAACATCAGCGCCGCGAGCATCGGCGCCATCCAGCGCGGCCTGATGCAGGTCGAGCAGCAAGGCGGCGACCGGTTCTTTGGCGAGCCCATGCTCGACATCAGCGACTTCATGCAGACCGTGGACGGCAAGGGCGTGATCAACATCCTGGCCGCCGACAAGCTGATGAACGCACCGCGCCTGTATGCCACCTTCCTGCTGTGGATGCTCTCGGAACTGTTCGAGACCCTGCCCGAGATCGGCGACCCGGACAAGCCCAGGCTGGTGTTCTTCTTCGACGAGGCCCACCTGCTGTTCAACGAAGCGCCCAAGGTGCTGATCGAGCGCATCGAGCTGGTGGTCCGGTTGGTGCGCTCCAAAGGCGTGGGCGTGTATTTCGTGACGCAGAACCCGCTGGACATCCCCGACAGCGTGCTCGGCCAGCTGGGCAACCGCGTGCAGCATGCACTGCGTGCCTTCACGCCACGCGACCAGAAGGCGGTGAAGTCCACCGCGCAGACCATGCGCCCCAAGGCGGGCCTGGACATCGAGGCGGCCATCACCGAACTGGCGGTGGGCGAGGCGCTGGTGAGCCTGCTGGATGCCAAGGGCCGCCCCAGTGAAACGGAACGGGTGTTCGTGGTGCCGCCGGGCAGCCAGTTGGGCCCCATCACCGACGTCCAGCGCCAGCAACTGCGCAGCGATTCACTGGTGGCCGGCGTGTACGAGAAAGTCCTGGACCGCGAGAGCGCCTACGAGATGTTCCGCTCGCACGCAGTCGCGCGCGGCGAAACGCCGGCTGAGGAGGTCAACGAGAAGTCCTCCCCCAAGACCCCGCGCATCCCCGGATCCGCCAAGGAGGCGCCCGCCGAAAAAAGCGCGCTGAACGAAGTACTTTTCGGCCGCACCGGACCGCGCGGCGGCCAGTACGACGGCCTGGTGCAGACCATGGCGAAAACCGCCGCGCGCACCGTGGCCAGTGGGCTGGGCAGGCAGATCCTGCGTGGGGTGCTGGGGGGCTTGCTGGGCGGCAAGCGCTGACCGAGGGCAGATCATGAAGTTCGCTTTTTATTTCGTCCTGGCCGCAATCGTGCTGGCGCTCGTGGCCACGCAGGCCGGTCTGTTGAACGGCCGACCACCGGCGGACCTCGGCGTGAAGGATGGCCGCCTCAAGCCACCCTCTCGCACGCGAAACAGCGTGAGTAGCCAGGCCACGCTGCACCCCGACCACCCGCAGCGCGGATACGCCACCATCGCCCCGCTGCCCTTCAAGGGCGGCGGGGCCGCCGAGTCCATGCGCGCGCTGGACGCGGTACTGCGCGACATCCCCGGAATCGCCGTGGTGGAGCAGCGCTCCGATTACGTTTACGCCCAGGCGCAAACTCGCTGGCTCAAGTTCGTGGACGATCTGGAGTTCTGGGCCAACCCGGCCAGTGGCACGGTCGAGCTGCGCAGTGCCAGCCGGCTCGGGCGCGAGGACTTCGGGGTCAACCGGCAGCGCATCGAGGCGATACGCACCGCCTACCTGGCCATGCCTTGAGCACGTGCTACCGACAGACATGAAAAAGGCCCGGTCAGACCGGGCCTTTTTCTGGGCGGAGACGACCGCGACCTCAACCGGCGGTGGCTTCCTCGGGTTTGGCCTTGCCTTCCTTCTTCGGCAGCGGCTGGATGTCGAGCAGCACCTCCTGCGTTTCCTTGCCGGCCTCGTCCTTCTTCATCTCGATGTCCACCGTCAGGCGTCCGCCCTCGGTGAGGCGGCCGAACAGCAGCTCGTCGGCCAGCGCACGGCGGATCGTGTCCTGGATCAGGCGCTGCATCGGACGCGCGCCCATCAACGGATCGAAGCCCTTCTTGGCCAGGTGCTTGCGCAGGGCGTCGGTGAAGGTGACCTCGACCTTCTTCTCGGCCAGTTGCGTTTCCAGCTGGAGCAGGAACTTGTCGACCACGCGCATGATGATGTTCTCGTCCAGCGCTTTGAAGCTGACGGTTGCGTCCAGACGGTTGCGGAACTCGGGCGTGAACAGGCGCTTGATGTCGGCCATCTCGTCACCCGCCTCGCGCGCATTGGTGAAGCCGATGCTGGCCTTGTTCATCGTCTCGGCCCCCGCGTTGGTCGTCATGATGATGATGACGTTGCGGAAGTCGGCCTTGCGCCCGTTGTTGTCCGTCAGGGTGCCATGGTCCATCACCTGCAGCAGCACGTTGAAGATGTCCGGGTGCGCCTTCTCGATTTCGTCGAGCAGCAGCACGCAGTGCGGCTTCTTGGTGACGGCCTCGGTCAGCAGGCCTCCCTGGTCGAAGCCCACATAGCCCGGAGGCGCACCGATCAGGCGGCTCACGGCGTGGCGCTCCATGTACTCCGACATGTCGAAGCGGATCAGGTCGATGCCCATGATGTAGGCCAGTTGCTTGGCTGCTTCGGTCTTGCCGACGCCAGTGGGGCCGCTGAACAGAAAGGCGCCGATGGGCTTGTCGGCCTTGCCCAGGCCCGAGCGCGCCATCTTCACGGAAGATGCCAGCACCTCGAGCGCCTTGTCCTGGCCGAACACCACGCTCTTGAGGTCGCGTTCCAGCGTCTGCAGTTTGCTGCGGTCGTCGTTGGACACGTTGGCCGGCGGAATGCGGGCGATCTTGGCCACGATCTCCTCGACCTCGGCCTTGCTGATGGTCTTCTTGCGCTTGGACACCGGCAGGATGCGCTGGGCCGCGCCCGCCTCGTCGATCACGTCGATGGCCTTGTCCGGCAGGTGGCGATCGTTGATGTACTTGGCGCTCAGTTCGGCCGCGGCCTGCAGGGCGGCCACGGCGTACTTCACGCCGTGGTGTTCCTCGAAGCGCGACTTCAGGCCCTTGAGGATGTCGACGGTTTCCTGCACGGTCGGCTCGACCACGTCCACCTTCTGGAAGCGGCGGCTGAGCGCGGCGTCCTTCTCGAAGATGCCGCGGTACTCGGTGAAAGTGGTCGCGCCGATGCACTTGAGCTGCCCGCTGGAGAGTGCCGGCTTGAGCAGGTTGGATGCGTCCAGTGTGCCGCCCGAAGCCGCGCCTGCCCCGATCAGGGTGTGGATTTCGTCGATGAACAGGATGGCATTGGGCTTGTCCTTGAGCGACTTGAGCACACCCTTCAAGCGTTGCTCGAAATCACCTCGGTATTTGGTTCCGGCCAGCAGTGCGCCCATGTCGAGCGAGTACACGCTGGACTCGGCCAGGATCTCGGGCACGTCGCCCTGGGTGATGCGCCAGGCCAGGCCTTCGGCGATCGCGGTCTTGCCCACGCCGGCTTCTCCCACCAGCAGCGGGTTGTTCTTGCGGCGGCGGCACAGGATCTGGATCACGCGCTCGACCTCGTACTCGCGGCCGATCAACGGGTCGATCTTGCCGTCCTTGGCCATCTGGTTGAGGTTCTGGGTGAACTGCTCCAGCGGTGAGGCCTTTTCGTTGCCCTTGGCTTCGCCGGCCTCCTCGTTCTCGGCGGCGCTTTCGCCCGACTTGGTGGGCTCGGGTGGATCGCTCTTGCGGATGCCGTGGGCGATGAAGTTGACCACGTCCAGGCGTGTCACGCCCTGCTGGTGCAGGTAGTACACGGCATGCGAGTCTTTTTCGCCGAAGATGGCCACGAGCACGTTGGCCCCGGTCACTTCCTTCTTGCCGTTGCCGGTGGACTGCACGTGCATGATGGCGCGCTGGATGACTCGCTGGAAGCCCAACGTGGGCTGGGTATCCACTTCGTCGGTGCCCGCCACCTGCGGCGTGTTGTCCTTGATGAAGTTCGTCAGCGACTTGCGCAGGTCGTCGATGTTGGCGGAGCAGGCGCGCAGCACTTCCGCGGCGCTGGGGTTGTCCAGCAGCGCCAGCAGCAGGTGCTCGACCGTGATGAATTCGTGCCGCTGCTGCCGGGCCTCGACAAAGGCCATATGCAAGCTGACTTCAAGTTCCTGGGCAATCATTGGGCACGTCCTTTGGGATGGGGTGATCGGAGAGGCAATCGTCTGGGTTCGAAATGCGGGTTATGGGGATCAGATGAGGTGGATTCGGATTTATTCAACCGGTTCACTCAGGCATTGCAAAGGATGCCCAGCCGCGCGCGCTGCCTGCAGAACCTGATCCACCTTGGTGCCGGCGACATCGCGCGAGTAAACGCCACAGATGCCTTTACCTTCCAGGTGGATCTTGAGCATGATCTGGGTCGCGGTTTCGCGGTCCTTGCTGAAGAACTCCTGGATGACGTGAACCACGAACTCCATGGGCGTGAAGTCGTCGTTGAGCAGCACGACCTGGAACATCTGGGGCGGTTCTGTGCGCTGCGTGCGGCGCTCCAGCACCACGGCGTCGTCGTTACCCGGTCTCGTGGGCGGGACGACAGGTTCAGGTGGTTTCTTCGGGTTCTGGGTGGCCATGAAAAAGATTCTAGCGGCGCCCATTGCGCTCTTGCGCCGTACGGGATTGCACCGAGGACAAACGAACCCGCTCCGGAGCGAATGTCACCCGAAAGTGGTCGTGGCCCGCGCAGCTTGGACATGCCCCATTGTGAGCCGAAAGCCGACGAGCAAACCGTGAAGCTGTCCCGCTTGTAGCCGGCATTTGTGCGGTTTCCGGATGCGCCGGGCCGCACGCGCTGCAAACCGCGTCTTATGCGACTGCGACCGCCCGGTTCAGCGGCGTTCCCACGCCCAGCTTGAACACCGCAACGGCCTGCACAAGCTGTTGCGCCTGGTGCTTCAGACTGGCGGCGGCAGCAGCGGACTCCTCCACCAGGGCGGCGTTTTGCTGCGTCGTCTCGTCAATCTGGCTCACCGCCTGACCCACCTGCGCCACGCCGGAGCTCTGTTCGCCGCTGGCGGCACTGATTTCGCCTACGATGTCGGTCACGCGCCCGATGGACTCCACCGTCCGCAGCATGGTCGCACCGGCCTGATCGACCAGCGCGCTGCCTTGCTCCACCTGCTGCACGCTGGCGGTGATGAGCGTCTTGATCTCGCGGGCGGCCTCGGCGCTGCGCTGGGCCAGGTTGCGCACCTCGCCCGCCACCACCGCGAAACCCCGGCCCTGCTCACCCGCGCGCGCTGCCTCCACCGCCGCGTTCAGCGCCAGAATATTGGTCTGAAAGGCGATGCCATCAATGGTGCCGATGATGTCGGCGATGCGCCGGCTGCTGTCGTTGATGGCCTTCATGGTCTGCACCACATTGCTCACGGCCTGGCCGCCCTCGGTTGCGATCTCTCGCGCCTGCACCGCCAACTGATTGGCCTGGCGCGCGTTGTCCGCATTCTGCGTGACGGCGCTTCCCAGTTGCTCCATGGAAGCAGCGGTCTGCTGCAAGGCGCTGGCCTGCTCCTCCGTGCGCTGGCTCAGGTCGTGATTGCCGGTCGAAATCTGCGCGCTCGCCGTGGCCACGTTCTCACTGCCCTGGCGCACCTGGGTGACCACGCCGGCCAGGCTCTCGTTCATGAGCTTGAGCGCCTGCAGCAATTCTGCGGTTTCGTCGGTGCCGACAACCCGGATCTGCGAGCTGAGGTCGCCCGCCGCCACAGTCTGCGCCACCTGCAGCGCCTGGTTGATGGGACGCGTGATGCTGCGCCCGATGAGAACTGCCGCACCGACGCCCGCCACAGTCGCCACCAGCATGAGCACGAGGCTCATGACGCTGGCGCGCTGGCTGGCGCTCGCTGCCGCAACCGCCGATGCCGACGCCCGCGCGGCGATCTCGACCACAGCCTTGTCGATCAGTTCTGAGGGTGCACGGTCCATGCCTTTGACGGCGCTGTCCCCCGCCGATGACTCAAAGCCCGCAGCCACGAATGCATCGAACCCCTTGCGATAGCCTTTTCCCATGGCGGCATGGGCTTCGATGAACTGCCCCACGAGTGCCTTCGCCTCTCCCGTGGGCAGCGCGGTGCGCAGCTCGCTGGCAATCTCCGCGATCTCCGCCTCCTTTTTCTGGAAGGCCGTCCAGTAACGCTCGCGCTGCTGGTCGTCCTTGCCGCGCAACAGCGTGTTCTTCCACTCCTGCACCTGTGTCTTGAACTCGGAGAGCATCCGTGCAGCCTGCCGCTCCTGTGCAACGTCCACATTCACCAGGGTGGCGTAGGTGGTCAGCGATTGCCGCAGCTGATGGATGCCGAACAGGCCGGCCGCGGCCACCATGAGCAAGGCCACGCCGATGGCGAGCGGGAGTTTGTGTCGAATCTTCATCTGAGGTCTCGCAAAAAAGAAAGACAGGTCTGAAAGTCGACCTGCCCTTCTCGATTTCGACCTCGACACGCTCTGGCTTGAGACCATTCAACCAGGGAAAAGCGCCGGTTTGCGATGCTTACTCAACACCTGCACCAGATCAGGGCGCAAAAGATGCCTTCAACACGCCAGAAGATGAATTTAAGATGACTGTCATGAAAATGACATGAACCATCCAGACTGCAAAGTCGCAGGAGCCGGGGTCAACACCGGCCGGAGGTGCCCAAGCAGCCGTCCCTATTCCTGCATGTTGTCGATCATCACCTCACCAAAGCCTGAGCAGCTCACCTGCGTGGCTCCCTGCATGAGGCGCGCAAAGTCGTAGGTGACCTTCTTGCTGGCAATCGACTTCTCCAGCGCGCTGATGATGAGGTCTGCCGCCTCTTTCCAGCCCATGTGGCGCAACATCATTTCGGCCGACAGGATCTCGGAGCCCGGGTTCACGTAGTCCTTGCCGGCGTATTTGGGCGACGTGCCATGCGTTGCCTCGAAGCAGGCCACCGTGTCCGACATGTTGGCTCCTGGGGCGATGCCAACGCCCCCTACCTGCGCGGCCAGTGCATCGGAAAGGTAGTCGCCGTTGAGGTTGAGCGTCGCAACCACCGAGTACTCCGCGGGGCGCAGCAGGATCTGCTGCAGGAAGGCGTCGGCGATGCTGTCCTTGACGAGGATGTCCTTTCCGCTCTTCGGGTTCCTGAACTGACACCAAGGACCATCGTCCACCAGCGCGGCACCGAACTCCTTGCGCGCCAGGGCATAGGCCCAGTCGCGAAAGCTGCCTTCGGTGTACTTCATGATGTTGCCCTTGTGCACGATGGTCACGTTGGGTTTGTCATGGTCGATCGCGTACTGGATGGCCTTTCGCATCAGGCGCTCGGTGCCCTCGCGCGAAACCGGCTTGACGCCGATGCCTGAACTCTCGGGAAAGCGGATGCGCGTCACGCCCATCTCTTCGGTCAGGAAGCGGATGAGCTTCTTCGCATTGGCGGATCCCGCTTCGTACTCGATGCCGGCGTAGATGTCTTCCGAGTTCTCGCGGAAGATCACCATGTTGGTTTTTTCAGGCGACTTCAGCGGCGACGGAACGCCCTGGAAATAGCGCACCGGACGTTGACAGACGTACAGGTCAAGCTCTTGGCGCAGGGTCACATTGAGCGAGCGAATGCCGCCGCCCACCGGCGTGGTCAGAGGGCCCTTGATGGACACCACGTACTCGCGCAGTGCGGCAAGGGTTTCGGGTGGCAGCCAGACATCCGGGCCATAGACCCTGTTCGCCTTCTCACCTGCGTACACTTCCATCCAGCGAATTTGCCGCTGGCCGCCATAGGCCCTGGCAACCGCCGCGTCGACGACCTTGAGCATCACGGGCGTGATGTCCACCCCGATGCCGTCGCCTTCGATGTAGGGCACGATGGGCTGATCGGGCACGTTGAGCGACATGTCGGCGTTGACGGTGATTTTCTCGCCTTGGGCGGGCACGTTGATGTGCTGGTACATGTAAGACAAACTCCGTGACATCGGGGGACGGGAACAAGCGGGGGCATTCTAGACTCCGTGCTGCAACGCCCACCGGCATGACGTCCGACAATCGGGCACACCCGCCACCCTCCATCATTCCAGTTGCATGAAACGCCTGTTCCTTCTCCTGACCTGCCTGGTCTTCGTCGGCAACGCCTGGTCCCAGGAAGCGCCACAGCTTCAGTTGCCGCGCGCACAACTGTCAGCCGGCATGCGCCTGATCGACGCCCAGGTGGCAGCCACGCCGCAGCAACGCGCAATCGGCCTGATGTTTCGCCGGGAGATGGCCCCGAACGAAGGCATGCTGTTCGTCTTCGAACAGCCAGCGGAACAGTGCTTCTGGATGAAGAACACGCTCCTGCCGCTCACCGCAGCATTCGTCGCGGATGACGGCACCATCGTCAACCTGGCGGACATGCAGGCCGGAAGCCTGGATTCGCACTGCTCGGCTGGGCCGGTGCGCTACGTGCTGGAAATGCACCAGGGCTGGTTCGACAAGCGTGGCATAAAGGCCGGCGCCAGACTGGCCGGCCCCATGTTCACGCGCTGATGATGCGCCTGAACATGGGGCCGGGTAACCGGTGAGACGGGCTCAGGCCTTGATGGAGGCCAGCGCGGCGTTGAACGTCTGGCTCGGGCGCATGATGGCTTCGAGCTTGCTGAAGTCGGGCTTGTAGTAGCCACCAATGTCCACCGGCTTGCCCTGCACGGCGGCCAGTTCGGCCACGATGGTTTTCTCGTTGTCCGCCAGTTGTTTGGCCAGCGGCGCGAATTTCGCGGCCAGCCCAGCGTCTTCCGTCTGCGCGGCCAGCGCCTGCGCCCAGTACAAGGCCAGGTAGAACTGGCTGCCCCGGTTGTCGAGCTGACCTGTTTTCGGCGACGGGTTCTTGTTGTTGTCCAGCAGTTGGCCGGTGGCCGCGTCCAGCGTCTTCGCCAGGATCTTGGCCTGGTTGTTGCCGGTCTTGATACCGAGGTCCTCGAACGACACGGCCAGAGCGAGGAACTCACCCAGAGAGTCCCAGCGCAGGTGGTTTTCCTCCACCAGCTGCTGCACGTGCTTGGGCGCGGAACCACCGGCACCGGTCTCGTACATGCCGCCGCCCGCCATGAGCGGCACGATGGACAACATCTTCGCGCTGGTGCCCAGTTCCATGATGGGGAACAGGTCGGTCAGGTAATCGCGCAGGATGTTGCCGGTAGCGCTGATGGTGTCCAGGCCGCGGATCACGCGCTCCAGCGTGTAGCGCATGGCGCGCACCTGGCTCATGATCTGGATGTCCAGCCCGGCCGTATTGTGCTCGTGCAGGTACATCTTGACCTTGGTGATCAGCTGCGCCTCGTGCGGACGGTACTGGTCGAGCCAGAACACCACGGGCATGCCCGAGTTGCGTGCGCGCGTGACCGCCAGCTTGACCCAGTCGCGGATCGCGGCGTCCTTGACCTGGCACATGCGCCAGATGTCGCCGGCCTCGACGTCCTGGCTCATCAGCACCTCGCCGGTGGCGAGGTCGGTGATGTTGGCCACGCCGTCCTCGGGCACCTCGAAAGTCTTGTCGTGCGAGCCGTACTCCTCGGCCTGCTGGGCCATCAGGCCCACGTTGGGCACTGTGCCCATGGTCTTGGGGTCGAAGGCGCCATGCCACTTGCAGAAGTTGATCATCTCCTGGTAGATGCGGGCGAAGGTCGACTCGGGCATCACGGCTTTCACGTCCTTCAAGCGGCCGTCCGCACCCCACATCTTGCCGCTGTTGCGGATCATGGCCGGCATGGAGGCATCGACGATGACGTCGTTGGGCGAGTGGAAGTTGGTGATGCCCTTGGCCGAATCCACCATCGCCAGTTCAGGCCGACCCTCATGGCAGGCGTGCAGGTCGCGCTTGATTTCGTCCTGCTTGGACTGCGGCAGCGTGGCGATCTTGGTATAGAGATCCACCATGCCGTTGTTGACGTTGACACCCAGTTCGTCGAACAGCTTGCCGTGTTTCTCGAAGGCGTCCTTGTAGAAGATCTTCACGCAGTGGCCGAACACGATCGGGTGCGAGACCTTCATCATGGTCGCCTTCACGTGCAGCGAGAACATCACGCCGGTCTTGTGCGCGTCCTCGATCTCCTTCTCGTAGAAGTCCAGCAAGGCCTTCTTGCTCATGAACATGCTGTCAACGACCTCACGGTCCAGCAGCGATACCTTGGGCTTGAGCACCAGCGTCTTGCCACTCTTGGTGATGAGTTCCATCTTCACGTCGCGCGCGCGGTCCAGCGTCATGGACTTCTCTCCGTGGTAGAAGTCGCCGTGGTGCATGTGCGAGACGTGCGAGCGCGAGGCCTGGCTCCATTCGCCCATGCTGTGCGGATTCTTGCGCGCGTACTCCTTGACCGCGCGTGGCGCACGGCGATCGGAGTTGCCTTCGCGCAGGACGGGGTTGACGGCGCTGCCGGTGCACTTGTTGTACCGGGCGCGAATGTCCTTCTCCTCGTCCGTCTTGGGGTTCTCCGGGAAATCGGGAATCTTGTAGCCCTTGTCCTGCAGCTCCTTGATGGCCGCCTTGAGCTGTGCCACCGAAGCGCTGATGTTGGGCAGCTTGATGATGTTGGCTTCGGGCTTGAGGGTCAGCTTGCCCAATGCTGCGAGGTCGTCGGAGACGCGCTGCTCTTCGCTCAGGCACTCGGGAAAAGCTGCCAGAATGCGCCCCGCAACGGAGATGTCGCTGGTGGCCACGTTGATGCCCGCCGGCGCCGCGAAGGTGCGGATGATGGGCAGGAAGGCGCTGGTCGCCAGCAGCGGCGCTTCGTCCGTCAGGGTGTAGATGATGGTGGGTTGCGGGCTGCTCATTGCTTATCTCCAGAAATTGTTGGGGTATGCCGCTGCTGCGCCTGGCACAGGCTGCCAGGTCGGGATGATCGGATCGTGCTTGATTTTGCGTTCAAAGACCGGAACCATCGCCCATTTTATGAATACCTCTTCCGCAATACGAAAATCGCCTTTGATCTCGTGCCGCACACCCGGAACGGAAGCGAAAAAATGGCCCGAAGGTCACCCTTCGAGCCCTGGCAGCCAAGACGCCTGGCCTCAGGCGAAGTTGGCTTCGGCGAATGACCAGTTCACCAGTTTGTCGAGGTAGGTTTCGACAAACTTGGGACGCAGGTTGCGGTAGTCGATGTAGTAGGCGTGTTCCCACACGTCCACGGTCAACAGGGCCTTGTCGCCCGTCGTCAGCGGGGTGCCGGCGGCACCCATGTTGACAATGTCGACCGAGCCATCGGCCTTCTTCACCAGCCACGTCCAGCCCGAGCCGAAGTTGCCAACGGCCGACTTCACGAACGCTTCCTTGAACGCCGCGTAGCTGCCCCACTTGGCGGTGATGGCTGCGGCCAGCGCGCCGGAGGGCTCACCGCCGCCGTTGGGCTTCATGCAGTTCCAGAAGAAGGTGTGGTTCCAGATCTGCGCCGCATTGTTGTAGATGCCGCCGCTGGCCTTCTTGACAATGGACTCGAGGTCCATGTTCTCGAACTCGGTGCCCTTTTGCAGGTTGTTGAGGTTGACCACGTAGGCGTTGTGGTGCTTGCCATGGTGAAACTCCAGCGTTTCGCGGCTGTAGTGCGGAGCCAGGGCGTCCAGGTCATAGGGCAGTTTGGGCAGTGTGTGTTCCATGGGGTTCCTCTTGCGTTGGTGTTGTGAAAATGCGCATCGGCCAAGGGTTTCAAGACCTCGAGACCGCCAGAACACCGCATTGTAGGCAAGGCCATTGAAGGCACCATGATCAGGGTTTCTCGCGCGTGGCGGAGCCTTCAGTCGGCGTCCACATGCAGGCCGACGCGGCCATCTGCCAGCGTGGCCTGCAGTGCCTGGCCCGGCCGTGTCTGAGCGGTGCGGGTCACGGCGCGCCCCTGCGCGTCGGTCAGGAAAGCGTAGCCGCGCTGCAGCACGAGTTGCGGGTCGAGCAGGTCCAGGGCGGCCTGCCCACGCTGCAGGCGCAGCCGCTGCGCATCCATCGACCGCCGCAAGGCCTGCGGCAACGCGGTGTGCAGCGTCTGCAAACGGTTGTGGTGGCGCTGCGAGGCCAACTTCAAGCCGCTTTGCAGGCGATGCTGCAGCCGGGTGAGTTGCTGCTGGCCGTCGTTCAGGCGGCCCGAGGGCCGTCCCAGGCGCTGTGTCAGTCGGTCCAGCCGCTGGCCCCGCAGGTCCAGGGCGCTGTGCACGGCATCGCCCAGGCGCTCGCGCAGGTAGGCCAGCTCGCCCAGTCGCTGCTCACGCGCCGGCGCGCACAACTCGGCCGCCGCGGTGGGCGTGGGCGCCCGCAGGTCGGCCACGAAGTCAGCCAGTGTGAAGTCGGTCTCGTGTCCCACGCCGCACACCACCGGCATGGGCGCCTGCGCGATCATGCGCACCAAAGCCGGATCGTTGAAAGCCCACAGGTCTTCAAGTGATCCGCCGCCACGCACAAGCAGCAGGACCTCGCTCTCGCCGGTTTCAGCGTGGCGACCGTAGGCACTGCTCAGGGCTGTGCACAACTCGGCTGGCGCCTGCATACCCTGCACGGCCGCTGGGTGAATCACCACCGGGATGTGTGGCACTCGCCGCTTCAACGCCGTGACCACGTCGCGCAACGCAGCGGCTCCCAGCGATGTCACCACACCTATGCTGCGCGGCTGGGCCGGCAGCGGCCGCTTGCGCGCTTCTTCGAAGAGCCCCTCGGACTGCAATTGCGCCTTGAGCTGGAGGAACTTCTCGAACAGTGCGCCCTGTCCTGCCGGCTGCAAGCTCTCGACGATCAATTGCAAGTCGCCGCGCGGACCGTACACGTCAAGCTTGCCGTGTGCCTCCACCATCTGGCCATCGCGAGGTGCAAAGCTCAATTGCTGGGCCGAGCGGCGAAACAACGCACAACGCACCTGTCCGCTGTCGTCCTTGAGCGAGAAGTAGCAATGCCCGCTGGCCGCGCGTGAGAAGCCGGAAAGCTCACCCCGGACCGCGACCGGATTGAATCGGGCCGACAGCGTATCCGCCACTGCTCGCATCAGAGGGCCAACCGCCCATATACGCGGCGTCAATGGCGCATCCACGCCGGCAAATGCATCAGGCACAGGCCTCTCCAGTCGAAATGTGTCCACATGCCGCGTCTTTTCTCGATCCCGGAGACCCCGAAGCACCATCCACGCCCCGGGAGAGGAAGTGCCTTGATTTCAAAGAGTTTTGCAGTGCCTGTTTGTTCATCGAACTGCCCTGAGCCCACGGCCGCCGCACATTCGCCCGGAAAGCGGGAGGGTTCTTCACAAAGTTATCCACAGAATCTGTGCATGAGCATCGTTTCGCTGACTGGCGAGGGAGGCCATGCCGCAGGGCCAGCCCCCATGGGGTCTTGAAGGTTGCAGAAATCGCCTGAGACATAATCCTGCGAACGCACAATGGCCGCCCGCGTCAGGCGGCACAAGCCCGGAGCCCTGATTTGTTTTCCATCATACAAGCCGCTGGATGGCCCATCTGGCCCCTGATCGCCTGCTCCGTGCTGGGCATGGCACTGATCATCGAACGCTTCATCAGTCTCAAGTCGCGCAAGATCTTCCCGCCCAAATTGCTGGACGAAGCGATCATGGTCTCCCGCAACGGCATCCCGGGACCCGACGTGGTCAAGCAGCTGGAACAGAACTCCTTGCTGGGTGCTGTGCTGGCCACGGGCTTTCGCACCTACAACAGCAACCCGCGCGCCAGCGAGGACGACCTGCGTGCGAGCCTGGAGGGCGCCGGGCGCGAGGCCGCCGCGAAGCTGCAGCGCTACCTGGGCGCGCTGGCGACAGTGGCCTCGGCCGCCCCCCTGCTCGGGCTGCTGGGCACGGTGATCGGCATGATCGAGATCTTCGGTTCGCAGGCTTCCGAAGGCGCCGGGGTGGTGCCCGGCGTGGGCAACCCCGGCCAGTTGGCCCATGGCATCTCCATCGCTCTGTACAACACCGCGTTTGGCCTGATGATCGCGATTCCGGCGCTGATCTTCTGGCGCTACTTTCGTGGTCGGGTCGACAGCTACCTGCTCGCCATGGAACTGGCGGCCGAGCGCTTCGCCCGCCACCTGCTCAGCCTGCGGAAGCCGACGCTATGAATTTCCGGCCCGGCGAGCGCGACGAACCGGAGATCAACCTGATCCCGTTCATCGACATCCTGCTCGTGGTGTTGATCTTCCTGATGCTCACCACCACCTACAGCAAGTTCACCGAACTCAAGGTGAACCTGCCCGTGGCCGATGCGCAGGCACCCAAGCAGAATCCCAGCGAGGTCGTGGTGGCGGTAGGCAGCGATGGCCGCTACTCGATCAACCGGCAGGTGCTCGAAGGCGTGGGAGTCGAGGCGCTCACGCGCGTACTCTCGCTGACCACGCAAGGCAACAGCGACACCATCGTCGTCATCAGTGCCGATGCCGCAGCCTCTCACCAATCCGTCATCAACGTGATGGACGCCGCGCGCCGCGCCGGGCTGGTGCAGATCACGTTTGCCACTCAGCAGTCGGGCAACGCGGCCCGCGGCAAACCCTGACGCGCGTCGCGTGCCCCGGGTGCGAGCCATGAGCCAGCGCACCGGACCGACACAATGGCAGGCCGCCTGGGTGCATTTCGCGCAGCACCGCGGTGTGCTCAACACCCTGCTCTGGCCGGCGTCCCTGCTTTACCGCTCTCTCGTCGCCATTCGCCGTTGCCTGTATGCAGCCGGCGTGTTGCGCGTGCACCGTCTGGATGTGCCCGTCGTCGTGGTGGGCAATGTGGTGGTGGGCGGTGCGGGCAAGACGCCATGCACCATCGCACTGGTGAACCACCTGGCATCGCAGGGATGGCGCCCCGGCGTGGTCTCGCGCGGCCACGGGCGCCAGGCCGGCACCGTGAGCCACGTGCGGGCGGATTCCAGCGCCAGCGACGTGGGCGACGAGCCTTTGCTGATTCATCGCCACACGGGTGCGCCCGTGTGCGTCGCCGCGCGCCGGGTTGACGCCGCCCATGCGCTGCGCGCGTTGCATCCGCAAGTAGATGTGCTGGTGTGCGACGACGGCCTGCAGCACCTCGCGCTGGGCCGCGACCTCGCCATCGTGGTGTTCGACGACCGCGGCAGCGGCAACGGCTGGATGTTGCCTGCGGGGCTGCTGAGAGAGCCCTGGCCGCCATTGCCCAGGTCGCCATTCCGACCGCACATGCTGCTGCGACAGGGCCGCATGGGCGGCGGCGTCGGGCAGCCGGTTGATGCGCCGGGCCTGCAGGTGTTTGGCGCCGAGAGACGGCTCGCGACCCACGCCATCGGGCCCCAGGGTCAGCGCATCCCGCTCACGCAACTCCGGGACCAATCGCTGATTGCGCTCGCGGGCATCGCCCGGCCCCGGGTGTTCTTCGACATGCTGCGCAGTTGTGGTGTGGTGCCTGCGCAGGAACTGGCGTTGCAGGACCACGCAGACCCGGCGGTCTACGCTGAACTGTTGCGTCATGCGCAACACCCCGTGATCTGCACCGAGAAGGACGCCGTCAAACTCTTTGCACTGCTGCCGCCAGGTCCTCCAGATGCGCCACCCAGAGCCTGGGCGGTGCCACTGGAGCTGACGCCCGACCCCGCCTTCCTGAGCGCAGTCGACGCGCATCTCGCGCCATTCAGGCCAGTGGGCTGACGCGAGCCACGACTATCATCGCGCCATGGACACCAAACTGCTGGAATTGCTGGTCTGCCCGGTCACCAAGGGCCCCCTGATCTTCGATCGCGAGAAGCAGGAACTGCTCTCCCGCAGCGCGCGGCTGGCCTATCCGGTGAGAGATGGCATTCCCATCCTGCTCGAACACGAGGCCCGCACCCTGAGCGACGAGGAAGCGGCGCGGCCTTCGGCTCCTACGCCGCTGGCATGAGCACACTTCGCCCGTCCTCCGGCTTCACCGTTCTCATTCCGGCGCGGCTCGCGTCGTCCCGCCTGCCCGACAAGCCCCTGGCGGACATTGCCGGCCTGCCCATGGTCGTGCGCGTGGCGCAGCGCGCAATGCAAAGCAGCGCAAGCCAATGCGTGGTGGCGGCCGACGACCCGCGCATCGTGGAAGCCTGCCGCGCACACAGCGTGCAGGCTCTTCTCACCCGCACCGACCATGCCTCCGGCAGCGACCGACTGGCCGAGGCCAGCTCCCTGCTCGACCTCCCCGATGACGCGGTGGTGGTGAACGTGCAAGGCGACGAACCCTTGATCGAACCAGCGCTGATCGACGCAGTGGCGGGCGAGCTCCACCGTCGAAGTGACTGCATGATGAGCACTGCCGCCCACGCCATCGACAGCGTGGCCGACTTCCTCAACCCCAATGTGGTCAAGGTGGTGCTTGACCGCGCCGGTACGGCGCTGTACTTCAGCCGCGCCCCGATTGCCTGGTGGCGCGACGGCATGGACAACGTGCGCGACATGACCCTGCCCTCGCCCGCGCCCTTGCGCCACGTGGGCATCTATGCCTACCGGGCCGGCTTCCTGCGCCGGTTCCCTGGCCTCGACGTGGCGCCACTGGAGCGCACGGAATCGCTCGAACAGCTGCGCGTACTGTGGCATGGGCAGCGCATCGCGGTGCATCTGAGCGCCCACGCGCCGGGGCCTGGTGTCGACACACCGCAAGACCTGCAACGCGTGCGTGACCTGTTCACCCGGGGCTGATTTCCCTCTGCGCCAGGCCTTCGGCGGAAGGTCATCGGTGTAAGTCGGGGCGCTGGGTGCCCGTGCTATCCTCGCCCGATCGCCCCGGTTCCCACGCCCAGGGGCCGCCGCGCGAGACACGCGGCCACGCCATTGAAACTCTGATTGAAGGATAGTGATGAGACTGATTCTGTTGGGCGCCCCGGGTGCCGGCAAAGGAACGCAAGCCACGTTCATTTGCCAGAAATACGGCATCCCGCAGATTTCCACCGGCGACATGCTGCGCGCCGCGGTGAAAGCGGGCACACCCCTGGGTCTGCAGGCGAAATCGGTGATGGAGTCTGGTGGTCTGGTCAGTGACGATCTCATCATCAACCTGGTCAAGGAACGCATCGCGCAAGCCGATTGCGCCAACGGTTTTCTGTTCGACGGCTTCCCGCGCACCATCCCGCAGGCCGATGCGATGAAGACCGCTGGCGTGAAACTGGACTACGTGCTGGAGATCGACGTGCCGTTCGACGCCATCATCGAGCGCATGAGCGGTCGC
Organism: Hydrogenophaga sp.; assembly: GCF_025699295.1. GTDB lineage: Bacteria > Pseudomonadota > Gammaproteobacteria > Burkholderiales > Burkholderiaceae_C > Hydrogenophaga. The sequence goes on along the minus strand of NZ_JAILWB010000020.1, from coordinate 35,993 downwards.
CGCTCGCACCCTGCCTCGGGCCGCACGTATCACGTCAAGTTCAACCCGCCCAAGGTGGCCGGCAAGGACGACGTGACCGGTGAACCACTCATCCAGCGCGAGGACGACAAGGAAGAGACCGTGGCCAAGCGGCTTGAGGTCTACAGTGCGCAGACCCGACCTCTGGTGGACTACTACAGCAGCTGGGCGCGCAACGAGCCGGCAGCAGCCCCGAAGTACCGAGCCATCAGCGGCATGGGTTCGGTCGAGGACATCACCACGCGGGCCTTCGAGGCATTGTCGAGATAAGCCGCCCGGCGCTCGCGAACCACCCGGCCAAGTGCCGGGTTTTTTTGTCCCTCGCCAGCCTCAGGCCGGGCCGGAGCGCAGGCCGTAGGTCTTGCCATCGAGAAATACGTACTCGGCTCGCAGGATGGCATCGCCCTTTTCATCCTTGAAGGTGAATCCCACCACGGACAGCGCCGCGCCAGCGCGGATCTCCGGCATCTGCCACTGACCCAGGCGAAAGAGGGGTGCGAGTTCGATTTCCCAGCGGCGATCACGGCGTGATGGCAACACGGCCTTCGCCAGCAGGGCCGGGCCATCGACAGCGGCTGTCTGCGCCGGCAGGGGGCGCCGAGCCAGATCGGCTGGCAACTGCAAGGTCTCGGGCAACTCCAGTACCAGCTCCACGTGGGGATTGCGCCATTTCACTTCCACCGCGCGGCCCTCCAGGTAGATCGGCCGGTCCTGGTCGAAGCTGCTCCAGCCGTGGTGGGCCCTCGTCACAGGAATCCACCCCACCAGACCGAGCCCCGCTCCCGCCTGGATCAAATCGCGTCGCTGCATGGTCATCTCCTTCACACGTAGCCAATCCACCGGCCGCAGGTCAGCACCAGCAGCCACAGCACCGACGACAGCAGCATCAGGACGCGCGCCGTGCTGTCCTGCCGCTGCAGCGAACGGCGGGCGTGAAACCAGCCGGCGTTGCACCCGGCCAGCATGATCAACGCCACCTTGGCTGTGAATACGCGATTGGCCAGCAGTTCCCCGGCCTGGGTGCCGAACATCAACAGGCCCGATGCCACCGCCAGCCCGAAACCCACCGCGACGAGCCCCAGGCTCAACCTGGCCAGGGGTACCAGCGGCAAAGCCTTGCCCCAGCCGAACACCCGCAACTCCAGCAGCGTGAGATTGCCCAGCAACAAGGCCACCCCGAACAGATGGACCACCTCCAGCATCGGATAGGCCCAGGGGTGCGCGCCGAGCGCGGCGAACATGTGCGTCAGCGCCCCAGCAGTTCCAGCGCCAGCGCCAGTCGGGCCTTGACGGGTGCGAGCCCGGCCGAATGATCGAACGCCAAGCCCTCGTGTGGCACCACGCGCCCCTGCGCGCAGCGGCTGGACAGCACCACCTGCACGCCCCGCGCCTGCGCCTCGTTCAACGCCGCAATCAAAGCCTCATGCACCGATCCATTGCCCGTGCCCGCCACAACGATGCCACGCAGCGGACGCGAGGCCCCCGAATCCTCCTGCGCGACAAGTGCACGCACCAGATCGCCACCTGCGTCGGCATGGCTGGTCACCAGCTCCACCCGGGGCAGATCCGGCGCGGCGAGAAAGCGCGACAGCATCGGTTCGTCCCGGGCCACTCCGCCAGACGCCGGGGTTTCAACCCGAAAGCGTCGCACCCAACCCTCCTCCACGCAAGCGATCGGACCCGCTTCACCCGAATCAAAGGCATCGAGCCGGTACGTATGCACCTTGGCCACCTCCAGCGCGCCATGCACCTGCCCCGCGCAGACAACAAACACCCCGCCTTCGCGTGTCTGGCGGGCGACCGCCACCGCATCACTCAGGTTCTGGGGGCCATCGGGAACCAGTGCCGAAGCGGGTCGCATGGCGCAGGTCAGCACCACCGGCTTGGCGGGCTGCAGCACCCGCTGCAAGACAAAGGCAGTTTCCTCCAGCGTGTCGGTGCCATGGGTCACAACGACGGCAGCCACCTCAGGCCGCTCCAGATGAAACACCAGTCGCCGCGTGAGTGCCTGCCACACCGCCAGGCCCATGTCCTTGCTGTCGACCTGCGCCACTTGTTCCACCTCGAGGCCCGGTCCGGCCAGCGCGGGTATCGCTGCCACCAGATCGGCCACCCCCACCTGGGCCGCCACGTAGCCGACGTTGTCAGCCACCTGGGCCGCGCGCCCCGCGATCGTCCCCCCGGTGCCCATGATCACGAGCCGCCGGGCCTGGTTTGTGTCCACCACTTGCCAATCCTTGAAAACTGGTTAAAAATACAGCCACTGGATGGGCAAACAGGCATTTGTTGCTCATCCACACGGCGCTTCACCCCCGGCACTCCCGTCTTCAATGAGGTCTCCATGCTCGACATGCCCCACACCGCACCGAAGCTGACCGCCCGGCAACAGCAGATACTGGAACTCATCCAGACCGCCATTGCCCGCACCGGCGCGCCCCCGACACGGGCGGAGATCGCCAGCGAACTGGGCTTCAAGTCGGCCAATGCCGCCGAAGAGCACCTGCAGGCGCTCGCGCGCAAGGGTGTCATCGAGCTCGTCAGCGGCACATCGCGCGGCATCCGCCTGCGCAGTGAAGACCTGCAATCCATCAACGATTCACGCGGGCGCCAGCTTACACTCCCGCTCGCCAGCCTGTCCCAGTTGGTGCTGCCCCTGATCGGCCGCGTGGCGGCAGGCTCGCCCATCCTCGCGCAGGAACACGTGGACCAGACCTACCAGGTCGAGCGCAGCCTGTTCCAGCGCACGCCCGACTACCTGCTCAAGGTGCGGGGCATGTCGATGCGCGACATCGGCATCATGGACGGCGACCTGCTTGCAGTGCAGGCCACCAAGGAGGCGAAGAACGGCCAGATCGTGGTGGCCCGCCTGGGCGATGACGTCACCGTCAAGCGCTTCATGCGACGCCAGCATCTGATCGAATTGCACGCCGAAAACCCCGACTACAAGACCATCGTGGTCGAACCGGGCGAGCCATTCGAAATCGAAGGCCTCGCCGTGGGCCTGATCCGCAACAGTTTCCAGCTCTGACCGATCCGGTCGTTGTCGCCTCAGCAGGTGGCGGGCGTTTGGTCTGCGGGTGGGCACGTCGCACCCGTGGACACATCCCTGCGAAGGCGATTGTCTGAAATCCTGCCTGTGTCCAACCCCATTTCCGGAGTTTCACATGGGAATACTTTTCAACACCAACACCTGGCGTTCCCCCTTGCAACTGATCGATTGCTGGCTGCCCGCGCCCGCCTTGCGCAAGACCCCAGCCGCCAATGGATCCCTGGGTACTCGGGCGGTCGTGCAACGCTTTGCGCGCGCTGGCTGGCTCGGACGCCGAGCTCCGGCGCAAGCGCCGCAAGAGCGATTGACAATGCCCTCCCCCACAAACCCTTCGTGCCGCGTGCGCGTGTTGCGCCAGACGGGGCGAGCGGTCGCGCAGCAGGGCGGTGTCAGGCTGGTGATTTCGGGCCGCATCAACGACGTGTGCGCAGAACTCGACCGCCTGGCCGACCAGGAACATCAGCTGGCCTCGCGCGCAGCCTGATGCCCGCCTGGTCACCGACATGAACTGACGCACCGATCGGCGCCCATGCCGTGATCGGAGCGTCTGCACAGGCAACCCTTTCACGCACCCCCGGGGCGTGGCGACACCGCGTGAAGGCACAATAGGGCTCATGAATATCGTGATCCTTGATGACTATCAGGACGCCGTGCGCAAGCTGCGCTGTGCCGAAAAACTGGAACCCTATCCGGCCAAGGTCTTCACCAATACAGTCAAGGGCGTGGGCCAGTTGTCCGTGCGCCTGCGCGATGCCGACGTGCTTGTGCTAATCCGGGAACGCACTGTCGTGACTCGCCAGCTCATCGAGAAGTTGCCCCGGCTCAAACTGATCGCCCAGACCGGGCGCGTAGGCAGCCATCTGGATGTGGCTGCTTGCACCGAACGTGGCATCGCGGTCGCGGAGGGCATGGGTTCGCCGGTGTCCACCGCTGAACTCACCTGGGGTTTGATCCTTGCAGCGATGCGGCGCATCCCGCAATACGTCTCCAACCTCAAACACGGTGCATGGCAACAGGCCGGATTGAAAGCGGCCGCCATGCCCGCCAACTTCGGACTGGGCATGGTGCTGAGTGGCAAGACCCTGGGGGTCTGGAGCTACGGCCGCATCGGCCAGATGGTCGCCGGCTATGGGCGCGCATTCGGCATGCGGGTCATGGTCTGGGGCGGCGAAGAAAGCCGATCACGGGCCGCGGCCGATGGATTCGATGTTGCGCCCAGCAAGGCTGCCCTGTTCGAATCCGCCGACGTACTCTCCCTTCACCTGCGCCTGAGCGAGCGCAGCGCGGGATGTGTAACGCCGGAAGATCTGGCCTGCATGAAGACCACCGCCTTGCTGGTGAACACCTCGCGCGCCGAACTCATCCAGCCGGAGGCCCTGATCACCGCCCTGAACCGCGGTCGACCGGGCATGGCGGCGATCGACGTGTTCGAGTCGGAGCCCATCCTGCAGGGCCACGCACTGCTGCGGCTGGAAAACTGCATCTGCACACCCCATATTGGCTACGTCGAACAAGACAGCTACGAGATGTATTTCTCGTCGGCCTTTGACAACGTGGTCAATTTCATCAAGGGCACGCCCACCCATATCGTCAATCCCGGAGCCCTGCAAGTCCGGCGCTGAAACCGCCAAAACCTGATTGCCATCAACCGCGGCCGCCGGGTTTGGCCGGAGGGTCATCGTCTGGCGGCATGAAATCCAGCACCTCGAAATCGATCAGGTTGCTCGCCGCCTCACCGGCCTGCGTTTGTGGCCGAACCGCGGGTTCAACCGGCGGCGTGGTTTCGGGCAACGAGGCCTCGAAGGCGGAAAACTCCGAGAGATCGTTCAGGTTGATGTCCAACCCCATGTGTGCGGAGGGAGTAGCAAGGCCATCGAGCGCCATGGGCTCTGTGTTGCGCACTGCTGCATCGACGCCACCAGCCGCCATGGCTGCGCGGCCCCTCACCCGACCATCGGCCTTGAGGGGCTGCATGCTCGTCTGCCGGAATTCGGAATGCGAGGCACCGGGCGCCTCGTCGCGGTGAATCAGTTCCTTGGCAATGGCGTGCAGCAGCAGCAGTTCGCGGTAGGCCTCCAGATCGAAGACCTCGACCTGATCGTCGTTGGCGTCGCGGAAGATCGATTCTTCAATCAGGTCCAGCACCTTTGGCTGCGGCCACAGAGACTGGATGCGGCTGAACGCGGTCTCGTAGGCATCAAGACCGCGCCCTGCATCCGCATACTGATTGAACGGCGGCGCACCGGCGTTGAAGACGTGATTGAACTCATCGCGCAAGGCGTCGTAGTCTTCGCGGCGATCCAACCGGTGGTACAGCTTGAACAGGTCCAGATAGGCCAGCGGACTGGGTTCATGGCTCTCTGCGAGGTGGCTGCGCAGGACCTGAATGGCTTGCTCGTCCTCGCCCAGGGACACGAAAAAGTCGGCCTGCTGCTGCACGTCGAACAGTTCCTCGGCCGCAACCGAGCGCGACACCCCCAGGGCGCTGGGAGAGAAATCCCGCCGGTCGCGCGCCTGCAGCGGGGCAGCCGTCTCCGGGGACTTGCGGCTCGATCGCGCTTCCTCGTCGATCTGGGCTGGCATGCTGTCCAGAGACGAGTCCTGATCGAGATCGAGGCTCAGGTCGACATCCATGCTGCGCACGCTGTTGCCCAGCGGAGCAACGCCGCTGCCGGGACCCTTGCGGGCGTCCGCCACGGCAGGGGCATCGAGAGAACTCCGGTCGCCGGGTTCGGATGACCACCAGGCCGGCGAACCCTGAACCAGCGGGCGGCGGCGCCACAGCAGAAGCAGCGCCAGGAGCGCGAGCAGGAACAGCCCACCAAGCAGGTAGACGAGCCAGTTGCGGTAGCGCTGATCCCGCGCCTGATTCACCTGGACATCGAGCTCGGTGATCCGTGCCAGGGCCTGGGCCTGTGCTTCGCGCAAGCGGGTGGTCTCGGCCTCCAGTTCGGCGACCTTGCCTGCGTCGCGCAGAATGTCCTCGGGCGATGCATTCACCGCCCTCCAGAGCCTTCCCGCAGCGGCTCGCGCATCCTCCGACGTGCCGGGCTCGCTCAGCAGCGACGGCGACAGCCTGAGCACCGGATCGCGTTCGACGCCAGGGCTCAGGTCCAGTGGGTCCAACTGGAGGCGTGGGGTCGCAACGGGCGCCGGTCTCGGCGCCGGCGCGCGGCGCACGATGGCAGCCGGTCGGGATTCACTCGCTTGTGCCGGCGCCGCGCCGCGATCACGGACCGGCCGATCAACACGGGGGGACGGACTGCCTGCCGCTGGTGTCACGGCCTTGCCGCCTGCTGCTGCAGCCTCTGTCGTGGCCGCAGCACCTGCGCGGGCACGACCGGATGAGCCATCGCCGACTGCGGGGGGGGATGGCACAGGCACCACCGGCAGCAAGGGCGCTACCGCCATTGGGGGAGCAGGCGCACGGCCGCCAGGCGACGACAGAGGCTCGTTCAGCGGATCAGCGAGCAGGACGAACCGCCGGGTGAACGCGGTGTCGCAGCCCGCACGCACGTAGAGCGTGACAATGGGCTCGTTGACAGGCAACGCGGCCTGGATGCGCACCGAGGCTTCGGCATCCGGCGCGGTCTTCTGGGGTGTGCTGCGCACCACGGCGCGTGAGACCTGCGCGTCGCCGTAGTAGACGTCTGCATTGAGACACTGGTTCGCCAGGTCCTCACCCGGTGCGAGCAGGACCTGTACGCGGACATCGAGCGGTTGGCCAATGATGGCCGCTCCACTGTGCCTCCCCAAGGTGGCCGCCGAACTGCTCAGCGCAGTTGATAGCAAAATACAGCCTGTCCATGTCTGGCGCACTTTGGATGTCCTTCGTTCTTTCGTCCGATCATTTTGTCATAGCTCCAGACGCCCTCATTCCAAATACAACACACTTATGCAACCCATATTCCTCCGTGCAGGCATTGTCGGAACTGGTGCCATGGGCCGCGGCATTGCCCAGATGGCAGCCCAGGCCGGCAGCGAGGTCTGGCTGTTCGATGTGCAGCCCGGTGCCGCCGAAGCGGCGCGTGCCGCCCTCCAGTCCACCTGGCAGACGCTGGTGGGCAAGAACCGCATGGAAGCGAGCCGCATGGACGACTGCCTCGCACGCCTGCATCTGGCCACGGCATTGACCGATCTGGCGCCGTGCGACCTGGTGGTCGAGGCCGTGGTGGAACGACTCGACGTCAAGCAACGCCTGTTCGCCGACCTGGAGGGCATCGTCCAGCCCGAAGCCGTGCTCGCCACCAACACCTCGTCGCTGTCGGTCACGTCCATCGGTGCGGCCCTCAAGCGCCCGGGCCAACTCGCCGGCTACCATTTCTTCAACCCGGTGCCCCTGATGAAGGTGGTGGAGGTCATCGCCGGCCTCAAGACCCGCGCCGAGGTGTGCCAGCGCCTGACCGACTACACGCGCCAGTTCGGCCACACGCCGGTCTCTGCGCAGGACACGCCCGGCTTCATCGTGAACCATGCGGGCCGCGGCTACGGCACCGAAGCACTGCGCGTGGTCGGCGAGCGCGTGGCCGACTTTGCCACCATCGACCGCATCCTCAAGGACCAGATGGGTTTCAAGCTCGGCCCCTTCGAGCTGATGGACCTGACCGCGCTGGATGTATCGCACCCGGTGATGGAGTCGATCTACCACCAGTACTTCGAGGAACCGCGCTACCGCCCGAGCGTGATCACCGCGCAGCGCCTGGCTGGCGGCGTGGTGGGCAAGAAGGTCGGTGAAGGCTTCTACGCCTATGACAAGGGAGCCGCACAGGTGCCCGCCGAACCGGTCGTGCCCACGGTGGCGGAGCCCCCGCCCGTATGGGTCTCGCCCAAGGCTGCGCGCCGTGCCGAGCTCTACCAGTTGCTCAAGGACCTGGGCGCGCGCATCGACACCGCCGCAGCACCATCGGCCGACGCGCTGATCCTGGTGGCGCCTCTGGGCCTGGACGTGACCACCCTGGCTGCGGTCGAGCGGCTGGACGCTTCGCGTACGGTGGGCATCGACATGATGCTGGAAGACGCTTCGACGAAACGCCGTGTGCTGGCGACCAACCCCGCGACCCGTTCCGACATGCGCGACGCCGCACACGCGCTCTTCGCCAGCGACGGCAAGGCAGTCAGCGTGGTGCGGGACAGCGGCGGTTTCGTCACGCAGCGTGTCGTGGCCACCATCGTCAACATCGCCACCGACATGTGCCAGCAGGGCATCTGCTCGCCGGCCGACCTCGACGTCGCGGTCACGCTCGGCCTGGGCTATCCCATGGGCCCGCTGGCCATGGGCGACCGCATCGGGCCCACCAATGTGCTGGAGATCCTGTTCAATCTGCAGACGGTGTACGGCGATCCGCGCTACCGCCCCTCCCCCTGGCTGCGCCGCCGAGGCGCGCTGGGCCTGAGCCTGACGCACGAAGAAGCCTGACCCCTCCCCCTCCGGACGCATCCCGAATGACCGCCAGCCTCAAGAGCCACAGCCATGGGCAGACCATGGTGCTGACCATCAGCAACCCCGAGCACCGCAACGCGCTCGGCCCCGACATGTATGCCGCAGGGGTGGAGGCACTCAACGTGGCCGAGAACAATCCCGAGGTGCGCAGTGTGATCGTCACGGGCGAAGGTGCGCATTTCTGCGCCGGTGGCAATCTGCAACGACTGATGGCCAACCGGCAACAGCCACCCGAGGTGCAGGCCCAGAGCATCGAGGGCCTGCACAACTGGATCGAGACCATTCGCGCCTTCCCCAAACCGGTGGTGGCAGCGGTGGAAGGCGCCTGCGCCGGTGCCGGCTTCTCGCTCGCGCTGGCCTGCGACCTGATCCTGGCCGCCCAGAACAGCGTGTTCGCCATGTCCTACAGCAGCGTGGGACTGTCGCCCGACGGCGGTGCCACCTGGAGCCTGATGCGCGCCATGCCACGTGCCACGGCACTCCAGTTGCTGCTGTGTGGTGACCGCGCGAGCGCCGAGCGTCTGTGGCAGCTCGGCGTGGTCAGCCAGGTGTGTGCGCCGGGTGACGCACTCGCCGATGCGCAGGCGTTGTGCGACCGCCTCAATGCACGCGCGCCCAACGCGCTCGCCAGCATCAAGGAACTCGCCAACGACGCGCCCGTCGTTCCGTTGCATGCTCAGCTCGGCGCCGAACGCGATCACTTCGTGCGCAACCTGCACCACCCCAACGCGGGTGAAGGCATCACCGCCTTCCTGGAAAAGCGGCCTGCCAGCTACCGCTGAGTCGGCATGCCGGCGCACAACGGCAACGTGCCTGCGCGCATACCCTGAGCCGCCCGCCACGTCCCAGTGGCGACAATGAATCACTTTCCAGTCACTCAAAAGACAGCCCATGGACGAACCGATTCTGACAATGGAAGAACGCGAGGCGATCAACAGTGGTCGCTGGTTCAACAGCCTTTCACCCTCCCTGCGTCACGACATACTCCGATGCGCCCACGTCAAGCGATTCAAGGACGGCGACCTGATCGTCGCGCGCGGCGATCCGCCCAACGAATGGTCGGCCGTGGCCCGGGGCGCGGTGCGCGTGAGCTCCACATCGCTCTCGGGCAAGCAGATCACGCTGACCTACGTGGAACCGGGTGTGTGGTTCGGCGACGTGGCAATGTTCGACGGCGACCAGCGCACGCACGACGCCTATGCGCATGGACCGACCACGCTGCTGTGCGTGGCGCGCAGCGACTTCCAGAAGATTCTGGCCTCGCACGTCGAGCTGTACGAAGCGCTGATGCGCCTGCAGGCCCGGCGCATCCGCACGCTGTTCGGCCTGGTGGAGGATCTCAACACCCTGCCGCTGCGCGCGCGCCTGGCCAAACAGTTGCTTCACCTGGTGCGCAGCTATGGCGTGCCCTGCCTGTCGGATGGCAGCGAGATGCGCATCGGCCTGCAGCTGGCACAGGAAGAGCTGGCGCAACTGCTCGGGGCATCCCGGCAGCGCGTGAACCAGGAACTCAAGTCGATGGAGCGCGAGAACGCGATCCGCATCGAACAGGGTGGTCTGGTCGTGCGCAACCGCGAGATGCTCATGCGCATCGCCGAATCCGAGTCCTGACGTCCACCCGATCACTGCAGAAGGTGCCGGCCCATCAACCCCAAAAGGCCTCGAGCCCTTCTGCATGAGCGATACACAGACCTTTGTCGGCACCCGCCCCGTCGCCGAGCAACACGCTTTCGACATTCCTGCGCTCGAACGCTGGCTTGCGCCCCGCCTGCCGGGCTTTGCCGGCCCGCTCACGGTGGAGATGTTCAAGGGCGGACAATCCAATCCGACCTACAAGCTGATCACGCCACAACGCGCCTATGTAATGCGCGCCAAACCCGGACCAGTGGCCAGGCTGCTGCCGTCAGCGCACGCCATCGAGCGCGAGTTCCGCGTGATGAGTGCGCTGCAAGGCAGCGGCGTGCCGGTGGCGCAGATGCATGTGCTGTGCGAGGACGAATCGGTGATCGGCCGAGCCTTCTACGTGATGGAATGCGTGGATGGCCGCGTGCTGTGGGACCAGTCGCTTCCCGGCATGGACCGCGCGCAGCGCGGGGCCATCTACGACGAAATGAACCGCGTCATGGCCGCGCTGCACACCGTCAAGCCACTGGCCATCGGCCTGGACGGCTACGGCAAGCCCGGCAACTACTTCGAGCGCCAGATCGGCCGCTGGAGCAAGCAGTACCAGGCGTCCATCACCCAGCCCATTGCCGAGATGGACCAGCTCATGGAATGGCTGCCACGGAACATCCCGGCCATGGCGCGCGACGAATCCATGCTCTCCGTGGTGCACGGCGACTTCCGCCTCGACAACCTGATGTTCCATCCGGTCGAGTCGCGCGTGCTGGCCGTGCTGGACTGGGAGCTTTCGACGCTGGGCCACCCCCTGGCCGACTTCAGCTACCACTGCATGTCCTGGCACATCCCGCCAGGCATGTTCCGCGGTATCGGCGGGCTCGACGTCAAGGCGCTGGGCATCCCCACGGAAGACGAGTACATCGCGCTGTACTGCCAGCGCACCGGCCTGGCCGAGCCCGCACAGCTCAAGGCCGACTGGAACTTCTACCTCGCCTACAACATGTTCCGCCTCGCCGCCATCCTGCAAGGCATTGCCAAGCGGGTGGAAGCTGGCACCGCATCGAGCGATCAGGCCGTGAAGTCCGCCGCCGGCGCCCGGCCCATGGCCGAAATGGCCTGGCGTTTCGCCAGCGCCGGCTGAAACGCATTCCCACCGCATCACCCCACTGGAGACACGATGAACTTCGACTACACCGACAAGGTCAAGGACATGCGCGAGCAACTGCTGGCGTTCATGGACGAACACATCTACCCGAACGAGGCGCGCTTCTATGCCGAGATCGCGGCCAATCGCGCCAAGGGAAACCCCTGGATTCCCACGACAATCATCGAGGAGCTCAAGCCCAAGGCGCTCAAGGCCGGCCTGTGGAATCTGTTCCTGCCGCGCAGCCCGCGCGCCCCTCAGGGCCTGTCCAACCTGGAGTACGCACCCCTGTGCGAGATCATGGGCCGCGTGCCGTTCGCGGCCGAAGTCTTCAACTGCTCGGCACCCGACACCGGCAACATGGAGACCCTGGAGCGCTACGCCAGTGAAGAGCTGAAGGACCAGTGGCTCGAACCGCTGCTGCGCGGCGAGATTCGCTCGGCCTTCCTGATGACCGAGCCCGAGGTGGCGTCGTCGGATGCGACCAACATCCAGTGCCGCATCGAGCGCGATGGCGACCACTACGTCATCAACGGCCGCAAGTGGTGGTCGTCCGGCGCGGGCGATCCACGTTGCGCCGTCTACATCGTCATGGGCAAGACCAACCCCGACGCAGCGCGCCATTCGCAGCAGAGCATGATCGTGGTGCCCGCCAACGCGCCAGGCATTACCGTGGTGCGCCCGCTTTCGGTGTTCGGCTACGACGACGCGCCGCACGGTCACATGGAAGTGGTGCTCAAGAACGTGCGTGTGCCGGTGGGCAACATCCTGCTGGGCGAAGGCCGTGGCTTCGAGATCGCGCAAGGCCGCCTCGGCCCGGGTCGCATCCACCACTGCATGCGCTCCATCGGCGCGGCCGAGCGCGCGCTCGAACTCATGTGCAAGCGCCTGAACAGTCGCGTCGCCTTCGGCAAACCGGTCTCGGCGCAGTCGGTCTGGCACGAGCGCATCGCCGACGCGCGCTGCCGCATCGAGATGGCGCGCCTGCTCACGCTCAAGGCGGCCTACATGATGGACACGGTGGGCAACAAGGTGGCCAAGGCCGAGATCGCGATGATCAAGGTAGTGGCACCCAACATGGCCTGCGACATCATCGACATGGCCATCCAGGCCCATGGCGGTGGTGGCGTGAGCGACGACTTCCCGCTGGCCTACGCCTATGCCGGTCAACGCACGCTGCGGCTGGCCGATGGCCCGGATGAAGTGCATCGCCAATCCATCGCCAAGCTGGAGCTGGCCAGGCACATGGCGATCAAGACAGATGTTGAAATGCCGATCACTCGCGGCAGCTGAACACACGCGACCAGAGGTCAGCGCGGGGCCAGCATCTTGCGGGCCTGCTCGCTGAAGTGATGGAACAGATCGAGCGCATGCAGCGCGGTGGCCGTGTCGCGCGGGGCGTCGATCTGCAGCCGCATGTAGGCCTTGCCGCGCATGACCATCAACATCAGCGGGGTCTCCGCCGCCACCGCGTTGGCGGGCCAGTCCATCAGGCGCTGCAGGCCGTCGCTGTCGATCCACTGCCGAGCAATGTCCGGCGTGTCGGTAAGCACGGCATAGCGCGCCCAGAAGCGCCGGTCTGGCCCCGTCCAGCCGGCGTCGCGGTACATCGCCAGCCAGCGCACCTCGTCAGGCAGAGCATGCGCCGTGGTCTGCAGGGTGTCGGTGTACCGCGAATAGAGCTCGCTCGCCCACTGCTCCAGATGGAGCTTGAGAGCGCGGTTCATCAGCACCACGCCGCCCGTTCCCTGCAGGCCCAGATCGGCGCGCGCCATCAGTTCCATGCCCTTGATGAAGGGTCGGGACGAGGCTGTGCATTCAATGCGCACCGGCTGCCCCGACCAGTTGCCCGAAAAGACATAGGCCCCATGTACCTGGGGCGTGAACACAAGGCCACGTGCCTGTGCCCATCGCGTCAGGGGCTCACGCTGCGCGGACGACCAATGCAGGCGGAGCCAGGCTTTTTTCAGGCGCTCGAACATGGGCATGCATTTTCCCGTAGAGTGAATCGCCCCACGCGTACCCAGCACACTCAGAGAAGGAAGGCAGACCCATGATCGACGCTTATTCGTGGCCCACACCCAACGGCCACAAAGTCCACATCATGCTGGAGGAGTGCGGGTTGCGGCTCGGTCGCGACTGGCAGGTGCATCCGATCAACATCGGCAAAGGTGATCAGTTCGGCCCGGCCTTCCTCAAGATCAGCCCGAACAACAAGATCCCGGCGCTGGTGGACCCGCATGGGCCCGATGGCAAGCCCATCCACCTTTTCGAGTCGGGCGCGATCCTGCTGTACCTTGCGGCCAAGACGGGCAAGTTCCTGCCGAAGACCGACCGCGCGAAATTCAAGGTGCTGGAATGGCTGATGTTCCAGATGGGTGGTGTGGGACCAATGCTCGGCCAGGCACACCACTTCCGGCTGTATGCGCCCGAGAAGATCGAATATGCGATCAACCGCTATTCCAATGAAGCCAGGCGCCTCTATGGCGTGATGGACAGGCAACTGGCCGAGCAGAAGTTCATCGCGGGCAACCAGTACAGCATTGCGGACATCGCCATCTTCCCCTGGCTGCGCAGCTGGCAGAACCAGGGCATCGACTGGGCGGACCACCCACGCCTGAAGATCTGGTTCGACACCATCGCTGCGCGCCCGGCCGTGCAGCGCGGCGTGGCCGTGCTCGCGGACGCGCGCAAACCACTGACCGATGACAAGGCACGCGAGGCCCTGTTTGGCAAGACGCAGTATCAAAAGCGCTGAGGCGCCCGGAACCATCTCTTCCAGCGGGTACAATTCGCCGCTTAGTCGGAGCGTAGCGCAGCCTGGTAGCGCATCTGCTTTGGGAGCAGAGGGTCGCGAGTTCGAATCCCGCCGCTCCGACCATTCGTTGAAAACAAGAAGGCCCACAGTGTGGGCCTTTTTTGTATCGTCAATCACCCTGTCTGCCCGTAGCTCAACCGGATAGAGCAGCTGCCTTCTAAGCAGCAGGTCGGGGGTTCGAGTCCCTCCGGGCAGGCCACCCACCGTCCCCCCTTTGCGAGCGACTGCGGCGGCGAAGGCATCGGGTTTACCCGGTGCATGGCATCAAGTTCATGAAGTATATTGCAGCTTCCGATCCATGAACACGCCCACTTCACTCATCATCCTCGTCGGCAGCGTGACGCAGACGGCCATGCACATGGCGCACGCCATCGAACTGAGCTGCACCGATCTGGTAGACGGCATCCAGGTTCGCCCGATGGACGGGCTGGACATCCGGATGTTCGAAGGGGATGCACTATATCTCATATGCTCGTCCACCCACGGTTCAGGCGACGTGCCGGAGAACGCCCGTGCTCTCTACGAGTCGCTGGGCAACGAGCCCCGGTTCCTGGGGCACGTGCACTATGGCGTGATGGCATTGGGCGACAGTTCCTACGGCGAGACTTTCTGCAACGGTGGGCTGCGCTTCGATGAACGCCTCGCCGACCTGGGTGCCGTCCGCATCGGCGATGTGTTCCGCCACGATGCATGTGCGGGCACCGAAGCCGACGTGGAAGGCGCCGTCTGGTGCCGCAAATGGCTGAGCACAGCCCTGGCGCCGCGCGCCACCGCCTGACGCGGACGCTTTAAATTCATGCATAAATGTTTTAGACCTCAAGTACGGGTAATTCTGGATCGCCAAGCCCCTGCCCCGCGTCTACAGTGAACCGCATTCCGGCAACCCACCCACAGGAGACCTCCATGACATCCCGCCGACTCGTCCTGACCCGCAGCGCCGCCGTGATCGGCGCCGCCTCCACGGGCCTGCTGTTGCCCCAGATCGTTCGCGCCCAGTCGGACAAGGTGCGCGTGGGCTTCATGCTGCCGTACACCGGCACCTTCGCCCAGCTCGGCGTGGCGATCGAGAACGGCTTCCGCATGGCGCTCAACGAGCAGGGTGGCAAGCTCGGCGGCCGCGAGATCGAGTTCTTCAAGGTGGACGACGAGTCGAACCCAGCCAAGGGCATCGAAAACGCCACGCGGCTGGTCCAGCGCGACAACGTCGACGTGCTCGTGGGCACGGTGCACTCTGGCGTGCAGATGGGCATCCACAAAGTCGCGCGCGACACCGGCGTGCTCAACCTCATTCCCAACGCAGGCGTGCACATCGCCACGCGCGCGCAGTGCGCACCCAACGTATTCCGCACTTCCTTCACCAATTCGCAGCCCACGCTGGCGCTGGGCAAGGCCATGGTCGACCGTGGCCACAAGAAGGCCGTGTGGATCACCTGGAACTACGCCGCAGGTGAAGAGGCCTACGAGGGCTTCGAGAAAAGCTACACCGCCGCGGGCGGCACCATCGTCAAGAAGCTCGGCCTGCCCTTCCCCAACGTCGAGTTCCAGGCGCTGCTGACGGAGATCGCGTCCCTCAACCCGGACGCGGTGGCCTGCTTCTTCGCTGGCGGTGGTGCCGCGAAATTCCTGCGCGACTTTGCCGCGGCCGGCCTGAACAAGAACATCCAACTCTATGGCTCCGGCTTTCTCACCGAAGGTGTGCTCGATGCCGCGGGCGACGCCGCCAACGGCGTGCTCACCACCATGCACTACAGCGATTCGCTGGACACGCCGCGCAACAAGCAGTTCCGCCTGGATTACGCCAAGACCTTCCGTGCCCAGCCAGACGTGTACGCCGTACAGGGCTACGACACCGGCCTGTTGCTGATCAAGGGCGCCAACGCCGTCAAGGGCGACATCAGCAACAAAAAGGCGCTGTATGCCGCCATGGAAGGCGCCGTGATCGACAGCCCGCGCGGCAAATGGACCATGAGCAAGGCACACAACCCGATCCAGGACATGTACCTGCGCAAGGTCGAGAACAAGGAAAACAAGGTGATCGGGATTGCCGCCAAGGCAGTGGCCGATCCCGCCACCGGCTGCCGCATGGCCTGAGTGCCCGGCGCCTCCCGGCCCCACACGCCCCGCGCGTTCACCGCGACAGACCGGCGCCGATCAGGCGCTGGTCTGCTTTTTGCTCGCCCATCCGCTCTTCCCCCTACCTGACGCGCCATGGATTTCGCCAACTTCCTGATCCAGTTGCTCAACAGCCTGCAATATGGCCTGTTGCTGTTCATGCTGGCCGCCGGGCTGACGCTGATATTCGGCATCATGGGCGTGGTCAACCTCGCGCATGGCAGTTTCTACATGCTGGGCGCCTACATGGCCTGGTTCCTGGTGTCGCAGTTCGACAGCCTGGTGCTGGCCATCATGCTGGGCACGGTGCTCGCGGTGGCGCTGGGCTGGCTGCTGGAGTGGTTGCTGTTCCGTCACTTCTACCACCGCGACCACCTCGACCAGGTGTTGCTGACCTTCGGCCTGATCTACATCTTCGAAGAAGTGCGCTCCATTCTCTGGGGCGACGACGTGCACGCGGTGCAGGTGCCCGAGATGCTGAACTGGTCGATCCCCCTGACGGAGAACCTCTCTTACCCGATCTACCGGCTGGTGATGTCCGGGGTGTGCATCGCGCTCGCCCTGGGCCTCTACCTGCTGATATCGAAGACGCGCCTGGGCATGAAGATCCGTGCCGGCGCCTTCAACCGCGAGATGACCGAGTCGCTCGGTATCAACATCCGCCTCATCCATGGCGTGGTGTTCGCACTAGGCGTGGCGCTGGCCGCCATCGCCGGCATGATCGCCGCGCCGATCTCCAGCGTGTACCCCGGCATGGGCAGCTCGGTGCTGATCATGTGCTTCGTGGTCGTGGTCATCGGCGGCATCGGCTCGGTGCGCGGTGCCCTGGTGGCTGCCTTGCTCGTCGGCCTGGTCGACACGTTCGGCAAGGTGCTGGTGCCGCAGATCGCGGGCATGGCGGTCTACATGCTTATGGCAGCCGTGTTGCTCTACAAGCCTGAAGGGCTGTTCAAACAATGAGTTCACCCAAAGCCCAACTGGAAAAACTGCCACGCAGCATGCAGGTCATCCTGCTGCTGGGCGCCATCGCGCTGGCGGCCTTTCCGCTCGTGCCGATCGCCGGCGCCGACTTTTACCTGCAGATGGTCTCGCAGATGATGATCCTGGCGATTTTCGCCATGAGCCTGGACCTGCTGCAAGGCGTCACAGGGCTGGTCTCGCTCGGCCACGCCGCGTACTTCGGTCTGGCGGGCTACGCACTTGCCTTCATCACGCCCGCGGACATGCCCATCAGCCTGTGGTGGGCCCTGCCCGTCTCGGCCCTGGGCGCGGGCCTGGCGGCCTTGGTCATCGGCTTCTTCGTGGTGCGCACCCACGGCATCTACTTCATCATGGTCACCATGGCCTTTGCGCAGATGGTGTTCTTCCTGTTCTTCGACAACAAGGCGCTGGGCGGATCGGACGGGCTGTATGTCAACTTCCGACCCGATGCATCCGTGTTCGGCTGGACCGGCATCGATCTCGAGAACAAGACCACGTTCTATTACTTCACCCTGCTGCTGCTGGTGCTGGTGTATGCATTTCTGCGCCGCCTGCTGTTCTCGCCCTTCGGTCGCGTGCTCGCGGGCATTCGCGTGAACGAGCACCGCATGCGTGCGGTGGGCTACGGCACCTTCGGCTACAAGCTCGCGGCCTTCACGCTGGCGGGCACCCTGGCCGGTGTGGCGGGCTTCCTGTGGGCCGCGCAGACCGGCTATGTGAACCCCGAGCTCATGGGCTTTCACATGAGCGCGCACGCGATCATGATGGTCATCCTGGGCGGCATGGGCAACTTCGCCGGCGCCATCGTCGGGGCCTTCGCGTTCGAATACGTGATGCACTTCTGCAAGGACCTCACCAAACACTGGCAACTGCTCATGGGGGGGTTCATCGTGCTGGTGGTGGTGCTCGCACCCCGTGGCCTGCTGGGCCTGGTGGGGCAGCTGACGAAGAAGCGGGAGGCGCCATGAGCGAGCCGTTGCTGTCGGCGAAGAACCTCACCAAACGCTTTGGTGGTCTGGCGGCCGTCAACGACGTGTCGTTGGACCTGCACCGCGACCGCATCCACGCGGTCATCGGCCCCAACGGCGCGGGCAAGTCCACGCTGACCAACCTGCTCTCGGGCGACCTGCCACCCACGGCGGGCCGCATCACCCTCAATGGAACCGAGACCGCCGGCAAGAGCCCGGAACGCATCTCGCGCCTGGGCCTGGGCCGCAGCTACCAGAAGACCAACATCTTTCTGCCTTTCACTGTGTGGGACAACGTGCGCCTGGCCGCGCAGTCGCGCGAGCGGCATGCGCCGTGGAACCCGTTGCGCTGGCTCTCGACAGCCAGCGCACTCACTGCCGTCAACCTGCGCTGCGAACGCGCCATGGAACTGGCAGGCCTGACGGCGCGCGCGCATACCGTGGCCGGAGCGACCAGCCATGGCGAACAGCGCCAGCTCGAAATCGCCATGACACTGGCCACCGAGCCCACCGTGTTGCTGCTCGACGAGCCGCTGGCCGGCATGGGTCAGGCCGAGGCCGAGAGCATGGTGGCCTTGCTGCAGCGGCTCAAGCAAGACCACGCCATGATGCTCGTTGAGCATGACATGGACGCGGTGTTCAGCCTGGCCGACCGGCTTACGGTGATGGTCAACGGCCAGGTCATTGCCAGCGGCACACCCGCCGAAGTGCGCGCGGACGCGGCCGTGCAGGCGGCGTATCTTGGCGAGGAGCACACGTGAAAACGACGTCCTTGATCGAAGCAAGCGCGCTGCACACCCACTACGGTGCCAGCCACATCCTGCGAGGCATCGACTTCACCGTCGGCAAGGGTCAGACCATCGGTCTCATGGGCCGCAACGGCATGGGCAAGAGCACGCTGCTCAAGTCCCTCATGGGCATTGTCAAACCCAGCGGCGGCAAGGTGCGCGTGAAGGGCCACGACATGACGGGTGCCCCCACCTTCGAGATCGCCCGCCAGGGGCTGGCCTACGTGCCCGAAGGGCGCGGCATCTTCGGCAACCTGAGTGTGCGAGAGAACCTGCAGATGTCCGCGCGCGCCGGCACGCAAGGTCAGCGCGACTGGACCTACGAGCGCGTGCTCGACACCTTCCCACGGCTGGCCGAACGCCTGAACCATGGCGGCCAGCAACTCAGTGGCGGCGAGCAGCAGATGCTCACCATCGGCCGCGCGCTCATGACCAACCCCGACCTGCTGATCCTCGACGAGGCCACCGAAGGCCTGGCACCCCTGATCGCGCGCGAGATCTGGCGCATCTGCGGCCTGATCCGCGAATCCGGCATCAGCAGCATCATCGTCGACAAGAACTGGAAACACGTCACCCAGATCACCGACCGCAATGTGATTCTGGTCAAGGGCGAGGTGGTATTCGAAGGCAGCTCGGCACAGTTGCACGCGCAGCCCGAGCTGCTGGAACAGTACCTCGGAGTCTGAAGCGGCCTAAAGCAGCGGCCGCAGTTCGCGCGCCGCGTCCAGCAGCAGCGGCAGCAGGTCCTTCTGGAAATCCGGCGCATCGAAACGGTCGGGTGCGGCCACCACGTTGAGGGCCGCCACGGTGCGGCCCTGCATGTTGCGCAGTGGCACTGCCAGCGCGAACACCCCCAACTCATGCTCTTCGCGCGCGATCGCCATGTCCTCGCTGCGCACGTTCGCGATCAGTGCCCTGAACGCCTTGTGGTCCACCGTGGTGCGCGGCGTCAGCCGGGGTAGTTCCCGCCCCTTGAGCCATGCACTGAACACTGCGCGCGGCAAAGCCGCGAGCAACACCCGGCCGGTTGAGGTGGCGTGCGCGGGCAGGCGAGCACCCAGGTGCAGCCCGTAGGCCATGAGACGCTGACCACCCAGGGAGACGTTTCGCGCAACGATCACCACCTGATCGCCATCGAGCACCGCAGCAGAAAACGACTCCCGGGTCAGTGCTGCGAGGCGATTGAGTGTGGGCTGCAACAGGCGCGGCAGACGGGCCGTGGCCAGGTAGCTGCCCGAGAACCGCAACACCTTTGGCGAGAGCCAGTAGTGACTGCCATCGGACTCCAGGTAGCCCAGATGAGCCAGGGTCAACAGATGTCGCCGGGCCGCAGCGCGCGTGAGGCCCGCCCGCTCGGCCGCCTGCGTGGCGTTGAGTCGCTGGCGCTCGGTGTCGAAACTCTCCAGCACGGCCATTCCCTTGGCCATGCCCTCGATGAAATCTGCCCTGGCGATGGCGAGTGTGGTCGTGGCCATGCGCCGATTATGCGCGATGATCGCACAACGCATCCGATGATCGCGCAAGCGACGGTAGCGGCAGTTGCGAGGGGCGGAGCCGGTTCCTATGCTCGGAGATCGCCAGAACCCAGGAGACACCCCATGCGAACCCAGGTCGCCATCATCGGCGCCGGCCCTTCCGGCCTGCTGCTTGGTCAATTGCTGCACAAGGCCGGCATTGACAACATCATCGTCGAACGCCAGAGCGGCGAGTACGTTCTGGGCCGCATCCGCGCGGGCATCCTGGAACAGGTCACTACCGACCTGCTGCGCGAGGTCGGCGTGGGTCAGAGACTCGACGCAGAAGGCACCGTTCACCACAGCATCGAGCTGGTGTTTTCCGGCACGCGCCATGCGATCGATGTGCATGGCCTCACCGGTGGCAAGGTGGTCACCGCCTATGGCCAGACCGAGATGACGCGCGACCTGATGGAAGCGCGCAGTGAGGTCAGCCTGCCCACGGTGTACGAAGCCAGGGACGTGGAAGTGCTCGACTACGACGGCGAACACCCCCGGGTGCGCTACCAGAAAGACGGCCAGACGCACGAGATCGAGTGCGACTTCATCGCCGGTTGCGACGGCTTTCACGGCGTGTGCCGCGCCAGCGTCCCCAAGGGCGCCATCACCGAGTTCGAGAAGGTCTATCCCTTCGGCTGGCTGGGCGTGCTGGCCGACGTGCCACCGGTCTCGCCCCACGCCATCGTCTACGCCAACAGCGAACGCGGCTTTGCCCTGTGCTCCATGCGCAGCCTCACGCGCAGCCGCTACTACGTGCAATGCCCGCTGGACGACAAGGTCGAGGACTGGAGCGATCAGCGCTTCTGGGACGAACTGCGCCTGCGCCTGGATCCGGAAATGGCCTCGCGTGTGGTCACCGGGTCCAGCATCGAGAAAAGCATTGCGCCCCTGCGCAGCTTCGTGGCCGAGCCGATGCGCTTCGGCCGCATGTTCCTCGCCGGTGACGCCGCGCACATCGTGCCCCCCACGGGTGCCAAGGGCCTGAACCTGGCCGCGAGCGACGTCAAGTACCTCTCGGGCGCGTTCATCGAGTACTACAAGGAGAAGTCGCCCGCCGGCATCGACAGCTATTCCGAGCGCTGCCTGCGCCGCGTCTGGAAGGCCGAGCGATTCTCCTGGTGGCTCACTTCGCTGATGCACCGCTTCCCCGACACCGCCGGCTTCGGCCAGAAGATCCAGGAAGCCGAGCTCGACTACCTGGTGAACTCCGAGTCGCTGTCGCGCTCGCTGGCCGAAAACTACGTGGGACTGCCGCTCAATTTCGGCGAACGCTGAATCCCTCCATGGGCAACGCAATGGGCGACACTGTCGCCCGTTGGCGTTGCCGCGGCGCGTCTTGCGGGTACATTGCGGCGACATTCACAAGCGCCGCACACGACATGACACCAGCCCCCCGCCCTGCCCCCGCCCTCAAGCCCCTGCGCGGGGTGCGCGTGCTCAGCCTCGCACTCAATCTGCCGGGGCCCGCCGCCTTCATGCGCCTCAAAGCCATGGGGGCCACCTGCATCAAGGCCGAACCTCCGGGACCCAGAGGCTCGCCTGCCGGCACATCGGGCGACCCCATGGGCCAGTACAACGCCACCGCGTACGCCACGCTGCACCAGGGCATCAAGGTGATCACGCTCGATCTGAAGTCCGACAAGGGCCAGACCGCGCTGCACAAGGCACTCGATCGCACCGACGTGCTGCTGACCTCGTTCCGCCCGTCCGCGCTGGCAAAGCTGCAGTTGGGCTGGAAGGCACTGCACAAGCGCCACCCGGCCCTGTCGGTGGTGGCGATCGTGGGCGCGCCCGGCCAACGCGCCGAGGAACCCGGGCACGACCTGACCTACCTCGCGGACGCGGGGCTGGTCACGGGCCTCGACCTGCCCGCGACACTGTTCGCCGACATGGGTGGCGCCCTCATGGCGAGTGAAGCGGTGCTCAAGGCGGTGCTGGCACAGAAGGCCGCAGGTAAGGGCTCGTTTCAGGAAGTGGCACTGTCGGACGCAGCCGCCTGGCTCGCCCTGCCGCGCGGCTGGGGCCTGACCCAGTCCGGCGGTGCCGTGGGTGGTGCGCACGCTGGTTACCGCGTCTACCCCTGCAAGGACGGTCGCGTGGCGGTGGCGGCACTGGAGCCGCACTTCGCGGCGGCGCTGTGCGCGGCAGCCGGGGTACCGGTGACCGGGCCGCGCACTCTGTTCGAGCCTCAAACGCACGCCGCGATCGCGGCCTTCCTGAGCGGGCAGACACGTCGGGAGCTCGACCGGCTCGCCTCGGACAGGGACATTCCCTTGCACACGCTGGTGTGAAACGGCTGCGTGGGGAAAAGTGGCATCGCACATCTGAGCAGGAGGGAGCATCCAGGCCCAGAGCTCGCAATCTGGTGCCTTTCAGTGCGGTGTCGTCGCGTCAGCCAGACCTCGCTGCCGGAGCAACTGAAGCGCTTCCTCGTAGAACACGTGTTCACCCTGCTCTGACAGCACTCTCAGCGTGATGCCTGCGCTTTCCGGGTCCAACCACAGAGGCGACTTCTTCACAAATCCATGCTTCTTTTCCCGCAAGGCAAAGTCCAACAATGCGTAAGCTGGCCCTGTACAAGCCGTCGCTTGAAGAATGAAGTCCTTCAGGCGACGTCTCTCGTCGGGCGCACCAACAGTCTGCACCAATACAAGCGCCTTTTTCGCACGCAAGGCAGGGTTCTCGGGAATGATGAGATTTCCAGCAACTTCCCTCAACCGCGCATCGTCCAGCTGGTCCAGATCGATGTCGAAGCGAGACAGGTCCAGCGTACAACCGTGGCTGTGTCCACTATGAACCACCCACTGCCCGAGCCCCACCTCACCACGGTGAACCGTATCGATCTTGTCATTGCTGAGCTTGAACCGCTCCCAAAACTTCAGAAACCTCACGTCGCGCAGCACGGCTGGACCAAAGGACAGTGCAAAGGAGCAATAGTGAAAGCTCGGATGGTGGGTGTCGTATTGCCAGGATCCCGGCACACCGTCACCTCTGCTTACCTCTTCGGGGTCGACGAAGTAGTTGGACGCAGCTCCCACTACATCTTTCCCCTGAGATTCAGCAGCCGGCAGCCAGTCTTGCATCGTCGCCAAGGGAAACCAAACTGAGTCGTTCATCAGCGACAAGCGATCCAGCGAATCCAGGCGGTCGCGCAGAAACAGGATGCCGTCGCGATAACCACCGAAGTCGTAACCGTAGTTGGGACGCTCAATCAGATGGTTCGCGTAGACCAGCAAGCGCCTGCGATCCTCCGGACTCAGCGACACATTGGAAACCACTACCGGCGCGTAACCGTGCTCGAGAAAATGCTCCAGCGCCCGGAAGTGGGATTCGGACAGGCCATCCTTCGGAAAAATCAGGTAGACAACCACTCGCGTCGTATCACCCGTTTTACCTCGGTGTATCCGCTTCCCCCGCGCCACGACGAGGTCGTACCACAGCGTTCCGAACAACACATTCATCAACACTGCAGGTGCTCGGACCATCCGACCTGTCTGCCATGCCAGATAGGACCGAAGTTTGATCACCCAGCGTTGCATCGTCCCAGCACCATGTCAAATGTCACGCTGCCGCAGCAACGGATAGACCAGTTTAAAAAAGAACGGAGCAAAAGCCAGGGTCGTCAGTGCGCCCAACACGAGCAACTGAGTGGCGGGGTGCAGCCCTGCTACCGGTCCGAAGCGTTGGACCAGCGAGACCCCCGCAGCCGAACAGACCGCAAGCATGATCAACATGGTCGTCTCCGGGCGCAGGCTCCTCAACCCGAGACGCCATCCCAGGTAACGACTCATTGCAAAGGTGGCCAGTTCGCTGACCAGCACGGCGCCTGTCGCCATGGCCAGGGTGCCGTCCGTGCTGGACAGCACCACCAGCAACAGCGCGAACGATCCAACTTTCACCGCACTGACCAAGGCGATCCATTTCGAATGCCCCGCAGCGAGAAATGCGGCACCGTACATCCCGCCAATGCTGCTGAACCAGATGCCGATCGAGAGGATCGGAAGAAACACGGCCGCCTGTGCATACCGTTCGTCATAGGCCAACTCGAAGAAGCTTCCGGCGCCCACAATCAGGAGCGTGACGAAGTAGGTGGACATGATGAGCATCGGCATCTTTGCTTTGTAGTAGGCCTGCTCAAGAGCCATTCCGCTTTCAAGCATTCGTGCATACCAGGGAAACATGATGGCGATCTGGAGCCGACCAATGAGCGCCGTCACGACCATGGCCAAGCTCATGGCAATCGAGTACACACCCACCTCAGCCAACGGGTACATTGCTGCAAACGCCAGCCGGTCAATCTGCATCGCCATGAAGGACAGCAATGTGGCGAGAAAAATCCATTTTCCGAAAGAGATGATCGCCCGCATGGCATCGCTTTCCAGCATGAAGCGCGGGCGTGGGCCGGGCAGCACCCAATATGTCAGCGCCATATACAGCATGGAGGACAGCACGCCAGCCAACGCGATTCCATAGACCGAGCGCGTAAACCAGACCAGCACCAACGTGATCCCGGCATTGCAGATCTGCACGATGACCTCGATGTGTGTCAACCGAGCCACTTGCATGTGACGCGCTGCCGACAACGCACCTGGAGACCGCAGTCCATCAATGGCAGCCGTCAGTGCCACCAACGGTACTAGCCATCGCAACTCCAGCGCAGACGGATCGTTTGCCCCATAAAACGTGGCCAGGGGCCAGGCCAATACCGCGGCGACAAATGTCAGACCTATTCCTCGAATGACCTGCATGGTCCACGCGGTATTCAGGAAGGCAGGATCATCGCCTCGTGGACTCTGGACGACGTTTTGCTGCAGCCCGATGTCGGAGAACATGCTCAAGCCGATCATGACGGCTGTGACGATCGCCATCAGGGCAAACGCCTCCTCGAACAACAGCGCGGCGAGCGCAATGTTCAAACCGAGACGCAAAACCTGGGAGGCGCCGAACGCCCCCACGATCCAGATCGATCCAGATCGCGCTTTGGCGTTCAAGGTGGTCTTTTCCTGCTCAGCCTCCGCGAGGGCTGTAGCGGTCATGATGCGCTCACCTTGAGCTTGCTTCCCCCGGTTTTCATGACGCTCGCGTAGGCGACACAAAGACCAATGAAGGCCCAATACACAAAGGGTATGGCAAATATGCTGCTGAGGGTATAGATGATCAGCATGATCGCGGCCAGCGTGGCGCCAAGGGCGCGTCCCAGCATAAAGGCATCTGGATCAACCCTACGAGCCAAACGTCTGCCCCGCAACAATTGGGCAAACGCACTTACAAATGCGCCTACAAACAGAAACAAGCCGATTACGCCAAAACTCAGGGCTACACCGACATAGCTGTTGACGATATCGATGATCCCTTCACCTTGGATCATGACTTGCAATTCCGGGGCTTGCAGATAATCCGTGGAGCCGAACCACAGATTGCGCCCGATAACAGGCAAGGCATTCGTCAGAAGATCGGCCCGGTACTCCACATTGAATTGTTCCTGACTGCCAATCACGGGGAGCAGATCAATCAGTTTCTGCCCATAGGGCAGTTGCCCAACAATTAGCACGGCAAACAAGCTGACGTACGTCAGCTTCATCAGGCTTCCCACCGGCCGGGGGCCCAACATCACGTACACGAGCATGAGAAATGCCGCGGCCAGCCACGGCCCACGCGACAGCGACGCGAGGATACCCGCCCCGAGCAAGAACAGTCCAAGCCATCGATGCAGTGGTCGGTGCAACGACTCTTTGAGATACAGAAAGAATCCGAGCGCAACCAGCACGGCGTACCCCAGGATGATTGACTGGCCGGCCGTTCCGGCAGGGCGCAAAAGCCCAGACCGAAACAAGTAAAGCCCAAACAAATTTCCCTCCAGACCCAGCGCATCCTTGACCGCCAGGTACAGCTGCCAACCACGTACTGCTTCAAAAACTGCCACAAGAGACAACACCATGGCACCCAAAACGTACCCCGTCATCGCATGACGCAACCCATTCATGTCGCGGATGCTTCGACTGGCCACGTAGTAGAGCAAAAAAACGTCGATCCAGAGTGAAAACACCGCGCGCAAGCCACTCGTGAAGCTGGTATCACGAAATGACAGAAGCGACACCAGGAAAAGATACCCCAGGACCATCCAATCCACCCTCGTGCTACCCAGGCGCAAGGTGGTGTTCAGCCGGGCCAGCGACAGTGCTGTCGGCAAGAGCAAGGTCAACGCCAGCAGGCGATAGTGATTCAACACCCAGAAATGGTCGATGATGCCAAAGCCGGGAATCGTCACTGAAATGGGCGGCGCCACAAACAGCATGACAAAATACAAACCCATAACATGGGCTTCCTGGCGACGATTGATCATCAGCATTGCTGCAAGCAGCAACAAGCAAAGCCAGATGTTGTGCGAAAGGAATAGCACAAGCGTCGCCAGCAGCCAGAGATTGCGCCACCGCCTATATGTGGCCTCTGGCACCAACTGCTGAACCACGGCACGTCGCGCAATGGTGAAGACGCCAATACTGAAAACGAGCACCACCACCAGTGCACGGATATGCTCAGGCATGATTGCTGCGCACGCGTCAGGCCCGCGACATCAGTAGTAGTCCTGTTGAGCTGGTGCCACGTCCTTGTTCAGCACGACTCCAATCAGATTCGCCTTGCCCACCCTGTTCATGGCCTCTTCCACCTCGGCCTTGCTGGATACGCCATTGCCCACGACCATCAGGACACAGTCGATGTGCGGCAGAACGGCCATGACGTCGTCCGCCACCAGAACGGGGGGAAGGTCAAACAACACAATACGGTCGTCGTAGCGCTGGCGCAATTCGCCGATCAGATTGGACACCTTGGGCGAAGACAAGAGCTCGGCAGCACGAGACATGCCACGATTGGTCGGCAGCACCACAAGGTGCTCAATGCCCGGGTTGACCATCGCCATGCCCACATCAACATCGCCGGTCAGCACTTCATTCAACGACACAGGCTGAACAAGCCTGAGCACGCCGGCGACGGAGGGACGACGCAGATCAAAATCAACAAGCAGTGCGGTGCGTTGGGACTGCTGAGCAATGCTCATCGCGAGGTTGATCGACACCAGCGTCTTGCCGGACTCCAGGCTGGGAGACGTGATGGCGATGGTGCGCCACCCATTTTCGTCCATTTTCTGCAGTACCTGGGTGCGCAAAACATCGAATGCCCAACTGGCCAGATGCGTCTTTTGGTGGGCAATCACTCGGTTGCGCTCCAGGTGCGCCGGATCGAGATCCACCACAGTCGTATGACTGTACTGCGCAGACGCGGAAACTGGTCGATCGGGGGCGACTGCAGCCAGAGCGACCGGCGGAGGCGCCCATCGGGCGTTCTGCGAAGGTGGCGCCAAAGCTCCGGCTTCCCGGCCCCCCCCCGTTTTGGCCTTTTCAATCGCAAGCTTGATGCGTTCCATGTAGCAGCTACTTTCAACCCGAGTGCGAAACTAATGAGACAAGCAGTGTGTGTAGCGGCGTGACCAGAACATGCACAGCGGCGAGAACCAATACACCCACCAACGTCACGGCTGCAATGAAGGCGCGCTTGCGCGGTGTCCATGCCTGGGCTACCTCGCTGCGGGTCTCAATGTATGGAATCACCACCATCGGCCGTTGGCCCGTGAGGGCCGTCACCGCATTGATGCCACGCACACGGGCGAACAGAAACTCCAACAGCGCCATCACGCCGGCACCAGCGGCCAAAGCTGCAATGAAGCCTTGTGCAACAATCTTCTTGCGAATTGGCTTGACTGGATACTCCGGCATCAAGGCCGGTTCAAGCAGGGAGAATCGCTCCCCCTGCTGCCCGTCCTCCAGGTTTTCTACCACTTGCGCGGACAGTTGCTTGGAACGCAAGTCTTGGTACTGAATCCGTGCAGCATCGTGGTCGCGCTCTAGCACGGCCAGATCGCGCTCAACTTGCGGAGCTCGGCTCACTTGGGTGCGTAGCTGACCGATGGTGCCTCGCAGGTTGCGCTGCTGATCGGCGAGCAGGTCGACGCGCGCACGAGCGGTGGCAACCCTGGCCTCCAGGCGGGAGATCACCAACTGCATCTGTGCCACTGCCGCCTCACGCGCCGGAGTGCTGGCACCGGCATCCGAACGCGTGGCCCGCTGCAGCATCTCGATCTGGCGCCGTTGTGCTCGCACGTCCGGATGGTCGTCGGTATAGAGACCACGCAAGCGTGCTAGTTCCGAATGCGCACGGTCCAGTTCCTGCTCGGCGGCCGTCGCGCCCGGTGAGGCGACTGTTCCGGGCAACATGACGCCGGAGCGCGCACCGGCCAACTCCACTTCGACGGCCCGCAGCTCGTCGAGAGCCACGCGGTGCTCGCGCTCAACAGCCCTCAAATCACTTTCCAGAGTCTGGATGTTCGCCAGAGCCACGGCCTGATCGGCCGCGCCGCCCCCATGAGTTCGCTTGTAGGCGGCGATACGGCGTTCGAGGTCTTCCAAATTCGCCCGGACCCGCTCGGCCTCCTGCGTGAGGAACTCGTTCGTTTGAGATGCCCGCTTGACGCGATCCTGGGTACTTGCCTCCAGGAACAATTGCACGAGCGCATTTGTGATCTCTAGCGCCTTTTCTGGCTTGCCGTGCTGGAACGAAACGTCGAAAACAAAGTTGCTTCCGGTGCGTTCCCACGGCGGCTGGTTGACGGCCGTGCGCACCTTAACGGCGATGCTGCTGCGCATGGCGTTCACAATATCCGTGTCCTTTATGGCAGTACCATCTTTCGACTCGAACACTTGATGGTCGGCCGCGATGCGCAACAAGTTCTCACGCGTCATGATGCGCTGGCTGATGGCCTGTATGCGCTGCTCTGCGTTGCCCGACGGGATGGTTGATCGGACGATCTCACCGGACACCTGTGGCGCTTCCGTCAACAGCGTCCCGGTGGATTCATATATCCTGGGGAGTAGAAGCGCCACCACCACAGAACCCGCGAGGACCACGCCAAAAACAAGTATGCCGGCCACCGCCCAGCGCCGCGCGATGGCCAGGTAGTCCTGGAAACTCAATTGGTATTCGGTCGACATCGTGATGAAAAAACTAGAAATCCGGGTGCGTGTACACCAACCCCAGCGTCACGGTGTGACCCCGGGCAAAGGGGGCGTCGGCCGTTCGGGCACGCCGATGCTCCAAGCCCGCCGTGACCGCCCAGAACGGCGACAATTCTGAACGGATCTGTGCATACAACAGGAAGCCTTCGCTCCGTTCACCACTCAACGCGCGAGCGCGGCTTCCCCCCGCCGTGAATGATGTTTGCGCGGTGAGTGAATAGCCAAGCGACAGACCGACCGTGCTGGCTCGCGTATAGCCTCGCGAGGTCCCGTCCGCACTGACATCCACTGACCATTCCAAAGAGTACGTCAGCCGCTCGCCTTCTCCTGCCAGCCTGACCCCTCCAATCGAATGTGTTTCCTTGTCGAACGATCCGGCGCGCACGACCCCGACGTTCGCGACAAGGGTCTGTCTTTCACTCAAATTCGATTCAAAACCGAAAATGAGTCCGGTGCGTGACACGCGATTGCGTGCTACTCCTCCACTACGATCGCTTTCCTGCTGCTGGCGCGCTGTGCTTACGGTCAGTGAATACCGGTTGTTTTCGTCAATCTGCCTGCGGTAGCTCGCGCTGCCCCCGGTCTCTTGGTAGTCGCGCGCCGCAGATGTGTCGTAATTCACTCTGGAGTGAAACGCTGCAAGTTCCACACCGGTGTTCGATGTCAGCTCCGTTGCCCAGGTTGCCCCGATCGAACCAGTACGCTGTGTACTGTCAGTCGCGACACGTCCGAACTCAGCAAACTCGGTTTCGCGGGTTGACGCCTCCGCCAACGAAGCGCGCAATCCGATAAGGCTGGTGGGCCTGCGACTTTCCCACAGCACACCCAGACTGGGAAGACTGCGGTGTGCGCTCAGCGCCGTATTGCTGGAGCGCTCGATCAGACCGCCCAGCGACAACTCCGTGCGCGTTGCCTCGTCTGCGAACTGCAGTGTGTACTGTGGGTGAAGACGATAAAGTGTCGCGCTGCCACGCCGCGAGTCATCTCCCAATCCATCCGGAACCAGATTGGGATTGCTGACGTGCACGACCTCCATGGGCACCGTCAAAGTGTTCTGTGCCCACACGGGCAGCGAAGCACAACCAAGGCAGATCGGCAGCAGATGGGAAACGATACGAAAACTCATGGTGACCAGTCCTATGGAACAAGGATGGTGTCACCCGGCATCAGAACCACATTGGTTTCGAGTTGGGAACCTTTGACGAGATCGTTGTAGCGCACCGGCAGGACTTGAGGCCCTTGCGCAGTGTTGCGCAACACCCGGATCGCATTTCCATCCGCGAAGCGATCCAGGCCTCCCACTTGGCTGAGCATCTGCAGCACAGTGGTGTCAGGCGATGTGATGACCACCGCCCCCGGATTGACGACTTTGCCGATCACAAATACACGATTTCCCTCAGCCGCGGTGATGGCCACGGTGACCACAGCCTCCGGAATAAACTTTTTAAGCCTCTCTGCTATTCGTGTTTCCGCCTCAGCGGTGCTCAACCCCAACACTTCTATGCGGCCGGCCAGCGGGAACGTGATACTACCGTCTGGCAGCACCCGGACTTCCATGCGCAGAGCTTCGTCCCGCCACACCGACACCATCAAGGCGTCACCATGCCTCAACTTGTAGGGGCCATTCGATTGCGCCAAGGCGCTTGCGCCAACCAGGACAAGCATGATCGACATGAGGAAGCGAGCAAGAAGTTGCATGATCTGTCTCCGGGTAAGCCAGTAGATAAAGAGAAGACAAAGAGGAAAACGTCATGGGAGTTGCTGCGTGGACGCAAGCCTGCAGGCAATCTTGCAGCCGGGGCAAGCCTGCAGCGAGGCAGCTTCGACGTCGATGCTCGCCCAGTTTCATATGCTTACTTCCAACTTGGCATCTTACGTCATCACTGGTGTCCGGCCCTTCCTGAAACAGAGCGCATTCACTGGGTGCTGTGCAGGGCGACGGAGATTCCGTGACATATTCTCCATTGCATGTGGCCGGGTCAACCCGTTCGTACGCACTGGACCGCTAACGCGCCGGTGGTTTTCACAACGGCGGCTGGCGATGAACCGCCCCGAACTTGGAGAAGGCTTCTCTCGCTCCAAGGATGGAGTCATGGCCTGAAGTCAAGCAAGCTCGCGAGCGCGCCATTCACAAGAGCGCTTCGAGCACCCTCGTAGTGGAGTGCCATTGATGCCACCGCACCCGAGATTGGCCACACGCATGCCACCCACAGCCCTCAATGGATGGGTCAAACGCGATGAAATCGGGCTGGCACCGGCGAAAGGACTGGCCTCACGACGACCGACCTGCAGCGGCTGCAGGAATTCGAACGTGGGAGCAAGGGACTGCACAAAGACAACGAGCAGGCTTGGGAGCAGTTCTACGTCAGGGCAACGCCATTGCTCGCCTTGCGGTAGAGCGCTCGATGAGGCGCTGGGCTCTCAAGGGGTGCACAGGGACAAGGCGGTTTGCACCACCTTCAGCGGTGCCTAAGCGCCAGGCTTGCTGCACCGACGAGTTGCAACTGAAAAATGGCGCTACTTCTGGCCCCACCACGCATGCCTTCTGCCAAAGGCCAACGCTTGGCTTTCACCCCAGTGATAGGTCCGCGCGAAAACTATGCCCACCACCATAGCGGCGATCAGGGCGACCCACGGCATCGGCGCATGGAATAGCCGGGTTACGAGCGCCTTGACATGATAGTGACTGAGATACATGAACATCGACGCCCCGGCGATCTCGCCAACAACCCTTTTCACCGGCGTCGGAACAGAGATCTCTGACCAGAACAGCAATAGCGCGCACCCGCCACATATATAGTAGGTGGCGGATGTAAATCCGTGGTGCACAAACACCGCGATTGCCACAATCGCCATCGCCATCAAGCGACTCGGCAAATCACGTGTGGCTGCGCTGGCGATAAGCATTCCACATGCCACCGTCCACAAGTACCAAGTCGGCGTGCGATGGAATATATAGTTCGTATCCCATACCAGCTCGACCAAATAACTTAGCACGATTGAAAAGACTATGAATACCGCCCCGCTGATCAATGGACTGTCTCGGAATGCGTCCCTCATTGCACGGAAAGAGAACAATCCTGCCACCAAAAGCAGCAATTGCATGTAGATTTCAGCAAAATAGAAGTATACAACTTCGTATTCGCGTGGATCGAACAGATTCGAAATAAGCAGCAACGGCTTTAATTCAAATTTATGAGCCCATAGCTGCACTGCTGAAATAACCAACATCGTCGGGATGGCAATTTTTGAAATGGTTCCGAAGATCGTCCCCACTTTGCCGGTACGACTGATCTCTGGCCACTGGAAGCGCATGAGACTGTAGCCGGCCAGCATGAACAAAAAGTACGCGGCGCCCCAGTTGTTGCTATACACGAATGTATCGAGATGCAGAGCTACGATACAGACCATAAAAAAGGCCCGCGTCAGGGTTGCAGACTCCAGGCGAGGGAAGGATTTCGCACGGGCAACTGCGACATGGCTCTGCAATTGTGCGACGGTCAATGACTCCCATCTGCTCGGCAACGCCCCAAAACGGCTCTCGAATTCCATCGAGAACTGAATATAGCCAAGCGAGTCGCCTCCCAAGGCTTCAAAGCTGGCATCTGCATCGATCTTGCGCCCGGGAAAGAAGTCCTGGAAGAACTCCATCACGTTCCCAGTTCTCGGTTCAGCTGACTTGCCTATGCCCTCGGTAGCAACACGAACAGCTTTCTCAGCAAGAACGAATTCCTCCGTCAAGAGCCGGCGCAGTGGCTTACCAGTCGCCGTTTGCGGAATCGCCGACACGACCTTGATGTGCAAGGCGTCCCCCACGTCGAGACCAAGCAGCTTCAGCGCTTCAGCGGAAGCCTGCCTGAGTCGAGCTTCATCCATGGCCTCCGCCACCACCAAAATGCCTTCGCCGCGAAGAGCGTCAGGCACCTTGGTCACGACCACTCCCCCGCTTTGATGCAGAAGCTTGCTGATCTGCGCCTGCAACGTGTCTGGATTGATCTTCACGCCACCGGTGTTGATTAGATCGTCGGCCCTGCCATCAAAATATAGATAGCCATCCTTCAGATGGCCCAAGTCGTTGGTGAGCAACCAGCCATCAGGTCCCGGCAAACCCTGCAGATGGCCGCCCTCAAGACGATGCTGGGCAACGTGCGGGCCTCTGATCCGGATGCACCCATCTGGCGAGATTCCCACCTCGGTTTTGCCTACGGCTTGACCCACTGACTCCAGCAGTTCGTCCGGGGCGCTGGAAATCTGCAGGAATGTGCTGCGGGAGGCTTCTGTCAGGCCGTAATGCTGCACGATTCGCGCATTGGGAAACAGGTCGCGGATCGCTCGTTTCTCGGCGGCCGTCATGTACTGCGAGCCGATTTCCATCCAGATCAACTTCCCCCCTGTCTCTCTGATTGCTTCCGGCCTCTGCAACAAGATTCGCAGGAGTGTAGGCACCGCAGAAAGCGAGTTGACGTCGCCAGCTCCGAGCATTCGTGAGAACTCAAGTGGGTCAAAGCCACGTGGGGGCAAGTACGAGCGCCCACCCACCGCACTAATTGCTCGAATGCGTGCCATTCCGAAGCTGTGCGTAACCGGGACGCCGATGTATTCGCGCACATCCGATGTCAGAGCCATCTCGGCGATGATGCGTTCTGCGGCATCGGAAAGATTCGTGTGACTGAGGATAATTCCCTTCGGCTTACCTTCTGTCCCTGAAGTAAACGACACCTGTGCAGGGAGATCATCGCGAATCAGCGCGTGATGGTCATTGAACCAGCCACCGCCCTCGTCAGGCACGATGCAAGTATCAATAGTTATGCCGAGCGGCTCTTTGGCGGCCTCCTCGTCAGAAAAACTGACCAAGAGTCGTCGTTCCTCATTGAGCGAAAAAAAATGTTCGACGTAGGAAAGAGAATTTCGCCGAATCAGCCCTGTTGCACACAACTTTAAATCTCGCATCATCAGCACCTGAACTAAGGTTTATATTCCTGCAGCGTCGAACGGGCCAAAAACAGCATAGCACCGCGGTGAGAGTCGCTCGACCCCAGCTGCCTCGCATCGGTGGATCTCTGAAAGAGAGTTTCCAGTCTGCGACCAGTCTCCCATGGGGTTGCTGCTGCCGATTGTGTGGACGACCTGAGCTGCTAGGGCTCTCACGTACTTTACGGGAGTGGAGTACGAGAGCGTGGGCGCGATGAATACTGTTAGAAGCGAGGCGCGGCCTTTTTTCACGATGTCGAGCAGATATCGTGGGCTTAATGACTGACCCTGTACCCGGATTTCGAACCGTTCGGTTACAGAGAGAGCCGGCATGATGAAGGCCCCAAGTGGGCAGGAGCATGTCGTGAAGAAGAGCGAGTTCACCGAGGAGCAAATCGCATTTGCCCTCAAGCAAGCCGAGCTGGGTACGCGTGTTGAAGAGGTCTGTCGCAAGATGGGTATCAGCGATGCGACCTTTTACGTATGGAAGAAGCGCTACGGCGGTGTCGGCCCGTCCGAGCTGCGTCGATTGCGCCAGCTCGAAGAAGAGAATCGCAAGCTCAAGCAGATCGTCGCCGACCTGAGCCTGGACAAGGCAATGTTGCAGGCGGTGGTCGCAAAAAAGCTTTGAGGCCCTCCCAGCGCCGGGAGTTGGTACCTGAGTTGATGCAACGCGTTGGCTGCAGCCAACGCAATGCTTTGCGCGTGGTGAAGATGTCAGCCTCGACCTACCTTTACGTCTCGCAATGCAAGGACGAGGGATTGCTCAAGGCGCGCATCAAGGAAATCACCGACACGCGAGTGCACTACGGCTATCGTCGGGTGCATGTGATGCTGCGCAGGGAGGGCCACATGGACAATGTCAAACGGGTATATCGCCTCTACCGTGAGGAAGGACTGTCGCTGCGCCTGAAGCGCCCTCGGCGCAACAAGGCCGCCAAGCTCAGGCAACCGAAGCAGCTTGCCCACGCGATCAACGAGATCTGGAGCATGGATTTCGTGGCCGATGCACTCTTCGACGGTCGAAAGCTGCGCATGCTCACGGTGGTCGATTTGTTCACGCGAGAGAGGCTGGCCATCGACGTTGGTCAAAGCCTCAAAGGCGAGGACGTCGTTCGTGTGCTCACGGCGATCACACAAGAGCGAGGGCTGCCGCGCACGATCAAGTCTGATAATGGCAGCGAGTTCATCTCCAAGGTGATGGACAAGTGGGCGTACGAGCGCGGGGTGGAGCTTGACTTCAGCCGCCCGGGCAAACCGACCGACAACGCCAATGTGGAGAGCTTCAACGGACGGCTGCGTCAGGAGTGCCTCAATGCCACCTGGTTCATGTCCCTCGACGACGCTCGGGGCAAGATCGAGGCATGGCGGCAGTACTACAACGAGAGTCGTCCCCACTCCGCGCTAGACTGGGCGACACCCGCCGAATTCGCCCGTCGTTGCAGGCCCATGCCGGCAACCACCCTAACAGAGGAGCCCGAAAACCCGACGACAGCGCGGGA
>NZ_JAILWB010000002.1 GCF_025699295.1 Hydrogenophaga sp. | reverse complement strand
CCGGATCATCTGCACCGAAAGTGAGATCACCCCGAGACACATCCATGACTTTCCCCCGCCTGCTTCGCGCGCTCGGTTCCGCCGGGCTGATCGCCCTGGCGGCTGGCGCCGTCCATGCGCAAGGCTGGCCGACCAAGCCGATCCGCCTGCTCGTGGGTTCGCCACCCGGCGGCCCCTCCGACATCACGGCACGCACCTTCGCCGACCAGTTGGGCCAGCGTCTCGGCCAGCCCGTGGTGGTGGAGAACCGCCCCGGCGCCGGCAACAACCTCGCCGCTGGCGCGGCGGCGCGGGCCGAGCCCGACGGCACCACGCTGGTGCTGAGCCCGGACACCGTGCTCACCGTCAACCCGCTCGTCTATACCAGCGGCGACTTCAACGCCACGCGCGACCTGGTGAACATCTCGGTGATCGCGAGCTTCTCGCAGATGCTGGTGTGCAATCCGTCGGCGGGCGTGCGCAACGTGGCGGACCTGACCGCCAAGGCCAGAGCGGGTTCCATGATGTACGCCTCGGGCGGCCCGGGCGTGCCCGGTCACCTGGCCACCGAAATGTTCCTGGAGCAGACCGGGGTACGCATGCAGCACGTGCCCTACCGCGGCCCGGCGCCGGCCACGCAGGCCGTGCTGGCCGGTGAAGTGGCCTGCGGCTTCCTGGCCACGCCCACCGTGCTGCCGCACGTCAAGAGCGGGCGCCTGGTGGCGCTGGCGGTGTCGTCGCAGGCGACATCCGCCCTGGCGCCCGAGGTGCCCACGCTCGCCAAGGCGCTCAACCAGCCCGACCTGGACGTGAGCTTTCGCCTGGTGCTGCAGGCCGCCAGCGGCACGCCACCGGCCATCGTCGCCGAGATCGAGAAGCAGTCGGCCGCGATCATGAAGCTGCCCCAGGTGCGCGACCGCCTGAAGAACTTCGACCTGACGGCCGTGGGCAGCAGCAGCGCGCAGGCGCAGCAGGTGATGAACGCGGAGATGAAGCGCTGGGAGCCGGTGGTGAAGCGGCTGGGGCTCAAGTCGGAGTAAGCGTCAGGGAGCCCGTGCCTCGGCCCGACGCGGCCAGCCCCGCCAGGCGCGCGCAGCGCGCCGCGTCGATCGGCTGGCCGGCATCCCCAAAGCGCGTGGCCGCGGCCCGGAAGAGTGAAGCCGTCTCGTCGGCGGCGGCCCCCCTGGCGGCCGCGATGTGCCCCCGCACCTCGTCGTGCGCAGCGTGCCAGGCGGGCAGCCGCATCACCACGTTGGCGAGGTAGGTGCACTGCTCTTCATGCTGCTCGGCCAGGGCCAGCTCGCCGGCACGCGCCGCCGCGATCGCCGCCGGCACCGCAAAGGTGATGCGGCAACCCGGGCAGGTCTCCAGCGGCCCGCGCACCGAGGCCGCGGCATCCTGCGTGACCTGCAGCGCCGCCATCGGGTCGTCGGCGTGCAGCGCGATGCGCGTGCCGTAAATGCGATCGAGCAGGTGAAAGCCGATGTCCGTCTGGCGCGCCAGGTCCAGCGCTTCGTCCACCAGCGCGCGCGCCTCGCTCCTGTGGCCTTCATGCAGCGACAACTCGGCCAGGCGCTGCAGCGACAGGGCCTCACCCACGGCGCCACCGATCGAGCGGTGCAGCCGCGCGCCCTCGCGCAGGTGCTGGCGCGCCGACACCAGGTCGCCTGACAGCCATTCGGCTTCACCGCGCAAGGTGGTGCCAAAGGCCGTGCCGCGTGCCGCGCCCAGGCGCCGGGCCTCGGTGGCCAGCGCGTCGGCGAAGGCGATCACGTCGGCATACGGTCGCGCCCCGTAGAGAAAGCGTTGCGTGATGCACAGGTGCCCGTCGAACACGCGCAGCGCCAGGTGCGGCACGGCCGTCGTCTCGTGCAGGTCGGCCCAGACGCTTTGCCGCAACTCGCCGCGCGCGTGGGCAGCCGCCGCCTGTGCCCAGGAAGCCACGACGATGGACGCGGTGTCGCCGGTCTGCAGGGCGAGCCGCCGGGCCACCGCCGCCTTGGCGGTGCCCGTCGCGGGGTCGGTGGCGCCCAGCGCGGCCGCGCCGCTGTAGGCCAGGGCTTCGCACAGGCGGCCCTCGACACTGGTCGGGCGCAGCCCTGCCAGAACCGCCAGCGCACCCTTGGGATCGCCCTGCTTGACCTGCGCCAGCGCGGCCTTGGCCAGCAGGTCGTGCGCGGCGGGTTCGCCTGCGGCATCGGCCGCGAGATGGTAGGCCGCCAGCGCCGCCGGGTCGCCCATGGCGTCCAGCGCCTCGGCGCGCCAGCGCAGTGCTTCGGCGTGCGCGGGATCGAGATCGAGCACCGGCGCCAGATGCCGCAGCGCGTCGCTGAAAGCGGCCAGTCGCATCGCCTCGCGCGCCGCCTCCAGCAACCAGGGAACGGCCTCGCGGGGCTTGCCGCCTGCGCGCCAGTGCCGGGCGATGTCGGCTGGCGCCGCGGTCTGCCGGGTGAGCAGTTCCGCAATGCGGCGGTGCATCTGCGTGCGCCGGTGCGCCGGCACCGGGTCCAGCAGGGCCTGGCGCACCAGTTCGTGGCGGAACACATAACGGCTGCCGGTGGGCACAAGCACCCCTTCGGTCAAACCCGCGTCCAGCGCCGCCAGGGCGGATGCCAGTGAGGTTTGGGCCAGTGCCTCGATCGTGGCCAGGTCGAAGCTGTCGCCGCACAGGGCCAGCCACTTCAGAAGCGTCATGGCTTCATCGGATACATCGCAGAGCCGCGCCAGCACGGCTTGCGCGGTGCTGGTGGGCAGGCGATCGCCGCGTGCCGACGCCGCGCAACGGGCCAGTTCGATCGCGGCAAAGGGATTGCCCCGCGCTGAGCGCACCACGTGCGCCGCCACATCCGGGGTCAGAGGCGTGGGGGCCGCGCGCTGCACCAGCCGGCTGGCCTCTTCATCATCCAGCCCAGGCACATCCAGCACCTTCAGTGCCCCAGCCAACTCAAGCCGCACGATGCCGCGGGCCAGGGCCGATCCGGCGGCGGGCGGTCGCACACCCAGCAGAAGGCACACCGGCGCGCCACTCATCGCGAGCTGCATCAGTACATCGATATCCGCGTCGTCGGCCAGATGGGCGTCGTCGATCTGGAGCAGCACGTCGGCTCCCGCGGCCCATGCCACCAGCAAGCGCCGGATCGCACCCACCACCTGGTGGCGCCCGAGCGGACCCGGCAACGGATGGGAGGGCGCCGCCAGCGGCGTGAGCAGACCCAGCACGTTGCGCGCGGCGTCGCCCACGCGGTCCAGCGGGGCACGGTCTGCCAGCAGCACGTGCTCGGCCACCGCCGCGATCAACGCGTAGACGCGCCCGGCCTCGACGGCCTGCACACGCAGCACGCGCCAGCCACGGGCCGCCGCCTGCGCGGCGATTTCCCGGCCGAGGGCCGTCTTGCCGATGCCGCCATGTCCGCGCAGCACGATGCCACCGGTGCGCTCGGCCGGCTCCACCCCCAGCCAGGCGAGCGCCTGCGCGATGGACAAGGCGCGGCCGACGAAAGCCGGTCCGCTGGATTGCAGGCCGGCGATGCAGCGCTCGTACAGCGCCTCGGTCTGCCGCTCGGGTGCGACACCCAGGGATTCCTGCAGGGCCTCTCGCAGGTGGGCGTACCAGCGCAGTGCCGCGGCCCGATTGCCGGCCTGCAGCTCGCGCTGCATGAGCGCGCGGTGGGCGGCTTCGTCGGTCGGCTCCAGTCGCGCCACGGCATCCCACTGTCCGGCCACGCGCAACAGCTCGAGGTGCCGTGCGTGCAGCCGCTCGCGGGCCGCCACAGTCCAGCCCTCGTACAACGAGCCTGGCAGCAGCGCGCCCCCATAGGCGCGGGCGGCGTCGGCGCAATCGGCGGCGTCACGGCGCGCCAGCGCGGCGTCGGCGCCACGCTCGAAGTCCTCGGCGTCGACCTGCACCGCCCGCCCGGGCCACAACAGCACTTCGCCACCGTGCACCACCACCGCGTCGTGCCTGCCCAGTGCATGCCGCGCGTGGTGCACGGCCTTGCGCAGGTTGGCGCTGGCGGCGTCGGGCTCCAGTTGCGGCCACAGCGCATCCATCACCAGGTCGCGGGCAAGCCGCCGACGCGGCTGCAGGCTCAACAGCTGCACCAGTTGAACGGAACGCAGGCTGGGCCAGCGCTCGGGTGGCAGTTCGGTGCCATCCAGACACGCGCAGAAGCTCCCGAGCAACCGCAGCTGCAGGGTCGGCAGCAGCGCGCCGTGCGAATCGGGTCCGGAACCGTCCATGCCACGCAGTGTGGGGCCCGGCCTGCACCGTCGCAAGCCCCTGGGATGACGGGAACGTTTGAGGAACACCGCCCCGGCATCGTGTTGTCACCCCCCCTCACAAGGAGATTCCATGAAAACCCGTCCTACCGCCTCCTGCACGCCCTATCCAGGGCGTAACGCCGCGCAGCCGCCCGCACAAGCAGCCAGCCGCTCGCCGGACCGGACAGCGCACGAGCGGGCGCTGCCCAACGGTGACCCTGGCGCCATCGAATACGCGTCGTGGCTGCGGCTGCTGCGCCATCCCTCGCACTGAGACCCGGCGCCCCCGTCAGTTCAACGCAACTCATCCACAAGGAGCACACACATGGACACCACCACGCAGACCACGACATCGCTGTATGACCGACTCGGCAGGCACGAAGGCATCACCCGCATCACGCGCACACTGATCGGCAACCACATGGCCAACCCGCTGGTGAGCATCCGCTACGCCGGGCGCGACATGAAGAAGGTGGAACAGCGCGTGATCGAATTCTTCTGCGCCGGTGCTGGCGGCCCCGAAACCTACACCGGCCAGGACATGCTGGCCACGCACAAGGGAATGAACATCAGTGAGCAGGAATTCGTCGCCGTGATCGACGACGCGATGGCAGCGCTGGAGAGCAACGGCATCGATGCGACCACCCGCAACGACGTGCTGACCATCCTGTGGTCACTCAAGGGCGAGGTGATCCGCGTCTGAGCTCGGAACAGACGCTCTCAAGCTGGCGCTTCAAGCGCAACCTCTACCGCTTGAATTTCCCGTGCAGCCGGCTGCACGCGACCAGGTGCGCGCTACGCCGGGCGAAGGTGCGCTCGAACGCATGCTCTCGGGCGAACGCCACCTCCGGGTAACCAGGGCGGCGTTCGAAAGGCGTGTCGCCAGCGCCTGGCTTTCGGTCGGGAACATCTCGACCGCATGGCCGTCACGGCTGTAGTCCCCGGGATCGATCTCGATGGCATCCATGTCCCACGAGGTTGAGTTGTCGGGACGCAGCAGCGATGTCACCGGCCCCGGCCAGGCGCGCGCATAGGCCGCTGCTCCGTCCAGGTACTTCTGCGTCAGCATCACCCCGCCCTTGGCGCCAACGCGGGCTCTGAGGCTTGGCAGCAATATGAGTTCCGCCGGCGCGGTCATCCGCCGTTCACCGGGCCACTGTTGCGACCAGGTCCAGCAGACGTTTGAGGTGATCGGGTTCTACCCGAAAGCCCTGGGCCGAACGATCGCCCACGAGGAAGGCGAAACGCATGCTGCCCATCTGATCGGTGTATTCCTTGTAGGTCATGCAAAGGCGGTCCGGCGGTTGCAGCACCACAAAGGTCGCGGTATCTGATGCGCTGAAAATGGCATGCGACAAATGACTTCCTTCGACAGATATCACCAGAGGCGCGTCAAGCGTGCGGCTCGAGATCTCGGCGGCGGTAAGTACCATGGGATCGATGATGTCGAAACCCATGCCAGCCAGCATTTCCTCAACCTGGGCTTCGTTGTCAAGCAGCCGCAGCTCACCCGAGCGGCCGCGGCGCAGATAGACACCCGCCGAGGATGTCGCTGTGCGAGGGCAGTTTCTCCTGAGCGCGGTCCTGAGGACCTCGTATCGCTTGACCTTCAGCGAGTTCTGGGCGAAATCCGTATACACGATCAGCCTGTCGATTCGCGCCCGCTGTACGGGCAGGCTCATCGGCAGTTCCAGGAGTTCACGGTACTGGGCGTTGTGCCGGGAGGGCTGGGTACACATCGGCAAGCGGTGCGCACCTTCTGGCGGCAGAAGCGCCAATGGGTAGTCGTCGAGGAGCAAGGTGCCAAAGAAATGGCTGCCCATGTGGCTGGTGATCAGGTGTGACTCCGTGTAGCGCTCGAGGGGGATGGAGCCTGACAGCCACCAATGCCGTTTGCCAAAACCCGGTTGCGAAACGGCCGCGTCCTTGTAAAGAAAGGCACCAGCAAGTTCCACATCCTCCAGCAAATGAGCTTCCGAGCTCGCGTGGCGAACCTGCCCTCCATGGATGCTTGCCAGCTCCGCATCGTGCATGCGCCAGGGCGACACGGACTGGATGCGATCTATCTCGCCGGGCAGGTGAATCGCCGGTGGGGTATGCGCTTCTTCTGCCGGGCAGAGAACCCAGGT
Source organism: Hydrogenophaga sp. (assembly GCF_025699295.1). Taxonomy (GTDB): domain Bacteria; phylum Pseudomonadota; class Gammaproteobacteria; order Burkholderiales; family Burkholderiaceae_C; genus Hydrogenophaga. Next base: position 307,346 of record NZ_JAILWB010000002.1, on the reverse strand, counting down.
CTTGCTGGCCTGGGTCCTGATGTCCACTGCCTTTCCCCCCGTCACGCGCTTCAACATGCGCTTCAGCAGAGGCGTGTTAATCGGCATCGCGGTACCGTGTTTCAGGCGTTGTGAAAGAGCTGACCATTCAATACCGATCCTGCGCGCAGAGATCAGGGAACCTGGGCAGGCACAGGATGATGGAGAAAATCCGCCGAGCAATGGGCAGACTGGGCACATTCGCCAATGACCGCTCCCGATACGACGGCAAATTGGAGATCAACGGCCAAAAAAACTTGCAGGTCTTCACGCCGAGCGCATGGCACTTCTGCGGTTCATTCACGATGCCGAGTTTGCGCAATAGGTCGATCACAGATTCGAGCCCAATCAAGGTCAGTGCATGGCGGGTACCGACAAACGAAGACGGCGTGGTGAGCACCTATTCGCTTACGCGCCTGGATCAGAGCGATCTTCCGAAGTGGCACCATTTTCAGTTTAACTGCAATGAAGGACAGCTCTCGGGCGTGCATGCCACCCGCGCCTTCGACCTCGCCACGCTGTTTCGCCAGTATCCGCAGGCAACGCGAACCGGCGGCATGCTCAACGCAAGAAGTGACGCGACCCGAGCCATGTGCTCGAACGGCTCCGTCCCTGAGGCAGGGCTCCCGTTCCGGTTTCTACCGCTCGGGTTTCCCGGGTAACCGGCTGCATGCCATCAGATGCGCGCTGCGCCGGGCGAAGGTGCACTCGAACGCATGCTCTCGAGCGAACGCCACCGCCTGGTGGGCTGCGGCGGCCAGGGCTTCGCGTTGCTTGGCAAGCTGCGCCAATCGCCCAGCCAGGGCTTTGGGGTCGCCGATCGGTGAGACCCATCCGCTTTTCGACTCACGGACAATGCCGGCGAAGGCCTCATTGTCATATCCGACGATGGGTACACCGCAGGACATCACCTCCGGGTAGGTGGAAGAAGGATCGCCTTGAGGGTGGCAACAAACGAACACGTCAGCGTGCTGGCGGAGCCGAGGCAGCCAGCCTGCTGTGAAATCGAGGACGCCTTGCAGCCGCACGCGGGCCTGCAGACCGAGAGCCACGATGCGTTTGCGCAGCCGAGGTTCAAGATCCCCCTGGCCATAGATGTCAAGCTGGAAATCCACGCCCAGCCGCTGCAACTCTGCTGCGACCTCGGGCAGATCCATCACGCCTTTCATGGCGATCAGCCGCCCGCCAAAAATCAGCCGCAGTGGCATCGCAGTTTGCATGGCCTGCGCCTTCAGCATGATCTGGTGTTCCGAAAGGACGTCTGCGAGCGGGACGCGACTGTCGAAAAACAGCAGCGGGTTGACGTTGTGATGGCGATAGACGTCATAGGTCGGCGTGCCACTGCACTGCACGCCGGCGGCGTGGCGAAGCATCTGCAATCGGGTTTTCTCGGCTTTCGCCGCCCAGACCTTGCGGCGCCAGCGCAGCAACGGATTGCGTGTCTCCGAATCGATGATCTGCCGCTCTGTTACAGCCGAATACTCGGTACCAAAGACCACAGGCACCTGCAACCGGCGGCACGTTGCCAGCGTGCCCTGTTCCGAAGGTGCAAGAAATGGAAACACCAGGGCGGCGTTCGAAAGGCGTGTCGCCAGCGCCTGGCTTTCGGTCGGGAACATCTCGACCGCATGGCCGTCACGGCTGTAGTCCCCGGGATCGATCTCGATGGCATCCATGTCCCACGAGGTTGAGTTGTCGGGACGCAGCAGCGATGTCACCGGCCCCGGCCAGGCGCGCGCATAGGCCGCTGCTCCGTCCAGGTACTTCTGCGTCAGCATCACCCCGCCCTTGGCGCCAACGCGGGCTCTGAGGCTTGGCAGCAATATGAGTTCAGTTGGAGCGTTCATCACGTGGTCTTCGACCTTACAGTGTTCACGAGGTCCAGCAGGCGCAGCAGATGATCGGGTGAGACTGTAAAACCCTCCTCCGCTTGTTCTCCCACCAGAAAGGCGAAACGCATACCAACCCGGTCGGTATATTCCTTGTAAGCCATGGCAAAACGGGCCGGTGGTTGCAAGACCACGAACACGGCATCGGGCGATGCGCTGTAAATGGCGTGCGACAGCTGGCTGCCTTCGACGGCCACCACCAGCGGAGCGTCCAGCGTGCGGCAAGCGATCTCCTCGGCGCCCAGCGCCATCGGATCGAGAATCTCGAATCCCAGTTTCTCCAGCGTGCGCTCGATCTGCGCCTCGTTCTCCAGCAAGCGCAATTCACCGGTGCGACCGCGGCGCAGGTATACGCCGGCACCCGGCAGACCCGGGCGTTGTACACCCCGGTGCAGTCTCGCGCGCAGGGTTTCATACCTGCTGGCCTTCAGGGAATTCTGCGCAAAGTCGGTGTAGAGAATGAGTTTGTCGATGCGCGCCCGCTCCACAGGTGTTCCATGCGCAAGGCCCAGCATCTGCCGGTAGGCCATGTCATGCGGGTACCCCTGCGTCAGCATCAGCGTGCAATGTGCACCTGCCTCGGGGAGCAGCGCCAGCGGGTAGTCGTCAAGCATCAGACAGCCGAAAAAATGGCTGCCCGTGCTGGCGGTGATGAGGTGCGTCTCGACAAGTCGTTGCACTGGTGGCGCGTTGCGCAGTAGCCACTCGCGTTTGCCATAACCCGGCTGGGCAGCAGCCGCGCCCTTGTAGAGCCAGGCACCGACCAGTTCCACGTTTTCCAGCAGGTGTGCCTGTGAAGCTGCGTGGCTGATCCTGCCTCCGGCGATGAGACCCATTTCGCTGTTGCGTTCACGCCAGGGCGACAGACCACGTATGCGATCCACTTCGCCGGGCAGGTGAATGGCCGGCGGGGTCCACGCCTCTTCAGCGGGACATAGCGTCCAGTTCTTGCTGGTGAGGGACCTGATGTCCGGCGCGCTCCTGCAGACCATGCGCCGTGCCATGCGCGCGAGCAAGGCTGCGTTGATACGCATCATCGGTCTTTGGCTTCAGTGGTGGAGCAGGCTGATGACGCGCTGCTGATCCTGCTCGGAGAGGTCCGGGAACATAGGCAGGCACAGGATGCTGGAAGAAATCCGTTGTGCAACCGGCAGATTGTGCGCAGCCGCGGATGGCCGATCCCGGTACATCGGCAAGTCGGAGATCAACGGACTGAAATACTTGCGTGCCACCACGCCATGCGCGCGCAATTTGTGCATCAGCGCATCGCGCGAGAGCGGATAGCCGGGCTCCACCAGAATGGGGAAACTGTAGTGATTGCGCTTGCCACCGGACGCGGGGGCAAGCATGCGCAGCCCCGGGATCTCGGCAATGAGCTGCCGATAGCGGGCATCGATCTGGCCGCGCCGGTAGATGTAGTCATCGACATGCCGCAACTGCACGCAGCCCAAGGCACATTGGAACTCGTTCAGCTTGGCGTTCAGGCCTGTGAGTTCGACATGGGTTTCGTCCACGATGCCGAATTTGCGCAGCAGATCGATCGACCGCTTGCTCTCCTCGCTGCGGCAGATCACGGCTCCGCCCTCGAAAGTGTTGAACACCTTGGTGGCGTGGAAGCTCAGCACGGCATAGTCGCCATGGCGCAGGATGCTGCCGCCCTCGTCGCAGACGCCAAACGCGTGCGCTGCATCGTAGACCACAGGGACCCTGTGCCGATCGGCGATCACCGCGATGCTGTCGACATCACAGGAGCGGCCAAAGCAGTGCACCGGCAGGATGCCCGTGATGGTCTCGTCCATCGCCTCCTCCAGGCGAACCGGGTCGATGTTGAGTGTGTCCGCGTCAATGTCGACAAACACGGGATCCAGCCCCGCAAAGGTCAATGCATGGCTGGTGCCGACAAACGAGAACGGCGTGGTGAGCACCTTGCCGCGCATGCCGCTATCACGCAAGGCAAGAAGCAAGCCTAACGTCGCATTGGACACCAGCACAACGTGTGGAACCTGCAGATAGCTGGCCAGCTCGCGCTCGAAGGCCTCGTGGTATTTACCGTCATTGCTGAGCACGCGGCTCGACCAGATGTCTTCAAGCAGCGGCATGAGCTCGTGCAGCGGCGGCAGCGCCGGGCGTGTGACGAAGAGCGACTGGTCGTGGGGTAGTTCAGTCTCCCCTCGAGAACCGACCAGGCGATCTTCTGCAATACCGCCATTTCGGACAAATGCAGCCCAATTGACTTCCGCTGGAAAATCGATACTTGGGCTGTAGGTCATCGCGATGTTTTAGTTACCGATTTTTGATTTTCAGTTTAACTAGCACCGGAAACGCCCGCAATATATTCAACCGTGACATATTCCGGTTTCAAGCGGTTCTGCTGTCTGACAAAAGCGCAAATGGGGTGGTGTCCAGACGATCAACTCGATCCGTCCGTCTGAGCTTGAAGCACTTTGCCTTCTCCTGTGCGGCGCATTAAACTTGCCGCGATGCCGCCGCTTCATACCCTCAGGTACACCGTAACCAAACTCGGACCGTCGTTGAAAGGCCCTGAACGGTCTCAGATCACTCCCACTCTATTGTCAATAGTCGGTCGCGGCTCAGAGGAAAATCGCGCTGTTTGCAGGGCGAGAACGGCCTCGATACCGACAGATCTACCGTCGCGTTCGAGAGCCCTTCACAGGGGGCCTTGCTCCCGATCTCACTCATTGATGGTTCGTGACAGCGTTTGGAAAGCGAAAGTGTCATGTTCTGTAACGTAATGACGGTATCGGGTGCTCGCTCCAGGGGGCGAAGACGGTATTCAAGGGTGGCTTGACGGTATCACAAGCTTCCTTGGTACTAACCCGGTCGGCTCACGCTGATCGTAAGCGTCGCCTCAACACCCTCTTGACGAGGAGGGAGGCATTCAAACGTCCAGGACGTGGCGCAGCAGGGCGAAGCCGACGCGCCAATGGGTGCCGTCGCCAGGGTCGATGGTGGCGGTGCGGCTGTTGATGCGCACGATGGTGCCCACCACGGTCTGCAGGTACTTGTCCTCGAAGGCCACCTTCTCGCCACATCGGAAGTCGTTGCGCGTCGGTCGCTGCGCAGCTGGCGGTTCAGGCGCCACCGCTTGAACATGTGCCGCAGGGTCGGGCTGCGGCGGTTCGATCGCGGCGTAGGGCAGCTTCCACTCCTTGCGCTCTCGCACGTCCTGCAACGTCACCTGTGCCTCGCGCATGGCCACGACCTTGCCCTCGCGCAGGCTGCCATCGCGCCAGTCCACAAAGCGCACTGTCTGGCCCAGGTGCATGTCCTTGCGCACGGCAATGATGCGCCGCGGATCGGCCAGCAGTCGATCGATCAGCGTGCTCAGCTGGAACAGCTCCAGGCTGCTGGCGTTCTGCAGGGCATCCAGCACCCGCGGGTCGAGACCAGGTGCACTCATGCTGCCCGGCGCTGTTGTGCCGGGTTGGCCTCTGACTGCGTCAGGTTCCAGGGCAGCAGCTCCTCGATGCGGTTGATGGGGTGATCGGCAATACGGCTGAGCACCTCACGCAGGTAGGCCTCGGGGTCCAGCACATTGAGCTTGGCGGTCTGCACCAGGCTGTAGATTGCAGCAGCGCGCTCGCCGCCAGCGTCCGAGCCCATGAACAGGTAGTTGCCCCGTCCCAAGGCCACCCCACGCAGAGCACGTTCGGCGGCGTTGTTGTCCATCTCGATGCGGCCGTCATCGCAATAACGCGTCAGGGCCTGCCAGCGCGCAAGGCTGTAGCCGATGGCCTGTGCCAATTCCGATTTGGCCGACACCCGCCCCAGCAGTTGGCTCAGCCAGGCGTGCATCTCCTGCAGCAGCGGGCCAGCCCGCGCCTGGCGTTGGGCCCGCCGAACATCGGGAGGTTGTCCCCGAATGTCGCGCTCGATGGCATACAACTCTGCGATGCGTCCGAGCGCTTGCGCTGCAATGGACGCGCCGTCACGACCGCTGCTGAGGTACAGATCCCACCACGGCCGGCGCGCATGTGCCCAGCAAGCGGCCTCGGTGATCTGGCCTGAGCCGTAGAGCTTGCCCCAACCGCCATAGGCGTCTGCCTGCAGGATGCCCTTGTATTGCCGCAGGTGCCGCTGTGGGTGTTCGCCCTTGCGATCCGGTGTGTACTGGTACCAGGCCGCAGGCGGCTCGCTGGAGCCGATCGGGCGGTCGTCTCTGACGTATACCCACAAGCGTCCGGTCTTGGTCTTGCCCCGTCCGGGCTGCAGCACCGGTACCGGCGTGTCGTCGGCGTGGATCTTGGCGGCATCCAACGTGTAGCGCCCCAGCGCCGCCACCAGCGGGTCCAGCAACTGATCGGCCTGATCGACCCAGCCGGCCAGCGTGGAGCGGTCCAGCTCAACGCCGCTGCGAGCGTAGATGCCGCTTTGGCGGTACAAGGGCAAGTGGTCGCAGTACTTGGAGACCAGCACATGGGCCAGCAGGCCGGCGCCGGCCACACCACGCGCAATCGGACGGCCCGGTGCGCTGGCCTGGAAGATCGTCTGGCAAGCCACACAGACCAGCTTGGGCCGTACATGCCGGATCACCTTGAAGTGCGCCGGCACGTACTCCAACTGCTCGGAGACGTCTTGCCCGATTCTGCGCAGCCGGGCTCCGCAGGCCGTGCAGCCGCAGGGCTGGCCAGCACTGTCGTGGTGGTTGTGGCTGGCCTGGGGCAGGTGTTCCTGGACGTCGCGCGGCAGATGTGCCGGCAGACGGCGGTCGATCTGCGCGTCATTGGCGGGGGCCGGCACCGGGACACCCTTGGCACGCATGCTCAATGCGGCTTGGTCGCCATCGATCAAAGGTATCTGTGCCGCCCACTGTTCACTGCAGGTGCCGAACTCGGCGCGCACGCGACGCAGCAGTTGCAACTTGAGCTTGTCGACCATCAGCTTGAGCAGTGCCACCTCGCTATCGCGCGCCTTGATGATGCGCAGCAATTCTTCGTAGCTCGCAGGTGATGGGGTGGGCGTCGACACGGCCTGGAGTGTGCCTCACCCCCAGCCCGGCTCCATCGGGAATGACCCGCAACGCCAGCTTTACGCGGCCAGCTCCGGACGATGCGTGCGCGCTGGCATGCGCCAATCGATGCCTTCAAGCAGCATCGACAGCTGTGCCGGTGTCAGCGATACGCCAGCGCCCGAGGCTTGGGGCCAGACGAAGTGCCCGCGTTCGAGTCGCTTGCTGAGCAACAGCAAGCCCTGACCATCGAACCACAGCACCTTGAGGATGTCGCCGCGCCGGCCGCGGAAGACGAAGACGTGGCCACTGAACGGGTTCTCGCTCAGCGCGGTCTGCACCATCGCGGCCAGGCCGTCGAAGCCCTTGCGCATGTCGGTGTGTCCGGCCACGATCCACACCCTCGTGTTCGCTGGCAGGCCGATCATGCGCGCAGCGCGGCCAGTACCGTCGTCAGTTGCGCGGCATCGACCTGACCACTCAGGCGGATGACGGCGCCACACAGTTCGATCTCCACCGTCCCCGTGGACGGTTGGGCAAGGGTGGTCGCCACCACATCGGCACAGGGCTGCTGTGCGAGAACAGTCACGGGTAACAGCGTCGGGGTGCCCGATTGCCAATGACCCAGCTTCATCCAGTGACGCAGCAGATTGGCATTGACGCCGTTGCGCAGCGCCAGACCCGCGACCGATGCGCCCGGTCTGCTGGCCTGTTCGACCAGCCAAGCCTTGAAGGTTGAGAAATAGATGTGCTTGCCGTTGCGAAGGGTGCGCTCAACCTTCGGGCCGCACCACTCAGGGGTATGTCCACTGTCTTGCATATGGACGCATGCTGACGTGCCCCTGCCACCCTCGCAACAAGGGCCTTGAGGCCACGATTACCGCTGATCGTGGGCCCGATGCACGATTTGAACGTGAATCCAGCAGTGTGACTGATGCTCTTTGGTCTCACAGTGAGGGTGTTGCTATTAACGAGAGACGCGTCGTGCAGCACCCCCGCATCAATCCCCCCCAAGACAATAGTGTCCGACCAGCGGACGCCCTCCTACGCATGCGCACTGTTATGAAGATAACCGGCCTTGGTCGATCAACGATCTATCGCTTGATGGCGAGCCATGAGTTCCCGAACCCAGTGCGGCTCGCTCCGCGCGCCGTGGCATGGCGGAGCGCTGACATTGAGTCTTGGAGCAAGACTCGGCCCATTGTGACTCACTGAGTACAGCGCTTAGTGGGGTGTGCCATGGGCCTGATTCACGATCCGAACACCACACAGTGGCAGCCTGGCGACCTGGTCATCCACGACTCGGACGCCAAACGCACGGACATGCTCATGATTGTGCTGGGGCAAGATGCCGCAGGAGTATTTCGAACCCGCTACGCGTTTCCCTGGGCCCAGCCCAGACCGTGGCGCCGCAAGATATGGCGCAACACGGTCGAGTGGCTTCACGACCCTGCTCGTTTCGGGATCACAGTGCCGCGACTGTCGAACCCCTCAAGTAAAGATCTTGAGAGTAGCCCCAAGCAGCATCAGACCGAGAACCATCCCGCCCCATCGCCATGTGGTGAAGCGGTAGCGGTGGTTCAGACAGATGGCTCGGCGAAGCCGGGCAACTGACAGGGCTAAAGCAGCTACCGCCAACAACGGGCCGACAACACCAAGCGGCACGCGCGACTGGAAAACCATCAGAACGGCAAGCAACGGCCAAGCGACCGCGTCCAACATGGCAAGACTCTTCCTTCCGACCCATTGGGGGGCATCCCGCCCTGGTTCCCGAGCGACCAACAGCCACATTGTGGGTCTCCTTGTTCAGCTCTTAGCAGGGTGCCACTTTCCCTCCGTTGATTCATACCGCACGGCAACCGTATGTAATTTTTGTTGACGCGCACGACCCGTCTTCCCCTTGGAGAAGCCAAAACAAAACACCACTCGTTACCACTCAGAAGCGATTGACACCTGAAAACCATCGACACATTTTTCGTCCGCCCCCCTAAATGGCGAAGGTTGGCAACAGCGACAGACAGACATTGGGAGGTACCCATGCTGGATCGTGAACAGTTGGAGACTTTTGCGGTGGTGATCGAGCAGCAAAGCTTTGAAAAAGCGGCGACTGCTTTGAGCATCACCAGGGGCGCTGTGTCACAGCGCATCAAGGCCCTGGAGGAATCGTTGTCCACGGTTCTGGTGCTCCGGGACCGCCCCATTTCACCGACGTCAGCAGGAGAGGTTCTGCTGCGGTACGTGAAGGCACTGAGGGTCATGGAGGGATCGGCTTTGCAGGAGCTGACGCCCCAACCCAAGCTGCATGCCCCCATTCCGCTGTCCATTGCGGTGAATGCGGACTCATTGGCCACCTGGTTCCCGGCTGTGCTGAAGGAGCTCCTGCTGAGCCACCTGGTCGCGCTGGAGGTGGTTGCAGACGATCAGGACCACACCTCGCAGTTGCTGTGTCGCGGTGAAGTCATCGGGTGCATCTCAACCGCTCCCAAAGCGGCCGATGGGTTTATCGCCGAACGTTTGGGCGCTATGGAGTACCGCTGTTATGCCACGCCCGAATTTGCCTCTCGCGCTTTCCCGGACGGTTTGACGGTCCCAGCGGTTCTGGCCGCACCAGCCGTTCTCTTCAACCGCAAAGACTCCCTGCACGACGATTTCCTGAAAAGCCGGTTCGGGTTTTCGATTGACCGGTACACCAAGCACTTTTTGCCATCGCCGGTCGCCTTGCTGGAAGGCGTGGCCATGGGCGCTGGCTATGGCCTGGTCCCGAGCAGTCAGGCCAGGCCGCTGGTGGAAAGCGGACAACTGGTTGATCTGTGTCCCCAGCATACGGTCATGGTGGATCTCTATTGGCACCACTGGGAACTGGAACCGCCCTTGGCCCACGACGTGACGGCCTTGATCGTGAAGGTGGCTCATCGTGAGTTGGTCTCGCCAGTGGCTGACGAATCGGTATTGGTGCTTGCCGAACCGAGCGAATCAATGGCAGGACTTCGTCACACCAGCACCGCGATGGCTGGCAACACAGCGAAAGCCGACTGCAACACCGAATGACGTAGCGAGTCCCGCCAGTAAAGAGGTGCTATCGGCCTGCTGCGGCACCAGTCCCCACCAACCGGCGACATAAACACCACCTGACACGACGAATCCAGCGACCAAGGTTGCTCTGGCCTGTCGAGCGGGCAGTCGGATGTTCGCCAACAGCGCGACGAAGCAAACACCGATGCTGGCCAGATAGATGATGTTGACCGACACCATGGTTTGTACGATGCCCTGATCTCGCGAGGTAAGCATTGCCCCCAACATCAGCCCTGCAGCCGAAGCGAAACCTGGCCGCCTTGTGCTGGGCAGAATCGTGCGGATGGCAGAAGCCATCGCTCGCAAAATCGCGGCGCCCGAGCCCAGAGCGGCCAGGGACAGCGCCACCAACATTCCCGGCCCCAAAACGCCCATGAGGTCGCCCGCTTTGCGGGACAGCACCCAAGGAATGACTTGCTTTCCGTCGGGCATGTTCGTCAGCGCTCCGGATGACTGCATCGCCACCACAACCGCTGCGGGCAAAAAGCCGATGAGGATGAGCGCCAATCCCGCCAAGACACATCCGATCACCGCGCTTCGAGCGGTTCGACCTGAGAGCACGAACTGGTGGTAATCCGCCCCGGTGACCACCAAGAGACCGACGGCAACTGACATGGTGCTCACCTGGGAGGCTGTGTAGGTGTCCAAGTCCTCCACAAATCTTGGCACCGCCTGCCAATAAAGGGGCACACCGTCAGCGGCGACGAGTGTGTACACCAAGACCACCGCGCTCAACAGCAGACATCCGGCAAACACGCGCGAGGCCATGTGGAGGCTCATGTGCGCTGCGGCGTAGACCAGCCCGAGCACCATGAGCAGACCATACGGATCAGGGATGCCCAGCAAGCGAGCGACGGCCACGCCCCCATGAATTTGCGCCGCGAGCACACCCGCCATCCACACGAGCGAGAGCACGGCCACCAAGCCACGCAGGCTCGATCCGTAAGCGCGACCGAACAAGTCCCATACCGACAAGCCGGACTGCCACAGCGGTTTGGCGGCCACCGCCAACGCCAGCATGCCCACGCCAGTCGCCATACCGTAGATGCTGCCGGCCATTCCGTGTGTCAGCGCCAGTTCGCCAGAGCCGAACAGAAATCCAATGCCGTAGCTGGCCGACACCAACAAGGCCGCGATCTGGACACTGCTCAAAACGCGTTCCATCATGCCACCGCCCTGCTCTGCCACTCGGTAGTCACCGCATTTCCTCGACGGAAATAGGCGCTGCAGACATGTGATCGCTCCTCAAACATCGGGAGTTGACGAAGCAATGCATGAGCCTTGGGAAGCCGGTAGTACGGCACGGCTGGCAGCAGATGGTGGGTGAGGTGGTAGCCGTTGTTGCGGGGATGAATGATCCAACGCCAAGGTCCGTGACAGACCATGTCGCGGGTGAAACCAAACACCCCACCAGGAAGAAGCCCGAAGTGATCGCACATCTCACGGAAAGTGGTGATGCAATGAAACAGCGTCGCACGCGCGATCAGCCAGAGGGACACAAAGGCCAATGTGAATTCACCGCCGATCAACCAGATCAACAAGCCGCAAAAGCACACCCACCAGCCAAGTATGAAGGCCTTGCTCCGCCCGCCGACCTCTCGGTCAAACAGGTGGCCTCCCAGTGAGCCCAGCCAGACTGCTCGGGAAAGCAGGCATCGCGAATAGCTGAAGATCCAGGACGAGGGCAGATGGTCCTGCCCCGGAATCAAGTCAGGGTCGCCTTGTGCACGGCCCAGTTCCAGGTGGTGTTGAAAGTGCGTCTCCCGGTATCGGGAGAGGCTGGCGAACAGCAGTGGCGCCACCAGCACCCTTGCGATCAAATCGTTCTTGGCTTTCTCCCGCCAGATGTTCCGGTGACCTGCGTCGTGAAGGATGTTCCCCAGTGCCCTTTGCCGGTTGGCCAACACCAGCACTGCCAAAGGTGCGAGAAACGCATCCAGCCACACCACGGCTGCAACGGCGCCGAAGATGAGCGCCCAGTCGAACGCAATATCGATCAACACGCGTGCCGGGTGAAGCTTGAACAACTCGCTGTAGGGGCTGCCCTGCTGTCTCAGTTGCTGGCGAAGATCGGCCATGTCCGCGAGAACTTCGGAAGTCGGTGCCATGTGGACACTCCTTCTCACTGTGCTCTGCCGTGGGTGCCCGGCGGCAAAGCAGTGGATGGCGGGGTCTGTTCCGGGCTGCGCCAGACGGTAGCAGGACATCCCACGGGAACGCCGCGGTTTAGGAACTTTGGCTCCGTGTCAATTCAGCTAAACCGGCCCTGCCAGGGGCTCGGATGCGCACTTCTGCACGCGCCGGACCTGCGCCCGCCACCCATAATCAAGGACGAAAGACCCACCTCGTTGCCCTATGCAGGAGAAGATCTGATGAGTGGAGAAACAGACCACGTTCGGCTGCAGCAGATGATGGCACCTGACCTTCGGCCGGAGACCTACGTCTACTGCACCTTTCAGGACTATCGACTTCCCGATGACCTCTCTCCGATCTGCACCTTCCGTGAGTCGGAAGGCCTGACCGCCATCGTGGAGCGCGCCCAAGCCGTGCGTGCCAAGGTACCCTTCATCTTCGAGGCCAAGCTCATCACGTTGACAGTGCATTCGTCGCTGGAGGCCATCGGGTTTCTGGCCACGATCTCCACAGCGCTGGCCAGGGCAGGCATCCCGTGCAATGCGGTCGCCGCCTTCCACCACGACCATCTGTTCATACCGGTTGACCGGGCCGACGATGCATTTGCCCTGTTGGAGGCCCTGAGCAAAAACCGCGCAGCGGCCACAGCTTGACACGGCTCGCGCACCGGGCTTTCGCCGTTTAGCTGCGCTGAACCGGCTGCAGAAATGCTCGCCCTGGCCCGATTTCCTTTGACACCGCGCAATGCGCTTGACTACCCTTCCCTCCATCCAGTCCGTTTAGGCTTGATGCGAGGGTCGCCCGGTATCAGCACTGCGCGACCTGTTGGTCAACCAGACCTGCAGGAGTGAGGATGAACAACCGTCCACTTCCCGTGATGTCGCCGCCAGCACCTTCGGGGTTGACCGGCCGCTCCGTGAAACGCCGCATCGACCCGATTGACGCGCCCGCCCGCCCCCTGGGTGCCAAGCGTTCGGCACTGTTCGCCAAACGCGCGGACGTGGCCTCGTGGGCGATCAATCGTCCCCATGCACCGGTCGCGGCTGGGGATACGCTGCTTTCCAGCTGTGATGGCTCCGCCTCCTTCCTGCTTCGCGCCACCACCTATGGCCTGCTGATGGAGCGCACACAAGGGCAAATGAAGGGTATACGGCTTGTGCAGACCATGGTGTTCTTTGACCAGAAGAGCTTCGACCATTGGTGCGACGTGGAGCCCATGCGGTTTGAAGATGGTCTGCTGTTCGGCAAGCTGGTGCGCTCTGGTCATGCGGCATTCACAGACGAACGCTGACGCCGGTTTTTTGGCCGGGCCACTGAGCGCTGCCGTGGCCGACGTGCGCCTCCTGGAGCTGCTTCCTCGGATCTCCGAGGTGACTTCCACCGGTGAGGTGATGTCTTTGTTCAGAGAATCCGTGGCAGGCCTTGGCGCAGATGCTGGCTACTTCGTCAGCTGCCTCCGGGACGATGCGACCCGATCCTCACTTCGGTCCCTGTGGTCCTGCGATCCGTCGTGGGCGGCGGACTACGCATCACACCGCTGGTTCGAGCACGATTCCTGGTTGCGGTACGCATCGACCGATGCAGAGCCCACCCGATCCTGCGCGCTGGTTTGCGCCTCCAACGAAGAAGAAGCATTCGTTCAAGCGGCGGCTGCGAATGGCTTCGCGTCCGCCCTGATCGCGCCGGCACCCAGCCCGGTCGGTCTTTCACGGGTCGGCGTCCTGTGCCTGGGGTCAGCAGATCCTGGGAGATTTGATGGTTCCCGCTATCCCAGGATACGGGTACTGGCACGGGCGCTCGCCATGGAACTCCATCACTGGATCGCCAAATCGATGCGAGAGGAACTTCTTCAAGGCGTGCGCCTGACGGACGCCGATCTGGACCTTCTGCGCCACGAGGCCGCTGGCCACAGCAGCAAGTTCATCGGCACGGCCATGGGTCTGGAAGCCAAAACTATCGACTGCCGGTTTCAGCGGGTCAACGCCAAGCTCGGCGCACCGGATCGAAGAACTGCCGTCCGCATTGCGCGTCTTTACGGCTTGTTGTAGACACCGATGGATGCCTAATCAACTCGCCCTCTTCCTGCCCCGCCTGGGATCTGGGGTTGAAATTAGCATTTGTGACGGGTGCCGGTGCGCTGTCCGAGTACCACTGAGCGAACTAGCCACGACTTACCATGTGTCGATGCACCGACGAGCACCCAGTAGCTGCCAGATAGCAGTTCAAGTCACTGTGACTTCACGAATGAGTGATTCGCAATTGAGGGCAGGTGCTAGAACTTGTAGGCGATGGGCGCGGAACTAGGGATTGTTGTTGTTCACGTCGGACGGGGACCCCTGCCCTTAACAGCCAATTCTTTGGCTTCAACCTCCGAGAAGGCTGGTGGGATTCAGATCTCTCGAAGAGGCTTCGTCTCAGAACGCGAACGGATTGTTCCAGCCAGATACCTTCCATTTCCATCGGTGATGGATAGATTGATGTACGTGTCGAGCCAGATTTGTTTTCAACAGCACAGTGCTTGGCTTCATCAACTTCCAGAGCTTGAAAAATGGTTATTTACACCCCAGCCTCTGCTGCCAAGGCAATCCCGGTCATTGACCTGACTGGCAGCTTTTCCCGCGACACCGATGCCAAGAAGGTCGTCGCGTGGGAGGTGCACAAGGCCTGCCGAGAGACCGGCTTTTTCTATGTCTCCAACCATGGGGTGCCACAGGACCTTTTGGACAAGCAGTTGGAGTGCGCCAGAAGGTTCTTTGACCTGCCCCAGGCCGAGAAACTCAAGCTGGACGTTGCCCATTCGCCCTCGATGCGTGGTTATGAGCCGATGTCGAGTCAGACACTGGACGACGGTTCTCAGCCCGATCTCAAAGAAGGCTTCATGGCCGGCGTCGACGGAAAGCAGGCGTACACGACGAACGGTGAGTTCAACAGTCTCAATCAGTGGCCAGCCTCGTACGGTGAGATGCGCGCGCAAACCGAGGACTACATTCAGGCGATGACTGCGCTGGGTAAGCATCTTCTGGGGGTACTGGCCCTGTCGCTGGAGCTCCCAGAAGACCACTTCGCTGAGGGGCTGGAGCACCCAATGCTCACCACCCGTCTTCTGCATTACCCGCCGCAAAATGGTGTCGGTCAAGGCAACCAGATTGGAGCCGGTGCGCACACGGACTGGGGCATGTTGACGATGCTGCTTCAGGACGATGTGGGCGGCCTGGAGGTGCGTAACGCGAGCGGTGATTGGGTTCGCGCGCCGCATATTCCCGGGACGTTTGTCATCAACCTGGGCGATATGGTGCCGGTCCTGACCAAAGGGCTCTACAACTCGAACATGCATCGTGTGCTGAACACAGCACCAAATCGGCACCGGTACTCCGTGGCCACGTTCTTTGACCCGAGCTACCACTACAAGATCAAGCCTTTGGCTCATTTCGAGGGCGATATCACGCTTCCTCACAGTGAGCGCACGGTCGGTGAGCACATCGCTGACATGTATGCCAAGACTTACGGCACCGTGACCACCCAAGCTGCAGTTTGAGGCAGAAGGAAATACACCATGTTGCGGCATTCCGCTCAGCCCATGTTCAATGTTCTCTGCCGCGATGTGGACCGGCAGTTCAGCTTCTATCAGTCCATCCTGGGCTGGGACGAGGTCAAGGAAGCGTCCTCCCCGATATACCGTGTGCTGGCAGGTGCGGGAATCCAGCTGGCCTTCAATGGCTGGAAGGCGTACGACCTGCTCTCGCTGGCAGATCGCAAGCAGTCCGAGCAGGCGGACTTCCCCATCTCGACGATGTTCACCTTGGTCGTCAATCGCCCCGAGTTCGTCAACGACGTCTTCCGCCTGGTTCCGGAGCTAGGGGGGCGCATCGTGAAGGGGCCTTTCGCGACCTACTACGGCCATTGGCAGCTCGTTTTCTGCGATCCCGAGAACAACATCGCCAGGGTCACGTCAACCACATTGCCAGAAGGGGTGCAGCCGTCCGTTGTGAATTTCGATTGAGCATCGAGAGCGCCTGAAAGGCCAACGGCGAGGGTGTGGCCCCTCGCCGTCGCTCCTTCTGCCTTTGGCGCGCTAGAAGCTCAAGGGAGGGTGTCTTCGCCCTTTCCCCAAGCGGTCGGCGTGGAACTCCAGATGGTCGGCGATGAACGACTGGATGAAGTAGTAGCCGTGGTCGTAGCCATGGTGCCGGCGCACGGTGATAGGCTGGTTGACGGCGTGGCATGCAGATTCGAACAGGGCAAGCCTCAGTTGTTCTTCAAGAAACTTGTCTGCCAGACCCTGGTCGAGCAGGATACCGTTCGGGTAAGGCGCCTTGACTTGCTCGCCCATCAACGCCGTCGCGTCATGGCGCAGCCACTCCGCGCGGTCGGGGCCCAAGTACTTGCCAAAGGCCTTCTCGCCCCAGGGGGACCGGCTCGGCGCACAGATCGGGGCGAAGGCCGAGACGGAGCGAAACCGTCCAGGATGGCGCAGAGCCAGGGTCAGTGCCCCATGGCCGCCCATGGAGTGGCCTAGGATGCCGATGCGGCGACCGTCTATCGGCAGCATTGCCTCCACGAGTGGAAGCAGTTCCTTGAGCAGGTAGCTCTCCATGCGCCAGTGGCTCGACCAGGGGCATCCAGATAGAAGCCGGCCCCGACGCCGAAGTCCCAGGCCTCGCGCTCGCTAGGCAAGTTGGCGCCGCGCGGGCTGGTGTCCGGCGCGATGAGCGCAAGGCCCAGCGAGGCTGCAAGACGTTGTGCGCCGGCCTTGACCATGAAGGTCTCTTCGGTGCAGGTGAGCCCGGCCAGATAGAACAGGGCAGGAACGGGCTCCAGCACTGCCTTCGGTGGCAGGAACACCGAGAAGTTCATCGGTAGACCGATTTCTGCCGAGTCGTGACGATAAAAGCGCTGAACTCCACCGTAGCAGGTGTGTTCTGCCGTTACGTGAAGGGTGGCCAGGGTCATCCGATCCATCCGCCACTTAGTAGACGACAACGCCGCGGATGGACTCGCCGCGCTTCATCAGGTCAAAGCCCTTGTTGATGTCCTCAAGTGGCATGGTGTGGGTGATGAGGCTGTCGATGTCGATCTTGCCGTCCATGTACCAGTCGACAATCTTGGGCACATCGGTGCGACCACGCGCGCCGCCGAAGGCGGACCCTTCCCACTTGCGGCCCGTGACCAGCTGGAAGGGGCGGGTGCTGATCTCGGCGCCGGCTTCTGCCACGCCGATGATGATGCTGCGGCCCCAGCCCTTGTGAGTGCATTCCAGCGCCTGGCGCATCACCTTGGTGTTGCCAATGCACTCGAAGCTGTAGTCGGCGCCGCCGTCCGTCAGTTGCACGATGGTGTCCACGATGTTCTCGTGGTCGTTCGGGTTCAGGAAGTGCGTCATGCCGAACTGGCGAGCCATGGCCTGTCGTGCAGGGTTGACGTCGACGCCGATGATCTTGTCGGCCCCGACCATCTTCGCGCCCTGGATCACGTTCAGGCCAATGCCGCCCAGGCCGAACACGACGACGTTGGCACCGGCCTCGACCTTAGCCGTGAACAGCACGGCGCCAATGCCCGTGGTGACGCCGCAGCCGATGTAGCAGACCTTGTCGAACGGTGCGTCCTTCCGGATCTTGGCCAGCGAAATTTCGGGCGCGACGATGTGGTTGGCGAAGGTGCTCGTGCCCATGTAATGGAAGATGGGCTTGCCATCTAGGCTGAAGCGGCTGGTGCCGTCAGGCATCAGGCCCTTGCCCTGGGTACTGCGGATCTGCTGGCAGAGGTTGGTCTTCTGGGACAGGCAGAACTTGCAGTGGCGGCATTCGGGCGTGTAAAGAGGGATGACGTGATCGCCCTTCTTCAGCGAGGTCACGCCCGGGCCCACGTCCACCACGATGCCGGCACCTTCATGCCCGAGGATGGCCGGGAAGATGCCTTCGGGATCGGCGCCGGACAGGGTGTAGTAGTCGGTGTGGCAGATGCCCGTGGCCTTGACCTCGACCAGGACCTCGCCGAACCTGGGGCCGTCCAGGTCGACCGTCTCGATGGTGAGGGGGGCATTGGCGGACCACGCCACAGCGGCTTTTGTTTTCATATCAAGCTTCTTTCGAATTTCAAAGGGGCGTCAAAGGGACATCAGAGGCGTCACGGCCCGGTCTTCAACGTGGCTTCGGCCACCATGTCGTCCCACGTCGACCTCAGCCAGCTTGCGATGGCGACGTTCTGCTCGAAGAGCGAGTACCTGGCGTTCTCGCCGTAGTCCGCCATGTCGATCATGTCGGTGGTGATGTAGCGCAGGGGGCTGTCGGGCGTGGTGATGTGGTGGCGAAACGCCTTGCGGACCACCTCTTTGCAGGGCTCGACCCGATAGGCATGCCACTGCGAATGCCACTCACCCGCCTTGGGCTTGACGAAGGGGTACTGGCAAGGGCGGCCGTACGCGCCACCGTCATAGCTGTTGTTGTTCTTAATGGCCCAGCGGTTCTTGGGGCCGTTCGGCGACACTGGCCGCACTTGGAGCCAGTGCACCATGTTCATGCCGATCCATTCGTCCAGCACGTTGCCGGACTCATAGGGGTCGATCAGCAGGCTGCCGTTCTCGACGTCCGCGCGGATGCCGATGATGTCCTGTTCCTCCACGTTGTCCACCTTGATCAGCACGTGGCTGTGGTCGAGCACGTACTTGAACGGCAGGCCCCGCGCTTGGACCTTGCGGGCGATCGGCGTGATACGCCGGGGGTCTTCCGACCACATGTAGATGTGGTTCTCCAGGCCCACCTCGATGCCGATGCGCTCGCCAAGCTCGTGTGCCAGTTCATAGAAGGCGACGATGTCATCGTCGGTGAGAACGGTGCCCCGCGCATGCCGGATGTGCAGCATGATGTCGTGGAACTCGGCGCCACCTTCCTTGCTGATGCGCAGGTTCTTCTCCAGCAGCGCTTCGTCCTGGCCGGCCGTGTACCACCACAGGCCGGTGCGGATGGGGATGCCATGCCGGTTGGCGGCATCCAGGTACTCACGCTCTTCGCCAGGCTGCGGCATGCGGTCGAAGTGGTCGTAGACGCCAGCGGACTTGAGCAGCCGGAACTGCTCGTCCACCGAGATAGGGGTCCCTTCGATGTGGACCACGCCCCGACCGTTGCAGCCGAGAGAGAACGGGAACTTCATGAACAAGAGGCCTCAAGCAAGGATGATGGGATGCGGGCGTCATCGACGCTCGTCAATGACCTGGGTGCGCAAGACAGCCGCGAAGGCGTCCTTACCCTCGAGCGCGGCCATGGAGAGCTCGCGAAGCCATTTGCGGTACTGGTTCGAGACCTTGTCGGTCACGATGGACACCTCGTCCATCGAGATCTCGGCGGGCCACTGCGATTCGATGATGGGTTGGTCTTCCTGCAGCACCAGCTTCTGGAACGCGGCGTGTGCGTGGTCGGGGTCGTCGTCCTTCTGCGCCCGGCTGATGATGAGGAAGTTGCGGCAGTGCGTGTCGTCAATGGGACAGCTCGTCGTCCACAGCGTGAACGCCGTCGCGTCGCGGTAGAGCTGGATCTTCAGGTTGATCGAGAAAGGCATCGAGCACCGGTAGGTGAAGGAGCCCATCGGGCAGTTCTCAGGCAGGTTCTCCAGCATCTCGGGCGGGGGCTCGATGGCGAACCGCATCTCGCCCTCCACGCGGTCGACTGCAGGGATGGGCGGACGGTCATAGGCTGGGTCGTACAGCGTGCCAGGATGCACGAAGGCAAAGTGGGACAGGTCTGTGAAATTCTCCCAGCGGCGCTCCGCGGCCGTGTTCCAGGTGTACGAGGGCACGACGAGGTTGCGCATGCCCGGTGCATCCCACTCGCTGAAATAGGGGATGTCGGTACAGTCCCATGAGCTGTCCAGCCGCACCCAGACCAGGTCGTACTTGACCTCGCAGTCGTACGATGTCGCGCAGGCCTTCTTAGGGATGGGCTGCTCTGGGCACGCGGGGATGTTCACCACCTTGCCCTCGGTGTCGTACTTCCAGCCGTGGTAGTTGCAGCGCAGGGTGTCGCCCACCACCGTGCCTTTGGACAGCGCGGCAAAACGGTGCGCACAGCGGTCGTCCATCGCGACGATGCGGCCACCCAGGTTCGCCACCACCAGCTTGCGTCCAAGCAAGGTCACGGCATGAGGGCCTCGACCGGATGGATGGGCCTCTTCAAGTTCTGCGCGCGTGCAGACGGGGTGCCAGAAGTGCTTCAGAAAGCTCCGGTCTTCAATCAACGGTTTCATGTCTACGTCCAGTGGGGCGGGAAAGTGGAAAGGCGGGTGGGCGTCAGCAGGGGATCTCGATGGGCATGATTCCGGCCATGCCGATGAAGCCCTTCTGAGAGCGGAAGGCCCAAAGCCACTGGCGGATGGCCGGGAACTCGTCCAGCGGGATGCCGCCCTCGGTGGACAGGGCCACGTAGGGGAAACAAGCGATGTCGGCGATGGTGGCGTGAGAGCCCACCAGCCACTGGCTACCCAGCATCTGACGGGAGGCGAGGTGGTCATCGAGCATGCGGAACACGCCACGGGCTTCGGCGCGGCACACGTCGACATCGAAGGGGTAGCCCAAGGCATCGTGCAGGCGCGCCGCCGAGGCCGTGCGCGTGATGTCCCCGGCCACACCCAGCCAGATCTGGACCTCGCCGCGCAGCCTGGCGTCATCGGGATACCATTTCTGCTCGATGTCGAAGCGCGAGGCGATGTAGGTGAGGATGGCCTGCGCATCCCGCAGCAGGAACCCGTTGTCTTCAAGCACGGGGATCTGGCCCAGCGGGTTGACCTCTTCAAGGAAGCGCGTGGACTTGTGCTCCTTGCCGGGATAGAAATCCACGGAGACGCGCTCGCAAGGGATGTTGAGGAAGTTCAGTAGCAGCCTGGCCTTGTAGCAGTTGCCAGACAGCTCGTAGTCGTAGAGCTTCATGGGGGCGTGTTTCTTAGAGGTCGAGTACAAGCAACGGGGAGCAGGACCGGGAGACGCACGGAAGCATTTGGTCTCCACGCGCCTTCTCGGTCTTGCTGAGATAGGCATCCCGGTGCTCCGGGGTTCCGTCGATGACCTTGGTCAGGCAGGTGCCGCAGACGCCTTGCTCGCAAGAGACATCGATGCCATGCCCGGCCGCGGCCAGGGCCTCCGTGATGGATTGGCCCGCTTCGACGGTGCACGAAGCGCCTGTGCGGTGGAGCCGGACAACGAAGGTGTCATGCCCTGCAGCAGTCGGTGGCGGCAAAGCCTGGAAGCGCTCGGCGTGCACCCGCTCTGCAGGCCATGCCCCGGCGGCCACCTTCTCGACCGCATCCATGAAGGGCCCGGGACCACAGTGGTACAGGTGGGTGCCGGCATCTCGATGGGTCAACAGGGTGGCAATGGCTTGTCCCACAGCGGAGGCATCCAGTCCGATGTGGAGATGGACGCACCCCGTGCTTTCGAGCAAGCGAAGCCTGTCGCGTAATGCAATGTGCTCGTTCGCCCTGGCGAAGTAGTGCAGTTCGAATTCAGCTTCTGTGCCGTGCAAGGACTGAGCCATGGCGAGCAATGGCGTGATGCCAATGCCTGCGCCAAGGAGCAGGTGTTTGGTTGCCGCTGGCGCCAGCGGAAACAGGTTGCGGATCGCGCCGAGATTGACGAGGCTGCCGACCTCAAGTTCATGGATCCATTTCGAACCGCCCCGAGATTGCCCCTCCAGCTTCACGGCTATGACGTAGCCGTTCGTTTCGTTCGGACCATTGCACAGGGAGTATTGGCGCACGAGCAGGGGTTGACCTGGCCGCTCGATGAAGACCTCGATGTGCGAACCTGGCTCCACCCGGGGAACCGGGCAGCCATCTTCCGGGACGAGCAGCAGACCGGCGACATCGGTCGCCGTCATCCACTTGCGCTCGACGAAGAATGCGCGGGAGTCCTTCATGGGGCATTCGCCGCGATGGCGCCATAGCTCGTGCCACGCTCGGTCAGCCAGCGGCGGTAGGCCACCGACATCGCATCGCAGCGTGTCGGGATCTCCACACCGCGCTCTAGCGGCATCCGAGCGGGCACCTGGTTCTCGAGGATGGGCTTGTCCTGCCCGAAGATGGTGTGCTGGAACGAGATGAGGTCCGTGTCGGTCGACACGTCGTCGTAGTAGGCCAGCAGGCAGAACGCCGTGATGTGTTCTTCGTCATGGGGCTGGACGAACAGGCCGATGGCATCCTGCTCCTGCGGGCGTGAGAACGCCGTCTTGTAGAGCATCGCGCTCATGGGCTGCATGACGCGGTAGCGGTAGCCCACCTCGATGCCTGTGGTGGCCGACTTGGACGTCCTGGGCTGAAAGAACCTGCAATTCTTCGCCCAGATTTCGTCGTTCACCTCGTCGATCTCAACGTCGTACTCCGGCACCTCGGTCATGGGAACCTGGCCCAGGTAGTTCGCATGCACGTAGGGAAAGTGGCCCATGTCGAGGAAGTTCTCGACCATGCGCAGTCCGGAGGTGGCCACGCCGATGCCATCGCAGTCGATGATGCGGCGTCCCTCTTCGTGGAACTCCGGGAAGGCGAACAGGGTGCGCCGGGGCTTGCCCGAAGGGCAGACCCAGAGGTAGCTGTACGCCTCCAGCACCATCACGTCCTGGCCATCGACGCGCGCCACCGGACGCCCGCCGCTACGCAACAGGCTCACCTCCGCGCCGAGAAGCCTGGTCTGGAAGGGGCGCGCTTCGGTGGCCGACGCCAGGCGAGAGGCGGGGCCGACGGTCAGCCAATCGTCCAGCATGGACTGGTCGTTGCATTGGAAAGTCATCTTTCAGCTCCTTGACGATGCTCGAGACTCGATGTCGTCGCGCAAGCGGCTCACCGCCGCCAGGCCTTGCGCCAGGGCTGCAGCGTCCGAGCCCTTGTCCAGCCAGGCATGCACGAAGGCCAGGCCATCACCCGCATCGGTCACAAACACAGTGGCCGGGTGACCGGCGAGCGCTCCTTGCCACTTGAACGGTGCGGAAGGGGTAAAGCCATGAACGGTCAAGCCGCTGACCACGTCATCGAGCCCGGTGCGAAGCCCGACGCTGCGGATGTACGACCGTTTAGTCGCCGTCGATTCCGGGCAGACATCGTCTGCTTCACTCGACGGTTGGCCGTGGCTCACCCAGACCATGCCCTCGGCTTCCATCGCCGCATAGGTCTTGATGCACAACTGCTTGGGCGCCGGGGTGTTCGGGTGTGCGGGGATGCTGGCGCACTTGCCGTCGTTCGCATTGAACTCCCAGCCGTGATAGGCGCATGAGAGGCGGTCATCGATGATGCGGCCGAGGGTCAGCCGGGTTCCGCGGTGCGGACAACGGTTTTCCCAGATTTGAACAAGCCCGTCCTTGCTGCGCCAGAGCGCGAGCTCCTGACCTTTGGTGAACCCGGCGACGATGTTGTCGCTGGGCCTTAAGTGGTGAGACGGGACGACGGGGTACCAGGTGATGTTGCGCATTGCGGCGTCCTTCTCACAGCCTGCCAACGACGATGCCCTCGGCATACCAGGTCATCTTGCCCAGTTCGGCATCTGGATACGAGGCGCCAGCGGGCACTTTCAGGTTGCCTTGGTTGTCCTTCATGGGCCCAGAAAACACCTTCAGGCGGCCTTCGGCGATGTCTTTGCTCTTGGCCGCGACCAGCGCCACCACGTCCTGGGGAACCCAGCTGCTGAAGGGCGCCATCTTGATGTTCCCTTCCTTGATGCCGCCAAAGTACAGGCCGCCCTTGCAGTGCCCTGCGAGCGCCTCCGAGGTCATCCTCGTGTAGTAGCTGCCCCACTCGTGAGTCACCCCGGTCAGGTAACGCTTGGGCGCGAACTTGCGCATGTCAGAGTGAAACGAGATGGAGGCGACGTTGCGCGTATCGGCAGCGCTGACCACGGCCGGTGTGTTCGTGTAGTGGGTCATCACGTCGACGCCCTGGTTCATCAGCGCGTTGGCTGCATCTACTTCCTTGGGCGGGTCAGACCAGGAGCCGACAAAGACCGCCTTCACGGAAGCCTTGGGGTTGACCGACCGAGCCCCCTGTACGAAGCCGTTGAGGTACAACATGACGTCCGGCACCGGGTTGGCGCCAACGAATCCGATGAGGTTAGCTTTGGTCATCTTGCCGGCAACCAGACCTGCCAGGTAACCGCCCTCTTGCCACTTGGCGTTGTAGCCACTGGCGTTTGGGCCGGTCATGTATGCACTGGCTGTGGCGTAGCACTTGTCGGGGTTCTCTCTCGCCACGCGCAGAACCTCTCGCATGTACCCGAACCCGACAGCGAAGATAACCTTGGCACCATCGGCCGACAGCTCGCGCGCGACGCGTTCACCATCGGGGCCTTCCGATGTGTTTGGCACCGTTTGGACAGACACCCTATTGCCCAAGGCCTTCTGCATTTCCTGCCGGCCAAGGTCATGCTGGTAGGTCCAGCCAGCGCCGTTAACAGGTCCGAAGTAGATAAATCCGACTTTTGTCGGTTCCTGGGACAGGGCAAGCGATGGTGCTAGTGCAACCACCAAGCTTGCTGGCCATACAGACATTGACCGTTTCATCATCGCTCCTTTAAACACTGCAACACGGAGCAGCTAAATGCTGCGGGAATGGTTGAGAATTTATAGGGCTACGCGGTCCGTTTAAAGAGTGCCCTGGGGACGATGCATTCCATTTTTGGAACAGTCCGGCTTCAGCGCACCAGCGCACCAGCGCACCAGCGCACTAGGAACACTACGCAGCCTTTAAACCAAGGCGACATGCCGACCCCCTTTCACTGGAGCGGGGTTCTGGGAACAATTGATCGACAAACAGTTCCATTTTTGGAACGATAGAGGCGTCACACTTTGAACATGGAACTGAAACTTGTCGAAGCATTCGCGTCCATCATGAGGGCGGGGAGTCTCACAAAGGCGGAGGCGCAGACAGGTGTCGCCAAAGCAACGCTGAGCAGGTCGCTGCAGCGATTGGAAGAAGAGCTTGGAGTCCAACTCCTCATTAGGTCTGCCAGAACAATCACTCCCACCGAGGCAGGACAGATGCTGTACGCGCACTGCGAGGCGCTGCTGGCCGACCTGAGCGGCCGTTGGGAGACGGCCCAGCACGAGGTGCAAGAGCTGACGCAGGGTGGCAAAGGGCGGCTCAAGGTTCTATCGGACAACCACTTCACCACGACGTTCGTCTGCCATGTCATCAAGTTGTTCATGGAGAGTCATCCGAACACGCTCTGCGAACTGGATGCGGCCGAGCGGTCAGATGCGCCCCGGCTTGATGACGTGGACTGCTACATCTGCGCGGTCGCGCCTGACGTGCCTGACGTTGTAGCCAAGCTAGTTGGCAAGCTCTCGTTTGGTCTTTACGCGAGCCCACAATATGTGGCGCGTCACGGTATGCCGATGGAACCAAAGGAGTTGACTGCACACAACTCCGTGGTCTTGAAACGCTCCGAATTCTCGGAACGAGTGATGCTGCACTCCAGCGATACCTCGCACAAATACCAGTCACGCGTGGCAGTAAGGACCAACGATTACTGGCTGATGAAGACCTTCTGTGTGGACGGTCTCGGGCTTGCCTTGCTGCCAGACTTCTTCGCGCAACCGGAAGTGAAGAGCGGTGGTCTGTTGCCCGTGCTGCCTGCGTGGAAGCCGGAACAGAAGCGAATCTACTGCGCCTATCAGCGAAGCCGCTACGCCTCCAAGAAGTTGCGTTCGTTTGTCGACATGCTCACCCAGAGCATGGAAGACATCGGCAAGCTTAACAACTACGTGGCGTCCGTGCTCACTCCGAGCACCAGGCGATAGTTCGCGATCGCTTGAGAAAGCCCAGGGCCTGACGAGCACCATCTGCTCGTCAGGCGCTTGCCTATTGGGGCGCCAGCTCGGTGCGTTCCATATTTGAGGCTCAAGCGTTGCAGCTTTGTTGCTATCCAAGGTCACGGTGCCCCCATACAGTGGCCTCCAGGTCGCGCCTTGAGCCATATCAAACAGGCCGCTCGCAGACCCACCCGACAGACGCACAGCGCTGATTGATTCATGCATCAGCGGTCGGATTCGTGCGCCCTGACGGTGGGCGATGTAGGTGCCCTTGCCCAAGGTCGCAGACCCGCTTCACGAATAACAACGACATGGCCTGAGAAATGTCACTCCCCTTCGACTTCCCCACTTATAGGAGTTCTGCAATGAATCTTGGTTTCCTGGGCAAGATGGCCGCCGTGACCCTCGCATCGGCCACGACCGTCGCCGCAACTGCTGCCGACTGGAGCACAACGAGTTTCGAGTACCGGCGTGGCAATACCTTCAACGATAACGGCTCGACCGGTGGGCCGAAGTTCGCCAAGGACCTCTTCGAGGTCGAGAACGTGACGGGGTCAAGCTGGGGCCGGACTTACTTTTTCCTGACGCTGGAGAAGACGGCCGAAGAAGATGGTCGCGCTGCCGGCATGTACAGCGAAGGGGATGTCTATCTGAGTCTGTCGAAGCTCTCCGGCAAGAGCATCTCCTTCGGTCCGGTGAAGGATGTCAACGTGCAGGTGGGCTACAACTATGGCGCCAAGAACAGCGCCTTCCGGCCCAACGCGTCCGCTATCACCTATGGCATGGGCTTCGAACTCGATGTCCCGAAGTTCACGTACTTCAACTTCGACGTGGTGGCCTACCGCGACCTGGGCACCTACGGCGGCTTCGGTGGCGGCACCCTGTGCGGCCGGCGCACAACGACCTACCAGCTGACCCCGTACTGGAGCGCCCCATTCAAGGTGGGCAACCTGAATTTTGTCTTCGACGGGTACATGGACATCATCGGCGGCCACGGCACCTGCAAGCAACAAATTCTCACGGCACCTCAACTCAAGCTAGATGTGGGTGATTTCTGGGGTAAGCCCGGCAATGTCTACATGGGCGTGGAGTATCAGTACTGGAAAAACAAGTTCGGTGCCAAGGGCAGCACCGAACGCGTTCCCCAACTGGTCCTGCACTGGAAGCTGTGAACAGGAGCCACCCACATGAACCGTCGCGATTTTCTGTCCGGCCTGACGCTGCTCTCAGGCACGGTGCCGCTCTTTGCCGCGCAGGCGGGCAAGCCTTTGAAGGTCGGCATCGTCTACCAGTCGTCGATTGGCGATGCCGGCTGGAACTACCAGCACAACCTGTCCATCCGCGCGCTGGAGAAGCAGTACGGCTCCGATGTCGTTGTCACCAGGGTGGAGAACGTGCCGGACACGGCCGACTCCGAGCGTGTGTTCCGCCAGTTGGCCATGCAGGGCCATCAGCTCGTCATCGGCACCACCTTCGGGTACATGAACTCGATGCTCAAGGTCGCGAAGGAATTTCCCAAGGCGACCTTCCTGAACGCATCCGGCTACAAGACCGCACCCAACATGAGCTGCTACACGGCCAACATGTACGACGGCACCTACCTGGCCGGTGGCATCGCGGCCTCGGTGACGAAGTCCAAGGTGCTGGGCTTTGTTGCGCCGGTCCCACTGCCGGAGATCTTCCGCAACCTCAATGCCTTCACGCTGGGTGCCCGCAAGGTGGACCCGGCCATCCAGGTCAAGGTGGTGTGGATCAATGCGTGGCATGACCCGGGCAAGGAGCGCTTGGCTGCCCTCACGCTGATCAACGGGGGAGCGGATGTCATCCTTCAGGACGCCAATTCGACCGCGCCGGTAGCCGTCGCGCAAGAGCGTGGTGTTTACTCGTTCGGGTGGACCAGTGACATGGCCGCCTTCGGACCGAAGACCTGCCTGGGGTCGGTGGTTGCCGATTGGTCCGATTACTACCTTCGTCAGGCGGCACAGGTGCTTGGTGGCACCTGGAAGAGCTCGGCCGAGGCCGGCTCCCTCCGCGAGAAGTTCGTCGATATCCGAGGCTTGAACGAGAAGCTCATTCCTGCAGCGGCCTTGGCCCGGTTCCAGGCCGACCGCGAGCTGACGATTCAGGGCAAGTTGGACGCCTTTGCCGGCCCGTTCAAGGACGGCAAAGGGGTACAGCGCGTCGCCGCGGGGGCTTCCCTGCCTTCTCAGGATCGTGACCGCATGGACTGGACAGTCGAGGGCGTCGTCGGCACGCCTGGTGGCTGAAAGGTGGCGCGGTGGTGAAGCCATTGTTGGAGCTGATCGAGGTCAGCAAGCGATACCCCGGGGTCATCGCAAACGAACGCGTATCGCTCAAAGTCCGTCCGGGTGAGATACGCGCCATCGTGGGCGAGAACGGCGCCGGCAAGAGCACGCTGATGAAGGTCATCCACGGCTCAGTGCAGCCCGACGAGGGGCAGATCATCTGGGCGGGCCGCGAGATCGACTTTCTCGGCCCGCAGCAGATGCGCGAGCTGGGCGTGGGCATGGTCTTCCAGCACTTCTCTTTGTTCGAATCCCTGACGACGCTGGAGAACATCCTGCTCTCCGTGCCGCCAGGCCGCACGGAACAGGAGACCCGGCTGCGCGCGACCTCGGTCGCCCAGAAGTACGGGCTCCAGCTCGCCTTGGACAGCAAGGTAGAGGCCCTGTCTGTAGGTGAGCGCCAGCAGGTGGAGATCGTGCGTTGCCTGCTCTCGCAGCCGCGGTTGGTGATCTTCGACGAACCCACGGCGGTCCTCCCCGCGCCAGCCATCGCGTCGCTCTTCGACAGCATCCGCAAGCTGGCAGACGATGGTTGCGCCATCCTGTACATCAGCCACAAGCTGGCAGAAATCAAGTCACTGTGCCACCACGCCTCGGTTCTGCGCGGGGGTAGGCTCGTCGGAGAGGTCACGGTGGCCGACACGCCGGAGGGCGAACTGGCGGTGCTCATGACCGGCCGTGAATTGTCCGTGTACGAGCGGCCAAGCAAGGCTCCTGGCGATGTGGTGCTCAAGGTGGTCCACCTTTCATCTACCCCAAGCACCTCCGACGAAGTCAGGCTCGTAGACCTGAATTTCGAGGTAAGAAGTGGCGAGGTTCTTGGCATCGCCGGTGTTTCAGGCAGCGGCCAGAGGGAGCTGTTCGAGTTCCTTTGTGGCGAGCGGTTGTCGGCCGAAGGGGCGGTCCAGGTTGGGGGGAAGTCGGCCGGCACCGTCGGCGTGAAGAAGCGACGGGCACTTGGCATCGCCTACATACCGGAAGAGCGTGTGGGCCAGGGCGCCTTGCCTGATCTGTCCTTGACGCAGAACTTCTTGTTGTCGCAAGCTGGCGCATCGACGGATGAGTTCTCTCATCTTGGCTTTCTGCGTTCAGCCAGGCTGGCAGAGATGGCCCAGGCGACCATTGCCAAGTTTGGCGTGAAGTGCGCAGGGGCCGACTCGGCCGCGTCCACGCTGTCCGGGGGCAACCTGCAGAAGTTCATCGTCGGCCGGGAGCTGGGCAAACGCCCGAAGGTCCTGCTGGTCGCGCAGCCGACATGGGGCGTGGACATCGCCTCGTCCTTGTTCATCCGCCAGCAGATCACAGAGTTGGCCCAGGCCGGTTCCGCCATCCTGGTGGGCTCCGAGGACATTGATGAGCTCATGCAAATGTGCGACCGCATCATGGTCATCGCCAAGGGCAAGCTCTCCCCCGCGGTCTCGCGCCACCAGATGAACACAGAGCGGCTCGGCTTGTGGATGGCGGGCCTCTTCGATGAGCCGGCTACAAGCGAAGCTGCAGCTTGATGGGCAACCAATGAATACATCCGTACTTGCTTTCAAACTCGCGCCCAGGCTGCGCCCGTCAGTGTGGGCCTTGCGCATGACGCCGTTCGCGGCGCTCGCGATGACAGTCCTCTTGTCCGCCTTGCTCTTTTCGATGCAAGGTGCGCCACCGATCAAAGGCATCGTGACGTTGGTCGTCACGCCTGTGTCGTCCCTGGGCGGCTTAGCGGAGGTGCTGCTCAAAGCGTGCCCTCTTAGCATCACAGCCCTCGGACTGGCTGTGGCCTTTCGAACCGGCGTCAACAACATTGGCGCTGAAGGACAGGTCATCCTGGGGGGCATTGGCGCGACCGCTGTGGCACTGCACATGCCGCCTGATGTGCCGACATGGCTGGCCACTTTCACTGTTCTGGTTGGCGGGGCGTTTGGCGGCGGCGCCTGGGCTGCGCTGCCAGCAATGCTGCGCACCAGGTTCTCTGTGAACGAAACGCTATCGAGCCTGCTGCTGGTGTACGTCGCAGGGCAACTGCTCAGTTGGCTCACGGGCGGACCTTGGAGAGACCCACAAGGGCTCAACTTTCCGGAGACGGCGCTTTTTAACAGCAATGTGACGCTGCCAGGCGTGGCAGCCATGGGTTGGTCGCTTTGGGATGGGACGCGGCTTAACCTCGGCTTGGCCGTCGCGGTCGTGGCCGTCATCTCCACGATCCTGTTCATTGACAAGAGTCGAATCGGGTATGAACTCATCGTTGCAGGCCAATCCGCGCGAGCTGCGTCCTATGCAGGCATTTCAAAGCCTATGGCCATCTGGGTGGCGTTCCTGTTCAGTGGTGGTGCAGCGGGACTTGCGGGCGCAGTTGAGGTGTCGGGGTCTCTTGGGCAGTTGCAGGCAGGTTGGGTGCCCGGCTATGGGTTCACCGCGATCGTGGCCGCCTACCTGGGCCGATTGAAGCCGGCATCGATCGCCGTCTCAGCAGTGCTTCTTGCTCTGGTTGACATCGGCAGCCTTAACCTGCAAATGGAGCTTGGGCTACCCAGTGCGCTGAGCTATTTGATTCAAGGGGTACTTCTGCTGAGCATCTTGGGTATGGACCTGCTCGTGCGCTATGAGCTTCAGCGCAAGGCTCAAGTCAACCGCCCTATCGGGGCACAAGGAGTGTGAACATGGCAGGACATGATGTCGTGGGGGCGCTGCTTCAAAGTGCCGTGATTGCTGCGCTGCCGCTGATGATGGCTGGACTTGGCGAGCTCGTCAGCGAGCGAGCTGGTGTGGTCAACCTGGGGGCGGAAGGCACCATGCTGGCGGGTGCCGCGACAGGTTTCGTTGCGGTGACAGCGACGAACAACCTGTGGGCAGGGATGCTCGCGGGCTTGGTGGTGGGGTTGTTCTTGGGGGCCATTTTTGGGTTCTGTACCCTGACGCTTTACACAAGCCAGATACCCACGGGTATGGCCATCACGGCATTCGGCACTGGTCTGTCGGCCTTCATTGGGAAACTGACGCCGTCTCAACCCATCCAGCCCACGCCCAACGTCCACATCCCTTTGCTGTCCGAACTCCCTATCGTCGGGCCCGCGGTGTTTGGGCTGCCGCTCTTTGCCTATCTCGCATTGACATTGTGCGCAGCTGCGTGGTGGTTCGTGTACCGGTCGCGGGCAGGTTTGCGTCTCAGAGCGGTTGGTGACTCTCCCGTCGTGGCCCACCAGATTGGATTTCCTGTCACGAGGCTGCGATATGCCGCAGTGCTCTTTGGCGGAGCAATGTCAGGGTTGGCCGGTGCGTACTACTGCGCTGGATATGTCCTGCTTTGGCAAGAGAACATGGTGGCAGGGCGAGGGTGGATGGCCATCGCCTTGGTCCTGTTTGCAGGGTGGCGACCGATCCGGCTGGTATTCGGCGCTGTCTTCTTCGGAGCCATCACAGCCGTTCAGTTCCAGGCGCAAACCTTGGGAATAGAGTTTCCGTCACAGTTGCTGGCGGCTATTCCGTACCTTGCTACCATCGGGGTGCTTACCTACATCTCCAGCCAGAAAAAGGCCACGCAAGATATGCCGCGGTCTTTGGGGCGAACGTTCCACCCCATTGTTTCGAAGCTCGTTTGAGGTCGTATGACGAATACGAATTGCCTCGGCTGCACCATCGAAGGCTTCTCCCCATCTTTCCCTTAATGTCGGTGGTGTCTGGTCGCCGAAGGAGCGAACGGACACGCGGCCATCCTACGCGGGCTCGGGCGCTTGTGACGTCGACTGAACAAGTCATGATGGGCTTTTGACCTTGTTCGAACGGCGCCGAGCAAATGACTGCAAAGCGGCGTGTGAGTTACATCAAGGCACTGCAGCAATGTCTGCATCCGCTGGAGGCTGTGTGAAAACCCTCTCACGGCCTGTTCCCTGGGCCGGTAGAGTCCGCAGACATATTGAACACCGGGGTCAATATGTCCAGATTCATCGAGGGTCAGGATCGGCAGCAGGTCACATTGCTGCCAGAGTGCCTGGACGACTTCATTGCAGAGGACAACACGGTTCGGATCGTTGATGCCTTCATCGACGAGTTGGACCTTGCGGCGCTGGGATTCGACGGCGCAACGCCAGCTTCCACCGGCAGACCCTCATACCACCCTGCAGTGCTCCTGAAGCTGTACCTCTACGGCTACCTCAATCGCATCCAGTCCAGTCGCCGGCTGGAGCGGGAGTGCCAGAGGAACGTGGAACTGATGTGGTTGACCGGCAGGCTCACTCCCGACTTCAAGACCATCGCGGACTTCCGGCGCGACAACGGCAAGGGCATCCGCAACGTCTGCCGTCGCTTCGTGGTGCTGTGCCGCGAGTTGAAGCTGTTCACCGAGGCCGTGGTGGCCATCGACGGCAGCAAATTCAAGGCGGTCAACAACCGGGAGCGCAACTTCACACCGGGCAAGATCGAGCGGCGCGAGCGTGAGCTGGAGGAAAGCATCCAGAGCTACCTGGACGCGCTGGAGACGGCAGACCGGACCCAGCCTGCAGAGATGCAGGCCAAGACCGAGCGGCTGCACGGGAAGATCCAGAAGATGCGCCAACGCCTGCAAGGCCTGCAGGTGATCAAGGCGCAGTTGGAGACCCTGCCGGATCGGCAGATCTCCCAGACGGATCCTGATGCGCGCGCCATGACCACTTACAGCGCCAAGGGAACGGCCCTGGTGGGCTACAACGTGCAAGCCGCGGTGGACACCAAGAATCATCTGATCGTGGCCCACGAGGTCACGAACAACGGCAGTGACCGCGCGCAGCTGAGCCCGATGGCGCTGGCGGCGCGTGATGCGATGGGCAAGCGCCGGTTGAAAGCGATCGCAGATCGTGGCTACTACAGCGGCCCTGGGCTCAAGGCCTGCCAGGATGTCGGGGTTGCCGCGCTTGTTCCTAAACCGATGACATCCAACGCCAGGTTCGAAGGCCGGTTCGACAAGACCGACTTCGTCTACATCGCCCGCGACGACGAGTACCAATGCCCAGCGGGTCAGCGCGCGATTCACCGCTTCAGCCGAGAAGAAGCTGGACTGCAGATCAGCATTTACTGGTCCAGCGCCTGCCCCACCTGTTCAATGAAGGCGCAGTGCACGACGAGTGAGTACCGGCGCATCAGGCGATGGGAGCACGAGGAGGTCATGGACCAGACCCAGCAACGGCTAGACCGCATGCCCAACGCCATGACGGTGCGCAAGAGCACCATTGAGCACGTGTTCGGAACGCTCAAGCACTGGATGGGCTGGACGCACTTCCTGACCCGGGGCTTCCAGAACGTGGCAACCGAGATGAGCCTGAGCGTGTTGGCGTACAACTTCAAACGAGTCCTCAGCATCCTGGGCTTTGAGGGGGCCATGAAGGCGATGCGCCTCCTGGGCGCATGAGCGCCATCTACGGTCGCTGCGGGATGAATAGGCACCCCGAGATCGCCTCGAAGATCAATCAGACGGGTCGCTGCCGCGACCAAGCTGAGAAAACCGCCTGAACAGCCAGCGACACCCCTGCAGGACCAGTGCTTCGCGTGTTATCACACAGCCTCGCTGCAGTGCTGTCTACCCCGGCGCAAAGTCAAGAGCAAGCCCGCCCCGGCACAGTAGACGATCGACACCCGTTGAATCAATACTGCAGCCGGGTCGGCCTGAACAGTCGGCCCTCCTCCCTGAAAGTCGTGTCACAGCGACTTTGAGTTGCCCGGCTTTCATGCCGGGTTTTCTTTTGCCAGTGAAGCCGATGGTGCCGATGGTGCCGATGCGTTGTAACGTGCAGATGCTGGAAAACAGCCCAAATCCAGCAGCAGGACCCGGATCTCCCAGACCTACATTGACCTCACGGCACCCAGCGAGATGAAGTGACCTTCACCTCCGGCGGATGCGGAAACTGTGAGGTGTCAGATGGTCTTCATCCCTTCAAGGAACCGGCAAGCGCCCTCACTTCGGAGCGCGGCCCTGTTGGTGGACAAGGTCAAGAAGCTGTGCTCGGCGGGGGCAGCCACAGCTCTGCTATCCCTGGGCCTGTTCGCCCCCAGCGCCGCGCATGCCGTGGACGGCTGTCTGGTGTTGCTGTGCTTCGCAGCACCCAGCTGGAAATCAATTCCTCAGTGCGTTCCACCGATCCGGCAAGTCCTGCGCGACCTGGCGCATGGGGAGCCCTTCCCCACCTGCGGCATGTCGGGTGCGGGCAACTCGGCGAATCATGCGTGGGCACGGGCACCCGGTCGGTGCCCGCCGCAGTACACCCGCGTTTACGAGCGGGATCACACCACGCTCTACCGCTGTGATTACACGGGTGTCATCTCCGTCTCGATTGACGACAAGCCGTTCACGAAGACCTGGTGGAACTTCTCCGGCGACACGGTGACCGACTTCAGTCCTGCAGCCAAGTCCCAGTTCGGCACCTGGGACACGCGGTACGACGACGAAGAGGCGGCTTGGCGCCATTCGCATCCCTGAGGAGTTCGACATGGACGCTTCCACTTTCATGACACTGGCGCTGGCCTGTGCACCCCATGTGCACCCGCAGACGGCACATGCCTTGGTGTCGGTCGAGAGTGCATTCAACCCTTGGGCCATCGGCGTCGTGGGTGGTGCACTCGTTCGTCAGCCGCAGAACCATGCACAAGCCCTCGCCACAGCGCGGGCGCTGCAGGCCCACGGACACAACTTCAGCGTCGGATTGGGGCAGATCAACCTCGGCAACTTCGCCCGACTGGGCCTGACCACCGCCACCGCCTTTGACCCCTGCCTGAACCTGACCGCCATGCAGGAGGTTCTCGCCGAGTGTT
Organism: Hydrogenophaga sp.; assembly: GCF_025699295.1. Taxonomy (GTDB): domain Bacteria; phylum Pseudomonadota; class Gammaproteobacteria; order Burkholderiales; family Burkholderiaceae_C; genus Hydrogenophaga. Next base: position 272,419 of record NZ_JAILWB010000002.1, on the reverse strand, counting down.
TTGACCGGGCCAGGGGTGGCAAAGACCCGACCCGGTCAGATCAGTCAGCACTGCGCATGGCGCTCTCTTGCTATTACAGCGGCAACTTCTCGTCGGGCTTTCGCCACGGCTACGTCCAGAGGGTGATGGCTGCAGCCCGCACGGTTTCCCGTCACCAACCCAACCATGTCCCAAAGGAGTCGTCATGAACCAACAGAAGCTTTCGCCCGCCCAGGTCCGCGCGCTCGGCCTGTTTATGTTGTTGCCTCCCCAGCTGTGGGCGCAAGGCTTTGACAAGGTCAACACGACGGTCACCAACGTCAACGCGATCCTGGTGACGATCTCCGTGGCCGTGGTGACGATCGCGATCATCTGGGCCGGCTTCAAGATGATCTTTCAGGGCGCCCGGCTGGCCGACGTGGCCAACATCCTGATCGGCGGCACCCTAGTCGGCGGCGCGGCGGCCTTCGCCAGCTACATCGTCAGCTGACCTCAGCTGGTACCCGCCATGCAGGCCGAAACCATCTACAAGGGCGCAACCCGCCCGGCCATGAAGCTGGGCATTCCGCTGGTGCCACTCGTGGTGCTCTTCGGCAGCGGGATGCTGCTGATTATGTGGGGCGGCATTCTGGTCAGCTGGTGGATTGCGCTGGGCGTGGTGATGTCCTTTGTGCCCACCCTCTTCTGGATGCGCTGGGTGACGTCCCGCGACGACCAGCGGTTTCGTCAGATCTTCATCGCACTCAAGCTGCGCCTGCACGACCGCAACGGGCGGTTCTGGCGCGCTCGCAGCTACTCACCCACCCTCTTCCGGGGAGCCTCCGATGTCTGGCATCTTTGATCGACTCGGCAAGGGGTCACGCCGCGCGAAGCGCCGCCCCAAAGCGGTAGGCCCTCAGCCGCGCCACTGGTCGCAGGCGCTCGCAGAAAACCCGTTGACGCGGTTCGTGCCCTTCTCGTCGCTGCTCAGCGACCACGACGTGATCACCCGCGGTGGTGACTTTCTGAGGGTGTGGCGGCTCGACGGTGTGGCCTTCGAATGTGCCGATGACTACCTGGTCACAGAACGGCACGAAGCGCTCTGCAGTCTGCTGCGCAACCTCTCTGGCGGCCAGTGGGCCATCTGGACTCACCGTCTACACCGCAAGATTCAGGACTCGCTGACCGACCCGACGGAAGACGGCTTTGCCAAAGACCTGTCACAGGCCTATCAGGCGCACCTGAACCAGCGGGCGATGATGAGCAATGAGCTGTACCTGACGCTGCTCTACCGGCCCAACACCTCTCGCATCAGCCGGGCACTGCAGTCGCCTCAGCGGTCCAAGGCCGCCATCGAAGAGGCACACGCGGAAGCCTTGCGTGTGATGGAAGAGCGAACGGCATTTGTGCACCGGGTGCTGCGTGGCTTCGGCCCACAGTTGCTGGGTGTCCGTGAGCAACGAGGTCGCCTCTATTCGGAAGTGGCCGAGTTTCTGGGCTACCTGGTCAACGGGTACTGGAAGCCCGTGCCTTTCACGGCTGGTCCACTCCATCGCACCCTGCCCTCGACCCGCCTTTCGTTTGGTGGCGACAAGCTGGAGCTGAGAAATGGCGATCAGCGGCGCTGCGCGGCCCTGGTGGACATCAAGGAATACGCCGACGCAGTGGAGCCGGGCATCCTCAACGCTTTGCTGTACGAAGACAGCGAGTTCATCGAGACCCAGAGCTTTTCCATCCTGCCGCGCCGCGAGGCCACTCGCGCCCTGGAGCTGCAGCGCGACCAGCTGATCGCCAGCGACGATGTCGTGTCCAGCCAGATCGCGGACATGGACGAAGCGCTGAACGAACTGGGTGATGGTCAGTTCTGCATGGGCGAGTACCACTACAGCCTGGTGGTGTTCGGTAACCCCGGTGAAGACAGTCTGGCCGATGCCGGCAGGCGCGCGGCACAGGCCATCGGCGCCGTGGGCGAGTCATCGAGCCTGCAGATGTCGCCAGTGGACCTGGTGGCCGACGCGGCCTGGTTTGCCCAGATGCCGGGCAACTGGCAGTGGCGCCCGCGCGATGCCAAGTTGTCCTCGCGCGCTTTCGCCGCCCTGGCCAGCGGACACAATTTCGCCCGTGGCAAACGCGACGGTAACCCCTGGGGCGAAGCCTTGGCGCTGCTGAGAACGCCATCGGGCCAGCCGTTCTATCTGAACTTCCACAGCAGTCCCGACGGCGAAGATTCCGCCGACAAGAAGCTGCCCGGCAATACGATCATCATGGGGTCAACCGGCGTCGGCAAAACCACGCTGGAGATGTTCCTGCTGACGCTGACGCGCAAGTGGAACCCGGCGCCCCGCCTGGTGTTGTTCGATCTGGACCGGGGCTGCGAGATCGCCATCCGGGCCATGAATGGTCGCTACTTCACACTCGAAGCCGGCAAGCCCACGCATCTGAACCCGCTGCAGCGCGACCCCACGCCGGCCCGCATCCAGTTCTGGGAACAGCTGGTGCGCACCTGCATCGCGACACCCGCCCTGCCCCTGCTGCCGGCCGACGAGCGCGCCATCGCCGATGCCGTGAAAACGGTGGCGATGATGCCGACCGCCTTGCGCCGCTTCTCGACCATCCGCCAGAACCTGCCGAAGTCCGGCGAGAACAGCTTGTATGAACGTCTGGGCCGCTGGTGCGAGGGTGGCGCACTGGGCTGGGTGTTCGACCAGGCGAACGACCAGCTGATGGACCTGCAGTCAGCCTCGGTCATCGCTTTTGACACCACCGAGTTCCTGGACCTGCCCGAGGTCCGGACGCCGGTGATGCTGTACCTGCTCCAGGTGATGGAAGAACTGGTCAATGGCGAGCGGCTGATCTACGTGATCTCGGAGTTCTGGAAAGCACTGGACCACGACATCTTCAGCGACTTCGCCAAACAGAAGCAGAAGACCATCCGCAAGCAGAACGGTCTGGGCATCTTCGACACCCAGAGCCCGTCCGACGTGCTGCGCCATCCCATTGGCCGCACGATGGTCGAACAGAGCGTGACCAAGATTTTCCTGGCCAACCCGGAAGCGGTGCGCGAGGAATACGTCGAAGGTTTCGGGCTCAGCGAGGCCGAGTTCGGCATCGTGCGCAGCCTGGGCGCGCAAGGCGGCAGACGCTTTCTGGTCAAACAGGGGCACAGCAGCGCCATCTGCGAGCTGGACCTCAGCGGCTTGCAGGACTTCGTGACCGTTCTGTCGGCCACCACCGACAACGTTGCCCTGCTCGACACCGTTCGCGAACAACACGGTAACGATCCGTTGCTGTGGCTTCCGGTGCTGCTGCGCGAGGTTCAGGATCGCAAATCCCGCAACTCCAGGAGAGCGACATGAACCGGTTTCACCTCATGCTTGTCCTGCTGCCCATCGCCATAGGCAGCGCGAACACCAGTGCCCAGACCGTCAAAGGCAACGAGGCGGTTCGCACCTCGACCAGCGGTGAACGCATTGTCGAGCTGGCGCCACTGCCCAGCGCCGGCCCCATCCTCAAGTCCAAACCCTGCATGGCGCACGCGGGCTGTCACGCCGGCCCCTGGCACATGGTGGAGACACGCGACGGGCTGATGGAATGCACCGAGGTCTATGCGCGCGAAGGTACCTGCCGCGCCTCCAGCTACGGTACCACCAAGCTATCGCGCATCTGGGTGGTGAAGGCTGGAGGCCAGTGGCTGCAGTGCCAGTACCCCGACCTGGGCAGCAAATGCGTCAAGGTCTTTGCGTCGCCACCGACCAACCTGCCCTACCCGGCGGTGCAATAAAGGAGCGATGCCATGTTCGCCTGGGTCGGTTCCAACTTCGACGCGATTCTGAGCACTTACGTGCTCGGCGTGGTGTCGTCGCTCATGTCAGCGATCACGCCGATCGCGCTGTCGGCGATGACGGTGTGGGTGGCGCTCTACGGCTGGGCGGTGCTGCGCAACGAGGTGTCCGAAACCGTGCCCACCTTCGTCTGGAAGGTTTTCAAGATCGGGCTGGTGCTGGCCTTTGCCCTGCAGTCGGGCTTCTACATCAGCAACGTGTCGGACACGGCCAATGGTCTGGCCATGGGCGTGGCCAGCACCTTTCTGCCTTCGGGTGTGGACCCGGCCACCATCAGCTCGCCCTACGCCCTGCTCGACAAGTTCAACGACGACGCCAGCGCCCAGGTGGCCGACATCATGAAAGAGGCCAGCGTGCTCCGGCTTGATCTGCTGCTGGCCGGCGGCATTTTCTCCATCGGCACGGTCTTCTTCCTCTGCATCGCACTCTTCGTTGTCACGCTGGCCAAACTGTTCCTGACCTTCGTGATTGCCATCGGGCCACTGTTCATCCTGTGCCTGGCCTGGCGTCCTACTGCGCGCTTCTTCGACAGCTGGTTGTCCATGTTGCTGAACGCGGTGGTGCTCACCTGGTTCGCCTTCTTCGCGCTGGGCCTGAGCGCCTACATGGGCGCCGCGATGTTCAAGGCCATCAACGACGGTGGTGGCTTCCTCGGGAGCACCTTCAACGTGCTGGGCGAGGCCACGCGCTACTGCGTGCTCATGATCCTCATGGCCATCCTCTGCTTCCAGGCGCCCAGCCTTGCCTCGGCCCTGACCGGTGGCGCCGCCATCCAGCAAGGCGTGCAAATGATCCAGAACGCCATGATGGTCTCGGGCCTGCGCTCTGCTTCCTCGGCACGCTCGGCCGCCACCGGCACGGGCCAGGGAGGCGTGATCCGTTCAGGTGCCGGCGCCACCGCTACGGCCGGTGCTGCAGCCGCAGCCACGGGCCGATACGCCGGAAACATGGCCCGAAAGGGCTACGGAGCCGCACGGTCTGCGGCATACCGACTTGCCGCCTTGCGCGGCCGGTCCTGATCATCCACTTGCCAAGGAGCACACCATGAAGTACCGCCTCAAGGTCGCCGCCGCCGTGTTGATTTCGCTGGGCGCTACGCACGCACGCGCCACCGGCATCCCCGTGATCGATGTCGCCAACCTGTTCCAGGCGGTGCAGCAGGTGATCAACGACATCACCCAGATCAACAACCAGATCCGGCAGATCCGACAACTGCAAGCACAGATCGACAGCATCAACGGCATGCGCAATCTGGGCGAAGTGTTCAACAACCCGCTGCTCAAGAACTACATCCCGGCCGAGGCCTACACCTACCTCAACGCTATCAACACCTCGGGGTACAGCGGCCTCAACGCCACGGCCAAAACCCTGCGCGATGTCGGCATGCTCTACAACTGCCTGGACCGCAGTGGCGATGCGCGCACAGAGTGCCAGGCCACCCTGGCGCAGCCCTACCAGCAGAAAGGCCTGCTGCAAGACGCCATGAAGTCGGCCGCCATGCGGCTGGAGCAGATTCAGTCGCTGATGACCCAGATCAACGCCACCGAAGACCAGAAGTCGGTGCAGGAGATCCAGGCCCGCATCGGCGCAGAGAACGCTCTGCTGGCGCACGAGTCCTCGCAGATCCAGATGCTGCAGGGGATGGCCGACAGCGAGGAGCGCATCGCCCGAAGCCGTGAGCGCGAACGCCAGTACCAGATGCTGGGTCGGACCGGCAAGGTCTCCGACTTCCTGCCGTAAGCACCACACCACCGGAGTCCCCCATGAGTGCCATCCTGATGTCAGGTGAGGCCGCCGCATGGCCGAAACAGCCCAAAACGCCCGTGCCGAAGCCTGAAACTCCGTCGCTGCAGGCCAATCGGGACTGGGAAATCGACCGCGCGCTGATGCTGGAGCGCTCCGAGCGTCGGGCCTGGGCCGCCGCTGCCGCTGGTCTGGCGATTGGCCTGATCGGCATCGCGGCGGTCTTCGTGCAGGGGCCGCTGCGCAAGGTGGTGGAAATCCCCATCGTGGTGGACCGGGTGACCGGTGAAACCACCATCCAGCAGCGCCTGAGCGAAGAAACCATTCCCGCCATGGAGGTGCTGGACAAACACAACCTGGCCACCTTTGTCCGCGCCCGCGAGGCATACAGCTGGATGTTCCTGCAGCGGGACTTTGATCAGGTGGCCCGCATGGCGGTGCCCGCCGTGTTCGCGGAATACAACCGGCAGTTCGAGGGTGACGGGGCGCTCCAGAAGAAGGTCGGCTCCACCGAAGAATGGCGCATCAATATCGTCGGCGTGCGGCTGCGCGCCTCGGGCCGCAGCGGCAACCAGAGCGACGCCACGGTCACCTACGACAAGGTCGTCCACATGACCGACCGCAATCTGCCCGACGTGACCACCCGGCACGTGGCCAGCGTGGTCTACCAGTACCAACCCAAGGTGCTGGCCAAAGAAGCAGATCGGCTGGAGAACCCCTTTGGCTTCGTGGTCACGGCCTACCGGTCCGACCCCGAGATCAACACACCGACCACCGGAGTGAAGCCATGAACCTCCTGGTACTTCCCTTGGTGCTGGTGCCGTTGACCCTGGCTCCTCTGCACACCTTGGCGGCTCAGCCCGTCGACAAGGCCGACCCTCGACTGCGGGAGGTGGTCTACGACGCCAATGCGGTGGTCACCGTCCCGGTCAAACGCGGCATGGTGACGCTGGTGGAGTTCGACAAGGACGAGGTCATCACCGAAGTGGCTGTGGGCCAGGGTGGTGATTGCAGCAAGCCCGATGCCGCCTGGTGCGTGGCCGCCCAACCGGGTGGGCACCACCTGTATGTCAAGGCCAAAAGCGCCGCCGATGCACCCAACAACCTGGCGGTCATCACCGATCGGCGATCACACACGCTTCGCTTCGTGATCCTTTCGGACAGCGACCGCCAGCCGCCGGTCTATCGCCTCGCCATCCGGTCCCCAAAACCTGCAGCAGCCCCACCCAGTCTGGCGGAAAGGGAACTGGCCGCATTGGCGAGTCTTCCACCGATTCCGCCCCCACCAACGGCCCAGCAGATCGTGGCTGAGCGACTGGCGGCCAAGCCCACAGTGCTCAACACCCAGTACGCGCTGGCCGAAGCCGCCGGATCGGCGGACATTGTCCCCACGCTGGTCTACGACGATGGCCGGTTCACCTACCTCCGCTTCCCGGGCAATCGCGAGGTGCCTGCGGTCTTTCATGTCCTTGGCGATGGCAGCGAAACCCAGGTCAACGCCCGCATGGAAGAGGACACCCTGGTGGTGGACCGGGTCAGCCGCCGCCTGATGCTGCGTGCCGGATCGGCGGTGGTGGGCCTCTGGAACGAAGCCTTCGACCTGGAGGGCTCGCCGGCCAAAGGCTCCACCACGGTGCCGGGTGTGCAACGGGTTCTGAAATCCGATGCCTCCGTTTCGTCGCCCTCAACGCTGGGAGCCAAACCATGACCGAGCACACACAAGGTTCATCGGCACCGAACGAAGCGCCTTCGCCGCAAGAGAGCGGCAACACCATCAGCCCCTTGCCGGGCGAAGCGGGCATCCCCAACGTGGCCCGGCGGCAACCGCTGAACCTGTCCTGGAAGAACATCTCGGTCATTGGCCTGGTGGTGCTCATGGTGACGGCCATGTGCATCTTGTACGGGTACCGCTACTTCGCCGGCAGCGGCGATGCGGAGAAGGACAAGTCCTTGCTGCGGGATCGCCCATCAGCTGCGGGAGCAGGCACCCGGCAACTGGACATGACCCAGCCGGTCAAGCCCCGCGTACCCGCATTGGAGCCTACCCCTGCAGAGGCGGCCGACCCCATCAGCTTGAGGCATTCAGGCACGGCTGCCCCATCCGGACCCAAGACCTGGTCACCGGACGACGCGCCCGTGCTGGTGGTATCGTCCCGCCCGGGTGGCATCCCTGGCAACAGCGCCGACTCAACGCAGACGTCCAACGACCCTGCAGCCTCCACGTCCAGGCAGTTGCAGGACTACCAGCGCCGGCTGCAAGGGCTTCTGGACAACCTGACCCAAGGCAACGCCTTGCCGGCCGGTCTGGGCGCTGCAGCCAATGCGTCCCCACAACCGCCAGACAACGACCCCAACCTTCGATCGGCCGTGGCGGGGCTGTTCGGTGGCGAGCTGCAGGGCTCCGCCACACCACGCGTGAAGGCCTCCACCCTGGGCGACCGCAGTCTCACCTTGCCCAAAGGCATGGCCTTCGCCTGTGCACTCAAAACCCGGGTTATCAGCGCCACCTCGGGCCTGGTGGGCTGCCAAGTGCAGCGCGATGTGTACAGCGACAACGGGCGGGTACTGCTTATCGAGCGCGGCTCACACCTGGACGGCGAATATCGGATCGCTTCGCTGCGCCCCGGTACCGTCCGCATTCCCGTCCTGTGGACACGCATTCGGACGCCGAACGGCGTCACGGTGGACATCGAATCGCCCGGCACGGGTCAGCTCGGTGAGTCCGGCATGGACGGCCACGTGGACAACCGCTGGGGTGACCGCATCGGCGCGGCCATGCTGCTCTCCTTGATCGACGACTCGGTCAAGCTGGTGATTCAGAACCAGATGCAGGACCGCGAGGCGGACACCATCGTCCTGCCGTCCACCACAGAAAACACCAGCAAGCTGGCCGAAAAGGTGCTCGACAGCACTATCAACATCCCGCCCCTGATCTACCAGAACCAGGGCGGCATCGTCGGCATCTACGTCGCGCGCGACGTGGACTTCTCGTCGGTCTACGCACTGCAGCCGGTGGCACGATGAACTCCGAGGTAGACCTCCTCTTGTCCCTCTTCGAGGACCTGCAGCCCGACGGCTGGTGCGGCGATGCGACCTCGGTCGTCGAGTTCCTGCGCCCACTGCGCGAACAGCTGGATGCACCTGGCGTGCTGGAAGTGTGCGTGAACCGCCCCGGTGAACTGCAGGTGGAAACCGTGCACGGCTGGCAGCGCGTGGAAGCGCCGGCCATGACGCAAGAACGCTGCCTCTCCCTGGCCACGGCCGTGGCCACTTACTGCGATCAGCAAATCAACCAGGAACGCCCTCTGCTGTCGGCCACGCTGCCCAGCGGCGAGCGCATCCAGTTCGTCATCCCGCCTGCGGTGACGCGCGGCACCGTGTCGATCACGGTGCGCAAGCCGTCCGACCTGATCAAGCGGCTGACCGATTTCGAAAGCGAAGGTCTGTTCGATCGCATCGGCGAACGCGCTGCCTTGGGTGCGGAAGACGACGGACTCCAGCCGTTCCAGAAGCAGTTGCTCGCGCTGAAAGCGGCCGGTCGGTATGGGGAGTTTCTGCGTCTGGCGGTGCAGAAGCACCAGACCATCGTGGTCAGTGGCAAGACCGGGTCTGGCAAGACCACCTTCATGAAGGGACTCGTCGAGGAAGTCCCGCTCCATGAGCGGCTGATCACCATCCAGGACACGGCCGAACTCACCATCCCTCATCACCCGAACGTGGTGCATCTGTTCTACAGCAAGGACGCGCAGGGCACGGCGCGCGTGACGGCCAAGTCGCTGCTGGAAGCCTGCCTGCGCATGAAGCCCGACCGCATCTTCCTGGCCGAACTGCGTGGCGAAGAATGTTTCTCCTTCATTCGCCTGGCCGCGTCCGGCCACCCCGGCAGCATCACCAGCGTACACGCGGGCAGTTGTGCTCTGGCGCTGGAGCAGATGTCGCTCATGATCCGCGAGAGCGGCGCCGGGGGCGGCCTGCGACTGGACGAGATCAAGGGCCTACTGGGCATCGTGATCGATGTCATCGTGCAGTTCAACCGGGATGAACGGGGTCGCTTCATTTCCGAGATCACTTACGAGCCGCGCCGCAAGCGTTTCACCACCGACGACAAGCACTCTGGCAACGCAACCGATGAGCAAGCCGGCCTATTTGACGGAGCGCCGACATGAGCGCGTCCTTGGCATTTCCCATGGCGTCTTGGCCGACTGCGCGTAAGGTCGCGGCCGGTGTTTTCATGCTCGTCGGGATCGCTGCGCTGGTGGTCGCGGCGCTGTACCTGTCGGGCGTGCTGTTTCTGGTCCTGAGCAAGTCGAACCCCAGAGTGGCCGGCTGGAACAGCATCGTGGACTACTGGCTGATTTACGCCGACGAACCCGCGCTGCGCAAGCGGCTGCTGGTGTCTATTGGCATGGCCTACCTGCTCACGCTGGTGCTCTTGCCGGTGGCCCTGATCTCGACCAGCCGTCCGCGGCGGGCGCTGCACGGCGATGCCCGGTTCGCCACCATCTCAGAGGCTAAGAAGGCAGGTCTGCTGCTGAGCGGCAAACAAGCGCCTCCCCCCAGCATCCTGATTGGCCGCTTCCAGGGGCGTTTTCTCGCCCTGCCCGGTCAGCTCTCGGTCATGTTGTCAGCCCCCACGCGCAGCGGCAAAGGTGTGGGCGTCGTGGTGCCCAACCTGCTAACCTGGCCAGACTCCGTGGTCGTGCTCGACATCAAGGGCGAGAACCACGCCATCACGGCTGGCTACCGGGCTCAATACCAACAGGCCGTCTACGCTTTTGCCCCCTTCGACAAAGAAGCTCGCAGCCACCGCTGGAACCCGCTCACCGCCGTCCGCACCAGTCCCTTGCACCGCGTGGGCGATCTGCTGGGCATTGGCCAAGTGTTCTATCCCAACGACGGCAGCGGAACATCGTCTGAAGCCTTCTTCAACGACCAGGCCCGCAACCTGTTTCTGGGGCTGGGCTTGTTGCTGCTGGAAACCCCCACTCTGCCTCGCACCGTCGGCGAAATGCTGCGCCAGTCGTCGGGACAAGGCCGACCGTTGAAGGATCACCTCAACACCCTGATCGAACAACGCCAGGAAACCGGCAAGCCGTTCACCGATGAATGTGTGGATGCCTTGCAACGCCTGCTGTGCAACTCAGAAAACACGCTTTCCAGCGTGGTGGCTACCTTCCACGCGCCACTGACGATCTTTGCGGACGCTGTGGTCGATGCCGCGACCAGCGCCGACGACTTCGACCTGAGCCAGCTGCGCCGTCAGCGCATGTCGGTCTATGTGTGCATCCCACCGCACCGGCTGGCCAATGCCCGGCCGCTGCTCACCCTGTTCTTTTCGCAACTGGTCAGCCTCAACACCCAGCAGTTGCCGGAGCACGACCCGTCGCTCAAATACCAGTGCCTGCTGGTCAACGACGAGTTCACCGCCATGGGCCGCGTGGGCATCATCACGCACTCCGCCGCCTTCCTGGCCGGCTACAACCTGCGCCTGCTCACCGTGGTGCAGGCCATGTCGCAGCTGGACGCGGTCTACGGCGACAAGGAAGCCCGCACCTTCGCCACCAACCACGGTCTGCAGATCCTGTTCGCCCCACGCGAACAGCGGGACGCCGACGAGTACAGCGCCATGCTGGGCTACTTCACCCAACGGGTCACCACCCGGGGGCGCAGCCGCTCGTTCATCGGTCACGGCCACAGCTCCGTCAGCCGCAACGAAAGCGAGCAGCGCCGCGCCCTGCTGCTGCCCCAGGAGTTCAAGGAACTGGGCAAAGACCGGCTGGTGGTGATCGCCGAAAGCTGCAAACCCATCCTTGGCGACAAGATCCGCTACTTCCAGAACAAGGCGTTCACGTCACGCCTGCTGCCGGCGCCCAAGGTGCCGCAGATGAACATGGACCAGCACCTCGCCAGAGTCCAGCAGCGCTGGCGCTACGCAGACGACGAACTGCCGCCCGGGCAAACCGGCATGGACATCGGTGTTCTGAATCACGACGTCAAGCTGACCCAAGACCAGATGGAAGGCCCGCCCGAGAAGCTGGCAGAGACCTGCATCGGTTTCTTTGACGACGGGCTCGCCGCTGTCGGTGAAGGCGGGTCCATAGAGCCAGTCTTTGAGCGCGACAACGCCGAGCCCGAGCCAGCCTCACTTTCCACGCCGTCCTTCGCCAGAAGCACTGCCCCTATCCGGCTCGAAACCCTGGAGGAACAGCCATGACCATCCTGTCACCGCGCACCGTGTTGACCGCCTTGTTCCCGGCAATTCTTGGCGCCTGCAGCTCACCACCCAAGCCCCCCACCGTGGACGAATCTCAGAAGCGGCCCGCCAACGCGCAGATGGCCGTCGATCTGCAGGTGTGCAAGAACGATCTGCAGAACACACGCATCCAGGCCAACGAATCCAGCCGCCTTGCAGAGACCGCCACCGCCACGCTGGCCCACATGGCAGCACGCCAGCAACTGATGGCTTCGATCCAGGAAAAAGCGCAGGCCAACAGCATTCGCATCGTCCACTTCGGCTTCAACAGCACCCGGGTCTCGATCCCCGCCGAGGATGCACCGGCTCTGGTGGAAGAAGCCAAGACCGCGCCACTCGTGGTGCTGAGGGGGCGCACTGACGGCACCAGCGACTCGTCGGTTGAAAGCCGCATCGCACAGGCCCGGGCCAACGCCGTGCGCGACTACCTCGTCGCCGCTGGCGTGGACCCTGCGCGCATCCGTACCACCCACCAGCCCAGCGGGGACCACCTGGCCGACAACAGCAGCCAGCGAGGCCGAAACCTCAACCGCCGCGTCGAGATCGAGGTGTACCGGGTTCCCCCGGTGCCCGCCCAGTCTTCTGCCCCACCCCAACTCTGACACCTCACCTGCTGGCAACAGCCTCCGAAGGAGACCACCATGGACGAAAGAGCAGCACCGGCCCGGCGTGTGGATCAGACCACGGCGGACGCCAACACACCCCTGGGCGGCACAGTGGAACCCGTAGATCGCGCCGCCATCGCCATCAAGACCTTCCAGACACCCGAGCCTGAACTCGGCGAGCGATTCGAACTGCGCGACCCGTTCGCCGAACTCACCTACCGCACCGACAGCTACCAGGACATGGTGACCAAGGCCGACCAGCTCGGTGCCAACCGGTTCGTCGTCGTGGATGTGCGGGGGAAAAAGTCCTTCGTTCACAAGATCGACGGCCAATGGCAGCGGGATGAGGCCCCTGAAGTACCGCCCCCGTCGACAGCCCAGCCAGCGAAACCGGTGAACACCGATCCAGCGCGCGAGACGACGGAATCCAACGTCATCCCACTCCCCTCCAAAGACAGAGGGACTGACACAGCCGACACGCCCAGCCAACAGGCGAGCGCCCGCATGGACGCCCAGGCCGAACGCGAAGCACTCGTCGCCCGGCTGGAGGCTGCGTTGATGGACCGCTACATCATCAAACGCGCACCGGTCACGCTGGGTGATGTCAGCCTTGGCCTGACCGAATACCGCTTCCGGGGTGACACCTCGCGCGTCGCCTTCACGGAATCCACCTTCCGACTCGCCACCGACACCAACAGCCCCTCGGTGGCCCGCTCCATGGTCGATGTGGCCGAAGCCCGCAACTGGCGGTCCCTTCGGGTCACGGGCAGCGAGGACTTCCGGCGCCTGGTCTGGCTCGAAGCCGCAGCGCGCGGTGTAAAGGCCCTTGGCTACGAGCCCAACCCCGCCGACCTGCAACGCCTCAAGGTGGAGCGCGATCAGCGGTTGACCAACCGCATCGAGCCCACCCGTGACGCCAGCGCGCCCCAGGCCGCCACCAACACCGACAAGCCTTCGGGGCGCGGCAGTGGTGGCCGCAAGACGGTGCTGGCCGCCATTGAAGCCATCCTCGTCGCCAATCGGGTGCCAGAGAAGCGGCGAGAAGCCGTGATGGTGGCCGCCGCCGAAAAGCTCGCCCAGCGCATCCGCGATGGCCAGAACCCCAAGGTCCGTGTCTTCGACAAGAACGCACCGTCCCAACGTCCGGTCGTGACACCGCAACAAGACCAGCAGCGCGGTCGCGAACGCGCTGCACCTGCCCGCTGAAGTGGTGAGATGAACACGACAGCGGCCGTGGAGGCGGCCTACGCCATCGGCGATCAACGATGGGGCCGAGACGCCCCCGGCTTCGCAGACGCCATCGCTCAGGCACACGAGCGCCACCTGCGCCCCCGCTGCCTCTGCCAGCCCGGCGGGCTGGGCGTTGACATGTACGTGGCGCGCGTCCTGAACGGCTACACCGTCAAGCGCATGCCCAACACGGGTAGCCAACACGCCACCACCTGCTCGTCCTACGAACCACCGGCAGACTTCAGCGGTCTCGGCCCGCTGGTCGACACCGCCATCGTCGAGAACCCAGCCACCGGCATGACGACACTCAAACTGGACTTCCCGATGTCCAAGCTGCCCGGGCGAGCAGTTCAACCCCCATCGGCCAGCGCCAGCAGCAGCGTGGTTGCCCACGGCCATCGGCTCGGCCTGCGCGCCCTGCTGCACTACCTGTGGGACCAGGCCGAACTGACCCACTGGAAGCCCGGTTTTGTCGGTCGCCGCACCTGGGGCACCGTGCGCCGGCACCTGCTACAGGCCGCCGACAACAAGTTCGTCCACGGCCATGCCCTGCTGGGCAGCCTCTACATCCCCGAGGTGTTTTCGGTGGAACAGCGCGACGCGATCCAGTCCCGCCGCCAACGGCTGTGGGCCCATGGCGCCCCGAGACCCGGACAACCCCAAGCCCTGCTGCTCATGGTGGCCGAGGTCAAGGACATCGCACCCGCCCGCTTCGGGCACAAGGCGGTCTTCAAACACCTGCCAGACCAGGCCTTCGCGCTGGACGATGCGCTCTACAGGCGCCTGGGCAGAAGCTTTGAACACGAACTCACCCTCTGGGGCACCGAGCCTGACCTTCACCTGGTCATGGTGGCCACCTTCCGGGTGGACGAAGCCGGCACCCCAGGCATCGTGGAACTGTCCCTCATGCTCACCACCGCGCAGTGGCTGCCGGTGGACGACGGCTGGGACCGGCAACTGGTAGGGGCACTGGTGCGGCAGGGCCGTAGCTTGGTCAAAAGCCTTCGGTACAACGTGCCCGGCAACCAGGCACTGGTCTGTGCCAGTCTTCTGGACTGCGGTGTGGCGCCCTTCCCTCTGTTCATCGACCGTGATGTTGGCCCTGACGGCGCCGCATTGGGAGAAAGCCCGGAGTCCGGCGGTGACAGCACCACCTGGCGCTGGCGCCCTGCCCTCGGCGACATGCCAGCGCTACCGCCGCGCCAGCTGAAGACCAGCCCGATCCAGCTTCCTCAGGAAGCCTTTTCCAGATCCGATACCAAGACATTTCCAGATACCAGAATTCAAACAAACGCATAAAACCATATCGTTAAACGATTTTTTGCCGTAGAGTCCAGATAAATCAATCCTTCATTCCAGATACCTGCCACCATGGTTCAGTTTGTTCACCATCCGCTGCGGCTGCTGAACCCCAGCTTCGACTCGCCACTGCTGGACGTGTTGACCGACCTGGAGCACCTGCGGCGCCTGCAGATCCAGGGCACCACGCCGCTACCGGTGTTCATGCAGCTCAAGCAGGTCTTCCACGTGCTGGAGAGCCTGGCCTCGGCCCGCATTGAGGGCAACCACACCACGCTGGCCGACTATGTGGAAGCGCGGGTGATCGACGGCCCGAACCGGTCCGAACAGTTGCAGGAAATTGCCAACATCGAACACGCAATGCAGCAGGTGGAAGACAGCATGGAGCCCGGCGCCCCGCTGACCGAGCACCTGCTGCGCGGCCTGCATGCCACCACTGTGGACGGGCTCAAACGTGAAGGCGACACCAACCCCGGCGCCTACCGCCAGGGCGCGGTGAAGATTGCCCAGGCTAACCACCTGCCGCCCGAGGCACCCCAGGTGCCGGACTACATGACCGAACTGGTCACCTTCATCAATCGGGCAGACCCGCCCAAGTACGACCTGATGAAGGTGGCGCTGGCGCACCACCGGTTCGCCTGGGTGCACCCGTTCGGCAAC
The DNA here is from genome assembly GCF_025699295.1 of Hydrogenophaga sp. Taxonomy (GTDB): domain Bacteria; phylum Pseudomonadota; class Gammaproteobacteria; order Burkholderiales; family Burkholderiaceae_C; genus Hydrogenophaga. The sequence goes on along the minus strand of NZ_JAILWB010000002.1, from coordinate 256,829 downwards.
GGCAACGGTCGCGTGGTGCGCCTGCTCACCTACGCCATGCTCATCAAGTACGGCTTCCGCGTGAACGCGGTGGGCCGGCTGCTCAACCCGGCCGCGGTGTTCTGCGCCGACCGCAACGCCTACTACGCCCGGCTTGGTGACGCCGATGTGGGCACCGACGAAGCGCTGGAGCGCTGGTGTGTGTATGTGCTCAGCGGTGTGCGCGACGAACTGACAAAGGTGGACCGCCTGGCCGACTACGAACACCTCAAAGCCAAGGTGCTGCTGCCTGCGGTGAACTACGCCCGCGAACGGGAGTTGATCACCCCGCTGGAACAGGCCGTTCTGACCACCACCATCAAAGCCGGTACGGTGAAGGCGGGTGACCTGGAAGCCGCCATGCCCGACCTCAACGCCAACCAGCGCACCTACCAGATACGAAAGCTGGTGGACGGCGGCATGCTGCAACCCATCAACCCGGGCGCCCGGCAATACAGCATCGGGTTCAGCCACAACATGCTGCTGCGTGGCGTGGTGCGTGCGCTGACGGATGAAGGGTTCATCCCTGCCGCGGTGGTGGCGCCGACGACCTGAAGGACAGGACTGCAGCGGGCTCGGACATCTGCTCAGGGCACTCCGCTGACTGCTGTCGGCCAAGAGCAGACCTTAGGCGAAGCACTTCGAAGAGCTGGAAGTACTTGAGCCCAGTCTAGGACGCACCATCCTGTTAGTGGCTCCTGCGCTTACTAGGCGCGCCTAAATGAACTCAATCTTCTGAGTGGATGTGAACTTCACGGTTCCGATGAAGTGCTGCTCAACGGAACTCTTGACGACGCGAAAAATTATGAGGAAGAAGAGTGATCCTCGAAGCTTAAGATGGCCTAACAGAGACTCATACAAATACTGTATAAAATAACAGATTAATTCCTCGATGAAGATGGCCTCGCCCGGGTTTACGTCAGTCACCTGAAAGTCGCCGTTTGTTACAGTGACCCTGACTGCCAAAGAGACCTTTGGTTGAACCATGGCGACAACAATATTTAAGGGACGGCAAGAAGTGATTATTCGGGAAGCAACAATCCACCAACTCATCAAAGCTGCACAAACTGTCGGTGAGGGCAGTGTTACTGAGCAAGTGCGGCCAGAGCCTCTTCCAATCGATGAAGTTCTTCAAGAGCTTTGCAGAGAATTGCTTGGCCTGTACGCAACTTCCGTCAATAGTAACGGCACCCTCGGACAAGATCCTCTTATTCACGCCTTTCCGGTGACGCTTGCCAGCTATGTTGACGGCGAAACGGATTTTCAAGTATTTACAGTATCGGCGCTCACCCTGATAAAAGAGGCGATGAAGGATGCAATATTCGCCAACGGTGGATATGCGCTTTTTCTCCGCTATGAGCAAGATAACGTTGAATTTTTGCTTATTGCAATGTTGAAATTGAAGGCGGGCGCGGGAATCGATGAAGCAACTTTGAGCTTGCAGCCAACATTGAATATTGATCTCAAGCTTTTGCACGAAGCTGCACGCGTCAACCTTACTCGTCTGGCTAACAACACTCAGCCCTACCTCACCTTCGTCAAGGGCAAGGCAAAGCAAGGTGACATCACCGAGTATTTCCGCAAGGCATTGGCCTGCGTGACATTCACCGATTCAAAACACCACACTGAGCAGTTGATTAAAGCGGCTGAAGCATTTGTTGCATCCAGGGTAGATTTGAGCATGGAGCAGAAGGCTGAAGAGCGTATGCAAATGCGCAAGAGACTGAGCGAATGCATGCAGCAAAACCCTGTACAACTCGTGATAGCTACCGCAGCTGCAGCGATTCGGCCTGAGGGGCCGGAGGAATTCATCCAGTTTTTACAGTCTCCCCAAGCGGCTGACTTTCACATCGATCACACTTTCCAGCCCCATAAGCCTACTTACCGCCGGCTCTACCGGATCACAGGGAAGATTGGACAGACGATTTCCGTCGCTTTCGACGTAGAGGACATTCAGACACACCGAGTTAGCTTTGACGCTGATCGGAACGCGATTATCCTGAACAATCCTCCTGAGGCGCTCAAACAATCGATTTTGGAAAATGGCGCCGCAGATTGATAACTCTCATGATTGGGCGGTCTGGCTCCTAGAAAATCTAGAAGCCCAGCAGGTGCTTGCTCTTGGACACATTGAAGGCAAGCTTCCTGTGGCTTGGGACTTCAGTCAGATTATTGCTGCGATCGGCGACGGCGGCCAGCTCATTGGCATGACCGACGAGGTCGCAAGAACAATTGAGTTCTATCCGCAGCGGGCTGGGGTATACGGATCTCTTAACGAGATGTTTGCTTACCCTAACAATCTGAAAAGTGTTCCGCCACGATTCGCCGTGAGGGACATCTACTTCACCTATGACGCACACGCAGTGCATCAGGGGGCGATACCGCCGCAGGTGGCGAACTATTTTTCCGCAGTAAAGCTTTGTGGCCTTTTGCCATTGATGGCAGACATGACTGCGAACAACGGCGCTCTGCTGCATTTCATCAAGAGTCCCGAATCACGTATCGAAGTCAAGCTTTCCTATCAGGCTGAGGACTTAACGCCATTGCCCTCACTGTCGTACTTCGAGACGGTATTTGTTGTAACAGATAGCCATAGAGATCAAAAATACAGCATCTTGCGTTCGGTCTTGCTCGACGCCTTTAAGGGCAAGAAATCAATCACGATTGGTGAAATCCTTCCACAATTCGAGTCGCTTGTCGAAAACGCCCGAAGCAACTATTCGATGTATGCGGCCGAGTTCTCTTTCGAAAAAATTAAGGCCGAAGTTGAGAAAGACAATCTGGACTCGACTTTGAAGTTGAATAAGACTCTCTCAGAAATTCAAAACCAACTTCTAGCAATGCCTGTTGCTCTAGTATTGGTGGGTGGTCAGATGACGCCAGACACTGGGCTTAGCATCAAAAACGTCGTAGTCTGGCTTGGTGCATGCGTTTTTTCCGGTCTGATGATTTTGTTAATTAGAAATCAGCACCATGCTGTTGATGCGATCAATGAGGAAATACGGCTCCGAAAAATTAAGGTAGATGCTCAACCCGATGGCATGGCAGGAAAATTCAAATCCGGATTCGAAGCTTTGCAAAGAAGGGCTCTATCGCAAACTAAAACTCTAAGCATTCTTCGCAGCTTTGTCTTTCTCTCCGTGGTTCTGGCGACTGGGCTCCTTGTTTGGTACTCAAATCCGGATCTTCACAAAGTGCCTGTCGCAGAGAGCCTAGGCAAACCTAATGCGGGAGCTGCTGGAACAGTCCAGCAGCCATCAGGAACGACTAGTGGAATAGGCGCAGCACCAGCACCAGCACCAGCACCAGCACCAGCACCAGCACCAGCACCAGCATCGGCATCGGCATCGGCATCCGAGCCACCGAAACCCATTGTCGAATTGGCAAAGCAGGACATGAAAGCTGTGCACACGACGCCAGCTTCATCTGCAGCATCAGCGCCTCAGAAGAAGTAGTCGTAAGCCGGGCGGTATAGGCAACAAGCCCTATGCAAACCCAGTAGTGCCGCACCCACGGTGAATTTAGGAAGCCCGCCTGTTGCAGAGGCTACGTTGAGGTCTGTTCTGCGCTTGACTTGGCGATGACCCTTATGGGTCGGAAGCAGCCTGCCACGCGATGAGGGCGAAAGTCAGGGCCCAGCCTCGACCGGCCATCCAGACCGCACCGTGTTGGCAGCAGTCATCAACGTCGAGTCTCTGGCCCAATGGTTGGCAACGGCCGCTGCAGTACCTTTCCAGCATCTTGCGAGGCTTTCGACTGATTCCACGTCGCAGTCGCCTCATGCACAAATCTCGCGATCGAAGCGGCCAGCTTGACATCCTGTGCATCAGGTGACGCCGCCAAGGCCTGCCCGATGTGTAGCCAGCCCTGTATGGCCGCTTCCCGGCTGGTTCGCGCCTTGGCTCCTGAGTTATTCACTGGTCGGACCTTTCTCAACCGACCGCCCTCATTGGCCTTCAGCCGCCAGAGGTCCGGATAGCTGGTGTTTCGTCCTCGCGTGGCTTGTCGGGTGGCTTCGGCCTCGACCCCATAGCCGCGCAGCTTCTCGGCAAAGGTCTCGCGCCATCGCTGCAGGTCGGCCTTGCGCGGGTTGAGGCGCCTGCCGCTCATCGACTCTGCCCGTACGCTGATGTGTACATGTGGGTTGGCCTGGTGGTCGTGCAGCACCATCACGTACTTATGGGCCGCCAGCTCGGTCTGCGCGAACTCGCGCGCAGCTTTCTGCACGATCAGCGGGTCGGTGCCCCGGGGCATGGACAGCATGATGTTGAAGGCCTCGCGACGGAAGCCTTCATCACCAATCAGGCTACCGCCGTAGCGCCAGTCTTCGCCCAGCTCGTGCACAGCGGATTTGCCGCGCACCGTTTCGCCTTGTTCGGTTTCGATGTCGAGTCGGCCGTTTTTGCTGATGTAGCGGAAGTGGGCAGCAATGGCCAGCATGCCCCGCCCTCCCCCGGTGACCTTGACCATGACTTGGGGCGCTCTCTTCACCACGGTGGCTTCAATGCGCTTGCGGATGGCGTCTGCGCGCTGGCGCATGCCTCCATCGCCCAGCTTTGGCTGTGGCTTGACCTTGACCACCCGGTTGCCCGAGTAGAACAGGCGATCACCCCACTGGATGAGCACCCCGTCGATGTTGGGCGTCTGGGTCATGGTGTCCTCCTGTTGGTCATCGGCTCAGGTGCCGAGAAGTCTGTGAGGGTGTCCCACGCGGCCGCAGATCGGCCAGCAGGGCCGCTGCCTGGGAGAGGTGTCGCCGAACGTCGCCATCCAGCGTGTCGAGCATGTCCCGATAAACCAATGCCTTGGGCACGTTGCTCTGGGTCAGCAGGCGTGTGAGGGCGTGGATGTTGCGGCTGAGGTCGGCGAGATGGGCGTTGGAGCCTGTGAGTGCGGCCAGTTGCTCCGCCTTGCTGGCGCCGCTCACGAGCCAGGGTGCTCCCGCCACCAGTTCCGCCACGTAGCTACCAGGGCTCAGGCCCGCCTGATTCGCAGCAGCCAGGATGGTCTGAATGTTTTCGCGGGGCATGCGCAGGCACAAGCGCGGATTGCCCGACAACCGTTTGTGCTGCGAGTGCCCGAGTCCCACCGGCTCGGGTTCTGCAGCTACCCCCAGTGCTTGAACCAGGGCCGTTCTGACCAGGGTCGAGGGCGACATGCCCAAGGCCTGAGACCGGTCCAGCAGCAGGCCCTTCAGGCCTTGCAGGTCGATGCTGATGCGCTCGCGAGAATGGGACTCCATGATCGCCTCCAGACACGTGATCACCCGGGGTGACGTGTCGGACAACCGGCGCCGCGGCGCCTATCCTGCAATCACCCATGCACTGATGTTCACCGAGGATCGACAGAGCCGAGGCGCTGGATTCACCCTGAAATCCAGAAGACACAGGCAAGCGGACGCCCACCGGGTTGTCAAGCTGCTTGACAACCCGGTGAGGCAGGGAAAGCGATCAGCAGGAGATTTGCAGCAAGCCGACGGCGTCAAAGCCGGGGCGCCACTGCATTCAGATGAATAGTTCGAGGCTGCTTCGCCCGATGAGTTGTCAAGCTGCTTGACAACTCACAACCCGGACCAACCAATCAAGGTCAGGCGGCTGGCTTGCACCGCTTGCAGCTGGCCACCCTTCACAGGCACCACATAGACCTGCCCTGCCTGCGCTGGGGCCTGCAGGGCGTTGAGCACCACCTCGACACCATCCAAGCTCGCCAGCAATCGCAATGAGGCTTGCAGGGGCACACGAGGCCTGGTCTCGGCGCTGGCGCCTGTTGTTGGACGGATCTTCACAAGAACGCCTTGATCGGCGCCCTTCACCAGGCTGGCCTCCACGGACTCGATCAATGCCGAAGTGCCGCGCCTCACACTGCCCGAACCCTCTGCCAGGTCGGACCGAAGTGACAGGACCATGTCGCGCGTGATGGCCTGGCGATCCGATACCCAGGCCTCGACGTACTGCGGATGTTCCCCGGCCAGCTTGCGCAGTTCATGCAGCTCGGTCAGCCCTCGACAACGCCCCTCCCGGTACGCGGCCATCAACCAGTCCGGCGGATCGATCAACGCCGTCGCCAGCGTCACGTACTGCCGGCTCTTGCCGATGGCGCGCGCGATGTCGGCCTGCGTCTGCCCCTGGTTCAGCGCCCGTTGCACGAACAGCGCGATCTCCAGCGGTGTCAGTCCCTTGCGCTGTTCGTTTTCGATGAACTGGTCCACGCTGCTGGCGGTCTGGTCCACGAAGGCGGGGATCTCGGACAGCCCGACCCGCTGGCAGGCCCGCAGGCGCCGGGCGCCGAAGTTGAGCATCCAGCGGCCCGGCATGGTGGGATGCGTGCGGACCGAGACCGGCTGGCGCACACCTCGCTCGCGAATGGTCTCAGCCAACTCGTCCAGGCTCTGCTCGTCGAACTCCTGCCGGGGCTGGTCCGGGTCTTCGTCGATGGTGTCCACCGGAATCTGCAAAGGGGTACCGCTCTCGCCCCCGGTCGGCGGCAGCAGGTCCAGACTATCCAGCGACAGGGCCATGGTCCGCTCCGTTGATGGGGGTGATGGGGGATGTCTGTGTCGGCGCTCCATCCAGCACGGCTTTGGCGACCACGACCATGGCCACTTCGATCTCGCGCCAGGCGTCTCGCGCGGCGGTCTTCTTCATCTCCCACAGCACCAGCCCTTCGGCCTGCGCTTCGGCCACGGCCGAGCGGCGCGGCATGGAGGCGTACTGCCCTGGCTTGGTGCCGTAGGGAATTAGGATGGGGTGGAACTTCTGCACCAGCTGCAGGAAGTTCTCCCGCTGGAAGGGGTTAGCCTCCACCATGACCGGCAACAAACCGATCAGGTGCAGCTTCGGGTTGAGCATGGTCTTGATCTTGCGCACCCCCACCCGAGGGTGGTTGAGCAGGGCGTGCACGCCGTCCAGGGCTTCCTGGTTGAGCTGGATCGGGGAGAGCACGCAGTCGGCCGAGACCAGCCCCGCGATCATGCGGATGTCCGGGTTGGGGTTGGTGTCGATGAGGCAGACATCGAACCGGTCATCCATCGACTTCAGGAACGCCCTCAGATTGTTCGCGAAGTCGTTGTGCAGGCTGGGCTGGCGCTCCAGCCCGGAGAGACCTTGGTCGGCGGCGACGAGGACGAAGTCCGCGGGCGGGATGACCGGGCTCGTCTGCGTGAGCAAGGCGCTGGCCGGGACTTCGGCCACGACCGCGCGCTGGGACTTGCGCAGCGGGTCGGAGAAGTTGCCCTGGTGGTCCAGGTCGATGGCCAGCACGCGGCAGCCGAGTTTGCGGAAGTAGTAGGCCAGCAAGGTGGCGACGGCGGATTTGCCGACGCCACCCTTCTGGTTGGCGAGCACAAGGGTCTTCATGGGGTTTCCTCCAGCGCGACCGACAAGGGAGGTCGAGGCGGAGGACGTTTCCCGGGCGCCGCGCTCGATGCGCCAGCGGCCGGGATCGCGCGAGCCGGCGCCGGCCGGCGAGCGCGTTCTGGAATTTCACGCGCACGCACTGCCCGATGATGGGCGCGGAGCACCGCATGGCCAGCGCTGGATTCGGGGTTGAATCCAGCGCCGGACCTCATCAAACCTTGAGCTTGCGCATCTCTTCGGCCAGCACCCACAGCGCGCGGTTCAGGCTCACGCTGCGGTCGATGCTGGCCACCGGGCGGGTGTGCAGGCGCCGGCCCTTGGCGCCCCTGCCCGGCTGGCCACCCTTCAAGGCGTTCTCCTGCACCCGCTGGAACGTGGTCCACAGGCTGTTGCCGCAGTCCTCGGGCCGTCGGGCTTCAATCAATTGCTCGGCGGTCACCGGTGCGGGTGGTTCGCCCTCCCCCCGTTCACCGTAGCGCAGCGCAAGGGCGGCGGTGGCAAAGGCCTGCTGCTCCTCACGCTGCAGCGGCAGGGCCTTCATGCTGTCTGTGGACGCTTCCACAACCTCGAAGTCCTCCAGCACCCGGAACGCGCCTTCGATCACTTCGTCGCGGATGTTGCCCTTGTGCGGGATGCGGATGTCGTTGGCCACATCACCGACCACCAGACCGTTGCAACAGACGAACCTGAACTGACCAGCAAGCATTTGATAACTGCTGGCGCCGTCGTGGCTGTTGATCAGGATGATCTCGTTGGCCTCGGGCCGGGTGTTGACCTGACCCAGGTGGCGCATGCGGATCATGTGTTTGGTGAATTCGGTCTTGCCTTCGATGCGGCTTTTGCTCTGGGCCACCATGAAGGGTTCGAAGCCTTCGTGGCGCAGGCCGCGCAGCACGTCGATGGTGGGGATGTAGGTGTAGCGCTCGGAACGGCTGCCGTGTTTGCCTTCGGCAAAGATGGACGGCGCGGCCCGGCGCATTTGGTCTTCGGCCAGTGGGGTCTCGCTGCGGATGACAAAGGTGCTCTGGCCAAAGCGGGCAGCCAGACGGGGGGAATGGGCGGACGAGATCATGGTGACGCTCCTGGATCAGTGAATAGGGGAGAAACGGGATGAGGGAGACCGGGCGGCCGAACCGCCCGGTGTGGGGCTTCAGGCGGTGGCCGGCTGGCAGCCCTGGGAGTCATTGGTGTGGCGGCTGCGGCGGGCTTCGCTCTCGGCCTTGCTGTCGAGGTAATCGATGTCTTCGACGGTGAACTCCATGCCGTGGACCTCGCGGCCTTCGCCGTCCTGGTACTGGGTGTTGTGCAAGCGCCCGATCACGTTCACGTGCGAGCCCTTGCCCAGGTACTCGGCGGCGTGTTCAGCCAGCTTGCCCCAGAGGGTCCAGCGGATCGACACCGCACGCTCCTCGCGGTCTTCGCCGCTGCCGCGATGCTGGTTGCTGATGGCGATCAGGCTTGCTTTGGCGAGCTTGCCTTCGCGCCCGTTGACGAATTCGAGCTTGACGGCACCGGCCAGGTGCGCGTGGTGCTGAATGATCAGAACATTGGCCATGGTGAAACTCCTTGCAAGAGCGACCAGCCGGACCCCGATCCGGGTTCCTCAAAGCTGATCCTCTCGCTCGGACTCCCTCGCTCCCGCCCACGGGCGGGCGGGGGGTGGGCAAGGCCCCTTCCCTCGGGAAGGGGTGGGGGATGGGGAAACCTTGCAGCACGAAACAGTGAGCCAGTCACCTGGCCCACCGCTGAAAGATCCCCCCACAAGTCCCCCTCACCTGTGGATGGGGGCGCCGTGGGGGGATGACGGTGGGCCCATTGGCGCACGCGCTGCCCGAGCCTCTTCGGGCGACCAGCAAAGCGCAGGCGACCGGATGACGTGAGCAGCGGCGGCTCTGCGGGCGGCGTGACACCAAGCGCAGCGACTGGCGCGGCGTTCGAGCCGGTGCGATCACCTCAGGGGTTCGCTGTCTCCGGTATTCCCGGCGGCCCGGCTTCGGGCATGGCGGGTGAGCGGGGGACGATCTGGCGGGCGGGACAGAACCACAGCGCAGCGGCGGGAGAGGACCGTGCGTCAGTTCGTCCAGCGGGCGCGTTCCCGCGTAGCGGGAAGGAAACAAGACCGCGATCCCCAGGCACGGGACAGGGCCGCTGCCCAATGTGCTGCCGGTGAACACCGGCCATGCTCCGCCCTCCCCTGCGCTCGCGCGAAGCGCGCTGGTCAGCAACAAGAAAATTGGGGCCGAAGGCCCCAGGGGTTACGCAAGACCGATTTCTGCCATCGAGCAGATCACGTTGCCGGCGACGATGAAGTGATCGAGCACCCGCACATCGACCAACGCCGCTGCGGCCTTGATGGTCTGCGTCAGATGTTCGTCAGCGCGCGACGGACGGGCCTCGCCGCTGGGATGGTTGTGCACCAGGACCAGAGCGCTGCTGTTGCGCATCAGTGCGTCACGCACCACCTCGCGCGGGTACACCGATGTCTGACTGACCGTGCCGCGGAACATCTCGACGTAGTCCAGCACTCGGTTCTGCGAGTCCAGGTGCACCACGGCAAACACCTCGTGCGGCAGGTTGCCGAGTCTGGCGCGCAGGAAGTCCTTCACCACCGCGGGCGAGTCCATCAGATCGCTACCGCGCACCTGTGCAGCCAGCAGCCTCTGTGCCGCCAGCAGCACCTCGTCGGCCTCGGCTGGCCGGTACTGGCCCGCCAGGTCGCGGATGAGAAAGCCTCCCGCCCCTGCGGGCACCGACAGGAGGGAATCGAGGGAAGAGAACAGATCGTGCTGCATGACCAACTCCGGTGATCGGGCGGGATTGCCCGAGACCGGAACCGGCACGCCGCAGCGCAGCGGTCACAGGTTCGAAGACGGCCGAATGGCCGCCAGCGCCCGCAGGGCGCGCAGACCTTGACGGCGAGAACGGTGTGCAAGGATGAAGGGAACAGCAAGCCAGCCCCACCACACATGTCCGAGTGAAACAGGCAAGCGCAGCGCGCAGGCCGGGGGCATGCCAACGGCCGGAGGCGTCAGCGATCGGCGCCCGACAGGGTCGAGACACCGGGTCACGCGTGGCCTGGTGGCTCGATGCGCAGCACCAGAGCGCGGTCCGGCTGCGCCGGAGACGCACAAAAAATCCCGGCCGAAGCCGGGATGTGAAGAGGCGTTTCGGAACTTGTCGCAGCGTCAAGCGGCCTGAGTTTCTTCCGGCTCTTGCTCACCCTGCCCTTCCTCAACCTGCACTGGCTCGGTCAGCATTTGCGGCAGCCAGCCCGAGCCAGCGGCCAGCCGCCCGGCCTCGGCGGCGATCTGGGCCTTCTTGAGTTTTGCCAGTCGTTGCACCTCGCCCGGCGCGAAGACCTGCACCGCCTCCAATGCCTTGGCCTTGGACACGTGGTCGAAGTAGCCCGCTGCGGTTGGAGCCCACCAACCATGCATGTCCAGCCCCACCGCCTGCGCCAGCAGCGCGGCGGGGGCTTCGTCTTCGCGGTGAGCGATGGCCGATACCGTCAGGCCCACGCACAGGGCCAGCAGCGACAGCAGTTCTTCCTGCTCCATTGCCAGGAATTCGGCAAACAGGGCCTTCGGGTCTTCCGGCAACCGCGCTGCCCAGGCCTCGCGCACGGCACGCAGGCCCTGCGAAGCCGGGGCCTCTGCAACGTCTGGCGCATGCTGCTCCAGCCGGTCCTGCGGTGTGGCGCTGATGTTGACCGGCGATGCACCGTAGCCACCCAGGATCACCCGCTGCGCCAACTGGTGCACCAGAGCCACCAGCGCGATGCGCGGATGGCGGGCCACCTCGGCTTGCAGGGCGGCGGTGCGGTGCGCGCTCAAGCGGCGCACCAGTTTCTCCGACAGACCGCCCCGGGTGGCGGGTGCATCTGTTGGCCCTCCTTCGCCTCCTGCGTGTGCGTCCGGCGTTGGCCGCTCCTGCGCCCGCAGTGCCTTGACCTGTTCAACGCGCAACAGCCCGCGATGCACCACCACAGCCCCATGGGGTCCACCGACACCACCGCGCCGGCCATGGACACGACGCCGGGCTCGTACACCACCAGGGTCTGTTCGATGGCGTCCAGTTGCTCGCCCAGCCGGTCCAGTTCTTCGTGCAGAGCCTGCGCACCGTCGTCGCTCAGGTCGTCGTCCTCGTCGTCGAGCTTGTCTTGAAGCAGCGCCTGCTCGGCCTCCAGTTTCTCGATGCGTTTGGCCTCGGCCTTGGTGGGTTCCCGGCGCGAACGCCGCGCCCGCTGGAAGGTGTGCAGATCGGCCGACGACACACGCGGCGTGATGTCCACCCAGCCCCAGCCTTCGGCCCGCACCGATTCGGCTGCATCGGTCAGCCGGTCGCGTGCCAGCCTCTCCAGCAAACCGGTATCGGTGAGGAATACGCCCTTCTGCTCGTCCGCGAACAGGTCGCGCCGGATGTCACCGCCTGCCGCTTCGTAGGCCTCCACCCCCACGAATCGAGCCAGCGCGTCGCGACTGGCATCCACCTCGTCGCGGGTCAAGTGGTCCCGCAGGGATTCCGGACTGCGCTGCCACTGTGGCACTTCATAGAAAGCCGACTCCTGCGCCGCGTGGTCGTCCGTGATCGCCAGGGCCATCAACTGCTCCAGCGTGACCGCTCCCTGCTGATAGTCCACCAGCAGCCGGGGCGCGACGTTCGCCAGCCGCAGCCGCCGCTTGACCACCAGCGGCGTGACGCCGAAGTCGGCCGCGATGTCCTCCAGCGACCGGCCTTCGGCCACCAGTGCCTTCCAGGCGAACAGTTCATCCACCGGGGTCATGGCCTCCCGCTGCACGTTCTCGCTCAGGCTCACGGTGCGGGCCGAGGTGTCGGGCACCAGCAGACAAGGCACCGGGTGGTCCTTGGCGAGCTTGTGGCGCTTGACCAGCAGCTTCAAGGCGGCCAGTCGCCGACGCCCGGCCACCACCTCGAACCACTGTCCATCGGGCGTGGTGACGACGGTCAGGTTCTGCAGCAGACCCACGCGTGCGATGGACGCAGCGAGTTCGGGAATGGCCGTGCCGCCGCTCTGGCGCACGTTGCGGTTGGAGGGCCGCAGCCGCGACAACGGGATCAGATGCAGTTCGTAGGGTGCGATTTCCGGCACGGTGACGGATTCACCGGCAATGGCCGCAGTGCGGAGGACTGCCGCAGCGGCCACGGCACTCAAGGCCAGGGTTTCGGATTGGGTAACGGTGTTCATGTGAAATCTCCTGTCCCACACGGGGACCTTGTTCAAACAATGGAAGACATCGAAACGCGGATGGGAAGTCAGTCGGTGTTGTGCATGGGCGCTCTCCTTGGGTGTTGGGCTCCGCAGGGGCCGCGAAGCCCTTCGCGGCCATGGACGGCCACTGGGGCCGGCGCGGGTGCGCCGTCAAGGGAGGAAGCGAAGGCGCTGGCGCGGCCCGCAGGCGCAGCCGAGGACACGGGCGCCGCCAGCGGCCCTTGACGGGAGGAGCGCCCGCAAAGGCCAGGCAAGCCGGCGAAGCTGGCGCGCAGGCGGTGCGAAGCCCGCGCAGCACCGCCGGAGAGAACACGTTCGACCCATTCGGCCGAGGGTTCATCCCAACAGCCCGGTGCAGCAAAACAAAGCGCCGCTCCCGCGATCCACGGGGCGGCGCATCAAGGCCTCAGAGCGACGTCAATCGGTGGCCGGCACCATCGCCTTCAGTTGTTCGATCACGCCGGGCTCGACGAAGACACAAGGCTGCTCGGCCGCGACCGGGACGTTGAACACCCGGGCGAATGCATCCCGCTTCAGATGCGCCAGCCGCCCGGTGCGGTACGCCTGATCAGGCTTCATCAGGCCTGAACCCGATGGCGAACCGCTGCGCTGCGGATCGCATTCGACCAGGGCCACGAAGCCCTCCGAGAACAAACGCTGGTACTCGGGACACAGACCCCAGCCCGTCGTCGTGTGGTGCGCCATGCTCGCGCGCAAACGCCGGTCCAGCAGGATGTTGCCCGTGTCAAAAGCGTTGCCGCACACCAGACAAAACTGCTGCTCCAGCGAAACATATGACTTGTCGTCCATGACCTACTCCAGTGATCGGGCGGGATTGCCCGAGACCGGAACCGGCACGCCGCAGCGCAGCGGTCACAGGTTCGAAGACGGCCGAATGGCCGCTAGCGCCCACAGGGCGCGCAGACCTTGACGGCGAGAACGGTGTGCAAGGATGGAGGGAACAGCAAGCAAGCCCCACCACAACAGCAGGCGTGAGACAAGCAAGCGCAGCGCGCTGGCCGGATGCCAACGGCCGAAGGCGCAGGGATCGAAGCCGAATGGCCGTGACCCGGCATGGGGCGCGGGCACAGCCCGCAGAGCCCGACGGCGGCACGCCGTGACGCACCACCAGCAAAAGTCAAGCAGCACGTCTTTCTGGGTTATTCACCGGCCAGCACAATGCCGTCATGAAAACCCTGCTGCTTTTCGTCGCCACTGCGTTGGCAGAAATCATCGGCTGCTATCTGCCCTACCTGTGGCTCAAACAAGGCCGGTCCATGTGGCTGTTGGTGCCCGGCTTCCTGAGCCTGGCCTTGTTCGCCTGGCTCCTGACCTTGCACGACACGGCGGCCGGTCGCGTGTATGCCGCCTACGGCGGCGTCTACATCACTGTGGCTCTGTTGTGGCTTTGGGCTGTCGATCAGGTTCGGCCCACCGTGTGGGACATGGCGGGCATGGCCATGGGCCTGGTTGGCATGGGCATCATCATGTTCCAGCCGGCCCGTTGACCGCAGCCAAGGGGACGGTCCTGATGCATCAGGACGGCTTCACCGAGTGGCAGGCGCAGGCTTCACCATGTGCGGCGGCCACCAACTCCTTGAGGATGCCGCAATCGGCTCCGTCATCGTCACAACGCCCGCAACTGGCCTTGAGCAGCAACAACTGCTTCTCCAGCGCGCGCATGCTCTTGAGCCTTGCACGCACCCGCTCGATCTGTTCCTGCACCAGGTGATCCACGTCCGGGTGCGGCTCGCCCGGTGCATCCAGCGCACTCAGCAGTCGGCGGATGTCGGCCAGCGGCATCTCCAGCGCTCGGCAGTGCCGGATGAAGGCCAGTTGTTCCAGGTGAGCATCGGTGTAGTCGCGGTAGCCGTTGTCCTGCCGCGCCGGTGCTGGCAGCAGGCTTTGCTTCTCGTAGTAGCGGATGGTTTCAACATCCACGCCAGTGGCCTGTGCCAGTTCCTTGATGCGCATGAGGTCTTTCAGGTCGTTTGAGGTGAAGACTTGACTCTGGAGCCGCTCCAGGGTTTTCGATACCCTCACTCTGTACTTGTAGGAGTTCCAATGTCGAAGCGCCGGTATTGGATCAATGAGAAAGGGCGACAGTTGTTCTTCTTCGTTGGTTGGGTCGGCTGATCGGTCCTTCGGGCAAACGGACCAGCAACAAAACTCGCTTGGACCACGCCCACACCCACTGGCGCCCGAGTCCAAGCTCGGGGCACACTACCTTCAGCTCCATGGCCTGGGGCATCTCGCGAACAAAGAACAGCCCGCCACCATGGTGCGCCTGATCGCTGAAGGGTTCAATTTGCGCGCTTGAACCGGACTGGCTCAGGGCACCACTGTGTTGATGTTGATCTGCAACTGGGCGCTGTTGCTGGCCACTGGTCCACTGCTCCCCTGCAGGTCACCACTTTGCGGCAGTGCCTGAGCGGTGCGGCTGATGCGCGCCTCTACCACCACCTGCTCGTGCAGAGAAATGCGGTGCTCGGGCGTCATGGCTTGGCTGTCGTCCAGCGCAAAGGCCACCGGGCCAGCCGTGGCCGGCACACGCATCACGGCCAGTGGCATGCGCGGTCCTTGCACAGCACGCGCGAACACAAACAAGGTGTCGCCCGGTGCCAGTTTTGAACGCAGTTCGGGCGACAGGCTGATCTGACCGCTCAAGCCAGGATGATCGACCGTATCCGTGATGGGCGTCTTGGCCGCTGGTGCGGTTTGCTCCGCCAGGCGCTCCCCTCCCCCCTGTTGTGATGCGATGCCGGCGCGCGCAGCCACCAGGCTGCTGTCCAGCCCCTGGGCAAACGGGCTTCCTGGCTCGGCCCGCTCGCGCGCACGCTGCCAGAAAGACTCGGCCAGCTTGAATTCCTGCCGGCTGTAGGCTGCGCTGCCAGCCAGCGCGAGCGCCTTGGGGTGGCCAGGGTCGATCACCAGGGCTCGATTGACGAGTCGCATGGACTCACCGCTTGCGCTCTGCCCTTGCAACGACGACAGCAGATCGGCCCGGTCAGCGAGCAGGTCGGGGTTGTCGGGAGTGAGTTCGAGCGCGCGTTGGTAGGCCTGGTCGGCATCGGCGAAACGTTGACGGCTGGCGTGAGCACGCGCCAGCATGGCCCACGCGGGCGCATCCGCCGTCTGCCCCGGTGGATGACTCTGGAGTTTCTGAGCCACCTGGCGGACCATGGCGTCCAGGTCCTTGCTCGACACCTCGCCTTGTGCCTTGGCCAGCTCGGCCTCATAGCGCACCACATCGGGTTCGCCCAGATACAGGTACAGGCCGACGGCCAGCGCGGGCACGGCCACCAGCAGTGCGAGCGCAGTGGCACTGCGAGGCGATGTTGGTTCAATGCGCTGGGTCGAGGCAGACTCCTGCAGCACCCGCCGCGCCAGTTCGGTCTGCGCTTGGGTGTGCTCGGTGAGCGAGATTTTTCCTTCAGCCAATTCGGTATCGAGCTGGGCGCGCTGCTCGCGCAGCAGAGCGATGTTGGTGTTTGATACGGGCTGGCGGTCGGGCGTTGAAGACGGACGCCACACCACCGCTACCAGAGGCCACACAGCCAGCGCCAGCATCGCCAACGCAAGGGCGTAGAACACGATCATGGAGCGCCTCCAGCTTCGTCAAGCAAGCGCTGGGCGCGCCGCAGTTCCGCCGTGCTCAGCGGCGCGGCCTCGGTCAACGGATCGCGCCGCCGGATATTCATCAACAGCACTCCAGTGGCCACCAGCAACAACACGAACGGCCCGACCCACAACAGCACGGTGCTGAACTTGAGCGGCGGACGATAGAGAACGAAATCGCCGTAGCGCTGTGACATGAATTCCAGAATCTGGGACTGTGTGCGGCCCTGCGTGAGCTGCTCGCGGATCTGCTGGCGCAGGTCCTTGGCCAGGTCGGCCTGCGAGGCAGCGACGGTTTCGTTCTGGCACACCAGGCAGCGCAGCTCTTCGGCGATCTTGAGCACGCGCGCGTCCAGCTCCGGATCGGCCGACAAGGGCGTGGCCTTCGACTCCGGCGAAGATTGTGCGACCACGCTGCCAGGCCCCAGGAGCCAGCTCAACATCACTGCGATCAACATCAAACGCATGGGTTCAGGCACCGAGTTCGTTTATCAGCGGCAGCAGCTTCTCGCGCACCACCTCAGGCGTGACCGGGCCGGTGAACTTCAGGCGGATCATGCCCTGCTTGTCGATCACATAGGTCTCGGGCACACCGTACACACCGAAGTCCAGACCGACACGGCCGTCCGCGTCGAACAGCGTGGTTTTGTATGGGTTGCCGTGTTTGCCCAGCCAGCTCAGCGCCAGGAGGCGTTGGTCCTTGTAGTTCAGGCCGATCAGCGGCACGGTACTGGTTTTCGCCAGGTCCATGAGCACCGGGTGTTCCAGCTGACAGGCCACGCACCACGAGGCCCACACATTGAGCAGCCACACCTGGCCGCGCAGGTCCTCGGGGCTGAACACCGTATCGGGCGCAGCCAGTGTGGGCAGGCGAAAGGATGGCGCCGGTTTGTCGATCAGTGGCGACGGCACGTCGCGCGGGTTGAGCTGCAGCCCCATGCCAAGAAAACCCAGCATCACCACAAAGATGGCCAGTGGCCACAAATAACGTTTCATGGGCGCGCGCTCCGGACAGTCATCACTGGCCCCGCCGCGCCCATATTGTCAGAGAGCGGCGCGGCCGGTGTCACGGCAGCCGCCTTGCGCACGCGGTAGCGCCGGTCCATCACGGCCATCAGTCCCCCCAGCGCCATCAGCAAACAACCGCCCCATATCCAATTGACCATGGGCTTGTGGTGCAGGCGCACGCTCCACGCGGTTTCGCTCACCGGTTCACCGAGGGCCACGTATACGTCACGCATCACACCCCTGTCGATGGCCACCTCGGTCATGGGCATGCGGCTTACGGTGTAGATGCGGCGCTCGGGGTGCATCACCGCCACCATCTCGCCACCCTGACTCACGGTGAGCGTGGCGCGGGCCGAGGTGTAGTTGGGCCCTTGCACCATCTCCATCTTGTCGAGCCGGATGCTGTGGCCGCCAACATCGGCGGTCTGGCCCACCTCCATGCGCACGTCGTTTTCGGTCTGAAAGCTGCTGACCACCGTGACACCGGCGATGAACACAGCAACGCCGAAGTGAGCAAGCAACATGCCGAAGTAGCTCCCCGGCTGGGCGCGAAACGCGACCCAGGCGGAAGCCGGGTGCGAGCGCAGGCGCTGCACCAGGTTGAGCACCGCCGTGCTCGCGACCCACACCGCGAGCAGCAGACCCAGGCCGGTGAGCGGCGTCCAGCGCTGCAGCACCAGCGGCGCGATCACCGCGCTGGCCACGCTCACACCTGCGGCCCAACGCAGCTGGTGCGCGAGATCGCCCAGCGAGGCCTGCCGCCAGCGCGCCAGCGGCCCCACGCCCATGAGGAACAGGGCCGGGGCAATGAGCGGCACGAACACCGCGTTGAAGTACGGCGGGCCGACCGAGAGCTTGCCCATGCCAAGTGCGTCAATCACCAGCGGGTACAGCGTGCCCAACAGCACGGCGGCCGCGGCCACCACCAGCAGAATGTTGTTGGCCAGCAGCAGGCTTTCGCGCGAGAGCAGTTCGAAAGCACCCCCACCGCCCACCTTGGGGCCTCGCCAAGCGAACAGCGTGAGCGAGCCACCCACCGCCAGCGTGAAAAACACCAGAATGAACACGCCGCGAGCCGGGTCGGTGGCGAAGGCGTGCACCGAGCTCAACACACCCGAGCGCACGATGAAGGTGCCCAGCAGCGAGAGTGAAAACGCGAGAATGGCCAAGAGTGCGGTCCACAACTTGAAGCCACCGCGCTTCTCAGTCACCGATAGCGAATGGATCAGCGCCGTGCCCACCAGCCAGGGCATGAAGGATGCGTTTTCCACTGGGTCCCAGAACCACCAGCCGCCCCAGCCCAGCTCGTAGTAAGCCCAGAAGCTGCCCAGCGCAATGCCCAGAGTGAGGAAACACCAAGCCATGGTGGTCCAGGGGCGTGACCAGTGCGCCCAGGCCGCGTCCACGCGCCCAGCCAGCAGGGCCGACACGGCAAACGCGAAGGCCACAACAAACCCTACATAGCCCATGTAGAGCATGGGCGGGTGGATCGCCATGCCCAGGTCTTGCAGCAGGGGGTTGAGATCGCGCCCGTCCAGCGGCACCGGGTACAGGCGCTCGAAGGGGTTAGAGGTGAGCAGCGTGAACAGCAGGAAGCCCACGCTGATCAGCCCCATGACGCCGAGCACACGCGCAAGCATTGCGTCGTCCAGTTGCTTCGAGAACTGCGCCACCGCCATCGTCCAGCCCGCCAGGATCAGCGTCCACAACAGGATTGAGCCCTCGTGGTTGCCCCACACGGCGGTGACGCGGTAGATCAGTGGCGCGCTGGTATGCGAGTTCTGCGCCGCCAGCAACACGGAAAAATCACTGGTGACGAAGGCATGCACCAGACAACCAAAGGCCACCAGCAACAACCCGAACTGCGCCTGTGCAGCCGGACGAGCCATCGCCATCCAGCTGCTGCGACCCTGGTGCGCGCCCATCAGCGGAAACACGCTTTGCACAAGCGCCATCAGCAGCGCGAGTACGGTGGCGAAATGGCCGAGTTCGGGAATCATGGTTTCGCTCCTTCGGGGATCACGATGGATGTCTGTCCGGCGCGCGCGCGCGCCACGGCATCGGCCGCTTCGGGTGCCATGTAGTTTTCGTCGTGTTTGGCCAGCACCTGGTCGGCGCGGAACACACCGTCTGCCCCCAGCTTGCCTTGCGCCACCACGCCCTTGCCTTCCTGGAACAGGTCGGGAAGCAGGCCGGTGTAGGTCACGGGAATGCTCTTGGCCGTGTCGGTCACCATGAAGCGAATGGTCAGCCCCTGCGGCTCGCGCACCACGCTGCCCTGCTGCACCAGACCACCCACGCGAAAGTTGCGCTCGCGTGGAGCTTCGTTGGCCAACACCTGCGTAGGGCTGAAGAAGAACACGAGATTGCTGTTGAAGGCGTTGAGCACCAAAGCGGTGGCGGCTCCAAGCGTGGCCAGACCCAAAGCGAGAGCCACAAATCGGCGGTTGCGGGGCTTCATGCCGTGGTCTCCTCGGTAGCGCGTTCGTCGCCCGCTTCCTGCGCCAGCAGGCGGCGGCGAAAGCGGATCACCATCAGCTCAGCAACAACCACCGCCGCGCACATGCCGAGCGACCCCCACACATACAGGCCGTAGCCCCCCATAGCCAGCAGCTCATCAAGGCTGTTCATGTGAGGCTCCCCAGTGTCTGTTGCGCCCACGGCGCGTGGCGTTCGCGCTCCAACATGATCAAGCGCACACGGGCCAGCGCCACCGCGATGCAATACATCCAGCAGGCCAGCGCCATCACCAGCATGCCCAGCAGCATGGGCGTGGCCATGCTCGGGGCCTTGGTGATGCTGACCGACGCGCCCTGGTGCAGCGTGTTCCACCACTGCACCGAAAAATAAATGATGGGCAGGTTGACCACACCCACAATTGCCAGCAGGCCGGAGGCGCGGTCGGCGCGGCGCGTGTCGTCGATGGCGCTGTGCAGCGCCATGAAGCCGATGTAGAGAAAGAGCAGCACCAGCTCGGAGGTGAGCCGCGCGTCCCACACCCACCAGGTGCCCCAGGTGGGCTTGCCCCAGAGCGCGCCGGTCCACAGCGCCAGAAAGGTCATGAGCGCGCCGGTGGGTGCCAGCGCCGTGGCCATCATGGACGAGAGGCGCGAGTTGAACACCAGGCCGATGGCCGCCCAGGTTGCCATGGCCAGGTAGACCACCATCGACATCCAGGCCGTGGGCACGTGCACGAAGATGATGCGGTAAGCCTCGCCCTGCTGCGCGTCGGTGGGCGCCACCCACAGGCCGAGGTAGAGGCCCACGGCGGTGAGCACCACGGCCAGCGCGCCGAACCACGGCACCAGCCGGCCGGCCAGCGGGTAGAAGCGTTGCGGCGCCGCGTAGTGGAACCAGTTGATTGAACTCATGCGGTCACTCCATCGAGATGCGCAGGGCGGCGCTGGTCACCAGCGGCGCGGCAAAAAGACTCAGCAGCAGCAAGACACCGAGCAGCGAAAAATGGCCGCCCACACCCAGCCCGGCGGTGTGCGCTTCCACCGCGCCCGAGCCGAAGATCAGCACCGGAATCACCAGCGGCAGCGTGAGCAGCGACATCAACACCCCGCCACCGCGCAGGCCCAGCGTAAGCGCCGCGCCGATCGCGCCCACCAAGCTGAGCACGGGTGATCCCACCAGCAGCGTGAGCAGCAGCACGCCGGTGCTGGATGCCGAGAGGTCGAACTGCAGTGCCAGCAGCGGCGACACCAGCACCAGCAGCAGCACCGAGCCGCACCAGTGCGCGGCAATCTTGCCCAGCACCAGCAGGGGCAGCGGGTGGGTGGAGAGCAGCAGCTGTTCGAGCGTGCCATCCTGCAAATCATCGGCAAACAGACGCGCCAGCGGCAGCGTGCAGGCCAGCAGGGCCGCCACCCAGACCACACCCGGCGCCATGGTGCGCAACAGCGCGGGCTCGGGCCCCACACCGAGCGGAAAGAGGCTCACCACCATCACGAAGAACACCACGGCAGCGAGCGAATCGGTGCGCCGGCGCAGGGCGATGCGCAGGTCGCGCAGGAAGACGCAGGAAAAGCCCTCCAGCCAGCCCTGCGGCGCGGCGGAAGTGATCGGGTGGGTGGCCACGTGGGTGTTCACAGGTTGAACACCTGGTGCGGCGTGTCGTCGAGCGCCACGCCCTGGTGGCTGGTGAGCACCACCGATCCACCGCGCAGCAGCTGCGCGCGGATCAGGCCTTCGAGCCAGGTGGTGGCAGCGGTGTCGAGGGCGTTGAAGGGCTCATCGAGCACCCACAGGGGTGCAGTCCGCGCCAGCACCAAACGCGCCAGCCCACAGCGGCGGTGCTGGCCTTGCGAGAGCCGGCGCGCGGGTGTGCGCTCGAAGCCGCGCAGGCCCGCATCGGCCAGGGCCTGCAGCGCGCTCACCTGGTCGGCAGGCTGGCCGCCCAGTGTGCAGGCGGTCAGCAGGTTGTCCAGCGGAGATAAATCGTCCTTGAGCGCAGCGGCGTGACCCACGTACACCAGATCGCGGCCCCACTGTTCGCGCTGCGTCGCCAGCGGCTGGCCGCGCCAGAGCACCTGACCCTCGGTGGGGCTGAGCAGGCCGCACACCAGGCGCAGCAGGCTGGTCTTGCCCGCGCCGTTGGCCCCGGCCACGCGCAGCAACCGGCCACCGGGCAACTGCAGGTTCAGACCGCTGAACAGGGTGCGCCCGCCGCGCACGCAAGCCACCCCGTTCAGGGCCAGGGCGGCGCTCACGGGCAGACCTCGGGGAGAGGCGTCGGGGTTTTCACCGGTGTGTCTCGAAATTCGCATGTGAACTTTCTGTGACGCACATGGCGCCAGACGTTTTGTGGAACAAGCATGTTTAGCGAAGGTTCAGGGCTGTATTGAGTGCGGCCGATTCGCATTGACCCGGTTTGACATAGCGAAGAAGGCGCAAGCCGTTTCCGACCACGAGCAGACTCGCGCCCATGTCCGCGAAAACCGCCATCCACATCGTTGCGCTGCCCACCACGGCCAGCACGAAGAAAACAGCCTTTATGGCCAGAGCAAGGCTGATGTTCTGCCACAGAATCGAGTGCGTCCCGCGACTCAGCTCAATGGTTTCGGCGATACGGCCCAGGTTGTCGTTCATGATGACGATGTCGGCCGCCTCCATGGCCGTGTCTGTGCCGGCCCCACCCATCGCGAAGCCGATATCCGCCTGCGCCAGCGCGGGCGCGTCGTTGATCCCGTCACCCGCCATGGCGGTGTGGCCGTAGCGCTTGCGCATGTCTTGGATGGCCGTCAGCTTGTCCTCGGGCAGGAGGTCTCCACGGGCATCGGCAATGTTCGCATCCTGCGCCACCGCCTGCGCGGTGGCCGCGTTGTCGCCTGTGAGCATGACGGCGGTGACACCCAGTCGCTGGAGATGTGCAACCGCCGCCACGGAGGTGGACTTGATCGTGTCGGCCACCGCGAACAAGCCCAGGACTCCGGTGTCGTCCGCCAGAAGGGTGACGGTGCGGCCTTGCGTTTCATGGGCGATCAATTCGGCATCCAGTTGGGCATCGGACTGCTTGCGTTCCCGCATGAGGCGGTGGTTGCCCAGAACCATGGCCTTGCCGTCGACCATGCCCTCGACGCCGCGCCCCAGCAATGTGGTGAATCGATCAACGTCCCCAGCCGCGCCATCGATCCCCGCCGCAATGGCCTTTGACACAGGGTGATCGGAACGAGCGGCGAGGCTTTTCGCCCAACGCTGCACCCGGGCCTCTTCGGCTTGCCCCCACGCCCTGAACGCCACCAGTTTCGGCTTGCCTTCGGTCAGGGTTCCGGTCTTGTCCACAGCCAAGGCCTTGATGAGGCGGGCATCCTCCAGGTAGGTGCCTCCCTTGATGAGAATGCCTCGGCGCGCGGCGGCGGCCAGACCGCTCACCACAGTGACGGGGGTCGAAATCACCAACGCGCAAGGGCATGCAATCACCAGCAGCACGAGCGCCTTGTAGATCGCCGTCAGCCAGGCCCAGTCAAGTAGCAACGGTGGCACCACAGCGACCGCGAAAGCCACGACAAAGACTGCGGGCGTGTAAATGGCCGCGAAGCGATCCACGAAACGCTGGGTAGGCGCCCGGGTGCCTTGCGCTTCCTCCACCGCGTGGATGATGCGGGCCAGGGTGGAGTTGCTCGACGCCGCGGTCACGCGGAATTCGAGTTCACCGTTTTCGTTGATCGTGCCTGCGAAAATCGAACTGCCTGGCTCCTTGTCAACAGGAATGCTCTCGCCCGTGACGGGGGCTTGATTGATGCTGCTGTTGCCTTTGGTGACGATGCCGTCAAACGCGACCCGCTCGCCTGGTTTGACCCGTGCAATGGCGTCGAGCGCCACCTCGGTCGCCTTGATGCGGCGCCAGCTCCCGTCAGGCTGCTGGATTTCGGCATCATCGGGCGCGAGATCGACCAGGCCCTTGATGGCGTTTCGGGCGCGATCGATCGCGCGCTCCTCGATGAGCTCAGCGATGGCATAGAGGGCCATCACCATGGCGGCTTCCGGCCACTGGCCGATGACGAATGCGCCCGTGACGGCGACCGACATGAGGGCATTGATGTTGAGCTTGCCATGTCGAACTGCGGTCAGGCCTTTGGCATAGGTTTCGAGGCCAGCCAACCCGATGGCGAGGGCAGCAACCGCCATGCCCACCACTTTCCAGGCCATGGTTTCAGGCGCGAAAAAGGAGATGCCTTCTGCAGCCATCGCAAACACCAGTGCTGCGGCGAACCGTGCGTAGCTGGTGCCGGTGCCCGATGCGTGGTCGTGCGAAGCATGGTCTGTGGCATCCGTACCTGCTGATGCCGTCACGGCTTCGGGCGCGAAGCCCGCTCGGCGAATGGCGGTCAACGCGGTGATGACAGCCTCATTGGTGCCATCGATACGCAATGTCCGTTGTGGGAGGCGAAAGTGCAAACCGCGAATCCCGGAGATGGGCTCCACGGCACGGCGAATTTCCGATTCTTCGACCGCGCAATCCATCGTCGAAATACGAAAGGTGTTCGGCGCCACCACTTCAACGCCCCCCGAATCGGGAGCAGCGTGGATCGCAGGCGCACAACAAGAGGAACTGTCTGTGGGTTCCGGCCGGGCAACTGCGGCATGATCGGTTCCGCAACACGTTTCGTGATCGTGTTGTGCGTTGGACATCGGCGGATTTTCGTGGTGGTGTTTTGCCATGGGTCCTTACTCGAAGCCGGAATTTCACACCCTGTACCAACTACAGAGTCAAGCTCTTTGTGACGTATTCGTTCGAAATGACGGGTGTGTTCGCGATGGAGATTGGCGGTGCTGGCCCCTGAGAACCAGTACTCACTGGGGAGATCGAAGGTCTGGCTGACTTCAGCGCAGCAGGCGCTATTCTTCCCACCCACGGACAGCAAGGTTTCTACCTGGTGCAGGGCATGGCAACTACGGTTGCCGCTGTTTGATTCCAAACAATCTCATCGCTTCGAGGATTTCACATGACCCGCCGTCACATCGTCTTTCTATCGGCGCTGGTCGCCTTGGCAATGTTTTCCGCCGCTGTTTTTCTTTATCAGCGCCATACCCTGCAGACTGCGGCTTTGAAGGCTTCAGAGCAGGCCGGTTCAATGGTGCGACCACACTCGCCAGTCATTGGTGCTACGGACGCACCAGTCACTATTGTTGAGTTCTTTGATCCTGCATGCGAAGCCTGCAAAGCCTTTTATCCCCGAGTCAAGCAGATCCTTGCTGCATTCCCACGTGAGACGCGCCTGGTGATTCGGTACACGCCATTTCACCGGGAAGCGTCAGTGGAAGCGGTTAGGCTTCTTGAAGCGGCACGTGCGCAGGGGAAATTTGAACCCATGCTCGAAGCTTTACTGGATGGGCAACGGGCGTGGACGGGTCAGGGGGCAAAAGCCATTGATCGCGCATGGGCCATTGCGCAGTCTGCCGGCCTCGACGTAGCGCAGGCACGTCAGCATATTGCCTCTGGCGTGGTGGATACCGTGCTGTCGCAGGATGTCTCGGATCTGAAGGCTATCGGGGTGCGAGCCACACCGACCTTCTTCGTCAACGGGAAGCCGCTGCCTTCTACTGATCCGGAACAGCTCTACGAGCTGGTAAAGAGCGAGGTAGGGCGAATTCGGAAATCGCGGTGACCCTGGTGTAGACGTCAACGAGTTTCAGATCGAAACCGCCGAGACCTCCGTTCTTAGGTAAGCAGCACCTCCAAAACCGGTGTTTCAACGCTTACCCGGTCGCAAAGAGCTGAAATATGTGCCCGATGTGCACCACACGCACCGGCCTAGAAAAAAGTTTTGACTAGCCAGCTCGGCTGATAGGCAACGCCTGTGGCCATGGCGAGTTCCTTGATGCGCATGTGGTATCTACCGTCGGAAGGACTGAGGGCTTGACTCTGGACCCGCTCCAGGGTTTTCAATAGCGTCACTCTGAAGGAGTTTCCATGTCAGCTCACAGCTGCCCCGCTCCCAGCCAAATAGACATCCTGCCGCGCTACCGTCGCATGCTGTGGGTGGCGCTCATCGTCACTAGCGCTATGTTCGTGGTCGAACTGGGCGCCGGCTTTTCATCGGGATCGCTGTGCCTTCTGGCCGATGCCATCGACTTCGCCGGCGATGCGTTTAACTATGGCGTGTCGCTGGCGGTACTGGCTTTGGCGCTGGCTTGGCGTGCTCGGGCAGCGGCGCTCAAGGCCTTCAGCATGATGGGCTTTGGTCTCTATGTGGCCTGATCTACAAGTCGGTGCGGCCCACGCTCACGGACATGAACACCACGACCATGCGCACTGAACCCAAAGAAACGGTGGCGTTTGACCCACACACTTTCGCGCGGATACACCGGGCTTACCTCCGGATCGACCGAAGTGATCTGGCCCAGGCCTGGCATCTGCTCGAAGCCCTGCACGTGCTCGGACAAACCCGTCTGGCCCCGCATGTGCGAACGCATGGGCTCATGCTCGCGCTGGCCTGGCAGACGCGGAACCTGGGCGAGGTGAACGGTCAACTGCTGCGGCTGCTGCTGGTTCCACTAGGGCACCTGCTGGGCCGGCTGCCGCTGGGCAACACAGGGCGATCACACATCGGCGCGTTCCGGCCGATGCCGGTGGAGCAAGAACTGCTGGCCACCATCCGCGCATACCAGAGACCACCGGCGCCTTGAACATCCAGCGGGTTGCCTCGGTCAATGTGCATCCATCGCAGCCTTCGCTCTACAATCCCATGCTGATGCGCGCCTGTCTCTTTGCCCTGTTGCTGATGTTCTGCCTGCCCTTGCAGTGGGCCGGTGCAGCCACGGGCGCGCCTTGCGTACACGAACCCTGTGGACCGATGCACGCCAGTACGGCGGACGTGCTGTTTCAAGCCGATGCCGACGAACACGCCAGTGAAAGCCATGCGCAGCACCCGCATTGCGGGAGTTGCCACACTGGAGCCTTAGCCGTGCTGACCAGCAGATCCTTTTCCATGAGCGACACCAGCACTCGGACGCAAGCCGGGACGCGCTCCTGGACCGAGGTGCTGTTCGTCGAGAGGCCCGAACGGCCGCAGTGGCCCACCCTGGCCTGACCAGGGTTCGGTTTTTTTGACGGCGCCCAGCGCCGCACCGCTCCGATCCCTGTGAAACGCGCCAGCCCTCGCGGCTGGTGATGTCCGTTCTTTCAGGGTGTTTTTCATGTCTGCATTTCCCTGGCGGGATCGTCCTCGTCTGGCTTGGCTCACCGCAGTGGCCTTTCTTTTGGCACTGGACCAGTTGAGCAAAGCCTGGTTCGCCAGCACCATCGCGCTGGGCACGGCCGTCGAGGTCACGACCTGGTTCAACCTGGTTCATGTGCTCAACACTGGTGCAGCGTTTTCGCTGCTGGCCGATGCGGGCGGCTGGCAGCGGGTGTTCTTCATCGTCGTCGGTTTCGCGGTGGTCGTTCCCATCACATTCGTCAGTCTGGCGCGCCGGGTGGACCCACTCGAACGCGTGGCGGGTGCGCTGCTGGTGGCCGGCGGCAGCGGCAACCTGATCGACCGCATCGCCAGTGGCGCGGTCACCGATTTCCTCGACCTGCACTGGCGTGGTCTGCATTGGCCGGCCTTCAACCTGGCCGATGTGTTTATCGTGCTGGCGGCGGGCACCTGGATTCTGATGTCCTTTCGCCCAACGGTCGCCTCCTCGGAGTGCCCGTCATGACACGACCCTGGACCCTGCTGCTGATGGCCTGGCTGATGGCGACCACCGCCACCCTGGGCGCGCTGTTCATCGGTGAAGTCATGGGTATGACGCCCTGCGTGCTGTGCTGGTACCAGCGCATCTTCATGTTCCCCATCGCCATCGTTCTGGGCATCGCCTGTTTCACCGATGACCGCCGGGGCGCTATCTATGCCCTGGCCCTGGCATTGGGCGGTCTGGCCATGGCCGGCTACCACACCCTGCTGGTCGCGGGCCTGATTCCCAAAGCCTGGGTGCCATGCAGCGCCGGGGTGTCTTGCGCGGACCAGAAGCTCGAAATCCTCAATGGTGTCCAGATTCCCTGGCTGTCGCTGGCCGCGTTCCTGGCGCTGGTCATCCTTCTCGTCGTCTACCTCAGAAAGTCCTCCCGATGAATTCCAAAAAAATCACCGTCGCCGCCCTCGTCGCCATCGTCCTGATGTTCTTCGTCCTGGGCATGAATGCCTACCAGAAGCGGGTCCAGAACTCGCAGGCGGAGAAGGTCAATCAGGTCGTCAAGGAATCCACCGCTCAGCCGGCCACCCCGTCGGGCAGCCAGGCAGACAACCGCCTAGTCCGCTTCCATTCGCCGGTCTTTGGGCCGCGCAACGCGCCGGTCACCATCGTCGAGTTCTTTGACCCCGCGTGCGAGACCTGTCGAGCGTTCTATCCCATCGTCAAGAACATCCTCAAGCAGTACCCGAACGATGTGCGCCTGGTGGTCCGGTACGCCCCCTTCCATGCCGGTTCTGATCAGGTGGTCAAGCTGCTGGAAGCCGCCAAACTACAGGACAAATACCTTCCGGTGCTGGAAATGGTGCTGGCCGCCCAGCCGCAGTGGGCCGACCACGGCAAACCCAACCTCGATCTGGCATACCGCGCCGCGCAAGAGGCGGGCCTGGACATCGCCAAGGCTCAAGCCGACGCACAGACGCCAGCCATCGACGCGGTTCTGAAGCAAGACATCGAGGACCTGACCGCCCTGGAAGTGACCAAGACGCCCACCTTCTTCGTCAATGGCCGCGGACTGCCGTCTTTTGGCGATCAGCAGTTGATGGCGCTCGTGGCCGAAGAAGTAGCCAAAGCCAGGAAGTGACATGACACAGCGCTCTTCAACCATTTCAGACGACTCGTCCATCGACCGTCGGCGATTTGTTCAGACGTCTCTCGCTTGCTTGGCAGGTATCCCTGCGTTGATGGCCTGTTCACCAGAAGCTCCCAAGTTCAAGAGCACCGATGTGACCGGCGCATCCTTTGCCCAGGATCTCCGGCTCAAGGATCACCTCGGCAACCTGAGGACGATGAAGGACTTCAAGGACAAGATCGCGGTCGTTTTCTTCGGCTTCACCCAGTGTCCGGACGTCTGCCCCACCTCGATGACCACCATGGCAGAGGTCAAGCGCTTGCTGGGTGCCCAGGGCGACCGGCTGCAGGTACTCTTCATCACGGTGGATCCCGAGCGGGACACACAGGCGCTGCTCAAGGAGTACATGGCGAACTTCGACCCGAGTTTCATCGCGCTGCGGCCCGAACCCGGTGAACTCCAGGACGTCGCAACTGGCTTCAAGATTTACTACAAGAAGGTCCCGGGTTCGACCCCGACCTCCTACACCATGGACCACTCGGCGGGTAAGTACATCTTCGACACCGAAGCCCGGGTCCGCCTGTTTTCCGCCTACGGAACCGATGCCGCCACGATCGCATCGGACATCCAGGTCCTTTTGTCCGCGGCCTGAGGCGCTTCAAGCCCTGGGAATAAAGCCACTGCCTGCCTTGCCATGAAGCCTGTCCACTTGCGCAATCTGCAAACACTGATCCACAGCCACCGACGGCCCGTGCTGGCCGCCCTGGGCACCTTGCTGCTGGGCACGGGTGTCGTGGCCTTTGGCGTCTCACCTACCTTGCCTGACGCCGCCCAGTGGCCGGTCCGGCAGGTGGTGGAGACCATGGATACCCCTCTGGCGGAGCCTGCGCTGACGGCATCGGCGCCCGAGTTTCTGATTCACCAATCGCAGCTCACCCGCCGAGACGACTCCCTGCAGGCCTTGCTCAAACGGCTGGGCGTCGATGATCGTGAAGCACAGAGCTTTCTCGCCCGTGACACCACATCACGGCTGCTGCTGACGGGTGCTTCTGGCAAGCTGGCTTCTGTCACCCGTACCCCCGAGGGGCGCTTGAGCACCTTGTCGGTGCGCTGGGTGGACGCCGACAAGCAGCGCGTCAGTCGACTGGTGGTGGAGCGGCAAGACATTGGATTCAACGCCCGGCTCGAACAGCCCACGCCACGTCGCCTGGTGCGGTTCGGCTCGCTCACCATTCGCTCCTCGTTCTACGCGGCCACCGATCAGGCCGACATTCCAGATGCCATCGCCGCGCAGACGGTCGAGGCCTTTTCCGGAGACCTCGACTTTCAGCACGATCTGCGGCGTGGTACGCGCGTCAATCTTGTCTATGAAGCCTTCGAGCTGGACGGCGAAATCCTGTTCACAGGACAGCTGCTGGGCGCCGAGATCCAGCATGGCCGGGAAACACACCAGGCCATGTGGTTCCAGGCGCCTGGCAAAGCGGGCGAATTTGTCAGCCTAGATGGGGCGAGTCAGCGACGCGCCTACCTGGCTTCTCCCCTGGCGTTTTCCCGGGTCACCAGTTCTTACGGGCCACGTATCCACCCGGTGTTCGGGGGGCAGAAAGCCCACAAGGGCACGGACTACGGCGCGCCGACCGGCACCCCTATCCGAACCGTGGCCGACGGCGTGGTGAGCTTCGCGAGTCGCCAAGGTGGATATGGCAACTACGTCGTGATCCAGCACCCCGACAAAGCCGCCACTGCGTATGCGCACCTGGAACGCATCGCCGTCCGGGTGGGCCAACGCGTGCAGCAAGGCCAGACCATCGGAACGGTCGGCTCCACCGGGACGGCGACAGGCCCGAACCTGCACTTTGAATACCTCGTCAAAGGCGTGCAAACCAACCCGTCGCGGATCTCCAGCGATTCGTTGGTCTCGACCGTTGCGGTTGCCCAACTACCCGGCTTCAAGCAAGAGGCCAAGACCATTCGGGAACAGCTCGCCATGGCCGCTTCCGTCGCCCTGGCCGACGCGCAATGACCTTCGGACAGACCGATCTCATGACAGGGACATCCAATCTGTCCACTACTCGTCGAAAGCTGCTCTCCCGAGCTGCGCTCGCGGGTGCATCTCTGGTCCTGCCAATCGGACAGGCCACCGGCCAGACTGCCAGGAGCAGCTTGAACGATGGCGCTGTGCTTGCCGGCTCATTGCGTTCGTCGCCGGAAGCACGCCTCATCGCGGTCTACCACGCCATCGCAGCCGGGAACCGGCAAGCCCTGCCATTGGCCGCAGCGCTGGTGCGAGACGTGCCTGGTTTCCAGTTGGGGCAACTCGTCTATGGGGACCTTCTGATGACCCAGAGTGGAACGCTGCCCAGCTTCGCCACAGTGAAGGATGGCCCACCGGCCGTTCGCGAGCAACTGCAAAAGCTGCGCGCCGAGGCCGCCCGGCGCCTCGGTTCGCTCAGCGAGATGCCTCCGCCCGGCACGGTGCCGGAGCAAGTGCTGGAATTGGCTGGTAATGTTCGGCATGTGGTCGTCGTGGACGCCAGCCATTCACGGGTCTACGTGTTTGCGCAGCAGTCCGGCGGCCTGCAACTGATCCGCAGTTTCTACGCGTCCATCGGTCGGGCGGGTTTCGACAAAGAGGTGGAAGGCGATCTGCGCACGCCGCTGGGCGTGTACCACATCACCAGCCGGCTGGACGACCAGCAGGTCGAAGAGCTGTACGGGATCGGGGCGCTGCCGCTGAACTACCCGAACGAGCACGACCGCCGCATGGGCCGCACGGGCAGCGGCATCTGGTTGCATGGCGTGCCTCGCGTGTCCTACGTCCGCAGCCCCTACGCCACCGAGGGTTGTGTCGCTTTGGCCAACGATGACATGGCCTACCTCATGCGCGAGCTGGAGCCACGCCGCACGCCGGTCATCATTGCCGATGAGGTGAATTGGGTCAGACCGGACACGCTCTCCGCCCACAAAGCAGAGTTCCGCCAACTGCTCTCACGCTGGACGGAAGCCAGGTCACTGGGCGACTGGGCGACGATCCAGGCCCTGTCCGCCCGGGACTTCCAGGCAGACGACGGGGCACAGGACCGACCGCTCAAGACATTGGTGCGCGCTGCAGCGCCAGCGCGCCAGAACCGGCGCATCGATCTCAAGGAGGTGTCGATCTTTCGCTGGAAGCGCGGCACCGAAGTCACGGTGGTCAACTTTGCCGAGGTCGTGGAAGGTGAAACACGCGGGCTGGTCAAGCGCCAGTATTGGCGCAAGGAACAGGGCCGCTGGAAGCTGTTCTACGACGGCGTGACCGGCTGATCTGCGTTTGGTTGTCTCGCAAAAACGTGACCACCCAAACATTTCGGCAGGGCTTCACCGGTAGGAGGGAGCCCCCCTGAGCGCGGTTTTCAGACCGGGGCATGCCAATCAGCGCCCCATGCGAAGCACCCGCAGTCCATTGAAAACGACGAGCAGACTGCCCCCCATATCAGCGAACACAGCCATCCACATCGTCGCGCCGTTGAACAAGGCGAGCAGCAAGAACACGGCCTTGATGCCCAGAGCCAATGCGATGTTTTGCCAGAGGATGGACTGGGTCTTGCGTGAGAGCCTGATCGTCTCGGGAATGCGGCGCAGATCGTCGTTCATGATCACCACGTCCGCCGCTTCCATGGCCGTATCGGTACCCGCGCCACCCATGGCAAAGCCGATGTCGGAGCGCGCAAGCGCTGGGGCGTCGTTGATCCCGTCGCCCGTCATGGCCACACAGCCGAATTGTTTTTGCAACGCCTCGATAGCGGCGAGCTTGTCCTCCGGAAGCAGATTGCCGCGCGCATCGTCAATCCCAGCTTGCATCGCGAT
Organism: Hydrogenophaga sp.; assembly: GCF_025699295.1. Taxonomy (GTDB): domain Bacteria; phylum Pseudomonadota; class Gammaproteobacteria; order Burkholderiales; family Burkholderiaceae_C; genus Hydrogenophaga. Next base: position 224,500 of record NZ_JAILWB010000002.1, on the reverse strand, counting down.
GGCCTTGGCGGTGGCAACGTTGTCACCCGTGAGCATGACCGACGTCACACCCAGAGCGTGAAGCTCTGCAATGGCCTCGCGCGAACTCTCCTTGATGGTGTCGGCCACAGCAAAGATCGCCAGCACCTGGCTGCTGGACGCCAGCATCGTGACCGTGCGGCCCTGTGCTTCCTGCTCTGCCAGACGCGCCTCGATCTGGGGACTGCAGAGGCCGCGCTCTTCCATCAGTCGGTGATTCCCCAGAATCAGTGTCAATCCATCGGCTTGGGCTTCAACACCACGCCCCGGCAATGCGGTGAACCCATTGAACTGACTGCCGCCCTTCTCTCTCACAAGCCCTTGTGCGATGGCTTGTGAGACGGGGTGGTCGGAGTGGGCCGACAGATCCGAGGCCCAGCGCAGGACCTGTGATTCACCGGGGCCACCAGTCAGAACTTCGGTCGCCACCAGCTTGGGTTTTCCTTGCGTGATGGTGCCGGTCTTGTCCAGCGCGATAGCCTTGATCTTGCGAGCGCCTTCCAGATGGACGCCCCCCTTGATCAGAATGCCGCGACGAGCTGCTGCAGCCAAACCACTGACCACCGTGACCGGGGTGGAGATCACCAACGCACAAGGACAGGCAATGACCAAAAGCACCAGCGCCTTGTAGATGGCCTGCATCCAGGTCCAGCCCATGAGCCACGGCGTGAGCAAACACACGGCCAATGCCAGTGCAAACACCGCAGGTGTATAGATGGAGGCAAAGCGGTCCACGAACTGCTGGGTGGGAGCCCTCGACCCCTGCGCCTGCTCGACCGCGTGGATGATGCGAGCCAACAGCGTGTCATTGGCCTCGGATTTGACCCTGACCTCAACCATGCCGGTCGCATTGATGGTGCCGGCGAACACGAGATCTCCGGCCGCTTTGTCAACAGGAATGCTTTCACCGGTCACAGGCGATTGATCGATGGACGTGTTCCCCGCGACAACCTCGCCATCCAGGGGAACCCGCGCTCCAGGCTTGATACGGACGATGGAGCCGATCGCGACGGTCTTGACCAGAACGTCAGACCAGGAACCATCAGCTTGCTGGACCTCGGCCATTTCTGGCGTCATGTTCAGCAGGCCCTTGATGGCGTTGCGCGCACGGTCCACCGAGCGGGCCTCAATGAGCTCTGCAATCGCGTACAGGGCCATCACCATGGCCGCTTCCGGCCACTGACCGATCAGGAACGCGCCCGTGACCGCGACAGTCATCAGCGCATTGATGTTCAAACGCCGGTTGCGCAATGCGGCCAATCCCTTCACGTAGGTCGAAAACCCGGCCAAGCCGATGGCCGCCGCCGCAAGGGCCATGCCAAGGCCGGTGAACACCAGGGTACTCGGCGCAAAAAATGAAATGCTTTCAGCACCAAAGGCCAACAACAATGCCAGCGCGTATCTGGGCAGACCTTCTGGCAGCGCAAGGCCCCGGTCATCATGCCGATGATCGTGATCGTGCCCGGAATGCTCGCCTGCCGCGCCCTCGGACAAGGGAACCGGATTGAATCCGGCTTTGCGAATGGCATCCAACGCCTGCTGGACGGACTCGGCAGGGGCATCGATGGCAATCGTACGTGCGCCCAGTTGAAAGCTCAGGCTGCGCAGGCCCGGGAGATCGGCCAGGGCATGGCGGATTTCGCCCTCTTCCGCCGCGCAGTCCATGGTAGGGATACGAAAAACCGGTACACCTTCTGGAACCGGTTTTGGCGGGGGCACCACGGTGGCAGATGGCCCCGCTCCGCAGGTGGTTCCACACCCACAGGAGTGGCTGGCATGGGGTTCTTCGGGATGCAGGGTACTCATGAGGGTTCTCGGAATGGCTTTGAAGCAATCGGCGCATTTAAAACCCTGTAGCGACCACAGAGTCAAGCCCTTTTGAGATGGTCCGCAGAGCGTGGCGAGGTTCTCCTTCTTGTCCTCAAAGTCCGTTCTTGTTGAACAGGTCCGACCAAGCCCATCGGAAGGCGTCGTCAGGGTTTCCCGTGTCGCAGCCGCAGCGCATTGCCGATCACCGACACCGAGCTCAGGCTCATGGCCAGCGCAGCAATCAAAGGCGACAGCAGCCAGCCCGTCAACGGGTACAGCACACCGGCGGCCACCGGGATGCCCAGTGCGTTGTACAAAAAGGCAAACACCAGGTTCTGCTTCATGTTGCCCACGGTCGCTTCCGACAGCGCCCGCGCGATCGCAATCCCGCGCAGATCGCCCTTGACCAGGGTCACCTGCGCGCTGTTCATCGCCACGTCGGTCCCGGTCCCCATGGCCACGCCCACATCGGCCTTGGCCAGTGCCGGCGCATCGTTGATGCCGTCACCGGCCATCGCCACCACGCGGCCTTCTTTCTGCAAACGCTCGACCAGCAGCAGCTTGTCGGCCGGCTTGACCTCGCCATGCACCTCGTCGATGCCCAGACGGGCGGCCACAGCCTGGGCCGTGGTCAGGCCGTCACCGGTCGCCATCACGATGCGCAGTCCCGATGCCTTGAGGGTCGCCAAGGCCTCTGGCGTGCTGGCCTTGACCGGATCGGACACCGCCAGCAGGCCCATCAGCTGGCCATCCACCGCCAGGTGCATCACGCTGGCACCTTCTGCACGCAAGGCCTCGGCCTGCGGCACCAGCGCCGCGACGGAGACACCGATTTGTTCCATCAGCGTGGTGTTGCCCAGTGCCAGCTGGCGCCCGGCCGCCTGGCCACGCACGCCGATGCCCGAGCCGGATTCGAAGTTCTCGGGCTTGTCCAGCGCCATGCCGCGTTCGCGGGCGGCGCGCACGATGGTTTCGGCCAGCGGGTGCTCGCTGCCCTGGTCCAGGCTGGCGGCCAGGCGCAGCACCTCGTCGGCGTCATATCCGGGCGCCGGAATGGCGCGCTCGAAACTCGGCCGGCCCTCGGTCAGGGTGCCGGTTTTGTCGATGATGAGGGTGTCGATCTTGCGCATGTTCTCGATCGCCGCGGCGTCCCGGAACAACACGCCGTGCGTGGCTCCCCGACCGGTCGCGACCATGATGGACATGGGCGTGGCCAGACCGAGGGCGCAGGGACAGGCAATGATCAGCACCGACACCGCGTTGATCAGGCCGAACACCCAGCGCGGCTCGGGGCCGAACAGGCCCCAGCCGAAGAAAGTCAGCAAGGCAATGCCTACCACCGTGACGACGAAGTAGCCCGCCACCACGTCGGCCATGCGCTGCATCGGTGCCCGGGAGCGCTGTGCCTGGGCCACCATTTGCACGATCTGCGACAGCATGGTGGACGCGCCCACGCGCTCGCTGCGCATCACCAGCGCGCCGCTGGTGTTGAGCGTGGCACCAATCACCTTGTCACCCACCCGTTTGGACACGGGCATCGGCTCGCCCGTGAGCATGGATTCATCGACCGAACTGCCGCCTTCGGTCACCTCGCCGTCCACCGGGATTTTTTCGCCGGGGCGCACGCGCAGCACGTCACCCACATGCACATGGGTCAATGGCACGTCCTCTTCCGTGCCGTCGGCGCGGATGCGGCGGGCGGTTTTGGGCGCCAGGCCCAACAGCGACTTGATGGCCGCCGAGGTCTGCGACCGTGCCTTGAGTTCGAGCACCTGGCCCAGCAGCGTGAGCGAGATGATCACGGCGGCGGCCTCGAAGTACACGGCGACGCGGCCCATGGAGATGAACGAGTCCGGGAACACCTGGGGCGTGACCGTCGCGACCACGCTGTAGACAAACGCGGCCCCTGTGCCCAGGCCGATCAAGGTCCACATGTTGGGACTGCGATTCACCACGGACTGCCAGCCGCGCGAGAAAAAGGGCCAGCCGGCCCACAGCACGATGGGAATCGACAGCACCAATTCGATCCAGGTCTGGGTCGAGGTTTCAAACCACTGCAGCTGATGACCGAACATCGCCAACACCGTGACTACGACGGTTAGAGGCAGCGTCCACCAGAAGCGGTGCTGGAAATCGCGCAATTCTGGGTTGTCGTCGTCTTCGAGTTCCGGCAGCAAGGGCTCCAGCGTCATGCCGCACTTGGGACAGGTACCCGGATGGTCCTGGCGGATCTCCGGGTGCATCGGGCAGGTGTAGACCGTGCCGGCAGCCGCAGCCGCAGCCGCTGGCGCTGCGGATACCAGGTATTGCAGTGGGTTCGCTGCAAACTTGCCCTGGCACTTGGCACCGCAGAAGTAATAGGGCCGACCTTCGTGTTTCAGCGTGTGCGCCGACTGCGCCGTGACCGTCATGCCGCACACCGGGTCCTTGAGATCGGTGGGCGAGACGGGCTGGGGCGGGGAGTGACTGCCGTGATGATGCTGTGCATGCATGTCCATGGCCTATCCTTTGTTGTGGGTGCGCGGTGACGTCTGCGCATGGTTGCCGTGCTGGCCATGGCCGCCGTGCCCATGCATCAGGTGCATCAGCGGGCAGGCCAGCAACAGCAGGTAGGGCCAAAACCCCAGGACATGGCCCCAGTGCTCGCGCAGCAGGTAGAACCCGGCGATCAGGGCGGCGGTTGCCAGTGCCCTGCCGGCCGGGCGGCGCCAGAACGAAGGCGCAGGGGCATCGTTGTCAGACTGGTCCATGGAATGACTCCTTCAGAGTTGCCAGCGAAAGCTGCGTGGCGCGGGTTCGCCCGGCCGGTGAATCCGGAGTTCGATCGCCCCCGGGCGCGGCGCCGGCACCTCAAAGGCCAGCACGCCTTCGCGGTGGTGGCCTCCCGGTGGCGCGCCCTGCCAGCCCGTGGGCTTGAGGGTCCGCCCGTCGTCGGTTGTCAAGGTGGCGCTTTGTGCTAGGTCATCGCTCAGATCGGCGCTGTGCGTGTCCAGCACGACAGCGAATTCCCACGGGCTGCCCGGCTGCCCGATCGTCTTCGCGGTCACCTTGACCGTCACCCCCCGCTCGCTGGACGACTGCTCGGTGGTCGCCGCGGGGTTTGTCTGGGCCCATGCAGCCCAGGGCGCCATGGCCACCAACAGGCCGGCCAAGGCCATGGACGCCACCGACCACCGCCCGCCTGACAAGCCATCTTGTTCATCGACCATCTTTTACTCCTTAATCAAAAGTTGAGATCTCATGTCTATCGGCGGCAACCGCAGCCGCCCGTGCTGCCGCTGTGACAACCCGAGGCTTTGGCCCGAGAGGGTGCTGCAGCCGTGGCAGCGTCTGACGCCAGCTTCGCGGGGTAGCCCGCACCAGTCAAGGCTCCAATCAACCGCTCGCCGCCATGCGCCAGCTCACCGCTCACCTGGACCCGGCCAGAGGGAAGATCGACATCCACGCCGCTGACACCTGGAAGTGGCAACAACGCCTGCGTGACGCGCTTGACGCATGAGCCGCAGCTCATGCCCTCGACTTGCAAGACCATCGTGTTCATATATCAACCTCCATAAAAATGAAACGCCCACCGCCAGAGAACATCCACGTCATTTCTTCGGCATCGAGTCAGCCTTTGACGGTGTGTTGCCCATGCGAGGGATGAACCGGGGGATGTGCAGGGCGTAAGCGTCGTAAGCCGCACCAAACTGCTTGCGCATTTCGTTTTCTTCGGTGTGGGCGAGCCGCCCGTACATCCACAGCAGGACGGGGAACATGATCAAGGTCAGCAAGGTGGGCCACTGCAGCAGGAAGCCCAGCAGGATCAGCACGAAGGCGCCGTACTGGGGATGGCGGACACGGGCGTAAGGCCCGGTGGTCGCCAGCGAATGCCGCCGTTGTGCGTGATACAGAACATGCCACGCGTTCGACAACAGGTAAAAGCCAGACCCCAGAAAGACGTAGCTGGCCAGATGCAAGACCCCGAAGTGGGGGTCTCCTTTTTCGCCCAGCAAGGTGGACCACAGGTGCCCGGTGTCGTGGGTCAACAGGTCAAGTCCGGGAAACCTGGTCGCCAGCCATCCCGACAGCAGATATATGGTCAGCGGGAATCCGTACATCTCGACAAACAGCGCCACGATGAAAGCGGAGAAAGCGCCAAAGGTTCTCCAATCGCGCGCGGTGGCCGGTTTGAAAAAGCTGAAGGCGAACAGGATGAAGACGGCCGAGTTGAGAGCCACCAGAAACCACAATCCATAGCCCGTTTCACCATGGTTCATGACCGATCTCCCTGGTTGGACTGGCTTGCTTCGTCTTTTCCGATCCGTGGCTGCTCCGCTTCGGAGTGATGGCCATGGCTGCCGTGGCCCCGGTGCATGAATACATGCATCAATGGACAAGCCAGTAGCAGCAGAAAAGGCAGGGCGCCGAAGAGGTGTGCCCGGTGCTCGGTCAGCAGAAAGAAAGCCGCGACCGCGCCCAAAGCCATCAGGCCGACGCCATGTCGTGTACGCCAAAAACTTTTGGGTGCTTGCGTTGGAGAAGGGATCTGGTGGTTCATGGTGACCTCTCGTGCATGGGTTGGTCAGGCTTTCACCGCGTATCGCATCATCATTCCCGCCTCGGCGTGTTCCAGCGTGTGGCAGTGAAAGACGTAGTCCTGATCGCCTGGGTGCACATGCGAAAAGTCGATGGCGATCCGCACGGATTCACCTGGCCACACCTGCAGGGTGTCGACCACACCCTGGTCTTGAGGCAGCAGGCCGCGTGCACCGGCCAGGGAGCGAACCTGCGCGGGACTGCCCAGGCGCTCGAGCACCCGGAACGAGAACCCGTGCAGGTGCATGGGGTGCGGCATGCTGCGTTCGGCGTTCTCGATCAGCCAGGTTTCACGCGCGCCCCGCTGGACGGTCAATGGGACCGCCGCGTGGTCGAACACCTCGCCGTTGATCGTCCAGTGGCCCTGGCCATCGTGGCCCAGTTGCATGCGCCGCGCGGCGCCCGCCGGTTCAGCCGGGGCGGTGAGGCTGGACAGGCGTGCAGGCAGACGGCGGTCGTACAGCGTGCTGGACGGCGCCAGGTCGATACGCATCAGCGCCAGCGCATCGCCTTCCATGGCCATCGCTGCGGGCGAGTCGGCACCTTGTGCAGCGCCATGCTGGCTGTGGTCCATCGTGGCCATGTCGTGACCACCTTCCTGGTGCATCGGATCGAAGGGCAAGGACGCCAGGGTCACCGGGCGGGTGGGGTTGGCTTCCCGGAAATCCACCAGCACATCCAGCCGCTGGCCCGGGGAGAGGAAGGTCTGATCGATGCGCAAGGGCTGCGCGAGCAGGCCACCGTCCGTGCCCGCCAGGTAGAAGCCCAGCGCCTTGCCGTCCTGCAGGAACGCGAGCCGGTAGCTGCGCGCGTTGCTGCCATTGAGGATGCGAAAACGCATGATGCGACGCCCGGCCTTCAGGTGGGGACGCTCGGTCAGGTTGACCATCAGCCGGCTGCCCACCCAGCCACCGAAAGACTGGGCGGCACTGGGCGCGTACTGGAGGCGCCCTTGCGCATCGAACTCCTTGTCCTGAAGCACCAGCGGGATTTCGGATTCGCCCAGCGCCAGCGCCAACTCCTTGCGCAGGGCGGCTTCATCATCGTCTTCGACAAACAGCAGGCTGGCCAGGCCGTGATAGGCCTGCTGAGGGATGTATCCGTGGGCGTGGGGGTGGTACCAGTACAACGACGACCGGTCCTGCAAGGCAAACGCGTAGTCCATGCTCTGACCCGGCGCCACCACGTTGAGGCCATTGCCATCGTTGCGAGAGTCGACACCCAGGCCATGCCAGTGAATGACCGTCGGTTGATCGATGTGATTGATCAGCTTCACCCGCATCTCGTCGCCTCGGCGGGCCAGAAGCGCCGGGTTGAGGAACTTCTTGCCACCCGATTCCACTGCGTAGGCCAGGACGGGGGTGCGCTGCCCCGGTAGCACTTCGATCTCGCTGCGGACCACATGGACTTCCTTGAAGTCTGTCGCACGCAGAACGCCAAAGAGACCGCTGCTTCCCGGGAGTCGCAAGGGGTTGGAGAAGCCCGCCGCCTGTGCCTCAAGGCGAAGGATCTGTTCTGGGGACAGGCCTGACTGGGCTAGGGTGGCCGCCCAGATGCCCGGGCAGGCTGTCGCAGCACCCAGAGCACCCACGCCGCTCAGAAACTGCCGCCGCGAATACATCGACATCACAAAATCTCCTGGACTGAAAACGAAAGCTGGCGCTGCCTCAGAACGTGGACGCGGTCACTGGGCACCGGTACTGGCGGGGGACTGCGGCATGCGCTGCATCATCATTTCCATCATGTTTTGCATCATGTCCATGCGCATTTCCATCATTTGATGGCGCTGGGTCAGGTCCGGCGTGGCGGTGCCAGGGGTACCCATCCCCGGCATGCCAGACATGCCACCCATGGATTTCATGCCCCTCATCATGTCCATGCCCTCCTGCATCGCCTTCATGTGCGCTGCCATCAGAGACTGGCGTTCGGCCGGCGTTTTGGCCGCTGCCATCTTGGCGCGAAGTGCCTGCATGGTGACCATGTGCTGCTGCATGTGCTCCTGCATCTGCGGCATCGAAGACATGCCCATCGGCATACCAGCCTGGGGTGTGGCCTGCTGGGTTGTGGTGCTGGCCGCCGAGGTAGACGGGTGGTGCTGGGTGTGGTCTGCGGCTTGCTGAGCAGAGGCTGCGAACGCAATGCCGGCGATGGCGGCGGCCACCAGAGAGCGCATCAACTTGGACATGTCAATTTCCTTTCATGACTGGCTGCTGGCGGGATTGCCAGAGCCGGCATGGAGGTGATCGGTCACCGGGGGTGCGTGTCACACCTTCACGCCATGCCGTCACTGTAGAAATCGATCCGGGTCGGCAAGATGACCCGAAGATGACAAAAAAGTCAGGTTCAGTGTTGCGAACGCTGTCTCGCCTGGCGGTTGAGCTCGTCGTGCTGGGATCGGGTCTCGGGTGGCCACTGGGACTTGATCCAGGACAGCACTGCGACGATGTCAGCGTCGCTGAGGGAATCGCCGAAGGCGGGCATGTTGGTCGCGTAGTCCGAAAGCCCTGCGGCTTTCGCCACGCCGTCCTTGGTCAGCTGAAACAGCACATCGTCCGGGTGGTGCCAGGTGTGACCGCTTTCGTCATGGGGCGGCGCTGGCAATCGCCCGTCTGGGCCCCGTTCTCTCCAGTTGGCTTGACCCTCCAGTTTCACGCCATGGCAAATGGCGCACCGGGCCTGGTAGATCAGCGCGCCCTGCGTGAGCATCACGGCGTCATCAGGTCGAAGCAGCCCGACAGGCTCTGATCGGAAGAGGTCAGGAGATCGCCACCCGAAAAAGGCTGCGGCAACCCCTGCCAGAGCTAGGACGGCCGCAGCCAACCGGAGTGACTTGAAACGGTGAAGGATCACTTCGCCGGTTGGATATCCGTCACCGTCATCTGACCGTTCTCGTTCGTGGCCATGAACTGGATCTTGGCGCCGACGCTGGTCTTGTCCAGCAAGGCCTTGTCCTTGACCACGAAGACCATGGTCATGCCGGGCATGTCCATGTGCTTGATGTCACCGTGCTTGATGGTGATCTTGCCCGCTTCTTTGTCGATCCTGCGGACCTCGCCGTCGGTCATGCCGGGCATGGCTGCCATGCCCATTTTTCCGTGGTCCATGTTCATCTGAGCGAACACGGGGTTGACTGCAAAGGCCGTGAAGGCCAGAGCGGTTGCGCTCAGAACCAGTCGCAGTTTCATCGTGAATCCTTGTGTGATTGGGTGGAGGTTGTGATGCTGGGAAAGCCGCTTACTTGGCGGCTACCTTGACCTGGCCCTTCATGCCAGCGTCGTAGTGGCCCACATGCAGGCAGGCGAAGTCCACCACACCGGGTTTCGTGAAGCGCCAGATCACTTCACCTTGCTTACCGGGTTTGAGCGAAATCTTGTTGGCTTCTTCGTGCTCCATGCCTGGATTTTTCTTCATGACCTCGTAGTGCTCCTTGAGCTCTTTTTCCGTGCCAAGGCTGAACTCATGCGGCACTTTGCCGGAGTTCTTGATGACAAAACGGATGGTTTCACCCTTTTTCACCGACACGTTCGAAGGCGTGAAGCGCATGCTGTCTGCGGCGTCCACTTCAATCGTGCGTGTGACGTTTGCGGCGACACCGGCCTCGCCGATCGGCGACTCATCGTGCCCACCGCCGTGGGTGCCACCAGCGAACGTGGCGGAAGCTGCCAAAGCCGCAGCAGCGAAAACAAAGCCAGCACGGGGAGCGATGTGGAACTTGACGAATTTCATGGTTGTCTTTCAGGGTTGTGGTTGGGGAAACAGTGAGGAGAACTTGGATACGCTGAGCGCTCAGTGCGACATGCCTTTGGCGGTGGGCTTGATCGCCTGGGCGGTGGCGGGTGTGGTGTCGCTGCTGGCCGCAGGACGCGGTGTCGGGGGCAGTGCACCGTTCCACTCGTAGGCCACGGTGCCTTCGGGGAACTTGTAGGGGCCCGGGTCCTTGTAGTCACCCGGCTTCTGGTCCTTGCGGACTTTGAAGACGGTGAACATGCCGCCCATCTCCAGCGGGCCGAACTGGCCGGTGCCGGTCATCATGGGTGCCGTGTTGTCGGGAATGGGCATCTGCATCTCGCCCATGTCGGCCATGCCGCGTTCACCCATCAGCATGTAGTCGGGCGCCACCTTCTGGATCTTCTTGACCAGGCCGCGGTGGTCCACGCCAATCATCGTGGGCACGTCGTGCCCCATGGCGTTCATGGTGTGGTGGCTCTTGTGGCAATGCATGGCCCAGTCACCTTCTTCGTCGGCGATCAGCTCGATCTGGCGCATCTGCCCCACGGCCACATCGGTGGTGACCTCGTACCAGCGGGTGGACGGTGGCGTCGGCCCGCCATCGGTGCCGGTGACCAGGAATTCGTGACCATGCAGATGGATCGGGTGGTTGGTCATGGTGAGGTTGCCCACCCGGATGCGCACCCGGTCGTTCAATCGCACGTTCAGCGTGTCGATGGCCGGGAACACCCGGCTGTTCCAGCACCAGATGTTGAAATCCGTCATGGTGTTGATCTTGGGTGTCTTGCTGCCTGGCTCCACGTCAAACGCATTGAGCAGGAAGCAGAAATCCCGGTCCACCTCGCTGATGTGCGGGTGTTTGGCCTTGGGGTGGGTCACCCACATGCCCATCATGCCCATGGCCATCTGCACCATTTCGTCCGCATGCGGGTGATACATGAAGGTGCCAGGACGCCGTGCCTCGAACTCATACACATAGGTCTTGCCCACGGGGATGGCGCGCTGGTTCAGGCCGCCCACACCGTCCATGCCGCTGGGCAGACGCTGACCGTGCCAATGGATGGTGGTGTGTTCCGGCAGCTTGTTGGTCACGAAGATGCGCACGCGGTCGCCTTCCACCACTTCGATGGTGGGTCCCGGACTCTGGCCGTTGTAACCCCACATGTTCACTTTGAAGCCCGGTGAGACCTCGCGCACCACGGGCTCGGCCACCAGGTGGAATTCCTTGACACCATCGTTCATGCGCCATGGCAGTGTCCAGCCATTCAGGGTGACCACCGGGTTGTAGGGCCGACCGGTTGTCGGGATCAAAGGCGGAGCGGTTTCGACCGACGTCTGGATGACGGGCTCTGGCAAACCAGCCAGGGCGGAACGGGCCACGGCCAGGCCGGCCACGGATGCGGCGGCGCCGGCAAAAAACTGTCGTCTGGAGTTTGTGTTTGTCATGTGTTGTGTCCTTTCAATGTGCGGCCGCAGTCGGTGCATCTCCACCGGCACCACCCAGCGAGACGAAGCTGTCCGGTTCTCCGCCCTGCAAGACCCACTGAAGATCGGTCTCGGCGATCCAGAAGTCGCGCTGTGCGCCAATGGCGTCTACCGTGGCTTGGGACTGGTTGCGCACCTCGTCCAGCAGATCCCAGACGCTTTTGAGCATGCCGTTGTAGTGCAGCACCGTTTCTTCGGTGATGAACTCACGGGTCTTCAGCACATCCCCTTGGCTGTCCTGCGCCAGCGCATGGGCGGCCCAGTAAACCTTCATGGCGCCTCTGGCCAGCGCTCGGTTGCGCAGGCTCTCAGCTCCAGGCAATTGGTTGCGGATCGCGTCGGCACGCTTTTGCAGATCGGCTTCCGTCATGGCCTGCGCCGGGATGGCGGGAAGCTGGTCTGGGAGCACAAACCCATCCTGCAAACCCGTTTGCCCCATCGTCTTGACCAATTTGTTTTGGGCCTGGGCGGCGGCTTGCTGCGCCCGCCGGAGATTCATGCGGGCGGTCGATGCCGCGAGTTGAACTTGCGACAGTTGCAACTTGCTCCAGTTGCCCACCGTCACCATGCGCTGCCCCAGTTCAAGGGCGGCCTGGGCGGCCTCCATCATGTCGCGCTGGTGTTTCAGAACCTGTTGAGCGGCCACAGCTTCAACCCAGGCTTTGCGCCCCGCTGCAGCCACCTCCAGCACCTCACCAGCATCTTCGACGCGCCGTTGTAGGCTTGAGTCGAGTTCTGTCCAGCGGCCTTCGGCGATCAATTGTTCATTCAGGGGACCCAGTTTCGACAATGGACGAGCCAGTTCACGATGGACCGTCCAGGCCATACGAACTGCGGCCTCTGCGTTGGGAATGGCAACACCCGTGGTACTACCCGGCGTCGTGGTGGACGCCCCCGCATTGGCCTGTTCCCACTTGAGCACGTCGGCATGCCCACGCTTGAGTGCACCCACCGCGTCGTTGGCCCGGCGCCAGTCGGGTTCTTGCGAAGGGCTGGCCGTTTGCGCTGAGAGCGCCAGCGGCAGGGCCAACAGGCCCGCCACCAGTAGTTGGCTTGTGGCTCGGTGACAAAACAAAGATTTCACTGCTTTCGCTCCTTTTGATGCAGATCAAGTGGTGCGGATTCTGGCGGCGCGAGTTCGTCACTTCCCTGTCGGTCAGATTACAAAAATGTCAGCTTCGGTCACGCCCGCTCCGCTGAGGGCAAACTTGCGGTCAGGAGAATGTGAACGTGAAAATTCTGATCGTTGAAGACGAACCCAAAGCCGGCGACTACCTGAAGCAAGGTCTGCGCGAGGCGGGCTACGCCGTGGACCTAGTCACCAACGGCGTTGATGGTCTGCACCATGGCCTGGAAGGCGATCACGATCTGGTGATCCTGGACGTCATGCTGCCTGGCATGGACGGATGGCAGGTGCTCAAGAACCTGCGCAGCCAGGGGCGCCAGATGCCCGTGCTGTTCCTGACGGCACGCGATCAGGTCGAAGACCGTGTCAAGGGCCTGGAGCTGGGGGCCGACGACTACTTGGTCAAGCCGTTTTCTTTTGCCGAGTTGCTGGCCAGGGTCCGGACGATCCTGCGGCGCGGCCGTTCAGGCCTGGAAGCCACCTCGATGAAAGTGGCCGATCTGGAGCTCGATCTGCTGCGCCGACGGGTGACCCGGTCCGGCAAACGCATCGATCTGACGGCCAAGGAATTCGGTCTGCTGGAATTGCTGATGCGCCGCCACGGAGAGGTGCTGCCGCGCTCCCTGATCGCATCCCAGGTGTGGGACGTGAACTTCGACAGCGACACCAACGTGATCGAAGTGGCCATGCGGCGTTTGCGGGCCAAGGTGGACGATGGATTCGAACCGCGCCTGATCCAGACCGTGCGCGGCATGGGCTACGTGCTCGAAGCACCCGAGGACGCCCACTGATGCTCGGCCGGTTGTCTCTGACGGCGCGACTGACCGCACTGTACACCCTGGTCTCGGCCTGTGTGCTCGTCGGGCTGGGCCTTCTGGTCTCGATCGCGGTGGGGCGGCACTTTGTCGAACTCGACCGGGATTTCCTGAAGGACAAGATCGAACTGGTGCAGACCATCGTCGGCGAGGCCTCGTCATCGGAGATGCTGGCATCCCGGCTGGATGAGCTGCTGACCAGTCACCACGGCTTGTCCGTCGAGCTGCGCAACAGCGACCGGCTGGTCTATGGCAAAAAGGGTTCGGTGTTCTCAGCGCTGTCACCATCCATTGGTTCAGATGGGCGCACTTTCGACTGGACGGTCGGCGACCAACCGCTGCGAGGTCTGAAGGCGGGCATACGACCGCCTGCCACCTGGAAGGACTTGGCCGCTGACGGTCAACCGCTTGAACTGCTGATCGCGCTGGACACGGCGCACCACACCCATTTCATGCAGTCGCTCAGGCAGACCCTGGCGCTTCACCTGATCGGCGCCATCCTGGCCAGCGGCTTGCTGGGCTGGTGGGCCGCCCGCCGGGGCCTGGCACCGCTTCGAACCATAAAAGAGCGCGCCATGACGGTCACGGCCCAGAAGCTGGACCAGCGCATGCCCGTGGACGCGGTGCCGGCGGAGTTCGCCGACCTGGCGCAGAGCCTGAACACCATGCTCGAACGTCTGCAATCCGACTTTGCGCGGCTGCAGGAATTCTCCAGCGACCTGGCGCACGAACTGCGCACCCCCATCAACAACCTGCTGACCCAGACCCAGGTGTCGCTGACGCAGAAGCGGGAGGTGGGCGTGTACCAGGACATCCTGGCCTCCAACGCCGAGGAGTTGCAGCGGCTGGCCCGCATGGTCTCCGACATGCTGTTTCTCGCCAAGACCGAGCACGGGATCGAGCTGCCGCACCGCGAGACCGTGTCACTGCGCGACGAGGTGCTGGACCTGTTCGACTTCTACGAAGCGCTCGCCGAGGAAAAGCTGATCCGCCTGAACACCGACGGCGATGCGCGCATTGTGTGCGACCGGCTGATGATCCGCCGCGCGATCAGCAACCTGCTGTCGAACGCGATCCGGTACTCACCGCCGAACGCGCCCGTGCGAGTGTCGGTGAACCAGGGCAACGGTCAGATCCAGCTTTGCGTGCACAACGCCGGCCCCGCCATCCCGGCGGCCGATCTGCCGCGGCTGTTTGACCGTTTCTACCGGACCGAGAAGTCGCGCAGCCACCCCGACTCAGAGGGCACGGGCCTTGGCCTGTCCATCACCAGAGCCATCATGGAAGCCCACGGAGGCTCCGCATCGGTGGCGTCCAACGATCTGGCGACCACCTTCTGCCTGAGCTTTCCCACGCGGGACGCATCGTCCTAGAATCCGCCCATGCGCCTGTTCCTGGCCTTCCTCTTGTGCCTGGCCCTTCCTCTGCAGGGTTGGGGTGGTGGCGTGCGCCTGCAACCACCATGCCCGATGGAAGCGGCCATGGCCCTGCAAGGCGACACGGCCGGCACCAGCCCGGACATGGCGATGGACGATTGCTGCAACGACGCCGAGACTTTTCAGCTCACCGGCAAGATGTGCAAGACCGGGCAGGAGTGCCAGGCCCCTACGGGCTTTGTGGTGCCACCGGTCATGGCCGTGGCGCAGGCGCTTCCTGTGAACGATCTGCACGTACCCGCGCCCCCCGAGCCACTGCGCGGCTCGCCCGCCAGCATCTGGCGCCCCCCTTCCCTGCTCTGACGTTTCCACCCTGACACCGACCAGCCCTTGGAGGCGGGCCGGTGCTCAGCAGCGGCGACCGCGCATCCCTGCGCGTGCTCAGCCCGTGTGCATTCTTTTGGAGCAGAAACATGGAACCCCTTTCCCCGGCGTCCGGTGGGTCGGTCCGCGCTCGCGGCCGCATCCTCACCCGCCACCGCACCACGATCACAACCGCACACATCGCAGTCCTGATCGGCCTCGCGATGTCCTCCATCGCGCACGCGGCAGAGGCGCTCTCGCTGCCTCAAGCCGTTCAGGCGGCGCTGGCGCGCTCCCCCGCGCTGGTCGCCCAGGACGCGGCCGCCCGCTCGGCACGGGACATGGCCGTGGCCGCCGGCCAGCGCCCCGACCCGGTCCTGCGTCTGTCGCTGGACAACGTCCCGCTGTCCGGGCCAGACCGGTTCAGCACCAGCCGCGATTTCATGACCGCGAAATCGGTGTCGCTGATGCAAACACTGCCCAGCGCAGCCAAGCGCCAGGCACGCACGGCGCGCTTTGAACGCGAAGCGCAAACCGCCGAAGCCGGGCGCGTGGAGCAAGCCGCCACCATCGGCCGAGAAACCGCCATGGCGTGGTTGGAGCGGCACGCGCTGGAGCAGCGCCTGGCGTTGTTGCACGAGCAGCTGGGCGAAGCCCGCCTGCTCGTGCAGGCCAGCGAATCGGCCGCACGCAGCGGCAGCGGATCGCCGGCCGACTGGATCGCGGCGCGGGAGTCGGTCGCCCAGTTGCAGCAAACCCTGTTGGGCGTCGAAGCCGAGCGCCAGAACGCCCGCCTCACCCTGACCCGCTGGACCGGCAGCACCCCCGATCAGCCGCTGGCCGCACCGCCCGATCTGGCGTCTTCACCCTTCGGAACGGGCGATGTGAGCGAGCGTCTGACGCACCACCCCGAACTGCTTCGGCTCTCGGCGCAAGAGGCGGCCATGGTCGCCGAGGCGGAGGTGGCGCGACAGGAGCGCGAACCCGACTGGAGCACCGAACTCATGCTCAGCCTGCGGGGCTCGGGTTACCCGAACATGGTCTCGCTGGCGGTTTCGGTCCCACTGCCCTGGGATCGCCCCCAGCGACAGGACCGGGAACTCGCGGCCCGTCTCGCCCAGGTGGACGGCTTGCGTGCCGAACGCGAGGAACGCGCCCGGGAACACCAGGCCGAAGCCCGCCGCTGGGAGGCGGGCTGGCGGGCCGGTCTGGCCCAACTCGCCCTGATCGATGCCGAGCGGCTGCCTTTGGCCGAGCAGCGCATCCAGACCACCCTGGCTGCCTACCGGGGTGGCCGGACGCCCTTGAGCGAGGTGCTGGCCGCGCGGCGCATGGCGCTGGACCTGCGGATGGAGCGCATCGAACTGCAACGCTCGACCGCCAGCCTGTGGGCCCAGCTCGCTTACCTCATCCCCGCCGAACCGGCTGCTGCAGCCAAAGGAGTGACACCATGAACGTCCGAACAACAATCGGCCTTGGCGTTGTGGCCGTGGCGACCCTGGGAGCGGTGGGCTACGGCGCGTGGACCGCCGGCATGCGCTCTGGCATGGAGATGGGGTCTTCCCAGCCGGCACCCCGCGCCGCCAGCGCCCCGCAGGACCCGGACGCCTGGAGCGTGGTTCAAGGCGGCGAAGCCACAGCCCGCCACCTCCGAGACGGGCTCAAGGCGGGCGACGTGGACCCGGTAACCGGCCGGGTGATCCTGAGCTACCACGACCCCATGGTGCCCGGCAAGAACTTCGAGGCCCCGGGCAAATCGCCTTTCATGGACATGATGCTGGTGCCGCGCTACGCCGGCGGCGCGAACGCAAGTGCCGACACCGGCGCCGTGGCGGTGAGCCCGCGCATCCAGCAAAGCCTGGGGCTTCGCACGGGAGAGGTGGTTCAAGGCACGCTGGCGGGCGGTTTTTCAGTGGCGGGCAACGTGGCCTGGAACGAGCGGAACCAGGTGGTGGTCAGCGCCAGGTCCATGGGCTTCGTGGAGAAGCTGCACGTCCGGGCCGCACTGGACCGCGTGGCGGCCGGTGCGCCTCTGGCCGAGATCTACGTTCCCGACTGGGTGGCCGCGCAGGAAGAGTACCTGGCCATCACCCGCATGCCCGGCGCCGACCTGGGGCCGCTGCGCGACGCCGCGACCCAGCGCCTGCGCCAGGCCGGCATGGACGCGGCACAGATTCAACACGTGGTGCGGACCGGTACGGTGCAACCCCGTTTCACGCTGCGCGCGCCGATCAGCGGGACCCTGACCGAGTTAATGGTGCGCGAGGGCGCGACCGTGATGCCGGGCATGCCGCTGATGCGCCTGCAAGGCACAGCCACGGTCTGGGCCGAGGGCCAGGTGCCCGAGGGCCAGGTGGCACAACTCCAGCCCGGCGCGAAGGTCAGCGCCACCAGTCCGGCAGCGCCGGGGCAGACCTTCGAGGGACGGGTGCAGGCTATCCTGCCCGAGGTGGACCCCGCCACGCGCACGCTCAAGGCGCGACTGGAGCTGAACAACCCCGGCGGCAGACTGGTGCCGGGCATGTTCGTGCAGATGCGGTTCGCCGAACCGGTACGCCAGCCGGCCCTGCTCGTGCCCAGCGACGCGGTGATCCACACCGGTCGCCGCAGCGTGGTGATGCTGGCCGAAGACGGCGGGCATTTCCGGCCCGTGGAGGTTCGTGCGGGACGTGAGGCCGGTGGCCAGACGGAGATCGTGCAAGGTCTTCAGGCGGGTCAGCGGGTGGTGCTGTCGGGCCAGTTCCTGATCGATTCCGAAGCCAGCCTGCGTGGGCTGGAGACGCGCCTGAACCAGGCCCCGGCTGCTGCTGCGGCCCCTGCTGCGGCTGTGGATCTGCACCGCACCGATGCCGTGATCGACGCGGTGGACGGGGACAGCGTGACCCTCACCCATCCCGCCATTCCGGCGCTCAAGTGGCCCGGGATGACGATGGCGTTCCGCCTGCCGCCTCCCGAACAACGGCCCAGCGGACTGTCCCGAGGAGACCCGGTGCGCATCGAGTTCCACACGCAGGATGGTGCCGAACCGCAGATCACCCGGATCGAGCGCGTGGCACCTCCCGCTCAAGGAGCGAAACCATGATCGCGCGGCTCATCCACTGGAGCATCGGCAACCGCTTCCTGGTGCTGCTGGCCACCGTGATGCTCACCGCCTGGGGCGTGGTGTCGATGCTGCGCACGCCCCTGGACGCGCTGCCCGACCTCTCGGACACCCAGGTCATCATCCGCACCAGCTGGCCCGGCCAGGCGCCGCAGATCGTCGAAAACCAGGTCACCTACCCGCTGACCACCACCATGCTGTCGGTGCCCGGGGCCAAGGCGGTGCGGGGCTACTCCCTGTTCGGCGACAGCTTTGTCTACGTGCTCTTCGATGACGGCGTGGACCTGTACTGGGCGCGCTCGCGCGTGCTGGAGTACCTCAACCAGGTGCAGTCGCGGCTGCCGCCGTCGGCCAAGTCCTCCCTGGGGCCCGACGCCACCGGCGTGGGCTGGATCTACCAGTACGCGCTGGTGGACCGCAGCGGCCGACAGAGCCTGGACCAACTGCGTTCGCTGCAGGACTGGTTCCTGCGCTTTGAGCTCAAGACCGTGCCGGACGTGGCCGAGGTGGCCAGCCTCGGCGGCATGGTGCGCCAGTACCAGATCGTGCTCGACCCCGACAATCTGGCCGCCTACCGCATCACGCAAACGATGGTGAGCGAGGCGATCGGCCGCGCCAACCAGGAGGCCGGGGGATCGGTGCTCGAGCTGGGCGAAGCCGAATACGCGGTGCGCGCCAGCGGCTACCTGAAGACCCTGGACGATTTCCGGGCCATCCCGCTGATGACAACCGACCTGGGCGTTTCGGTGCGACTGGGCGACGTGGCCCGGATACAGCTCGGGCCGGAGATGCGGCGCGGCATCGGTGAACTCGATGGCGAGGGCGAAGCGGCCGGTGGCCTGATCGTGATGCGTTCGGGCAAGAACGCGCTGCAGACCATCCGAGCCGTCAAAGCCAAGCTCGCCGAACTGCAAAGCGGCTTGCCCGAGGGCGTGGAGATCGTGCCGGTGTACGACCGCTCCGGGCTGATCGAGCGTGCGGTGGACAACCTCGGGTTCAAGCTGCTGGAGGAGTTTCTGGTGGTGGCCGTGGTCTGCGCGCTGTTCCTGTTCCATCTGCGCAGCGCCCTGGTGGCCATCGTCTCGCTGCCGCTGGGCATCCTGATGGCGTTCATCGTCATGCAGCAGCAGGGCGTCAACGCCAACATCATGTCTGGGCGTCTATTGAATCCCACCTCAAAAGCATTGATTATCCTCATTTTCTTCAAAAAAACTGCATTCTTGTACCCCGAGTACCACCCCTCCTGTGGCGTGGATGCAAATAAACATCCCTGGACTCATAGTAAACAGTGTCCCACTTCCGCATAGCAACCTGGGACGATTCAGTCAAACCGAGCGCCTGTGATCTGCAACTCTCTCCCTCAAGCTGGCGCAGGCGACGCAGCTCCGAGGAGCCAATGCCGCTGTAGCGCTTCCCAGCGGCCAGATATAGAAGGTGGCCTCGCTGATGTCTGCGGCGACAGGATGCGCCCAGATGTCCGGGGGCACATGATCAGGATTGCTGCACGCTCACAAAGATGTCGACGATGGCGACGTCCAGATCGATCCTTGCTCCCCATGTCAAAGCCGGTCCCGCGGGTACTTCCCAGGCCCCGTCTGTTGACACTTGACGAACCGTGGTTCACAATTCATAAGAACCGTGAGCGCAACCGGGCACACTGGGTTCGCCAAGAAGCATTCCCTGTAACTGACACAAAAAGGAGACAACTTATGAAGACCACCATCAAGGCAGTATCGGCAGCGCTGGTACTTGCGGTCAGCCCTCAAGTTTTTGCACAAAAGGGAGAGACGGTAAAAATCGCGATGTTCCTGCCCCTCTCAGGAACATTCGCCGGCATCGGGCAAAACTACCTCAGGAGCTGGCAGTTCGTTGCCAACCACATGTCGGGTGAAAAAAATCCGGCTGGTGTGAAATTCGAAATTGTGGGGTTTGATAACAAGGGCTCACCACAGGACACATTGAATGCATTCAGGGCAGCGCTCGATCAAGGCTTTCGGTATGTCATGCAGGCAAATGGCTCTGGGGCTGCCATCGCTCTGTCAGAGGCGGTTGCACGTCATAACGAGCGCAATCCAGGAAGAGAAGTTCTGAATGTGAATTCAGACGCTCAAGACCCATCGTTGACCAACGATAAGTGCAGTTTCTGGTACTACCGGCTCGATCCCGACACCTCCATGAAGATGGAAGCTTTGACCGATTTCATGAAGGATCATGCCAAGGTTCAAAGCGTCTACCTGATCAATCAAGACTACGCGCATGGCCACCAGGTGTCTGCCTATTTCAAGGAGGCCATCGGGAAAAAACGGCCGGATTTGAAGGTAGTTGGCGATGACCTGCACCCAATTGCACAGGTAAAAGATTTCGCACCATACGTTCAAAAAATCAGGCAATCTGGTGCAGACGCCATTGTGACAGGCAGCTGGGGGACCGACTTGACATTGCTGGTCAAGGCTATCAACGATGCAGGCCTGAAGTTACCGCTCTACACGTACTATGCCAACGTCACCGGGACGCCAACGGCACTGGCAACGAGCGAGGATGCGCAAGTTTATCTGGTCACGTACGCACACCCCTACCACTCCGGCGAACTCGGAACATTGATTTCGAGCTTCAAAAAGACCTTCAACGATGACTACTACAACGTGGCGTCTTACACAGGCACCCTGCTCCTCGGAGAAGCGATTGCAAAAGCCAAAAGCACCGACCCTGTGAAGGTGGCTGCTGCATTGGAAGGTTTGACCGTCAAAACCTTTTCAGGCGAAGTCACGATGCGCAAAACTGATCATCAACTGCAACAGCCGATGTTCATCACCAAGTGGCAAAAAGTCGACAGCAAGCACGCGTACAGCGTCGAGAACACCGGCTACACATTCGTGCCCATCAAGGAGATTGATGCTGCCACGGCGAGCGCGTCGACCAGTTGCCAAATGAAAAGGCCCAGCGGCATCAACTAGCCTGCATGAGAGCTGACAATGCCCGGAAGATAAATCTTCCGGGCTGCGACCGCTGAAACGCGGAATCACCTATCTCCATTCCACGCAGGCTCATGGAAACCTTCACAATTTCTCTTCTGAATGGCATCAGCTATGGGCTGCTGCTGTTCATGCTGAGCTCAGGCCTGACACTGATCTTCAGCATGATGGGCGTTCTCAATTTTGCGCATGCCAGCTTCTACATGTTGGGTGCCTATTTTGCATTCACCATCTCGACGCTTGTGGGTTATTGGCCCGCATTGATCCTCTCACCTTTGATTGTGGGCCTTCTTGGCGCAGCATTTGAAAATCAATTTTTGCGACGGGTTCACAAATATGGGCATGTCGCGGAATTGTTGATCACTTTCGGCCTTTCTTTTGTCGCACTGGAATTGGTGCAGCTGACATGGGGAAGAAGTCCGGTTAATTACACAGTTCCCAGCCAACTATCAGGTGCCCTTTTTTCACTTGGGGGAACACAATTTCCCGTGTACCGGGGTTTCATGATGCTGGTATCGGTGCTCATGCTGGCAGCAACTTGGCTGCTGCTCACACGTACCCGCATAGGCTTGGTGATACAGGCTGCACTGACTCACCCAGACACGGCCGAAGGACTGGGGCACAACGTCCCCCGTGTGTTCATGATGGTATTTGGAGGTGGCGCCGCTCTTGCCGGACTAGCCGGTGTCATAGGCGGCAATGCGTTCATCACCGAACCAAGCATGGCCGCAGCAGTGGGTCCCATCATCTTTGTGGTGATTGTGGTCGGCGGAATGGGATCACTCGTAGGTGCATTCGCCGCGTCCATGATAATTGGGATCATTCAGACTTTCGCAATCGGCATTGATAGCTCTCTCATGAGTGTTTTCTCATCCATTGGCTGGAACATCAATTCAGACACGTTTGGATATGCAATTTGGCGACTCAAAGTCAGCCAAATCGCACCTATTCTTCCATTTGTCCTGATGGTGCTGATGTTGGTGTTCCGACCGAAGGGTCTTCTTGGAAACAGGGAGAACTGATATGAGAAATATACAAAATATCAACGAAACCCGGAAACCTGTAGATTCCAAGATTTCCACCGCATCGAAGTTCAATTTGAGCCGCTGGGTCGTTTGGGTGGGGTTTGCCACCTTGCTTTTAGCGGCACCCATGGTATTTACCAGCAGTCTGTCACAGACCATGCTGTCGCAAATGGGTATAGCGATTATTGTTTGTCTTTCATTCAATATACTCCTAGGCCAAGGTGGAATGCTCTCATTTGGGCATGCTGTGTACGCTGGCATGGGATCATTTTTCGCCATCCATGCACTTAGCATTGCTGGTAATGGTCAGTGGCCCATTCCAGTCAGCATGATTCCGCTTGTAGGGGGTATCGGTGCAGCCCTTTTGGCTATTCTCTTGGGATACGTCACCACAAAAAAAGCCGCTGTCCCGTTTGCAATGATCACCCTGGGTGTGGGCGAGCTGATTTTTGCCATGTCTCTGATGTTTCCAGAATTCTTCGGAGGTGAGGGTGGCATCTCCGGTGACCGTGTGGTGGGATCCTCTCCTTTTGGCATCAATTTTGGACCGCAGATTCAGGTTTACTACCTCATTGCGATATATACATTCATCTGCACTGCACTGATGTTTGCCTTTACCCAAACGCCTCTCGGGCGCATGCTCAATGCAGTTCGAGACAATCCAGAGCGCGTCGAGTTCGTCGGGTACGACACACGAAAAGTCCGCTACATGGCTTTTATTATCGCGGCATTCTTTGCCGGGATTTCTGGAGGCCTTGCTGCGCTGAATTTCGAGATCGTCACATCAGAGGTAGTCAGCACGCATCGTTCAGGCGCCTATCTGCTGTTCACTTTCCTGGGCGGCACGACCTACTTCTTCGGCCCCATCATTGGCGCCATCCTGATGGTTTTGGCCTTTGTGCTGCTTTCCGAGCTGACAAAGGCCTGGCTCCTGTATCTGGGCCTCACATTCATGTTCATGGTGGTGTATGCACCCGGTGGAATCGCAAGCCTCATCATGATGAACGTTCGTGTTGCCAAATTCGGTAGGCTCAAAGAGCTTATTCCAAGCTACATCGGTCTCGCAATTGGCGCGGTCATTATGCTGTCTGGAGCAGCAGGCATGATCGAAATGGTATACCACCTGAATCTGCAGATATCAATGAACTCAGAGTTTAACTTTCTTGGGGTAATGCTCGATGCAAAGGGTCTGAGCAGTTGGCTTGGCTGTATTGCAGCCGCACTCGTCGGTCTTATCATTTTTGAAATGATCCGTCGTCGAACCCAGCGCAAATGGAGCGCCATTCAGAATGACATCGAGCAGGAAGTAAACCGTCGGGAGGGCCTTGTATGAGCTATGCCCTTGAAATCAAAGGCCTTCGCAAGAGTTTTGGTAAAACCGAGATCATCCGTGGTATCGATCTGGCCGTTGAGGAAGGTGAGCGCGTTGCCGTGATCGGTCCCAATGGCGCGGGCAAATCAACGCTGTTCAACCTGATCAGCGGCCGCTTTGCTCCCACCAGTGGAGAGGTTCTGCTCATGGGGGAGCGTCTAGACGGCAAAAAGCCCTTTGAAGTCAACCGCATGGGGTTGTCGCGTAGTTTCCAGATCACGAACATCTTCCCAAAACTGTCAGTGTTCGAAAACCTGCGCTGCGGGGTGCTATGGAGCCTGGGATACAAGTACACGTTCTTGAAATTCCTTGCCAACCTGGACGATGCCAACGCGCGTGCAGAGCATTTGCTGAGCCTGATCCACATGGAAAGAAAGCGCGATGTTCTGGCCATGAACCTCACGTACGCAGAACAGCGCGCGCTGGAGGTGGGCGTCACGATCGCAGGTGGAGCAAAAGTTGTGCTACTGGATGAACCCACGGCAGGCATGAGCCGCGAGGAAACCCAGCGATTCATTCAATTGATCAAGGAGGTCACTGAGGGCAAGACCTTGTTGACCGTTGAGCACGACATGGGTGTCGTATTTGGCCTCGCGGACAAAATCGCGGTGGTGGTGTACGGTGAGGTGATCGCGTTTGACACTCCTGAGAAGGTGCGCTCAAACCAGCGGGTGCAGGAAGCGTATCTGGGCTCCGTGGTTGCCGATCAACAAGCGGGGGGTCATTGACATGCTAAAAGTCGACAATCTGCAAGCCTACTATGGCAAAAGCCACGTCTTGCATGGGGCCAGCTTTGAAGTTCACCCAGGTGAGATCGTGGCTTTGTTAGGGCGAAACGGTTCCGGTCGTTCCACCACCGCAAAATCCATCATGGGCATGGTTGAGTGTCAGGGCTCAATCGAATGGAAGGGCCAGCCCATTCAGGGTTTGAAACCTTTCGAAGTCGCCCACAAGGGCATCGGCTACGTCCCAGAGAACCGAGACATCTTCCCAAGTCTGACGGTGCATCAAAACCTGTTGCTCGGCCAAAAAGGGCGCAATACGCGCGCGCGATGGAGTTTCGAGGACATGTATCAGATGTTTCCTCGTCTGAAGGAGCGTGAGCACACCGAAGCTGGCGTGCTGTCTGGTGGCGAACAACAGATGCTCACACTGTGCAGAACGCTCATGGGAGATCCTGACCTGATCATCATCGATGAGCCCACAGAGGGGCTTGCCCCCAAGATCGTGGAACTTGTGGGCGAGTATCTGAAAAAGCTCAAGGATCGCGGCATTTCGGTGCTGCTCATTGAACAAAAGCTCACCATCGCGATGGCAATATCCAATCGTGTACTCATCATGGGACACGGGAGTATCGTGTTCACCGGCACACCCGAATCACTGAGACAGGATGCGGCTGTTCGCAAGGAGTGGCTCGAAGTTTGACCCTCTTTGCGCTCATGAACATTCTTTGAGCGCCTCAACAAACCCGCGCTGAGTTCAAGAAAGCGGTGTTTGGTGCTGCATCAGCAAGGGGGCTTGGCAGTGGTGTGCAAGGGCCCAGGCCTTGCCTGAGGCTCAAGCTCCAACGCGCACAAGGATCCGAGATCCGTTTGGAACTTTCAATGTATTCAGGAAAAACTCTTTGGGTGAAACTGTTCGCCGACGGCGTGGCCGAGCTCTGCTTTGAACGCGCTGACAGCCCTATCAACAAGTTCGATGCATTGACGATGACCGAGTTGCGCGAAGCGCTTCAGGTGATTGCCTCGGAACCGCGCGTTCTCGGTTTGCTTGCGACAAGTGCCAAGGACGTGTTCGTGGTGGGTGCAGACATCACCGAGTTTGTTGCGATGTTTGATCAGCCCGTGGCCGAACTCGCTTCAGGCGTTCGCCGCTCCAGCGAGGTTTTCGTCACGCTGGAAGATCTGCAAATTCCAACCGTTGCAGCCATCAACGGCTACGCCCTCGGTGGAGGGTTCGAATTTGCCCTGGCCTGCTGCATCCGTGTCATGTCGGACGTCGCGCATGTCGGCCTGCCAGAAGTCAGCCTGGGTGTCATCCCAGGTTTTGGTGGCACGGTACGCATGTGCCGCACGGCAGGAATCGCCAGAGCCATCGATTGGGTGACGAGTGGCAAGCCTGCTGATGCGCAAGCGGCGCTCGCTGCGCGTGCGGTCGACTCCGTGGTCGCAGCGCCTCGGCTGCGGGAACACGCGCTGGAACAATTGCGCTTGTGCATGGGAGGCCGGATCGACTGGCGATCATTGCGAGAGGGAAAACTCGGGCCTGTCAAAGCGCATTTGGCGGAGCGCGCCGCCGTGTTTGCGGAGTCACGCAGCAGGATATTGCCTCACTGCCCGCCCCATCAACCAGCGGCCGCCATCGCCCTGGATGCGATGGAACAGGGCGCTGCGCTCGAGCGTGGTGCCGCTTTGGACATCGAGTCCATGGCATTCGCACAGGTTGCCAAAACCCAGGCTGCTGCCGCGTTGGTACAGAAGTTTCTCAACGGGCAGCAAGTGAAACGGTTGGCGAACCGCGCTGCGAAAGGGGGCACGGAAGTGGCCTCTGTCGGCATCCTTGGCGATCGTGATTTCGATAACTGGCTGGCGGTCATGGTGGCTCAGGCCGGTCTCTGTGTTCAGGTTCCAACAGCTTCCATTGCCCTGATCGATGACTTGATTGACGGCGTGTCACATGCCGGTGCCGATCAGCGGCAGACCCTTCGTGACCGCATCCAGGCGCCGGTATCCGCAGCCGGACAGTGGACGCTTGACACGGTCATAGCACCCACTGAGCTCCAACTTGAACCGGCGAGCTCCTGGCAGGTCTCCGCCAAGACGGTGCCGACTCCGAGAACAGTGCTCATCGCGGGTTGCTCTGGTGACCTGCGGCTGAAAGCGTGCGCGGCCAACTTGCACGAACCCGGCGCCCTCGCCGGGCTGCATTTCCCGCAACCAGTTGAAGACACGCAAATTGTCGAAGTCGTGCGTGGCGTGCAAACGAGCGACGCAGCTGTAGCTGCGGCAACGGGGTTCGCGCTGCGCTTGGGCAAGACCCCCATCGTTGTTCAGGACCACCAGGGCTATGTCGTGAACCGCATGCGTGCTGCCTATGTGCGCGCGGCGTTGTGCGTCATGGAACAAGGAGTGCTCCCTGCGCGAGTCGATCGAATCCTGGCAGATTTTGGTTGGCGTTTTGGACCCGTCCGGCTTATGGACATCATGGGCATGGACCAGGTGAACAAGCAAGCCTGCGCGCTTTCAGAGTCTCTTGTGCAGGAAGGCACGCAGAACCTGTCAGACGATGAGGTCGTTGAACGCGTCATGCTCGCATTCCTGGTGGAAGCGGTACGTTTGCTGGAAGAGGCGGTGGTTTCCACGGCGGCTGAAGTCGACATCGCCGCGCTACAAGGTGTGGGCTGCCCCGCATGGATCGGCGGCCCTTTGACATATGCCGACTGGCTCGGGCTTGCGGCCGTTGTCAAAAAATGCGACGCCCTGAAAGAGCACCACCCGGCCTGCGCGCCCACTGCGCGGATGCGCGCGATGGAAGTTGCTGGTGATCGTTTTTATCCAGCAATGGCAACTTCGCCTTAACCGGATCGAATCGGCCCGCATACAGCCTGCAGTGCCTCGCACACAGAAAATCCAGACAGACCCGAGAGCCACGCTGGCCACCGAGGCGTCGGCCGCGCACACTCGAGCGGGATTTGCTGTTTGAACTCGGCGCTGTAGCGCCGACGGGACTTGTTTTTGGCTCCGTTCATGGTGTCCACCTATTTCGTTTGGTGGACACCATGGTTTTGTCGCTTGTGTCGCCCTGTCCTCAAGCGTTTGGAGACCGCGTGCTTACTGTGCTTTCGTGGCCTGACCTCGGCATATTTCGGTGGGTCAATACACAACCACTACCGCCGTGAGGACTGCCGCCAATTGCTCTCGTGGGGCGAGGCAGGAACACAGAGAACGTCAAGAAAAAATCAAACCGCCGTTCACATCCATAACGGCGCCGTTCATATAGTTCGATGCCGACGAACACAAGAACGCGATGGGCCATGCCACCTCATCTGCCATCCCCATGCGTCCCATCGGCACCCTCGAAGTATCAAACGGCTTCCCGGCCAACATCTCTGTCGCAATGCTCCCTGGTGCAATGCCATTGACGTTCACACCGTTGGGGGCCGCCCGCTGCGCAAACCATCGAACGAGCGCATGCACCGCTCCTTTTGACGCCGCATAGTGTGGGCCAGCCTGCATACCGCCCATTCGACCCGCTACTGAGCCCACGAAAACAATCTTTCCGCTGCGACGCTCGCACATGGCTGGAAAAAACACACGCGCCAAATTGATCGAGCCTCGCACATTCACAGCCATGACGCGGTCAAATGAGGCATCCCATTGCTCATCCATCCAGTCATCGAAAGGCAGGATGCCAGCGGAAAGCACCAAGCCGTCGGTATTGGGGAAATCCCTGAAAAGCTGCTCCACTGCACGTCGGTCTGTGACATCGCAGACCGCCGATCGGGCATTGGGACCCAATTCCGCCAGCAACACATCACTTACTGGCGCCTGGTCGCACAGAACGACTGAAGCGCCCTGCTCCAACAATGCACGCGCCGTTGCCAGACCAATGCCACCAAGTGCCCCGGTTACCAACACCGACTGCCCGTCAAGCCTAAACAAATTGCTCATCAAATCAACCTTTATCAAAGATCAAATAATTTTCGATATAGCAGCCCCAGAAGATCATCTCAAATGATGATTTAAACTCAATACAGCCGCAGCATATCCACCGGAATCATCAGCTATCGCATGAGGATCAATTATTTTCGAACAAAAAGACCTTGCTCCACAAGTTTCATATAGGTCGATATATAAGATTGATCAACACCTTTTTTCGCGGCACCAGGATTGGATCTCCACAACATGGTGAGATAGGTTCTAACTCCCATCAACATATATGCAACTGCAGTCAGCTCATCCTCATCGAAACCATTTAATTCACCATTTCTGCGCTGCTTGTCAAGTGCCTTGACATATCTCACCGCAAAATTCTGAATATGCTGCCTGAATGCAGCTGGCGCATATACTTCCGCTTCATTCAAAATTCTCAGGAATCCTGAGTTTTTCTGGAAAAACTCAAAATACGTGACAATTCGAGCACGCTCACGGTCCACGCCCGTCAAATTTTGATCCAGCCGTCCTGCAATATATTCCAACAACTGGCCACCAATGGAAGGCAGAAGTTGGTCAAACAAATCTTGCCTGGTCTCGAAGTAGTTGTAAAAGGTTCCATTTGCAACACCTGCCTGATCCGTGATTTTTGTAATCGATGCCTCTTCGTATCCGTATTTCCCAACGACCACAGCTGCCGCAGCGAACAACGCCTTTCGTGTCTCCAAGGCCTTCACCTCTCGGCGGCCGCGCTTTTTGGCCTGCGGCTTGCCATCGAAAGCTGGCATGACGACATCACTCGGCTTCACACTTTGAACTGATGGACGCGTAACGGGCATAACCGGATCTTTCATAAAATGCTGAACATTCTGGGAGAGAATTTTAAAGGACAATCTCCAACCTAGATGTCACAAGCATTTTGGCGCCCACACAGCGGACCCTCTAAATGCCAGCCGTCCCTTGAAAAAAACTGCAGCATTGCCCACGTCACCCGCCCAATCGGCGGCCAAAGGCACCGGCGAGCGATCAATTCCTGGCATCCCAGAAGTCATAGACAAGGACTGAAGTGCAAAGACAGACATGACTTCATCCATGATTGACTGCCCTGCGCTTCAGTCATTGAAGCATCAACACGATCACAATCCAGCATCATCCAGTTGGCACAAACTCCACCGGGAGAGAGGCCTCTCCAAGCTGTCATTCTCAACAGGTCGACGCCCACAGCGAAACGTCATGGACATTTGATGTGGCGGAGTCAAGCACCAAGTGCAACACCGATTTATTGAATTGAGGAGTTGGGTTCATTGAGCTTGTCCAACATGGCCTGGTAGACGGCAATGGGCGGATAGAACCCATGGGTGCGCATTCCACTGATGGCGGACAGTGATTCCATTCCCATCGCGGACAGCGTTCCATGCGATGGCGGACACGTTGCGCGGGTGTCCTGAGTGACGCTACAAATCGTAGCCGAAGTGTCCGCCATCAGCGTGGAACGGCGGTCGGCGCGGCCGGCTCAAGCGGTCTTGGCGAGCTTTCTCATCGACTCGCCCTTGAGGGCTATCTTGTGCGAGCCGTGCACGATGCGGTCCAGGATGGCGTCGGCCAGCGTAGGCTCGTCCAGCCAGGCGTGCCAGGCCGTCACCGGCAACTGGCTGGTGATGAGCGTCGAGCGCGTGCCCACCCGGTCGTCCAGCAACTCCAGCAAATCGTTTCGCTCGTGCGCGGCAATTGGGGCAATGCCAAAGTCGTCCAGGATGAGAAGGTCCAGCCGGGCCAGTTGCGCCAACCGCTTGCCAAAGCTGCCGTCGCCATGAGCCACATGCAGCTCTTCAAGCAGGCGAGGCGCACGGGCGTAAAGCACCGAGAAACCCAGTCGTGCCGCCTGCTGCCCCAGCGCACACGCCAGCCACGTCTTGCCGCAACCGGTGGCACCGGTGAGCAGCACGTTGTGACCATGGCGCAGCCAGTCCCCGCCGGCCAAGCTGGCGATGACTTCGCGGCTCAGGCCCCGACTGCCCCGCCAGTCGATGTCCTCTAGGCACGCGCTGGAGACCTTCAGGCGGGCGGCTTTCAACAAGCGCTCCAGGCGCTTGCTGTCGCGCCAGTCCACCTCACGCTGCACCAACAGGGCCAGGCGCTGTTCAAAGGGCAGCTCGCTGGCGGCGATGTGGGTGGCGGCATCGTTCAGGGCGGCCACCATGCCGTCCAATCGCAGGGCGCGCAGTTGGTTCAAGGTGTGTTCGTTGAGCATGGTTGTTCTTTCTCTGTTTCGCTTCAGTGTTTGGTCTTCTCAGTGGTAGTCAGTGGTAATAGCCCGGCCCGCGCACGTTCTCGTGCAGCGGCAGGCTGGCCTGCGTGGAAATGGAGGCCTCCAGCGGGCGCTGGTCCAAGCCACAACTCAGGATGGAGGCGATGCTCTTGTAGGACGGTGAGCGAATCGACTGGGCTCGCGCGCAGGCCGCCTCCAGCCGGTCGGCTCCGTACTGACGCCCCAGGCGCATGAGGCCCAGACAGGAGCGGTAGCCCTGCTCAGGGTGGGCGCGGTGCTCCATCTGCCAGCGCACCACAGCCGCGGTAGCAGCACCCACCCGTTCGCCCCAGGCGATGAGCTTGGCCGGCGTCCACTGCAGGTGTGCCCGGTGCGAAGCCGGCATGTGCTCAGGCGTGGTGGTGTGCGCACCTTTGCGCCCATTGAGCGCGTGGGCGGCCACCCGCTTGTTGCCGTGCAGGACTTCGACGGCGGTGGCCGTGATGCGCAGCTCCACCGTCTGGCCCACCAGGGCGTGGGGCACCGAGTAGTAGTGGCCATCGAGCTCGACGTGGTAATCGATGTTGACGCGGGCGGGTTTGAACCGGGCGATGGCCATGCGCGTGGCCGGCAGCGGGCGCAGGACCGGACGGTCGAGTTCGGCAAAGGCGCTGGCGCGGTTGCCGGGCAGCTTCTTGAACGCGCGCTGGTTCAAGTCCACCAGCAAGGTGGCAATCGCCCGGTTCAGGGCGGCCAGGCTGAAGAAGGTCTGGTGACGCAGCCGGGCCAGAATCCAGCGCTCGACCACCTGCACGGCGACCTCCACCTTGGGTTTGTCGCGCGGTTTGGCCGGGCGTGCGGGCATCACGGCCAGGCTGTAGTGCGCTGAGAGTTCTTCGAGCAGGCGGTGCGCGGTGGGCTCGTAACGGTCGGGGCGGGTCATGAGGGCGCGCGGCTGGTCGGGCACCAGCAGGCGGGGCACGCCGCCGATGAACTCCAGTGTGGCGATGATGCTGGTCACCCAGTCGGTGGCTTTCTGGCTGGCGGTGGCGCAGGCATAGGTGTAGTTCGATGCCCCGAGCACCGCCACGAAGACCTGGGCCTGCGTTATCTCGCCGGTGCTGGCGTCCACGATGGGCACCGTCTGGCCGGCGTAGTCCACAAAGAGTTTGTCGCCGGCCTCGTGGGTCTGGCGCATCGAACGCTTCAAACGCCGGGCCCAGGCTTGGTACTTCTCGCAGAAGGCGCTGTACTTGTAGGCTTGGCCTGCATGTTGCTGCTGGTACTCCTCCCACAGCAATTGCAGAGTGACGCCGGGGCGGCGCAGTTCGCGGTGGATGTGGGCGCAGTCGGGCTCCAGGTGGCGGGATGCGCGGGGCACTGGCGGTTTGTAGAGCCGGGACTGCAGCTCTTCATCGCTCAAGGTCTGGGCCAGTGCCCAGTCCACGCCAGCCACGCGTGCGTAGCTGGCGATTTCGCTGACAGTGGATTTGGAGATGCCGAGGGCGGCGCCGATTTGGCGGGTGCTCAATGTCCCGCCGTGCAGCAGTTGCAGTGTGTGTCGTATCTTGCTCATGGTGACCCTGGGTGTGGGCATCGCTGTTTCCGGTCAAAAAACCGGGCAGCGTATGCCGCGTTCGGGTCACTCAGAACACTCCGCAGCTGTCCGCCATCAGTTTGGAATGCTGTCCGCCTTCAGCGTGGAACGGTGTCCGCCATCACGCTGGAACACTGTCCGCCATCAGCATGGAATCGTGTCCGCCATCGCGTGGAATACGCACATGGACGGCACGGGGGCGGTTGTTGAGCAGGTCGGCAATCGCATCGAGCTGCTCCTGGCTGTGGACCGACAGGTTCGTTCCCTTGGGCAGGAACTGGCGGATCAGGCCGTTGGTGTTCTCGCAGGAACCGCGCTGCCAAGGGCTGTGCGGGTCACAGAAGTACACCATCACGCCGGTGTTAGCCGTCAGCTCGGCGTGGCGTGCCATCTCCTTGCCCTGGTCGTAGGTCAGCGTCTTGCGTATGGGTTCGGCGATGCTGCGCAGCTTGGCCGTGAAGCCCTCCAGGGCAGAGGCTGCCGTCGCATCGGCCAGCTTGATCAACATAACCAGCCGCGAGCTACGTTCGAGCAGCACGCCCACTGCCGAGCGGTTGCCCGCACCCTTGATGAGATCGCCCTCCCAGTGACCGGGGAACGCTCGGTCGCTGGCCTCAGGTGGGCGCACATGGATGCTCAGCAGATCGGGCATCTGGCCCCTGCGATCCTCGCCCCGGCTGCGCGGCATGCGCTTGGCCTTGGCGCGGCGCAGACAGGCGATCAGGTCTTTGCGCAACTCGCCCTTGGGCATGGCGTAGATGCAGGTGTAGATGCTCTCGTGGGAGACGGTGCGCTGGGGTTCATCGGGCCACATGCGCTTGAGTGTGCCCGCGATCTGCGAGGGCGACCAAGCCTGGGCCAGGAAGTGCTGGACCACGCCAAAGAGCACGGTATCGGTGGCCAGCTTGGAGCGCTTGCGGCATTTGAATCGTTGGCGCCGCGCTCTGAGACCGGCAGCGCGGGCATCGTATTGACCAGGCGTGTCGGCCATCGCGGTGGTCCGATCTGGCCACGCCGCAAAGCGCGCCAGTTCGCGGGTGATAGTCGACGGCGAGCGGTGCAGCGTGCGGGCCATGTGCCGCGCCGAGCAGTTGCTCGCCTTCATCATCATGATCGCTGCACGTTCTTCAGCGCTGAGTTGTTCGTAGTGCTTTCCCATCGCGGTACCTTACCGGTTTGGTGTTGCACTTGATTATTGATTCCGCCTGTACAAAATCGGATCGAACCATCGTTCGCTCATGAAATCTCGTGGCGAGCACAGCCTTCACTTTCCGGTCTCAGCAAAAAGATCAACCAGTTCCTTTCGAAGCGCAAACTTCTGCAGTTTTCCTGTCGAGGTTTGCGGCATCTGAGTAAATTGAACAATTTTTTTCGGCACTTCGTAAGGAGCAAGCTGTGCCTTGCAGTAGGTAATAAGTGCTTTCTCATCAAACTCGGCATCAGGCGCCGCAACGACCGCAGCCACCACCGCCTCCCCCCAATATGGGTGCGGCACACCCAGAACGGCCGCAGCAGACACATCAGCATGCGCAAGAAGGCAACTCTCAACTTTGACAGATGAGACGTTCTCCCCGCCCGACTTGATCATGTCCTTCTTCCTGTCGACAAACACCAAAAGACCATCCTCGTCAAACAGCCCCAAGTCTCCGGAGTGAAACCATCCGCCAGCGAATGCCCTCTGAGTGGCTTCAGGATCCTTCAAATAACCTTCCAGGATCATGGGACCACGATAGACGATCTCACCCACTTCGCCGTCTGGAACGATGCAAAGATCGTCGTCCATGATCGCGACCTCTGTCAAAGGCGTTGACCGCCCCCAATATTGCCCGGACTTTGTCAGTTGGAACTCTGGTGTGAAAACGACCGTTGGTGGATATGCTTCAGTCTGACCGCTGGTCAGGGCGAACCGAACGCCCAAGCGGTCTATCGCATGTCGCAGCGTGCTTTGATCCATAGGGGTCATGGCGTAGAGGCAGAACTCCAGGCTCGATGTATCTGCCTTCTCCAGGTTCGTCTCCGTTAAGAGCCGGCGATACATGGCAGGCAGCGCAAATATCCAGGTGATGCGCTCTCGCTCAATGGACTCAAGCAGCGCTTGGGGCTGGAAACCATCCATGATCACAACCGTCCCACCGTGCAGGAGTGTCCCGCTGCTGATGGAAAGTTGACCGCAATGGAACAGGGGCAACATGGCTGTGGCGACCGTGTTGTCATGAACTTCGCCGGCGAATGCATTGTTCACAGCACCCGTCACCACATTGGTGTGGGACAGCATGGCACCTTTAGGGGCCGACGTCGTGCCGCTGGTGTACATCACCATGGCGATGTCCCTATCGCCCACGGGAAGCTCAGGAT
The DNA here is from genome assembly GCF_025699295.1 of Hydrogenophaga sp. Taxonomy (GTDB): domain Bacteria; phylum Pseudomonadota; class Gammaproteobacteria; order Burkholderiales; family Burkholderiaceae_C; genus Hydrogenophaga. The sequence continues at coordinate 189,880 of NZ_JAILWB010000002.1, read as the reverse complement.
CGCGCGCCTCCATTCCGATGGCCAAATCCTCCAGAGAGGTCAGCTCAGTGCCCGCGCGACGCTCCAACACATGCACACTTCGGATGCTCGGTACTTGCCGAGCGACTTCGGCGAGTCTTCCGGCACGGTCCTCATCCACAAAAAGCGCTTCAACCTCTGCATGGTTCAGTATGTAGACGAGGTCTTTGTCGGGCTGGTCAGGGTTGGCGGGGCACATGACCGAACCGGCCTTACCGCAAGCAAAGTACAGCACCATGAACTCGATCGAGTTGCGAGCCAGCACGGCAACCCGCGCACCTCGCCCAAGGCCTCTGCTCAGCAGCCCCTGTGCCAGCTTGTTCGCGGCATCGTTCAGTGCCCCATAGGTCAACCTGCGCTCGCCCATGATCAGCGCCGTTTTGTGTCTGTGGCGCCGCGCCCCCCGCCTGGCAATGTCACCCAAGTTGACATGCCGCCCCACAGCCATGTCGTTAGAACCGCTCATTGTTTGCTCCAACTTTTTTGGACAAGCATCAACCGATCTGTCAATTTCAGTCACCTTCTCTGGAGAACACGGGCGCCCTTTTCTCGATAAAAGCGCTCACGCATTCGCGATGGTCAGGGGAGTGAAAGCACTCTTTTTCAAGCGCCAGTGAGTAGTCGAAAGCCAGATTGGCCGTATCGCGCAGTATCTTGTTGAGCGGCAACTTGGTTGCACGAATGGCGAGCTGCGGGCCATCCGCCAGGCGCTTTGCCATTTTGTAAGCGGTCTCCAGCAGCTCATCGGGGGCCACCACCTGATTGACCAGCCCGATTCTCTCGGCCTCGCGAGCAGGGATCTTGTCACCCGTCATGAGGTATTGCTTGGCTCTTGCCATGCCACACAACCAGGGCCAGATCACGGCCCCTCCGTCTCCTGCGCCAATGCCCGCCAACACATGCGTATCGGCAATGATCGCCGTTTCCGATGCATAAATGACATCACTCAACAGAGCGAGTGTTGCACCGAGACCAGTCGCAGCACCGTTGACAGCAGCAACAATGGGCTGAGGAACGTCCAGCATATCGAACACGATGCTTCGAGCTTCGACAAACAGCGTATCCAGTGCGTTTGGCGTCATGTTCTTGAACCAATCGATGTCGCCACCGGCGCTGAAGGTCCGCCCCTCTCCCGTGAGCAACACTGCACGAACGCTTTTATCGGATGCGATGTCTCTCCACAGCCAAGACAGTTCTGTGTGCACTTCGGCATTGATGGCATTCAATTTTTCAGGGCGGTTGAACGCCACCGTGAGAACGCCATCTTCTTGCTTGAACGCCAACAGCTTGTACTTCGATTTCCACATAGTCAACACTCCATGTTCATTGTTCTGCAGGTCAAATCAGGATGCGAGAAAGCCACCGTCTGCATTGATAGCAGCCCCATGCATAAACGATGCAGCATCGGAGGCAAGCCACAGCACGACGGCCGCAATCTCTTCCGGTGTGCCCAGCCGGCGCACAGCGGTGCGGCTCAGCTTGTCTCTCAAGATGTGGTCCGGAATCCCTGCCAGGTCACCAACCACCATTGGGGTCTCCACAAATCCAGGGCAGATGGCATTGATGCGAATACCTCTGCCTCCATACTCCATGGCTGCACTGCGTGTCAGCCCCACCACCCCATGCTTGGCCGCCGAGTACGCACTCCCACCTGGCGTTCCTCGCAAACCCATGACAGACGATGTGTTGACGATCACGCCACTGCCTTGCTTCTCAAACACCTTGAGCTGAGCCTGCATGCAGTTGAAAACACCGGTCAGGTTCACATCGAGAACACGGCGCCATTCACTCAACGGGTACTTGCCAACCACTCCTGACGCGCCGGTAATACCGGCGTTGTTGAATCCGATGTCCAGGCGGCCATAAAGCTCAAGCGCTTTTGCAACCGCGTGGGAGCAATCGGCTTCGTTGCGGACGTCGACATGCATGTAGTCAGCCTCACCACCAATAGAGCGCACCTCCTCAGTCGTCCGCGTGCCGGCCGAATCATCAAGATCGACCAACAGCAGCCGGACACCTTCGCGTGCCCACGCCAGAGCGGCAGCCCGTCCGATACCAGAACCGCCCCCCGTCACCAACGCAACACGCTTGCCGCCAGCTTGAAGTTGAGTGCCTGCGTTCATCATGCGTTCTCCGAAAAGAGTTGACGGCCAATCAGCATGCGACGGATCTCGGAGGTTCCTGCGCCGATCTCGAAGATCTTCGCGTCACGCCAGTAACGCCCCGCCGGACACTCGTTCATGTAACCCGTACCACCCAGAATCTGAATGGTTTCTCCAGCCATCCACGTCGCCTTTTCTGCCGCGTACAAGATCGTGGCGGCACAGTCCTTCCTGGCAGCGTGTCCATCGATATGCTTCGCATCCAGCGCACGTGCAACCCCGTACAGATAAGCGCGCGAGGTCATCAGCGCTGTGTACATGTCAGCCAGCTTGCCCTGGATCAGCTGGAACTGGCCGATGGGTTGTCCAAACTGGGCACGGTCATGGGTATAGGGCACAGCCAGATCCATGCATGCCGCCATGATTCCAACTGGCCCTGCAGCCATCACAGCCCGCTCGTAGTCCAAGCCCGACATGAGAACCTTCACCCCACCGCCAACCTGACCGAGCACATTCTCCGCAGGGATGAAGCAGTTCTCAAAAATCAGTTCACAGGTGTTCGAACCACGCATACCCAACTTGTCCAGCTTCTGGGATGTGCTGAACCCCTTGAACTCGCGCTCCACAATAAATGCGGTGATCCCTTTCGAACCTGCGCTGGGATCGGTCTTGGCGTAAACGACCAAGGTATCTGCATCGGGACCGTTGGTGATCCACATCTTTGTCCCATTGAGCACAAAACCGTCACCCGAGGGTGCTGCTCGCAGCTTCATGGAAACGACATCTGAGCCCGCCCCACTCTCCGACATTGCCAAAGCGCCTACATGCGTACCCGACACCAAGCCAGGCAGGTATTTTTGCTTCTGCGCCACCGACCCATTGCGAGCAATCTGGTTCACGCACAAGTTGGAGTGCGCACCGTAGGACATACCGACCGCAGCCGATACACGGGATATCTCCTCCATCGCCACGATGTGCGCCAGATAGCCCAAACCCGATCCGCCGTCCGCCTCGGCCACGGTGATCCCCAGCAGACCCATGTCCCCGAACTTGCGCCACATGTCCTTCGGAAAGTCATTGGCAGACTCGATAGCACTTGCTCTAGGAGCAAGCTCGGACTGCACAAAACTCCTGACAGAGTCACGCAGCATGCGGATGGACTCATCCAAACCAAAATCAATTGGCGACAGATCTAACATTTCTATCCTTGGGTGTTTTTCCAATGAAGGTCACTGGTTCGAAAATTTCGGCGGGCGCTTAGCGAGAAAGGCACGCACACCTTCAATGAAGTCGGCCGACTGGCTGATCTCTACGAAGGCCCGCGCCTCTTTCTGCATGTGGTCGGAAAGCTCCGACTCGCTCGCCGAACGCACCAGGCGCTTTGCAGACCGAAACGCCTCTTGAGGACCAGCCAGCAGGCGCTGGACCAACGCATCGCTGGCACTCTCAAATGCCTCACCCTCTGCAACGAAGTTGACCAGACCGAGCTCTCGCGCCCTCTCTGCATCAAAACCGTCGCTCAAGAGCAGCAACTCAAGCGCGCGGCGCTCCCCAAGCCCGCGAGTGAGGAAGTAAGACGTACCAGCATCGGGGGTTGCACCAATCTTTGCGTACGCCAAACTGAAGCGCGTTTCAGAATGCGCGATCACCAGGTCCGCCGCGAACATCAGGCCAAGCGAGCCGCCGGCAACGGCCCCATGCACAGCAGCCACCACAACGGCCGGCATCGAACGCAGCCCCTCAATGGCCCGCCCAATAGCGCTCAGCGTGTCCCCTATGCGCTGCTCAAGGCCCGGTTTTTCGACATCGAACCAAGACACGTTGCCGCCAACGCCAAAGCATTTCCCTGTGCTGCGCAACAAAACCACGCGAACGCCCTCGGCGCGTTCGACGGACTGCACGGCATCAGCCAGCTCAAGCGCAACCTCCGCATCGATCGCATTCACGCCACGCGGATCATCCAACTCGATCACGGCAAGGCCGTCAGGACGAAAAAATGTATTGATCATGATGCGTTGAATCTGTGCCATGTGCCGCGGCTAAGCGCAGCGCTCGAGAGAGCGGACTCCAATGGGAGAGCAATGAATCAATGCTAGCATTATATGAACAGTGAGTCAATTTTCATATAAATTCACCAACGGACGCATGTCGTATTCCCACAGAAGAACACCCGCCTGCGCCGAGCTCAAGCGCGAGGACATGCACCAAGGTCATCGCACTTCGCCGTCTGACGAGGCAGTCATCCGGGCAGGCAACTGACCCATACACAGCAACTCAACCTAGGGAACCAGCACCGCGCGGCCGAGCACGCGCCCCTCTTGCAAATCTGAGATCACCGCGCCCCCAGCACTCAAGGGATGAAACGTCACGTGAGGCTGGATGAGGCCGGACTCTGCAAGACAAATGACCTCCTGCAGCTCAGCCCTCGACCCCCAGTAAGGAAAGCTCAACGTCGCTCCCCATGGAACAGCAGACTTTGAAAAGGGAAGCACTCCTCCAGCAAGACCCAAAACCATCAAATGGCCATCAACGCCGGTAAGTGCCAAAGCGGTTTTCATCGACTCATGACTTCCAACACAGTCGAGCACGAGCCCGCACGAAGCCCCCTCAATCAGTTCCACCGATGCCATACCTCGACAGTTCAAAACCGTGTGAGCACCAGCCTTCAAAGCTAGATTCAGTTTTTCATCGTCCACATCCAGCGCAATGATCTTGCAGGCTGTGATCGCCTTCAGAATCTGGACGGCCATATGCCCCAAACCGCCTACACCGATGACCGCGACCGACACCCCAGGGCTCAGCACATGCCGAGCCCGTTTTATGGCGTGATAGGGCGTCAACGCAGCATCGGTCAAGGGCGCCGCCATGCTAGGCTTCAGATGCTTCAGCAGAACCAAATGCCGAGACGATGGAACAACCATGTACTCGGCCATGCCACCGTCCACCCCTGCGCCACCAAAGAGCGCGGGGCGATTTGGCAAGACGCTCGTGCAATAGTTTTCACACGAGCGTAGGCAAGCAGCGCATTGGCCGCACCCCCATTTGCCGTACACAGCCACGGCATCACCTTCCTTGAAATCGGTGACGCCAGCACCGAGCGCATCCACCCACCCTGCGTTCTCATGACCCAAGGTGAACATGGACGCACCACCTTCGCGCCCTGACTCCAGCAGATGCAAGTCCGAGTGACAGACACCAGCGCCTCCAATGCGAATGCGAACCTGCCCGGGACCTGGCTCAGGAACTGGTAGCTCCATAAAACGCGGAGGAGAACCTTTTCCCACAAAGCGCCAAGCTTTCATACGCCCTCTCGAAACACATCCCTATGCACCCAAAGGGTCTAGGTTTTGTCATATTAAAATGAATGATGATTCAATCTTACATGTTTTATTCGTTTTGAATGCATATTCCACCCTGAAAAACTCGCACGCCGTTGATCTGGCGTATAGATCGCCAAATTCGAAATGTGGGGCCGACCTGCGAGTTGGATGCAGAAGCAGGCGGAACGTAGCGCGATGCGCTCACCTGGAGCACCGTCACTTTGGCTAGAAGTGAAGCGTTAGTTCTGGCAGCAGACTGCCTACGGAATCACGAGCGAGAAGGCGGCCGAAGCCGTCGGCGTGTCGCTGCCAATTAGCTCACGCGGGTTCCGGCAACGTGGCGGCATGCCATTGTTCATGTCGACGATGCCACCGTGCATGCGCCGACAATGTACGAAACGGTTTGAGAATCAAACCGGTATCCGTCCACCGAAGTTGGTCAACTCCAGGAAGATGAAACTGGAGGTGACTCATGGACAGAAGAAGGACATTCAGCCGAGAGCCCAAGCTCGAGGCGGTCAAGTTTGTGGTCGAGCGTGGTGTTTCTGCGGCTCAGGCGGCAAGGGACCTGGACGTTCACGAGAACGTACTGCACAAGCAGACTGATAGATCGCTTTTGCTGCTCAGCACCTGCTTGACGCCGCAGACCGGAGCGCGACGACGAACGCCTCGACATCTTCAGGCGTGTTGTACACATAAGGCGCAACGCGCAAGAAACCCCGCCTTGGACTCACGAACACAGACAGCCGCTCCAACTCGGCGGCGAGATTAACGACATCAATCGCGCCGGTCTCGATGCTAAGGATGTGCGGGCTGCGGTGCGCCCGGTCGAATGTCTTATATGGTGTACCAGCGAGCGATGAAACCAACTGATCGTTCAGTGTCCACAGAAGGGCTTGTTTTTCTGCAGGCGCTTGATGCAGCGCCAGCCGCATGCCTTCGGCAGCAACCGCCATCAAGACTTCGTCGTCGCGCTCTCCCCGGTCAAACCGTACGGCCCCTTCGATATGTGAAAAATCGCCCATTGAACCGCCGCGGCGCAACGCTGGCGATTTGCGCGTTCCCATGTGCTGCTCAAGAGTGACCCCCTCATGGTGCCGGGGGTGTGCGTACAGAAACGCCAGGCCATATGGACCTAGGAGCCACTTGTAGGCCGGGAACATCATGAAGTCAACGTCAAGCTGCGGTGCATTCAGCTCAATCACGCCCACCGCCTGGGTGGCATCCACGATCAGCGCGATACCCCGGCTGCGGACCACGGGAGCAATGCGCTCAAGGTCCAGTGTGCAGCCGTCAGCCCAGTGCACGGGTGGCAGCACGGCAACATCGATCATGGGTCCGTTCTCGATTGCGGTGAGCACTGCGCTTGTCCAGTCCCCCGAGCGGGGGCGCGGAACGACACGCACCGCTGCCTGTGATGCCGCTGCGGTGTGGTTCCAGATCAGGGATGAGGAAGGATGGTCGTCCTCCAGCAACAGTATCTGTCTGCCTGCCCGCACCGGCACATTGGCCGCAGCTGTTGCCATGCCATAGCTGACGGAGTTGACCAGTGCGATGTGCGATTCGTTTGCCCCGATGGCTTCAGCGGCCAGCGCCCTCACCGCCTCGATCAGCGCTGCCTTGTGCTCGCGCCGGTGCCATGGCCGCGCCGATGCATCAAGAGCTACCTGTCCTGCACTCACGCCGGCAACGGGGCGGGGAGTTATGGACGCGGCGTCCAGATAGCAAACGCCAGGTTCGAAAGAAAAATGTGATCGCATCATGGGACAGTGATTCAAAAGTGGAGATTTCGGTTGATAAGGGTACGGTTGGCGCCTAGAGTGCAGGCCATGATGTTTCCTGGTCCACTTCGAGTGTTTCACGAGGTCGTGCGAGCCGGATCCGTGCGAGCGGCAAGCGATCTGCTCGGCGTTTCGGCATCATCTATCACGCGCCAGATACAGCAACTAGAGCACCAGATTGGTGCCACCTTGCTGGACCGGTCTTCGACCGGTGTGGCCCCCACCCATGCCGGCAAGCTGGTGGCCCAATTTGCGCAATCCGTCGTTCTCGAATACGACACCTTGCGCGCCGACGTGAACGAGCGCCGTGGCCTCAAGGGGCATATTCGCGTGGCTGCCGTCGAAAGCACCATGGGCAAGGTAATCGACGCCATTGCAGCGCTAAGAGAGAAATTCTTCGATGTCACTTTTTCGTTGTCGATGTTGCCGGCAGGACGGGTCTTCGAGGCGGTCAAGACCAGTGAGGTGGACGTCGGCGTCACGTTCTGCGCTGCGCCCGACCCTGACCTCACCGTGCTGGCCAGGTATGTGGAGCCCGTGGTCCTTGCGGTCAGCCCGAACCACGACTGGGCCTTCAAGGAAAGCGTTGCCCTGCATGAGCTCTCCCGTGTTGCCCTGGGTATTCCCGAAACGACTTTCGGCGTGCGCTCCATCCTTGACGAAGAAGCGCGCAAGTGCGGACTGAAACTCATGCCCAGCCTCGTGACCAACTCTTTTGATGCGCTACGGGCGTTCGCGCGTTCGGGGGCCGTCAGTGTCCTGCCTCGCATGAGCTTCGACAGCGAAAGACGGGCCAATATCCTGAAAACCGTCGTGATCGATTCGACAGCGTTGAATGAGACTACTGCGGATGTCATCACCTTGCGGGAGCGCCGCCCCAGCCGGCTGCTCAAACTGTTCTATTCCGAATTGGAACGGATGTTCTAGCCACATGTGTTGCAGTTTGTGCAACGCTGCGTTCGCAAGATAGGTCTGCGTTGCCACACGCATTTCTGCAGACTGTGCGACATGACAAAACGGGTTGGCATTATTGGATTTGGCGCGATTGGCCGCACGGTCACTCAAGCATGGTTGGACGCACCGGTTGCAGGGCACGAGATTGCAAGCCTGCTGGCCAGAAGTCATCAGGTAGATGAGGCTCGCGCCCTGCTGGGCGACGCCATTCGAATCACGGCAGACTTCGACGAGTTTCTGGCCAATGATCTCGATGTGGTGGTCGAGCTCGCGGGTCAGCCTGCCGTTCGGGACCTGGGCACCAAGGTCCTGCGGGCCGGCGTTGATCTGATGGTTTTGTCGGTGGGATCGCTGGCGAGCCAAGCTGTGTTCGACGAGTTGCTCGCTGCTGCGGCCGAGCGGAGCGTGCGCGTTCTCGTGCCCGTGGGCGCCATCGCAGGGCTGGACGGGTTGCTCGCGCTGCGGCGGGCAGGCCTTAGGCAAGTCGTCTATACCTCCGTCAAGCCACCGCAATCGTGGAAGGGAACGGCTGCCGAGCAGGCTCTTGATCTGGACAACATCAAAGCGCCGACCATCTTCTTCGAAGGATCGGCCCGGGAAGCCGCTTTGAAATACCCCAAGAACGCGAACCTGGCGGCCGCTGTTGCGCTCGCCGGTCTTGGCCTGGACCAGACCTCCGTGGTCCTGATAGCAGACCCCGGAACCAAAGAAAACATCGGGCGCATTGAGGCCGAGGGTGCGGGCTCCAGGTTGCAAGTAACCGTTGCGGGCCGCAGCGAGCCGTCCAACCCAAAAAGCTCGCAGATCACCGGAGTCAGCGTTCTTTCTGCTCTCGAGAACGATGCCCAATTGATTGCATTCGCCTAGGAAAACCTGGGCACGTCAACGCGGAAGTTCCGCATTTCACCACGGAGAAATCATGAACAAATGGATCTGCAAATCTGTGTTCGCGGCAGCCATCGTCGCGGCCAGCAGCACTGCGGCATGGGCCCAGGGCGCGGCGGCCCAATCGCCGACGCTCAATGCCGTCAAGGCCAGAGGCCACCTTGTGTGCGGTGTCATCGGGTCGTCCGCAGGCTTCTCTCTGCCTGACAACCAGGGGGTGATGCAAGGCATCGATGCCGATGCGTGCCGCGCCATCGCTGCCGCCGTGTTCGGCGACGCCTCCAAGGTTAAATTCGTGTCGCTCACCCCGCAACAGCGTCTGACCGCTCTCCAGAGCGGCGAGGCGGACGTCGTCTATGCCAACTTCACCTGGACCATGACGCGCGAAACGCGCTCAGGCGCGCAATTTGTAGGCGTTCACTACTACGATGGCGTTGGTTTCTTGGTCCCCACGGAACTCAAGGTTAAGTCCGCCAAAGAACTCAAGGGCGCGAGCGTGTGCGTACTGGCAGGCCCGGCAGAAGTGACCACGCAGGAGTACTTCTCCAAGCTGAAGATCAGCTACAAGCCCGTCACTTTTTCCGAAGGTGAGGAAATGCGCAAAGCCTTCCTGGCCAAGCGCTGCGACGCCTATGTCAGCGACCAGTCTCACCTGGCCAAGTTCCGCACCTCGCTGGGCGCGAACACCGAGAAATACATGATGCTGCCTGAAGTGATCAGCAACGAACCTCTGGGCGGCGCCGTTCGCAAGGGCGACGAGCGCTGGTTCGACATCGCACGCTACACGCACTATGCGATGGTGACGGCCGAGGCCATGGGCATCAATGCGGCGAACGTGAAGTCCTTCAACACGAACGACCCCGCCGTCAAGCGCCTGCTGGGCACCGAAGGCGAGCTCGGAGCCTCGATGGGGCTTGACAACAGCTGGGCCGTCAACGTCATCGCGGCGGTTGGTAACTATGGCGAGATGTGGACCCGCCACTTCGCCAGCAGCGGTGTGCCACGCGGCCAGAACCGACTGTGGAACGACGGCGGGCTGCAGTACGCGCCTCCTCTGCGCTGAAGAATGACAGGCGCTTCATCTCAAGCCGGAGGGCTGTCCGCCACCATGCGCCACGTCATGTGGCAGGCGGCAGCCTTTGCGCTGGCAGGCCTGTTGATCTTCCTGACGCTTCAGGCTACCAGCGCGAGCTTGAGCCAGAAGGGCGTAGCGACAGGTTTCGGGTTCCTCGAGCAGATTGCCCGCATACCCGTGACCAATGCCTCTATTCCCTTCGAAGACGGGGTGGACACCTATGCGCGCGCGCTCATGGTGGGTGCCGTCAACACCATCAAGATCGCCGCAGCGGGCATTGCCTTGGCCACCGTGATAGGCATCTTCGTCGGCGCCGGCGGCTTGTCCTCGAACCCCTTAGTCCGGTGGCTGTGTTCCGCATACGTCGATCTGATGCGCAATGTGCCCGTGCTGCTGCACATCACCATCTGGTACATGGTGTTCCTTTCGCTGCCCGGTCCCCGGGAGGCGATCAACATCGGCGACTGGCTGATGATCTCCAACCGCGGCATCTTCCTGCCGGGATGGCTGGTGGAAGACGGCAACTGGGTCTTCAAAATGCCCTCAGTCGAAGGCTTCAACATCGTCAGCGGCATCTCCATTTCGCCCGAGTATGGGGCCCTGGCCATCGGCATCGGGATGTACACGGCCGCCTTTGTGGCCGAAATCTTTCGCGGCTCGATCCAGGCGATCCCAAACGGCCAGTGGGAGGCCGGCCAGGCCATCGGCCTGCACCGCCGGAAAGTCTTCTGGAGAATCGTTTTTCCCCAGAGCACACGGGTCGCCATTCCACCCCTGACGAGCGAGTACCTCGGTGCCTTGAAAAATAGTTCACTGGCCGTCGCGATCGGGTACCAGGATCTGGTGGGTGTCGGCAACTCCGTGTTGTTCGAGACAGGCCAGGCCATCGAGGTCATCAGCCTGACCGTACTGTTTTACATCGTCATCAGCCTGATCGTCAGCCTGCTGATGGAGGTGGTCAATCGCAGGTTTGCTTTGAAGGAACGGTAGTGCTGTCATGAGTTCATCATCGTTTCATTTCGTGAGCCACACCGTCCGGGAAGCCCTTGCGCGCCCCGCCGAGAAATCAGGCTGGATACAGGGCCTGCGCACCGCGCTTTTCGGCACCGGGGTCAGCTCGGCCCTGACCGTGCTGATGGTTGGACTGGTCGTATGGTGGGGAAGCTATTTCTTCCAATGGGCCTTGTTGAAGGCGGTTTTTCTGGGCGGTGCCGACGCACTGACGCAGTGCCGCGCCGTCGAAGGCGACGGTGCGTGCTGGGCGGTCGTTTCCGAGAAATGGCGGCTGATCATCTTCGGCCTGTACCCCTACGACGAGCAATGGCGACCCGCCGTGGCGTCGGTGCTCACCGTCCTGCTGCTGGCGGTTTCGGCCGTGCCCCGCTTCCAGCGCCGCGCGCTTGTCGTGGCCTGGGTAGTGGTGGGATCCTTGATCGCAGCGCTGATGTGGGGCGGCGTCGCCGGCCTGTCGTCGGTGCCATCGGACAGTTGGGGGGGGCTGCCCGTCACCTTGTTCCTGTCGGCGTTCGGCCTTACCTGCGGCTTCCCGCTCGGGGTGCTGCTCGCACTGGCCCGCCGCTCGCAGTCATACCCCGCGGTCAAGGCGTGCGCCGTGGCCTACATCGAGTTGGTCCGGTCCATTCCGCTGGTCGTGGTGCTCTTCATGGCCAGCGTGATGTTCCCGCTGTTCCTGCCGCAAGACGTCACGGTGTCCAAGCTGCTGCGGGTGCAGGTGGCCATCGCGCTGTTCGCCGCGGCCTATCTTGCGGAAGTCATACGCGGAGGCTTGCAAGCGATCCCCAAGGGGCAGGAAGAAGCCGCTGACGCCTTGGGCATGCGCTACTGGAAGAAGATGATTCTGATCGTCCTTCCGCAAGCTCTGCGCATCTCCATTCCCGGCATCGTGAACACCTTCATCGGTTTCTTCAAGGCCACGTCGATCGTGGTGGTGGTCGGCATCTTCGATCTGATGACCGCCGCCAAGCGGTCGGTGGCCGACCCACTGTGGCAGGGCTTCGGTCTGGAGCTCTACCTGTTCGTGGGTGCGATCTATTTTGTGTTTTGCTTCTCGATGTCTCGCTACAGCCGCTGGCTGGAGGCCAGGCTGAAGAAAGGACGTTGAGATGAGTACGGTTGAAAACAATGTTGCGGCGCCCGCTTTGCTCGAAGTGACGGGCCTGCAGAAATGGTATGGGCAGTTCCACGTGCTGCGGGGCATCGACCTGACAGTAAGACAGGGGGAGCGGATCGTGATTTGCGGCCCCTCGGGGTCGGGCAAGTCCTCGCTGATCCGCTGCGTCAACCAGCTCGAGGATTTTCAGCAAGGCGACATCCGCTTTGAAGGGAAGCCGCTGGGCAAGTCCGAGCGCCAGAAGGCAATGGCCCGCCAGAGCATCGGCATGGTGTTCCAGAGCTTCAACCTCTTTCCTCACCTCACGGTGCTGGAGAACTGCACCATCGGCCCCATCCAGTCCAAGGGAGAAGCCACGGCCACGGCGCAAGCCCGGGCCATGCAACTCCTGGAGCGGGTGCACATCGGTGACCAGGCGCAGAAGTACCCCAGCCAGCTTTCCGGTGGGCAGCAGCAGCGGGTGGCGATCGCGCGAGCGTTGTGCATGCAGCCGGCGCTGATGCTCTTTGACGAGCCTACCTCGGCACTGGACCCGGAGATGGTCAAGGAAGTCCTGGACACAATGGTGTCACTAGCCAACGATGGCATGACCATGATTTGCGTTACCCACGAGATGGGCTTTGCTCGCGAAGTAGCCGACCGCGTGATCTTCATGGACCAAGGCCAGATCCTAGAGATGGGCACGGCGGAACAGATGTTCCAGTCTCCGCAGCATGACCGCCTGAAGTCGTTCCTGGGCAAGCTGATCGTCTGATCATGGTTGCGTACACACCCGAGGACTCCCATCCAAGGGCACTCACGACGGTGCCTGGCTCAGGCTCCGCCCATCCTCAAAGGCTCATCGTTCTGGGAACCGGCGGAACGATCGCCGGCAGTGGACTTGATCCGCATGCCGATTCGCAGTACGTTACAGGAGTCCTCGGGGTCGAGGACTTGGTCAGTTCGCTGCCTATTCCCGCTGGTTATCACCTTGAGACTGAGCAAGTCGCGCAGCTCGATAGCAAGGACATGGACCATGAGACCTGGTATGTCCTAGCTTGGCGCTGTGTTCACTGGCTGCGCCAAGATGACGTCGCCGGCGTGGTCATTACCCACGGGACAGACACCATTGAGGAAACTGCGTTCTTCCTTCAATGTGTTCTGCCAACGGAAAAACCCGTCGTCTTGACATGTGCCATGCGCCCTGCCTCGGCCTTTGCGCCTGACGGCCCAAAGAACCTGGCTGACGCTCTGATCGTCGCAAGCTCGGACAATATGAGTGGAGTGAGCGTGGTAACTGACGGCAGGATCCATGACCCGCGCTTCATACAGAAAGTGCACTCGCATCGCCTGGACGCCTTCGACTCCGGCGACGCTGGCCCCTGCGGCTACGTGGTGAATGGACGAATAAGGCATGCAAAGATCTGGCCTGGCTACATCACAGCTGGAAGTTTCCATATTGGGACACTTGGCAAACCACACGAATGGCCGATCGTTGTAATTGTGGCGAGCCATGCGGGCGTATGCGCCACCGTCCTGGAAGCACTGCTGAACGCAAGTGAAGCGTAAGCGTCGCCTCAACACCCTCTTGACGAGGAGGACGAGGGTTGGTCAGACGTCGACGACGTGGCGCAGCAGGGCGAAGCCGACGCGCCAATGGGTGCCGTCGCCGGGATCGATGGTGGCTGTACGGCTGTTGATGCGCACGATGGTGCCCACCACCGTCTGCAGGTACTTGTCCTCGAAGGCCACCTTCTCGCCGCAGCGAAAGTCGTTGCGCGTCGGTCGCGGCGCAGCTGGCGGCTCTGGCGCCTGGGCTTGAGCAGGTGCCGCAGGATCATCAGGTTGCGGCGGCTCAATCGCGGCGTAGGGAAGCTTCCACTCCTTGCGTTCTCGCAAGTCCTGCAACGTGACCTGTGTCTCGCGCATGGCCACGACCTTGCCCTGTCGCAGGCTGCCATCGCGCCAGTCCACAAAGCGCACCGTCTGCCCCAGGTGCATGTCCTTGCGCACGGCAATGATGCGCCGCGGATCGGCCAGCAGTCGCTCGATGAGCGTGCTCAGCTGGAACAGCTCCAGGCTGCTGGCGTTCTGCAGGGCGTCCAGCACCCGCGGGTCGATGCCGGGTGCGCTCATGCTGCCCGGCGCTGCTGTGCCCGGTTGGCTCCTGACTGCATCAGGTTCCAGGGCAACAGCTCATCGATGCGGTTGATGGGGTGCTCGGCAATGCGGCTGAGCACCTCGCGCAGGTAGGCCTCGGGATCCAGACCATTGAGCTTGGCTGTCTGCACCAGGCTGTAGATCGCGGCCGCGCGCTCGCCGCCAGCGTCCGAGCCCATGAACAGGTAGTTGCCCCGACCCAAGGCCACCCCACGCAGCGCTCGCTCGGCGGCGTTGTTGTCCATCTCGATACGGCCGTCATCGCAATAGTGCGTCAGGGCCTGCCAGCGCGTGAGGCTGTAGCCGATGGCTTGCGCCAGTTCCGATTTGGCCGACACCCGCCCCAGCAGGTGGCTCAGCCAGGCGTGCATCTCCTGCAGCAGCGGGCTCGCCCGTGCCTGGCGTTGGACTCGTCGCACCTCTGGTGGCTGCCCTCGGATCTCACGCTCGATCGCATACAGCTGGGCGATGCGCCGCAGGGCCTGCGCCGCGATGGAGGTCTCGTCGCGGCCGCTGCTGAGGTACAGATCCCACCATGGCCTGCGCGCGTGGGCCCAGCAAGCGGCCTCGGTGATCTGGCCTGAGCCGTAGAGCTTGCCCCAACCGCCATAGGCGTCCGCCTGCAGGATGCCCCGGTAGCGTCGCAAGTGCCGCTGTGGGTGTTCGCCCTTTCGGTCTGGCGTGTACTGGTACCAGGCCGCAGGAGGCTCGCTCGAACCGATCGGGCGGTCGTCTCTGACGTATACCCACAAGCGCCCGGTCTTGGTCTTGCCTCGTCCGGGCTGCAGCACCGGCACCGGCGTGTCGTCTGCGTGGATCTTGGCCGCCGCCAAGGTGTAGCGCCCCAGCGCCGCCACCAGCGGGTCCAGCAACTGATCGGCCTGCTCGACCCAGCCGGCCAGCGTGGAGCGGTCCAGCTCAACACCGCTGCGGGCATAGATGCCGCTTTGACGGTACAAGGGCAGGTGGTCGCAATACTTGGAGACCAGCACATGGGCCAGCAGGCCGGCGCCGGCCACGCCGCGCGCAATCGGGCGGCTGGGTGCGCAGGCCTGGAAGATCGTCTGGCAAGCCATACAGACCAGCTTGGGCCGTACATGCCGGATCACCTTGAAGTGCGCCGGCACGTACTCCAGCTGCTCGGAGACGTCTTGCCCGATCTTGCGCAACCGGGCACCGCACGCCGTGCAGCCGCAGGGCTGACCCGCACTGTCGTGGTGACTGTCGCTGACCTCAGGCCGATGTTCCTGGACATCACGCGGCAGCTGTGCCGGCAGACTGCGGTCGATCTGCGCGTCGTTGGCTGGTGTCTGTGTCGATGCGAGCTTGGATCGGGAGGCCATGGCGGCATCGCCGCCATCGATCAAAGGCATTTGTGCCGCCCACTGTTCGCTGGAGTGGCCGAACTCGGCGCGCATGCGACGCAGCAGTTGCAACTTGAGCTTATCGACCATCAGCTTGAGCAGCGCCACCTCGGTATCGCGCGCCTCGATGATGCGCAGCAACTCTTCTCGGCTCGGCTGTGATGGGGTAGCTGTCGACACGGCCTCGATTGTGCCGCTCACCTGCGCAGCAGATGATCGGGAATCACCCGCAACAGCGCCCCTACGCAGCCAGCTCTGGCCGATGCGTGCGCGCCGGCATGCGCCAATCGATGCCTTCGAGCAGCATCGACAACTGTGCCGGTGTCAGCGATACGCCACCGCCCGAGGCTTGGGGCCAGACGAAACGCCCGCGTTCGAGTCGCTTGCTCAGCAGCAGCAGGCCCTGGCCATCGAACCACAGCACCTTGATGATGTCGCCGCGCCGGCCGCGGAAGACGAAGACGTGGCCACTGAACGGGTTCTCGCTCAGCGCAGTCTGCACCATCGCAGCCAGGCCATCGAAGCCCTTGCGCATGTCGGTGTGTCCGGCCACGATCCACACCCGCGTGTTCGCTGGCAAGCCAATCATGCGCGCAACGCGGTCAGCACCGTCCTCAGTTGCGCGGCATCGACCTGACCGCTCAGGCGGATGACGGCACCGCACAATTCGATCTCCACCGTCCCCGAGGATGGTTGGGCAACGGTGGTCGCCACCACATCGGCACAGGGCGGCGCCCCCACAACGGTGACGGGCAACAGCGTCGGTGAGCCGGACTGCCAATGTCCTAGCTTGATCCAGTGACGAAGCAGATTGGCGTTGACGCCGTTGCGCAGCGCCAGGCCCGAGACGGAGGCGCCTGGTCTGCTGGCCTGATCGACCAGCCAAGCCTTGAAGGCCGAGAAATAGATGTGCTTGCCGTTGCCAAGGGTGCGCTCAACCTTCGGCCCGTTCCACTCAGGGGTATGTCCACTGTCCTGCATATGGACACATGCTGCCGGGCCCCTGCCAGCTTCACAACAAGGGCCTTGAGGCCACGCTTACAGTGAAGCCGCTCGGATCGACGGCATTGTTGTCTGCGCCACTGGCAATGGAACTGTGCACCTCAGGTTAGAAAACTCACTGCTCAGGGCGCATACCTACGGAATAGAGGTTTGGCGCGCCAGCCGCTGTAGTCGTGGCTGGCAAATTGAAAACGACAATACGCCCCCCGCTCTTGGAAGTGACCTCTCACCGGTGAAGGCAAGGATCCTTTTGATGCTGAAGCAGGCCAGGTCCCGGGCAGAATCCGTCAAGGTCGAGCCAGTCGATCGAAACCGGGAGTCGTCCTCGGCCCAGGGCGGTTGAGCTTTTTTAGGCTCACCCCGGGCTGGTCTTTGCAATGACCTATTGTGGACTGGCACCACGCTCGCCAGAGCGCCAGCTCCAAGGCGGAATCGGATGGGAATCAGCCCACAGCCCTCGCCTTTGGGCTCGAGCTTCATCTTCTGCCTGTGCATATAGCTGCCGATCGATTGCACTCTGCTCTCGTGCGTATTGCTTGTAGTGCCAAGCCATCCCTTGGGCCACCAGGATGAGATTCACATCTCGCCCTTGATGCATGACCTTGCCGATGGTTCGCCCGTAACGGTCTTTCTTCTCGGTCAAGACCTCTACTTGCTTGCGAAACACCAGGTCCGCAAGCATCTGGCGAGAGCGCTGACCAAACGGCTGCTTCCGCTCAGGGGCATCGATTCCAGCCAAACGGATCTTGTGCTGCACACGGTCGGCATCCAGCACCGTCAGGGTGTCTCCATCAGCGATCGCTACCACCTCGCCGACCAGGTTTTGTGCCCAAACACTGAATGACAGCGTGTTGGCCAGCAGGCCGACGATCAGAAGCCTGAACAGGTTGGGGTAAACAGACAAATCGCATTTCCACAAAAAAGATGCCCGGCCATAGGCCGGGCAGTCAAAGGCGTCATAGGACGCCTCAGGGAGGATGGGCTCTAGAAAGCCCAGTTGAATTATGGGGGTGAAGCGCCTCGCGTTCAACTCCTGCGAGCACCTTCCAACGAGTGCACATCCATTTTTTGATGAATATGACTCGCCTCCGGGCAGCAGCAAGCGAAGGCAATCACACCAGATGAGGTTGCTCTGAAATTCATAGCAATACTCTTTTCGGTATGCGGTCTGAGCAGCGACTCAGTTGATCAATTCTCTATTGATACGGCCAATGATGTGGAAACCATTCTTATGGAGAACCACCCCAAACGCTCGTTTTTTCTTCAAGGAGTTCAACATGCCCGCCCCTATCCCCGTCCAAATCGCCGGTCAATCTTTCCCAAGCATCAACCAAGCCCGCCTGCACTTCAGCGGCATCCTGCAAAACTGCCAAATCGGACAGCCGATCAGCGATCAAGATCGGTCTCAGATCCTGGCGCTTGCCACCGCAAGCCACAAGTTCTTTGTTGAGGATGAGAAGTCGACCGCCAGCGTCGTGAATGGCAATTACGGGAAAAAGTGCTTTGCCGTGTCAACCAACAAAAAAGCGCAGATCATCTCGATCACCCTGTCTTTGAAAAACAGCGCTCGGCCCCCAGCACCGACATCTGCCCTCAACTGACAACCGTCACAACATCTCTCCTCCTCTCCTGTGCCGAGCGGCTATCGGCTGCACTCACCGCCTATGATGGCTACGCAGCGATTGCGGCCAGTGGGTGCTTCCATGCGTACTCACGCTGCCTGCCACGAAGCGGCTGTCGAGTAGTGCGACTGGCGTTGGCCCGAATGGCGACTGTACGAGGTACTGCGGTCATAGGACTTCCGCGACTCCGCTGGCACTGCCCCACCGACCGCCTCCCCATCACCTGGACTGACGGTATCGACCCTGAGGAGACGTGCACACTACGAAGTTCGCTGCCCCAAAGCAGTCGGTGACAGCAAACGGCACCAACGCTGGTCGTCCCCCTCGTGTAAGGCGGATCGTTTGAGCCGCGCTTATGTACCTCCGCGCCAAGGGCGATGGCTCCATTTCGTTGCATGATGCCACACCAAACCTGGCGAATGCAGTTCGCCATAAGCGAACAAAGTTCTTGCGATTTTGGCGATCAACCGCTACACTGACTGTGCTTGGGCTAAAGAGAGCACTCGTTAATCGTGGGGATGTGGAAGCACATCTCGTGGGGCCGAAAGGCTCTGATGTTCTCTGCGGTCACGCGGTCGCCGGTACGCGGTGGTCTGGGTGGTTGCAGCGAAGCCGGTCCCGGACGAGTACCGGGACCGGTTAGGGGTCCAGAGGTGCAAACAGCCGACGTTCTCTCACTTTCTTCAGAACTGACGAGAGGCTCTGCATGGTGCAGGGTCGTTTTGAAGAAGGAGGCATCAAATGCCTGAGATTCGTAAATGTTCAAGCCGTCGGCCGGCATCGGAGAAGAAGAGTCTGCGAGGGTGGTTTTTCCGCCATCGCGTGGTGCTGAAGGGTGTCATCGGGGTCGGTAAGGCTCTGCTGTACATCTGGAGCATCTGGCACCGATTCCGAGATGACCTCTGGCCTTTTTATGTATGGATCACAGGGCGTATTAATGCAACACGAGGCGCTTCGTTTGGTGCGTGTGTTTCACGACTTGAACCAGACGACTTTGGCAGAACGACTGCAAATTTCAAAGTCCTACCTCTCGGAGATCGAGAGTGGCAAGAAGCAAGTGACGCTGGAGTTGCTCCAAAAGTACGCGGATACGTTTGGCATGCCCGTGTCGTCGTTGCTCTTCTTTGCTGAGCAGGTTGAAGGCGGCGCCCGCGAGAGAGTGCACACGGCGATTGCCGGCAAGGTCGTCAAGATGCTGGACTGGATGGCGGCCAAAGACGCCGTCTGAGGAACACGCTTGGGCACTCGCAAGACCTACGCGCTGGACCAGTGCCCCCTATACAAGCTTTCCAGCCGCAGACGGTTGGCACAAGATGTCTTCAACGTTGACTTGCCGTTCCTGGAGCGCCTCGCGGCCAATGAATGCAACTTCCGTGTCTTCACGATAAAGCAGGGTGAGAAGGACCGCCAAGTCGAAGTTCCCAAGGTCGTTCTGGAGCGAATCCACCGCCGCCTCTTTAATCTCCTTGAGCGCATCGAAAAGCCTGACTACCTCCACTCTGGCGTTCGAGGACGTTCGTACATTTCCAATGCGAAGGTCCACGTTGGTGCTGTTCCACTTGTAAAGTTGGATCTGAAGAGGTTCTACCCGTCAGTTGATGGCGCGCGCGTTTCAAGGTTCTTCACTGGCACTTTGCGTTGTAGTCCTGATGTGGCTGCACTACTGACGCGTCTATGCACATTCGAGAACCATGTCCCCACCGGGAGTTGCGTCAGCCAGTTGCTGGCGTTCTTCGCTGCGAAGCCACTGTTTGATGAACTGCACGCGCTGGCAGCAAGCGCGGGCGTACGAGACAGTTGCTACGTTGATGACCTAACTTGGTCCGGCCACGGGGCGACACCAGCCTTCCTTTGGGCAGCAAAGCAGGTGGTGCACCGCCACGGATTTGAGTACCACAAAGACCGCTGTTTCGCCGCTGGAGACCGAAAGCTCGTAACTGGAGTGATTTTGGACGGCAACCGCATTGCTGTTCTTCCCAGCAAGGAATTCGATCTTTGGAAGAACACTCAGGCCCTTGGTGGTTTTCGACCCCATGAGCGGATCTTGGCCGTCAACAGCCTTATCGGTTCGGCGGTAGCGGCTGGACAGATTGAGGCTCGGTTTCTGCGGCGACTACTGCGTCTGCGTCAAGTGAAGGCTGCGGCAATCGCCGAAGCTGCCCTGCCCTAAGCTGACTGTCGCAATCGGCGGCTTTTGGCCGAATCCTCCAATTCGCGGACGGCTCTGGAAGCAGCCGTTGGTCGGTGATGCGGTTAAGTCCAGGAGACCGCTGACGGGGTGCGCTGTGAACTCACAGAACCGGCCAGGAGCAGTCGCTCGTGACCGGCCGCTCTACTGCCGTCGATTTGACCTGCTCCCCACCAGCCGTACCAGCTTGAAGTTAGTGAAGTCCGTCAACCACCAGGAGAATGACGGACATGAAGAAGAGCAGATTCAGCGAGGAACAGATCATTGGCTGCCTCAAGCAAGCCGAAGCCGGCATGCCGATCAAGGAGCTGTGCCGCAACGGCGGCTTCAGCGATGCGACGTTCTACAAGTGGCGCGCCAAGTTCGGCGGCATGCAGGTCTCGGAGGCCCAGCGCCTGCGTGAGCTCGAATCCGAGAATGCCAAGCTCAAGCGGCTGTTGGCCGAAGCCCACCTGGACATGCACGCGCTCAAGAGCGTTCTGGGTGTAAAGCGCTAGCCCCACAGGCCAGGCGCGAGGCGATCCGGATCATGGTCAGCGAACACGATTTGTCCGAACGCCGAGCGTGCCGTCTTGTGGGGCTCTCCCGCGACAGCTACCGCCATCCACCGAAGACCGATCATGCCACCGTGGAACTGCAAGAGAAGATCGTGGAGATCGCCCACGTGCGTCGGCGCTTTGGCTACCGTCGTATCCACGACCTGCTGCGCCCGCAGTTTCCCGGCGTCAATCACAAGCGCGTGTATCGCCTCTACCGGCAGGCCAACCTTGCCGTGCGCCGACGCAAGAAGGTCAAACGGCCCGTCAACGAGCGGGTACCGCTGCAACTGGCACGCACGGTCAACGAGGTGTGGAGCATGGACTTTGTGTGTGACAGCCTCTCGGGTGGCAGACGTCTGAAGTACCTCACCGTGGCCGATGACTTCAGCCATGAGAGCGTTGAGATCGCCGTGGACTTCGGTATCTCAGGTCAGTACGTGACCCGGGTGCTGGACCGCGCTGCGCTGTTTCGTGGGTATCCGCAGGCGGTACGAACCGATAACGGCCCGGAGTTCACCAGCCGCGCCTTCATGGCCTGGGCGCAGGCGCATGGCATCCGACACATCCTGATCCAGCCGGGGCGCCCCATGCAAAACGGCTACATCGAGAGCTTCAACGGCAAGTTCCGTGATGAGCACTTGAACGAGTGCTGGTTCGAGACCTTGTACCAAGCCCGGGCAGCCGTTGCCATCTGGCGTCAGGACTACAACGAGGTCAGGCCACACAGCAGTCTGGGTCGCATGCCACCGGCTCGCTTCGCCGAGCTGCATCGCCAGCGCGCTGGCGATGCAGCTCAACTCACATCAACCCCCAAACCCATCGAGTAATCTTTAACCCGGACTTCCACTTTTGATTGGTACGTCTACAGGGGGCAGGTCAGATTCAGATGACCAGGCCGGTCCATCGGTCGGTCCAATGGGTGCCGGTTTGCGTCCCGCAGCCTTTCCCCGGATGTTCTATGTAGACCACTGGTCGTCACATGATGTCCTGAATCAGATCGCACGCACTCTATGCTCATCCAATCATTGCCGCTGCGCGCAACGCTGCGATGGCGAAGCATGCGCCGGCCAGACGATGTCCACGATGTCGCACGGTTTGCCTGATGATGGTGCCCTTGTGCTGATCCACAGGCTGGATCAGCAACTTCCACCGCCTGTTCAATCTGAAGGATCCAATGTCTGATTCAGTTCAAGCCTTCGCAGAGCTTCTGCACGCCGGATCACCGATTAACCCTAGGAGCTTGCCGCTAACCAACGTCACATTCTTCCTCGGTGCCGGGTTCTCCAAGTCATGGGACGAGCGCTTTCCGGTTGGTAACGCGTTGTTCTCGTTCACCTACAAGGAGTGGCAGAAGCTAGATGGACCCCTCGAGGAGTTTCTAAACCTCATCAACTACCGGGTCCTCAATCTCGACATCGACGCCTCGATGTTCAAGGACATCGTCTACCAGATCGGCATGATGAAGAAGTACCCGGATATGCGTCCGCGGTACATCGACGACCAGAACCTGGCGCTGGTCGAGAAGCATCTGCGCTTCATGGTCCGGAAAAAGTTCGAGGCGACCGCCCCCCTTTACTTCGAGCAGGAGGAGAAGCTGCATCTGCCGGGCAAGCGGACGAAGGACCAATCAAAGGTCCTGAAGTTCTTCAGGAAGATGGAGCAGGCGAGCGATGGTTCGCGCGGGCTCCCGGAGGGCTTGCGGGCGAATTACTTGACGACGAACTATGACTTCGTCATCGAGGCCATTCTGGATGCCACCGTGGGGAACGACGACAGCTACCGGCTCTACAAGTACCGCGGCATCACACCCACGCACTATTGCGGCCGGGTCCCCGAAACGGCCGTCCACGACAACTTTCTTGTGGGAAACCTGCTCAAGATCAACGGGGGGTTCGAGATCTTCAAGACGAGCGAGGGTTTCGAGTTCGACTACCGCAAGTCGTCAGACGAGCGCAGGTTGCGCGAGAACCCGCCGCAACTGATGCTTGCGTCCCGTGAGCAGGACTACACGCAGGCATACTTTCGGGCGATGTTTCCGAAGGTGATTCGGCTTCTGCAGGAAACTCGCCTACTGGTGGTGGTCGGCTACAGCCTCCCCGAAGAAGACGCGCTGCTTCGACTGATCCTGAGGCAGTTTGCCGAGGATCGCGCCGATGGGAGCCTTAAAGCGGTCTTCTACATTGACCTATCCACCAAGGTCGAACAGGCGGCGAAGGTCAAGGGCGTCTTTCCGCACGCTGAAGAGTTGCACGGCCTGACGGTGTTCCCTTACTCGGGTTCCTTTGCAAGCTGGTGCGGCAAGGTCGTCGCGGCGGTAAGCAAGATGGACAAGGCGCTCTGAGAGGGGCACTAAGCGCGTGGGGTTTCTTCTGTGTTCGGACGGTGATCCATGAAGGTGCTCGCTTGAGAACTTCCCGGGTCTCGACGGCTTGCCAACACGACCATTGCAGCCGCCACGATGTCTTTACCACGCCGGCGCAGCTTGTGGCTGACCGCTCCGCGTCGGCGAGTTCTGAACTTTGTGCGGCTACAACGGGTCGAAACTTGCTGCTCGCGTCAGAAGTGAAGCTGTCACCGGCCGATGGCCGCCTGCAGCGCCCGGTAAGCAGCGAACGCAGCGAGTGTGGCTTGGTCGGGTGCACCGTAGTCGATAACCTTCAGGGGCGTCTTGGCCAACCAAAGCGATTGCGCCGTCAGCGTTCGATCCGGGTAGTTGAGCAGTCCGACTTGAAGCTGAAATGCCAAGTCGTTGAGCGATCCGAGGACTCTGCGATTTGCCGTCTTTCCAACTGCCCAACGTTGCATCGCATAGCGCTCGGCAGCGGCCTCGTCCGCTGAAACGCCGATTTCGGTGAGGATCGGCTCCAGGACCTTGCACAGTCGCTGAACGAGGGTTCGACTATCCCGTGCTGGTACCACTACGGGCAGCAAGCTTCGTTCGCTGACAGCGAGCACAACCTGGATTCGGCCAACGCGCCCTGATGGCCACCCCAAACTGCTCCACTTATGGCCAGTCAAACTGCTCCAGGCAGGACGGTCGGATGGGAACTATACGGGCGCGACGGCGATGCGTGAGGCGGCCTCCTTCAGTCGGTAGCTCTTGCCCTCGAACTCCAGCATCGCGCATCGGTGCATGAGACGGTCCAGGATGGTGGTGGCCATGGTGGCGTCACCCAGGTATTTGCCCCAGTCCTGCACCACGCGGTTGGATGTGATGACGATGGCGCGGCGCAGCTTGTAGCGCTGGTGGACGATGACCTGCAAGAGTTCGGCACTGATGTCGGCGATGCGCCGGGCCAGGAACAGATCGTCTAGCACCAGCAGGTCCGGCTCGACCCAGGCCTTGAGCTGCTCAGCCTGCTCTTGTGTGCTGGCCAGCCCGTAGCGGGCGAACTCGGTATCGGCCTCCACGTAGCGCACGTCGTAGCCTTGCAGCGTGGCCTGGTAGGCCACGGCCTTGGCCACATGGCTCTTGCCGGTGCCGGGCTTGCCGATGATCAGCGCGTTGGCGCCCTCGCCGATGAACTTCAGGGTGTGCAACTCGAAGCAGGCGCTGCGCGGCAGCTTTGGGTTGAAACGCCAGTCGAAGTCCGCCAGCGAGGGGCGATCATCCAGACCCGAGCGTTTGAAGCGGCGCTCGGTCAGGCGAGAGCGGCGCCGGTCCAACTCATCTTGAAGCATGGCGGCGAAGGTCTCCAAGAAGGGTTGCTGGGCGGCCTGTGCCTGCATCACACGGGTGGACAAGGTCTCGGCGATGCCGGAGAGGCGCAATTCGCGCAGGGCGCGTTCGATCTCGTTCATGTTCATGGCTGGGTGCTCTCGCAGGATTGGGTGGCGGTGGCGGCGTGCGTGAACAGGTCGCCGTATTCATCGGCACTGCGGATGAGTGCGTGTTGCTGGGTCAGCGTTGATGCCGAGGCCGACGGTGCTGGGCAGACGGCTTCCAGGGCCGCCAGGGCATCGGCGACGAGCCGCTCGGTCAGCGCCTTGACGTGGCGGTAGCTGTGAACCCCTTGCTCCATGGCGGCGCCACAGGCCGCGTCGATGAAACGGTGCGGGTAGCGACGCGCCAGGTTGACGACGCCCCAGAGCTTGCGCTGGCCGACTCGGCCTTCGATGGCGAACAGCATCTCGCACAGCCGTGCTGCCTGGGGGCCGATGGCCCGCGCCTGGCTGAGGATGAAGCGGGTCTCGCGCGAGGGGTTGAACACGCGCTCGGCCATGGGCAACACCACAGTGCCAGGTCGCTCCACGCGGGCGTGGGTGCGCAGCAAAGCCTGGGTGCGCAGGTCACGGACCTCGATGCGCCGCTCAAAGATCCGCACCAGCACCTTGGTGCCAATCACCGCCGGGCGGGCTGCGTAGCTGCTGTGGTCGATGCGCACGCAACTGTCGTCGCAGACCGTGCGCTGCACCTCGCTGAAGTACTGCATGCCGGTCAAGGGCAGTGGCTGCAGGTGGGCGCGCTCCTCCTCGAACATGGCCTGCACCTGGCGGCGCTCGGCGCCATGGATGCGAGAGGCCGCCCACTTCGCTTCCCAGTGCTCCAGAAAGGCGTTCTGCTCTTCGATCGTCTCGAAGCGCCGGCCCTTGAGCGCGGTGGCCTGGGTGTGCTGAATAGCGTTCTCCACCGTGCCCTTGCGGTTGGGGTCACGCACCCGAGCCGGGTCGGCCACCACCTCGTAGTGGGCCAGCGTGGCGGCATAGACCGGATTGAGTGAGGGCTCGTACAGGTCGGGCTTCAAAACACCCTCCTTGAGGTTGTCGAGCACCACGTACCGGGCAGAGCCACCGAAGTAGCGCCAGGCCTGCTCGTGCAGCTCGGCCCAGACCTGCTGGCCGGAATTCCAGACCACACGGCGGAAGCTGCGCCGCGAGTAACGCAGCGTGGCCACAAACAGGCGAGGTTTGCGCCAGCGCTCGGTGCCGGGCACGCGGGTGGGCGCGCCCTCGCCGTAGTCGACCTGCATCTCTTCGCCGGGAGCGAACGAGAGGCGATCGAACTGCTCGGGCTCCTTATGGCGCAGTCGGGCCACGAAGCGCTTGACGGAGTTGTAGGCGCCATCGAAGCCGTGCAGGTCCACCAGGTCCTGGTAGATGGCGGTGGCATTGCGCCCCAGGCGCAACTGGGCATCGATGAAGGCGCGATGGGGTTCGCACCGGGAGGTGGCCACCGGTGTTGCAACCGGCGTCGGGGTCGGTGGCCAGGGTGGAGCAGTTTGACTGGGAGAGTCGGTGGCCACCCCGGGGCAGTTTGCAGGATCGGCGGCAAAGCGCTGCTGATACGAGCGGATGGTGTGGCGCGAGATGCCGGTGATGCGTTCGATCTCGCGCTGTGTGGCGCCGCCCTTGAGCAGCGTCCAAATGGTGGTTTGTAGATGTGGCTTCAAGACGTTCAACCTCGGGCTCCCTCGGGATAAGGGAGCAGAAAGTAACGTCCTGCCTGTCGGGCCTCACGGCGCCCGACGCACCGGGCTCAATGCGTCAGATCACCGCGGCCAGGTGGAGCAGTTTGGGTGGCCATAAGTGGAGCACTTTGGGTGGCCGCCGGGGAACGCGGATCAGATTGGCGTACCAATCGCCGAGGACTGTGTCCGGCGGTGCCGTCTCAGGATCAGGCTTTGAACTCAGCCGGTCAAGTAGCTTTTGGGTGCAGCGAAGGACAAACACAGTGCAGAGACGGAGAGAAAAATGGAAAGTATCGAGGCTGACCAATGTTTCCTTTCGGCGGTAGTGCAGTCGTACCTTTCCTGGAGCATCGAATGGCTGCTGATGAACGTCACCACCGCACATGACTCAACATCGAGTGGCCCAGTACAGCCTCAAGCCGGCATAGCCAAGTCATCGGCCGCTCCGCAGCGATTGCTGTCGGTCGACGGAGGACGCCAATTGCGAGGTCTCGACTTCAATACGGTCATTGAGCTATCTGCGCATTCCACTGATGGCGGACAGTGATTCCATTCCCATCGCGGACAGCGTTCCATGCGATGGCGGACACGTTGCGCGGGTGTCCTGAGTGACGCTACAAATCGTAGCCGAAGTGTCCGCCATCAGCGTGGAACGGCGGTCGGCGCGGCCGGCTCAAGCGGTCTTGGCGAGCTTTCTCATCGACTCGCCCTTGAGGGCTATCTTGTGCGAGCCGTGCACGATGCGGTCCAGGATGGCGTCGGCCAGCGTAGGCTCGTCCAGCCAGGCGTGCCAGGCCGTCACCGGCAACTGGCTGGTGATGAGCGTCGAGCGCGTGCCTACGCGGTCGTCCAGCAACTCCAGCAGGTCGTTTCGCTCGTGCGCGGCAATCGGCGCAATACCGAAGTCGTCCAGGATGAGCAGGTCCAGCCGCGCCAGTTGCGCCAGCCGTTTGCCCAGGCTGCCATCGCCATGGGCCACGTGCAGCTCCTGCAGCAGCCGTGGCGCGCGGGTGTAGAGCACCGAGAAGCCCAGGCGCGCAGCCTGCTGCCCCAGTGCGCAGGCCAGCCACGTCTTGCCGCAACCGGTGGCGCCGGTGAGCAGCACGTTGTGACCATGGCGCAGCCAGTCCCCGCCGGCCAGGCTGGTGATGACCTCCCGGCTCAGGCCCCGGCTGGTGCGCCAGTCGATGTCCTCCAGGCAGGCACTGGAGACCTTCAGGCGCGCGGTCTTGAGCAGGCGCTCCAGGCGCTTGCTGTCGCGCCAGTCCACCTCGCGCTGCACCAGCAGCGCCAGGCGTTGTTCAAAGGGCAGTTCGCTGGCTGTGATGTGGGTGGCTGCGTCGTTCAGGGCGGCCACCATGCCGTCCAGGCGCAGGGCGCGCAGTTGGTTCAAGGTCTGTTCGTTGAGCATGGTCGTTGGTGCTTTCTTTGTCTGTATCGGGGTGTCAGTGGTAGTAGCCCGGCCCGCGCACGTTCTCGTGCAGCGGCAGGTTGGCTTGCGTGGCGATGGGCGCATCCAGCGGCCGCTGGTCCAGGCCGCAGCCGAGGATGGAGGCGATGCTCTTGTAGGACGGTGAGCGAATCGACTGCGCCCGCGCGCAGGCCGCCTCCAGCCGGTCAGCTCCATACTCACGGCCCAGCCGCATCAGGCCCAGACAGGAGCGGTAGCCCTGCTCGGGGTGCTGGCGATGCTCCATCTGCCAGCGCACCACGGCGGCGGTGGCCGCACCCACACGCTCGCCCCAGGCGATGAGCTTGGCCGGCGTCCACTGCAGGTGCGCCCGGTGCGAGGCCGGCATGTGCTCGGGTGTGGTGGTGTGTGCACCCCGGCGGGGATTGAGGGCGTGGGCGGCCACCCGTTTGCTGGCGTGCAGCACTTCCACCGTGGTGGCGGTGATGCGCAGTTCCACCATCTGGCCGACCAGGGCGTGGGGCACCGAGTAGTAGTGGCCATCGAGCTCGACGTGGTAGTCGATGTTGACGCGGGCGGGTTTGAAGCGGGCGATGAGCATGCGCACCGCCGGCAGGGGGCGCAGGGCTGGCCGGTCGAGCTCGGCAAAGGCGCTGGCGCGGTTGCCCGGCAGCTTCTTGAACGCGCGCTGGTTCAAGTCCACCAGCAAGGCGGTGATGGCCCGGTTGAGCTCGGCCAGGCTGAAGAAGCTCTGGTGGCGCAGCCTCGCCAGAATCCAGCGCTCGACCACCTGCACGGCGACTTCGACCTTGGGTTTGTCGCGTGGCTTGGCCGGGCGTGCGGGCATCACGGCCAGGCTGTAGTGCGCCGAGAGTTCTTCGAGCAGGCGGTGCGCGGTGGGCTCGTAGCGGTCGGGGCGGGCCATGAGGGCGCGCGGCTGGTCGGGCACCAGCAGGCGGGGCACGCCGCCGATGAACTCCAGCGTGGCGATGATGCTAGCGGCCCAGTCGGTGGCCTTCTGGCTGGTGGTGGCGCAGGCATAGGTGTAGTTCGATGCGCCCAGCACGGCCACAAAGACCTGGGCCTGGCGTATCTCGCCGGTCTGGGCATCCACGACGGGCACCGTCTGGCCGGCGTAATCCACAAAGAGCTTGTCACCGCCCGTGTGGGTCTGGCGCATGGAGCGCTGCAGGCGCCGGGCCCAGGCCTTGTACTTCTCGCAGAAGGCGCTGTACTTGTACGCCTGCCCGCCGTGCTGCTGCTGGTATTCCTCCCAAAGCAACTGCAGGGTCACGCCGGGTCGGCGCAGCTCGCGGTGGATGTGGGCGTGGTCGGGTTCGAGGTGGCGCGACTCGCGTGCCACCGGTGGCCGGTACAGCCGCGCCTGCAGTTCTTCGTCGCTCAGGCTCTGGGCCAGCGCCCAGTCCACGCCGGCGGCGCGGGCGTAGCTGGCAATGTCGCTGACGGTGGACTTGGAGATGCCGAGGGCGGCAGCGATTTGACGGGTGCTCAAGGCCCCGCCGTGCAGCAGTTGCAGTGTGTGTCGTAGTTTGCTCATGGTGACCCTGGGTGTGGGCATCGCTGGTTCCGGTCAAAAAACCGGGCAGCGTATGCCGCGTTCGGGTCACTCAGAACACCCCGCAGGTGTCCGCCATCAGTTTGGAATGCTGTCCGCCTTCAGCGTGGAACGGTGTCCGCCATCACGCTGGAACACTGTCCGCCATCAGCATGGAATCGTGTCCGCCATCGCGTGGAATACGCAAGCTATCCACCCAATTGCGGTGCCAACAACCGGAATCCAAGGTGTTACCGACATTGCCCAAGTCGGCGTGCGGTAGCCGACATGGAGCGCGACCGTACCAAAACAAAGACAGACTCGGTCGCTTGCGCTTTCCTCATATTCTCGTCTGCTCTGAGATCTCAAGAGCATCATCGACATCGTTGCCGAAGTACCTTACCGTCGAGTCCAGCTTGGAGTGCCCGAGGAGCAGTTGCACGGCGCAAGGTTCTTAGTGCGCCGATAAATCAATGTCGCCTGCGCCCGGCGGATCGAGTACATGCCATCGTCGGCGCGGTCCAATCCTAGGTCATCAACCCAGTGGTGAAGGACCCTGTGCGTACTGCCGGATTGCGAGATGAGGCGAATCGTGGAGCCCGCTGGGGAAGAGAAATCGAACTGCAGGGGGCGCTGTGTCTTGTGCTGCATGACAGTAGCGCGCGTCGCCCCCATCTCCAGGCAGGCATCGACCCGAGGTGAAAGTGGATTTGCACCACCTCCAAGCCCTGAGAGGCCGCATCGCTGGCGCGCGCTCTGGAAGAAGAACTCTCTGTGGATGCCGCTCGGGTAGCGCACCAGCACGCACGGCCGGCCCCCGCGCCACGCAAGTCACCGTCGGCCACCGCAATGTGGTAGCTCACAAGCTCCAGCTTGGTGATCGCCGCGCCTCCGGATCAAAGCTTGGTACTGTTTGTCACGCGAAGTCGCGGCCGTTGACACGTCACGTCATCTTGGGCGTGTGCCATTTACACAAGCTTCGCATCTGCCGAGCGCACAAGCGTAAGGCAATGTCGCCACTGGGCACATCGCCTGCCTACCGCAAGTAGAACTCCGGCTCGAGCGCGGCAACGTGCAATCTCTATGCATCCGCAATCATCCTCTCACGAGCTGAGGGAGCTTTCGCTTCAGAACTTCAACAACAAATCTCGCTGAGAGCGTGCACGCGGTGGCGTGTAAAGCATCCGCCTTCCCTTGGTCGCCCATATCCACGACTGCTTTCGCGCCAAAAAATAGCGGCTCGACTACCGATTGCGAGGCAGCCTCGTACAGAGAGTACATCTCCATTTCGAGGGCTGCCCATTTCCTGTGCTGCTCACCAATCTCTGTCATGCGCGCAGAATCTGCGATCACTACTGAGCCGGACGATATTGGAGCAACATGGACTCCGCTTTCTTTAAGTTCCGTGTCGAATAGCCCCTGCTTCAACCCGGTAACGAAAGCAGGCTGCTCCGCTAGCTGTTCGAGTTCGGTCTTGAATAGCGATTTCATGGGGACTTGATAAGGCTCCTGCTTGAACTTCCCGTCCTTGAATTTGCCGGTCTGATATTCCCAGCATACTTGGCCTACAACAATGTCCAAGTATTTTGACTCGCCTAAAACCCCCGCACAAATGCCGCTCATTGCAACAATCTTTGGGCGGAAAAGTTCGATCGCTTTAGTGCACGCGATGGCCATGTTTACCAGTCCCATACGCGACGGCGTGATGCACATGCCTTGGTAGTTACCCACCGAAAGCTCCTGGCAGTTCAAGCCGCCGATCTGCATGTGCTCACCGAGGTCGGCTTCTGTATTTTGATAAGCGCTGCGCTCCTTGGTCAAGGCGCAGAAAACAATAAAATCCAATCTTCGAGAAGACTGAATCTTCCTCACTTTCTGAAGAAGACTTTCGCGCCATTGCCCATCCGATTCCGAGAATTCCACAACGGTCACGCCGTTGTCATTAAACAGTCGAGATCGCTGCAGACCCCGGTCGGAGTACTTCGTAACAGCAATAGCCTCAGCGTGATAGTTTCTGCTGCGCGCAAAATCCGCAAGGATTTCACTCGAGACGTCTTGCTCCGACTCCCCTTTGGTCAACGGTAAATAGATGTCAAAAATGATGAGTTCGTACTCATTGACCAAGAGGCGATGTCGGGCTTCGCCAAGGTTGTCGACGCGATCTATCTGCGCCGCGTCGTCAATACTTCTTAAATACGCTGAAATCTCGTCGGCCTTTGCGTCGAGATCTTCGATTAGCAAGTACTTCATATCGGTAGCAGCGCTCCTCTAAGTTTTACGCTCCAATCTGCTGACTCATTGTCGTAGTATATGACTTCTATGCGCTCCATTCCATAAAGCTCGCGTATAAGTTCTTGGGACTGCGGTATTGAATAATATTCATCCTCGATCTCAACGTTTGGATATTGAGTGAGAACCACTATGTGAATATCGGTCTTGCCTAAGAGTTTGAGTTCCATGATGACTTCGATGCCACCCGCAGGCATGGAGACGGGACTACCCTGGCCGGCCACCAGAGAATGGCTTGGGAGCGACATGTCTAGGATGACTAGATCTGGTTTTTCGCTTCGTAAGTAAAGTACAGCGCCATGCACACTATCCTTGTGAATGAATTCACTCTGGGCAATCAGATCCTGCAGGAATGCCCGGACCTTTGAGTACTTATAAGAATCGTCTTCGACGATAAGTATTTTCATCTAGTAGTCCAAGGCAAAGGAAAATGAGGCGATGACCGTGCGGGGAGAGAAGGTATACGATACGTTCCTGATGTAGCCCGCTTGCTCCATCCGGCGGAGCTTCTTTATGCCGCTGCGGCCCTCAATAACTAGCGCATCCTCGCAATCCTCCTGAAGCGCCGCATTGATGGAGTGTGCTACTTTGCTGATCTCTTCACCAGGCATGAGCTCGGACTCCACCCTGATATTGATCAATTTCTTCCCATCCGCTTCATTCAAGTCGAGATCCATTTTTAAGGTGCCGTCGGCCTTGCCCTTTTGCGCGGCATTATAGATTAGGATAAACAGCGCGTCGTAAATCACATGGTACACGCCCCCATTTAGCATGAACCCCTGGTCATCCACGGCGAGTGCTGGGTGGAAATCGGGAAACTGGCCTTTGATCTCCGAGACGACTGCCTTGAACAATAAGGCGATGTCCGCGCTCGGGGAGGCAATGGATGGTTTGTTGAACCAGAGTTCAATCGTCCGAAATCGTTCGACAGCTACCGAGTTGAGTTCTTGAGAAAAGTCCTGCAAATCACGATGTCTGATCTTCTGAGACGCTGCGATCGGTGCCCTGAACACTCCATACTGCGCCTTCTTTTCCATGACAAACTTACGAATTGCGGCGAGATCTTCCTCGACAATTCGCCAACAGTACTCCAAGATGATGTACGGCAGTTCTACAGCAGAGTTGTTCACCGCGAAGGACTTCAGGATGTCATGCAAGAGATGCGTCGCTGCGAGCCGCTTTCCGCTTGAGGGGAAGTCGAGGAAAATGAGACCGTCCGGTTTGGTCTTGGTGTGGATATATAAGTATTTGTCTCGAAGATCATCAAGAACTTGTTCGTAGTTCCGGAGCCAGTCACGATAAGCAGATGCAAACTCATGTACCTCGAAAAGCTTTGCAAACCTCTCGTCGTTCTGAAATTTGACTACATCGTTGTAGCTGGTGTTCTTTAAGGTGCCGTGGCGAATACGTCTCCCAAGGTATGAAGAAATCCCGTGTACCTTGTTGGAGCAAAACTCCTCGTAGCACTGAACAATAAGGCTGCCCAGCTGCTCGTATGTCGTAACTCCTGTCTTTACCTTGTCCCATGCCAAGGGCACGAGCTGTGGCTCGATCGGCTTGGGGAGGGATTCAAGCAAGATCGCGAACTGATCTAGAACCTGATTGCTGACCCACTGGGTAAACTTCAACGGGTCGACGTATATTCTGGAGTCATCAATTGTCCCGCGCTCCTTGTTAATCTGCACGTCAATGCGCAGGTTTTTCGCGCGGTCTAAATACCCCGTGTCTCCTGTCTTATTTCCGTACCACTCCAAGATGCTCGCCCGCTCTTCAATTGCGGCATTAGGGCTCCCCATAATCTGAAAGAGCTTACTCAAGAACGTCTCGTCGCTAAATTGCACGAGATGCTCGGCAACTGCGGGGGAGATGGCATAGACATGATTGAGCAATGCCGTGTATTTACCGGAAAATTGGTTCGCTGCAGCAGCCTGGAGCACAGCCCGAAGTTCGTGTTCCTTGAGCTGACTCCGCTGCTTAATGTGCGAAAGGGCGCACGCAACAATCTTCAACTCTGCCGTTTGTGCATTGAACTTAATATTTTCAAGATGCTGCTGCGGGCAAATGATCCCGATATCTCTCGTTCGCGACATCAGTCTGACGAAATCTACTTCATTGTGATTTATGTCGCCATCTTGCCGTTCAAGCAAATAAATCAAGGCAGTCGAATTTTGAAAGTGGCAGGCCTCCGTTCGAACATATCTGTCCGTGCGGAAATCTGGAGAGACGGTTTCGCTCCCGATGTCGGCGATGGTGTTTACTGCTGCGAAATAATTAGCAAGCAGTCGCCTCTCATATGTGGTGCGGGCGTCCTCCTTCCGCTCTACCGTGTTGAATAGAGCACCGTGCACGGTGCGGTAGAGGAATAATGCGTTTAATTCCGGCAGTAGAAAACTCTCCCGGAAGAGATCCAAGCCTGCCGCCAATTGATCGTCCTTGAATAGCTGCGTGACGTCGAGCTGTATTTCGTTCAGGGCGAGAAAGCGGTCGAATAGCGACCCATTCAAACCGGGGCTGAATGAGAGTTGCAGCTGCTGAAGTCGAGCCATGTACAGAAACGCGTCGAACAGAGACACGTAGTAGTAGCTATTGAGCGCGGCCTCAAATTCGACGGGAGATCTCGGTATCGGATCGATAAAAGTGCGAGCGATAGTGACGCTGACGCTCAAGTCTGCCTTCCGGATGCGATTCGTGATGTTAAAGTAGTCTGTCTTGCTGCTGCTCAGCTCTCGAATGACTGTGGCGATGTATTTGACATTTTCAATTGAGGCGTCGAGAAGGATCTCATCAACGTGCTGCATCAGATCTTGATTCGAAACAACGCGGTTACGGATGAAATGAAGGTACCGTAGGGCGGCGACTGAGGCGCCCCCGTTTTTAAAGAGTTTGCGGCATTGCTTGATTGCACCCGAATAATCGTGGGCAGAGATGAGGCGGAGGATGTCACCAGAAATGCTCACAAGCTCTGCAAGCCGGCTAGCTTTCGCCCCGATCTTTGACAAAACATCTGTCGGTTTGATAGTTGAGGCGACAGCTCCATTCACTAGCCGTGGAAATTCGCGATTGAAGTCGCGTCCAATTGCGCTCTGGCGAAAAATCTCGCTTTCGCGGAGCACTAACAAAGCTTGGCGAAATTCGGCCTCCGAGCATTTCGACCGGATTTTCTCGAGTGCTCGCAAGACGTGCGCTGGATCGGGGTTGGAAATCATCCCTCGCACCAGATTGCGCGCCTTCGCAGTTGCCAGACTAGCTATCTCAGTATTGCTCTTCACCACGTGTCCTTCTTATGAACTTCAGCTGACGCTGCATTATGTGGCCGGTGTTAACGAGCAGTACCGCTCAAGCGAGAGGGCGGCGATGAGTACCTTCGCCGAGACTTCACCTCGCGGCATTCGATTTCTGAGTCGGCGCTCTAGTGTCCGGGATGCTGCCTGTTGGCCGCCGGGCGGCACCACCCTGAACAGACCTATAGGCCTGCTGCAGCGTCCGCATCTAGCTTGCCCCGGCGAAGATGGACACGATGACGACGGCTTCTGGCCAGTCGCGATCACTCACCTCGCACGTTGGCCAATGTCAGCTATCGGCGACTTCCGTCATTGGGTGGCCCAACCTGACCGACAGCACCCAGCCTAAACCGGACTCACTGCCTCACATCGACCAAATCTCTCAGCTGCATATCTGGGCGGCATTTCACCAGCCAAAAGAAAAGTGATCCAAAGATTTTTCAGACACATATCACGGCAATGAGTCTGAACAACTCTCCTGCTTGCTCACTCTTTACGAGCATCTTCCAGCAGACTCATCACGACCTCGTGTGAAACCCGAGGGTTTAGCAGCATTGCCCACAAAGGCATATTCAGTGCCTCTGCCAATTTCTCCATGTTGGACAGCGACACATTCCAGCGGCACCTCTCCACAGCAGAGACGTATGTGCGATCCAGTTCGCACTCCAGAGCTAGCCGCTCCTGCGACCACCCCTTCTGCACCCTCTTGAGCCGGATCCAGTAGGCAAGCACCTCCCGGGTGCTTGCCTTGGCACTGGGCAGGTGATCGGGTCCGACGGGTTTTCTTGACACCACCTCATGGTGTCTTTTTGATATATTTACATCTACGGAGTTTGCTTCACATATTGATTCCCATCTGTATCTCTCATCTCAACCTTTATCCACAACCAACAAACCCAATGATTTGCTCACCATGACAGAAAACCAACGTTTCGCCCTGATCTGGGGCTCAGTCGCCTTCGCCATAGGCTCCTTCATGATGATCTTCAACGAAGCTCCACGGGTCTTACTGGCCAGCTTCTTCACCAAGGCCTTTGCGGTGCTCCTCGGCACCGCGCTGGGCATCGTCGGCGCGGCCATTGGGGAGTCCATTCGCCGCTTTGCCCTGCCCAGTGGTTTCTTCACCACCGGTGGAATGACCTCGATCATCAAAACCAAGCTGTTCTGGATGATCGGCCCTCAATTCATCGGTATGTTCATCGGCATGGGCCTGGGCATTGGCTTCGTGATGAGGTGAGGATCGCGATCATGATGACCCCACAAGCTGCCGCCTCCCGCTGGCCCAAGCTCGTATTGCCCGTTGCGCTCTCTTTGACCTTGCTGGCCTGCAGCAGCCAGGAAGATCGAGAAGCCAAGCTGATCATGAGCCAGATCAAGAATGGCTGTACACAAACCGGCGCTCCCAAAGCCATGTGCCAATGCGTGGTCGAAGAGCCCAGGCTGATCCGATCAGCCAAGCTGCTCGCAAGCAACCCAAGCGATGAAGAACGGCGCCTGACCTTCGTCAGCCAGGTCCACGCCCAAACCATCCACTGCGCTGAGAGCGTGCTGGGCATCAAGCCCACCAACAGGGAGTTGCCGCCAGAGGCGCAGCGCCTGTTTGACCAGCTCGTTCCTCGGCAATAACTCCCGGGGACATTCCCCGCTGGGACACATACGCCTCGCGTCTGTCCCTCCCTCCGCAAAGGCCCTTCATGGGCCTTTTTTCATTTCTGTTCAGAAAGGATCCCCATCCATGCACAACATCCCCTCCCCACTGGATCACCTGGCGGCCTTCGTCATGGTTTTTGGTCTGGGCGTGCTTGCGGCCTGCCTCTGGCAAGCGAGCTTGCGTCTGCGCAAACGATCAGCGTGCACAGACAGCATGGCGCCAACAGCGCCCGCGCCAGCACATTGCCCTGCCCTATGAGCACCGGTGATGGCCTTCTTGAGCGACCGTCATCCAAGCCCGCCTGCGTCTTGGCCCGATACCCCCTGCCCTCTGTGCAACAGCCCCCAGACCTCACCCCGGTACATCGCCCGACGTGTCGGCGGTGCGCTGGGGGCTATGGCCGGCGCGGCCTGTGGTGCAGCGGCTGGCTGCGTGAACGGGCAAGCTCGATCCGAGAGCGAGCTTCCCAGCGGCTGGCTGGCGGTGCAAACCGTCGCTGGCGCCGTGATCGGGGCGTTGGCCAGTGCAACAACGGGTTGCCGCATCGGCTCCGCGCTGGGTCAAGAGCTCGATGACCGCGTGCTGCAGCGGTGGCTTTGCCACTCCTGCGGCTTCAGTTTCGGGAACAGCGCCAGATCTCCACCATCGATGGACAGCCTCGATGACGAGGACGGCACCAGACAAGGCTGGTCAGACCATCGCGCCGACCAGTTCAGCGAGTGATGGGCCCTACAGGCGTAGCCCCCTGCCCTCGCTTCACATCTCAGCTTCAACAGGCCTCTTCGGAGGTCTTTGTCGTTTCTGGGGCCTTGTGACTGCCATTTCCGCTCTCTCGCTCACCCCTTTCCTTCATTGCGGTGCATCCGCTCTATCCGCTCTTTCTCCCCCCTCTTCTCAGCAATTTTCAACATCCAAAGGAGTTCTTTCTCATGGCTCATCAGATCCATTCCATGGCCTATGTCGGCCAAGCACCCTGGCACGAGCTGGGTCACCAATTGCCCCCCAAACAATCCATCGACGTCTGGGCCGAGAAGGCCGGCATGAACTGGTCCATCTGCCAGACACCCGTGCGCTACATGGCCCAGGAAGCGGGATCGCTGGGTTCGATCATGTCCTTTGACGATCAGAAGGTGCTCTACCGCAGCGACACCAAGTCGGCCCTATCCGTGGTCAGCGACCGCTACCAGGTGGTGCAGCCCAAGGAGGTGTTGGAGTTCTACCGCGATCTCACCGAAGTCTCGGGGTTTGAGCTGGAGACCGCCGGCGTGCTCAAAGGTGGACGCAAGTTCTGGGCACTGGCGCGCACCGGCAAAGAAACCGCGCTCAAAGGCAACGACGTGGTCAAGGGCTATCTGCTGTTGGCCACTTCGTGCGACGGAACGCTGGCCACCACCGCAACGCCAACCACGGTGCGCGTGGTGTGCCACAACACGCTGTCGGTCGCCCTCAACGGCGCAGCCCAGGCGATCAAGGTGCCACACAGCACGAGCTTCGATGCGCAGGCGGTCAAGCGCCAGTTGGGCGTGGCCGTGACGCAGTGGGACAGCTTCATGTACCGCATGAAGACGCTCTCGGAACGCAAGGTCAAGACGCACGAGTCGATGAACTTCTTTCTGAAGGTGCTGTGCCAGCCCGAGTTGCAGACCGATCCGAACGCACGGCTGACCAACGAGCGGGCACTCAAGAAAGTCCAGGCCCTTTTTGATGGGCACGGCCGCGGTGCCGAGCTGGCGGCTGCGCAAGGCACCGCCTGGGGGCTGCTCAGCGCGGTCACCGAGTACGTGGATCACGAGCGCCGCGCCCGCAACGCCGAGTACCGGCTGGACAGCGCCTGGTTCGGCCAGGGCTCGCTCATCAAGCAGCGCGCCCTCGATCAGGCCTTGCAACTGGTCAGTTGAGCACCGTCACTGGCCACTGAAGACCGGCCTACGGCTTGAGCCGGCACAAACCCCATCCGGCCGGTGCAGGGCCGGATGGGGGCTCTCTCTCGTCTGACCCATGACGCCATGGGTCGTCCTTTCTTCATCTTCCTTTCTTCAGCTCACCCCTTTCTTGTCTGCGCTCTGTGTGCAGCGTTCTTTTCATTCACAGCCTTCGATGCGAGGGCATCCACCGAGGAGTTCTCTCATGCCATATCCCGACCCACACGGATCCCCCGATGTGCAACCCCGTCCTGCGCGCAGCCGAGCGGCGCTCAGATTGGTCAAGACAGATCAGATGCCCCGTGAACAATGGTTGCAGGTGCGTCAGCAAGGCATTGGCAGCTCCGACGCCGCCGCAGCCGTTGGCCTGCATCCCTACAAATCGCCCCTGCAACTGTGGCTGGAGAAGACAGGACGATCTGCCGGCAACGCATCGGCCAACACCTCGGACCGTGCATCAGATGCCACTCCAGGTAACGCACCATCCGACGAAGAGGGTCCGCTGTACTGGGGCACGCTGTTGGAGCCCATCGTCGCTGCCCACTACACCAAGCGCACGGGCAACCGGGTGCGCCGTGTCAACGCGGTGCTGCAACACCCAGACCACCCCTGGATGTTGGCCAACATCGATCGTGAGGTGCACGGCGCCCCGGATGTCCAGATCCTGGAGTGCAAGACCGCGGGCATTCAAGGCTCGCGCCTGTGGCAAGACGGCGTGCCCGAATACGTGCAATTGCAAGTGCTACACCAGTTGGCCGTCACAGGCAAACAAGCCGCGGATGTGGCCGTTCTGCTCGGCGGACAGGAATTGCAGATCCATAGGATAGAGCGCGACGAGGTAATGATCCGCCACCTGATCGACCTGGAGGCCGGTTTCTGGCGCCATGTGAAGGAAGACCGGCCTCCGCCTGCGGATGGATCCGAATCTTCGGCCCATGCCTTGCTGACGATGTTTCCCTCGGACCGTGGTGCGACGCTGGATCTCTCCGGCGATTTGGTGTTCTCAGCGTTGTTCTCGGACTTGCTGGCCGCGCGCCAACAGGTGGGCAAGTTCGAAGCACTGGAAGCCCAACTGCGCCAAAGTTTGCAGCAGCGCATGGGCGAGGCCACCAAGGTGCTGTTCGAACAAGGTTCTGTCACCTGGAAGAAGACCAAGGACAGCTCCGTGATCGATGCGCAGCGCCTGGCACGCGAGCACCCGCAGATCGCCCAGCGCTACCGCAAGCCCAAGGCGGGTGGGCGGCGCTTCATGGTGCAGGCCCATGGCCTCTCACCCGAGGGCACAGAGACGCAGGTGTCACAGTCTGAAAAGACGGAGGTCATGGGCGAAGCGAAGACAGGCGTCTCGCAAGGGGCAACCGATACCGACGCACCCATGCCGCCAGCGTAACCACTGGCGACACAGATGAGACAGCTCCGTTGGGACCACTTGCGAGCCGGCTGACACGTTGAGCCACGGTCGTGGGGTTCTATTCACAGTATGGGGATGCAACAGTAAAAATTTCCCGACAAAGCCTGAGCGCCACCCTCGGTGTTCGCCACCAACGGCTGCTTCGATCTTCCCTCTCAATCCACCGCCATCCCGTCACACCCGCCCTGCCCCCGATCTCCCCGTGTGGAGGTCGGGGGTTTTCTTTTGTTGTTCCCACCTTCGGCCTGGCGTTCACGTGCTGGGCCTCCTAAGTTTTTTTAAGGATTTTTGTCATGCTCAAGGGTCTCGCCCTCACACCCCCCATCCTCGGCCGCATCAGCATCGGCCACGTCCTCGAGCGCAACGGCAAGCGCCTGCCGCAAAAGGACGACGGGTTCACCATCACCACCCAGATCCAGGGCAAGGACGGCTGGCTGCTCCATCCGCTGGACACCAGCTTGCGCAAGACCCCGGAGCACAAGCTGCGCAGCATTCCCATCCGGCTGCTGTTCGACAACCCGGACCTGAGCTTCCGGGCCAACTACACCCTCTTCGATCGGCGTTCAGGCCGCCCAGTGTGTGTCGGGGATGGGCAAACCTGCCGGCGCTCCAGCTCCGCCGGCATTCAGTCCCTGCCCTGCCCGACACCAATGGGCTGCCCGCTGGGTGTCGAGGGCAGTTGCAAGCCCTACGGACGGTTGCATGTGCGCATCGGCGATGACGATGACCTCGGGTGCTTTGTGTTCAGAACCACCGGCTTCAACAGCATCCGCACCTTGATGACCCGCCTGCGGTATTTCCAGGCGGTCTCGGGCGACAGACTCTCGTGCATGCGGCTGGAGTTGAAGCTGCGTGGCAAGAGCACCGCGCTTTCGCACCGGGCTCCGATCTACTACGTGGATGTGACGATCCCCCAAGGCAACACGCTCATGGAGATCGTGCAGGAGGCTTGTGACGAGAAAACACGGCGCGTTCAGGCGGGTCTGCGACAAGACCTGCTCGACCAAGCTGCACTTGAGGGCCTAGCGCTGGGTGCGTTTGAGGAATCCGAGGAAGAAGGCATGGCCGTTCTCGAAGAGTTCTACCCCACCAGCGAAAAACCTGAGCAAGAAGATCGAGCCGCATTCAGCAACGACTGCGAACAAACAGTCCTGGCTGGGCAAGCAGTCCTGGCCAACAAGCTGCAACGCAAACACCAGCAGGTGAACACGCGCCCCTGATGCTCGTCCAGCGAACCTCGTTCATTGTCGCGAGGAATTGCTCCAGCCAGAAGCTACGGACTTTATAGATCCATCTGATTTCACCGCAGGGGCTGTCTTTTCAAGACAGCTCACTGCTGAGTGACAGATATTTTTTTTGGATAAATTCACCGTGAATTAATCGCCATAGGCTCTCAATTCGAAAACCCACCATCAATACTATGCGTCATAAATACGCACAACAACCCAGAACAAGGATTCTCAACAATCAAAGACTATTACTCACAGCAGTTCTTTTTAAACAACAACCATGACGATCGATTCAATATTGCTTTATATGAAATACAAAGAACATCAAGAATAAACGAACCCAAAGACTCCAAGACAAGCATCAACCTAAAGAGCCATAGACGCCACCCATATCTTAAACACCTTACAAAGATTAAAGTTCAATACACAATTTATCATGAAAAGCAAGAAAGAAATTTCGGATTTCTACATCAGTCTTCAAGAAGATCATCACGTTGAAAAATCAACAGTCAACGAAAAAAACAGGATCATCATTCATGAATCCAGACACCCTATTTCCGCACTCTCTACCATTGAATCCTTTGTGGATGAAATCAATCAATCCAACAGCGTGGCTTTTGATGATTCAAGTACAATCATAAAAACAGCTCCAGCACGAGGCAACCGTCTGGAAGGCTACTACTGGAAAATCAACGAATGCCTTGATGCCTACTCAGAGAGATTCGTTTACAGCCCGAAGGTGGAGGCTTTCTATCAAGCTTGCGAGAAGATCGGCATAGACCCTCGATTCATGAGCTTTGGAAAATCCACTGAAGTCTGTCTTCCTGATGGCAAGACAACGAATGCTCAGGTCTTTAATGAACTGATCAAGGTAATACGCAGCATCTGCCATTCGAATTCGTACCAAAGAAAGCTACAAGGACATCAGCGCAATGCTCTTCGAAGAAAGGCAAAGGTCCTGACATGGGAGTCAGAACTGTTCAGATGGCGATCTCGGCATTTAGTGATTTCATTGACCCTGAGCTACAAAGAGCAGTTTAGATCTGTGACCACATTGGAGTTGATACAAGAGCATCTAAAAAATCTGCTGAACAACAGACGAAACAATAAGCTTCTGAAAGGCATCAACGGGTATGTTTGGAAAATTGAAGATGGAATTTCCGTGGGGCTGCATGTTCATCTGTTGATCGCTTACTCAACACAGACCAATCAAGACATCTTAGTCGCAGAGAAGATTGGTCAATATTGGGAAGCTTTCATCACAGATGGTCAAGGGCAGTACTGGAACAGCAACAAGAACCCCAAAAGATATGAGACACTGGGACACGGCATCGGCGTTGGACAGATCAATCACAACGACGCCGAGAGGCGCGATGCTTTGAGAAAAAACCTTGAATACCTGATGAAGGCAGATCAGCATCTCAAGCAAAAGGGCTGCGCGAGAACTCACACAATAGCTATGAGTCGAATACCAGAAAGATCTAATGCAGGAAGAACTCGAAAGGATATAAACCCATGTCAGGAAGCACGATAGAAATCGATTCAATCAACAAACTTTATCTGGAAAAAATCGAAGAGATCCGGGATTTCCTTCTTCGAATTGAATTGATTTCAAAAATTAATGACAAGCATTTCGGAGTGACTTTTAGCTACTCTGCAGATCCTTTCGAGCCAGCTATTGATTTAATCAATATTGAAAAAGAAATTGAGATTTTTGAGAGCTA
The DNA here is from genome assembly GCF_025699295.1 of Hydrogenophaga sp. GTDB lineage: Bacteria > Pseudomonadota > Gammaproteobacteria > Burkholderiales > Burkholderiaceae_C > Hydrogenophaga. The sequence goes on along the minus strand of NZ_JAILWB010000002.1, from coordinate 146,879 downwards.
CAAATCAGGCTATCACTGGTATCGATCGAAGAAATCCGTTTTTAGAAACGTACCTGACGCCATTGCAAGCGCTGCACGGCTCAGTCGATATTACTGCCTCCACAAAGTTGATCACAAGGAAGCCTTGCGTTGGCTTCTTCAAGCTCACGAGAAGAAAGGAATAGTTGAATACCAACTAACACGAACTCAATCAGAAAAATATAAAGATGCCTTCAAAAAAACCTCACAACTCTCAACAGACTCGACCAAACAGGCTGTTCTCCTTGGAGTTTACGGGTTCACCCCTTCTGAGCAACATATGTCACGATCAAAGATTGTTGATGCATGCATACCAGAAATACAAAAAATCATAGAGGATGGAAGAATTCAACCATCATGCGAAATAGAATCCATCATCAATAATGTCAATCTTTGGATTCACAGGGATGATGAGTTCAAGAAACACTTTTTAGCGCTCGAGGAAGTTATAAGAAGAGGAGAATCCCCAAAAAAATCGGGTTTTAACGTCCCATTTCTAGAGGTATTTACACCGGCAAACAGTGAGGAGGAAGAGAGTGACGAAGAAGACGATGATGACTTTTAAATCTCGTGGATCAACCCCAGTCACTCCCATCTGAGAAATTCATAGGCTCGATATAATCTGCCGATGAGGCAAATGGTCCAACCCGTATCGTTCTCGTTACGACAGATCGAGGGCCCTTGCAACTTGCAGCGTCTTCCGGATCGGCTTGTTCAAGTGACTTCATTTTCAACGACTGCCTGAGTTTCGCATCAGGGGTCTGCTCCAGGTAGCGCTCTAGGGATGTCATCCGTTTTGCAGGGCGTTCAACCTTGGACTGTGAGTGCCCAAAATTGCGTCCTCCACGGATGACGTCTGGCCGCAGCACAGAGTCCAAGAGCAAGCGGCGACCAATGGACCTCCAAAGCAGCCGCCTTTTCGTATCAGCATCATTCGACAAATAGCCGATACCATTTTCGAGAACACGGCCTTTTATGCGGTTGAGGCACATATAGACCCCTTGCCCATTATTTATAGCATCTACCCATATCTGCCCCATCGCCATTCCATCTATAACGTCACCAATACCTGAACGTGCATGCAAGAACACATGTACATGAATCACATAACCTCGCTGTGGAGAGTACTCTATTCTCCAGAGGCAACCAATCCATTCACCTCGATATTTGGCCTTTATTTTTCTTACCCATTTTTCACGATCAGCCCGCACAGTATTTTCGTTCAACCCACTTGCATTCAACTTTCCTTGGGTGTTCAGGGATCGGTCAGGATCTGGGTTTTTATACCCCAACTCCAACTGAATAACTTGCAGATTGTTCAGGCTCAATTTATTTACAAAATACCGAGCTGACCTGATATTTTTCTTTGCAGCAGATAACCAGTTTTTGTCTGATCTCTGAACTGAAATTTCGCTCAGTTCATGCCGGATTTTATCCAGCTGTTCGTTCATCCGCCTGACATTCGACAGCACTGCGTCATGCGGCAAATATGCACCTGTCAATGTGAAATATCCACTCATATTACTGGAGATTTTTAGAAACCTCTCCACAAGTGGAGAAAACTCGCAACCGCCAAAAATTCCTCTAATTCTCTCCAAGGTGTACACATCCAACCCTAGAACATTTTTGATCAAGTCCGACGCCAAAATTCTTAATACAGGTCGCCGACCATACCCTCTTATTTCTTCGCATCCTACTTTTTCATACTGACCATGCTTCAGAAATTTCCTTAAATTATTATCTACGTGCTCAACCGCGTTCCAATAGTCAAACTCTTCTGATATTTGACACATGAACCCACCATGATCGTTCATCTCGTAATACGCACGTTTTTCTTCAATTGCTTCCCTAAGAGTAATCGACCCAGAAAGGCTGAGGGGAACTCGTAGAAAAGCACTACCGTCTTTAGATCGACGCCAATGGGTACGGCTATTGCTATTCACTTTGCCCTCTCTTTAACGGTTCTTTTGGTCGGCAGTTTACGCTCGGTTTTTTGACGCTTAATCTGCAACCACTCGTTGAGTTCACACTCCAAAAAGCCCGTCGCTCGCGCAGAAAGCTTGATCGGCTTGGGAAAGTCTGGATCAAACAAAGGGTCTGCGGGACTGAGCTTTCTGTAAAGCAGCTGTCGCGAAATCCCCAGATGTTCGGCGGAGGGGGTCACACGCAAGATTCGATTTTCAGAGGTGTCCGGGGGCCGCCGGACTGGTGAGCTGGACATTTTTTTGAACTCCTTCATCACCCCACCATGGGGTGCCCCTGAACTGTAGGGAGCTCAGCACAGCCACGCGATTTCAAGCTGCTGTTTTTTTTTACATTGGGATGAAATATAATGGTTTACCATTGTTTTTATTTAACATTTTCTCTTTCACCAAAGAGACCCCGTGAACTGCTGTGACATCACTCCTGATCGACTCCAGCACGTCGTCCATCACACTGCAGCGAGGCCCGGTCGCTGCCGTTTAGAGCGGTGGTCGCGACTTATGCCCAAACAGACAAGCCAATAGAAGCACCGCCGTACTCCGTCACCAGCGATGCACTGATGCACTCGCAGCCGTCGCATGTGCAGACGAGGCATAACTTCTTGCCTTGCATAGCTTTTTTTCCAACCCGAGGAACCAGCAGAACCAAGTCGACCCAGACGGGGGACTTATGTCGAGGTAATGCGCATGTGATTTAGAGTCCGGCAACCAGGTCGATTGTGAGCGCCGTGCATGCTTGCCATCAGCAAGAGACCTCTATTGCCACATACTGGTACGCTGCGCAATACCAGCCGCTTTTCGCCGAAAAAGAGAGAATTGGGTACGCGGGAAGTTTTCCACTTGACCCCTCTTCGCCAGCTATTGCCCGAACTATCAGTACTTCGGTCCTCCGTGTGCCACCAAGAAAACTTATGAAGTTCCGCACCCAAACGCTATTACCAAGAGCGATGCTCAACAGTCCAGAAACTCACGCCGCAGGTGCAGGGGATAACTGCGCTTGGCAGCATTGCTCCACGGCCCACTCACGAGTGAATTAGCCCCCCAAGAACGCACCGCTAAACGTTTAGGTAATTTGTCTTTATCAAATTCAGTTTGAAGCTCACAAGAGATGGCCTCTGGAAGCTCAATCCTTTGTATATATCTTATTTATGCACTCACTCAACGGACCTACGCGCATCGAGAGAAAAAATGAGTTGATATATTAGGCATCTTGCGCCTTGCAGAATTTGGGCAATGCAATATCGAAAAACCTGGAAATCTTCGATGAGTACAGCAAGGCACACCCACACCAATCCTTGAGTGCGCTTTATTCAGAAATGAAGTCACTCCTCTTTCCCTTCGCGCCTCCCCTAACCAAGGACATCGAGTTGCATGAATAAATGAGTCAAAGAGTCGAGGGGTTATCAATTTTTCTGAACGCTGCAATCTATCCGGCTCGCGCAAGTAGCGGAACAACGGTCGCCCCTACACGCAACCTATCCAGGTAGTCAGCCCACTGCTGGATCTGCGAGAAGCGCTTTTTTAGGTACTGAGTGCGGTTGTAGCTCCGACCATTGGAGTCTTTCACAGCGTGGGCCAGATTCGCTTCAATCGCGAGTGGATCAAGATCCAACTCGTCAACCATCATCGTGCGAGCACTGGCCCGAAAACCATGCCAACTCTGATCCTTACCGAAGCCCAGGCTATAGAGTGCACTGCGAACCGAGTTATCGGACATGGGACGGTCATGATCACGCTGCCCGGGAAACACAAAACGGCCATGACCAGTCAAAGGCTGCAACTCTCGCAAAAGCGTCACGACCTGGATTGGCAGGGGCACCACGTGCGGCTCGCCATGCTCCTTTTCATCAACAGTCCGCTTCATCTTGACGCTGGGAATAGTCCACACCGCGGCATCCAGATCCAATTCGGCCCACTCCATCATCCTCAAGTTGCCTGGGCGCTGGTACAGGATGGGGGCAATCAGCAACGCCGTGCGCACGACCAACCCGCCTTTGTAGGCATACATGGCCCTCAGCAACTCACCAAAGCGTAAAGGCTCCACGATGGCAGGGAAATTGGTTCCTCTGTACGGAGTAAGGCGCTTCTTCAATCCCTCGGTGATGTTGCGCTGCTCTTTGCTGGCGGTGGGCAGCCAGTACTCGTAGATCTGCCGGACCAGCATCAAAGCTCTATCAGCAGTCTCGACCGCACCACGTCCCTCGATTTTCTGCAGCACCGCCAGCAGTTCCATGGGCTCGATAGCAGCCATGGGTCGAGCGTTCAGCCAGGGGAAAAGATCACGCTCCAGCTGTCGCTTGGTTCGATCCGCATGACCTGGACTCCATTTCGGAAGCTGTTTGACATGCCATTCAAGCGCAACTTCTTTGAATGTTGCTCCGTCCAGGCTCACACCTTTGAGCCTTTCGATCCTTCGGGCTTGTACTGGATCAACCCCATCAGCCTTTTGCAGCCGGGCAGCATCCCTTGCTCGCCGAGCAGCCATCAAACCAACGTCTGGATAGCTCCCCAGAGCCAACTGCTTTTCCTTGTTCTGCATACGGTACTTGTAGAACCATCGCTTGGAGCCAGCAGGACTGACTTGCAAGTACAGCCCACCAGAGTCAGTGAAGCGCGCCTGCCTGCGATCTGGCGGGCACTTGGCATTACGGCATTGCATGTCTGTCAGCACGGGGAAAGCTCCAAAAAAGGGGGTACATCTTGGTGGATCTGGAAGCGTATCGCAGTTTGCACCCCCTGTCACACCCCCTTCAAGCCATAGCTCTCATTGGACATCCATGGACAAAAAACACAGTAAATTGTTGATTTTCCTAAGAAAAAAGGCGTTCACTGGACTTCAGTGAACGCCTTTGGACGTTGTAGTGGTGGAGCTGGGGGCATCGCGATCGCCATCGGTGCGATGGTGGACGCTGCGGTGGTGATGATCGAGAACGCGCACAAGCACCTGGAGCGTTGGGGCCATGAGCACCCGGGGCAGGTCCTCTCGGGCGAACCGCGCTGGCGCGTGATTGGTGAGGCGGCCGCAGAGGTCGGGCCCGCGCTGTTCTTTTCTCTGCTGATCATCACGCTGAGCTTCATCCCGGTGTTCACGCTGCAGGCGCAAGAAGGAAGGCTGTTCGCTCCCCTGGCCTACACCAAGACCTATGCCATGGCGGCAGCGGCAGGGCTGGCCGTCACGCTGATCCCGGTGTTGATGGGCTACCTGATACGGGGCCGCATCCCCGATGAACACTCCAACCCCTTGAACCGGCTGCTGATCGCGCTCTACCGCCCCTGCCTGAACGCGGTGTTGCGGGCACCGAAGCTGACGCTGGTGGTGGCCACCGTGCTGCTGCTGGCCAGCCTGTGGCCGCTCAAGCACATCGGTGCCGAGTTCATGCCCCGGCTGGACGAGGGGGACCTGCTGTACATGCCGACCGCGCTGCCCGGTCTGTCGGCCGGCAAGGCCGCCGAGTTGCTGCAGCAGACCGACCGACTGATCAAGACCGTGCCCGAGGTGCTCAGCGTCTACGGCAAGGCGGGCCGCTCGGACAGCGCCACCGACCCGGCACCGCTGGAGATGTTCGAGACCACCATCCAGTTCAAGCCGCGCAGCCAGTGGCGCGCCGGCATGACGCCCGACAAGCTGGTCGAAGAACTGGACCGCACGGTGCGTGTGCCCGGCCTGTCCAACATCTGGGTACCACCGATCCGCAACCGCATTGACATGCTCGCCACCGGCATCAAAAGTCCCGTGGGCGTGAAGGTGGCAGGCACCGACCTGGCCACCATCGACCGCCTCACAGGTCAGATCGAGGCCGCCATCAAGCAGGTCCCTGGGGTCAGCAGCGCGCTGGCCGAGCGCCTGACCGGCGGGCGCTACATCGACGTGGACATCCGGCGCGATGACGCGGCGCGCTACGGCCTGAACATCGCCGACGTGCAGGACGTGGTCGCGGGTGCGGTGGGTGGCATGGAGGTCGGACAGACCGTCGAAGGCCTGCAGCGCTATGCCATCAACCTGCGCTACCCGCGCGAACTGCGTGATTCGCTGGAGGCCCTGCGCGCCCTGCCCATCGTGAGCCCCAGGGGCCAGCGCCTGGTGCTGTCGGACGTCGCCCGCATCGCCATCTCGGACGGTCCGCCCATGCTGCGCAGCGAGAACGCCCGGCTGGCCGGTTTCGTGTACGTAGACATCCGTGGGCGCGATCTGCGTGGTGCAGTGAAGGAGATGCAGCACGTGGTGGCCGAGCAGGTGGATCTGCCGGCCGGCTATTCGGTGTCGTGGTCGGGTCAGTTCGAGTTCCTGGAGCGGGCCGCCGCCCAGCTCAAGCTGGTGGTGCCGTTCACGCTGCTGATCATCTTAGTGCTGCTGTACCTCACCTTCCGGCGCTTCGACGAAGCGCTGCTGATCATGACCACACTGCCGTTCGCGCTGGTGGGCGGCGTGTGGCTGCTGTGGGCACTGGGACACAACCTCTCGGTGGCCAGCGCGGTGGGCTTCATCGCGCTGGCCGGCGTGGCGGCCGAGTTCGGCGTGATCATGCTGCTCTACCTGAAACAGGCCTGGGCGGCACGCGAGGCCGTTGGTCAGGACACCGATGCCGATCTCCTGGACGCAATCCGCGAGGGCGCGGTCCTGCGAGTGCGCCCCAAGGCCATGACCGTGGCCGTGATCGTGGCGGGCCTGCTGCCGCTGTTCTGGGGCAACGGCACGGGCAGCGAGGTGATGCAGCGCATTGCCGCACCGATGGTGGGAGGGATGATCAGTGCGCCGCTGCTGTCCATGCTGGTGATACCGGCGGTGTATCGGTTGATGCGGCGGCGCGGGAGGTAGCCGACTCGGTTGTGCGCGAGCATCACTTGAGTCTTGATGGCATCGAGTTTGATGCGCGCGCACCACAGGTTTTTGCACCCTGAACAACTGGCTTTCTCCAGGAGAAACAGAGCACCAAAAAGGTCATCGTCCGCTATAGAGTGGCGACTCTTGTCGTCAAACCACACGCAAGGTTTGACCAGAGCGGGCTCTATTTACTGTCGAGTGTTCACAAAGGACTGATCATGATTTCTGGCTTCACGAAGGCCGCCATCCTCAGAGCCGTACTAAACGGATCGACCCTTGCAGAAGCAGCTCGTCAAGAGCACATCACAACCGCGCGCGGGCGCTCCGCCCTCCAGCAACTGTGCCGCCGACTTCGTTTACCTGCCGAGGCCTCCGAGATTCAAGCGCACGTTGTCTGTGATTTCACAATGGTCTCTGAAGGGTTGAACAGTCCCTTGAGCATCGACAAAACGGTGGAAACCCCTGACGCATTCAAGGCAAGTATGTGTCCAACCCAGTCGCCCCGAGGCGTTAAACCGGGTGTTGCTTCAGCCTACAAGTTCATACCTTCTGCATCGTGCGCCGCGGCATCGATTTTCACCTTGCCCCTGACGATGACCTCCCTCGCGGTTTCGCCGCGCATCCAGCAGTCCACCATGTCCGCCCATACCTGCATAAGGACCCGCCGAGGCCCGGAAAATCGAGCATGGTTGTAGGCGGCAGCGACTTGGTCCTTTTTCTGGTGGGCCAGGCAGGCTTCGACCAAGGCCTCCGGGAAGAGCGCGTCGTTGAGCCGTGACGAGAATGTTCGGCGCAGATCGTGCACTGAGACCGGCAGAAACAGATCCTGACTGGGTGTTCGATCCTTGTTGATCCGATCCACCGAAGCGGCGATCGTCCGGTTCAGCGTTGCCTGGCTGATCGGCTCGGCGGAGTCATACCGGCTTGGATGGAGAAAGTTGCTCGACGGGAAGCAGGTTCGAAGCGTTGTCAGGATGTCCAGGGCCTGCTCTCCCAAATACACCGTGTGCGGCTTGCCAGCCTTCATCCTCTCAGCTGGGATCAGCCACTGTGCCCGTTCCCAGTCCACTTCCGCCCAAGTAGCTCCGATGAACTCACCTTTGCGCACACCCGTCAGCAGCAAGAACCTGACTGCCAGCCGTAGTGTCGGCGCAGTGCCAGTCATCTCCAGACCGTCGAGCAACGTCTTGATTTCATGGCGGTTCAAGTTGCGCTCGCGCGGGACAAACGTCGCGTAGGCCTTCCGAGCGAGCGCTTCCGCCGGATTGGCGATATCGACGCCTTTGCCGTTGGCAAACCGGTAGACCTGCAACACGAGTTCCCTGGCGTGCACAGCCGGTCCTGGGCCTCGTTCAGTCTTGACGCGGTCGAGCAACTCACCCAGCGCGACCGGCTTGATCTCGTCGAGGTTCAGCTTCCCGAACGGACCGACCAGGATGCGGTCATAGATCGAACGCCGCAACGCCAGCGTGCTGTCGGCCAGCCGCTCGGCGCCGCTTTTGGCGTCGGACTTGAACTCGAAGTACCGTACCGCCCAGCGCCCAAAGCTCATGGCGTCTGCAACTTCATTGCGCCGCTCAACCTTGGCTCGAGCGGGAGATCGCCCGGAACTGACATCGACACGCGCCCGAGCCAGCAGCAGGCGCGCCTCTTCCAGCGTCACATCCATGCCGTAGGCAAGGTGAGATCGCTGGGCATGGCGGGCAACCGGTTCATGTCGTCCGATGGTCAGCGTCTCGCGTCGGCCGCTCAGTCGATAGTCGTAGCGGAAGGACCTGCTGCCACTGGGTGAGACGACGACGTAGAGACCATTGCCTCCGTCGCTGACCTTGTAGGCCCGCTCGCCCGGCAGTAATTCTCGCAGTTTGGCTTCCGTCAAACCGTGGCGTGTTCTCGCGCTCGCCAGCCCAACCCGCGCCCGTTCCATCAAGGTGTTCATGAGATCTCCGATCCGTTGCTTGTCGCAGGACCGAGGTACCGTCATGGGGTCTGACGGTATCGCTGCAGGCCTGCCAGCTTAGGTGCCCGGATACCGTCAGGTCAACCGTCAGAACGCATGGGACGCCCTGGGATTCGATGGGACGCCGTGGGACGCTAAGTCATTGTCCCCACAGCAAAATCGGGTTTTCCTGGGATGTTCCGAAACACCTTGGGACGATCTTGACTCATTCCCACTCGATCGTCGCCGGCGGCTTGGAGCTCACGTCGTAGGTCACGCGGTTGATGCCGCGCACCTCGTTGATGATACGGCTGCTGACCTTCTTGAGCAGCGCGTACGGCAGCTCGGCCCAGTCGGCGGTCATGAAGTCGCTGGTCTGGACCGCGCGCAGGGCGACCACGTAGTCGTAGGTGCGGCCGTCGCCCATCACGCCCACGCTCCTGACCGGCAGGAACACGGTGAAGGCCTGGCTGGTGAGTTCGTACCAGGTCTTGCCCGAGTTGGGCTCGATCGTCGAGCGCAACTCCTCGATGAAGATCGCATCGGCGCGGCGCAGCAGATCCGCGTATTCCTTCTTCACCTCGCCCAGGATGCGCACGCCCAGACCCGGGCCGGGGAAGGGGTGGCGGTAGACCATGTCGTGCGGCAGGCCCAGCGCCACGCCGAGTTCGCGCACCTCGTCCTTGAACAGGTCACGCAGCGGCTCCAGCAGTTTCAGGCCCAACTGTTCGGGCAGGCCGCCCACGTTGTGGTGGCTCTTGATGGTCACGGCCTTCTTGCTCCTGGCACCGCCGGACTCGATCACGTCGGGATAAATTGTCCCTTGCGCCAACCACTTGGCGCCTTTTGTTGATGCACCACTTGAAATGAGTTTGGCTGCTTCGGCCTTGAACACCTCGACGAATTCGCGGCCGATGATCTTGCGCTTGGCCTCCGGCTCGCTCACGCCGGCCAGGTGGCCGAGGAACTGGTCGGCCGCGTCCACCCGGATCACCCTGGCGTGCAGCTTGCCGACGAACATGTCCATCACCATGTCGCCCTCGTTCAGGCGCAGCAGGCCGTGGTCGACGAAGACGCAGGTGAGCTGCTCGCCGATGGCGCGGTGGATGAGCGCGGCAGCCACGGACGAATCCACCCCGCCGGACAAGCCCAGGATCACCTCCTCGTCACCCACCTGCTCGCGAATCTTCTGCACCGCTTCCTCGATGTGGTCGCGCATCACCCAGTCGGGGCGCGTGCCGCAGATCTCCAGCACGAAGCGCTCCAGCAGCGCGCGGCCCTGTACGGTGTGCGTGACCTCGGGGTGGAACTGCACCGCGTAAAAGTGGCGCGCCTCGTCGGCCATGCCGGCGATGGGGCAGGAATCGGTGCTGGCCATGAGCTTGAAGCCGGGCGGCAGCTCGGTGACTTTGTCGCCATGGCTCATCCACACCTTGAGCATGCCGTGGCCCTCGGGCGTGTGGAAGTCGGCGATGTCCTTGAGCAGCGCGGTGTGGCCGCGGGCACGCACCTCGGCGTAGCCGAACTCGCGGCTGTGCGAGCCTTCGACTTTGCCGCCGAGCTGCTGGGCCATGGTCTGCATGCCGTAGCAGATGCCCAGCACGGGCACGCCCAGTCCGTAGACCGCATCGGGCGCCTTGTCGTCCACCTCGTACACGCTGGCGTGGCTGCCTGAGAGGATGACGCCCTTGAGCTGCCCGTCGGCCGCGAATTCGCGCACCCAGTCGCTGCTGACGTCGCAGGGGTGGACCTCGCAGTAGACGTGCGCCTCGCGCACACGGCGCGCGATGAGCTGGGTGACCTGGGAGCCGAAATCGAGGATGAGGATTTTCTGGTGCTGCATGGAAAAGTCTCGGGAGCGTCGGGCGATTGAAAAGAAAAAGGCCGTCTCGCTGGACGGCCTGTGGGGTGGACCTGCTCAGTCCGCCCGGTAGTTCGGGGCTTCCTTGGTGATCTGCACGTCGTGCACATGGCTCTCGCGGATGCCGGCCGAGGTGATCTCGACGAACTCGGCCTTGTGGCGCATGTGCTCGATGCTCGGGCAGCCGCAGTAGCCCATGGCCGCGCGCAGGCCGCCGGCCATCTGGAAGATGATGGAGACCACCGAGCCCTTGTAGGGCACGCGGCCTTCGATGCCCTCGGGCACCAGCTTGTCGGCGTTGGGGTTGCCGGTGCTGCTTTCCTGGAAGTAGCGGTCGGCGCTGCCTTGCTGCATGGCGCCGATCGAGCCCATGCCACGGTAGCTCTTGTAGCTGCGGCCCTGGTACAGCACGATCTCGCCCGGCGCCTCTTCGGTGCCGGCGAACATGCCTCCCATCATCACGGTGTTGGCGCCCGCCGCGATGGCCTTGGCGATGTCGCCGCTGTAGCGGATGCCGCCGTCGGCGATCATGGGCACGCCCGTACCCTGCAGGGCACTGGCCACGTTGTCGATGGCCATGATCTGCGGCACGCCCACGCCCGCCACGATGCGGGTGGTGCAGATCGAGCCCGGGCCGATGCCGACCTTGACCGCATCGGCCCCAGCCTCCACCAGCGCCATGGCCGCGCCACCCGTGGCGATGTTGCCGCCGATCACGTCGATCTGCGGGTAGTTCTGCTTGACCCAGCGCACGCGGTCGATCACGCCTTTGCTGTGGCCGTGCGCGGTGTCCACCACGATGGCGTCCACACCCGCCTTGACCAGGGCTTCCACACGTTCTTCCGTGCCCTCACCCACGCCCACCGCCGCACCCACGCGCAGGCGGCCGGCCGCGTCGCGCGCTGCATTGGGGAAGTTGAGCTGTTTGGTGATGTCCTTGACCGTGATCAGGCCCTTGAGCTCGAAAGCGTCGTTGACCAGCAGCAGGCGTTCGAGCTTGTGCTTGTTCAACAGCGTCTTGGCTTCGGCGGGCGTGGTGCCATCGGGCATGGTCACGAGGCGTTCGCGCGGCGTCATGATCTCGCTCACCGGCAGGTCGTAGCGGGTCTCGAAGCGCAGGTCGCGCCCGGTGACGATGCCGACCACCTTGCCGCCGTCGACCACCGGGAAGCCGGAGACGCCCAGGTCGTCGGAGAGCTTCATGACCTGGCGGATCGTGGTCTGCGGGGAGATCACCACCGGATCGCGCAGCACGCCCGACTCGTAGCGCTTGACCTTGGCCACCTGGGCCGCCTGCTCGGCTGGCGTGAGGTTCTTGTGAACGATGCCGATGCCGCCTTCCTGGGCAATCGCGATGGCCAGGCGTGCCTCGGTCACCGTGTCCATGGCCGCGGAAACCAGCGGCAGATTCAGCTTGATGTTGCGGGAGAACTGGGTGGCAAGCGAAGTGTCCTTGGGCAGGACCTGGGAGTACGCTGGCACCAGCAACACGTCGTCGAAGGTGAGCGCTTTGCCGAGGAGGCGCATGGGTAAAGCTCCAAAAGCGGCAATTGTAGCCGGGCCTCCCTGGGGCAAACCCGCGCGCGGACTCTTCGTCGGTGTACCGCTCAGACTGCAAAAGCCACCGTTCCAGCGGCTTGTGGGGGCCGCTGGCGAAGATGCCTCATTGGCGGCCCCGGCCCGCCGCTACACTCGCGAAATGGCTCAAAAATCCTCCTCCATCCCGCTCTGGCGCGCCGCCGCCCTGACAGGTCTGCTGCTGACGACCAGCATGGCCGCCATGGCGCAATGGCAATGGATCGACAGCACAGGCCGCAAGGTCTTCAGCGACACGGCACCGCCTGCCAGCGTGCCCGACAAGAACATCATCAAGAGCCCGGGCGCACCCCGCACGCCGGTCGCTGCGGCGCCAACCGCGGCCCCTGAAGGGGACGCCGCACCTCCTGCAGCCATTGCAGCGGCACCGGCACCTGCAGCGCCCCAGTTGCCCGCGGTCGACAAGGAACTGGAGGCGAAGAAGAAGCAGGCCGAGCAGGCCGAAGAAGCCCGCAGGAAGGCCGAGGAACAGCGCATTGCCAAGGCGCGGGCCGACAACTGCGCGCGTGCCCGCAAGGCCAAAGGCACCATGGACTCGGGTGTGCGCCTGGCCACCACCAATGCCAAGGGTGAGCGTGAGGTTATGGACGACAAGACACGCGCAGCCGAGACCCGCCGCATGGAAGAGATCATCCGCAGCGACTGCTGAGCGGCGCGCTCAGTAGCCCGCCTTGGAGCCCGGCCGGCGGCGGGCGAACAGCCCCGTGGCGCGCGCGCCCTGCCCCACGAAGCGCTCACGCCGCGCCACCTTGGGATCCACCCGAAGTCCGCGCAGCACTTCCACCCGGTCGTTCTCGCGCAGCACCCGATCCCAACCAGCCTTGCGGCCCCAGACACCCAGCGCGAGTGGCTCGGCCTCGATCTCGGGAAAGCGCCGCAACCAGCCCGCCTGTTCCAGCGCGGCGCGCAGCGTGCAGCCTTCGGCCACGTTCAGTGCCGTCTCGAATACTTCGCGAGGGGCGCTTGCGTACATCAGGATGACCTTCATGGGCAAGAGGCTCAGTCCACGCCGTAGACCTGGTCAGCGCGCTTCACGAAGGCGTCCACCAGGCTGCCGGCAATGCGGTCGAACACCGGGCCCACCAATGCCGCCAGCGCGGAACTCGAAAAGCCATAGCTCAACTCAAATTCCACCTTGCAGGCGCGCTGGGTACCGTCCCCCAGGGGCGTGAATTGCCACACCCCGTCGAGCCGGGAAAACGGCCCGTCCACCAGTTCCATGCAGACTTTGCGGTCCTCTTCGTGGGTGTTGCGGGTGGTGAAACTCTGGCGCAGTCCACTGATGGCCATGCCCACCCGGGCGACCATGCTTCCGTCCACCTGTTCAAGCACCTCACCCTGGTCGCACCAAGGCAGGAACTGCGGATACCGCTCGATATCGGTGACGAGGGCGAACATCTCGTGTGCGCTGTGCCAGAGCAGAACGGACTTGTGGATGGTTTTCATACAATCGAAACCATTGTATTGGCCTCAAACGGCCGCATCTCACGCCCCATGGCCACCAAAAAAAGCACAGAAGCATCCGGCAAAGGCGTTGACAGCCGCATTGCCGACAACAAGAAGGCGCTCTTCAACTACGCGATCGAGGAACGCTTCGAGGCGGGCATGGTGCTGCAGGGATGGGAAGTCAAGGCATTGCGCGAGGGCAAGGTGCAGCTCACCGACGGCTACGTGGTGATCCGCGATGGCGAGATGTTTCTCATCGGCTGCCAGATCAACCCTTTGCACACCGCCTCCACCCACGTCAGCCCGGACTCGGTGCGCACCAAGAAGTTGCTGCTGCACAAGGAGCAGATCCACCGCCTGACTGCCAAGGTCGAGCAGAAGGGCTTCACCCTGGTGCCTCTGAACCTGCACTGGAAGACCGGGCGCGTCAAATGCGAGGTCGCGCTGGCCAAGGGCAAGGCCGAGCACGACAAGCGCGACACCATCAAGGACCGCGAAGGCAGGCGCGAGGTGGAGCGGGCGATGAAGTCACGCAGCCGCTGACGGCGCGCAGCCGGGCCGTTCTCAGCCCAGGCTTCGCAATGGATGCGCATCCGCCGCCCAGGGGCTTTCGAAAAATGCCGCCACCTGCTCGGGCGTCACGTCCTCGATGCGGGCCGGATTCCACTTCGGCGCATGGTCCTTGTCCACCGCGAGAGCGCGGATACCCTCCACCGTTTCGCTGGCCGCGCCGGGGCGCAGGTGGAAGCAGCGGTGCACCATGTCGCGCTCCATGCGCAGGTCATCGGCCAGGCCCATGCCGCGTGCACGGCGGATCTGCTCCAGCACCACGTGCAGCATCAGCGGTGAGCGCTGGCGCAGCGTGGCGGCAGTGTGGCGTGCCCAGTCGCTGTCGGTGGCTTCCAGCGCGGCGATGATCTGTTGCACGTCGGGCAGGCCGAAAATGCGTTCGACGTCTTTGGCGGGCCAGGGCGCAGGCGCGGCAACGGTGTTCAGGTGGCTCGCGCACCAGCGTTCCACCGAGGCGCCGTTCTCGAACGGAGTTTTCTCCAGCGATGTCCACAGACCGGGCAGGCGGCCCGAGTCGATGAAGCCGTCGGCCAGGCCTGCCGTGAGCGCTTCGCGCCCGCCCAGCACCAGACCGGTAAGGGCCAGGTATTCGCCCAGGCGACCGGCGCAGCGGCTCAGGAAGTAGCCGCCGCCCACATCAGGGAACAGGCCGATGTGGGTCTCGGGCATGGCCAGCTTGCTGCGCTCGGTGACGATGCGCAGGCTCGCGCCCTGGCTGATGCCCATGCCGCCGCCCATGACGATACCGTCCATGAGCGCGATGTAGGGCTTGGGATAGGTCTGAACAAGGTGGTTGAGCGCGTATTCCTCGGTGAAGAAGTCTTCCAGTGCGGCATCGCCCGCGAGCGCGGCCTGGTGAAAGAAGCGGATGTCGCCGCCCGCGCAGAAGGCACCGAACGGCCCCTCCTTGCCGACACCTCGGATCACGACCGCCAGCACCGCATCGTCATCCTTCCAGGCCCGCAGCGCCCGCGTGAGGTCGCGGATCATGCCCAGCGAGAGCGCGTTCAGCGCCTTGGGCCGGTTCAGCGTGATGCAGCCCACGCGCCCCCGGAGTTCGGCAATCACATGGGTTTCTTCGGCGGCGGGGGCGTTCATCGTCGTGTTTCCGTTTCAATCGGTCATTGTGGCTGTTTGTCCACCGTCTGGATACGCGGTGTGCCGGCGCGCGAGCGCCAGCCCAGCAATTCGTTGAGCATGAGGGCGGTGATGACCACGCTGCCACCCATGAGTACCTCGGTTCCCGGTGCCTCGCCCGCGCCAATCCACGCCAGCAGGATGCCGAAGATCACTTCCAGCAGCGCCAGCAGCGACACCTCGGGCGCCGTGAGCGAACGCGCGCAGACCACCGCCAGTGCGCAGGGAATGGCCAGCTGCACCAGGCCGAGCAGGGCGAGCCAGGCAACGTCCGTGGCGGTGGCGGCAAACGGAAGGGCCAGCGGGAGCGTCATCAGCGACGACAGCACGCCGCCGAGCAGCACCGAGGGAACGAGGTCGATCTTCTCGCCGAGCGTCTGGCCGCGCTGCACCACCGTCCAGTTGATCGCGCCGGCCACCGGCACGCAAAGCGCCACCAGCGAGCCCGCGATCAGGCCGCCGGCTTCCAGATCAGGACGGGAGAACGCCTGCAGGAACTGGCTGCCGTACATGTACACGATGCCCGCGCCGGCGGCCAGGATGGCCAGCCAGGTGCGCAACGCCAGTTGCTGGCCGATGGCCACGCGCGCCACCAGCGCGGTGAACAGGGGCCCCACCGCCATGATGATCAGCACGTTGGCCACGGTGGTGAAGGTCAGCGCCAGCATGAAGGCGGTGAACATCACGCTCCAGCAGGCGCCGGAGATCCAGAACGCCGTCGAGCGCACAAGCACGCCCCAATGGCGCTCCAGCGGCCCTTGCGTGAGGTCGTCGGCGATCTGACCCGTCGCGCGGTCGGCGGCGCGCCACCAGGGCAGGAGCACCAGCAGCGAGATCGCGGTGAAGGCGCTGCGCCAGAAGGTGATCTCGAAACGCGCGGCCGATTCGAGCTGGCGCGCCACCACCCCCGCAATCGACCACATCAGGGTCGCCGCGATCATCACGAACACCGCCTGTGTATGCGTCAGGCGGCTCAGGGCACGGAATGGCATGGGCTCCCTTACCGTTCGGGCCGAGCTTGTCGAAGCCTTGGCCTACGCCCTGGCGAGCCCTTCGACAGGCTCAGGGCGAACGGAGATGGTTGGTGGCGGAAACGCTGAGGGCACTTCAGGCCTCGCGGCTGGCGCGCTTGCGGTCGTGTTCCTTCAGGTGGCGCTTGCGCAGACGCACGCTCTTGGGCGTGATCTCGACCAGTTCGTCGTCTTCGATGAATTCCACGCCGTACTCCAGCGTGAGGTCGATCGGGGGCGTGATCTTGATCGCGTCTTCCTTGCCGCTGACGCGGAAGTTGGTGAGCTGCTTGGTGCGCGTGGCATTGACGACCAGATCGTTGTCGCGGTTGTGGATGCCCACGATCATGCCCTCGTACACCGGGTCGCCGGCGCGCACGAACATGCGGCCGCGGTCGTCAAGCTTGCCCAGGGCGTAGGTGAAGATTTCGCCATCGTCCATGGAGATCAGCACGCCGTTCTTGCGGCTGCCGATGTCGCCCTTGTGAGGCTCATAGCCGTCGAAGATGTTGGCGATCAGGCCCGAGCCGCGCGTGAGGTTCAGGAATTCGTTGGTGAAGCCGATCAGGCCGCGCGCCGGAATGCGGTACTCCAGGCGGACCCGGCCGCGGCCATCGGGCTCCATATTCACCAGTTCACCCTTGCGTTCGCCAAGCGCCTGCATCACGCCACCCTGGTGCTGCTCCTCGATGTCGGCCGTCACCATTTCGATGGGCTCGTGGCGCACGCCGTCCACGTCGCGGAACACCACGCGCGGCTTGGACACCGCGAGTTCATAGCCTTCACGGCGCATGTTTTCCAGCAGGATGGTCAGGTGCAGTTCGCCACGACCCATCACCTCGAAGATGCCGTCTTCATCGGTCTCCTTCACGCGCAGCGCCACGTTGCTCTGCAGTTCCTTCTGCAGGCGGTCCCAGACCTGGCGGCTGGTCACGAACTTGCCTTCGCGTCCGGCCAGCGGGCTGGTGTTGACGCAGAAGTTCATGGTCAGCGTCGGCTCATCGATCTTGAGCATGGGCAGCGGAGCCGGGTCGAGCGGGTCGGTCACGGTCACGCCGATGCCGATGTCGGCAATGCCGTTGATCAGCACGATGTCGCCGGGGCCGGCCTCGGTCACCTGCACGCGGTCCAGGCCCTGGAAGGTCAGGACCTGGTTGATGCGGCCCTTGATGGACTTGCCGTCCGGACCTTCCATCACCAGCACGTCCATGCTGGGCTTGATGGTGCCGGCGCTGATGCGGCCCACGCCGATACGACCGACGAAGCTGGAGAAGTCCAGCGCGGAGACCTGCAACTGCAGCGGCGCGGCCGGGTCTCCCTGGTGGGCCGGCACGTGCTTGAGCACGGTGTTGAACAGGGCCGACATGTCCGGGCCCCATTGCTCGCCCGGCGCACCCTCTTCCAGCGAGGTCCAGCCGTTGATGCCCGAGGCGTAGACCACGGGGAAGTCCAGTTGTTCGTCGTTGGCGCCGAGCTTGTCGAACAGGTCGAATGCCGCGTTGATCACCTTGTCGGGGTTCGCGCCCGGCTTGTCCACCTTGTTCACCACCACGATGGGCTTGAGGCCCAGGGCCAATGCCTTTTTGGTCACGAAGCGGGTCTGGGGCATCGGGCCTTCCTGCGCGTCGATCAGCAGCACCACGCCGTCCACCATGGAGAGGGCGCGCTCCACCTCGCCACCGAAGTCCGCGTGGCCCGGGGTGTCTACGATGTTGATGTGCGTGCCTTCCCAGCTCACGGCACAGTTCTTGGCCAGGATGGTGATGCCGCGCTCGCGTTCGATGGCGTTGTTGTCCATCACCGTGTCGACCACCTTCTCGTGTTCGGCGAAGGTGCCCGACTGGCGCAGCAGCTGGTCCACCATGGTGGTCTTGCCATGGTCGACGTGGGCGATGATGGCGATGTTGCGGATTTGTTTGCTCATGTTGCGGGTTCCGGTGAGGTTTCCAGGATTTGCTGTATTTCGGAGGGGCTCAGCAGACGCCCCGGGATGAGTTCGCCGGCCATGGTGTGCGCGCTGCCGAGCAGCACCGGCGGCACAGTGGGGGTATCCGCGTTCTGGCCCGGCACGGGTCCGAACACCGCCACGCGTTCCTTGTCGGCCCAGTCGCCGCGGCGGCGCAGGCCGCTGAGGAAGCGGCCCGCATGCTCGGCGTCGAGCATGACGGCCTCGTGTCCGTCGAGCAGCGCCTGCACCGGCAACAGCCGCGCCAGGCGGCCTTCTTCGTCCAGGGCTTCGAACGCGTCCAGTGCGATGCACTGCGTGGCGTCGAACGGGCCGGTGGCGGTGCGGCGCAGCGCGGTGAGGTGGCCACCGCAGCCCAGCGCTTCGCCGATGTCTTCGCCCAGCGTGCGGATGTAGGTGCCCTTGCTGCAGCGCACCCGCAGACGCAGGTGCGGCGCCTCACCCTGCAACTGCATGTCCAGCAGTTCCAGGTCGTGGATGACCACGTGGCGCGCGGCGCGCTCCACCGTCTGGCCATCGCGCGCGTATTCATAGAGCGCCTTGCCGTCCTTCTTCAGGGCGCTGTGCATGGGCGGCACCTGCTCGATGGGGCCCATGAAGCGGTCCAGCACCTCGACCACCTGCCCCGCCGTGCAGTCCACCGGGCGCGACTCGACAACCGGGCCTTCCGCATCGCCGGTGGCGGTCTTCAGCCCCAGGCGCACGGTGGTCTCATAGGTCTTGTCGGCATTCAGGTGAATCTGGCTGAACTTGGTGGCGGCACCGAAGCACAACGGCAGCACGCCGCTGGCCAGCGGATCGAGCGTGCCGGTGTGGCCCGCCTTCTCGGCGCGCAACAGCCACTTGGCCTTCTGCAGGACCTGGTTGCTGGAGAGACCCAGCGGCTTGTCAAGCAACAACACCCCATGCACAGGGCGCCGCTGCACCCTGGTGCGTGGCGCGTGCATGGTCATTCTTCCTTTGAACGGGAGGAAACCGCCTTGGAGATCAAGGCGTTCATGTCGGCCGCACGTTCGGTGGTGCGGTCGAACACGAAGTGCAGCGTGGGCACGGTGTGGATGTGCAGGCGCTTGAACAGGCCACTGCGCAGAAACCCGGCCGCCGCGTTGAGTCCCTCAAGGGTCTCGTCGGGGTTGCCGGTGAGCAGGCTGAAGAACACCTTGGCGTGCGCGTAGTCGGGCGTCACCTCGACCGCGTTGAGCGTCACCATGCCCACCCGCGGATCCTTGAGTTCGCGCGCGATCAGCTCGGCCAGATCGCGCTGGATCTGGTCGGCCACGCGGAAGCCGCGGTTGGGGGTGGAAGACGCTTTGCGGGGCATGACGGGTTTACAGCGAGCGAGCCACTTCCTTGACTTCGAAGAATTCGAGCTGGTCGCCTTCCTTGATGTCGTTGTAGTTCTTCAGCTTGATACCGCACTCGAAGCCTTCCTTGACTTCGCGCACGTCGTCCTTGAGGCGCTTGAGCGAGTCGATCTCGCCGGTGTAGACCACCACGTTCTCGCGCAGCAGGCGGAAATGCGCGCCGCGCGTGACCTGACCGGAGGTGATCATGCAGCCAGCGACCGTGCCGATCTTCGACGCCACGAACACGGTGCGGATCTCGGCCGAGCCGATGACCTCTTCGCGTTTCTCGGGCGCCAGCATGCCGGACATGGCCGCTTTCAGATCGTCCACGGCGTCGTAGATGATGTTGTAGTAGCGCAGGTCGACGTCATTGCCCTCGGCCAGCTTGCGCGCGCCCACGTCGGCGCGCACATTGAAGCCGATGACCACCGCCTTGGAGGCGATCGCCAGGTTGACATCCGACTCGCTGATACCACCGACGCCGGCAAATACCAGTTGCACCTTGACCTCGTCGGTCGAGAGCTTGAGCAGCGAGGCCGAAAGCGCTTCCTGCGAGCCCTGCACGTCGGACTTGACGATGATGGGCAGCAGCTTGACCTCGCCGGCCGACATGTCGGAGAACATGTTCTCCAGCTTGGCGGCCTGCTGGCGGGCCAGCTTGGTGTTGCGGAATTTTCCTGCGCGGTAGGTCGCGATCTCGCGCGCACGGCGCTCGTCGGTCATCACCATGAAGTCATCGCCAGCCTGAGGCACTTCGGACAGACCCTGGATCTCGACCGGGATCGACGGACCGGCCGCCTTGATCGGCTTGCCATTCTCGTCGAGCATGGCACGCACGCGGCCGGATGTCTGACCCACCAGGATCACGTCGCCGGTCTTGAGCGTGCCGCTCTGCACCAGCACGGTGGCGACGGCGCCACGGCCCTTGTCGAGGCGCGCCTCGATCACCAGTCCCTTGGCCATGGCCTCGACCGGCGCCTTCAGCTCCAGCACCTCGGCCTGCAGAAGCACCTGCTCCAGCAGGGCGTCCACACCTTCACCGGTCTTGGCCGACACGCCCACGAACGGGGTATCGCCACCGAACTCCTCGGGAACGACTTCCTCGGCCACCAGTTCATTGCGCACTTTCTCGATGTTGATGCCCGGCTTGTCGATCTTGGTCATCGCCACCACCATCGGAACACCTGCCGCCTTCGCGTGCTTGATGGCTTCCTTGGTCTGCGGCATCACACCGTCGTCTGCCGCGCACACCAGGATCACGATGTCCGTGGCCTGGGCGCCGCGTGCTCGCATGGCGGTGAACGCCTCGTGACCCGGGGTATCGAGGAAGGAGATCATGCCGCGCGGGGTTTCCACGTGGTAGGCGCCGATGTGCTGCGTGATCCCGCCAGCCTCGCCCGCAGCGACCTTGGCGCGGCGGATGTAGTCGAGCAGCGAGGTCTTGCCGTGGTCGACGTGGCCCATGACGGTGACGACCGGCGCGCGGGGCACGGCCTCGGCTTCGTTCTGCGAAGCCTCCTCGTCGGTGAAGGCCTCCGGGTCGTCCAGGGCGGCGACGATGGCCTTGTGGCCCAGTTCTTCCACCACGATCATGGCGGTGTCCTGGTCCAGCGGCTGGTTGATCGTGACCATCTGGCCCAGCTTCATCAGCTGCTTGATGACCTCGGACGACTTCAGGCTCATCTTGTGCGCCAGCTCGGCCACGGTGATGGTCTCGGGCACATGCACCTCGATCACCTTGAACTCGGTCGGGGCCACGAAGCTGCCCGGCCCGCTGTCGCGCGCGTCGCGGTCATTGCGGCGGCCACGCGGACCACCGCGCCAGTTGGAACGCCCGGCACTGGTGTCGCCACGGGTCTTGATTTCCTTCTTCTTGGCCGCGTCGTCCTTCCAGGTAGAGGACAGGTTCTCGGACTTGATTTCCTTCTTGCCAGCAGCGCCAGCCGCGCCGGCGGCAGCGGGTGCCTTGGTTGGCGTGCCCGCAGGCTTGTGCAAGGTGCCCTTGATGCCGGTCTTCGGATCGGTGCCAGGGGCGGGCTCCGGCTTCTTGGCCACCATCGTCTTGGCAGGCGCCGACATCATGGCCCGGATATTGGCGGCCTCGGCCTCTGCCTTGCGGCGGCGCTCCAGCAAGTCCTGGGCGCGCAGGTCCTCGGCCTTCTTCGCCTCAGCGTTCTTGTCGACGATCACGCGCGTGGCCGTCGTCTCCGGCGCTGGCGCGGCAGGCGCCTTGGTCTTGGCGTCCTTGCCGGCCTTGGCCGCCGGGGCATCCGTCTCGGGCGCGGAGGCTTGCGAAGCGGCGCGCGCGGCGTTCTCGGCCGCCTCGGCAGCGGCGCGCTCCTTCTCTGCCTGTGCTTCGCGGGCCTCTTCGGCCTCGCGGGCCTGGCGCTTCTGGGTCAGTTCCTCTTCCTGGCGACGCAGCAGCTCGGCCTGGCGGCGGGCGTCCTCCTCGCGGCGGGCCAGCTCCTCGGTGTCGATGAGCGGGGCAGCGGGCGCGGTTTCGGCAGCGGTCTCGGGCACTGCCACATCGTCGTCGCGTTTGATGAAGGTGCGCTTCTTGCGCACCTCCACCTGGATCGTGCGGGCACGCCCGGTGGCGTCGGCCTGCTTGATCTCGGAGGTCGACTTCTTGACGAGCGTGATCTTCTTGCGCTCACCACCGGCCGTGCCGTGACTGGCCTTGAGGTGGCCGAGCAACGACTGCTTGTCGGATTCGGTGACCGCATCGGTCCCGGAAGTCTTGGGCACCCCCGCCGCGGAGAGTTGCTCCAGCAGGACGGTGGTGGGCTTGTTCAGCTCGGCAGCCAATTCGGCGACGGTGGTACTGGTCATGGGTTCTTTTCTCCGCTCGGGCCTCCGCTGGTCAGTTTGTGGATTGCGCTTCGTCACCGGCGAACCAGTGCGCGCGTGCCAGCATGATCAGCGCCGTGGCCTCTTCAGGCGTCTGTGCGGTGATGTCGGTGAGTTCATCGGTGGCCAGGTCGGCCAGGTCATCGCGGGTGTGCACACCGGCATCGGCCAGCTTGGCGATCAGTTCTGGGGTCATGCCCTCGAGGTCGCGCAGGTCCTGCGAGACCTCTTCGACGCTCTCTTCCCGCGCGATCTCCATCGTCAACAGGGCATCCTTGGCTCGGGTTCGCAGCTCGTTGACCGTGTCCTCGTCGAACGACTCGATCTCAAGCATTTCCTGCAGGGGCACGTAGGCCACCTCCTCGAGGCTGGTGAAGCCTTCCTCGATCAGGATATCGGCAATTTCCTGGTCCACGTCCAGCTTGGCCATGAACACCTTGCGGATGCCGTCGGCCTCTTCGGCCTGCTTCTGCGCCGACTCGTCGGCCGTCATGATGTTGATGCGCCAGCCCGTCAGCTCGGACGCCAGGCGCACGTTCTGTCCGCCCCGGCCGATGGCAATGGCGAGGTTTTCCTCGTCGACCACCACGTCCATGGCATGGCGCTCCTCGTCCACCACGATGGAGACCACGTTGGCCGGCGCCAGGGCACCGATGACGAACTGCGCCGGGTCTTCGGACCACAGCACGATGTCCACGCGCTCACCGGCGAGCTCGTTGGTCACGCCGTTGACGCGCGAGCCGCGAACGCCGACGCATGTGCCGATGGGGTCGATGCGGCGGTCGTTGCTGTGCACGGCGATCTTGGCGCGCGAGCCGGGATCGCGGGCGCAGGTCTTGATCTCGAGCAGGCCCTGTTCGATCTCGGGCACTTCCTGGCGGAACAGCTCGATCATGAACGCCGGGGCGGAGCGCGAGAGCAGGATCGGCGCGCCGCGCAGCGTCAGGTCCACTTCCATGATCATGGCGCGCACTCGGTCGCCGGTGCGGAAGTTTTCCTTCGGGATCATCTCGCCACGCTTGAGGCGGCCCTCGACCCGGCCACTCTCGATGATGAGGTCGCCCTTGTCCATGCGCTTGACGGTGCCAACGAATATCTTGTCGCCGCGCGACATGAAGTCGTTGAGCAGCATCTCGCGCTCGGCGTCGCGAATCTTCTGCAGGATCACCTGCTTGGCGGCCATCGCGCCAATGCGGCCGATCGGCACGCTTTCCACCGGCTTCTCGATGTAGTCGCCTTCCTCGATGTCGGCGAGTTCCTCGCGTGCGTCGGTCAGCAGCTCCTCGGCATCCGGGTTCTGCAGGCCCGCCTCGTCGGGCACGACCAGCCAGCGGCGGAAGGTTTCGTACGCGCCGGTGTCCGGGTCCATGGCAACACGGATGTCGACCTCGCCCTTGTAGAGCTTCTTGGTGGCCGAAGCCAGCGCGAGTTCCACGGCGCCGAGCACCACGTCACGCTCGACGTTCTTCTCGCGTGAGATCGCATCGATCAGCATCAACATTTCGCGGTTCATTTCACTCGCCCACCTTTCCGAATAGCTTGTTCTGGGTCACAACGGTTGCTCTCATTCATCGCCGGGGGCCACTGCCGCGCCGGGGGCCTGACGGCCCTTGAAGTTCACGATCGGCGCCAGGCGCGCCTGCTGGACGTCATCCAGCAAAAAAGTCATGGCCTGCAGTGGCGCGGGCGCGCGCTTCTTGCTCACGCGCTGCCCCGGCTTGGGTTCTGGCGCATCGCTCCACACCACCTGCCACTGCACTCCATCGGCGGCACGTTCCAGCGTGCCGCGAAATTTCTTGCGATTGGCCGCCACGTCGGTCCCGGTCACGCCGATCGGCGCCTTCAGAGTGAGGTCCACCACATGGCCCTCGAACCGCACGTAATCGGCCTCGCTCCTGAGTAGCCGGTCGATGCCCGGTGAACCGACCTCGAGTCGCCGGTATTCCAGACCCTCAACCTCCAGCAGGTACTGCAGCTGCCGCGTGATCTTCTCGCAATCTTCCACCGTCACAAACCGCTCGGCGGGCACCGGCTGACCTGCATCCGGCGCCTGCCAGGGCCAGTCGATCGTGACCCGCAGCAAGCCACCGGCAGAGCGTTCGAGCTCCACCAGATCAAAACCCAGTCCGGTGACGGTTTGCTCTACGGTGTCTTGCCAAGCCATTGCGTGTGGTGTCTTGCCCTGTGTTCCTGCCGCCCCGTGGATGACCACGGGCCAAAAGCGTTCAGCCAAAAAAAATGGGCCGGTAGTTACCCGCCCATTTGGTCGTGAAGCTCGCATTGTAACGCTTCTGCGCGTCACTGCAAGCCAGACCCTAGATGTTGAGCACCCACTGGATCAGGTTCTTTGCCAGAAATCCCAGCATGCCGAATGACAGCACCAGGAAGAGCACGAAGGTACCGAATTTCCCCGCCTTGGACTCGCGGGCCAGGTTGAACACGATGAACAGCATGTAGAGGATGAACGCACCGACACCGAACGTGAGGCCGAACTGGGCGATCTGGCTCTCCGTGAAGCCGAAAACGGTGGGCTCCATCGCTCAGGCACCCGCCCGTCGGCCGGTGCTGGCATCGAGATCGCGGTAGGCGTGCCAGCTGGCGTGACCGACCAGCGGTATGGTCATCACCAGGCCCAGCAACGCCGTGAGCATGCCCACGCCGACCAGCACCACGATGAGCACGGCCCATACGGCCGTGGGGCCGGGATGGCTGGCCACGGCGCGCCAGCTTTGCGCCACGGCCTGACCGACCGGCAAAGGGGTGTCCACCAGCAGGGGCAGTGCCACCACTGTGGAGGCGTAGACCGGCGCCGCCAGCAGGGCGCCGAGCAGCAGCCAGGCCTCGAACAGGCCCAGTCGGGGCTCCAGCACCACGTGACGCAGGAAATCCAGCGGCTTCTGAATGGGCACGGGCGACCACAGGGTGATGAGGCCGGCCGAGGTCAGCACCCAGCCGGTTCCAGCCAGGCCCAACAGCAGGCCGAAGCGCACCAGCCGCCCATCACCCGAGCGCCAGAGCGCGAGCACCTCGGCCAGGCCGACGCTGCGTCCTGCCTCGCGGGCACGGCTGACGGTGTACAGCCCTGTCGCCAGAACGGGAGCAACGATCAGAAAGCCGGAAAAGGCACCGGCCAGCAGCCAGAACCGGTCGCGTGCTGCCCAGAGCAGCACGCCACCGAAGGCGGCGATCAGCAGTCCGTGCATCAGGCCAGGCAAGGGGTTGCGCCACAGGTCGGCCCAGCCCAGGGCCAGCCAGCGCAGTGGCGATCGCAGTGTGACGGCTTGTGTCGGTGTCATGGCGCGTCTTTATAACGCTGCGCCCGCACGTGGCCCCTGATGCAGATCAAGCGAAGGGGGACCTCAGGCCGCGGCCTGCACCAGCACGCGCGTGTACGGATGCTCAGGGCGCTGAAGCACCTGCTCGACGCTGCCGCTCTCCACCACCACGCCGTCCTTCATCACCACGACCTGGTGGGCCATGGCGCGGATCACATCCACGTCGTGCGTAATCAGCAGGTAGCTCAGGGCGCGCTCGCGCTGGAGCCGTTGCAGCAGGGCCAGCACCTGCTTCTGCACGGTCACGTCCAGCGCACTGGTGGGTTCGTCGAGCACCAGCAGGCGCGGCTCCACGATCAGCGCCCGGGCAATGGCCAGGCGCTGGCGCTGCCCGCCGGAGAACTCGTGCGGATAGCGCTGGAGCCAGTCGCCACCCCGGGCCGGATCGTCCACCAGGCCTACGTCGGCCAGCGCCCGCACCACGCGTTCGCGCCGCTCGAGCACCGACAGATCGGGCTGGTGCACCAGAAGCCCTTCGCCCACGATCTGTTCAACGGTCATGCGCGGCGACAGGGAGGAAAACGGGTCCTGGAACACCACCTGGATGCGCTGGCGCAGGGCGCGGGACTGACCACTTCGTTGGGCCTGTTGCCAGTCAGTGCCGGTCACGCTCAGGCTGCCCTGGTGCGGCAACAGGCCCAGCGCGGCCAGCGCCAGGGTGGACTTGCCCGAGCCCGATTCGCCGATCACGCCCAGGGTCTGACCCGGGGCGAGGTTCAGATCGGCGCCCCGCACCGCCACGAATTCACCCTTCTTGAACCAGCCGCGCAGGCCGGGCACGGGCACCGGATAACTCACGCGCAAGCCCTGGGCCTGCAGCACGGGCGTGGCGTCGACTGCGGGCGCCAGGGCGGGCACCACGTCCCGTTCGGGTTTGCTGGCCAGCAGCATCTGCGTGTAGGCATGTTGCGGCGCTGCAAACACGTCGGCCACCGTACCCTGCTCCACCAGATGGCCTCGCTCCATCACGGCCACACGGTCGGCAAAGCGGCGCACCAGGTTCAGGTCGTGCGTGATCAGCAGCACCGCCATGCCGTGCTGGCGCTGCAGGTCGGCCAGCAGGTCCAGGATCTGCCCGCGCAGACTCACGTCCAGCGCGGTGGTCGGTTCGTCGGCCAGCAGCAGCTTCGGCGTGCTGGCCAGCGCCATGGCGATCATGGCCCGCTGACGCTGGCCACCACTGAGCTGGTGCGGGAAGGCATTGGCACGTCGCGCCGGCTCCGGAATGCCCGTGGAGGCCAGCAACTCGACCGCCGCTGCCTGGGCCTGTCGGGGCGTGAGGCCCTTCTTGAGTTGCAACACCTCGCGGATCTGGTCGCCTACGGTATAGAGCGGGTTGAGCGCGCTCATGGGCTCCTGGAACACGATGGCAACCTCATCGCCGCGCACGCCTCGCAATTCGTGCTCGGTCATGCCGAGCAGGTCCCGCCCGTTCAGCCAGGCCTCGCCAGAGACCTCCGCGTTGTGTACCAGCCGCAGCAATGAGAGCGCCGAGACGGTCTTGCCAGAACCCGATTCGCCCACCAGGGCGAGCTTTTCGCCCGCGCGGATGGAGAAATTGACACCGTGCACCACGGCGTGTTCACCGAAGCCCACGCGCAGGCCTCTGACGTCGAGCAACACGGGCGCATTGGTCATTGGTCAGCCTTGCGGGGATCGAGCGCATCGCGCAGGGCGTCGCCCATGAAGGTCAGCAGCAGCAACGTGAGCACGAGCACGGCAAAGGTGGACAACGAGATCCACCAGGCGTCAATGTTGTTCTTGCCCTGGCTGAGCAGCTCGCCCAGCGAGGGCGTGCCCGGTGGCACGCCCAGGCCCAGGAAATCGAGCGAGGTCAGTGCCAGGATGGCCGCGCTCATGCGAAAGGGCAGGAACGTCACCACCGGCGTGAGGCTGTTGGGCAGCACGTGGCGCCAGATGATCTGCCAGCTGGACAAACCCAGCGCGCGCGCCGCGCGCACATAGTCGAGCTGTCGGTTGCGCAGGAATTCGGCGCGCACGTAGTCCGACAGACCCATCCAGCCGAAAAGACTCAGCAGGATCAGCAGCAGGCTGATGCTGGGCGCGAACACGGCCGAGAAGATGATGAGCAGATACAGCTCCGGCATGGAGCCCCAGATTTCAATGAAACGCTGGAAGGCCAGGTCGGTCTTGCCGCCGAAGAAGCCCTGAATGGCGCCGGTGATCACCCCCAGCACCACGCCGATGGCGGTAAGCGCCAGCGCGAACAGCACGCTCACACGAAAGCCATAAAGCAGCTGCGCCAACAGGTCACGCCCCCGATCGTCGGTGCCGAACCAGTTGGCCATGCTAGGCCCCGAGGGGTTGGGCATTTCCGCGAAGTAGTTGATGGTCTGCGAGCCGTAGGGGTTGGGCGCGTACAGGGCCCAGTTGTCGCCCCGGGTGATCTGCTGGCGGATGAAGGGGTCCAGGTAGTCGGTGGTGGTTTCGAAATCGCCACCAAACACGGTTTCGGGATAGTCCTGCACGATGGGAAAGTAGGTCTTGCCCTCGTAGCGCACGACCAGCGGCCGGTCATTGGACAAGACCTCGGCGAACAGGCTTGCCACCACCAGCACACAGAAGATGACAAGGCTCCAGTAACCCAGCCGGTTGCGTTTGAAGCGTTGCCAGGCACGCCGGCCGGGGCTCATCGACGCGGCGGCCATCAGTCGAACTTCACGCGGGGGTCGACCCACACGTAGCAAAGGTCGGAGATCAGCTTGGTCACCAGGCCGATCAGCGTGAAGAGGAACAGCGTGCCCATCACCACGGGATAGTCCCGCCGGATCACGCTCTCATAGCTCAGCAGGCCCAGGCCGTCGAGCGAGAACAAGGTTTCAATCAGCAACGCGCCTGTGAAAAAGGCGCCAATGAAGGCCGACGGAAAGCCGGTGATGATTGGAATGAGTGCGTTGCGGAACACGTGCTTCCACAGCACCTGGCGCTCGTCCAGACCCTTGGCGCGCGCGGTCATCACATACTGCTTGCGAATCTCCTCCAGGAACGCGTTCTTGGTCAGCATGGCCGTCACCGCAAAGCTGCCCAGCACCATGGCCGTGACCGGCAAGGTGATGTGCCACAGGTAGTCGACGATGCGTGCGCCCCAGCTCAGTTCGTCCCAGTTCGACGAGGTCAGCCCGCGCAACGGGAACCACTGGAGCTGTCCACCGAAGATCACCAGCAGCGCCACGCCCAGCACGAAGCCCGGAATGGCATACCCCACGAGCACCAGCAGCGTGGTCACCAGATCGAAGCGGGAGCCCGCGCGCACCGCCTTGGCCACCCCGAGTGGCACGGCCACGCCGTAGCTGATGAGGAAGGTCCACAAGCCCAACGTGATGGACACCGGCAGCTTCTCGATGATGAGTTCGCTCACCGGCTTGTTCTGGAAGAAGCTGTTGCCCAGGTCAAACCGCGCAAAGCGGCCCAGCATCTCGAAGAAGCGCTGGTGGGCGGGTTTGTCGAAGCCGTAGAGCGCCTTGATCTGCTCGAGCCGCTGCGGGTCCACACCCTGCGCACCGCGGTAAACCGAGCCGCCCTCCGCCCCTGTGCCGGCACCGGCACGTGCCTCGGCCAGGTACTGGTCCACCGGACCGCCCGGCACGAACTGGATCACCACGAAGGTCAGCAGCAGCACACCGAACAGTGTCGGGATCATGAGCAGCAGGCGTTTGAGGATGTAGACCCACATGGTGCTCAGGGCTTCCTGGTATGGATGGGATTTCGAGCCCACCAGGTGTCGATGGCCCAGGTCTCGCCCGCGGCGTAAGGCGGCATGTCCCTGGGCCGGTCCAGGCGCCACGCGTTGTAGGCCATGCGGTGCGTGGTCGCCGTCCACTGCGGGATCAGGTAGTGGCTGTGGGAGATGACGCGGTCGAGCGCGCGGCAGGCGGCGAGAAACCCGTCTTCGGTGTCTGCCTCCGTCATGCGCCGGATGATGGCGTCCACCGCCGGACTGGCGGCGCCCGAGAAGTTGCCGGAATCCGCCGTCTTCGCCGCCTGGCTGCCGAACAGGTCGGCGTATTCGGCGCCCGGGTTGTTCGTGCCGCCGTAGGCGATCGACACGATGTCGAAGTCGAATCCGCGCAGGCGTTGCTGGTACAGCGCGAAATCCACCGGACGGAAGCGCAGCTCGATGCCCAGTTTTTTCAGGTTGCGGATCCAGGGTGTGACCACGCGCGCACCGGTTTCCGCGCTGTCGAGGTATTCGAGCGACATGGCCTCGCCTTGCGCGTTGCGCAACCGCCCGTCCCGCACCGTCCAGCCCGCCTCCCTCAGCAGTGCCTGGGCCCGCTTGAGGTTGTCGCGCAGGGATTGTTCGCCATCGGTTCGCGGCGGCTGGTACATCGGCCCGAACACCGCGGGCGGCAGCTGTTTGCGCCAGGGCTCGAGCAGCGCCAGTTCGTCCGGCGCGGGGCTGCCTTGCGGCGCGCAGTCGGTGTTGCCGAACAGGCCCTGCACTCGCTGGTAGGCGTTGTAGAACATCTGCCGGTTCATCCACTCGTAGTCCACCGCCAGGCCCAGTGCCTCGCGCACGCGGATGTCGTCCAGCGGAGCCCGTCGCGTATTGAGCACATAGCTCTGGAAGCCCATGGGCAGGCGGTGGCTGAACTCACCTTTGACCAGTTCACCAGTGTCGAAGCGCTTGCCGTTTACGCGTCGCGCCCAGTCACCCGCCGAAAAGAAGCGCATCAGGTCGAACTCGCCGGCCTTGAGGGCTTCAAGCCGTGCGGTGTTGTCCTTGTAGATCTTGACCGTGATGCGGTCGAAGTTGGCTGTGCCCCGGCGCACGGGCAGATCGCGCGCCCAGTACGCCGGATCGCGCACATAGGTGATGTCCTTGCCGAACTGCACCGGGCCGATCTTGTACGGCCCGCTGCCGATGGGCACGTCGGTCACGACCTTGTCGAAGGTCTTGCGCTTCTCGGTCTGCGGATCGATCTGGTCGCCCCAGGCCCGACTGAACACCGGCAGGCCGCCCACGGTGAGCGGCAGTTCGCGGTTGGGACGCCTGAAGCGGTAGCGCACCGTGCGCTCGCCGAGCACATCCAGGCCGGCCACGTCCTGCAGGATGGTCTTGTAGGCGGGCGAGGTGTAAGGCCCCAACAAGGTGTCGAAGCTGTGCTTGACGTCTGCAGCAAGCACAGGATCACCGTTGTGGAATTTCGCCGTGTCGCGCAGACGGAAGGTGACCGAGAGGCCGTCGGATGCGACGCTCACATCATCTGCCAGCAAGCCGTAGCCCGCGCCGTTCTCGTCCAGCGAGCCCGCCAGCAACGAGTCGAACAACAGGTTGGACAGGTAGGCAGGCGCGCTGCCGCGCAGCGTGAACGGGTTGTACTTGTCGAAGGTGGAGATGCGCTGGTTGCTGACCAGCCGCAGCTCGCCCCCCTTGGGCGCGGCGGAGTTGACGTAGTCGAAGTGGGTGAAGCCGTCGGGGTACTTGAGCTGCCCCCACAGCGCATACCCGTGGGCCGCCCAACTGGCCGGGCTCAACGTCACCAGCGCCGCAGCCACGCAAAGCGTGGCGACGAGGCTGTGGGGACGGGGAGCAGATAGGCGCATGCGACAATTCTGCTGGATTTTTCTCTGGAGACTGAAAATGGGTTTTCTCACTGGCAAGAAGCTGCTGATCACGGGTGTGCTGTCCAACCGGTCCATCGCCTACGGCATCGCAAGGGCTTGCCATCAGCAGGGCGCCGAGCTGGCATTCAGCTACGTCGGCGAGCGCTTCAAGGACCGCATCACCGAATTCGCCGCGGACTTCAACTCGACGCTGATCTTCGACTGCGACGTGGCCGACGACGCTCAGATCGACAAGATGTTCGCCGACCTGGCGCAGACCTGGCCCAGATTCGACGGCTTCGTGCACAGCATCGGCTTCGCCCCGCGTGAGGCGATCACCGGCGACTTCCTCGAAGGCCTCTCCCGCGAGGCCTTCCGTGTCGCGCACGACATCAGCGCCTATAGTTTTCCGGGCATGGCCAAGGCAGCCCTGCCCTACCTGAACGACAAGGCTTCGCTGCTCACGCTGAGCTACATGGGCGCAATCCGTGCCGTCCCGAACTACAACACCATGGGCCTGGCCAAGGCGAGCCTGGAGGCCTCGGTACGCTACCTCGCGGAGTCGCTCGGCCCCAAGGGCATGCGCGTCAACGGCATCAGCGCCGGCCCGATCAAGACGCTGGCGGCCAGCGGCATCAAGGACTTCGGCAAGCTGCTCAACCTGGTGGCCAGCGCGGCCCCGATCCGGCGCAACATCACCATCGACGAGGTGGGCAACGTCGCCGCCTTCCTGCTGTCGGACCTGGCCTCGGGCGTGTCTGCCGAGATCACCTATGTGGATGGTGGCTACGCGCAGACCACCGGCGTGAGCCGCGACAGCCAGGCCATGCTCTGAGGTCCCGCGTGGGCCTGCAGCGGCGCAAGCTCCTGGGCGGGCTGGTGCTGGCCCTGGCCGGCGCCGCCCTGCCGCCGGCGGCCCTGGCTGCCGATGCGCCGGCGCTCATGCTGGCCGGGGTCTACCGCCCGGGCATTGCGCTTGACGCCTACTGGCTCAGCGAAAAATACGACGGCCTCCGCGCCTTCTGGGACGGGCAGCGGCTGCGCACGCGCGGCGGTGAAATCATCGCCGCGCCGGCGTGGTTCACCGCGGGCTGGCCCGCCGAGGCCATGGACGGCGAACTCTGGGCTGGGCGCGGCCAGTTTGAGGAAACGCTCTCTACCGTGCGGCAGCAGACGCCCGACGACAAGGCCTGGCAACGCATCCGCTTCATGGTGTTCGACTTGCCCGCGCATCCTGGCCTGTTCACCGACCGCATCACGGCCTACCGCGCGCTGGTCCTCTGGCTGAACAAGCCCTGGGTGCAGGCCGTGCCGCAGGAGCGTGTGGCCAGCCACGGCGAGCTCATGGAACGCCTCGACCGCATGGTGAAGGACGGCGGCGAGGGCCTGATGCTGCACCGCGGTGACGCGCCCTACCGGGCTGTTCGCAGCGACGACCTGCTGAAGGTCAAAACCCATGAAGACGCCGAGGCCCGCGTGATCGCGCACCTGCCGGGCCAGGGCCGCCACGCCGGCCGCATGGGTGCCCTGGAGGTGCAAACGCGTGATGGCGTCCGGTTTCGACTGGGGACCGGTTTCACTGACGCCCAGCGGGAGAAACCACCCGCCGTGGGCGAGTGGGTGACCTACCGGTTTCGCGGGCTCACCGCCAGCGGCGTGCCGCGCTTTGCCAGCTTCGTGCGGGTGCGACCCGACGCCGCGCGCTGAGCAACGGCCTCAGGCCTTCACGCAGTCGGCGAAGTAGCTCTTGCGCCCGTCCACATCCACCACCTCCACCAGGCCGTGGATGTCGGTCTCGAACCCCGGGCACTGCAGGTTGAATTCGCGCGCGAACTTCAGGTAGTCGACGATCTTGCGGTTGAACACCTCGCCCGGGATCAACAGCGGAATGCCCGGCGGGTACGGCGTGACCAGGCTGGTGGTAATACGGCCTTCCAGCGCGTCGATCGGCACGCGCTCGGTGGTGCGCTGCGCGATGTGCGCGAACGCGTCGGAAGGCTTCATGGCCGGTGTGAGGTCGCTCAGGTACATCTCGGTCGTCAGGCGGGCGATGTCGTGGCGGGCATACAGGGCGTGCACGTGGTGGCACAGGTCGCGCAGGCCCATCTGCTCGTAGCGCGGGAATTTCTGACAGAACTCGGGCAGGATGCGCCACATCGGCTGGTTCTTGGCGTAGTCGTCCTTGAATTGCTGCAAGGCCGTGAGCAAGGTGTTCCAGCGGCCCTTGGTGATGCCGATGGTGAACATGATGAAGAAGCTGTACAGGCCGGTCTTCTCCACCACCACGCCGTGTTCCGCCAGAAACTTGGTGACGATGGAAGCCGGGATGCCCTCGGGCTCGAAGCGACCGTCCAGGTTCAAGCCCGGGGTGACGATGGTGGCCTTGATCGGGTCCAGCATGTTGAACCCCGCGGCCATGTCCCCGAAGCCGTGCCAGTCCTTGCGACCGGGTGCGTCGTTCGGATTGAGCATCCAGTCGCTGGTCTCGCCCATGCCTTCCTCGGCGAGGTCATCCGGACCCCAGACCTTGAACCACCAGTCGTCGTTACCGAACTCGGCTTCGATCTTGCGCATGGCGCGCCTGAAGTCGAGGGCCTCGAAAATGCTCTCTTCCACCAGCGCGCGGCCTCCGGGCGGCTCCATCATGGCCGCAGCCACATCACAGCTGGCGATGATCGCGTACTGTGGGCTGGTGCTGGTGTGCATCAGGTAGGCCTCGTTGAAGAGATGGCGATCGAGTTTGACGTTCTGCGAGTCCTGCACCAGTACATGGCTGGCCTGGCTGATGCCCGCCAGCAGCTTGTGGATGGACTGCGTGGAATACACCACCGACTCCATCGGCCGCGCACGCTTCTTGCCCATGGCGTGGAAGTTGCCATAGAACGGATGAAATGCCGCATGTGGCAGCCAGGCCTCGTCGAAATGCAGGTTGGCCACGTAGCCGTCGAGCATCTGCTTGATGGCCTCGGTGTTGTAGAGCACGCCGTCATAGGTGGACTGCGTGATGGTGAGGACGCGCGGCTTGACCTCGGCAGCATCCACACCGGCCAGCAGCGGATTGGCGCGAATCTTCGCCTGGATGGCCTCGATCTCGAACTCGCTGTGCGGGATCGGGCCGATGATGCCGTAGTGATTGCGCGTGGGCTTGAGGAAGACCGGGATGGCACCGGTCATGATGATGCTGTGCAGGATGGACTTGTGGCAGTTGCGGTCCACCACCACCACGTCGCCCGGCGCCACCGTGTGGTGCCACACCATCTTGTTGCTGGTGCTGGTGCCGTTGGTCACGAAGAAGCAGTGGTCGGCATTGAAAATGCGCGCCGCGTTGCGTTCGCTGGCACCAATGGCGCCGTTGTGGTCCAGCAACTGGCCGAGTTCCTCCACCGCGTTGCACACGTCGGCGCGCAGCATGTTCTCGCCGAAGAACTGGTGGAACATCTGGCCCACCGGGCTCTTGAGAAAGGCCACGCCGCCCGAATGACCGGGGCAATGCCAGGAGTAGGAGCCGTCCTCGGCGTAGTCGAGCAGCGCCTTGAAGAATGGCGGCTGGATGCCCTCGAGGTAGCTCTTGGCTTCACGGATGATGTGGCGTGCCACGAACTCCGGCGTGTCCTCGAACATGTGGATGAAGCCGTGCAGCTCGCGCAGGATGTCGTTGGGCAGGTGGCGGCTGGTCTTGGTCTCGCCGTAGATGTAGATCGGCACGTCGGCGTTCTTGCGGCGCACCTCGTCGATGAAGTTGCGCAGGTTCAGCACCACCGGGTCGGTGTCCTCGCCATGGCTGAACTCCTCGTCGTCGATCGACAGGATGAACGCGCTGGCGCGGCTCTGCTGCTGGGCGAACTGGCTCATGTCGCCGTAGCTCGTGACACCGACCACCTCGAACCCCTCGGCCTCGATGGCTTGCGCCAGCGCACGGATACCCAGGCCCGAGGTGTTCTCCGAGCGGAAGTCCTCATCGATGATGACGACGGGAAAGCGGAATTTCATGTGGTTCTCCAGCCGCACAACGCCGGCTACGGGGGAAAGGCACCGGGGTCGAGGACCGCATCGGTGGCAAAGCAGGCGCGAAGTGTACGGAAATCGTGTGGCGCGCCGCGGAACACGCCGGTCTTTTGACGCAGAATGTGGCGCAGGCCAGACATACATTACAACCGGCCGGGCCCTGTAAGGCCCATCTCCCTTTCCTTCGTTCCCGAGACAGGAGCACGCATTCATGTCGGATTCAACCTTGTGGTGGCTGCTGGCCGGCTCGGCGGTGGCCCTCGAGCTGTTCACGGGCACGTTCTACCTGCTCATGCTCGCCGTGGGCATCGTCGCCGGCGCACTGGCCGCGCACGCGGGCTTGGGCATGGCGGCCCAGATCATCGTTGCCGCCGTGGTCGGGTCGGCCGCCGTGATCGCCTGGTACTTCATCAAGCGGCGGCGCGCGGGTGACCCTTCCGTGCGCGCCATGCGCAGCGTCAACCTGGACGTGGGCGAGATTCTGCAAATCGACGAATGGCGGGCCGACGGCACCGCCAGCGTGCAGTACCGCGGCGCACGATGGACCGTGATCCAGCGCCCGGGCAACGCGCCCACGCCTGGCAGCTACCGCGTGGCCGAACTGGTGGGCAACCGCCTCCTGGTCGACAAGGTCTGAGCCTGCCGACCGCCTGCGGTACCCTCCTCCTCTCCAGAAACCCACCCGAGAATCCCCACCATGGAAATCGCTGTTCTCCTGCTCGTCATCGCAGTCATCTTCATCACCCGCTCCATCAAGGTGGTTCCGCAGCAGAATTCCTGGGTGGTCGAGCGCCTGGGCAAGTACCACGCCTCGCTCGCGCCAGGACTGAACTTCCTCGTTCCCTTCATCGACCGGGTGGCCTACAAGCACAGCCTGAAGGAGATACCGCTGGACGTGCCCAGCCAGGTCTGCATCACGCGCGACAACACCCAGTTGCAGGTGGACGGCATCCTGTACTTCCAGGTCACGGACCCCATGCGCGCAAGCTACGGTTCGTCCAACTACATCGTGGCGGTCACTCAACTTGCCCAGACCTCGCTGCGCTCGGTGATCGGCAAACTCGAGCTGGACAAGACGTTCGAGGAGCGCGACATCATCAACGCCCAGGTGGTCCACGCCATCGACGAAGCCGCGCTCAACTGGGGCGTGAAGGTCCTGCGCTACGAGATCAAGGACCTCACGCCACCCAAGGAGATCCTGCTGGCCATGCAGGCCCAGATCACCGCCGAACGCGAGAAGCGAGCGCTGATCGCGGCCTCCGAGGGCCGCCGGCAGGAACAGATCAACATAGCGACCGGCGAGCGCGAAGCCTTCATCGCCCGCTCCGAGGGTGAGAAGCAGGCCGAGATCAACAAGGCGCAGGGCGAGGCCGCCGCCATCATCACGGTGGCCGAAGCCAACGCCGCCGCCATCCGCCAGGTGGCCGAGGCGATCCGCCAACCCGGCGGCGAGCAGGCCGTGCAACTCAAGGTGGCCGAAAAGGCGGTCGAAGCCTACGGGCAGGTGGCCGCCGACGCCACCACCACGCTGATCGTGCCGAGCAACATGACCGAGGTCTCCGCCCTGATCGGCTCGGCCATGAAGATGGTCAGCGCTACCGGCAAGGCGTCCTGAAGCACTTCGCAAGGTCTGGCCGGCATGACCCCCATTGCGCACAACGTGCTGGGCGATGAATTGCTGCCCTGCTCGTACGATCCCCTGACCGGTTTCTACCGCGAGGGCTGCTGCGACACCGGTCCCGACGACGCCGGCGTGCATGTGGTGTGCGCGCGCGTCACCCAGGCCTTTCTCGAGTTCTCGCGCGAACGCGGCAACGACTTGAGCACCCCCCGGCCCGATTGGCGCTTCGCGGGGCTCAAGCCCGGGGATCGCTGGTGTCTCGCCGTGCAACGCTGGCTCGAAGCCCTGCAGGCTGGCGTGGCGCCGCCGGTGGTGCTTGAGAGCACCCACGCCGCTGCGCTGGAGCATGTGCCGCTGGAGGTGCTGCAGCAGCACGCCTGGCGCAAGACCGCCGACGGCAGTCCGACCGCCTGAACGCAGGCCATGGCCTGCTACAATCGCAGGCTTCGCGGAGAGGTGGATGAGTGGTTTAAGTCGCACGCCTGGAAAGCGTGTGTGGGCTAATCCCCACCGCGGGTTCGAATCCCGCCCTCTCCGCCAGAAATGAGTCCCAGAGCGTCCCAGGATGTCTCGCAAGACGCCCTGAAAGCCCCGGTTTACCTCGTGTTCCGGGGCTTTCTTGTTTCTGGGTGGCACTTGGTTGACCGGCAACGCGGGCAGTGGCCGCCCTGGAGATGTCACGTGTCCCGATCACCCGCTTGAGTTCAGCCGTGCAGACGGGGGCGCCGCGCCACTCTTCGGGATATGCTTGCTGCCTGCTCTGGGCCTCGTGCGGGCCTCCATCCGAATCCTGAAGAAGTCAACTGAAACTGGCGCATTCGAGAACCGCGTATGGTGTAGACCTTCACCTACCAGTTGCATTGGTACCCGCAGGTCAGATTTGACCCCACCCCGGAAGGAGAAATATGAGTGAATCCAACGACCCCATGAAGCCCGATGGGAAGGTCAATCCCATCGACACCGACTACAAGGTGGGCCAGGACAACATCGTGGTGCAGGTCGGTCCGTTCGGCCTGGACATCCACAACCGGGTGTTTGCCATTTCGGGCCTGACGGTGATTGCTTTCGTGCTGCTCACGCTGATGTTTCAGACGGCGGCCGAGCCGATGTTCTCCGCCCTGCGCGGCTGGTTGACGTCCAGCCTGGACTGGTTCTTCATCGGCGCGGGCAACATCTTCGTCCTGGTCTGCCTGGGCCTGGCCATCTCGCCGCTGGGCAAGGTTCGGCTGGGTGGCACCGAGGCCAAGCCGGACTACAGCTATCTGGGCTGGTTTTCGATGCTGTTCGCCGCCGGCATGGGCATCGGCCTGATGTTCTATGGCGTGTCCGAGCCGCTGTCCCACTTTGGCAGCGCCATGGGTGGCACGAGCATGGAAGGCGGTGTTCGGACCGACTGGGCGCCGCTGGGCGCCGCGGCCGGCGATGCCGATGCCTCAAGACGCCTGGCCATGGCGGCCACCATCTACCACTGGGGCCTGCACCCCTGGGCGATCTACGCCATCCTGGCGCTGGGCCTGGCGCTGTTCTCCTTCAACAAGGGCCTGCCGCTGACCATCCGTTCTGTGTTCTACCCGCTGCTGGGCGAGCGCATCTGGGGCTGGCCTGGCCATGTGATCGACATCCTGGCAGTGCTGGCCACGATGTTCGGCCTGGCCACTTCGCTGGGCCTGGGCGCATCGCAGGCCGCTGCGGGCCTGAATCATCTGTTCGGCGTGCCGCTGGGAGAGACCACGCAGATCGTGCTGGTGATCGGCATCACCGCCATCGCGTTGATCTCGGTGCTGGCTGGCCTGGACGCCGGTGTGAAGCGGCTGTCCGAGATCAACATGGTGCTGGCAATCCTGCTGCTGGTGTTCGTGATTGCCGTGGGGCCGACGATCGCCATCATGACCGGCTTCTTCGACAACCTGGGCGCCTACCTGCAGTACCTGCCGGCGCTGGCCAACCCCGTAGGCCGTGACGACGCCAACTTCTCCCAGGGCTGGACCGCCTTCTACTGGGCCTGGTGGATTTCCTGGTCACCGTTCGTGGGCATGTTCATCGCGCGCGTCTCGCGGGGTCGCACGGTGCGCGAGTTCATCATCTCGGTGCTGATCGTGCCTTCGCTGGCCTGCGTGCTGTGGATGACCGTGTTCGGTGGCACGGCCATCCTCCAGCTGGTCAACGACGGCTACCAGGCCGTGGCCGGGGCCGATCTGCCGCTGCAGCTGTTCCTGATGCTGGAGGCCTTGCCACTGGCTCAGATCACGTCTTTTGTTGCCATCGTGCTGGTGGTGGTGTTCTTTGTCACGTCGTCGGACTCCGGCTCGCTGGTGATCGACGTGATATCCGCTGGGGGCAAGATCAACGCGCCCACGCCGCAGCGTGTGTTCTGGTGCGTGTTTGAAGGGCTGGTGGCGATTGCGCTGATTCTGGGCGGTGGTCTGGTGGCCCTGCAAGCCATGGCCGTGTCCACGGGCTTTCCGTTTGCGGTGGTGCTGCTGGTGGCCACCGTGTCGGTGGTCAAGGGACTGGCGTCCGAACCCAGGGCCTGATGGGCGCTGAATGGACGACGAGCAGCATGACATTGTCGGGTTCCTGCGGCTGCACGCGCCGTTTCGGGACCTCGACGAAGACACGCTCTCGCGCATCGGCGGCACCATCGACGTGCGCTACTGCAAGGCGGGCACACGCATCGTCGAATTCGGTGAGGAGGCGCAGTTCTGGCACATTGTGCGCAGCGGCGTGGTCGAGGTCTATCGGCGTGACGGCACGCTCTACAACCGCCTGACCGAGGGCGGCTACTTCGGCGAGTTCGGCCTGCTGCATCGCAAGAAGGTGCGCTTCCCCGCAGTGGCGCAGGAAGACACACTGCTCTACCTGCTGCCCGAACCGGTGTTCACCGAGTTGTTCGAAGGCAACGAAGCCTTCGCCGATCAGGTGGAGATCGAGGACCGCACGCGGCTGCAGAAGGCGGTCTCGCGCCAGCAGGCCGGCAACACCCTGTTGTCGGCCACGGTCGGTAGCCTGGTCGAGCGCGCGCCGGTGACCCTGTCGCCGCAGGCCAGCGCGCAGGAGGCTGCCCAGCGCATGACCGAGGCCGGCGTGTCCTCGCTGTTGCTGGTGGAGGAAGGCGTTTCGGCCTCCGATGAGGGCACCGCGGCCCGGATGGCCGGCATCCTGACCGATCGCGACCTGCGCAGCCGATTGCTGGCGCGGGGCCTGCCGCTGAGCACACCGGTGGTGGATATTGCGAGCACCGACGTGATCGCCATCGAATACAACCGGCTGGTGTTCGAGGCCATGGCGTTGATGCTGCGCCACAAGGTGCACCATTTGCCCGTGACCCGAGGGAGCCGGCTCGTGGGGGTGGTTGCCCTGGCCGACATCATCCGCTTCGAGTCCGGCAACAGTCTGTTTGTGGTCGGCCGCATCGGCCGCGCGCAGAGCGTGGACGAACTGGAGGCCCTGGTGCCCGAGGTACGGACCAGCTTTCTGCGCATGCTGGGTGAACATGCCAGCGCCCGCGTGGTCGGCAGTGCCATGTCCGCCATCGGGCGGGCGTTCAAGCAGCGCCTGCTGGAACTGGCCGAACAGTCACTGGGGCCGCCGCCCCTGCCCTACTGCTTTCTGGCGCTGGGCTCCATGGCCCGGCAGGAGCAGGGCGTGGTCACCGACCAGGACAACGCCCTGGTACTGGACAACCGCTTCGACCCCGCCCGCCACGACACCTACTTTGAAAGCCTGGCCCGCTTCGTCACCGAAGGCCTGGCGCGCTGCGGCTACCCGCTGTGCACCGGCGACGTGATGGCCACCAATCCACGCTGGCGCCAGCCGCTGCGCGTCTGGCAGGCGTACTTCAAGGACTGGATCGAAAAACCCAGCGCCGAAGGCCTGCTCAACAGCAGCATCTTCTTCGACCTCGATGGCGTGCACGGCCGTACCGAGTGGGCCGACAGCCTGCGGCGTGACGTGGCGCGCCTGGCGCGCCAGCACCCGCGCTTTCTGGCCAGCATGGCACGCAATGCCTTGTTGCGCACGCCCCCGCTGGGCTTCTTCAAGGGTTTCGTGCTGGAGACCGATGGTCGCCACAGCGCGGGCATCAACCTCAAGCGCAGAGGCACCGCGCCGCTGACCGACCTGATTCGGGTGCATGCGCTGTCCGTGGGTTCCGAAGCCATCAATTCGTTCGACCGGCTGGACGAGGTCATCCGCGCCAACGTGTTGTCACCAGGACGGGGGCCCGACCTGCACGATGCCTTGGAGTTTCTCTCCTTCGTGCGCTTTCGCACCCAGGCCGAGGACCTGAAGAACGATCAGGAGCCCGGCAACACCGTGTCGCCGGAGCGACTGTCGGAGTTCGAGCGCAAGAGTCTGCGCGATGCCTTCCTGGTGCTGGACCAGGCGCAGGACTATCTGAAGTTCCGGCACCAATCGGCACGCTGAGGGCCATGCTGCACGCCGACATGTTGCGCGACCTCAAGCCCGCAGAGGCACGCGGCGATGTGGCGGACTGGCCGGCCCGGTTTGCGGCGCTGCACCAGGCGGCTCGCGACCCCCGCCTGCAGGCCTTCTATGCCGCTGGCGCAGTCGCCGGCGACACACCGCTTCGGGACGTTCCGCTGCTGGCACTGGACGTGGAGACTACGGGGTTGAATCCGGCCACCGACGGCATCGTGAGCGTGGGCCTGGTGCCCATGACGCTGGAGCGCATCCGGGCCAGCCAGGGCCGACACTGGTTGCTCAAGCCTCGCGTGCCGCTGGCCGACGAGGCGATCACCCTTCACGGCATCACCCACCAGCAGCTGCGCCAGGCGCCGGATCTGGACGACGTGCTGGCGGAGTTGCTGTCCATCATGGCAGGCCAGGTGATGGTGGTCCACTGCCGGGACATCGAACGCCAGTTTCTCGACCAGGGCCTGCGCCGGCGCATTGGCGAGGGCATCGAGTTTCCGGTCATCGACACCATGGCGCTGGAGGCCCGCCTGCACCGCCGTGAGCCGCCGTCCCTGTGGCAGCGCCTGTGGCGGCCAGCTCCCCCACCCGTGTCCATCCGGCTCGCGGCCAGCCGGGCACGCTATGGTCTGCCCCGCTACCGCCTGCACCATGCCCTCTCGGACTCGTTGGCCTCGGCCGAACTGCTGCAGGCCCAGGTAGCGCACCGGTTCAGCCCGCAGACCGCGCTGCGCGAGCTGTGGCACTGAGCGGGTCAGCCGGAGGGCCCGCTGATCAGGCCACCACTTCACGCATCCGATTCAGGTCGCGTCGATAGCGGGAGGCCAGGCTGGCCTTCTGCCGGTCACTGAGAATCTTTCCCGACAGCTGGAAGAACTTGCGCTCTTCTTCCCGCAGGTGATGGTGCACCTCGTGGGAGAGCTTTCTGGCGTGCTCCAGCCATGCCTCGGGCTGATCGCGCACGGCATCCATTGCCTCCACGCATTCATCGATCTCATGGTGTTCGGCCAGTGCGTGGCGGGACGACTTCAAGCCCATGTCGTCGAACAGGATCTGCGCGTACAGGTACCGCTCCTCGGCCGCCGCGTGGGCCGCGAGTTCGATGCGCAGCGCATTGAAGGTCTCTTGCGCGCGTGAGTCGTCCGGCTTGAGGCGCAGCAAGCGCCGGCACAATGTGCGCTGGGTCCTGTGGCTCTCCCTGAGGGCTTCGTAGATGTTGTCCATGCGGATCTCCTGTTGCCGTATCAAAAGTACCGGACCACGTTACCGGAACGCTTTTGTCGCGGCTGTAGGACGCCGCCGCGAGGTCCGGCCATGCGCCCGCACAAGCCTCAAAGAAAAAGCCACCCGGAGGTGGCTTTTTCGATCAGACCGGGGCGCGGGATCAGCGGATCACGGCCAGGGTGGTGCGAACGCCGCCCTTGTAGGTCATCAGCGTCAGGGCCCCGTTCTTGATGTCGCCCTTTTCATCGAAGGCGATGTTGCCGGTCACGCCCTTGTAGTTGGTGGCCTTGAGTGCGGGCAGGTAGACCTTCGGGTCGGCCGAGCCGGCGGTGACCATGGCGTTGGCCATGACCTTGACGGCGTCATAGACGTAGGGGGCATACACCTGCACGTCGGCA
The DNA here is from genome assembly GCF_025699295.1 of Hydrogenophaga sp. Taxonomy (GTDB): domain Bacteria; phylum Pseudomonadota; class Gammaproteobacteria; order Burkholderiales; family Burkholderiaceae_C; genus Hydrogenophaga. Next base: position 103,751 of record NZ_JAILWB010000002.1, on the reverse strand, counting down.
CCGAACTTGGCCTTGAAGTCGGCGCGGAACTTGTCCATGCCTTCCTTCTGCTCGCCTTCCACGCCACCGGCTTCCGCGCAGTAGACCATGTCGTCGGCCATGCCGTCGGCGGCCAGCTTGGGCAGCTCGCTGGAGCAGATGCCGTCGCCACCCATGAACTTGGCGTTGATGCCGAGCTGCTTCATCTGCTTGAGCATCGGGCCGGCCACGGCGTCCATGCCGCCAAAGAACACCACGTCGGGCTTCTTGGCCTTCAAGGTGGTCAGGATGGCGTTGAAGTCGGTCGCCTTGTCGTTGGTGAACTCACGGCCCACCACGGTACCGCCAGCGGCGGTCACGCCCTTTTCGAACTCGTCGGCCACGCCCTGACCATAGGCCGTGCGGTCATCGATCACGGCCACGTTCTTGGCCTTGAGGGTTTCCACGGCGTACTTGCCGAGCGTGCCGCCCAGGTGCACGTCGTCAGCCACCATCCGGAACACGCCTTCGTAGCCCTGGCGGGTGTACTTGGGGTTGGTCGCGGAGGGCGAGATCTGGGGAATGCCGGCGTCGTTGTAGATCTGCGAAGCCGGGATGGTCGTGCCCGAGTTCAGGTGACCGATCACGCCAGCGACCTTGGCGTCGACCAGCTTGGTGGCGGCGGCCGTGCCCTGCTTGGGATCGGCGGCGTCGTCTTCAGCCAGCAGTTCAAACGTGACAGGTGCACCGCCCATGGTCAATCCAGCGGCGTTGAGTTCTTCGATCGCCATCTTGGCACCGTTCTCATTGTCCTTGCCGAGGTGGGCGATGGCGCCGCTGGTGGGACCAACGTGACCGATCTTGACGACCTGGGCTGCGGGCGCAGGAGCGGCAGCAGGAGCGGCAGCCGGGGCTGCTTCTTCTTTTTTGCCACAAGCGGCAAGAGCGACAGCCGCCGCGATGACGGCCAGTTTGATGTTCAGTTGCATGGTTTTCCTCGGAAAGGATGGAAGTTGGAATGCGGAGGGAACTTTTTTTTCTCCACGCCCATAAAGATACTCCAAAAAACCGGCGGAAATCACGCAACGCGGCGTCCTGTCGGCTGTTCGAGGGTTTTCCCAAAGCCCATCACCCGTCTGAATGGCGCATAAGCGCCCCGCATGCGGCCCTGGACATTCAATCCAGGGGTGAGAGTTGCAGGTCGTGCCGTTGTGGTTCGATGCCCAACACCTTGTAACGCTTCCAGCGTTCGCGGGCCTGGTGGCGGTCGGCCTCGTCGGCAGTGACGATTTCGATCACCCGTTGGAAGCGCTCGTGGTCGGGCGGCATCTGTGCGCGCAGATTCACCAGCACCGAGGCCCCATGGGTCTCGCTCGACTCACACACGATATGAATCGGCGAACGGGCCTGTACCTGGGCCGGATCGCCCGGACCACTGTGCGGTACGAAATCACCGGCTACACGGGTCCAGAGTGCGGCATCCAGCGCCGCGCGCTCGCTCTCTTCAGCCAGCACCAGTACGCGCGCGCCTTTCAGGTAGGCCTTGCGCAACAACCGGCAGGCGTAGCTCACCCGATCCGGCGCATTGAAATGAAAGGCGACTTCGGTCATGGTGGCACGTGCAGGAACCTCCTTGCAGGTCTGTCAGCCCCTGGCGGTCTTGCGGGGCTTCTTCGCGCCCGCGGCTGCTGGCCGGGCCTTGCCTGCCGCAGCCTGGTCGAGCAAGTACTGCAGCAGCAGGGGTACGGGTCGGCCGGTGGAGCCCTTCGCCGCGCCACTCTTCCATGCAGTGCCGGCAATGTCCAGGTGGGCCCAGGGCAACTCGGCGGTGAACTTCTGCAGGAACTTGGCTGCGGTGATGGCACCACCTGCACGGCCCGCTACATTGCCCATGTCGGCGAAGCTGGATTTGAGGCCTTCGGCGTATTCGTCGTCCAGCGGCATGCGCCAGCACGGGTCCTGCGCGGCTTCCCCTGCCTTGTAGAGCGCCTGTGCCAGATCGTCGCGCGTGGAGAACAGACCTGAACGAACGCCACCCAGGGCGATGACGCAGGCTCCGGTGAGGGTCGCGATGTCGATCACGCTGTGCGGTTTGAAGCGCGCGGCATAGGTCAGCGCATCGCAAAGGATGAGACGACCCTCGGCGTCGGTGTTGAGGATTTCGATGGTCTGACCGCTCATGCTGGTGACCACGTCCCCCGGCTTCACCGCCAGACCATCGGGCATGTTTTCGCAGCTCGGGATCAGGCCCACCACGTTGATGGCGGGTTGCAACTCCGCCAGGGCGGCAAACGTGCCGAGCACGCTCGCGGCACCTCCCATGTCGAACTTCATCTCGTCCATTTCGGGCGCTGGCTTGAGGGAGATGCCTCCGGTATCGAACGTGATGCCCTTGCCCACGAGCACCACGGGTGCACTGCCCTTGGCGCCGCCACTGTATTGCATGACGATGAAGCGCAAGGGCTCGGCCGAACCCCTGGCCACTGCCAGGAAGGATCCCATGCCCAGCGCCTCGACCTGTTTCGGGCCGAGCACCTCGGTCTTGATGTTGCGCTGGCGCCCGAGCTTGCGCGCCGCGTCAGCCAGCATGGCGGGGGTGGCGTGATTGGCGGGGCGGTTGGCCCATTCCTTGGCGAATTCGACCCCCGTGACGAGCGCGCGTCCAGCGTCGAAACCGGCGCGCACCGCGCTCGCCTGACCCACGCCCACCACGACCTGCTGCAAGATGCGCGCCTTTGCCGAAGGCTTGGTGGTGGTGTAGACATAGGAAGCCTCTGCGCAAGCCTGCACCGCCGCGCGTACCGCATCCGCGCCGGCCCCGAACAGGCTGAGCACCAGGCCGAGCTTCTTCACGCCGGGTTGCTTGAGCGAGGCCACGCCCGCCAGGACGGCCTTGCGCACCGAGGCTGCCGAGCCATCACCTGCGCGCACCAGTTGTACCCGGGCACTCTTGAACCCCACTGGCCGGTAGCAGGACAGCTGCTTGCCCACGCCGCTGTCCAGATCCCCTTGCCTGATGACACTGGCCACAAGTTCCGGCAATGCACCGGTGGCGCGCTTGTCCGGCGATGCATCGGGTACCAGCACCAGCAGGGCATCACAGACCTGGGAGGCCGCCTGAATGGGCGAAAGGGATTTGAGTTCGAAGTCCATAATCGTGTTTTCCTGTTCTCGATCGATGTTATTCCATTCTTCCATCCGCAAAGAGCTGGCGCGCAGCTTCGGGGCCACCCTGGTGGTGCTGTTCACCATCGTGCTGACCATGCTGCTGATCCGCACGCTGGGCCTGGCCTCGCGTGGCAGTGTGAACCCCGAGGAGATCGCGCTGGTGCTGGGCTACACGGTGATCGGCCGCATGCCGACCATCCTCACGCTGGCGCTGTTCATCGCCATCGTGTTCACGCTCTCGCGCATGTACCGCGACAGCGAAATGATCATCTGGTTCGCCAGCGGACGCTCGCTCGGGGGCTTTCTCGGGCCTGTGCTGCGTTTCTCGTGGCCCATTCTGCTGGTGATTGCGCTCATGGTGTTTTTCGTCTGGCCGTGGGCGAACCAGCAGACCGACAACCTGCGTGACCGGTTCGAACGCCGGGGCGACCTCGAGCGCATCGAGCCCGGGCAGTTCCAGGAGTCGTCAAGCGGGCGGCGCGTGTTCTTCATCGACAAGGACACCGCTGACGGTACGGAGGGGCGCAACATCTTCATCTCCAGCACCGAAAAGGATGGCAGCGAAACCGTGACGTCGGCGCGCTCCGGGCGCATCGAATGGTTGGGGGAGCGCCAGTTCCTGATGCTCAGCAACGGGCAGCGGCTGGAGTCCGAGCCCGGTCAGAGCGCCCTCAAGGTGAGCGAGTTCGAGGAATACGGTACGCAGATCGGGGCGTCCACCATCCGGGAGCGCGGTGAAGCACTCAAGGCCCGCAGCAGCTGGGACCTCATCGCCAACCCCATCAGCGCCAACCTGGGTGAACTCGGCTGGCGCATCGGCCTGGCGATCACCGCCCTCAACTTCGTGCTGATCGCCGTGGCCACGACCACTGGCAACCCACGCGCTGGCCGTGGCGGCAACCTGTTCTTCACCCTGTTCGCCTTCGTGTTCTATTACAACCTGCTCAATCTGGGCCAGAGCTGGGTGGCCAGCGGTCAGGTCAGCCTTGCCAGCTACATGCTGGCTCTGCACGGCGGGGTACTTGCCATCACGGCCTTCTGGATGTTCATGCGCCACCAGAATCTGAGCGTGCGCGGCTGGATCAGAGCGCGGCGTGCCCGGCGCGCCGAGACGCTGGAGAGGGCCACAGCATGAGGACCATTCGCCGCCTGATCTACGGCGAGGTTTTTGCGGCCGTGTTTTTCGTGCTACTGGCCTTTCTGTCGCTGTTCTTCTTCTTCGATTTCGTCGACGAGCTGCCCGCGCTGGGCAAGCCCTCGGCGCTCGATCCGGCGCTGTTCTACGAAGTGCCGCATGCGCTGTTGTACGTGGGGCTGCTCATGCCCAGCCGCATCTATGAGTTGTTGCCGATCGCGGTGCTGATCGGCTCGGTCTTCGTGCTGGCACGCCTGGCGCAGGGCTCCGAGTACACCATCCTGCGCACCAGCGGCCTGGGGCCGTGGCGCGCGCTGCGCACGCTGTTGGGTCTGGGCGTGGTGTTCGTGGTGCTCACCTTCGCCATCGGCGACTACCTCGCGCCACTGTCGGACAAGAATGCGCAACTGCTCAAGGCGCGCTACCAGGGCAACATCAGCCTGGGTCAGACCGGTGCCTGGCTCAAGGAGAAGCAGCCGTACAGCAATTTCTCGGTCAATGTCGGCTCCATGTCGCCGCAGGGGGAACTGGACAACGTGCGCATCTTCGAATTCAACAACCAGGGTTTTCTGGTCTCGACGGTGCATGCCCGCACCGGGCAGATCGAAGCCGACGATTCCTGGACGCTGCGCCAGGTGCAGCGCCGCGAGTTCGACACGGCAGGACAGTCGTCCGCGCGCGTTCAGCGCGGGGACCTGGAGAGCTACCGGTGGCCCAGCGGCATCAACGCCGAGATGGTGTCGGTGGCACTGCTCAAACCCGAACGCATGCGCACCGCCGACCTGTTCGGCTACATCCGCCACCTGCAGGCCAACGGTCAGACCGCGCAGCGCTACGAGATCGAGTTCTGGCGCAAGGTGTTCTATCCGCTCTCCTGCCTGGTGATGGTGGTGCTGGCGCTTCCTTTTGCCTACCTGCATTTCCGCTCGGGCAGCATCACCGCCTATGTGTTCGGTGGGGTGATGATCGGCATCAGCTTCTTTCTGCTCAACAACGTGTTCGGCTACATCGGCAACCTCAACCAGTGGCAGCCTTGGCTGGCAGCGGCTTCGCCGGCGCTGATCTATTCGGTATTCTCACTCGGCGCTTTCGGGTGGCTGGTGCTTCGGAGGTAGCGGCAATGCGCGGAGTCATCGTCCTGGCCCATGGGTCGCGCGATCCGCTGTGGTGCCAACCGGTTGAGGCGGTGGCGCGACAGATCGCCCTCACTGACTCGTCCGTTGTGGTGTCGTGCGCCTACCTGGAGCTTTGCGAGCCCAGTCTGGCCACAGCCGCGCGCCAGCTGGTGGCGCAGGACGTGCGCCGGGTCCGCGTGCTCCCGCTGTTCTTCGGCATGGGCAAGCACGCGCGCGAGGACCTGCCCGTGCTCATGGCCGAGCTGGCACGGGCGCATCCGGGCACGGTGTTCGAACTGCTGCCCACTGCGGGCGAAGACCCACGACTGACCGCCCTGCTTGCACAAATCGCACTGGAGACCTCCGCATGAACCTGCACCAGTTCCGCTTCGTGCAGGAGGCGGTGCGCCGCAACCTGAACCTCACCGAGGCCGCCAAGGCCCTGCACACCTCGCAGCCCGGTGTGTCCAAGGCCATCATCGAGCTGGAGGACGAGCTCGGCATCGAGATCTTCGCGCGCCACGGCAAGCGCATCAAGCGCGTCACCGAACCCGGCCAGCAGGTGCTCAAGAGCATCGACATCATCCTGCGCGAGGTCAACAACCTCAAACGCATCGGTGAGCAGTACTCGGCCCAGGACAGCGGCACGCTCTCGATTGCCACCACCCACACGCAGGCGCGCTATGTGCTGCCGGGACCGGTGGCCGCCCTGCGCCAGGCCTACCCCAAGGTGGGCATCAGCCTGCACCAGGGTTCACCCGATCAGGTCGCGCGCATGTTGATGGAAGAAATGGCGGAGATCGGAATGGCAACCGAGTCGCTGGCGAATTACCCCGAACTGGTCACCCTGCCCTGCTACGAATGGCAACACGTGCTGGTTCTGCCGTTCGACCACCCCTTGCTCGAACGCGAGAGCATCACGCTCGAAGACCTGGCGCAGCAGCCGCTGATCACCTACCACCCGAGCTTCACCGGCCGCACGCGCATCGACCAGGCCTTTGCGCTGCGCCACCTCAAGCCCAACATCGTGCTCGAGGCGATCGACTCGGACGTGATCAAGACCTACGTCAAGCTCGGCATGGGCGTGGGCATCGTGGCCGAGATGGCGATGCACGGCGAGAACCTGACGCCCGACCTGGTGGCGCGTCCCGCGGGTCAGCTGTTCGGCCACAATCTCGCGCGCGTGGCCTTCAAGCGCGGCACCTACCTGCGCCACTTCGTACTGCGCTTTGCCGAGTTGTTGAGTGAGCGCCTCACACGCGACCAGATCATGCGCGCCATGAGTGGCACCCCCGACGACTATGAGTTGTAACCCCATGATCCTGAATCCCGCCCGCACACCGGTCCCCCCGTCGCGCCTGCCCAGCGTGGGCACCACCATCTTCACCGTCATGTCGGCGCTGGCCGCCGAACACAAGGCGGTCAATCTGGGTCAGGGGTTTCCGGACTTCGACTGCGACCCGGCTCTGGTGGATGCGGTGAGCGCGGCCATGAAGGCGGGCCACAACCAGTACCCACCCATGCCGGGTGTGTCCGCGCTGCGACAGGCCGTAGCAGCCAAGATGCAGGCGTTGTATGGCCTGACCTGCGATCCGAACTCCGATATCACCGTGACCGCAGGTGCCACGCAGGCCATTCTCACCGCGATCCTGGCCGTGGTTCAGCCGGGTGACGAGGTGATCGTGCTCGAGCCCTGCTACGACAGCTACGTGCCCAACATCGAGCTCGCCGGCGGTGTGGCCGTGCGCGTGCCGCTCACGCCCGGCAGCTTCCGGCCCGACTTCGACCGCATCGCCACCGCCATCACGCCGCGCACGCGCGCCCTGCTCATCAACAGCCCGCACAACCCCAGTGGCACAGTCTGGAACGAGGCCGACATGCTGCGCCTGCAGGAGCTGCTGGCGCCCACCGACGTGCTGCTGATCAGCGACGAGGTGTACGAGCACATGGTGTTCGACGGCCATGCGCACCAGAGCGTTGCGCGTTTCCCTGGCCTGGCCGCGCGCGCCTTCATCGTCAGCAGCTTCGGCAAGACCTACCACGTGACCGGCTGGAAGGTGGGCACGGTGGTGGCACCGGCGCCGCTGACGGCCGAGTTCCGCAAGGTGCACCAGTTCAACGTGTTCACGGTGAACACGCCGATGCAGCACGCGCTGGCGGCCTATATGGCCAGCTCAGCGCCCTACCTGGAACTGCCGGCTTTCTATCAGCGCAAGCGCGATCTTTTCCGCGACGGCCTGGCCGCCACGCGCTTTCGCCTGCTGCCCGGGGAAGGCACCTACTTCCAGTGTGTGGACATCTCGAACCTGGCGGTGCCCGAGCGCGACCTGCCCGAGGCCGACTTCTGCCAGTGGCTCACCAAGGAGATCGGCGTCGCGGCCATTCCGCTCTCGGCCTTCTACGGCAATGGCTTCGACCAGCGCGTGGTGCGCTTCTGCTTCGCGAAGCAGGACGGCACCCTGAGCGAAGCGCTCAAGCGGCTCGCGCGGCTGTAAGCGGTAAAGATCCGGCGCAGGGCTTTTCCCGGGAGCCGTGCCCTCACAACGGTATGGCGCGGGGGCTAACACCTCACGGGGTTGCGGCAGTAGCGGGCCAGCTCGCGTACCGTTGCCGGACCGGCCACCGCCCGCTTCGCGCCGGGGCCCACCTCCAGGCTGAGTTTCATTTCGTATTTCTGGAAGAAGTCGTCAAACAGCTCCCCCCCCAGGGTGCCCGTGGCGGTGAGCGTGTCGGTCTTCGCATCGTGTTCGAGCAACACCGCGCACAGCGGCTGCTCGGCCGGCCCCCCCAGCACCTGGGCGCCGCGCGCCGGGTCGTACTGGCTGTGGTCGGCACAACAATGGATCAGGTCATCGCCCTTGTCCGGCGTCTGGGGGTTCAGCGCGCCCCCCTTGCGAAAACTGATGAAACTCAGTTCCCGCGTGGGGTACACCAGCTTGTGTGCGCAGATGGCGGAAAACGCCACCAGGCTGCGCCCGGGCCCCACTCCCCCCGGCCACTGGTAGCGCAGCTTGTCGCGCGTGAGCAGTTGCGTGGCCAGGGCCGGCTTGCCCAGCTCGAGCAGGAACACCGGTGTGGCTTCGAAGGGGTAGTGAAACACGTAGTTGGTCTGCGGCCTGAGGCTTGCGGCCTTGAGCGGTTGGCCCAACTCGTCGAGCAGGGGCACGCGCGCATAGGCGCGCGGCCGGGCGTCCGCGGCCCAGGCCTGCACCGCCTGTATCGCAGCGAGCGAGCCGACGCCGCCCAGAGCACAGGCTTCCACAAATTCACGTCGGTCCATGGTGAGCGTCCCGTGATGAATCGACGGCCGGATGCGGCCGACTCCATGCAGTGAAACGCAGGAGTTCGGGCGCTGTCAACCAGTGTCGCAATACACCTGCGCCGCGGTGGGTCTGCGAAAAGGACAGGGACCCACCACCGCTTTCAGCGTGAAGCGGGTCACGCCCGGCGCGCCGGCATGGACACCGATGACCAATATCACGCTCGCCGCGCATCCAGCACCACGATACTCGCGTACCCCATACAGGCCGGGCGCCATCGCACCGGCCACCGCCCGGAGATCCCGACATGCAGAGCACGAACACCGCTACCCGTTCCAGAGGCCCGAGCCGCAGGGCGCTGCGGTATCAGACCTGCGCACTGCTGGTTGCTGCGGGCCTGGCCTGGGGCATGACCGGACGTGCCCACGCCGCTGCCAGCCATGCCGTGGTGGAAGCCGTGCAACTGCCCGCCTGGGTTGAGCGAAACGGCCAGCGCCGCGCCGCCGAACCCGGCGCGCAGCTGCGCGCCCAGGACAAGGCAGTCACCGCTGACGGATCCCGCATGCTGCTGCGCATGGACGACAGAAGCGTGATCAAGCTCGGCGAACAGACCGAATTCCTGATCCAGTCGATCGACACCCGCCGCGAGAGCACCAACGCATCGAGCGAACAGCGCAGCGCCTTCAAGCTGATCACCGGCGTGTTCCGTTATGCCACCGACTACACCAGCAAGGCGCTGGGCAACAGGCGCGAGTTGAACCTGGAATTGGCCACCGCCACCGTGGGTATCCGCGGCACCGACTTCTGGGCCATGACCGACGCCGCGCACGACGCGGTCTGCGTGTTCGAAGGCAAGGTCGCCGTGGAGCGCGCAGCACATCCGCAGATCAGCCTGGACAAGCCCGGCGCCTTCTGGGTCGTGTTCACCGGTCAGCCCGAGAAGCCTGCTGGTCAGGCCACCCCCGATCAACTGGCCAAGTTCATCGGCCAGGCGGAAATGCAACCCGGCAGCGGCATCGTGCTCCAGGGTGGGCGCTGGCGTACGGTGGCGGCCACGCTGTCCAGTGTGGTCGAGGCTGCCGGCCTGCGAACGCGTCTGCAGGCAGCCGGGTACCCGGCTGACATGGTGGCCAGGGATGGCCGCCATGAAGTGCGCATCAACCAGCTCGCCACGCGCGAGGATGCAGAGGCCGTGCTCAGGCGCCTGCAGTCCAATTCCGCGCTGGGGGTGACCGCCGGCCGCGTGGCGCTGGCCAGCCGCTGAGGAGCCGGGCCGCCTGCGCGCTCAGGTGTTGACCTGGGTCCAGGCCTTGTGGCTCCGGCATCACATGCCCTTCGGGCAAATGTGAGCCTCGCCGAAAGTGCTGGGTCAACTGCTCAGTTGCACCCAGCACTTTTCCAGCCGCTTGAGACTCACCGGTTGGGGCGTGCGCAGTTCCTGCGCGAAGAAGCTGACCCGCAACTCCTCCAGCAGCCAGCGCAACTCCTGCAGGCGCGCGTCCTGCACACCCTTGCGCTCGGCCACCAGGCGCCAGAAGCGCTGCTCCTGCGGACGAAGCTCGGCCAGCCGGGCGGCGTCGCGCGCGGGGTCGGTGCGCAGCTTGTCCAGCCGCAACTGAACCGCCTTGAGGTAGCGCGGAAGGTGCTGCAATTGAGCGTACGGTGTCTGCAAGAGGAAGCGCCTGGGCACCAGACGCTGCAGCTGTTGCACGATGTCGCTCGCCACGTCAGCTGGCGGCTTTCCATCCTTGAGCTTGCGCGCGGCGGCGGCGTACTCGGCAAGCACGGTGCCGGCGATGCGCGCGATCTCATTGGCGATCAGTGTGAGGCGCCCTCTTCCCTCGTCCACCCGGCGCTTGAAGGCCGCCTCGTCGGTGGGCAGCGGGTCGCCGAGGAAGGCGCGGTCCAGAGCCAGTTCGAGAATCTGCGCGCGCAGCTCCTCCAGCGTGCCACCCCCTCCCGCTTCCTTGCCAACCTGCATGTAGGCCACGCCCATGGCCTGCAGGCCGGGCAGGTTTTTCTCCAGGTACTTCAGCGCGTCGCGGATCTGCAGCGCACACAGGCGGCGCAAGCCTTCGCGATGGCGCCCCTGCGCCACCGCGGGTTCATCGAACACCTCGATGCGCACCGCGTCGCCGTCGTCCACCAGCGCGGGGAAACCGATCAGCGTCTGCCGCCCCTGCTGGATCTCCATCAGCTCGGGCAACTCGCCGAAATCCCAGCTGGTATGGCGTTGCGCGGCGCTGGTCCGCGCTGCCGGCGATGTCTTCACTCCCACGCCCTCCGGAAGAGGGTTGGGGTGATGGCCTTTCGCCCGCACCGCTCCCTCACCTTGCCCGCTCCCGGAGGGAGCGGGTGAAGAAGACAGCTTCAGCTGCGCCAGCGCCTGGAACGCCCCCCGCGCCTGCGCGCCGAGCTCGGCCTTGAGCGCCGCGAGGTTGCGGCCCTGGCCCAGTTGACGACCGTGCTCGTCCACCACGCGCAAGTGCATGAAGTGGTGCGGGCTGAGCATGTCGATCTTGATGTCGTTGCGCTGGATGTCGAGCTGCGTGGCCTGCCGCACGAGCTTGAGCAGCGCGTCCATCAGGTTGCCGGAACCGAACACGGCGGGTTCGCACAGCGCCTGCGCGAAACGTTCTGCCGTGGCGGGCAGCGGCACCAGGCGCGAGCGCGGCCGCTGGTGCAGCGTCTTGAGCAGCGCCAGCAGCTTGTCCTTGAGCATGCCGGGTACCAGCCAGTCGCAGCGGTCTTCGCTGGCCTGGTTGAGCGCGAAGATCGGCAGCGCGACCGACAGGCCGTCGCGCGGGTCGCCCGGCTCGTGCAGGTAGCTGCACGCGCAGTCCACACCGCCCAGGCGCAGGGTTTTCGGGAAGGTCTGCGTGGTGATGCCTGCGGCCTCGTGGCGCATCAGCTCTTCGCGCGTGAGCAGCAGCAGCTTGGGGTTGTCGCGGGAGGCGTCCTTGTACCAGCGTTCCATCGCCGCGCCGTTACAGATGTGCGCCGGCAGTTGCTGGTCGTAGAAGGCGTAGATCAGCTCGTCGTCGACCAGCACGTCCTGGCGGCGCGACTTGTGTTCCAGCTCGGCCACCTGGCGCACCAGCTTCTGGTTGGCCGCCAGGAACGGCAGGCGCGTGTCCCATTCGCCGGCCACCAGCGCTTCGCGGATGAAGATCGCGCGGGCACCCGCCGGATCCACGCGGCCGTAGTCGGTACGCCGGTTGTTGTAGACCACCAGGCCGTAGAGCGTGGCGCGCTCCAGCGCCGTCACCTGTGCGGCCTTCTTCTCCCAGTGCGGGTCGAGCAGCTGCTTCTTGATCAGATGCCCACCGACCTGCTCCAGCCAGAGCGGTTCGATGCCGGCGATGCCGCGCCCGAACAGACGGGTGGTTTCCACCAGCTCGGCGCAGACGATCCAGCGTCCGGGCTTCTTGCTCAGGTTGGCACCAGGGTGGCGGTAGAACTTGATGCCGCGCGCACCCAGGTACCAGTCTTCCGTTTCACTCTTCTGGCCCACGTTGCCCAGCAGGCCGGCGAGCATGGCCAGGTGCAGCTGTTCGTAGCTCGCGGGTTGGGTGTTGATCTGCCACTTGTGCTCCGCCACGACGGTGTGCAGCTGGGTGTGGATGTCGCGCCACTCGCGCACCCGGCGCACGTTGACGAAGTTCTCGCGCAGCAGGTTGTCGTACTGCCGGTGACTGAGTTTGTGGTCCTTGCCATGACCACCCTTGGTATCCTCCAGCCACTTCCACAGCTTGAGCGTGCCGCTGAACTCGCTCTTCTCGTCATCGAACTTCGCATGCGCCTGGTCGGCCTGGGCCTGTTTGTCCAGAGGGCGGTCGCGCACGTCCTGCACGGAAAGCGCCGAGGCGATCACCAGCACCTCGTCGAGCGCGCCGCGCTGCTGCGCTTCCAGGATCATGCGACCCACGCGAGGGTCCAGCGGCAGGCGTGAGAGCGTCTGGCCAATCGGCGTGAGTTCGTTGTTCTCATCCACCGCGTTCAGCTCGGCCAGCAACTGGTAGCCGTCGACAATGGCGCGCTTTTGCGGTGCCTCGATGAAGGCGAAATCCTCCACAGCGCCCAGGCGCAGCGCCTTCATGCGAAGGATCACGCCCGCCAGCGAGCTGCGCAGGATCTCGGGGTCGGTGAAACGCGGGCGGGCGTTGAAGCCGGCCTCGTCGTACAGGCGGATGCAGATGCCGTCGGCCACGCGGCCACAGCGCCCGGCGCGCTGGTTGGCCGCAGCCTGGCTGATGGGCTCCACCATGAGCTGTTCCACCTTCTGGCGGAAGCTGTAGCGCTTGACGCGCGCGGTGCCGGCGTCGATCACGAAGCGGATGCCCGGCACAGTGAGCGAAGTCTCGGCCACGTTGGTCGAGAGCACGATGCGCCGGCTGCCGTGTTCCTGGAAGATGCGGTCCTGCTCGGCCTGCGAGAGGCGCGCGAACAGCGGCAGCACCTCGGCGTTGCGCAACGTGGGGATGTGACTGAGGTGCTTGCGCAGGTGGTCGGCGGCCTCGCGAATCTCACGCTCGCCGGGCAGGAAGACCAGGATGTCCCCGCCATGGGGCCCGCGCCAGAGCTCATCGACCGCATCGGTGATGGCGCTGTTCAGGTCGTAGTCACGGCTTTCCTCGAAAGGGCGCCAGCGCACCTCGACCGGGAAGGTGCGGCCCGAGACCATCAACACCGGCGCTGGCCCACGCTTCGAGGCGAAGTACTGCGCAAAACGGTCCGCGTCGATGGTGGCCGAGGTCACCACCACCTTCAGGTCGGGCCGGCGCGGCAGCAGCTGGCGCAGGTACCCGAGCAGGAAGTCGATGTTCAGGCTGCGCTCGTGCGCCTCGTCAATGATGATGGTGTCGTAGGCGCGCAGGTCCGGGTCGGTCTGTGTCTCGGCCAGCAGGATGCCGTCGGTCATGAGCTTGACCGAGGCATCTCGAGACAACCGGTCCTGGAAACGCACCTTGAAGCCCACCACCTCACCCAGCGGTGTCTTGAGCTCCTCGGCAATGCGCTTGGCCACGCTGGAGGCAGCAATGCGCCGCGGCTGGGTGTGGCCGATGAGCTGGCCACGCTGCCCGGGTGGTGCATTGCACTTGCCGCGGCCCATCTGCAGGAGGATCTTGGGCAACTGCGTGGTCTTGCCCGAACCGGTTTCACCACAGACGATGACCACCTGGTGCTCGCGCAGGGCAGCCTCGATCTCGTGGCGGCGGGCCGAGACCGGCAGGGTCTCGGGGAATTCGATGCGAAGCGGTGTGGAAGACAAGGGGGGAACTTCGGTCAAAATCGGGCAGCCGGTCATTATCGGCGCCCGGCCCACCGACTGCCTGTCACCCCATCCATGTCCACCGTCTTCAACTTCACCTTCGTTCCCTGGTTCCGCTCGGTCGCGCCCTACATCCACAAACACCGTGGCAATACCATCGTGGTCGGCATCGCGGGCGAAGCGATCGCCGCCGGCAAGCTGGAGAAGCTGGCGCAGGACCTCGCGCTGATCCAGAGCATGGGCGTGGAGATCGTGCTGGTGCATGGCTTTCGACCCCAGGTGAACGAGCAGCTGCGGCTCAAGGGCCATGAGGCGAAGTACTCGCACGGCATGCGCATCACCGATTCGGTGGCGCTGGACTGCGCGCAGGAAGCCGCCGGCCAGCTGCGCTACGAGATCGAGGCCGCGTTCAGCCAGGGCCTGCCCAACACCCCCATGGCGGGCGCCACGGTGCGCGTGATCTCGGGCAACTTCATCACCGCGCGCCCGGTCGGTCTCATGGACGGTGTGGACTTCCAGCACTCGGGCCTGGTTCGCAAGGTCGACACCGAAGGCATCCAGCGCACGCTCGACATGGGCGCCATGGTCCTGCTCTCCCCCTTCGGCTTCTCGCCCACCGGCGAGGCGTTCAACCTGACCATGGAGGACGTGGCGACCTCGGTGGCGGTGGCACTGCAGGCCGACAAGCTGATGTTCCTCACCGAGGTGGCCGGCATCCGGGTGGACAACGCAGACCCCGAAAGCGATATCGACACCGAGTTGCCACTGGCCGACGCGAAGAAGTTGCTCGCGGCACTGCCCGCGGCCACGCAACCCACGGACACCGCCTTCTACCTGCAGCACTGCATCCGCGCGTGCCAGGGTGGTGTCGAACGCAGCCACATCCTGCCCTTCGCGGTGGACGGAGCCCTGCTGCTGGAGATCTACACCCACGATGGTATCGGCACCATGGTGGTGGACGAAAAGCTGGAGAGCGTGCGCGAAGCCACCATGGATGATGTGAGCGGCATCGTGGCCCTGATCGAGCCGTTCGAGAAGGACGGCACCCTGGTCAAGCGCGACCGCACCGAGATCGAACGCGACGCGGGCTACTACACCATCATCGAACACGACGGCGTCATCTTCGGCTGCGCGGCTCTCTATCCCTACCCGGAAGCGCGCACGGGCGAGATGGCCGCGCTCACCGTCTCACCCGACACGCAGAGCCAGGGCGACGGAGAGCGCTTGCTCAAGCGCATCGAAACCCGTGCCAGGGCCCAGGGCCTGCAGAGCATCTTCGTGCTCACCACGCGCACCATGCACTGGTTCATCAAGCGCGGCTTCGTCCAGGTCAATGCCGACTGGCTGCCCGAGGCGCGCAAGCGCAAGTACAACTGGGACCGCAAGAGCCAGGTGCTGGTGAAGAAACTCAGCTGAGGGGCCGGGCCAGACGCCAGGTCGCTCAGGCGGCGGGCCGCTTCGCCCAGAGGGCAACGGCCAGCAGGGCGATGGCCGAGAAGCAGAGGAAGGACCAGTTGGCGATCGACAGGCCGAGGAAAGTCCAGTCGATCACCGAGCAGTCGCCGCTGCCGCGAAAGATCATGGGGATCGCGCGGCGCAGAGGGAAGGCCTCGATCATGCCGAAGAAGTCGCGCCCGCAGCTCAGGATTTCGGGCGGATTCCACTGCAGCCAGCTCTGGCGCGCGGCGACAAAGGCGCCGAGTGCCGCGAACACGCCCATCTTGATCACGCCGGCATACAGGAAGAAGCGGCGCTTGAACACGGCAGTCACACCAGCCACCAGAGCCACGGCGACCAGCGCATACCGCTGCACGATGCACATGGGGCAAGGCTCCAGACCCACGACGTGCTGGAGATACAGACCGAACGCCAGCATCGCGACGCAGGCCGCCGCGATCAGGCCCAGTATGCGGCGGGGGTGGTTCGCCAGGGGCGAGAGCGGACTGGAAGAAAGCGTGGCGATCAAGGGGATTCCTGAGGAGGGGCGAACACGGCCGCCGGGCGGGACAGGGCAATGAGCCCCGCAGTCTGCAGCAAGTTCCCGCGCCTCAGCCCACGAAAGCGCGTTCGATGACGAAGTCACCCGGTGTGCTGGTGTTGCCTTCCTTGAAGCCGCGCTTCTCACACAGGGCCTTGAGGTCGCGCAGCATCTCGGGGCTGCCGCAGATCATCACGCGGTCTTCGGCCGGGTTGAGTGGTGGAATACCCAGGTCCTTGGCGATCACGCCGTCGGACAGGAGTTGCGGGATGCGGCCCTGGTGCATGAAGGGCTCGCGCGTGACCGTGGGGTAATACAGCAACTTCTGCCGGACCTCGTCACCCAGGAACTCGTCGTGCCGGAGTTGCTCGGAGATGAGTTCGCGATAGGCCAGTTCCTTGACCTGGCGCACACCGTGAACCAGCACGACCTGCTCGAAGCGTTCATAGGTCTCCGGGTCGCGGATGATGCTCATGAACGGCGCCAGACCCGTGCCCGTGCCCAGCAGGTACAGGCGACGAGCCGGCAAGAGATAGTCGACCAGCAAGGTGCCGGTGGGCTTGCGACCGACCACGATGCTGTCGCCCACCTGGATGTGCTGCAGACGCGAAGTCAGCGGACCGTCCTGCACCTTGATGCTGAGGAATTCGAGGTGGTCGGCGTAGTTCGGGCTGACGATGCTGTACGCGCGCAGCAGCGGTTTGCCGTCCACCCGCAGGCCGATCATGGTGAAGTGGCCATTGGAGAATCTCAGCGAGGTGTCGCGCGTGGTGGTGAAACTGAACAGCCGGTCGGTCCAGTGGTGAACGCTGAGCACGCGCTCTTCCAGAAATGCACTCATGAGAAATCCTGATGGGGTCTGATCCCGGTATTGTAGAAAGTTGGCCCGGCGGGGCCGTGTCCAGGGCAATGCGCCGGCCACACCGGCCGGCAGGGCACCGAAACCTTGCTACAGTGGCGGGCTTTCTGCACACCCGGCGAGGGTCATGCGGTCGCTGACAGGCGGCGCCACCGAACAACACTCCGGATCATGCCGGCGGTCGATCAGTTCTGGAACGAATAATTTCTTCAGTTCCTTATAACCACACCATATAAACCAATCGCAAGGATATCCCCATGGCACGCACCGTCCACTGCATCAAGCTCGGCAAGGAAGCCGAAGGGCTCGACTTTCCGCCCTATCCGGGCGAAATGGGCAAGCGCCTGTACGAGAACGTGAGCAAGGAAGCCTGGGCCGCCTGGCTCAAGCACCAGACCATGCTGCTCAATGAAAACCGGCTCAACCTGGCCGATGCACGGGCGCGCCAGTACCTGGCACGCCAGATGGAGAAACATTTCTTTGGTGATGGCGCCGACCCGGCCGCCGGATACGTTCCCCCGTCCGAAGGCAACTGAGTCTTTCGGCCACGCCCCTTCCCTGTGCCAGCTTCGGAAAAACGCCATGCCCTGGTGATCGGCGCCGGCCTGGCGGGTGCTGCCGTGTGCGCGGCGCTCGCTCGGCGCGGATGGCGGCTCACACTGCTGGACGCGGCCGCCGGCCCGGCACAAGGGGCATCCGCATTGCCGGTGGGCATGCTCAGCGCGCACGTGACGCGCGCGCCCACGCCACTGTCGCGCCTGTCGGCGCTCGGCGTGGACACCACACTCGCCGAGTTGCAACGCCTGGTGCCACAGGGCCAGGGCTGGCGTGCGTGCGAGGTGGACAACCTCGGCCACGATCCAGGGCGCCGGCCCGCCGCGCTGGTACGCCCGGCCGCCCTGGTGCAGGCCTGGCTGCAGGAAGCAGCCCGACTGAGCGCAATGGAAACGATGTGGCAGGCACAGGTACACGCCCTCGCGCGCCATGGCTCGCTGTGGCAAGCGCTGGATACGGATGGCCTCCATCTGGCCGAGGCACCGGTGGTGGTGGTGGCCTCGGCATTCGGCAGCCTCGCCCTGCTGGTGGAGCATTCGGCGCTCACGGGCCCCGCCAGCCTGCCGCTGCGCCCGGTCAAAGGCCAGATGAGCCTGGCCGCGCTGCGGAGCGAGCCGCTGGCGGCCCGGCCGCAGCGCAATCAGGGCGTGTACGTCCCGCTCTACGAGGACACCGGTTTGCCGCCGCACTGGCCGGCGCGTTTGTGGGCGACGGGCTCCACGTACGAACGCGGTCGTCATGACGTGGCGGTGAGCGCAGTCGCGCACGACAGCAACGCTGCCAGCCTGAACGCCATGTGCCCGCCTGCCGCCCGGCAGCTGCGAGAAGCCATGGCCGACGGCACGCTGCTTGGTTGGGCCCAGGTGCGCTGCGCATCACTGGACCGACTTCCGCTGGTAGGTGCAGCGCCGGACTGCGAGGCACTGCGCTCGCTCATGGAGCCCCCACGCCGCATGCGCATGCCGCTGGCCGCGACACCTCGCCTTACGGGACTGCATCTGTTGACGGCGCTGGGATCGCGCGGCATCACGCTGGCTCACTGGTGCGCGACCCGCCTGGCCGCGTCCCTGGACGGCGAGCCTGCGCGTCAGGACGAAGCCGATCTGCTGGCGGCCATCGACCCGGCGCGCTTTGCCTGGAAGCACGCCCGCAGGCGCCCACCGGCCGCGGCCCGGGCCTGAGCGCCGCAGACAACAGGGCCGGGTTCTAGATCAGGTCCAGCCAGGCGGAGATCTGACGGGGCTGGAAGGGCCGCTCCAGCAAGGCCGTGATGCCGACGCGGTGCGCGTCGCGCCGCACACGGCGGCGGCGCCACCAGCCTGCCAGCGGACCGGCCAGCTCGGTCGTGGCGAGGGTGAGTGCCTGCGGGTTGCGCGTCACAAAGTGGCGCATGAGGGCCCACACATCGATGCGGTGGTCGTCCAGGTTGAACACCCCGCACAGATAGCGGTGGCGCTCCATGAGTTCAAGCGCCAGCTCTGTCTCCGTCACCTCGTCCACATGCGCCACCCCGGCCAGCGCCAGGCGCGTGCGCAGGTAGGTGCCCTCCTGTTCGTCGGCGCCGATCACCACAGCGCGCCGCACGATCTCGCCGGGTTCACCCATGTCCATGTCGAGGTCCAGATCCAGTGGCGACGGCGCGGTCACATCCAGATCGAGCAGGCCCGAGTCGACCTGGTGCGCGGCGAACACGGCATCGAGGTCGTGCAGCACCGCAGCCCACTCGATGGGACGCTGCAACACCCGCCAGGCGTGCTCGGGCGCATCCGGGCCGACCCAGATCAGGCGCTGGCCGCTGGGCATCTCCTTCGCATGGGAAAGCACCGCCTCCAGGCTTTCGCCGTCGACCAGCGCCACTTGCGGCACGGTCGTCGGCACCGCCGCACCGGGTGCCAGCAGCGGCGCCCAGGGGGCGTAGGACAGGTCTCGCTCCTGGGACAGGCGAAAGACCGTGTTGAGCGCGTGCCGCTCCACGTCGGAGAAACCGACCACGCTGACCAGGACACGCTGCTTCTGCATGGCGCGGATGTTACGCCGGGCGAAGCGATGCGCGGTCGCGAACTCGCGACAAGCGGGCGATTGGCGTGTGATCCAGCACGAGCCCGTATTGTTTATACCAATTTGAAATATGGGCATGAGCAAAAAATCGTTTGGGATATATCGATGCCTCTCTACAGTCGCCCCCATGCCTGACATTGCCTTCATCCTGGCCGGATTCGCCGTGGGACTCATCGTGGGTCTCACGGGCGTGGGTGGCGGCTCGCTCATGACGCCCATCCTGATCTTCTTCTTCGGCGTCAAGCCCCACCTCGCCATTGGCACCGACCTGTTGTTCGCGGCCTTCACCAAGATGGGTGGCACGGTGAGCCTGGCACGGCAGCGGCTGGTGCCCTGGCGCGTGGTGGGTCAGCTGTGCGCGGGCAGCATCCCTGCGGCGCTACTCACCCTGGCCGCGCTGCAGAAGCTGGGTCCGGCCAGCGCCTTCGCCCAGTCGCTCATGACCACCACCCTGGGTGTGGCCTTGCTGCTGACGGCGGCGGCCATGTTCTACAAGGCTGCGCGTGGCAAACAGCTGCCACGCCATGTCCCCGAGGGTCAAATGCACAACGCCATGCGCGCGCGCCACTGGAGCCTGCCGGTGCTGTTCGGCGCGGTGATCGGATCCCTGGTCACGCTCACTTCGGTGGGTGCGGGCGCCATCGGCGTGTCGGTACTGTTGCTGCTGTTCCCCCTGCTGCCGCTGCCGCGGATCGTGGCCGCCGACATTGCCTACGCCGTCCCCCTCACGCTGGTGGCGGGTCTCGGCCATGCCAGCCTGGGCTCGGTGGACTGGCCGCTGCTGGTCCAGTTGCTGGCCGGTTCGCTGCCGGGCATCTGGCTGGGGACGCGGCTGATGCGTCACACCCCCGAGCGCCTGGTGCGCTCCGCCCTGTCCGTCCTTCTGGCCTATGCCGGCCTGAAGCTGATGGCCTTTTGATCCCGAAGCCCCACGAAGACGATGTACCAATACTCCGACTTTGACCGCCAGTTCGTGCGTCTGCGCGCAGCCCAGTACCGCGACCAGCTCATCCGCTGGCAGGACGGCACGCTGAAAGAAGACGAATTCAAGCCGCTGCGCCTGCAGAACGGCTGGTACGTGCAGCGCTTTGCGCCCATGCTGCGCGTGGCGGTGCCCTATGGCGAGATCTCCAGCCCGCAACTGCGCGTGCTCGCGAAGATTGCACGCGAGTTCGACCACAAGGAAGACCGCGACGTCTCCCAGGCCAACGCTGGCCTGAGCGAAGTGCCCACCTTGCCCGATCGTTGCGGCCACTTCACCACGCGGCAGAACGTGCAGTACAACTGGATCCCGCTCGCACGATCAGCCGACGTGATGGACCTGCTGGCCAGCGTGAACATGCACGGCATCCAGACCAGCGGCAACTGCATCCGCAACATCACCACCGACGCGCTGGCCGGCATCGCGGTCGACGAGGTCGCCGACCCGCGCCCCTTCGCCGAAATCATGCGCCAGTGGAGCACACTGCACCCGGAATTCGCCTTCCTGCCGCGCAAGTTCAAGATCGCCATCACCGGCGCGCGCGAAGACCGCGCCGCCACCGCCTGGCACGACGTCGGCCTGCGGCTGCTGCGCAACGTGGACGGGGAACTGGGCTTTCAGGTGCGCGTGGGTGGCGGCATGGGCCGCACGCCCATCATCGGCAGCGTGATCCGCGAATTCCTGCCCTGGCACCAGATCCTCAACTACCTCGAGGCCGTGGTGCGCGCCTACAACCGCTTCGGCCGGCGCGACAACATCTACAAGGCCCGCATCAAGATTCTCGTGAAGGCAGAAGGCCAGGCATTCACCGACCAGGTGGAGGCCGAGTACCGCGACATCGTCGAAAAGGACGGCGCGCCGCACACCATCAGCCAGACCGAGCTGGACCGCGTGAGCGCCTTCTTCGTGCCGCCGGCCTTGAATTGCGACCGCAAGAGTGCGGACGCGAAGATCGCGCACATCCTCAAGGCCGCCGCCGAGGACGACCTTGAGTTCAGCCGCTGGCTGCAGCAGAACGTCAAGCCGCACCAGAACCCGGATCTGCGCGCCGTGACGCTGTCGTTCAAGCGTTTCGGTCAGGCCCCCGGCGACGCCACGGCGGATCAGCTGGACCGCGCCGCCGAACTGGCCGAGCGCTTCTCGGCCGGCGAGGCCCGCGTGACGCACGAGCAGAACCTGCTGCTTCCCTGGGTGCGCTGCGACCAGTTGCCCGAACTCTGGCGCGAAGCGCGCCGGCTGGGCCTGGCCAAGCCCAACATCGGCCTGCTCACCGACATGATCGCCTGCCCCGGTGGTGACTTCTGCGACCTGGCCAACGCGCGCTCATTGCCGCTGGCACAGGCCATCCTGGGGCGCTACAAGGACCTGGACGAGCTGCACGACCTGGGCGAGATCGACCTGCACATCAGCGGCTGCATCAATTCCTGCGGCCACCACCACAGTGGCCACATCGGCATCCTGGGCGTCGACAAGGACGGCCAGGAGTGGTACCAGGTCACGCTCGGCGGCTCCGACGGCACACGCCTGTCGGGCGAGTCCACGCCCGGCAAGGTGATCGGCCCCTCGTTCGCCGCCAGCGAAGTGCCTGACGTGATCGAGGCCCTGCTCGATACCTACCGCGCACAGCGCAGCGACCGCGAGACCTTTGTCGCCACGCTGCGCCGCACCGGCACTGAACCGTTCAAGGCCGCCGCCAACGCGGTGCGCACCAGCACGGCCCGTGCCACCGCCTGAGGACAGACCCCATGAGCCAGAACTTCCAGGTTTTCAGCGCCAAGGCCTTCACGCCCAGCGAGGCCGAGAACCGGCGCATCGCCATTGCCAACGACGCCGATCCGTGCGAATCCGACCTGAGCGGCATCGATGCGATCGAACTGCACTTTCCGAAATTCAACGACGGGCGCGCGTTCAGCCAGGCGTTCCTGCTGCGCCGCCGCCTGGGTTTCGCGGGGGAGATCCGCGCCACCGGCGACGTGCTGATCGACCAGCTCGTGCAGATGCAGCGCAGCGGCTTCACCCAGGCCGTGCTGCGCGCCGACCAGAACCTGGCCCATGGCCAGGCACTGCTGGCGCACTACCCCGCCTTCTACCAGGGTGACGCGCTGCAGACCGCACCCCGTTTCGCCACCGCCTGAGCGCCTCACAGCCAACGCCATGACCGCCATCGCTCTCTACAACCGCCCCTCGCCCGACTTCGCCGCCAAGGTCGAGCGCAGCATCGCACTGCTGCGCGAAACCGCCGCCAACCATCCGAAGCTGACCCAGGCCTCCAGCCTGGGCGCCGAGGACATCGTGGTCACGCACCTGATCCACCTCGCCGGCATCGAGGCCAGCGTGTTCGTGCTGGAAACCGGCAAGCTGCACGCCGAAACGCTCGCCCTGATCCCGAGGATCGAGCAGCGCTACGGCATCAGCGTGCAGCTGTTCCGTCCCCGGCAGGAATCGGTCATCCACTTCGTGCGCAAGAACGGCGAAGAGGCCATGTACCAGAGCATCGAACTGCGCAAGGCCTGCTGCGACCTGCGCAAGATGGAACCTCTCGCGCGTGCCCTGGCCGGCCAGGACGGCTGGATCACCGGCCTGCGGCGCGAACAGTCCAACGCCCGTGCCGAGGTGGGTGAAATCATCCAGGAGCCCGAGCGCATCAAGGTCAGCCCCATTGTCGAATGGACCTGGGGCGACGTCTGGCACTTCATCGCCTTGCACCAACTCGACTACAACGCGCTGCACGACCAGTTCTACCCCAGCATCGGCTGCGCGCCCTGCACGCGCGCCATCAGCGTTGGCGAGGACTTCCGCGCCGGACGCTGGTGGTGGGAACAGGAAAGCGCCAAGGAATGCGGACTGCACGTGCAACCCGCTTCAGAACCCCTCGTGTCGTCTCTCGAACGGACCCCTTCATGAACGCCCGCACCGAAACCGCCGTGATCCAGACCGCCCTGCAACATGCCAGCGATCACCACCTGAGCAACGCCCACCTGGACGCGCTGGAGGAAGAAACCATCTTCATCCTGCGCGAGGTGGCGGCTGCCTTCGAGCGCCCCGCGCTGCTGTTCTCGGGCGGCAAGGATTCGCTGGTCATGCTCAAGTGCGCCGAAAAGGCTTTTGGCGCGGGTCGCATTCCCTACCCGCTGCTGATGATCGACACCGGTCACAACTTCCCCGAAGTCACCGACTTCCGCGACCTGCGTGCGAAGGAGCTCGGTGCCGAACTGATCGTGCGCAACGTCGAAGACTCGATGAAGCGCGGCACGGTGCGCCTGGCGCACCCGGGCGAGAGCCGCAACGTGCACCAGTCGGTCACCCTGCTCGAAGCCATTGAAGAGTTCCGCTTCGACGCCCTGATCGGTGGCGCGCGGCGCGACGAGGAAAAGGCGCGCGCCAAGGAGCGCATCTTCAGCCACCGCGACAGCTTCGGCCAATGGCAGCCCAAGGCCCAGCGCCCCGAGCTCTGGACGCTGTTCAACACCCGCCTGCAGCCCGGCGAGCACTTCCGCGTGTTCCCCATCAGCAACTGGACAGAGCTCGACGTGTGGCAGTACATCGCGCGCGAGAACATCGCCCTGCCTTCCATTTACTACACGCACCGGCGCGAGGTGGTCGACCGCCGCGGCCTGCTCGTGCCGGTGACCGAACTCACCCCGCCGCGCGAGGGCGAAACCGTGCAGGTGCGCGACGTGCGCTTCCGCACGGTGGGCGACATCACCTGCACCTGCCCTGTCGACAGCCTGGCCGCATCGGCCGACGACATCGTGATCGAAACCCTTGCCGCCGAGGTCAGCGAACGCGGTGCCACGCGCATGGACGACAAGACGTCCGATGCCTCCATGGAAAAACGCAAGAAGGACGGGTATTTCTGATGACCACCATTGCATCCGTGCGGGCCGCGCCCGCCGACACCTTCGGCCAGGACACCCGCTCCGCGCTGCGCCTGATCACCTGCGGCAGCGTGGACGACGGCAAGAGCACCCTCATCGGCCGCCTGCTGGTCGACAGCAAGGCTGTGCTGCAGGACCATCTGGCCGGCGTGCAACGCCAGGGCCAGACAGACCTGGCGCTGCTCACCGACGGCCTCTCGGCCGAGCGCGAGCAGGGCATCACCATCGACGTGGCCTACCGCTACTTCAGCACCGAAGCGCGCAAATTCATCATCGGCGACGCACCCGGCCACGAACAGTACACGCGCAACATGGTCACTGCCGCCAGCAGCGCGGACGCTGCCGTGGTGCTGGTGGATGCCACCAAACTGGACTGGGCCGATGCCGCCCTGCAGTTGCTGCCCCAGACGCGACGCCACAGCCTGCTGCTCAAGCTGCTGCGCGTGCCGTCGGTCGTCTTTGCCATCAACAAGCTCGACGCTGTGGACAACAACGCGCAGGCGTTCCAGCACATCGCAGCGGCGTTGCAGCGGTTCGCAGCGCAGGCCGGTATTCCCGTGACGGCCATCGTGCCGATCTCCGCGCTCAAGGGCTGGAACGTGGTGGACGCGAGTGAGCAGGCCCGCTGGTGCGGCTACAACGGTCCGACACTGCTGGACATTCTGGAAGGCCTGCCCGTCACGCCAACGGACAGCAACCTGCCGTTCGCCTTTGCGGTGCAATGGGTGGAGAAGTTCAGCAGCTCGTCCGATACCACTCAAGGGCGCCGTGTGTTCTGGGGCCGCGTGGCCACGGGCGGCGTGCAGCCCGGCCAGCCGGTGCGCATCATGCCCAACGGGCAGACCGCCGTCGTGGCACAGGTGCTCAACCATGTGCGAAGCCCGCAAGCCGTGCTGGCCGGCCACAGCGCCGGCATCGTACTCGACCGCGAAGTCGACGTCTCACGTGGCGACTGGCTGCTGGCGGTCGACGAAAACGAGCCTCTCGAGGGCAGCCGCGAGATCCGCGCGACGGTGGCCTGGCTGGACGACGAGACCCTCGTGCCGGGCCGGGTGTACTGGGCGCTGCACGGACATCGCTGGGTGAAGGCCCGCATCAAGCGCATCGTGCACCGGCTCGACATCCATACTCTGGCGGAAGAGGACGCGAGCCAGCTCGAACCCAATGCGATCGGACACATCGAGCTGAGCCTGCAGGAGCCTCTCGCCACCCTGCCGTTCGAGCGCTCGCGCACCCTGGGCTCGCTGGTGCTGGTGGACACCGCCAGCCACCGCACCGCCGGTGCCCTTCTGGTGCTCTGAGCACCCTTTCTCCTTTACACCGACCCAGGCAAGGGGCATGCCCCGGCCTGGGCTCCATGGAAACCCTAAAATCCAGGGTTACTCCGACTCCGACCACCACCATGACCCACGTTGTCACCGAAGCCTGCATCCGCTGCAAATACACCGATTGTGTGGACGTCTGTCCCGTCGACTGCTTCCGCGAAGGCCCGAACTTCCTGACCATCGACCCGGACGAGTGCATCGACTGCGCAGTGTGCATCCCCGAGTGCCCGGTAAGTGCGATCTACGCCGAGGAAGACCTGCCCAAGGACCAGCAGCACATGACCGAACTCAACGCCGAACTGGCCCGGCTGCCGGGCTGGAAGAGCATCACCAAGCGCAAGGCCCCGCTGGAAGACGCGGAAGAGTGGAAAGACCGCACCGACAAGCTGTCCGAGTTGCTGCGCTGATCGCCGGGCGCGCACGATGAACTCGGAGCCGACCCGGGACGTCATGACTCTCGCTACAGCACAGGACGGCCCGATCGAGACGGACGCCGTCGTCGTCGGCGCCGGCCCTGTGGGGCTGTTTCAGGTCTTCGAACTCGGTTTGCTGGAGATCAAGGCCCACGTCATCGACGCGCTGCCTTACCCCGGTGGCCAGCCGACCGAGCTCTACCCCGACAAGCCCATCTACGACATCCCCGCCATCCCGGTGTGCACGGGCCAGGAACTCACCGACCGACTGCTCGAACAGATCAAGCCCTTCGGCGCCATCTTCCATCTAGGCCAGGAAGTCAGCACGGTTCAGCCGCTGGACGATGGCCGCTTCCATGTGGCCACCTCCCGGGGCACCCGGTTCCTCACCAGAACGCTGTTCATCGCTGCGGGTGTCGGAGCTTTCCAGCCACGCACGCTCAAAGTCGACGGCCTGGAGGCGTATGAAAACAAGCAGGTGTTCTACCGCGTGAAGGACCCGGCCCGGTTTGCGGGCAAGGACCTGGTCATCGTGGGCGGTGGCGATTCGGCGCTGGACTGGGCCTTGAACTTCGCCGCCGACGGTCCGCACCGCGCCGCAAGCGTGATCCTTATCCACCGGCGCGACGGCTTTCAGGCGGCGCCAGCCAGCGTGAGCCGGATGCGCGAGTTGTGCGAGCGCCAACAGATGCAATTCGTCGTGGGGCAGGTCACAGGGATCGAAGAAACCGTTGGCCACCTGAGCGGTCTCAAGGTCACAGGGCCCGACGCCTTGACGCGCGTCGTTCCCATGGATGCGTTGCTTGTGTTCTTCGGTCTGTCCCCGAAGCTCGGGCCGATTGCCGACTGGGGCCTGGACATCGAGCGAAAGCAACTGCTGGTGGACACGGAGAAATTTTCAACCAGCGTTCCCGGCATCTTCGCGGTAGGTGACATCAACACCTACCCCGGCAAGAAGAAGCTGATACTTTCCGGCTTCCACGAATGCGCCCTGGCGGCGTTCGGCGCTGCGCCGTTCATCTTTCCAGACAAGAAAGTCATGCTGCAATACACCACGACCAGCCCGAAGCTGCACAAGGTACTGGGTGTGAATTCGCCGGTGTTCGACTGAATGGCCGCCTGCGAGCCATACAAAAGACAAAGGCCTTCCGAAGAAGGCCTTTGTCTTTTTTGCATCTCTGGCTCCCCGACCTGGACTCGAACCAGGGACCTGCGGATTAACAGTCCGTCGCTCTACCGACTGAGCTATCAGGGAACAGCCTCGAATTATAGCGTCGTTTTTCTGGCTTTCTGAGACCCTCTTTCATGTCGATCATCAAACCCGCTTTCTGGCTGAGCGTTCTGGCGCTCACCATCGCATCGCTCGTGCCTGTGGAACTGCTGCCCGCCCAGTCCTTCAACATCTGGGACAAAGCCCAGCATGCGGCCGGATTCGCCTGGCTGGGCGTGCTGGGCTTGTTTTCGTACCCACAGCACCCTTCACGCGTGGTCCTGTCTCTGCTCGCGTTCGGTGCCGCCATCGAACTTGCCCAGACCGCGACGGGCTGGCGCTTTGGCGAATGGCTGGATCTGCTGGGTGATGGCGTTGGCATCCTGATGGGCGCCGCGGCATGGACACTTGTGCGAGGAACCAAGCCTCCGACACCTTGAATCCGCACGGCCGCCGCGCACAATAGCGCCATGTCACACACCCCGCCCAACCGCGCTTTGCCATGGCTGGAGCCTGGACAGGCCTTTCCGCCTGTGGAAACCGCGTGGAGCGCCGCCGACCCGGCACCCGGGCTGCTCGCCGCAGGCGGCGTGCTCGACCAGCCGACGCTGGTGGCAGCGTACTCGCGTGGCATCTTCCCCTGGTACAGCGCGGGTCAGCCCATCCTCTGGTGGAGCACCGACCCGCGCATGGTGCTCGAACCGTCCGCGTTCCGCCTGCACCGCTCGCTGCGAAAGACGCTCGTGCGCCTGCTGCGCGAAAACCGCCTTGAGGTACGCATCGATCAAGATTTCGAGCGCGTGATAAAGGCCTGCGCCCACACGCCACGCAATGGCCAGTCAGGCACCTGGATCCTGCCCGCCATGGTGGAAGCCTATGTCCGGCTGCACCAGGCGGGCCTGGTGCACAGCGTGGAAACGTGGCTGGATGGCGAACTCGCAGGCGGCCTGTATTGCGTCAACCTCGGCTCCATGGTGTTCGGTGAATCGATGTTCAGTCGTCGCAATGATGCATCCAAGATCGCCCTGGCCGGCCTCATTGCCTTCTGCCGCGCCCATGACCTGCCCTTGATCGACTGCCAGCAGAACACGGCCCACCTGGCATCGCAGGGCGGGCACCTGATGACCCGCGAAGACTTTTGCCGGCATGTGAGCATGGCCGTGCTGAATCCCGCACCAGTGTGGAAATTCCTGCCCGTATACTGGCAGAACCTCCTCTCTGAAGACGGTCCTCGCGCGTGACCCATCTCAAAGAACTTCCGCTGCAGGCGCTGCAGTTTTACGCCACAGCGCCCTACCCGTGCAGCTACCTGCCTGACCGCCAGGCCCGCTCGCAGGTGGCCACGCCCAGCCACCTGATCCACAACGACGCCTACTCGGATCTGGTCACGCACGGCTTTCGCCGCAGCGGCATGTTCACCTACCGTCCGTACTGCGATGGCTGCCACGCCTGCGTGCCGCTGCGCGTGCCCGTGGCGACGTTCTCCCCCAGCCGCAGTCAGCGCCGCTCAAAAGCGCAACATGGCATGCTCCAGACACGCGTGCTCAAGCTGTGTTTCATCCCGGAGCACTACCAGCTATACCTCCGGTACCAGAACAGCCGCCACGCAGGCGGTGGCATGGACCACGACAGCATCGACCAATACACGCAATTCCTGCTTCAGAGCCGTGTCAACTCACGCCTGGTGGAGTTTCACGAACCGGCCGCGCATGGGCGACCTTCGAAACTCAAGATGGTGTCAATCGTGGATGTACTCAACGACGGGCTGTCGGCGGTTTACACCTTCTACGAGCCTGAGGAGAAAGCAAGCTACGGTACCTACAGCGTGCTATGGCAGATTGATCAGGCCCGCGCACTGGAGCTGCCTCATGTGTATCTCGGCTACTGGATCGGCCAGAGCAGCAAGATGAGCTACAAGGCGGGGTTCCGTCCCCATGAGCTGCTTCACGATGGCAGATGGGTTGAATCCCGCCGGCGGCGGTGAGTTTGCGGCGCGCAGCGCCTGGGCTCTGATTTCATCTTGTAAAATCAGACGCTACCATTGCCACCCATGACCAAACGTTCCGAGTCTCTCCCCAGCACGCCGACCGTTCAGGTCATCGAGCGCATGTTCAATCTGCTGGAGGTGCTCGCATCGCGTGAAGAGCCAGTGTCGCTGAAGGACATCAGCGAAAAGACGGGCCTTCATCCGTCCACCGCGCACCGCATCCTCAACGACCTGACCATTGGCCGCTTTGTTGATCGCCCGGAAGCTGGCAGCTACCGCCTGGGCATGCGGCTGCTGGAACTGGGCAATCTGGTCAAGGCCCGCCTGAGCGTCAGGGATGCGGCCTTGCTCCCCATGCGTGAGCTGCACAAGCTGATCCAGCAGCCCGTCAATCTGAGCGTGCGCCAGGGCGATGAAATCGTGTACGTGGAGCGCGCCTACAGCGAGCGCTCGGGCATGCAGGTGGTGCGCGCCATCGGTGGACGCGCCCCTTTGCACCTGACCTCGGTGGGCAAACTCTTTCTGGCGGATGACGAACCTCAAAGGGTGCGCGCCTATGCCACACGCACCGGACTTGCGGGCAACACCCGCAACAGCCTGACCCAGTTGAGCACGCTGGAGCGTGAACTGTTGCAATGCCGCCAGGCCGGTCTGGCACGCGACAACGAAGAACTGGAAATGGGCGTGCGCTGCATGGCCGCCGGCATCTACGACGACCAGAGCAAACTGGTGGCGGGTTTGTCCATCTCCGCGCCGGCCGATCGCATTGACGAGAGCTGGGTACCCAAGCTGCGCTCGACAGCGGCGGAGATCTCCATGGCCCTGGGGTGTCCGAAGGTCCCCAACCCGTCCGCGGCACGCTGAACAAACCGACCGCGCTGTACACAAGAGAAAAGGCCCCGGTGGGGCCTTTTCTCTTGTGTACTTGTGT
The DNA here is from genome assembly GCF_025699295.1 of Hydrogenophaga sp. Classification (GTDB taxonomy): domain Bacteria; phylum Pseudomonadota; class Gammaproteobacteria; order Burkholderiales; family Burkholderiaceae_C; genus Hydrogenophaga. The sequence goes on along the minus strand of NZ_JAILWB010000002.1, from coordinate 73,667 downwards.
ACAGCAGCCTTGTCAGCCCTGCGGCCTGACCGCAGGATGCGTGTCGGTCTGCACCTCCACCCAGCGCCGCACCCGTTCGGCATCCCGAAGGCGACTGAGCGTGCCCGCCGAGTCGAGGAAGACCATGATCAACTGGCGGCCCGCCACCTTGGCCTGCATGACGAGACAGCGCCCAGCCTCCGAGATGTAGCCCGTTTTCTGCAGACCGATATCCCATGACGGGTTCTTGACGAGGCGGTTGGAGTTGTTGTAGTGGAGGGTTCGGCGGCCCAGCTCCACTTCATATCCCGGCGAGGTGGACAGGCTGCGCAGGATCGGGCGCTCGTAAGCGACCGAGACCAGTGTGGCAAGGTCGCGTGCGCTCGACTGATTCTGGCTCGAAAGACCAGTCGGCTCCACGTAGCGGGTATCGGCCATGCCAAGCTCGTCGGCTTTGCGATTCATCAGGCGAACAAACTCGTCCAGCCCACCTGGGTGGGTACGCCCGAGCGCGTGCGCCGCCCGGTTTTCGCTGGACATCAGCGCCAGGTGCAACAGTTCACCGCGACTGAGCGTGCTGCCAACGGCCAACCGCGAACGGCTGCCCTTGTAGGTGTCCACGTCATCCCGGGTGATGGTGATCATCTCTTCCATGTCGAGATTGGCCTCGGCAATCACCAAACCCGTCATGAGCTTGGTCAGCGACGCGATCGGCAGCACGGCCGCATCGTTCTTGCTGAACAGCACTTCATTCGTTTCCTGATCGATCACCAGCGCCACGCTCGAGTTGAGATCAAGCGGATCGTCCATCGAGCGCAGACCCAGGCGCTCTCCGTTCGAGCGGCGCGGCTGTACGGCGGCATGCGCCACGGGGTTCTTGCGCACAGCCACCTTGTGCAGCGAGCCGGATTTGCCCGCCGCCATCTGCACCTTGACCCGGTTGGCGGTCCTGCGGGAAGCGCTGGCCGTCTTGCGCGTCGGGGTCTTGGCCACTTTGGATGGGGACTTGCGCGTCGACGCAACGCTGCGCTTGACCGAGGTCTTGGAGGCCACCGCCTTCTTTGTGGTTTTTCCAGTGGTTGCAGCTTCGACAGGAGCTGGCGTCAGGGACAACGTCACCCAGCAAGCAATGGCTGCCGTCAGCAGGAATTTGCGAAGGTGATTGACGCCGATGACCATGACTTCACTCCAGCAACAGGAATTGCGCAGGAGTGGAGTATAAGCACGCGGAAAAAAACTAGCAATATCAAAAGCTTGGGTAATTATCTTCAGTGATCGGTAGAACAGGCGCTACTTTTGGTGTCAATTCTGCGGATCAAGAAACAAAATACCGCAAGCCTTTGATTTAATTGAGTATTATCCTTGAGCAGCGACCCGGTCGGCTTTGCTGTGCAGCTTGTTCAGCGCACTCAGATAAGCCTTGGCCGACGCCACCACGATGTCCGGGTCCGCCCCCACGCCGTTGACCACACGCCCGCCGTGTTGCAGCCGCACCGTGACTTCACCCTGGCTCTCGGTCGATCCACTCGTGATGGCGTTGACCGAGTACAGCACCAGCTCGGCGCCACTCTTGACGTGGTTCTCGATCGCCTTTAGCGACGCGTCCACCGGGCCGTTGCCGTCGCTTTCGCCCTGGATTTCCTTGCCCTCCACGGTGAACACCACACTGGCATGCGGCCGTTCGCCGGTTTCGCTGCGCTGCTTGAGCGACACGAGGCCGTACTGTTCCTTCTCGGCAGTCACGCTCTCGTCGCTGCACAGGGCGAGGATGTCCTCGTCGAAGATTTCGCTCTTGCGGTCGGCCAGCTCCTTGAACGCGGCAAACGCGGTGTTGATCTCGCTCTCGGACTCCATCTCGATGCCCAGATCCTGCAGGCGTTGCTTGAAGGCATTGCGCCCACTGAGTTTGCCCAGCACGATCTTGTTGGCACTCCAGCCCACATCCTCTGCCCGCATGATTTCGTAGGTGTCGCGCGCCTTGAGCACACCATCCTGGTGAATGCCGCTGGCGTGAGCAAATGCGTTGGCGCCCACCACGGCCTTGTTGGGTTGCACGACGAAACCCGTGGTCTGACTGACCATGCGGCTGGCCGGCACGATCTGCGTCGCGTCCACGCCGATGTCGAGGCCGAAGTAGTCACGCCGAGTGCGCACCGCCATCACGATCTCTTCGAGTGAACAGTTGCCCGCACGCTCACCCAGCCCGTTGATGGTGCATTCGACCTGGCGTGCGCCGCCGATCTTCACCCCCGCAAGCGAGTTCGCCACGGCCATCCCCAGGTCATTGTGGCAATGCACCGACCAGATCGCCTTGTCGGCGTTGGGCACGCGCTCGCGCAGGTTGCGGATGAACTCTCCGTACAACTCGGGTATGGCGTAGCCCACCGTGTCAGGAATGTTGAGTGTCGTCGCCCCTTCCTTGATCACGGCCTCCAGAACGCGGCAGAGGAAATCCGGATCGCTCCGGTAGCCGTCTTCCGGACTGAACTCGATGTCGTCGACCAGATTGCGCGCGAAGCGCACCGACTGCACTGCCTGCTCCAGCACCTGCTCGGGCGTCATGCGCAGCTTCTTCTCCATGTGCAGTGCACTGGTGGCAATGAAGGTATGGATGCGGGCGCGCTGAGCCCCTTTGAGCGCCTCGGCCGCGCGCGCGATGTCGCGGTCGTTGGCGCGTGCCAGCGAACACACCGTGGAGTCCTTGATGGTGTTGGCGATGGCCTGCACGCAGTCGAAGTCGCCGTTGGAGCTGGCGGCAAACCCGGCCTCGATGACGTCCACCTTCAGACGTTCGAGCTGGCGCGCAATGCGCAGTTTCTCGTCCTTCGTCATGGAGGCACCGGGAGATTGCTCGCCGTCGCGCAAGGTGGTGTCAAAAATGATCAGTTTGTCGCTCATCTCAATGCTCCGATGAATCGCCTCGTGGGCAAAGCTTCAAAAAAACCTGCAGTTCCAGAAGCAAAAACGGCCCGCTGCAGGTGCAAACGGGCCGTTTTTGGGAAATCGCTCGCGCGCTACCAGACCTGCCCGTGGTGGACACCCAGTAGTAGCGAGAGGGAAATCTGGAACATGGATCGCAATGTAGCACAAAGCCGGTGGACAGGCCTGAAGACGCGCCAGCCCCGGCGAGTCGTCTCTGCGAATCAGTCGTCGCTGTGCAGGCCGCGCTCGTCGGGCTCGTCGGTGGATGTGCTGATCACGCTGGTGGGGCGTCCTTTGGCCTTGCGCCAGCAGTAAACCGCATAGCCTGAGAGCCCATACACAACGAACAGCGCGAACAGCACCGTGGGTGGGTGAATGTTGATCACGGCGATGCCCAACGCCACCAGCACGATTGCGGCGAAAGGCACGCTCCTCTTCAGGCTCAGGTCCTTGAAGCTGTAGAAGGGTACATTGGTCACCATGGTCAGACCGGTATATAGGGTGATGACGAACATCGGCCAGGTGACATCCTGCGGGCGAATGCCGAGTTCGGTCATGAGCCAGATGAAGCCGGCGACCAGCGCGGCAGCAGCCGGCGATGGCAGGCCCTGGAAATAGCGCTTGTCCACCACAGCGGTATTCACGTTGAAGCGCGCCAGTCTCAGCGCCGCGCAGGCACAGTACACGAAGGCCGCAATCCAGCCCCAGCGGCCGATGTCGCGCAACGCCCATTCGTAGGCGATGAGCGCTGGCGCCGCGCCAAAGGAAACCATGTCGGACAGCGAGTCCATCTGTTCGCCGAAGGCGCTTTGGGTGTTGGTGAGACGGGCCACACGCCCATCCAGGCTGTCGAGGACCATGGCCACGAAAATGCCCAGGGTTGCCAGATCGTAGCGCCCGTTCATGGCCATGACCACCGAATAGAAACCACCGAACAGAGCCGCAAGCGTGATCATGTTCGGCACCATGTAGATGCCCTTGGGCCGCTTGGGGCGCTCCTGATCCTGCGTCATGTGGGGGTCGGTTCCATCGTGCATGAAGGCCTTTCTTTTCTGTCGTATCACGGGCCGTCGGCCGCTGCGCCAGCTGTCCTGCGCAGAGTGTCCCAGTGTAAGGCAGGGATCGCGAGGTGAAAAACGGCAGAGGCCACCGAAGTGGCCTCTGTCATGGCTGCGCCGGGTGCCGCAACAATCAGTTTCGCGTCTGGTCCACCAGTTTGTTCTTTGCGATCCACGGCATCATCGCGCGCAGTTGCGCTCCCACCACCTCGATGCTGTGATCGGCCGTGTTGCGGCGGCGAGCGGTCATGCTCGGGTAGTTGGTGCGACCCTCGGCAATGAACATCTTCGCGTACTCGCCGTTCTGGATGCGCTTGAGCGCGTTGCGCATGGCCACGCGCGACTGCTCGTTGATGACCTCGGGGCCGGTCACATACTCACCGTACTCGGCGTTGTTCGAGATCGAGTAGTTCATGTTGGCGATCCCGCCTTCGTAGATCAGGTCCACAATGAGCTTGAGTTCGTGCAGGCACTCGAAGTAGGCCATCTCGGGCGCGTAACCGGCTTCCACCAGCGTCTCGTAGCCCATCTTGATCAGCTCGACCGCGCCGCCGCAAAGAACGGCCTGCTCACCGAACAGGTCGGTCTCGGTCTCTTCCTTGAAGTTGGTTTCGATGATGCCGGCCTTGCCTCCACCGTTGGCCATTGCATAGCTCAGCGCCAGGTCGCGGGCCTTGCCGCTCTTGTCCTGGTGCACGGCCACGAGGTGGGGCACGCCTCCGCCCTGGGTGTAGGTATTGCGCACGGTATGGCCAGGCGCCTTGGGGGCCACCATCCACACGTCCAGATCGGCGCGCGGCACGACCTGGTTGTAGTGCACGTTGAAGCCGTGCGCGAACGCGAGCGAGCCACCCTGTTTGATGTTGGGCTCGACATTGTTCTTGTACACCTCGGCAATCTGTTCGTCGGGCAGGAGGATCATGACCACGTCTGCAGCTTTGACTGCGTCGTTGACTTCCATGACGTTCAGGCCAGCCTTGCCGACCTTGTCCCAGGACGCGCCACCCTTGCGCAGGCCCACCACGACCTTGACGCCGCTGTCGTTGAGGTTCTGGGCGTGCGCGTGACCCTGGCTGCCATAGCCAATGATGGCCACGGTCTTGCCCTTGATCAGGGACAGGTCACAGTCTTTGTCGTAGAAAACTTTCATGTTGGCTCCAGGTTGAATGCGTGGTTGCGTAGTTGATTGGTTTGATCGGAAAACGAAGGATTGTCTTACACCCTGAGAATGCGTTCGCCACGGCCGATGCCGCTGGCGCCGGTACGTACCGTCTCCAGAATGGCCGAGCGGTCGATCGCCACCAGGAAAGCATCGTTCTTGCCTTGGTCACCCGTGAGTTCGATGGTGTAGCTCTTTTCGGTCACGTCGATGATGCGGCCGCGGAAGATGTCGGCCATGCGCTTCATTTCCTCGCGCTCCTTGCCCACCGCGCGCACCTTCACCATCATGAGCTCGCGCTCGGTGTAGGAACCCTCCGTGAGATCGACCACCTTGACCACCTCGATCAGGCGGTTGAGGTGCTTGGTGATCTGCTCGATGACATCGTCCGACCCCGTGGTCTGGATCGTCATGCGGGACAAGCTCGGGTCCTCGGTGGGCGCCACCGTGAGCGATTCGATGTTGTAGCCCCGGGCTGAGAACAGCCCGACCACGCGGGACAGCGCCCCGGGTTCGTTTTCCAGCAGGACAGCAATGATGTGTTTCATGTTCGATTCCTCTTTTCACCGCCCTCCCCTGCGCACGGTAATGCACAGGCTTGGCAAGCAATAGATTCGTCTAAAGGGATGAAGCAGTGAACCGCGTCCACCGCTTCGCTTGGGTCTTTACAGGTCTTCGGAACCCAGCAGCATCTCGGTGATGCCCTTGCCAGCCTTGACCATGGGGAACACGTTCTCCGTCGGATCGGTGCGGAAGTCCATGAACACGGTGCGGTCCTTGAGCTTGCGCGCCTCGCGAAGAGCGCCTTCCACGTCCTGCGGTCGTTCGATCAGCATGCCGACATGGCCATAGGCCTCGGCGAGCTTCACGAAGTTGGGCAGTGCGTCCATGTAGCTGTGGCTATAGCGTCCTTCGTAGTCGATCTCCTGCCACTGCCGCACCATGCCGAGGTAGCGGTTGTTCAACGCCATGATCTTGATCGGCGTGTTGTACTGGAGGCAGGTGGAGAGCTCCTGGATGCACATCTGCACCGAACCCTCGCCAGTGACGCAGAACACCTCGCTCTCGGGCTTGGCCAGCTTGATGCCCATGGCATAAGGAATGCCCACGCCCATGGTGCCCAGACCGCCGGAGTTGATCCAGCGTCGCGGCTCGTTGAAACGGTAGTACTGCGCCGCCCACATCTGGTGCTGGCCGACGTCGGACGTGACATAGGCGTCCGAGTCTCTGGTCATGTTCCACAGCGTCTCGATCACGTACTGCGGCTTGATCACGTCGGTGTTGTCGCGGTCGTACTTCAGACAGTCGCGCGAGCGCCAGGCCTCGATGGTCTTCCACCATTCCGCGAGGGCCTTCTCGTCGGCGCGCGCAGCGCTCTCACGCACCATGTTGATCAGTTCGGTCAGCACATCCTTGACATCGCCCACGATGGGCACGTCGACCTTGACTCGCTTGGAAATGCTCGACGGATCGATGTCGATGTGGATGATCTTGCGCTCGTTCTGAGCAAAGTGCTTGGGATTGCCGATCACCCGGTCGTCGAAGCGCGCGCCCACGGCCAGCAGCACGTCGCAGTTCTGCATGGCGTTGTTGGCTTCAATCGTGCCGTGCATGCCCAGCATGCCGAGGAACTTGCGGTCCGTCGCGGGGTATGCGCCCAGGCCCATGAGCGTGTTGGTAACCGGGTAACCCAGCATGTCCACCAGGGTGCGCAACTCGTTCGTGGCGTTGCCCAGCAGCACGCCACCACCGGTATAGATGTAGGGACGCTTGGCCGCCAGCAGCAACTGCAACGCCTTGCGGATCTGGCCGCCATGCCCCTTGCGCACCGGGTTGTACGAGCGCATCTCCACCGTCTCGGGGTAGCCGTTGTAAGGCACCTTGTTGAATGACACGTCCTTGGGAATGTCCACCACCACCGGTCCTGGGCGGCCGCTGCGGGCGATGTGAAAGGCCTTCTTCATGACCATCGCCATGTCGCGCGCATCCTTGACCAGGAAGTTGTGCTTGACGATGGGTCGCGTGATGCCGACGGTGTCGCACTCCTGGAAGGCGTCCAGGCCAATGGCGGCCGTGGGCACCTGGCCGGTGATGATCACCATCGGGATGCTGTCCATATAGGCGGTGGCGATGCCGGTGACGGCGTTGGTCACGCCCGGGCCGGAAGTGACGAGCGCCACACCCACGTCGCCGGTTGCGCGTGCATAGCCGTCGGCCGCGTGCACGGCGGCCTGCTCGTGACGCACCAGCACATGCTGGATGGTGTCCTGCTTGTAGAAAGCGTCGTAGATGTGCAGTACGGCACCACCGGGATAACCCCAGATGTACTTCACACCCTCGGCCTGGAGGGCCTTGACGAGGATTTCTGCGCCGCGGAGGTCTTGAGGGGCTGCGCCAGTGGCGGCGGCAGCCGAGGCCAGTTCGGCCTTGCTGATTTCCATGATGAACCTTTCGAGAATTTCTCTGACGAAAAACCTTGGGTGCCTCTAGACCATCTCTTGTGGAGCGGTGTCGAGACTTGAGACCAATGGACATGAGCGGGCACATACCCCGCCGGACCCTGATCCGTTTGCCTTGTTTTGAACTGCAGCGCGCATTATCGCACTGCAACACGGGTTTTCCAGCCACCCGGTCCGCGAACGACTTCAAAAAGGCGAAGTCCCCATCGGCAATGCGACAATTCGAGCCTTTCGCGACCGCTGCCCTTCCCTTGCCCCGCCCCCATGTCCGCCTCCCTGCCGACCTCGACATCCCCCTCCTCCAGCCCTGAGCGCGGCACCCACCTGGTTGCGCCCTCCCTGCGCCGCCGCATGGCCTGCTGGCTCTACGAGGGCATGCTGATGTTCGGCGTGGTGTTCATCGCGGGCTACCTGTTTTCCACCCTGACACAGACCCGCCATGCCCTGGACAACCGGCATGCGCAGCAGGCCTTCCTTTTCATTGTGTTCGGCGTCTACTTCACCTGGTTCTGGGCCAAGGGGCAGACCCTGGCCATGAAGACCTGGCACATCCGCGTGGTGGACCGCAAGGGACAGCCACTGACCCAGCCGCGTGCGCTGCTGCGCTATCTGTTGTCGTGGCTCTGGCTGCTGCCGCCACTGGCGGTTTCCGGCGCAATGGCCCTGCCCGGCGGCGAGCTGGCCGTGCTGCTGATCGGCTGGGTCCTGATCTGGGCGCTGCTCTCGCGCTTCCACCCCCAGCGCCAGTTCCTGCACGATGCGCTGGCTGGCACACGGCTCGTGCACCACATCCCGCCGCCAGGGCCGGCGCGCACAAGGCCATGAGCGAACCAGGCCTCCAGGAACCCGTCGACGCGCAAAAGCGCCGCACCGGTCTGTCGCGCCTTGTGCACGCCTTCGGCTATTCACTGGCAGGCCTGCGGGCGGGCTGGGGCGAGACCGCATTTCGCCAGGAGGCACTGGCTGCGCTGGTGCTGGTCCCTGCCGGCTTCTGGCTCGGACGCAACTGGGTCGAAACCGCCTTGCTTTGTGCCTCGGTGGTGCTCGTGATGGTGGTGGAGTTGCTCAACACCGGCATCGAAACCGCCATCGACCGCATCGGCCCGGAATGGCATGACCTGTCCAAACGCGCCAAGGACATGGGCAGTGCCGCCGTGTTGCTCAGCCTGCTGCTGTGCGCCGGCATCTGGCTGGCCGCAATCTGGGCGCGCTGGGCGTGAGCCACCCGGTTTTCCATTCCTTCCCCGACACCATGACCTCACCCGCCTTTTCGCTCTGCGTGTACTGCGGCTCGCGCCCGGGCGCCGATGCCGCTTTCATCGACACCGCCCGGGCCGTGGGCGAATGGATCGGCAACCGGGGCGGCCAACTCGTCTATGGTGGCGGCCGCAACGGCCTCATGGGTGTGGTCGCCGAAGCCACCCTGGCTGCGGGCGGGCGCGTCGTGGGCATCATCCCCAGGGCGCTGGTTGAGAAGGAATGGGCCCACAACGGCTGTACCGAACTGCACGTGGTCGACACCATGCACGAGCGCAAGCGCATGATGGCGGAGCGGGCCGATGCGTTTCTGGCGCTGCCCGGTGGCATCGGTACCTTCGAGGAGTTCTTTGAAGTCTGGACCTGGCGCCAGCTCGGCTACCACGACAAGCCCGTGGGCCTGCTCAACGCGGGTGGCTACTACGATGGCTTGATGGCATTCCTACGCACCGGCGTGGAGCAGGCCTTCATGAGCGAATGGCAGATGGACCTGATCCGGGTCGGCACCGATGCCGAGGCCCTGCTGCCCGAACTGGTGCAGGCGGCGGGTCTGGCACCCGCCGACCGCCTGGAAGCGATCTGAGACTCAGACGGCGGTTTCGTCCTCTTCGCCGGTGCGGATGCGCACCACACGCTCGACCGGGGTGACGAAGATCTTGCCGTCACCGATCTTGCCCGTGCGCGCCGCCCGGATGATGGCGTCGACACAGCGCTCGACATCGTCCGAATTCACCACCACCTCGATCTTGACCTTGGGCAGGAAGTCCACCACGTACTCGGCACCGCGGTAGAGCTCGGTATGGCCCTTCTGGCGACCAAAGCCCTTCACCTCGGTCACGGTCAGGCCGGTCACACCCTGCTCGGCCAGCGCCTCGCGCACCTCTTCCAGCTTGAAAGGCTTGATGACGGCGGTGATCTGCTTCATGCGATGTCTCCAGGACGTGGCTTTGGAAAGGGGTTTGCGTTTCAGTTTCATTATGCCCAAGCCCTTGCGCGCTGTTCGTACACTGCGCCATTCAACTCGCGCCACCCCACATGCCCTCACACGCGCTGCCCCACCACGTTCCCATCACCGTCGCCTGCCGCGGCGGCCACCCCGAGAACATCCACCACGGCTCGTTCGCCGTGGTGGATGCACAAGGCCGCCTGCTGGCAAGCGTGGGCGACGTGGAGGCGCCGCTGTTCACCCGCTCCTCGCTCAAGCCCTTCCAGGCCATGCCCTTGATCGCGCACGCGGCGGATTGCTATGGACTGAGCGACGCCGACGTGGCGCTGCTGTGCGCGAGCCACAGCGGCGAACCGATGCACGTGGAGCGCGTGGCCGCCTTGCTCGCGAAGATCGGCGCCGGCGAAGCGAATCTGGCCTGCGGAAGCCATGTGCCCTTCTTCTTCGGCGCCACTGGCGCCACGCCCGAGCCAGGGGCGCGGTTCAACCGCCTGCACCACAACTGCTCGGGAAAACACACCGGCATGTTGCTGCTGGCCCATGCGCTGGGTGTGCCGCAGGCGGGCTACCTCGACCTCCACCACCCGGTGCAACAGAAGATCGTCGCGAGCGTGAGCCATTTTTCGGGTGTACCGATCGACCAACTCGTCCGTGGCACCGACGGCTGCAGTGCGCCCAACTACGCGCTGCCCTTGCGCGCGCTGGCGCACGCCTTCGCCCGGCTCACGCTGCAGAAACCCGACCCGGTCTATGGTCGCGCGCCCCAGCGCATTGCGCGCGCCATGAGCGCGCACCCGGAGCTGGTGAGTGGCCAGGGGCGCAACGACCTCGCGCTGATGCGCGCAGGCCGCGGCGACTGGGTGAGCAAGGTGGGCGCCGATGGCGTGCAGGTGCTCGCGAGCTTCAGCCGTGGGGTTGGCATCGCCGCCAAGGTGAGCGACGGACTGCTGCCGCCCTTGATGGTGGCCTTCGTGTCGGCGCTGGAGCAACTCGACTGGCTCGGCGATCAGGCCCGCGCGGATCTGGCGACCCTGATCCCACCACCGCTCAAGAACGCCGCTGGCATCGAGGTAGGCGAGATGCGCGCGGTGCTGACGCTACAGCGGGTTTAAGCGCGGTACTTGCTCGTGATCGGATAGCGCCAGTCCTTGCCGAAGCTGCGGTGGGTCACGCGGATGCCCACTGGCGCCTGGCGGCGCTTGTACTCGTTGATGCGGATCAGGCGCACCACCTTGTCCACGTCGGCGCGTTCGAACCCGGCCGCCACCAGGCTCTCAGGGCTCTGGTCGTTCTCCATGTAGCGCTCGATGATGGCGTCGAGCACTTCGTAGGCGGGCAGGCTGTCCTGGTCCTTCTGGTCCGGGCGGAGTTCAGCGCTGGGTGGGCGCGTGATGATGCGCTCGGGGATCGGGCTGGAACCTGTGCCGTAGGGGTCGTGCGCATTGCGCCAGCGCGCGAGCTTGAAGACCATGGTCTTGGCCACGTCCTTAATGACCGCGAAGCCACCCGCCATGTCGCCATACAGCGTGCAATAGCCCGTGGCCATCTCGCTCTTGTTGCCGGTGGTCAGCACGATGCTGCCGAACTTGTTGGACAGCGCCATGAGCAGCGTGCCGCGAATGCGCGCCTGCAGGTTCTCTTCCGTCGTGTCTTCGGGCAGACCGGCAAACTCACCCGCCAGGCTGGCCTTGAAGGCCTCGAACTGCGGCGCGATGGCGATCTCGTCGTAGCGCACGCCCAGCCGCGCGGCCATGTCGCGCGCGTCGATCCAGGAGATATCGGCCGTGTAGGGTGACGGCATCATCACCGTGCGCACACGGTCCTTGCCCAGCGCATCGACGGCGATGGCCAGCACCAGCGCCGAGTCGATGCCGCCGGACAGGCCCAGGATCGCTCCCGGAAAGCCGTTCTTGCCCAGGTAGTCACGCACGCCCAGCACCAGCGCGTGCCACAGATCGGCCTCGGGGCTGTGGGCGCGGTCGGTACCGGCCGTGATCTGCCAGCCCGATTCCTGCCGCACAAAGCAGGCGTCGAACAGGGTCTCCTCGAAACTCACCGCGCGCCCGGCCAGCGTGCCATCGGCCGCCAGCACGAAGCTGCGGCCCTCGAACACGATTTCGTCCTGCCCACCCACCAGATGGGCATAGACCAGAGGCAGGCCGGTGGCTTGGACGCGCTGGCGCATGGTGGCCTCGCGCTCGCCACCCTTGCCGGCGTGGAAGGGCGACGCGTTGATGACCACCAGCAGCTCAGCCCCCGCGGCGCTGGCCTCGGCCGCCGGTGTGTCGAACCAGGCGTCTTCGCAAATCAGCAGGCCCACGCGCACACCACCCACATCGATCACGCCGGGCGCATCGCCGGGTACGAAGTAGCGGCGCTCATCGAATACCTGGTAGTTGGGCAGCTCGCGCTTGGCATAGGTGTAGATCACATGGCCTTCGTGCACCACGCTCGCCGCGTTGTGCAGCCGCGCCACCGCCACGCTGCGATCACGCCGTTCGACCACGGTGGCCGCGGTGCGCGCCGGGTGTCCCACCACGATGTGCAGGCCTTTGAGGTGGGCCGTGCCGTCCTGCACCACTTTCACGGCATCATCGCAGGCGTCGATGAACGCTGGTCGCAGGAACAGATCTTCGGCGGCGTAGCCGCAGATGGCGAGTTCGGGTGTGAGCAGCAGCCGCACACCACGCGCATGGGCCTGTGTGGCGGCATCGATGATCTTCCGGGCATTGCCCGCCATGTCGCCCACCACGAAATTGAGCTGGGCGACACAAATGGAAAGCGTCATGGGGTCTGGAAACCTTGCAGGAAAGGCCACGCCGCTGCGGCGGGCAGGAGCTGTTCTTGTCTGAAATCGATTATGTCACCCGGGTCCTGAACTCACCGCTGGAGGTGTCCGCTGCGGCATGGAACGCGCTGCTCACGCGTGAGTCGGACCCGAGCCCCTTCATGCGCCACGAGTACCTGACTGCGCTGCACGCGAGTGGCAGTGCCTGCCCGCCAGCGGGCTGGCAGGCGCAGTTCGTGACGCTGTGGCGCGGCGACGAGTTGCACGCGGCCTGCCCGATGTACCTGAAGAACCACTCGTATGGCGAGTACGTGTTCGACTGGGCCTGGGCCAATGCCTACGCGCAGCACGGACTGGACTACTACCCCAAGGCTCTGGTGGCCGTGCCCTTTACACCGGTCCCTGGTGCACGTCTGCTGGCACGCGACGACGCGGCGCGCGCCGCCCTGGTGCAGGCGCTCGTGGCGCATACGCGCGAGGAAGGCCTTTCATCCCTGCATCTGCTGTTCGCGCAGCCACAGGACCTCGCCGCCTGCAAGGCGGCCGGCATGATGCTGCGTCACACGGTGCAGTTCCACTGGATGAACGAGGACCCGACCGGTGCGCCGTTCGTGGACTTCGACCACTTCCTCGCGAGCCTGCAACAGGAGAAGCGCAAAAAGATCCGCCAGGAGCGCCGCAAGGTGCACGACGCAGGGGTCGCGTTCCGATGGTCGCGCGGCGACGACATTGCCAGTGTGGACTGGGACTTCTTCTACCGCTGCTACGAACGCACCTACCTCGAGCACGGCAACGCGCCCTACCTGAACCGCGACTTCTTCCAGCGCATGGCGCGGTCCATGCCGCAGCACTGGCTGCTGTTCGTCGCCGAGCGTGGCGGCCGCCCCATCGCCAGCAGCCTCATCGCCATCGATGATGGCGCGCGGGTCGCCTACGGCCGCTACTGGGGCGCCCTGGAGCGCGTGGACTGCCTGCATTTCGAGGCCTGCTACTACCAGCCGCTGGACTGGTGCATCGCGCACGGATTCAGCCGGTTCGAAGGCGGAGCCCAGGGCGAGCACAAGATGGCGCGCGCCCTGCTGCCGGTGAAGACCAGCAGCGTGCACTGGCTGGCCCATCCGGCGTTCGCCGAGGCCGTCGAACGCTTCCTGCAGCGGGAGGGCGAAGGCGTTGGTGACTATCTGGAGCACCTGGCCCTGCGCAACCCCCTGAAGACCGCCACACCAGAAAGCTGATCAGGCCTTGCCGGTCTTCTCGTAGTTGGCGATGCCGTCCAGGATTTCACGGTGGGCGGCTTCCTTGCCCTCCCAACCCAGCACCTTGACCCACTTGCCGGGCTCGAGGTCCTTGTAGTGCTCGAAGAAGTGCTGGATGGTGTTCAGGCGCATCGGGTTGAGGTCTTCGGGCTTCTGCCACTGGGTGTAGATCGACAGGATCTTGTCGATCGGCACAGCCAGCACCTTGCCGTCCTCGCCGGCCTCGTCCTGCATCTTGAGGATGCCGATGGCACGGCAGGGCACGACCACACCAGGGATCAGCGGCACGGGCGTGATCACCAGCACGTCCACCGGGTCGCCGTCGCCCGAGATCGTCTTGGGCACGTAACCGTAGTTGGTCGGGTAGTGCATCGCGGTGCTCATGAAGCGGTCCACGAAGATCGCACCGGTTTCCTTGTCCACCTCGTACTTGATCGGGTCCGCGTTCATCGGGATTTCAATGATGACGTTGAACGAATCGGGAACGTTTTTTCCAGGGGTGACGTTGTCGAGTGACATGTTGATCAGGGAGGTTGGTTGGAAACGACAGCGGCCGCCCGCACGGGCGGCCGCTGGAGGACAGGGGAACGCGGGAACCGGTCCAGCGCGCCTAGGATTTACCCTGATTTTACTGATTCCAGGCTGACTTCCCGGAGCGGGTTCGCACGGTTGTCACCAATTCCCGCTAAATTCGCGGGGTTGGCCAATCGCCCTGTTTCAACGCCGTGCAACGCGGCGCAGACCGGCAGCGAGGAAGCAACGCAGCGGGGGCATCCCCGGAGGCGTTGCCCCCTCCAAGTCGAAACAAGCAGGAGTAAATCTGATGGTTGGACAATCTGCGCTGATATTCGCGCTGGCCTGCGGGCTGGTGGCCGTGGTCTACGGCTTCTGGTCCCGCAGCTGGATTCTTTCCCAGGACGCGGGCAATGCCCGCATGCAGGAAATCGCCGGGGCCATTCAAACCGGCGCCGCGGCCTATCTGGCCCGCCAGTACAAGACCATCGGCATCGTGGGCGTGGTGCTTGCCGTGCTGATCGGCCTGTTCCTGGACGGCCCCACCGCCATTGGCTTCGTGCTCGGTGCCGTGCTCTCGGGCGCGTGCGGCTTCATCGGCATGAACATCTCGGTGCGTGCCAATGTGCGCACCGCGCAGGCCGCCACCCGGGGGATCGGCCCGGCACTGGACGTGGCGTTTCGCGGCGGCGCCATCACCGGCATGCTGGTGGTCGGCCTGGGCCTGCTGGGCGTGGCCGGCTTCTTCTGGTTCCTGGTCGGCAACGGCAACCTGACGCCCGACAAGAACCTGGCCAACCTGCTCAATCCGCTGATCGGTTTTGCCTTCGGATCCTCGCTGATCTCCATCTTCGCTCGCCTGGGCGGCGGCATCTTCACCAAAGGCGCCGACGTGGGAGCCGACCTGGTGGGCAAGGTCGAGGCCGGCATTCCCGAGGACGACCCGCGCAACCCGGCGGTGATCGCCGACAACGTGGGTGACAACGTGGGCGACTGCGCCGGCATGGCCGCCGACCTGTTCGAGACCTACGCGGTCACGCTGATCGCCACCATGGTGCTCGGCGCGCTGATGGTCGCGGCCGCGCCCATGCAGGCCGTGCTCTACCCGCTGGTGCTCGGCGGCGTGTCCATCATCGCCTCCATCATCGGCTGCTTCTTCGTCAAGGCCAGCCCCGGCATGAAGAACGTGATGCCCGCGCTCTACAAGGGCCTGGCCATTGCCGGCGTGCTCTCGCTCATTGCCTTCTGGTTCGTCACCGCCTGGATCATGCCGGACAACGCCATCACCGCCACCGGCAGCCAGCTGCGGCTGTGGGGCGCCTGTGCCGTGGGCCTGGCGCTGACCGCCGCACTGGTCTGGATCACCGAGTTCTATACCGGCACGCAGTACAGCCCGGTCAAGCACATTGCTCAGGCATCGACCACCGGCCACGGCACCAACATCATTGCCGGCCTGGGGGTGTCCATGCGATCCACGGCCTGGCCGGTGCTGTTCGTCTGTGTCGGCATCATCGCCTCGTACACGCTGGCCGGTCTCTATGGCATTGCCGTTGCCGCCACCTCCATGCTGAGCATGGCCGGCATCGTGGTCGCGCTGGACGCCTACGGCCCCATCACCGACAACGCTGGCGGCATTGCCGAGATGGCCGAACTGCCCAGCAGCGTGCGCGACATCACCGACCCGCTGGATGCGGTGGGCAACACCACCAAGGCTGTGACCAAGGGCTATGCCATCGGCTCCGCCGGTCTGGCGGCGCTGGTGCTGTTCGCCGACTACACCCACAAGCTGGAGGCCTACGGCCACCAGATCAGCTTCGACCTGAGCAACCCGATGGTGATCATCGGCCTGTTCATCGGCGGCATGATTCCCTACCTGTTCGGCGCCATGGCCATGGAAGCCGTGGGCCGCGCCGCCGGTGCGGTGGTGGTCGAAGTGCGCCGCCAGTTCAAGGAGATCCCGGGCATCATGGAAGGCACGGCCAAGCCCGAGTACGGCAAAGCGGTCGACATGCTGACGACGGCTGCCATCAAGGAAATGGTGATCCCCTCGCTGCTGCCGGTGGTGGTCCCGATTCTGGTCGGCGTGTTCCTCGGTCCGCAGGCCCTGGGCGGCCTGCTCATGGGCACCATCGTGACCGGCCTGTTCGTGGCCATCTCCATGTGCACCGGCGGTGGCGCCTGGGACAACGCCAAGAAGTACATCGAGGACGGCCACCACGGTGGCAAGGGCAGCGAGGCGCACAAGGCGGCCGTGACCGGTGACACCGTGGGTGACCCCTACAAGGACACCGCCGGCCCGGCCGTCAACCCGCTGATCAAGATCATCAACATCGTGGCACTGCTGATCGTGCCGCTGCTGCCGCTGGCGGCCTGATCAGCCCCCTGACAGTTCAGACGGCCCGCTTCGGCGGGCCGCTTTTTTGCGTGCCACCGCATGCCGGCGATACCCCGGCCAGCAGGCGCACCACCGCACTGGCGGTGGGTGTGAGTTCTTCGAGTCGCGCCGCCTCACCGCGCTCGATCGCCTGCAGCACCAGTTCGTGAATGCCGCCCACCGCGGCCATGGCCATGGTGGGCGAGAGCACCACGCCGCAGGCGTTGATGGTCTCGAGCATGTAGTCGGCCAGATGCTGCATCACTTCGCGGCGCACGGCAGCGCCCGCGGGGCCCAGGTGGTGGATCTCCACGAACAGCATGCGGATCAGTTGTGGCCCCGCAGCCAGGTGGGCCAGGTAGGCACCGAGCGCGTGCTCCACCTGGTCTTGCCAGGGGCGCTCGGGCTGCACCGACTCCCTCAGCGTGCGCAATGCCGAGGCGCTGGCCGCGCGGTAAAGGGCCAGGAAGCACGCGTCCTTGTCCACGAAATGTTCATAGAACGTGCGCTTGGAAACGCCAGCCTCGGCCACCACGGCAGCAATCGAGGCCGCCGCCAGGCCCTGCGTGGCCGCCACAGTGGCCATCGCCTGCAACAGGCGCGCGCGGTGTTCGTGGGGTACGCCGACGGTTCCGAGGGTGTTTTTCGGCTTCATGGCCGGGCATCTTACGGCTTGACAGACAGGCGTGTGGGGCGCACCATGCCGTCTTGGTACGATGACGTACCAATTCATCCACCTAGCCCGAGCCTGCCATGACCGACCTCGTTGTCCGCCGCCTGCTGATCGATCTGGAGCAACCCGTGGCCCGCCACTGGTGCGCGAACGACGCGTTCCTGACCGCCTGGTTCAACGCCCTGTCCATGAGCTTTCCCATCGGGGAGCAGTTCTTCATCGATTCGGTGCGCAACGGCCTCAAGGCCCTGCCGCCGCCACAGCAAGCGGCGCTGCAGGCCGAAGTCCAGGGGTTTGTCGGTCAGGAGGCCACGCACCGGCGCATCCACGCGCTGTTCAACGCGCAGATCGAGAAGCATGGTCTGGTCAACGAATGGGAGCCGCGTGCCCGTGAGCGTCTCAAGCTGATGGAAGGCACCGACCCCCGCCATGGCCTGGCCATCACCGCGGCAAACGAACATTTCACCGCGCTGTTCGCGGAGTGGCTGCTGGCGCACCACCACGTACTCGACGGCAGTGAGGCGCGCCTCAAGACCCTGTGGCTGTGGCACAGCGCCGAGGAAGCCGAACACAAATGCACCGCCTTTGACCTGTACCAGGCGCTCGGCGGCAGCCACGCCTGGCGCAGCACCTGGATGCGCCGCATCACCCTGGTCTTCCTCGCCGACACCCTGCGCCAGACAGTGCACAACCTGCGGCGCGACGGCACGCTGTGGCAGTGGAGCACCTGGCGCAGCGCGACGCACCACCTGCTCGGCCGCGAAGGCCTGCTGCGGCGGACCTTCAAACCCTGGCGCGCGTACTTCAGGCCCGACTTCCACCCCAGCCAGCAATCCAGCGAGCTCTCCGCCCACTGGCTGCGCGACAACGCCGCGTCGTACACACCCGTGGCGCGGACGCAGCCGGCCTGAGGCATGACGCGCCGGGCCGCGCCATGCCCACGCTGAAACCCTGCATACCCTGGGTGCGTGCCCACGTGCATGGGGTGACTCGCCCATAATCGACGCATGTCCGAACGCGTGATTCCCCTGATCGACCAGCGCCTGGTGTCCGTGGCGGCGCGCGTCCCTTCCGTGGCCACAGCGCCCTCTGGCCTGCTCGGCGACTCGCTGGGCCGTCCGCTGCGCGACCTGCGCATCAGCGTGACCGACCGCTGCAACTTCCGCTGCAGCTACTGCATGCCCAAGGAGATCTTCGACAAGGACTACGCCTACCTGCCGCACAGCTCACTGCTCAGCTTCGAGGAGATCACGCGCGTGGCGCGCCAGTTCGTCGCACATGGCGTGCAAAAGATCCGGCTCACCGGCGGCGAGCCCCTGCTGCGCAAAAACCTCGAGATCCTCATCGGGCAACTCGCGGCGTTGCGCACGGTGGAAGGCCAGCCGCTGGACATCACGCTCACCACCAACGGCTCGCTGCTCGCGCGCAAGGCTGCGGCGCTCAAGGCTGCAGGCCTGCAGCGCGTCACCGTCAGTCTGGACGGGCTGGACGACGCCATCTTCCGCGCCATGAACGACGTGGATTTTCCCGTGGCCGACGTGCTCGATGGCATCGCGGCGGCCCAGGCCGCCGGCCTGGGGCCGATCAAGGTCAACATGGTGGTCAAGCGCGGCACGAACGACCACGAGATCCTGCCCATGGCGCGCCATTTCAAAGGCACCGGGATCGTGCTGCGCTTCATCGAGTACATGGACGTCGGCGCCACCAACGGCTGGCGCATGGACGAGGTGCTGCCCAGCGCCGAGGTGGTGCAGCGCATCCACCACGAATTGCCGCTGGTGCAGCTCGGAGCCTCGGCCCCCGGCGAGACCGCCGAGCGCTGGGGTTATGCCGATGGCTCGGGCGAAATCGGCGTCATCAGCAGCGTGACCCAGGCCTTCTGCGGCGACTGCAACCGCGCGCGCCTGTCCACCGAAGGCCAGTTGTACCTGTGCCTGTTCGCCAGCCAGGGCCACGACCTGCGCCACCTGATCCGGGGTGACGCCACCGACGAACAACTCGCCAGCGCCATCGCGGCGATCTGGCAGGGCCGCAGCGACCGCTATTCGCAGCTGCGCGCCAGTCTGCCTCCGGACGCAGGCCAGGGCCAACGCCGCGTTGAAATGAGCTACATCGGCGGATGAATTCCACATCATGATCCACACCAACGACATCACGGGGCTGGTCCTGGCCGGCGGCCGCGGCTCGCGCATGGGCGGGGCCGACAAGGGCCTGCAGAACTTCAACGGCTCGCCGCTGGCGATGCACGCCCTGCTGAGGCTGCAGATGCAGGAAGGCGGACTGGTCGGCGACCAGATGATCAACGCCAACCGCAACCTGGCCGCCTACGAAGCTTTCGGTGTCCCGGTCTGGCCTGACACCTTGAGCGACTATGCGGGCCCTCTGGCGGGCTTCATGACCGGCCTGGAGCGATGTGAGACGCCCTTCCTGCTCACCGTGCCCTGCGACACACCGCTCTTTCCGCTCGACCTGGGGCAACGCCTGGCGGCAGCGTTCGAGGATGAGACCACCGAAATTGCCATGGCTGCTGCACGCGAGGAAGACGGCCAGTTGCGTCCGCAGCCCGTGTTCTGCCTCATGCGCGTCGACTTGCTGGAAAGCCTGATGGCCTTCACCCAGGCTGGGGGACGAAAGATCGACCGCTGGACTGAGCAGCACCGCACCGTGATCGTGCCCTTTGACCGCCCAGGGGACGATCTCCAGGCCTTCTTCAACACCAATACCCTGGCCGAGCTGCATGCGCTGGAAAGGCGCTAAGGCCCCGGCAACCATTTCGCATGAAGTCCATCGAGCAGATCGCGGCCGCACTGCAGGGCTACGACCCCCAGGCGCTCAGCACAGAACGTGTGAACGAGTTTCTCGCCCGGTTGGTCGAGCCCGTGTCCGGGACTGAAAACCTGGGCGTCTTCGACGCACTCGACCGCGTGCTGGCCAGGGACGTGGTTTCACCCATCAGCGTGCCGCCGCACGACAACTCGGCCATGGACGGTTTTGCGTTCCACGGCGCGCAACTCCGGCCCGGCGAGTCACTGCACCTGCGCGTGGCAGGCACGGCCTTCGCGGGCAAGGCCTGGGGCGGTACCGTCGGCGCGGGCGAATGCCTCAAGATCATGACCGGCGCGATCCTGCCCGCCGGGCTGGACACGGTGGTGCCGCTGGAGTTCGTGAACATCGAGGGTGACACGGTGGTCGTGCCGCCGGGCGTGGTCAGAACCGGCGACAACCGCCGCCTGCTTGGCGAGGACATCATGGCCGGCGAGCCGGCGCTGCGCCAGGGCCAGACGCTGGGCCCGGCCGCGCTGGGCCTGGTCGCCAGCCTGGGGCTGCCCACCGTGAACGTGTTCCGGCGCATCCAGGTAGCGTATTTCTCCACCGGCGACGAAATCCTCAGCCTGGGCGAGGCACCGCGCGAAGGCGCGGTGTACGACAGCAACCGCTACACCGTCTTCGGCCTGCTCACCCGCATGGGGGTCGAGGTGATCGACATGGGCGTGGTGCGCGACGAGCCCGCGGCACTCGAAGCCGCCTTTCGCGAGGCCGCGGCGCGCGCCGACGCCATCATCACCAGCGGCGGCGTGAGCATGGGCGAAGCCGATCACACCAAGGCGATGATGAAGCAGCTCGGTGACGTGGCGTTCTGGCGCATCGCGATGCGGCCCGGGCGGCCGATGGCGGTGGGGCGGATCGTCGAGGGCGGCAAATCGGCGGTGCTGTTCGGCCTGCCGGGCAACCCGGTCGCCGTGATGGTGACCTTCCTGGCCTTCGTGCGCCCTGCCTTGCAGCTCCTCATGGGCGCCAAGGTCCAAGCCCCCGTGCTGCTGCAGGCAAGGAGTGGCGAGGCCCTGCGCAAGAAGCCGGGCCGCACCGAATACCAGCGCGGTACCGTGGTGCGCGAGGCCGATGGTTCGCTGGTCGCGCGCACCACGGGCAACCAGGGCTCGGGCGTGCTCAGCTCCATGGTGCAGGCCAACGGCCTGATCGTGCTGCGGCACGAGCAGGGGAACGTTGCTGTGGGTGACACCGTCGAGGTGATGCTGTTCGACGGTGTGATCTGAGTGTTTCCCCCGGTTGCTCCGGTCGGCGGCGACCGGGGTATCCGGCGCCGCGACCGCGAGCCACGAGGTGCAACGAGCGAAGCACCTCGGAAAACGAACAACCTCACTTCGCCGGAATCACCTCGGAAGGTGGCACAGCGTCGTGCATCACCGGATGCGCCGGCTGGTGCGACTTCATGCGCGAGAGCAGCGTGTACATGGTCGGCACCACGAAGATGGTGAGCAGCGTGCCCACGCTCATGCCGCCCACGATCACCCAGCCGATCTGCTGGCGGCTCTCGGCGCCGGCACCCGAGGCCAGGGCCAGTGGAATGGCGCCAAGCACCATGGCGCCGGTGGTCATCATGATCGGGCGCAGGCGCAGGGCTGCCGCGCGCTTGACGGCTTCGATCTTGTCCACGCCCTGCTCCCGCAACTGGTTGGCGAACTCCACGATCAGGATGCCGTGCTTGGTGATCAGGCCCACCAGCGTGATCAGGCCGATCTGGCTGAACACGTTGAGCGTGCCGCCCGAGAGCTTCAATGCCAGCAGCGCCCCCAGCATCGACAGCGGCACGCTGAGCATGATGATCAGCGGATCGACGAAGCTCTCGAACTGGGCCGAGAGCACCAGGAAAATGAACAGCAGCGAGAGCACGAACACCAGTGCCAGCGAGCCCGAGGCATTGCGGAATTCGCGGCTCTGGCCGTTGAGGTCGGTGGCATAGCCTGCCGGCAGGATATCGGCCGCGGTCTGCTCCATGAAGATCAGCGCCTCGCCCAGCGAATAGCTGGGACTGATATTGGCCGTGATCGACGCGCTGCGGCGCTGGCCGAAGTGGTTGAGCTCGCGCGGCACCACCACTTCGCGCGTGCTCACGAGCGAAGCCAGCGGGATCATCGCGTCGCCACGGCCGCGCACGAAAAGCCGGTCGATGTCCTCGGGCGTGCTGCGGTGGGTGGACACGGTCTGCACCACCACGTCGTACTGCTCGCCGTCGCGCTTGTAGCGCGTCACCGTGCGCCCGCCCAGCATGGTTTCGACGGTGCGGGCGATGGTGTCCACGCTCACACCCATGTCGGCCGCGCGCTCACGGTCCACGTCCATGCGGATCTCGGGCTTGTTCAGCCGCAGATCGGTGTCCACCTGCACCAGTCCCGGGTTCTGCGCCATGCGGTCCTGGAACTGGCGCACCACGGCCGACAGGTTCTCGTAGGAGTCACTGGTGACGATGATGAAGTTCACCGGTCGCTCGCGAAAACCCTGGCCCAGCGAAGGCGGCGTGATCGGGTAGGCACTGATGCCCGGCAACGCCGCCATCTGCGGCGACATCTTGTTCGCTATCTCCATGGTGGTGCGGTCGCGCTCCTCCCAGGCCTTGCCGCGCATCACCACCGCACCCTGGGCCACCGTGGGATTGCCCACCACGGTGAAGATGCGATCGAACTCCGGTTGCGCCATCGCCATCTTCTCGATGGCGTCGGCATAGCGGCGCGTGTAGGCCAGCGTGGCGCCGTCGGGCCCGTTGATGTTGGCCAGCACAACCCCGCGGTCTTCCATGGGGGCCAGCTCGGAGCGCGTGCTCTGCAGCAGCCACCAGCTCGCGCCGGCACTGCCGATCATCACCGCGACCACCAGCCAGCGCACGTTGAGCGACCAGCTCAGGGCATGCTCGTAGGCCCGGTTCACGCGCACCAGGACGGCTTCCATGAAACGATCGAACCGGGTCGGCTCGTCCACATGGCGCAGCAACTTGGAGCACATCATGGGCGAGAGCGTGAGCGCCACGAAGCCCGAGACGACAACGGCACCTGCCAGCGCCAGCGCGAACTCGGCAAACAAGCGACCAGTGCGCCCGGGTGTGAAGGCCAGCGGGGCGTATACCGCGGCCAGCGTGAGCGTCATGGCCACGATCGCAAAGCCGATTTCCCGCGCGCCCTTGATCGCCGCGTCGAACGGCTTCATTCCCGCCTCGATGTGCCGGTAGATGTTCTCCAGCATCACGATCGCGTCGTCCACCACCAGCCCGATCGCCAGCACCAGGGCCAGCAGCGTGAGCGTGTTGATCGAAAAGCCGAACAGTGCCATCAGGGCAAACGAACCGATCAGGCTCACCGGGATGGTGATCAACGGGATGACGGACGCCCGCACGGTGCGCAGGAACACGAAGATCACCAGCGCCACCAGCACAGCGGCCTCGGCAATGGTGGTGTACACGGCCTTGATCGAACGATCGATGAAGATCGAGTTGTCGTTCGCCACCTCGATGCTCACGCCTTCGGGCAGTTCCTCGATGATGCGCGGCAGCATGACCTGCACCGCGGCCGAGAGCTCCAGCGGGTTGGCCGTCGCCTGGCGGATCACGCCCAGGGAGATCGCGTCGCGCCCGTTGTAGCGCACGGAAGTGCGCTCGTCCTGCGGCGCCTGCTCGACGCGCGCCACGTCACCGATGCGGATGGTCTGGCCGTTGATGGTGCGGATGCCGATGGCACGGAACTGCTCGGGCGTCTGCACGTCGGTGGCCGCCGTGACGTTGAACTCGCGCAGCGAACTCTCGATGCGACCGGCCGGCACCTCCAGGTTGGAACGGCGCAGCGCGTCCTCCACGTCCTGCGTGGTCAGGCTGTAGGCCGCGAGGCGATCCGGGTCCAGCCAGATGCGCATGGAGTAGCGCCGTTCGCCCCAGATGCGCACGTCGGCAGCACCGGGGGCGGTCTGCAACCGGGGCTTGACGAGCCGGTTCGCGATGTCGCTGAGCTCCAGCGATGGGAGTGTCTCGGAATTCAGTGCCAGCCAGATCACTGGGGAGGCGTCGGCCTCGACCTTGGCGATGGTGGGCTCGTCCACCCCGTCTGGCAGCCGCTGGCGCACCCGGCTGACCTTGTCGCGCACATCGGCGGCGGCAGAGTCCGGGTCACGTTCCAGCTTGAAGCGCACCGTGATCTGGCTGCGTTCGGCCCGGCTGATGGAGGTGATGATGTCCACCCCCTCGATGCCTGCGAGCGAGTCCTCGAGCACCTTCGTCACCTGCGACTCGATCACTTCGCTGGACGCGCCGCCAAACGTGGTGCTGACCGTGACGGTCGGCTCGTCGATGCGCGGGTACTCGCGCACCGAGAGCCCATTGAACGAGACGAAGCCCACCAGCAGGATCAGCAGCGAAAGCACCGACGCGAAAACCGGACGGCGGATGGCAATTTCTGGCAGTTGCACGGGGACTCCTGTCCGGATGGGTCGATCAGGGTGCCGACGTGGTGGGTGCGGCCGGGCCGCGCGCCATGTCGATCACGCGCACCGCTGTGCCATCGCGCTGCAACCGCTGCTGCCCCGCGACGACCACCGTGTCGCCCGCCGCGAGTCCCCGGGTCACCTCGACCTCGGCATCACGGCGCACGCCCAGTTCCACTTCGACGCGGCGCGACACCAGCTTCCTCGCATCGCCCTGGCCCTGCTCTTCCAGCACATACACGAACTGCTTGCCCGCCTGGGGCACCATGGCTTCCTCGGGCACCACCAGCGCGCCGTCGTTCACCGAAAACAGGATGAGCACCCGGGCGAACATGCCGGGACGCAGTTCAGACCCACCGCTTCGCGGCATCACGGCCCGCACCGCAATCGAGCGCCCGTTGGCGTCCAGCAGGGGATCGACCGCGAGCACCCTGGCCTCGTACTTCTTGCCCGGAAGGGCATCGAGTTGCACCTGCACACCTTGACCGACGGCCAGGCGGCTCTGGTAGCGCTCGGGCAGACGGAAGTCGACCGTCAGCAGCGAAGTGTCCTCGAGGTTGACGAGGTTGTCGCCCACCCCCACGTACTGACCCAGGTTGATGCTGCGCAGACCCAGCGTGCCGTCGAAAGGTGCAACGATGCGCATGCGCTGCATGCGGGCCTCGGCCAGGGCCACCTGGGCCTGCGCGACCTGCAGGTTGGCCTCGCTCTCCTCCACCACGCGCTGCGCGACGAAGTTCTGCGCCACCAGTTCCTGGTTGCGTTTGAGGTTGGCGCGCGCGATCGACAACTGGGCCTGCGCCTGGCTGAGTTCCGCGCGCTGCAACGTGTCGTCCAGCTGCACCAGCAATTGCCCTCGGCGCACCTGGGCACCATCGTCAAACGCAATGCGCGACACGCGCCCGGCGGTTTCCGGCTTGAGCGTGACACTCTGGCGCGAACGCAGCGACCCTACCGCCTGCGCGTCATCGCGCAGCGACGTGGTCCTGACCTTGACCACTTCCACACTGGGCGCACCGCCGCCGGCCCGGGCAGCGGCCGGCGCGGCCGGCGCGGACGATGGGCCCTTCTGCAGCCACCAGGCCGCGCCGGAGGCCAGACCGATGCCTGCAACGGCCACCAACACGTAAAGCGTCTTGTTCGCCATGAAGTCACTTGCTGCAAGGAAGATGCCATGCCCCACAGGGTATGGCTCGGATCAAGAAACGAAATGTAGCAGTGGTGAGGGCAAACCGCCCGTCGAGTTCCGCTCACCCGACCGCCGATGCGGCCCAAGGACTCACAGGGGAACGCCGCGGTTGGCCAGGGCATCGGCCCGCTCATTGCCCGGATCTCCGGCATGCCCCCTGACCCAATGCCATTCGATCTCGTGCACGCCACCATGCACCAGAGCGTCCAGGCGTTGCCAGAGGTCGGCGTTTTTCACCGGTTGTTTCGCAGCCGTGACCCAGCCCTTGCGTTTCCAGCCATGGATCCATTCGGTGATGCCCTGGCGCACGTACTGACTGTCGAGAAAGAGTGACACCCGGCAAGGACGCTTGAGCGCGCTGAGCGCCTCGATCACCGCAGTCAGCTCCATCCGGTTGTTGGTCGTTTCGCGCTCGCCGCCCCAGAGTTCCTTTTCAAACCCTTGCGACTTCAGATAGACGCCCCAGCCACCCGGGCCGGGATTGCCTTTGCAGGCGCCGTCGGTGTAGATCACCACGTGGTTCAAGAAACGTGCTCCTCGATGGAATGTAAAGACGAAGTAAAGATGGACGGCCGCAGCGGGCGGCGCGTCAGTGGCGGTTGGTCAGCGACACGGGCGCGGCCGACGTGGCGCGCCGCGGCTTCCAGGCCGGGCCCAGCAGGCGCATGCCACGCACGCGCTTGACCGCCACCACGAAATACACCGCTCCGAAGATCGGCCACCAGCGCGCACCCGCGTGGTCCAGCCACGCATAGCGCTGCAGCCATGCGTCGGTGCGCATGGCCGGTCGGTAGCAGCCGAAGCGATCGGACTCCACTTCAAAGCTGAGCAAGCGCAGCCAGTCGCGCAGCCGCCAGGGACCGATGAAGTCGCCCGACTCGGGCAGGTACAGACTGGACGCCCCAAAGGCCCTCAGGCCGACCTGGGCGCACAGGCGCCCGCGGGCCTGGCGCAGCCCCCACAGGCTGGCAGGGTTGAAGCCCGAGATCACCACCCGCCCCTCGGGCACCAGCACCCGCTCAACCTCGCGCAGCACGTGGTGCGGGTCGGCGCTGAACTCGAGCGTGTGCGGCAACACCACGAGATCCAGGCTGGCCTCGGGAAACGGCAGGGCGGCCGCGTCGGCGATCAGCGCGGTGCGAGGGGAGCGGACGGCGCCTTCATCCGTTGGCACTTCGGGCAGGGCCAGCCAGCGGTGCGGCATGCGGTTGGCCTGCAGGCCGTCGAGCTCGGGCAGTCCGAGCTGGAGCGCGTTGTAGCCGAACAGGTCGGTCACTGCGAGGTCGAACTGAGCCCGTTCCCAGGCCAGCAGGTACTGGCCCGGCGCAGTCGAGAACCACTCGGTCAAACCTATAATTTTTGCGGTCATCTGGTACGGGTATGGGGTCGCCTGCGACCCGAAGTCTGCGACACTGCAGAGCCACGGGAAGGCCAGCCCGCACTCTACACGCCCCCACCCGACATCCGCGCCATGCACCTCATCCCCATTCCGGCCTTCAGCGACAACTACATCTGGGCCCTGCACGACGGGTCGCGGGCACTGGTGGTCGACCCGGGCGAGTCCGAAGGCGTCTCGCGCTGGCTCGCGCAACAAGGCCTGCAACTCGACACCATCCTGATCACCCACCACCACGCCGACCACACCGGCGGTGTGGCGGCCCTGCGAGAGGCCACCGGCGCACACGTCATCGGCCCCACGCACGAACCCATGCCCGAGCCGCTGCAGCGGGTGGGCGCGGGCGACGCGGTCGAGGTGCTCGGCCTGCGCTTCGAGGTGATCGAGGTGCCCGGGCACACGGCCGGCCACATCGCGTACCACACACCCGAGATGGACGGACACCCGTTGCTCTTTTGCGGCGACACGCTCTTTTCGGGCGGCTGTGGCCGCCTGTTCGAGGGCACGCCAGCGCAGATGCTGGACTCGCTCACCCGCCTGGCCGCGCTGCCCGACGACACCCGCGTGTGCTGCACGCACGAATACACCCTGTCCAACCTCAGGTTCGCGCAGGCGGTGGAGCCGGGCAACACCGCGCTGGCGGACTACGCCGCGCGCTGCCAGACCCTGCGCGCCCAGAACTTTCCCACCCTGCCCAGCTCCATCGGGCTGGAAAAACAGATCAACCCCTTTTTGCGCACCCGCGAAGCGGCTGTCGCGCAGTCCGCCCTGGCCCACGAGCCCGGCAGCGCCAACGATGCCGTGGCCGTGTTCGCCACGCTTCGCGAATGGAAGAACGTTTTCAGATGACCCCTGCCTCCCCCGCGGCCCGGCCCGCGCCCCGCACCGCCGCGACACCCTCCTGGCTGAAGCTCGCGACCGCCTCCCTGGCCCTTTTCGTGGCCGGTTGCGCCACCACCGTCGTGCCCGACGCACCGTCCACGCCCGCACCGGCGCCGGAACCCGTTGCCGCCACCCGACCAAGCCTGCCGTCCTACCGCCTGCCCAGCGACATCCCGCTCCAGGACATCGCCATCGTCAGCACCAGCCCGTACGGTGTGACCACGCTGGACGCCCCCACCGACCTGTGGGACCGCATCCGGCGCGGCTTCGCCATGCCCGATCTCGACAACGACATGGTGCGTGATCGCGAGCAGTGGTACGCCACCCGCCCCGACTACATGCAGCGCATGACGGAGCGCTCGCGCCGCTACCTGTTCCACATCGTCGAGGAGATCGAACTGCGCAACATGCCCATGGAACTGGCGCTGCTGCCCTTCATCGAGAGCGCCTTCAACCCGCAGGCCGTCTCCAGCGCGCGCGCCGCCGGCATGTGGCAGTTCATGCCGGCCACCGGCGAGTCGTTCGACCTGAAACAGAATGCCTTCCGCGACGACCGGCGCGACGTGCTCGCCTCCACCCGCGCCGCGCTGGACTACCTGCAGCAGCTGCACGGCCGCTTCGGCGACTGGCACCTCGCGCTGGCGGCCTACAACTGGGGCCAGGGCAACGTCAACCGCGCCATCACGCGCAACCAGCGCCAGGGCCTGCCCACGGGCTATACCGACATCAACATGCCGCTGGAAACGCGCATGTACGTGCCCAAGCTGCAGGCCGTGAAGAACATCCTGGCGCGGCCTCAGGACTTCAACGCCACCCTGCCCCTGATCGGCAACCACCCCTTCTTCGACACGGTCACGCTGCTGCGCGACATGGACGTCGAACTCATCGCCCGCCTGGCCGAAGTGGAGGAAAAAGACTTCCGCGTGCTCAACCCCTCGCTGCGCCAGCCCGTGGTCATGGCCGCGGGCACCCCACACGTGCTGCTGCCCTGGGACAACGCGATCATCTTCCAGCGCAACCTGCTGCAGTACACAGGGCCGCTGGCGAGCTGGACAGCCTGGGTCGTGCCCAGCACCATGACCGCGGCGCAGGCCGCGGCCCGTGTCGGCATGAGCGAGGAAGAGCTGCGCGCGGTCAACAACATTCCGCCACGCATGCGCGTGCGCGCCGGCTCCAGCCTGCTTGTGCCGCGCACCGAAAAGCGCAACGGTGACGTGCCCATTCATGTGGCCGACAACGCCCAGCTCAACCTCCAGCCGGAAGCGACCACCCGGCGCGGCACGGTCACGGTGCGCAAGGGTGACACCCTGAGCCAGTTGGCCCGGCGCTACGACGTGAGCGTGGCCAGCCTGGCTGCCTGGAACCGGATTTCCGTCAAGGCGACGCTCAGGGTCGGCCAGCGCCTCACGGTTCAGTTGCCGCAGCGCGCGACACAGGCCAGGTCCTCCTCGGCCAAGAAGGTCGTCTCCAGCACGGCCCGCAAGCCGGTGAAAGCCAAGGCCACGGCGAGCAAGACTCGCGTGGCGACCAGCTCCAAGACCGACAAGAAGAGTCCCTGAGCGGACGCGGCGCGTACGCCTGGATGGCGGATCGTCTCAGGCCCTGAACCGCGCCTTGGCCTTGCGCGCGAATTCGTTGGTGAAGGTGCGAGCCAGATCCACCTTGCGCACCTGCTCCGGCGCTTCGAACTGCGCCAGCATGCGCGCCGCCGTGGCCGGCCCGTTCTCGGGCATGAGCCCGTCGGCCGTCCAGGCCTCGCGCACCCGGATGAAAGCCGCCAGATAGAGCGCGCGATCGCCCTGGAAATAGCGCTCCGGCACGGTCTTGATGATGTCGGACGGCCCCGCCGTCTGCAGCCACTTGAGCGCATGCACCATGGCATCGGCCAAAGCCTGGCTGGCCTTGGGGTACTGTGTGAGGAATTCGGCCGGCGCACACAGGCAGCCCGATGGCATGGGCCCGCCAAACACTTCGGATGTACCTCGCGTGCTGCGTGTGTCGGCCACCACCCTGAGCGCGCCGAGCTGCTCCAGATGGGTCACCGTCGGATCGGTGTAGCTGATGGCGTCGAGATCGCCACGGCGAAACGCCTGCACCGCCGCCGCCGCGTTGGCCAGCGGCACGTATTGCACATCCGCGGCCCGCAGACCCACCTTGCGCAGCACCAGGCTGGCCACACGCTGCGAGGCCGAGCCGGCAGCCATGACCCCGACCCGTCGGCCCCGCAGGTCGTTGAGCGTGCGATAGTGCCCCATGGTTTCCTTCGACACGCCCACCACCACCTGCGGTGCGCGGCCCTGCAACACGAAGGACTGGAGCGACTGGCCGCGGACCTGCGCGGCAATGGTGCTGGCGTAGGCGCCGGAGAGCACATGCGCCGCGCCGCTCTGCATGGCCTGCAGGGCCTGCACGTCGTCGGGGAACTCGCGCACCTCCACGTCCAGGCCCTCCTGCACGAAGTACCCCAGTTGCTCAGCAATCGTCAGCGGCAGGTAGCAGAACGAGGCGCGGTTGTCGACCGCAATGGCCAGCTTGGTCGCATCCGGTCTGGGCGGAGGCGGCACCGCAGGTGCCGTCAGCGACGGCGCCTGCGCACGCAGGAGCGGCGTGGCCGCCGCGATCACGCCCAGCGCGCAGGCACGTCCCCAGTTGCGACGACTCCACATGTCCCTGTCTTCCTCTCTTGGCACACGTGTGCCTTTGTGAAGCTTGAGACTAGGGGCCGTGAAATAAACCCGCATCGGGACGAATCCCGAGCGGGTTTTCACCGAGCAGATGCAAGCCGATGTAACAGCGTGCGGCGTACAAACGTCAGACGAACAGGATTGCGATGTTCACCAGCAGCGCCAGTGTCCAGACCAGGCTGCGCGCGGTGGCCATGTCGGCCACGTACATCAGGATGAAGAGCAGGCGCAGCACGACGAACACGAACGCCAGCACGTCCAGCCGCAGTTGCGAAGCGCCGAGCTGGTGCGCAATGATCACCGCGCCGATGAAGAAGGGCAGCGCCTCGAAGCTGTTGGCCTGCGCGGCGTTGGCGCGCGCGCGCCAGTCGGTCTGGCGCGCGAGCCACGCGCGCGGGTTGTGGTTGTCGAAGCCGCCTTCGCGGCGCGACTTCGCGAACGTGCCCTTCTTCGCGAGCCATGCGCACCCGATGGGCAACAACGACGCCACCACGACGGCCCAGTAGGCCACGGTCAATCCAGCGAGTTTCATGAAGGACTCTTTCGAGAGGGGGAAGAAGACGCGAGCGCCGTTCAGCGCCGGTCCACCAGGGCGTGGGCGATGGTGCCCAGATCGACATACTCCAGTTCACTGCCCACCGGCACGCCGCGCGCCAGGCGCGTCACCTGCACGTCACCACGCCCCTTGAGCGCCTGCGCAATCACGTGCGCGGTGGTTTCGCCTTCGGCGGTGAAGTTGGTCGCGAGGATCACCTCGCGCACCGGCGTCTCGTCCGGCCCGACAGGCGCGGCGATGCGATCGAACAGCTTCTGCAAACCGATATCGCGCGGGCCCACGCCGTCGAGCGGACTGAGCTTGCCCATGAGCACGAAGAACAGGCCCTTGTAGGCCCCGGTGCGCTCCATGGCCGCCTGGTCGGCGGGGGTCTCCACCACGCACAACTGCGAGCGGTCGCGCCGCGGGTCCCGGCAGGTGTGGCAGATCTCGTCTTCGGTGAAGGTGTGGCACAGGCTGCAGTGCCGCACCGAGGCCGTGGCGTGGTCCAGCGCGCGCGCCAGTTGCGTGGCGCCGTCGCGGTCGTGCTGCAGCAGGTGGAATGCCATGCGCTGCGCGGACTTCACGCCCACGCCGGGCAATCGGCGCAGCGCCTGAACGAGCAGTTCGAGCGAGTGGTTTTCAGCCATCAGCCTGTCTCGCCCGGGCAGCAGGTGTTCAGAACGGGAACTTCATGCCGCCGGGCAGGCCGGGCATGCCTGCGGTGATCTTGCCCATCTTCTCGGCCGAGGTTTCCTCGGCCTTGCGCACCGCCGCGTTGAACGCCGCGGCCACCAGGTCTTCGAGCATGTCCTTGTCGTCGGCCAGCAGGCTGGGGTCGATGGTCACGCGCTTGACGTCGTGCTTGCAGGTCATGAGCACCTTCACCAGGCCGGCACCGGACTCGCCCGTGACCTCGATGAAGGCCAGTTCGTCCTGGGCCTTCTTCAGGTTGTCCTGCATGGCCTGGGCCTGTTTCATGAGGCCGGCGAGTTGTCCTTTGTTGAACATGGTCTTCCTTGCGTGTTCCGGGTAAAAAAAAGAGGTCAAGCCGTGATGGCCTTGAGCGTGCCAGGCACGATTTTGCCGCCAAAGTCGCGCATCATCGCCTGCACGAACGGGTCGCTCATGATCCGCGCCTCTGCGTCGCGCTGGCGGCGCGTGGCTTCGGCCGCCAGGCGGCGCGCGGGCGAGTCGGTGACGCTGCCGATTTCGACCACCAGGCGCACGCCGTGGCCGAGCGTCTGCAATGCGGTGGCGAGTCGCTCACGGCTGTTGCCCTGATTGAGCGAACTGCGCTCCACGCGCAGCAGCCACTGGTCGGCGTCTCGCGCCACCAACTGCGACTGCAGGCCGAGTTCGCGCACCAGCGCGGTGATGGCCTCGGCGCGCACCAGCTGCATGACGGTGTCGAACCAGAAGTCCCCCTCAACGCTGCCACCCGGCGCGGCCGGCAGCACGGCCTGCGCGCCGTGTTCGTCGCGCGGTTGTGGCTGGTCCAGCGGCCCCGGCTCGCCCGCGTCGCGCACGGGAATCGCCATCACGCGGCTGGGCGGCTGCGCCGCCTCTTCCCAGGGCGGGCCGTCGTCTTCGGGCCAGGGGGCGTCGTCGTCCTGCGGGCCCGCTTCCGGGGCTGTCCGCGCCACGGTCGGGGGCGCCACCTGAGGTGTTGGCACAGGTGCGACAGGTGCCACAGGAGAAGTTGAACGAACCGGCAGCGTCGCCAGCGCCGGGCGTTGCGCCTGCGGCGCCGACGCAGGTATCGCGGCCACGGGCGAAAGTACAGGCACGCTTGCGGGCGCAGCCGCAACCGCTGCCTCAGCCGGTTTCAGAGTTTT
Source organism: Hydrogenophaga sp. (assembly GCF_025699295.1). Taxonomy (GTDB): domain Bacteria; phylum Pseudomonadota; class Gammaproteobacteria; order Burkholderiales; family Burkholderiaceae_C; genus Hydrogenophaga. The sequence continues at coordinate 40,496 of NZ_JAILWB010000002.1, read as the reverse complement.
TTTTTCCGCCGCGGCGCTGCTGGCCGTGCCCGCGGGTTTGAACGCCATGAGCCGCAGCAGCACCATGGTGAGCGCGGCGTACTCGTCGGGCGCCAGGCCAAGTTCGGCCCGGCCATGCAGACACAGGCTGTAGAGCAGTTGGGTTTCGTCCGCGGGCAGGCTGCGCGCCAGTTGCGCAATCTGCGCCTCGTCCGGGTCGTCCACGCCCTCGGCCTGCGCGCGCTCTGGCACCGCCTGCAGCACCGCCATGCGCTGCAGCACGCCGGTCATTTCCTCCAGCGTGGACGCCGCGTTCAGGCCGTTGAGACGCAGCGTGTCGATGGTGTCGACCACCGTGGCGCCGTCCGCGCGCGCCAGGGCGTCGATCAGGCGCAGCACGTAGGAGCGGTCCACCGCGCCCAGCATCTGGCGCACCGTGGCCTCCTGCAACTGGCCGCCGCCAAAGGCGATCGCCTGGTCGGTGAGCGAGAGCGCGTCGCGCATGGAGCCGCGCGCGGCGCGTGCCACCAGGCGCAGCGCCTGCACGTCGGCCGGCACCTGCTCTGCCTCGAGCACACCCTTGAGATGCTCGAGCACCGTCTCGGGCGCCATGGGGCGCAGGTTGAACTGAAGGCAGCGCGAGAGCACCGTCACCGGCACCTTCTGCGGGTCGGTCGTGGCCAGCACGAACTTCAGGTACTCGGGCGGCTCCTCCAGCGTCTTCAACATGGCATTGAACGCCGTGTTGGTCAGCATGTGGACCTCGTCGATCATGAAGACCTTGAAGCGGCCCTGCACCGGCTTGTAAACCGCCTGTTCCAGCAGCGCCTGCACCTCGTCCACGCCGCGGTTGGAGGCGGCATCGAGTTCGGTGTAGTCCACGAAGCGGCCGCTGTCGATGTCGGTGCAGGCCTGGCACACGCCACAGGGCTCGGCGGTGATGCCGCCCTGTCCGTCCGTGCCCAGGCAGTTGAGCGACTTGGCCAGGATACGCGAGACCGTCGTCTTGCCCACGCCGCGCGTGCCGGTGAACAGGTACGCGTGGTGCAGCCGCTGTGTTGTCAGCGCGTTCGACAAGGCCTGCACCACATGCCCCTGCCCCACCATTTCGGTGAAATTGCGCGGGCGGTACTTGCGGGCCAGAACGACATAGGACATGCCGACGATTCTAAGCGGCGGGGTATCGCGCCCGAGGCCTGCACCGGGCAGCCCCATCGCCTACAATCCCCCTCGACGGGCCTTCCCGCATGGTGAAGCGGCCAACCGGGTCAGGTGGGGAACCAAGCAGCCCTAACTGTGAATCCAGTGCCGGGGTCAAGGCTCGTCACCTTTTTCATCCTCCCATCCGCGATGTCCGCGCGCGATCCCTCCCTCATCTCCAGCTGGCACGCCCACGTGTACTTCGGCGCGGACAGCCGCGACGCCGCCTGGGCGCTGCGCGAGGTCATCGGCGCTGAACTCGGCTCGCGTGTGCAAATCGGTCGCTTCCACGAAAAGCCAGTCGGGCCGCACCCGGCCCGGATGTACCAGCTGGCCTTCGACGCCAGCGAGTTCGCCCATGTGGTGAGCTGGCTCTCGCTCAACCATGGCGTACTGGATGTGCTGATCCACCCCAACACGGGCGACGAACTGGCCGACCACCGTGACGGTGCGCTCTGGCTGGGAAAGTCCTACACGCTGGATCTGAGCGTGCTCGCCTGAGCCGCCAGCCAGCGGCGCACGCCCCCTCCCGCCGCAGCTCCGCTGGCCAGACAGGCCGTGAGCAGGTAACCGCCGGTGGGCGCTTCCCAGTCCAGCATCTCGCCGGCGCAGAACAGGCCGGGCCGGGACCGCACCATCAAACCCGCATCGAGTCCTTCCCAGCGCACGCCGCCGGCGCTGCTGATGGCTTCGTCAATGGGCCGCGCGGCGACCAGCGTGACCGGCAGGGCCTTGAGTGCGGCGGCCAGGCGCGCCGGGTCGTGCAGCGCGGCCTTGTCCAGCAGCTCGTTGACGATGGCCATCTTGATGCCGTCCAGCCCCAGACGGCTCTTGAGGTGGCTGGAGAGGCTGCGCGAGCCGCGCGGGTGGGCCACCTGGGCCAGCACGTGTTCGGCCGAACGGTCGGGCAGCAGGTCCAGCTCGAACACCGCCTGGCCGTCGCGCGCGATCTGTTCGCGCAGCAAGGCCGAGGCGGCGTAGACCAGGCTGCCTTCCACGCCGGTGGCGGTGAGCACGAATTCGCCCTTGCGCTGGAACGGCTGCCCGGCGGGATCGGCGACCCGGATCGCGACCGACTTGAAGGGCTGGCCGGCGAACCGCTCGGCCAGGAAGGGGCTCCAGCCGCCGGCCACGTCGAAGCCGCAGTTGCTGGGCAGAAGGGGCGCGACGCCGATGCCCCGGGCCTGCAGGGGCGCCACCCAGACGCCGTCGGAGCCCAGCCGCGCCCAGCTTGCGCCGCCGAGCGCGAGCACGGTGGCGTGGGCCTGCACCTGCGCAGGGCCATGGGGCGTCTCAAAAATCAGGGCGCCGTCTTCACCCCAGCCGGTCCAGCGGTGCCGCATGTGAAACCGCACGGGTTCGCCACCGCCTTCGGGGTGGCGCAGCCGCTGCAGCCAGGCGCGCAGCAGCGGCGCGGCCTTCATGTCGGTCGGGAAGACGCGCTGCGAGCTGCCGATGAAGGTGTCAATGCCCAGGCTGGCGGCCCAGTCGCGCACGGCCTGTGGGCCGAACGCATCGAGCAAGGGCCGCAGGCGGTCGGCCTGTGCGCCGTAGCGCGCCACGAAGGCGGGCAGCGCCTCGGCATGGGTGAGGTTCATGCCACCCTTGCCCGCCAGCAGGAACTTGCGCCCGACCGAGGGCATGGCGTCGAACAGGTGCACGGCCAGGCCGGCGCGGCCCATGACCTCGGCGGCCATCAGGCCGGCGGGGCCACCACCGACGACGGCCACGTCCACTTGCGTGGGGGTGTGGTGGCTCATGTTGTGGGCGCCGCGTCGGCCAGTTCGATCAGCCGGCCCTGCGCGTTGATGAAGGCCAGGCGCACCGCCTCACCAGGCCGGGCTTCGGCCAGGGCCTGCCGGTAGCCCTCCATCTGCGCGAGCAGCGCGGGCTGGCGCTCGGGGTGCGCCGCGCTCTTGTAGTCCAGCACCCACCAGTCGCCGCTGTCGCGCCGCCGCACCAGACGGTCCAGGCGCAGCAGCTCACCGCGGTGGAACAGCTCGACCTCGTTGCCCCAGTGGTTCAGCGCATCGGCGTCCCAGGCCCAGGCGGCCTCGCCGCCGACGATGCGCCGGGCCATGGCGAGCGCATCATGCGCCTGCGCGGGCTCCAGCGCGAACTCGCGCGCCACCGCCTGCGCGTGCTCGGGCGCCCAGTCGAAACCCATCGCGGGTGTGGGCCGCCATTGCAGCAGGCGGTGCAGCGCCAGGCCGATGCGGTTGGCCGTGTCGTCCACGGGTTCGGTGTCGGTGGCCGCGTCGCACGCGGGCACCGGCGTCGCGACAAGCTGGACGGCCGGCAGGCACGGCACATGGAAGACCGGGGCCTCGCCTTCGGGCACGGCATGCGGGGCAGCCGGTGGTGGGGCTTCAACCGCCATGGCCAACCCCTGCAGGCGCTGGTACCAGGTGGTGCTGGCGCTTCGCTGGTGGGGCTCGAAGCTGGAAATCACCAGTTGCGACTCGGCCCTCGTGAGCGCCACATACAGCGCGTTGAGTTCTTCCAGCGCGCGCGCCTGCTGCTCCTGCTGCAACACTTCCACCGCGCAGCCGGGAGGCGACTTCTCGCTGGCCAGGAACACGAAGCGGCGCGGCACGGGCTCTTCGCCCGGCCAGTCGATCAGCACGCCCATGTTTTCCGGGCGCGCGGCGCCGGTGTCGGTGTCCAGCAGCAGCACGGTGGGCGCCTCCAGGCCCTTGGCGCCATGGATGGTGAGCAGGCGCACGGCGTCGGGCGTCTGCACCGGCGTGGCCTTGATGCCGCCGGCCTTGAGCGCGCGCACGAAACGGTAGGGGGTGAGGAACCGCCCGCCATCCTGCGCGAGCGACTGGGTCAGCAGGTCGCGCAGCTGCGCCAGCACGGCGCTGTGCTGGCTGACGGGCACCGCCTGCGCAAAACGCGCCAGCACATCCCCATGGTCGTACAGCGCCGAGAGCGCGTCGTGCGGCGGCAGGCTGTGCAGCCAGCCGCGGTACAGGGCCAGGCGCTGCGCGGTCTCGCACAGGCGCATGGCCTGGGCGGCCTCGGGCACCAGCGCGGTCTGCTCCTGCGCCGGCAGGGTCGGGAAGCGCTGCAGCACCTCCCACCACGACGGCCGCGGCGGTGGTGCGGCGCCCGGCTCCTGCGCCGGGGTCCATCGCAGGCGCAGTCGCGCGAGCTGGGTCAGGTCGTCGTCGCTCCAGCCGCACAGCGGCGACTTCAGCGCGCGCGCCAGGCTGAGGTCGTGCCCGGTGGACACCAGCGCGTCCAGCAGCGCCACCACGTCCTGCACGGCGGGCGCTTCGGCCAGGTCGAGCTTCTCGGGCTGTTCGCTCAGGATGCCTCGCTCGCGCAGGGCCTCGTGCATCCAGCCCAGGCGCTCGCGCCGCCGTGCCAGCACCATGACGTCGCCCGCGCGCAGGCGCCCGTCGGCGATCTGCAGCGCCACCCAGTCGGCCGCCTGCGCGGCTTCGAGCGCGGCCAGGCTGTCTTCGGGCAGCACCCGCGGCGTGACCAGGCTGTCGCGCCACGCGGCTTCGCCAACCCCACCACCTCCGCGCTCGCGCAGGCTGCGCGGCAGCTGCGGCAGGCACAGCACCTCGCCGTCGGCCGTGCTCTCGGTGGTGTGCTCGCGGTAGTCGCTGCCGTACTGGCCCGCCAGTACGGCAGCGCCCATGGCGGCATTGAGCGCATCGACCACGGCCGGCGCGCAGCGGCGCGTGTGGTCGCAGCTGAGCAGCGCGCCGGCCAGGCCCTGCACCACGAAGGCCTGCGCGGCCTTGAACACCTGTGGTTCGGCGCGGCGGAAGCGGTAGATCGACTGCTTGGGGTCGCCCACCAGGAAGACGCAGGGCGCCTCGCCGGGACCGGCGCCCGCGTAGGCGGAGAGCCAGCCGTAGAGCGCCTGCCACTGCAGGGGGTTGGTGTCCTGGAACTCGTCGATCAGCACATGGCGCAGGCGCGCGTCCAGCCGCTGCTGCATCCAGCCCGAGAGCTCGGCATCGCCCAGCAGGCGGCGTGCGGCGCCTTCCACGTCGTTCATGTCGACCCAGCCGCGCTCGCGCTTGAAGGCGGCGAAGCTGGCCAGCAGCACGCGCGCCAGGCGCGACATGCGCTGGTGGTGCTGCCAGGCGCGCTGTTGGCCCATGGCCTCGAGCGCGCGCAAGGCCAGTTGCTGTGCGGCACGCACGGCCTCGATGCCCGTCAACTTGTCGTTGAACTTGCGCGGCTCGTTCTTCTGCGTCAGCAGGGCCGCGAGCGCACCCGCGCCGTCGCCGGCGCCCAGCGCCTGTTCGAGTTCAACGCCCTTGGCGGAAAAGGTGGCAGCGCTGGCACGGCCCAGTGCCTGAGCGGCCTCGCGCAGCAGCGTGGCGGCACGCGCGTCCTGCACCAGCCACTGCGTGGGGCTCTCGCTGTCGGCGAACTCGGGGTAACGCTCGGCCATGGTTTCGACCGAGGCTCCCACCACGCCGCCGGCGTCGGCCAGCGCGAACTCCACGCGCTTGCCGAGCGCCTTCTCCAGCGCCTTGAGGGTCTGGTGGCGGCCGTGTTCGGCCACACTGTCCATGAAGTCCTGCCTCGCCGCAGGGTCGGCCACCAGCGCGGCGTAAAAGCGCGGCCAGACCTGGGCCACGGCCTGCGCGTCGTCTTCCAGCAGCTCGTACTGCACCGGCAGCCGCAGTTCCTGCAGCACGGACAGGGGCGCACCGCGCAGCAGCGCGGCGAACCAGCTGTGGAAGGTGCGCACCTGCACCGGGCGGCCCAACGCCGTCACGCGCCCGTGCAGGCCTCGGGCCTCGGGCAGACGCCGTTGCGCGTCGGCCTCGCCCAGGCCGCGTGCGCGCAACTCGGCCTTGAGCTGTTCATCGTCCAGTGTGGCCCAGCGGCGCAGCTCGGTGTTGAGCCGGTCTCGCATCTCGCCCGCCGCCTTCTTGGTGAAGGTGATGGCCAGGATGTCCTGCGGCGCGCAGCCATCGAGCAGCGCGCGCAGGATGCGCGAGACCAGCATCCAGGTCTTGCCGGCGCCGGCGCAGGCCTCCACCGCGATGCTGCGCGCCGGGTCACAGGCCAGTGCGTAGAAAGCCTCGCGCCCGGCAGGTGCGCCGTTGATGCGGTAGGCGGGCGCAGAGGCGCTCATGCCGGGGTCCAGAAGTCCTTGCGGCACAGGCCGCGCGCGGCGCAGAAGTCGCAGACCCGGCCTTCACCCAGCGCCGGCATGGGGTGACCGGCGGCCACGCGCGCCATGTCGTGCGCCAGCCCCGCGCGCAGCTGATCGCGCGCCATCAGCACCTCGGGTTGCTCGACCAGCCAGGTAGGGCCGTCCTTGCCGCTGTCACCACGTTTGTCGGTGATGCTCAGGTAAGCGGCACGCAGGTTCTCGTCGGGCAGCAGCGCGGCGTAAAACGCGAGCTGCGTGTCTTCCAGGGGTTCCTTCACCCGTTCGGTGGTCTTGCCGCGGCTCTCGGTCTTGTAGTCGATCACGAAGGGAATCGGCCCCTCGGGGCTGTCCTGCACGTCGATGCGGTCGAGCTTGCCGAAGAGCCGCCAGGGGCCGGCGCTGGCGTTGAGCGCGGCTTCGGCCGAGACGAAGCGGGGGCCGGCCCGCCCTTCGGCGGCTTCGAAGCCGGCCAGCCAGTCCAGATAGCCTTCGCGCAGCGCAGGCCAGACCGCCTGGTATGGCAGGAAGCCCGCGCCGCCTTCGCCACCGTGCAGACCCATGGCGCTGGCGGTGTGCTCGGCCAGGCGGTCGAGGTGGGCGCGGTCGGCTTCGCGCCCAGGGCGCGCATCGGCCCGCTGCTCGTGAAAGCTGCGCAATACCGCGTGCAGCCAGTTGCCCATGTCACGCTGGTCCGGCTCGCTCTCCAGTTCGGGCGCCTCCACCAGCCGCAGCTGGCGCAAGGCGAAGAAGCGGTAAGGGCAGTCACGCAGGTCCTGGTAGGCGCTGGCCGAGAGCGAAGCGGGCAGCACGTCCGCCGCCGCTGGCATGGGCCGGGGCTGGGCCATCGCGCGCAGCGGGCGCTGCGCGCGGGGATCGGCGCACGGCACCGCCGCAAGCGACTGCACCCAGGCGCTGGGCAGCACCGACTCACCCCGGTCCTGCGTGCGCCACAACAGGTCGAGCTGGGGCGAGGCCAGCGTGGCCTGCCAGGCACGTCCGGCGGCCTGTGCCAGCGCCTCGCGCGAGGGCAAGCCGAGCAGTTCGCGCTGCGCGTTCGTCCACTCGCCCGGAGGCTCGGGATTCGGACTCAGGTGCGATTCATCGCAGCCCGGCACCACGGTCGCGGCAAAGGCGCGCCCCAGCAGTTGCGGCATGGGCAGCACGACCACCAGGGCCTCGCCTTCGCCGCGTGGCTGGAAACTCGCCCCTTCGAGCACCGTGCGTACCCATGCAGTGAAGGCACTCAGTGACAACGGACGAGCTCCGCTGCCGCGCGCGACGCCGCCACCGCCCGACGCGATGGCGTCGGTCACATGGCTGAGTTCCATGCCCGAGCCTTCGATCAGGCGCAGCACCTGGAGCATCTGCTGGCCGGCTGCGTCGGCCTCCAGCGGTGTCCACAGACCGCAGACCTTGAGCGCGCCCGCCAGATCGTCAAGCCAGCGCGCCAGCGGCCGGTGGGCACGCAAGCCCTCGAGCAGGGGTTCGAGACCATCGGGCAGCAGCTCGGCCAGTGCGGGATGCTGCCGCGCGGACGCCCAGCGCGACACGCCCGCGCTCCGCGCGGCCTGCTCCAGCCGCAGCACCAGTGCCTCGGGCCAGGCCGTGGCCTGCTTGAGCAGGTCCAGCACCTCGTCCATCGACGCGCGCGCATCGGCCGCGCGCAGCAGGCTCATCAAACGGGACGCCACGTGCGTGGTGGACAGCTTCCAGCCGGTTTCGTCGCGCACGCTCACGCCCGCACCCTGCAGCATGGCGCTCACACGGCGCGTGAGCAGCCGGTCGTTGGCGACCAGCGCCACCGGCATGCGTCCCGCATTGATCTGTTCGATCACGCAGGCGGCCGCGCGCTGCGCCTCGTCCTCGGCGTCCGCGCAGGCATGCAGCCGCGGGGGCGTGGTGGCATCGGCGCCCTGTTGCCCGCTGTCGAGCGCCATGCGGACAGCGCGCTCGCCCCAGTGCGCGGCCAGCGCGTCGGCCAGAGGGTTCTGCTGGAAGCCCTGCAACAGCACCAGCAGGTCGGCGCTGGCGCCGGGCTGCGCCCAGGGCATCCACAGCGCATCGGTCGCATAGGCCGAAGTACTCGCCCAGGTCAGCGCCAGCGTGGCCAGCAGGCCCTCCCACTGCAGCGAAGGCAGGGGCGGTGCGAGGCCTGCGCGCAGCGGTTCGGCCCAGGCCAGCCGCTGCGCAGGCGGCACTGCCGCGGCCAGTGGCGCGAGCTGCCGCGCGGCTTCCACCAGCCGCGTGACCATGAGCGCGCGCAGGGCTGCATCGGCCCGCGCAGGAGCGACCCGTTCGATCAGCGCAGCGGCGATCAGCGTGTCCCGCGCCATGTCCACACCCAGATCACCCGGGCCCGGCACGAAGGGTGACAGACTCGCGGCCCAGTTGCGGGTCGACTCGAAACGCAGCGCGAACCCACTTGGGTGCGCGGTCGCCCAGGCACGTTGGCCGATGCCCATCAACTGCGCATAAGGCACCAGCACGACCACGCGACTGGCAGGCACGGCGTGTTCGCGCGAGAGGTGGTCCAGGCGCTGCACCAGGCCCGCCCACGCACGCTCCACCGCGTGGTCCATCGACGCCGGCCCCGCCACGGGCAAGCCGGTGTCGCGGATCGGGCTTACGGGCGTCATGGAAATAGGGGTTTCTGTCACAATGTCGCGGACCGGGAACACAGCGGCCCAGAGAACATCTTGAACCGCTGGCATGTGCCCCAAACTGTAACCTCCCCGATCACACACTTTTAGGACGGACTCATGGCCAGCGACCTGATCAAACACGTTTCCGATGCCAGCTTCCAGGCTGATGTGCTGGACGCCGGAGCACCGGTGCTGGTGGACTTCTGGGCCGAGTGGTGTGGCCCGTGCAAGATGATTGCCCCGATCCTCGACGAGGTGGCGGGCTCCTACGACGGCAAGCTCAAGATTGCCAAGCTCAATGTGGACGACAACCGCGACGTGCCCGCCAAGTTCGGCATCCGCGGCATCCCCACGCTCATGCTCTTCAAGGACGGCCAGCTCGCCGCCACCAAGGTGGGGGCCGTGAGCAAGGCGCAGCTCACCGCGTTCATCGACCAGCAACTGGCCTGAGCCCTTGCTGCGCAGCACCCGGGTGCAACGCCCGGGTGCCGTTTTCCCCCGGCCTCTGTTTCCTGTCATAATTTGCGCCAGCGGGCCTGACAGACACCCGCACTTCTTTCCGCGCACCGCCCGTCATCCGGACGCCAGCGCCCCCTCCCCCGGTTTTTGACTCAACTCCCTCCCGGAGTGAATTCCATGCACCTCAACGAACTCAAGGCACTGCACGTGTCTGAAGTCCTCAAGCAGGCTGAAGCGCTTGAGATCGAAAACACCGGCCGCATGCGCAAGCAGGAGCTGATGTTCGCCATCATCAAGAAGCGCGCCAAGGGGGGCGAACTGGTGAACGCCGATGGCGTGCTGGAAGTGCTGCCGGACGGTTTTGGTTTCCTGCGCGCGCCGGACACCAGCTACACCGCCAGCACCGACGACATCTACATCTCGCCGAGCCAGATCCGCCGCTTCAACCTGCACACCGGCGACATGATCGAAGGCGAGGTGCGCATTCCCAAGGACGGCGAGCGCTACTTCGCGCTCAACAAGCTCGACAAGATCAACGGCCTGCCCCCGGAGGACAACAAGCACAAGATCATGTTCGAAAACCTGACGCCGCTGTTCCCCAAGGAACAGATGCGACTGGAACGCGACATCAAGAGCGACGAGAACATCACCGGCCGCGTGATCGACATCATCTCGCCCATCGGCCGCGGTCAGCGTGCGCTGATCGTGGCGCCGCCCAAGAGCGGCAAGACGGTCATGATGCAGCACATCTGCCACGCCATCTCGGCCAACTACCCCGAAGTCGAGCTGATGGTGCTGCTGGTGGACGAGCGCCCGGAAGAGGTGACCGAAATGCAGCGCACCGTGCGCGGCGAGGTCATCGCCTCCACATTCGACGAGCCCGCCGCCCGCCACGTGCACGTGGCCGAGATGGTGATCGAGCGCGCCAAGCGCCTGGTCGAGCTCAAGAAGGACGTGGTGATCATGCTTGACTCGATCACCCGCCTGGCCCGCGCCTACAACAACGTGCTGCCCTCCAGCGGCAAGGTGCTCACCGGTGGTGTGGACGCCAACGCCCTGCAACGCCCCAAGCGCTTCTTCGGCGCGGCGCGCAAGATCGAGGAAGGTGGCTCGCTCACCATCATCGCCACGGCGCTGGTCGACACCGGCAGCCGCATGGACGAAGTGATCTTTGAAGAATTCAAGGGCACCGGCAACTGCGAGATCCACCTCGATCGCCGCCTGTACGAAAAGCGCGTGTTCCCCTCGATCCAGCTCAACCGCAGCGGCACGCGCCGCGAGGAACTGTTGCTCCAGCCGGAGATCCTGCAGAAGACCCGCATCCTGCGCCAGTTCATGTACAACATGGACGAAATCGAGGCCATGGAGATGGTGCTCAAGAGCATGAAGTCGACCAAGAACAATTCGGAGTTCTTCGACATGATGCGTCGCGGCGGCTGACAACCCGCCATTTCCTGCTAAAATCACAGGCTTTGCAAATTGCGGCAAGTACAACGAAATGGTTTCGTTGCGGCTGCGGCACCTGACCTGAAGGACACGTCATGAAAGACGGCATTCACCCCAACTACCGCGAAGTCTGCTTCCAGGACCTCTCCAACGGTTTCAAGTTCGTGACCCGCTCCTGCGCCAACACGAAGGAAATGATCAAGATGGAAGACGGCCGCGAACTGCCGCTGTACAAGCTGGATACCTCCAGCGAGTCGCACCCCTTCTATACCGGCACGCAGAAGAGCGTGGACAACATGGGTGGCCGCGTGGAGCGTTTCCGCAACCGCTACGCCAAGGCCGCCAAGTAAGCGGCGGCAACTCCGGGGGCCCAGGCTCCCGGTGTCTTGCGCACACGAAGCAGCCACTCAGGCTGCTTTTTTTTCGCCGGCCTTCGCGCGCCGGTGGCAGCCCTTCAGGGGCCTGCCCTGTAATATTCGCCGCAGTGAACCAGCCCACCCCCGCCATCGTCACGCAATCGGCCGTGCGCCGCCTGCCGCGGCTCGCCCTCATCCTGTTCTGCATGGCCTACGTCCTGCCGGGCTTCCTGGGCCGGGAACCCTGGAAAAACGCGGACGTGTCGGCATTCGGTGTGATGCTGGAGATGGCCGCCGGTCACAGCAGCTGGTGGCATCCCCAGATTCTCGGCGTGCTGGCCGAAGAAGCCGGCCTGCTGCCCTACTGGCTGGGCGCGGTCTTCATCAAGCTGTTGCCTTTTGCATCGCCCGAGTTCGCGGTGCGCATTCCGTTCGCGCTGCTGCTGGCGCTCACCCTGGTCTGCACCTGGTACACGGTCTACCACCTCGCCCGCCAGCCCGCCGCGCAGCCGGTGACCTTCGCCTTTGGCGGCGAGGCCCACCCCACCGACTACGCGCGCGCGCTGGCCGACGCCGGCTTGCTCGCGCTGATGGCCTGCCTGGGCCTGGCGCAGTTGTCGCACGAAACCACGCCCGATCTGGCGCGACTGGCCATGGTGTCGCTGCTGCTGTACGCCGCCGCGCGGCTGGCCCATGCGGGCAACCGCCAGCCTGGCCGCAGCGTGATTGCCTGGGGGTTGGCCATCGCTTCGCTGGTGCTCAGTGGCGCCCCCTGGATCGCCGGGCTGCTCGGCGCGGGCCTGCTGCTGGTGCTGTGGTTGTCGCGCCGCTCGGCCGAGACACCCACCCCCGAGACAGACTGGCTGCTGGAGGCCCCGGCCTCGGTGCGCGACCCGCTGCTGTGGTCGGCCGTGTTGCTGGTAGGCATGATCGCCATCGCGGCCCTGGCGGGCCTGCTGCCGGCGCCTGTACTGCAGACACCGTTGGCCGAGGTGCAGTGGCGCAGCTGGGGCAAGTTGCTGGTGTGGTTCACCTGGCCGGCCTGGCCCCTGGTGCTGTGGACGCTGTGGCGCTGGCGCCATCAGCTGTTGCGACCCCATGTGGCCTTGCCGCTGTGGGCCTCCCTGGTGGGAGTGACCGACAGCGCATTGTCGGACGAACGAGACCGCGCGCTGCTGCTGGCGCTGCCCGCCCTCGCCGCGCTGGCAGCCTTCGCCCTGCCCACGCTGCGCAGGAGCCTGTCGGCGCTGGTGGACTGGTTCACCCTGATCTTCTTTTCGGGCTGCGCAGTGGTGATCTGGGTGATCTGGGTGGCCATGCAGACCGGCGTGCCCGCCAAACCGGCCGCCAATGTGGCCAGGCTCGCCCCTGGCTTCGTGCCGGAGTTCTCTTTTGTGCTTTTTGCCCTGGGGGCACTGGCGACGGCCGCCTGGCTCTGGCTGGTGGCCTGGCGGGTTGGCAAGCACCGCCAGGCGCTATGGAAAAGCCTGGTGCTGCCGGCCGCGGGCAGCACGCTGTGCTGGCTGTTGCTCATGACCCTGTGGCTGCCACTGCTCGACTTCGGTCGCAGTTACGGTCCGATTTCGCGCCGCATTGCCGGGCTGGTGGTGCCCGGGAGCTGTGTGCTCGCCGATGGATTGAGCCAGGCCCAGATCGCGGCGCTGCAGTACCACGGCAAGTTGCGCTTGGTGCGCACCGGCTCGGCCAGCCAGGGGGAGTGCCGCGGCCTGGTGGTGGCACCCGCGTTTCAGCCCACGCTGGATCAGCGGGTGAACCTCACCGAGTGGGCGTTCAAGGCCACGGTGCGGCGGTTGACCGACAACAAGGAAAGCCTGCTGGTGTACCAGCGCGTCAGCCGCTGAAGCGCTGGCGCACCCGCGAAGGTGGAAGGGCAATGGCAAAGGTCGACCCCGCGCCGACCGTGCTTTGAACCTCGATGTGCCCGCCGTGCCGCTGGGCCACGTGCTTGACGATGGCCAGACCGAGGCCCGTGCCACCGGTCTCGCGCGAGCGGCTGCGATCCACCCGGTAGAAGCGCTCAGTGAGGCGGGGCAGGTGCTCGGCGGCAATGCCGGGGCCGCTGTCGCTGACGAAGAACTCCACGCCGCCCTCCTCGCGCATGCGCCAGCCCGGCCGGATGGTGCCGCCACCCGGGGTGTAGCGCACAGCGTTGCTCAACAGGTTCGACATGGCGCTGAGCAACTCGGTCTTGGCGCCCGACACCCAGAGGTCCGGGCCGCTGGCCGGTTCGATCAGATGCGGTGTCGCCGATATCGCCTGGGTGAGCCCGCGCGCTTCCTGCACCACATGGGCCAGCAGTTCCCCGCTGTCGATCCATTCACCCGGTCCGGGCGAAGGGCTGCCCTCCAGGCGCGAGAGCGTCAACAGGTCGCTCACCAGAGTCTGCATCCGGTGCGCCTGCTGGCTCATGAGATCGAGGTAGCGCGTGCGATCGGCTTCCTCGAGCGGGATGCTCTGCATGGTTTCCACGAAACCGCTGAGCACGGTCAGTGGTGTGCGGATTTCGTGCGAGACGTTGGCCACGAAATCGCGCCGCATGGCCTCGGCCAGTTGAACCGCCGTGACATCGCGCGAAATCATGAGCTTGCGCTTCTTGCCGTAGGGATGCACCTGCAGAGAGATCTTGGTGGGTTGCGAAGGCCGCGGACCCGGCCCGTCGATCTGGATTTCGTGACCGAAATCGCCGCCCGCCAGATAGGCGGTGAACGCCGGGTTGCGCACCAGGTTGCGCACATACTGCCCCAGATCGCGTTGGGGGTCGAAACCGAGGTGGTTGGCCGCCGTGAGGTTGGACCATTCAATGCGCCCGGACGAGTCCAGCAGCACCACGCCATTGGGTGAGGCCTGGATCGCGGCCAGAAAATCCTCAAGCCGCGCGTCGCTGCTCTGCGCCTTCTTCTCGAGTTTCTTGATCAGCTTGCGGCAGCGCTCGACCAGTTCGCCCCAGGCACCCCCGAGGTTGGGTGCACGCGCGGCCTCGGCCTTGTTGAGCCAGCGCAGCACGCGCCGGGCACGCAGCCCGTCAAGCACCGACCATGTCAAGGCGCCGAGCAGGCAGCCGCCCAGAGTGAACCCCGGGGAATCCTCGGCCCAGCCCCAGACCGCTCCCAGCGCTACCAGGAGCAGCAGCTCGATCGCGCGCCGGGTCATGCGGCGGAGATCTGTGCGCCTTGCGCCGGTTTGCCGGCGTTGTTGAGTGCCGTGAGGCGGTAGCCAGCGCCGCGCACGGTTTCCACCATCGCGGACGCTTCACCCAGAGATTCCCTCAATCGCTTGACATGCACGTCCACGGTTCGCTCCTCGATGAAGACATGGTCTCCCCAGACCTTGTCGAGCAGCGTACCACGGGTGTGCACCCGCTCCGCGTGCTTCATGAGGTAGTGCAACAGCTTGAATTCGGTCGGCCCGACCTTGAGTTCGGTACCGCGGAAAGTCACCCGGTAGGTCGACGCGTCCAGCGCGAGTTCACCAACCTGCACCGAGTCGTTGATGATCTCCGGCGCGCGCCGCCGCAGCACCGCCCGGATGCGCGCCAGCAGCTCCTGGGTGGAAAACGGCTTGGTGATGTAGTCGTCGGCGCCCGCGTCCAGCCCCTGCACCTTGTCACTCTCGTCGCTGCGCGCGGTGAGCATGAGGATGGGCACGGTCTTGGTGCGTTCGTTCTTGCGCCACTGGCGCGCCAGCACGGCACCGCTTTCACCCGGCAGCATCCAGTCGAGCAGGATCACGTCGGGCAGCACCGCGTCCACCTCGCGCTGGGCCGCGGCGCCGTCGAACACCACCGTGGGCGCAAAGCCGTTGTGGCGCAGGTTGACGGCGATCAGCTCGGCGATTGAAGGCTCGTCCTCGACCACGAGGACTCTGGGAAGCTTTCTCACAGCAGCGCCCCCCCAACGGCCAGGCACGTTTCGAGAGCGAGCATCTTTCCCGGAGCCAGCGCAGAACCGGCTTTGCCGGGCTGCGGCTGACGCCCCCCTCGCAGAGGGGAGACGCGAAGCGGCGCAGGGGGTTGAGTCCAGTTCATCCGACCACCGACTCCACTTCCGACGCCGGCGTGTGGCGCACGTCTTCGCCCTTGACGATGAAGATGATCTGCTCGGCGATGTTCTTGGCGTGGTCGCCCACGCGCTCGATCGACTTGGCCAGGAACAGCAGGTCCAGGCTGGGGGAAATGGTGCGGGGATCTTCCATCATGTAGGTGATGAGTTTCCTCAGGAAACCGTTGTATTCGTGATCGATGGCGTTGTCGCCCTTGATGATGGCCACCGCCATGGTGGTGTCAAGCCGGGCGAACGAGTCCAGCGTCTTGCGCAGCAGGGCCGCCGCCAGATCCGCGGCCATGCGCAGCTCGGAACTGGGCAGGTTGCGCGGCGAACCACTCTGAATGATGGATTTGACCATGCGGGCGATGCGGGCGACTTCGTCACCCGCGCGCTCCAGGTTCTGCGTGGTGCGCGAGATCGCCATCAGGAAGCGCAGGTCGCGCGCGGTGGGTTGGCGCCTGCCGATCGTGGAGATGATCTCGTGGTCGATCTGCAGCTCCATGGTGTTGATGCGCGCTTCGTTCTCCATTACCTGCTCGGCCGACTCCATGCTCATGTGGATCAGGGCGTACACCGCCTGGTGCAGTTGGGACTCGACCAGACCACCCATTTCGAGCACGTGGGTGGAGATGGAGTTCAGCTCGGCGTCGAACTGGCTGGAAATGTGTTTGTCGCTCATGGAAGGTCTCCCGTTGGGGCACTGAATTCGCGGTGATCGGAATGCCGGGCCACGTCAGCCGAAGCGCCCCGTGATGTAGTCTTCCGTCTCGGTCTTGCCGGGCTTGAAGAAGATCTGCTCGGTCGAGCCGAACTCGATCAGCTCGCCCAGATACATGTAGGCGGTGTAGTCGCTGCAGCGGGCGGCCTGCTGCATGTTGTGGGTGACGATGGCGATGGTGTAGTCCTGCTTGAGCTCGTGCACCAGTTCCTCCACCTTGCCGGTGGAGATCGGGTCCAGCGCGGAGGTGGGCTCGTCGAGCAGCAACACCGACGGCTTCACCGCCACGCTGCGCGCGATGCACAGGCGCTGCTGCTGACCACCCGAGAGGGACAGGCCGCTCTGGTTGAGCTTGTCCTTCACTTCGTTCCACAAGGCCGCCTTGGACAGCGCCCATTCGACGCGGTCGTCCATCTCGCCCCGGCTGAGATCTTCGTACAGTTTCACACCGAAGGCGATGTTGTCGTAGATCGACATGGGGAACGGCGTGGGTTTCTGGAACACCATGCCGATGCGCGCGCGCAGCAGGTTGATGTCCTGTCTGGCGTCCAGGATGTTCTGGCCATAGAAATTGATCTGGCCTTCGGCGCGCTGGCCCGGGTACAGGCTGTACATGCGGTTGAGCGTGCGCAGCAGCGTGGACTTGCCGCAGCCCGAGGGACCGATGAAGGCCGTGACCTTGCGCTCCTCGATGTTCATGTTGACGTTCTTCAGGCCCTGGAACTTGCCATAGAAGAAGTTCAGGTTGCGCAGTTCAAGTGCGTTCTTGGCAGCAGCGGCCGGTTGGGCAATGGCAGCGGTGGCGGCAACGTTCGGCATGGTTATGTCCATATCAGTGACTCTTCAACGGGGAAGGTGGGTGGGAGTGAGGTCAGCCGGTCGTCTTCTCGCGCAGGAACACCCGCGCGACGATGTTGAGCACCAGCACCGAGAGGGTGATGAGCAAGGCGCCGCCCCAGGCCAGGCGGATCCAGTTGTCGTAGGGGCTGAGCGCGAACTGGAAGATCACAACCGGCAGGTTGGCCATGGGCGCGCCCATGTTGGTGCTGAAGAACTGGTTGTTCAGCGCGGTGAACAGCAGCGGCGCGGTTTCGCCGCTGATGCGGGCCACGGCCAGAAGCAGCCCGGTCATGACCCCGCTTTTGGCTGCGCGCAAGGTCACCATGGTGGCCACTTTCCAGCGCGGTGCGCCCAGTGCAAAAGCCGCCTCGCGCAGGCTGCCGGGGACCAGGCGCAGCATGTTCTCGGTGGTGCGCACGACCACCGGCACCGCGATCAGCGACAGGGCCAGACTGCCGGCCCAGCCGGAGAAGTTACCCACGGTGGCCACCGCAATGGCGTACACGAAAAGACCCAGCACGATGGAAGGCGCCGACAGCATGATGTCGGTGACGAAACGGGTGAGCTCGGCGGTCTTGCTGGTGTCGCCGTATTCGGCCAGGTAGACGCCGGCGAAGATGCCGACCGGGGTCGAAACCAGCACCGAGAAGCCGACCATCATCAGGCTGCCGACGATGGCGTTGGCCAGGCCACCGCCTTCACTGCCAGGCGCCGGCGTGGATTCGGTGAACATGTTCCAGTCCAGGGCGGCAAAGCCGTTGCCGAACAGCACGGCCAGGATCCAGAGCAGCACGCACAGGCCCAGCACCATGGCGCCCATGGACAGGGTCAGGCCGACCGCATTGGAGCGCTGCCGGCGTTTGTAGAGGGTTTGATTGAATTCCATGATGACGCTCGGTGTGGACGGCCGGTCAGAGGCCCTTGGCCTTCTCGGCGCGCAGCAGCATGATCTTGGCCGCCGAGAGCACGATGAAGGTGATGACGAACAGCAGGAAGCCCAGCGCGAACAGCGTGGAGAGGTGGAAATCGGCGGCCTCGCCGAATTCATTGGCCAGCGTGGACGCGATCGAGGTGCCGGGCGAGAACAGCGAGGTCGGCATGCGGTTGGCGTTGCCGATCACGAAGGTGACCGCCATGGTCTCGCCCAGGGCGCGACCCAGGCCGAGCATGATGCCGCCGATGACACCTTTCTGCGTGTAGGGAAGCACTACCCGGCGCACCACCTCCCAGGTCGTGCAGCCCAGGCCGTAGGCCGATTCGCGCAGGATGGGCGGCACGATCTCGAACACGTCGCGCATGACCGCTGCGATGAAGGGCAGCACCATGAAAGCCAGCACGATGCCCGCAGCCAGGATGCCGAAGCCATTGGTGCTGCCACCGAACAGGAAGCCCACAAGGGGCATGCCACCCAGCATCTGCTGCACCGGCATCTGGAAATAGTCGGCAAACAACGGCGCAAAGACAAACAGGCCGAACATGCCGTAGATGATCGATGGCACCGCGGCCAGCAGCTCGACGGCTGTGCCCAGCGGGCGGCGCAGCCACACCGGGCAGGTTTCGGTCAGGAACAGGGCGATGCCGAAGGCCAGCGGCACCGCTATCAGCAGCGCGATGCTGGCGCTGGCCAGCGTGCCGACAATGGCGATCGCCGCACCGAATTCTTCGTTGATGATGTCCCACTCGACGCGCCAGATGAATTCGAAACCGAATTTCTGGAAAGTGGGCCAGGCGTTGATGAACAGGGAAACGATGATTCCCAGCAGCGCGATCAGCACCAGCAGCGAAAAGCCCTGGGTGACGCGGTGAAAGAAGATGTCCTGGATTCGTTGCCGCCGGGCGATCGACTCCATGTCGGGGTTGCCCGAGCTGACGGACACTGGTTGCGAACTCATGGTGGTGCCCAGGCTCATGTTGAATCCCATCCGGAAGTTTCCGGCCCCGTGAACCCGCGCCCGCCGACCAGAACTGACTGGCCGGCGTGCGTGGTTCGCGAAGCTGCCTGACTTACTTGGCGATCTGCGTCCAGACCTTCGAGCGGATCTGCGCCGTCAGGGTGTCGGGCAGGGGCACGTAGTCGAGTTCGGCGGCCAGGCCCTTGCCGTTCTTGAAGGCCCAGTCGAAGAACTTCAGCACCTCGGCGGACTGCGCCTTGTCGGCCGGATCCTTGTACATCAGGATGAAGGACGCGGTGCTCACAGGCCAGCTGTCGGCACCCTTGGCATTGACCATGGAGATGCCCATGCCCGGCACACTGAACCAGTCGGCGCCGGCGGCGGCGGATGCGAAGGCCTTGTCGTCCGGGCTCACATACTTGCCTTCGGCGTTCTGCAGCTGCAGGAAGTTCATGTTGTTCTTCTTGACGTAGGCGTACTCCACATAGCCCAGCGCGCCCTTGACGCGGTTCACGTTGGCGGCCACGCCCTCGTTGCCCTTGCCACCGACGGAAGACGGAGCCGGCCACTTCACGGCAGCGCCCTTGCCCACGGTGTCGGCCCACTCCTTGCTCACGGCGGTGAGGTAGTCAGTCCAGTTGAAAGTCGTGCCCGAGCCGTCAGCGCGGTGCACCACGGTGATGTTGGCGTCCGGCAGGGTCTTGCCGGGGTTCAGCGCGGCCAGCTTGGGGTCGTTCCACTTGCTGATCTTGCCCAGGAACATCTCGGCCAGCACCGGGCCCGTCACGCGCAGTTCACCGGGCTTGAAGCCGTCGAGGTTGATCACGGGCACGGTGCCACCGATGATGGCGGGGAACTGGACCATGCCGTCCTTGTCGAGGTCGGCACCGGAGACGGGTGCGTCGGAGGCACCGAAGGCCACCGTCTTGGCGCGGATCTGGCGCAGGCCACCCGAGGAACCGATGGACTGGTAGTTCAGGCCCGTGCCGGTTTCTTTCTTGTAGGCCTCGGCCCACTTGGCGTAGATCGGGAAGGGGAAGGTAGCGCCAGCGCCCGTGATGTCGGCGGCGAATGCGGAGCCCATGCCGGTGGTGGCCAGTGCGGCAGCAGCCACGGTCTTGAGGAAGATGCGTTTGGTGATCATGAAGTGACTCCTTGCGGTTGGAAAGGGAACAAGGAGAACTTTAGGCAGGCAATATGACAACGGCGTGACACAACGGACTTGTCACAGGCACCTTTTCCCTCCGACGCTCTGGAACACCGAGCCGCCATGGCCATGCGTCACAATCCGGGCTCACGCTGCGTTGTCAACCCTCCACTGCCCGCCAACCCGCCACTTCTGACGGACCCGCCCCCTTCTCCTGCATGCAAAACGGAACCCTTCTTGCCGCCGTCGACCTAGGCTCCAACAGCTTCCGCCTGGAGATTGGCCGCTATCACTCCGGGCATATTGAACGCATCGAATACCTGAAGGAAACCGTCCGTCAGGGCACCGGTCTCGACGAAGACAAGAACCTCAGCCAGGCCGCGATGGAACGCGGCTGGGAATGCCTGGCGCGCTTCGCCGAACGTCTGCACGGCTTCAAGAAGCAGCAGGTGCGCGCCGTGGCCACCCAGACGCTGCGCGAAGCGAAGAACCGGGACGAATTCCTGCGCAACGCCCAGGCCATTCTGGGTTTTTCCATCGAAGTGGTCTCGGGCTACGAAGAGGCGCGCCTGATCTACCAGGGCGTCTCGCGCCTGCTGCCACACTCGGACGAAAAGCGGCTGGTGGTGGACATCGGCGGGCGCTCCACCGAAATGATCATGGGCGAGGGCTACACGGCGCGCGCCATGGAGTCTTACCGCCTGGGCAGCGTGGCCTGGTCGACGCGCTATTTTCCACGCGGCCAGTTCACCGCGGCGGCCTTCAAGACGGCGGAAGTGGCGGCCAAGGCCGTGATCGACGAGGCGCTGGACAAGTTTCCGCCCGCCGAATGGACCATCGCCTACGGCTCCTCCGGCACCGTGGGCGCGGTGGCCGACATGCTCGGCGCCAACGGCTGGGCCACGGGCCTGGTCACCCGTTCGGGACTGGACTGGCTGACCGAGCGCCTGATCAAGGCCGGTAGCGCCGAACAGCTGCGCCTGGAAGGACTGAAGGACGACCGGCGCCCCGTGATCGGCGGCGGCCTGAGCGTGCTGCGCGCGATCTTCGACCTGTTCGGGATCGAACAGATGATTCCGGCGCAGGGCGCGCTGCGCCATGGCGCGCTGTACGACCTGATCGACCGGGACACCCACGGTGGCGACGTGCGCGAACGCACGGTGCGCTGGCTGGCCAGTCGCTTCTCGGCCGACGAGGCCCAGGGCAAACGGGTCAGTGAAGTCAGCACCGCCCTGTTCGCCCAGATTGCGGCGGTTGACGCGCAGAACGAACGCTACTCGCAGAAGCTGGCCTGGGCCGCGCGGCTGCACGAGATCGGCACGCACATTTCGCACGATCGCTCGCACCATCACGGCGCCTACATCCTCGACAACGTCGACGCACCGGGCTTCTCGCTGCCCGAACTGCACCGCATGAGCCAGCTCGTCATGGGCCAACGCGGCAAGTTGCGCAAGCTCGAAGCGGCGCTGATGGACGAGCTCTTCGCCAAGCAACTCATGGCACTGCGGCTGGCGGTGCTGCTGTGCCACGCCCGCCAGATGCCGGAGCACGAATCGGTCCGTCTCAGCTACAAGCCGCGCGCGTTCAAGCTCTCCACCAACCCCGGCTGGGCACGGCGCTATCCGCAATCGGCCTGGCTGCTCGGCGAGGAGGTCGTGGCATGGCAGAAATCGGCCTGGAAGCTCACCGCCGACATCCGCTGAAGCGGAGGGGCGCGGTCCTCGCCCTGTCATACGGCTGTCACACCAGTGTCACAACCGTATAAACGGTATATACCGTTTATAATCCTGCTCCCTTCATCATTTCCGGAGCCCGTTCATGGCCAGTCAGAGCAGCAAGACCAGTCCCAAGAAGCCCAAACTGGTGCGCGACAGCTTCACCATCCCCAAGGTCGAGTTTGCCGCGATCGACGCACTCAAGACACGCGCCATCGCGCTGGGTAGCAGCGTGAAGAAGAGCGAACTGCTGCGCGCCGGGCTGATGGTGTTGCAAGGTCTGAACGATGCCGCCTACAAGGCAGCGCTGTCGGCCGTGCCCACCCTCAAGACCGGCCGCCCCGCCACCGCCGAGAAGAAAGTGGTTCCAAAAGCCGCAGCAAAGCCCGCCGTGAAGCCAGTGACCAAGGCCAAGGCACCCGCGAAAACCGCATCGCGCAAGCCGGCCACGAAGCCGACCGCCAGCAAAGCCGCACCCGCACCGCGTGCGGCCGCCAAGCGCCCGGTGGCACGCCGCCGCCCCGCCCCGGCGAAGTCGGCCTGACCGCCCCCCGCTGCGTGCGGGGGGGTGGGGTGATTCAGATCAGCTCCGGCGTCTGGACGGTGACCACCACGGTCTGGCCCGAGCTGCCACGCTCGCGGTGGCGCAACCACCACACGGCGCCCTTCTTCACCGAACAATCCTCTTCGGTCAGGCCAAGCAGGCGGGCCACCACCCGGCCCAGCGTGGGCTGATGCCCCACCACCAGTACCGGCGAGCGGCCCAATGGCCACTGCGCCAGCTCCAGCAGGGCCAGAGGATCGCCTTCGGGCGCGAGCTCCTCGCGCAGCTTGAACTTGCGGCCCATGGCCAGCACCGTCTGCTCGCAGCGCACCGCGGGGCTGCTCCAGATGCGCGCGCCATTGGGCAACTGGCGGTCAAGCCACGCCGCCATGCGCGCGGCCTGCTTCTCGCCACGCGGCGTGAGACGACGCGCCAGATCCAGCGCGTCGCCAGGGCACCCCGCCTGCGGATCCGGGTGGTCGTGCGCTTCGGCATGCCGCCACAGGATCAGATCCATGCTGCGGCCCTCGACCATGTTCAGCCCTTGCTGCCGTAGCGGGCCATCAGGCTCGCCTGGGCCGAGTGCAGCACGGTACGCGAGCGCCCCCCGGCAACGCCACCCGCGGGCACATAGCGGCCATCGGGCTGCAGCAGCCAGGCGTCCCGGGTGTCGTGCAGACAGGCCAGCAGGCACTCGTCGATGATGCGGTGCCGCAGCGCGCTGTCCGTCACCGGCCAGGCCAGTTCGATGCGACGCAGCATGTTGCGGTTCATCCAGTCCGCGCTGGAGAGCCACAGTTCTTCCGCGTCGCCGGTGCGGAAATAGAACACCCGTGAATGTTCGAGCAGGCGACCGATGACGGAGCGGATGCGCACGTTGTCGGTGAAGCCGGGCACTTGCGCCGGCAGGATGCAGGCCCCGCGCACGATGAGGTCCACCTTCACGCCCTGCTGCGACGCCAGCGCCAGCGCGCGCGCCATGGGCTCGTCGGTGAGCGCGTTCATCTTGAGGATGATGCGCGCGTCCTGGCCGGCCTTGGCCGCTGCGCTTGCAGCCTCCACCTTGTCGAGCATGGCCCGATGCAGATGAAATGGTGCGATCAGCGCCTTGTTCAGTCTGGGCAACCGGTTCTGGCTCGCCAGGTGCAGGAAGATCTGCTCCATGTCTGCGGTGAGCGCGTCGTCGGCCGTGAGGTAGCTCAGGTCGGTGTAGAGGCGTGCGGTGCCGGGGTTGTAGTTGCCGGTGGACAGGTGCGCGTAACGCCGCAGGCCGTGGGCCTCGCGCCGGGTCACCAGCAGCATCTTGGCGTGGGTCTTGAGGCCTACCACACCGTACACCACCTGCGCACCCACCGACTCCAGCCGCTCGGCGTAGTTGATGTTGGCCTCTTCGTCGAAGCGCGCCTTGAGCTCCACCACCGCCGTCACTTCCTTGCCCCGGCGCACGGCCTCGCGCAGCAGGTTCATCAGCTCGGACTTGGCACCCGTGCGGTATATGGTCTGCTTGATGGCCAGCACGTCGGGGTCTTCCACCGCCTCGCGCAGGAAAGCCAGCACGGCGTCGAAACTCTCGTAGGGCTGGTGGATCAGCACGTCTCCCTGTTGCAGGCGCTCGAAGTACGACTGCCCGGGGTTGAGCTGCACCGGCCAGCCGGCGTTGTAGGCCTCGAACCGCAGGGCTGGCGCGTCGACCTGGTCGATCAGCTGGTTCAGGCGCACCAGGTTCACCGGACCAGGCACGCGGTAGAGCGCGCGCTCGGGCAGAGCGAACTGTTCGAGCAGGAAGTTGGACAGGTAGACCGAGCAGCCCGCCGACACCTCCAGCCGCAGCGCCTGGCCGTAGTGGCGTTGCTGCAGGCCCTTGCGCAGCGCGGTGCGCAGGTTCTTCACCTCTTCTTCGTCCACCGCAAGGTCGGAGTGGCGCGTGACGCGGAACTGCGAGAACTCGGTGACCTGGCGCCCGGGAAACAGATCGCCCAGGTGCGAGCGGATCAGGCTGGAGATGGAGACGAAGTGCGTCTGTTTCGAGCCCTTGACCGGCGGCATGCGGAAGAAGCGCGGCAGGATGCGTGGCACCTTCACGATCGCGATCTCGTTCTCGCGGCCGAAGGCGTCCCTGCCGGTCAGGCGGACGATGAAATTGAGCGACTTGTTCGCCACCTGCGGGAACGGGTGGGCGGGGTCCAGACCCACGGGCATCAACAGGGGCTGGACTTCCCTGACGAAGAAGTCCTTGACCCACCGTCGCTGCCGCGGGTTGCGCTCACCGTGCGAGATCAGCTTGACGCCCTTTTTCTCCAGCAGCGGCAGGAGTTCGTCGTTGTAGATCGCGTACTGCTGCGCCACCAGCGCGTGCACCTGATCCGACAGGCGATCATAGGTCTGGGCGGTGTAGAGGCCGCGCTGCTCGTTGGTCCGCATTGCCGTGAGGTGCGGGGCCACACGCACCTCGAAGAACTCGTCGAGGTTGCTGGAGACGATGCTCAGGTAGCGCAATCGCTCCAGCAGGGGCACGTCGGGCCGGCGCGCCCAGTCCATGACACGTTCGTTGAAGGCCAGGATGCTGTGGTCGCGATCGAGAAAGGGGGTCTTCTGGTTGTGGTTGTTGCCGCTCATGGATACCGCTGGAATCGTGGGATCCGCCCGTTGCCCGCCGCTCCCGGCCGGTGGTATGAGGCGCATCATGTGACGATTATTCAACGACGGGATGACGTTTGTGTGACAGTTTCGTACCCCCCTCCTGCGTCAAGCCCACCCCCGGCCGCAGGCGGCTCGGGCGGTTCAACACACTGAGGTAGGACACAAACAGCGTGGCTGCCCTGCCCCAGCCGAAGTGCAGCGCCCGATCACGTGCCTCGTGGCGTTTGATCTTGAGCGCGGCGTTCCAGGCTTCACGCAGATCCTCCCGCATGGCGCCACCGCCGCTGTCGCCGATCACCTGCAGCGGTCCGTCCACCGGATAGGCCGCCACCGGCACGCCACAGGCCATGGCCTCCAGCATCACCAGACCGAAGGTCTCGCTGCGGCTGGGGAACACGAACACGTCGGCCGCGGCATACACCCGCGCGAGTTCGTGGCGCGGCAACACGCCCAGCCAGTGCACATACGGGTAGCGCTGGCGCAGCGCGGACTGCATTGGCCCCACCCCGCACACGACCTTGCTGCCCGGCACATCGAGACGCAGGAAGGCTTCGATGTTCTTCTCGGGGGCGATGCGCCCCACGTACAGACTGACCGGATGGGCCAATGACCCCAATGGCGGATATGTCTCGGGCGCATCGGCCAGCGCGAACAGACGCGAATCCACGCCGTGCGTCCAGGCACGCAGGTGGCGGAAGCCGCGCGCCTTGAGCATGTCGAGCACACCCTGGGTCGGCACCATCACACCACTGCTCGGGCGGTGGAATCGGCGCAGCAGCGCATAACCCCAGGACAGCGGCACATGCAGCGCGGCGTGCAGGATCTCGGGGAACTTGGTGTGAAAGGCCGTGGTGAATCTCAGTCCGCGGCGCAGGCAATGGCCCCGTGCCGCCCAGCCCAGAGGGCCCTCTGTAGCGATGTGGATCGCATCGGGCTCGGCCGCGTCCATCAGCTGGCGCAGCCTGCGCCCGGGAAACAGCGCGAGGTTGATGCCGGCATGGCCCGGACATGGCCGGGTGCGGAACTGACCGGGCTGGATCACCACGACCTCGTGATCGTGAACCTGCAACTGGCGCACCAGCTCCGCCAGCGTGGTGACCACGCCGCTGACCTGGGGGTGCCAGGCATCGGTGACGATCAGGATCTTCATGGCCCGAAACCCTGCCTCACCCAGCCGGCACGCCGGCTTCTTCGGCCTGTACCGCCGGGTTCGCGTCGCTCATGCCGGGGCGCCATTGCACCAGTTCCAGCCGACCATCCAGGTGCTCGACGAGTGCCGTCAGGCTCTCCACCCAATCTCCATCGTTGCAGTAGAGCGTGCCATCGATGTAGCGCATCTCGGCGCGGTGGATATGACCACAGACAACGCCCTGGTAACCGCGCGAGCGTGCCTCGGCGGCCACGGCGCGCTCGAAGTCGGTGACGTAGTTCAATGCGCTCTTGACCTTGTGCTTGAGGTACTGGGAGAGCGACCAGTACGGCAGGCCCAGGCGCGCGCGCAGCGAGTTCAGGTGCCGATTCAGGCGCAGCGTGAGTTCGTAGGCGTTGTCGCCGAGGTAAGCCAACCACTTGGCGCACTGGATGACGCCGTCAAAGTGGTCGCCATGCACGATCCACAGCTGCCTGCCGTCGACCGTGGTGTGCACTGCCTCGTTGGCGACCTCGATGCCGCCGAAGTTGTGACCGTCGAACTGGCGCGCGAACTCGTCGTGGTTGCCGGGCACGAAGACCACGCGACAACCCTTGCGCGAGCGGCGCAGCAGCTTCTGCACCACGTCATTGTGTGCCTGCGGCCAGTACCACTTGCGGCGCAGTTGCCAGCCGTCAATGATGTCGCCCACCAGGTACAGCGTATGGCTCGGATGGTGCTTGAGAAAGTCCAGCAGGGGCCGAGCCTGACAGCCGGCCGTGCCCAGGTGCAGGTCGGAGATGAAGACGGCACGGTAGCGGGCCCGTTCGCCGCCATCGCCGTGGGGCTCGTCATCGCGCAGCGGCGCGGTGCCCACATCGGCCAGGGCACCGCGGAACTGGCTTTGCCAGGCCGCCAGTGCAGCCCCCTGGGGGGCCGCGCGAAGCGTGGCGGGGGGCGCCATGTCAGGCCCCCAGGAAATGTTTGCGGTAGCGCGCCGGCAGATCCGAGATGCGCATGAGCATGGGCAGGTCCGCGGCGTTGAAGTCCGGGTCCCAGGCCGGCGGGCCCAGCACCTTGGCGCCCAACCGCAGATAGCCCTTGATCAGCGCGGGCGGCTCCACGTCGAGCGTGTCGTCCAGTTGCTCGATGGGCAGCGGCAGGCGCGGGCGCACATGACAGTCGATGGGTGCCAGGTGCGTTTCCCTGACCTGCCGCCAGATGCTGGCCGCCGCGTGGCCACCGCCCACCATGCCGTGAGGGCCTTCGTGCTGCATCGGGATGCTGGCGCAGCCGATCATGGTGTCGAGCTGGTTGCGCACCATGAACTCGGCCAGGGCCCCCCAGAGCGCCATGATCACGCCGCCGTGCCGATGGTCCCGGTGCACGCAGCTGCGTCCCAGCTCCACCATGCGGTCACGCACCTGGCGCAGCCGCGTCAGATCGAATTCGGTATCGCTGTAGGTGCTGCCCACGCGTTTCGCCTGGGCGGGCGTGAGCACGCGGTAGGTGCCGATCACACGCCGGCTGACCGCGTCGCGCACCAGCAGATGCTCGCAGAAGTCATCGAACAGGTCCACGTCGTGGCCCGGCAGTGTCTGCGGCAGGCGTGCACCCATTTCAGTGGCAAAGATGTCGAACCTCAGCCTTTGCGCTTCACGTACTTCGTCCAGATGGCTCGCCCACGAGACGTCGATGCTGGCGGCAGCGCCGGGTGCGTGCGCCGCCGGGGCCACCAGCGGCGCAGGCGTGAAAACCGGTCGGGGATGAAGCGACCCCCGTGGCAGCGACACAGGCGAGAGGTCCAGCGTGGGCGTAGGCAGTTCTTTCATGGCGGGCTCCTGCGACAGTGCACCCGACCGGGGCGCGAAGTGGATTGAAGCTGTGGTCATGAACAGGCAGTGTGCGAACCCGGTGTGACCCTCGCATGGCAGCCATGTGAAGTTTGGGTGACACCGGGCCACCCGTGCAGCGGCCTGCCAGAATACGAAGCTGTGACACCCAGCCTCGCCCCCCTTCGCGCGCCGTTGCGCTGCCACCCGGCCACGCCGGGGGGGGTCGCGCTGGCCGTGTCGGCAGAGGTGCACCCGCGCGCCGAGGGCTTGCACCTGAGCTACATGCTGCGTGGCGACATTGCGGCGCTGTGCATTCCCTCACCCGCCGCGCCCGTTGCCACCGATGGACTGTGGCAGCACACCTGTTTCGAGGCCTTTGTGGCCGTTGATGGAGAAGCCGCCTACCAGGAATTCAATTTTTCGCCCTCCAGCGCCTGGGCGGCCTACCGGTTTTGCGCCGAACGTGCGCGCGACGCCGTGGCAGAAGGCCAGCGCCCCGTGCGGCTGCCGGCGCCGCAGGTCTCGGTCACATCCGAGGCGCTCACGCTCACCACGCGGGTGCCAGCCTCCGCCCTGCCGCTCAGCCCTGCGGTACTGTCCATCGGCCTGAGCGCCGTGATCGAAGAACGCAGCGGCCGCCTGAGCTACTGGGCGCTGCACCACCCGGGCACGCGCCCCGACTTCCACCATGCAGATGGCCGTACCCTGCGGATGGCCGCGCCCCTGATCTGACTCCCCTCATGCAATACGGCATCGAACGTTTCCTGCAGGACCCCTCCCTGCGCGCTCCCCTGGACGGCCGCCGCGTCGCCCTGCTCGCCCACCCCGCGTCGGTCACGCGCGACCTGACGCATTCGCTGGACGCGCTGGCCGCCCTGCCCGATGTCAGGCTCAGCGCCGCCTTCGGCCCGCAGCATGGCCTGCGCGGCGACAAGCAGGACAACATGGTCGAGTCCCCCGACTTCCACGACCCGCGCCTGGGCATCCCGGTGTTCAGCCTCTACGGCACCGTGCGGCGTCCGACCGACCCCATGATGGAAAGCTTCGACGTGCTGCTGGTCGACCTGCAGGACCTGGGCTGCCGCATCTACACCTTCATCACCACCCTGCGCTATGTGCTGGAAGCCGCCGAGCGGCACGGCAAGGCGGTCTGGGTGCTGGACCGCCCGAACCCCGCGGGTCGGCCCGTCGAGGGACTCACGCTGCGCGAAGGCTGGGAGAGCTTTGTCGGCGCGGGTGCCATGCCCATGCGCCACGGCATGACCATGGGCGAACTCGGGCACTGGTTCATCGCCACGCTCGGCCTGCAACTGGAGTACCGCGTGATCACCATGGCCGGCTGGCAACCTGAAGCCGGGCCGGGCTTTGGCTGGCCCGAAGGTCGCACCTGGGTGAACCCGAGCCCGAACGCGCCCAACCTCTCGATGGCGCGCGCCTACGCCGGCACGGTGATGCTCGAAGGCACCACGCTCAGCGAAGGCCGCGGCACGACGCGGCCGCTGGAGCTCTTTGGCGCACCGGGTATCGACGCACGCCGCCTCATCAGCGACATGCGCGCCCTCGCACCACAGTGGCTGCAGGGCTGCGTGCTGCGCGAATGCTTTTTCGAGCCCACCTTCCACAAACATGTGGGGCAGCTGTGCGCGGGCGTGCAGATCCACGTGGAAGACCCGGTGCACTACGACCATGCGGCGTTCAAGCCCTGGCGGCTGCAGGCCCTGGCCTTCCGCGCTTTGCGCCTGCAGTCACCCGACTACCCGCTGTGGCGTGACTTCGCCTATGAGTACGAGCACGACCGCCTGGCGATCGATCTCATCAACGGTGGCCCGATGCTGCGCGAGTGGGTGGACGATGTGACGGCCGCACCGCAGGTGCTGGATGCTGCGGCAGCGGCCGACGAAGCCGCATGGATCCGGGCGCGCAAGCCGCACTTGCTTTACTGAGGCGTCAGAGCCACTTCTGGAGAAAGACCGCCGAGCCCATGGCCGGATCGAGCTGGTAGCCGGCAAAGCCGATGCGCTCATACAGCCGGATCGCGCTGTGGTTGCCCGAAAGCACCTCCAGTGTGAGCTTGATGGCACCCCGCTCGAGCGCGATGCGTTCGGCCTCGCGCAGCATCTGCTCGGCAATGCCCCGGCCCCGGTGGCTGGCCAGCACCGCCACGTCATGCACGTTCACCAGCGGCTTGCAGGCGAAGGTGGAGAACCCCTCGATGCAGTTGACCAGCCCGACCGCCTGCTCGCCATCGAAGGCCAGCACGCTGTAGGCCTGCGGCCTCGCCGCCAGGCCGGACACCAGATGCGCCCTGGCGTAATCGGACAGCCCCTGGCCACCGCCCGCCGGATCGCTCGCATAGGCGTCCAGCAGCATCACCAGCGCGCTCGCGTGGTCGGGGTTCGCGTAGTCGGCCTGCAGTGTGACGATGGCGCCGCGGTCAGTGCCCCTGGTCATGCGGGCACCTGCGCCTGCACCGCCGCCACGAGCCGCTCGGCGCAGGCCTGGGCCTGCTTCACGTCGCGCGCCTCCACCATCACGCGCAACAGCGGCTCGGTGCCGCTGGCACGGATCAGGACACGGCCACTCTCGCCCAGCGCCGCCTCCACCGCGCGCGTTTCATCGGTCAGGAGGACGTTGGTCTTCCAGTCCTGGCCAGGTAGCAGGCGCACGTTGATCAGCGTCTGGGGAAACAGCGTGACATCGGCCAGCAGCCGAGCCATGCTCTTGCCGCTGTCCACGCAGGCCTGCAGCACCTGCAGGGCCGACACGAGCCCGTCGCCCGTGGTGTGCCGGTCCAGCACCAGCAGGTGGCCCGAGCCTTCACCGCCCAGGATCCAGCCGTGGCGTTCGAGCTCTTCGAGCACGTAGCGGTCACCCACCTTCGCGCGCACGAACTTCACGCCGCGTGCCTTGAGCGCCACCTCCACGGCCATGTTGGTCATCAGCGTGCCGACCACGCCCGGGACATCCTCGTCGCGCGCAATGCGGTCGGCCACGATCAGGTAGAGCAGTTCGTCGCCGTTGTACAGACGCCCGTGCGCGTCGGCCATCTGGAGGCGGTCGGCATCGCCGTCCAGTGCAATGCCATAGTCGGCGCCATGGGTCTTCACCGCGTCCAGCAGCGCCTGGGGATGCGTGGCGCCCACGCCCTGGTTGATGTTCAGACCATCGGGCGTGCAACCGATCCTGACGACCTCGGCACCGAGCTCGTGGAACACGGCTGGCGCGATCTGGTAGGCCGCGCCGTTTGCGCCATCGACCACGATCTTCAGGCCCTTGAGGCCGAGGTTGTGCGAACAGGTGCTCTTGCAGAACTCGATGTATCGCCCGGCCGCATCGTCCAGTCGGCGCGACTTGCCCAGCTGCGCGGACTCCACCCAGGCGGGCGGTTCTTCGAGCGCGGCCTCCACCGCCAGTTCCCAGTCGTCGGGCAGCTTCGCCCCCTGGGCGCTGAAGAACTTGATGCCGTTGTCGGCAAACGGGTTGTGGCTGGCCGAGATCACGACACCCAGGCTGGCGCGCTGCGCGCGCGTGAGGTAGGCCACTGCGGGCGTGGGCACCGGCCCGAGCAGCACCACGTCCACGCCCGCCGAGTTGAAGCCGGATTCGAGGGCCGATTCCAGCATGTAGCCGGAAATGCGCGTGTCCTTGCCGATCAGCACCGTCGGATGCGCCTCGGTGCGGCGCAGCACGCGCCCCACGGCGTGCGCCAGGCGCAGCACGAAGTCGGGGGTGATGGGGGCCTGGCCCACAGTGCCACGGATGCCGTCGGTGCCAAAGTACTTGCGGGCCATGTCTCTTGTTCCTCTGTCCTGTTGTGGGGTGTTCGTGCAGCCGCTCATTATCGTGGCGCGAGCCCGGCTTCAGACCCCCTGCGTGGCCTGCCAGATCTTGAGCGCATCCACGGTATCGCGCACGTCGTGCACCCGCACCACCCGGGCACCGCGCTCCACCGCAAGCACGGCTGCGGCCACACTGGCCGAGACCCGCTCGGCCGGCACCTCACGGCCGGTGACCGCACCCAGCGACGATTTTCGCGACCAGCCCGCGAGCAAACCGAAGCCCAGTGCTGCCAGCTCTGCCTGACGGGCCAGCAGGCTGAAGTTCTGCGCCACCGTCTTGCCGAACCCGATGCCCGGATCGAGCACGATGCGCTCGCGCGCCACACCCCGCTCCGTCAGCGCATGCGCGCGCTCGCCCAGGAAAGTCATCACGTCGGGCAGCACATCGCCCTCCATAGGAGCCACCTGCATGGTCTGCGGATCCCGGTGCATGTGCATCAGGCACACGCCGCAGCACGGGTGCGCGGCCACGACCTTCAGGGCGTTGCCGCGTCGAAGGGCCCAGATGTCATTCACGATGTCCACCCCCGCGTCCAGCGCGGCCTGCATCACCTCGGGCTTGTAGGTGTCGATTGAAACCGGCACGCCCAGCGTCAACGCCCCGTGCAGCACAGGCATCACGCGCGCGAGCTCCTCCATGAGCGGCACCGCCGGGCTGCCTGGCCGGGTGGACTCGCCGCCGATGTCCAGGATGTGGGCCCCCTCCCCGATCAGCTGTTCGCAATGCCGCAGCGCCGCCGTCGTGCCGGCGTGACGGCCGCCATCGGAAAACGAATCGGGCGTGACATTGACGATGCCCATGACGCGGGGACTGGACAGATCGATGTCGAAACGGGAGGTCAGCCAGCGCATGGAGTGTCCGGGAGGGGAAAACGACAACGGGGCCGAAGCCCCGTGTGTGTGAATGAACGCGTGCCGCTGGCCGGTCAGGCAGCCGTTGGAGCCGGGTCGGTGGACACCTCGGGGGTACCACCACCACCGCCGCCCCCACCCACCGAGGGATTGCGCGGTGTCCAGTCCTTGGGCGGGCGCGGGGGTTTGCCGGCCATGATGTCGTCAATCTGGTCGGCGTCGATGGTTTCCCATTCCAGAAGCGCCGTGGCCATGGCGTGCATCTTGTCGCTGTTCTGCTCGATCAGGTCGCGCGCCAGCTTGTACTGGGCATCGATGATGCGGCGCACCTCGGCATCCACCTTCTGCATGGTGGACTCGCTCATGTTGGTGGTCTTGGTCACGGAGCGGCCAAGGAACACCTCGCCCTCGTTCTCGGCGTAGACCATCGGGCCCAGCGCGTCAGTCATGCCGTAGCGCATCACCATGTCGCGCGCCAGGGTGGTGGCGCGCTCGAAGTCGTTGGACGCACCGGTGGTCATCTGGTTCATGAACACTTCCTCGGCAATGCGGCCACCGAACAGCATGCTGATCTGGTTCAGCATGTAGTCCTTGTCGTAGCTGTAGCGGTCCTGCGCGGGCAGGCTCATGGTCACGCCCAGCGCCCGACCACGCGGAATGATGGTGACCTTGTGCACCGGGTCGCACTTGGGCAGCAGCTTGCCGATCAGTGCATGACCCGATTCGTGGTACGCCGTGTTGCGGCGCTCTTCCTCGGGCATGACCATGCTCTTGCGCTCGGGGCCCATGAAGATCTTGTCCTTGGCCTTCTCGAAGTCCTGCATCTCGACCACGCGGGCATTGCGACGCGCGGCCATCAGGGCAGCTTCGTTGCACAGGTTGGCCAGGTCGGCGCCGCTCATGCCGGGCGTGCCGCGCGCGATCACGCTCGCGTTCACGTCCGTGCCCAGGGGCACCTTGCGCATGTGCACGTTCAGGATCTGCTCGCGGCCGCGGATGTCAGGCAGCGTCACATAGACCTGGCGGTCGAAGCGACCGGGGCGCAGCAGCGCCGCGTCCAGGATGTCGGGGCGGTTGGTGGCAGCGACGACGATCACGCCCAGGTTGGTCTCGAAACCGTCCATCTCGACCAGCATCTGGTTCAGGGTCTGTTCGCGCTCGTCGTTGCCGCCGCCCAGGCCCGCGCCACGCTGGCGGCCTACGGCATCGATTTCATCGATGAAGATGATGCAGGGGGCATTCTTCTTGGCGTTCTCGAACATGTCGCGCACGCGTGCCGCGCCCACACCCACAAACATTTCCACGAAATCGGAACCGGAAATGCTGAAGAACGGCACCTTGGCTTCGCCCGCAATACCTTTGGCCAGCAGCGTCTTGCCGGTGCCCGGAGGGCCAACCAGCAGCAGGCCGCGCGGGATGCGCCCGCCCAGTTTCTGGAACTTGGCCGGGTCTTTCAGGAAGTCCACGACCTCCTTCACCTCTTCCTTGGCCTCATCGCAGCCGGCGACGTCGGCGAAGGTCACGGTGTTGTTGTTCTCGTCCAGCATGCGGGCCTTGCTCTTGCCGAAGCTGAAAGCCCCGCCCTTGCCGCCACCCTGCATCTGCCGCATGAAGTAGATCCAGACGCCGATCAGCAGCAGCATCGGACCCCAGCTGACAAGCAGTGTCATCAACAGCGAACTCTCTTCGCGCGGGCGCACATCGAATTTGACATTGTTGTTGATCAGATCGCCCACCAGGCCGCGATCCAGATAGGTGGCCGTGGTGCGCACGCGCGTGTTGTCCTGGGTGATGGCGACGATCTCGGTGCCACCCTGGCCCTCCTGGATGGTCGCGCTCTTGATGCGCTGGGCCTTCACTTCGTCGAGAAACTCGGAGTAGCCGATGTAGCCCGCACCCGCGGCGGTCCGCGTGTCGAACTGCTTGAAGACGGTGAAAAGCACCATGGCGATGACCATCCACACGGCGATTTTCGAGAACCACTGGTTGTTCAAGTGCAGCTCCTGGAGACGATAGTGACTGACAAGCTCATATGTTCCCCATTCTAGGACTTTCAAGCCCTGGAGCTCCCACACATGACGAGGCCGTGTCAATGAAGGGGTTAGATATTTTTGCTGCGCCCCGGCCTCAGGCGCTCTTTTTCAGACCCTGGCCGACCAGAAAGGTTTCCGACGACTTGTCGCGTGACGCCTTGGGTTTGACCGGCTTGACCACGCGAAAGGTCCGGCGGAACAGCGCCACCATCGGGTCATAGGCACCGCCGTGGAACAGCTTGACCACCAGGGCTCCCTCAGGCCTGAGGTGATGAACGGCAAAATCCACCGCCAGTTCGACCAGATCGGTAATGCGGGCAGCATCGGTCATGCCGATGCCGGAGAGGTTGGGCGCCATGTCGGAGACCACGACGTCCACTTGCTGCACGCCGCGATCGACCAGCGCCTGCTCCAGCTCGGCGAGTACTGCAGGCTCGCGGAAGTCGCCCTGGATGAAGTGCACGCCTTCCACCGCTTCCATGGGCAGTTGGTCCAGCGCGACGATGGTGCCCTGCAACGCCCCCACGGCGGCACCCTGGGGGCTCAGGCGCCGGCGCAGGTACTGGCTCCACGCGCCAGGAGTGGAGCCCAGGTCCACCACACACTGCCCGGGCTGCACCAGGCCCAGAAGTTCATCGATTTCCTTGAGTTTGTAGGCTGCCCGCGCGCGATAGCCGTCCTTCTGCGCCAGACGCACGTACGGATCGTTGACGTGCTGGTTGAGCCAGGCCTTGTTGACCTTCTTGCTCTGGGTTTTGACTTTCATGCCCATGAGGGACGCCCGGGGTCTGTGTAAACGATAATTGTCCCATGCCCCAGATCACACTCACTCCCGCCCAGCGCAAAGTCCACCGGGCCGAGGCCCACCATCTCGACCCCGTCGTCCATGTCGGCGGCGAAGGTCTGAGTGCCGCGGTCAAGAAGGAGACCAACGCCGCTCTCAAGGCGCATGGTCTGATCAAGATCCGGGTGCTCAACGACGATCGCGTCGCCCGCGAGGCCATGCTGCAGACACTGGCTGATGAGCTCGACGCCGCGCCGATCCAGCACATCGGCAAGCTGCTGGTGCTCTGGCGCCCGATGCCCGAGAAGGAAAAAGCGGTCGACGAGGACCGCAAGCCCGGGCCGCGGGACGTGAAGGTACTCAAGTTCAGCAAGCGCGGCGGCCAACGGCCCGAAGTGAAGATGGTGCGAGTGCTGGGCAACCAGCGGCTCACACCTGGTGGCCAGGTCAAGCGCGCCAAAGTCCTCAAGAAGAGCGTCAAGAAGAGCGCGCAGTCCCAGTGAGCGCAACCCGCGGCGCGCATCGCCCGCCTTGAAACCTCCCCACAGCGCCACATCTGAGAACGCATGAACGACCGCTCTGCCCCGTCCGTCCTCAACCCCCTGCTCGAATTCGGCGATCTGCCGCTGTTTGACGCCATCACCCCGGCGTCCGTGGGCCCGGCCGTCGACGAACTGCTGCTCGCCGCGAGCGCAGCGCTGGAAGAAGTGACGGCACCCGACTTCCCGAACGACTGGTCGCGGATCTCTTGCGCACTGGACGTGCCCACCGAGCGCCTGTCGCGCGCCTGGGGTGCTGTGAGCCACCTCAACAGCGTGATCGACACGCCCGAATTGCGCGCAGCCTACAACGAGGCCTTGCCCAAGGTCACCGAATTCTGGACCCGGCTCGGCGCCGATGAGCGGCTGTACGACAAATACAAGGCCATGGATCCGGCCACGCTCAACGCCGAGCAGGTTCAGGCCCACCACAATGCCATGCGCGGCTTCGTTCTGGGTGGCGCCGCCCTGCAGGGAGAGGCGAAAGCCCGCTTCGCCTGGCTGCAGGAACGGCAGGCCGAGCTGGGGCAGAAGTTCAGCGAAAACGCGCTAGATGCCACCGACGCGTTTTCGCTTTACGCCTCCGCCGACGAGATGGCCGGCGTGCCAGACGATGTGCTGCAGGCCACGGCCGCCGCGGCGCAGGCCGAGGGCAGGGACGGACACAAGCTCACACTGAAGATGCCTTGCTATCTGCCGGTGATGCAGTTCGCCCACAGCAGCCCGTTGCGAGAAAAACTCTACCGCGCCTATGTCACACGGGCCAGCGACCAGGCCGACGGTGACGCCCGGAAGTTCGACAACACCGCCCTGATGGGCGAACTGCTCGCCCTGCGCCACGAAGAAGCCCGGCTGCTCGGCTACCGCCACTACGCCGACGTGTCGCTCGTTCCCAAGATGGCCGAGTCGCCCGAGCAGGTCGTGGCCTTTCTGCGCGACCTGGCGGCCAGGGCGCGGCCGCATGCCGAGAAAGACCTGGCAGACCTGCGCGCATTCGCCGCCAGTACCCTGGGCCTGACCGACCCGCAGGCCTGGGACTGGCCCTACGTCGGAGAGAAGCTCAAGGAAGCGCGGTATGCCTTCAGCGAGCAGGAAGTCAAGCCCTATTTCACAGTTCCGAAGGTGCTGGCCGGCCTGTTCCAGATCGTCGAAACCTTGTTCGAGGTGGCCATCCGCCGCGACCAGGCGCCCGTGTGGCACCCGGGCGTCGAGTTTTACCGCATCGAGCGCAGCGGACCCCAGGGCGCGCAACTGGTGGGCCAGTTCTACCTCGACCCGGCCGCGCGTACTGGCAAGCGCGGCGGCGCCTGGATGGACGACGTGCGCGCACGCTGGCTGCGTCCGGACACGGGCACGCTGCAAACGCCGGTGGCGCATCTGGTGTGCAACTTTGCCGAAGGCGTCAACGGCAAGCCAGCCCTGCTCACGCACGATGACGTGATCACCCTTTTCCACGAGTTCGGCCACGGCCTGCACCACATGCTCACGCAGGTGAACGAGCGCGACGTCTCCGGCATCAGTGGCGTGGAATGGGACGCGGTGGAGTTGCCCAGCCAGTTCATGGAGAACTTCTGCTGGGAGTGGGACGTGCTCAGGCACATGACGGCCCACGTCGACACCGGCGAGCCCCTGCCCCGCGCGCTGTTCGACAAGATGCTGGCCGCGAAGAATTACCAGAGCGGCCTGCAGACACTGCGCCAGGTGGAGTTCTCGCTGTTCGACATGCTGCTGCACAGCCAGCCGGAGCCTGTCACGAACGGCGTTGCGATCCTCGCGCTGCAGCAGCAGGTGCGCGACGAAGTCGCGGTGCTGCACCCCCCGGCCTACAGCCGCACGCCGCACACGTTCAGTCACATTTTTGCGGGCGGCTACTCCGCAGGTTATTACAGCTACAAGTGGGCCGAGGTGCTGTCGGCCGATGCCTATGCCGCGTTCGAGGAAGCCGCGCAGCAAAATGGCCACAGCACACTGGACGTGGCCACGGGCCGCCGCTATCGTCAGGCGATCCTGGAGGCCGGCGGTAGCCGCCCAGCCATGGAGTCGTTCAAGGCCTTCCGCGGCCGTGAACCGAGCATCGACGCCCTGCTGCGCCACCAGGGCATGTCTTGATTTGTCCCGTGGCCCGCCGATAGGAACCGTCATGAGTGCCATCCCCCGCCCCGCAACCCGCTTTCTGACCTTGGCGGCAGTGGTCAGCCTGCTCGCCCTGCCCGCGCTGGCGCAGAGCGTGTACCGCATCGTGGGCCCGGACGGGCGCGTCACCTTCTCCGACCAACCGCCACCCACAACGGCCGCGTCTCGCCCGGTTGGCAGCGCAACGACAGGCTCCGCCACGCCTGACGCCAGTGCACAACTGCCCTTCGAACTGCGGCAGGTCAGCAACCGCTTCCCGGTAACGCTGTACTCCAGTCGTGACTGCGCACCGTGCAACAGCGGTCGCAACCTGCTCAACGCACGCGGCATCCCCTACAGCGAGAAGACCGTCGATACGGTGCAGGACAGTGAAGCGCTCAAGCGCCTCAGCGGCGAGACCTCGCTGCCTTTTCTGACCATTGGCGGCCAGCATATCAAGGGCTACTCCGACACCGAATGGACGCGGTTCCTGGATGCCGCTGGCTACCCGAAGCAGTCGGCGCTGCCATCTAGCTACCGCCGTC
This sequence comes from Hydrogenophaga sp., assembly GCF_025699295.1. Taxonomy (GTDB): domain Bacteria; phylum Pseudomonadota; class Gammaproteobacteria; order Burkholderiales; family Burkholderiaceae_C; genus Hydrogenophaga. The sequence continues at coordinate 2,049 of NZ_JAILWB010000002.1, read as the reverse complement.
CGGCAGCCTCGCCACTGGTGGCTGTGAGGATCGAATCAGCCGCCAGCGCGCCGGCTGCGACTCCGTCCAGCGCGCCTGCGCCGGCCGAAGTGCCCGTGGCGCCGCCCGCGCAGAATCCTGCCGGCATCCGCTTCTGAGCCCCTGGCCTCCTTGGGTTCGCGCAGGCGCGACTGGCGTTTCAGAACTCCAGTGTCTTCAAGCCGCCCGGCGTGCCCAGCAGGCAGACGCTCGCCTTCTGGTGCGCGAACACGCCCACCGTGACAACACCCGGCCACTGGTTCACCTGACTCTCGAAGACCAGTGGGTCGGCAATCTGCAGGCCAGTGACGTCCAGGATGTGCTGGCCGTTGTCGGTCACCAGCGGTGCCCCATCTTTCTGACGCACCTGCGCCAGACCGCCCATCTGTGCAAACTGGCGCGCGATCCGGGCCGTGGCCATGGGAATCACCTCCACGGGCAATGGGAACGCGCCCAGCACCTTGACCAGCTTGGATTCGTCGGCAATGCAGACAAAGCGACGCGACTGCGCCGCCACGATCTTCTCGCGCGTGAGCGCCGCGCCCCCCCCCTTGATCATGTGGCCCAGGGCATCGATTTCATCGGCGCCGTCGATGTATACGGACAGCTCGCCGACGGCATTGGCCTCGAAGACTGGAATGCCCAGCGCCTTCAGGCGCGCAGTGGAGGCTTCCGAGCTTGACACGGCCCCCGGGATCTGGTCCTTGATGCCCGCCAGCGCCTCGATGAACTTGTTCACGGTCGAGCCAGTGCCCACGCCGACGATGTCGCCTGGCGTCACGTAGTGCAGGGCCGCCTGGCCCACCAGGGCTTTGAGTTCGTCTTGGGTCATTTGAGACAATCGATAAAACAACAAGCTGGATTATCCAATGTCGCTACTCCCCTACGCTGTCACACGCCCCTTCCTGTTCGGCCTCGACCCCGAGGCCGCCCATGAGCTCACCCTGAAATCCATCGCACGGCTTCAGCATTCGCCGCTGACCTGCCTCTATGGCGAACCGCGTGTGCACGATCCTTACACGCTGGCCGGCTTGCAGTTTCCAAACCGAGTAGGCCTGGCAGCAGGGCTGGACAAGAACGCCCGCTGCATCGACGGTCTGGCCGCGATGGGTTTCGGTTTCGTCGAGGTGGGCACCGTCACACCCAAGGCGCAAGCCGGCAACCCGAAACCGCGCATGTTCCGGCTGCCCAAGGCGAACGCCCTGATCAACCGCCTGGGCTTCAACAACGACGGGCTGGATACCTTCGTCGCGAACGTCCAGCGCGCGCGATTTCGCAGCCAGGGCGGCGCCAGTCCCATGCTCCTGGGATTGAACATCGGCAAGAACGCGAGCACACCCATGGAGCGCGCCACCGAGGACTACCTGACCTGTCTGGACGGTGTCTACCCGCACGCCGACTACGTCACCGTCAACATCTCCAGCCCGAACACGCAGAATCTGCGCAGCCTGCAGAGCGACGATGCACTGGACGCCCTGCTGGGTGCGGTGGCCGAGCGCCGCGAGCTGCTGGCGCAACGCCACGGGCGGCGCATTCCGGTCTTCGTGAAGATCGCGCCCGACCTGGACGACACGCAGATCGAAGTCATCGCCACCACCCTCATGCGCTATGGTGCGGACGGCGGTGGCCAGGCAACCGGTGCGATGGGAGTGATAGCGACCAACACCACGCTCAGCCGCACGGCGGTGGAAGGTCTGCCACACGCCCAGGAAGCGGGAGGGCTGTCAGGAGCACCTGTGCTGCAGGCCAGCAACCGGGTGATCCGCCAGTTGCGCGCCTGCCTGGGCAAGAGTTTCCCCATCATTGGTGTCGGTGGCGTGCTCAGCGCGGACGATGCGGTGAGCAAGATCCAGTCTGGCGCGAACGTTGTGCAGATCTATACCGGACTGATCTACCACGGGCCCTCTCTGGTATGGGCATCTGCGCGCGCGATCCAGGCTCACGCTGAGGGCTGATCACACGAGCGCCGCCACGCGTTGCGCTATCGCCAGGCAACTGGTCAGACCGGGGGACTCGATCCCGAACAGGTTG
>NZ_JAILWB010000019.1 GCF_025699295.1 Hydrogenophaga sp. | reverse complement strand
TGGCGGCGCGCCAGGCCTCGATGGCCTTGGGGCGGGCAGCGGCGATGTCGGCCGCGCTGAAGCGGATGATCTCGCAGCCCTTGGCCTTGTACTTCGCGAGCACCGAGGCGTCGTTGACCAGGATGCGCTGGCGCAGCGCGCCCGAGACCTCGCGCGCCGCGACGACCAGCGCGGCCTTGAACTCGGCCGGCAGCTTGTCGAACGCGGTGCGGTTGGCCACGTAGGCGGTGGCGGTGGTGGGCTGGTGGAAGCCCGGCACGATGACGTACTTCGCCACCTCGGCCAGGCCGGCCTCGAAGTTGGCGGTGAGGTCGCCCCGGTCGGCCATGTCGATCACGCCCTTGTCCAGCGCGGAGTAGACCTCGCCCGTGGGCAGCGGCGTCACGGCCACGCCGAAGGCGCCCATCACCGACGAAGCCAGGCCCACGAAACGGCCCTTCTTGCCGGCGAGGTCGGCAATCTTGCGCACCGGCACCTTGGAGTGCAGCGGCTCCTGGCCATACACCGTGGGCGCGATGTAGTGCAGGCCGGCCGGCGCATAGGCCTGGCGCGCCAGCTCCAGGCCACCCTTTTCATAGAACCAGGCCTCGTACTCGTCGCTTTCGGCAAAACCGAACGGGATGGTGCTGGTGAAGGCGAAAGACGGGATCTTGCCGGCCTCGTAGCCGTCGAAGGTCTTCATCATCTCGAAGGCGCCACCGCGCACGGCGTCGAAAGCCTGCGCGGCGGGCACGATCTGGCCGGCGGCGAACAGGTTGATCTTGAAGCGCCCGCCGGTCAGCTCGGCGACGCGGGCCACGAACTGTTCCTCGAACTTCTGGGGCGTGGTGCCACCGTCCCACAGCGCCTGCATGCGCCAGGTCACAGTGGACTGGGCGTGGGCCAGCTGCGGCGCGGCAAGGCCCGCGGCGGCGGCCCCGGCGAGGGCGGACTTGAGCATCGCGCGGCGTGGCACGGTCTTATCGGTCATGGCTTGTCTCCATCTGGATTCTGGTTGGTTCATCCCGCCCGGGCGGGTCGCGTGTCTCGCGGGGCGCGGGTGTTGAACTCCCGCCGTCCTCGCAAGACTGCACAAAGTCTATCGACACACCCCACACACAAAGGATACAGTTTGGTGACAGATGAACAAACTGTACCCATAAAAACAAGGAGACAGCCATGCCTGCACCGCCCACGCCGCCGGACCAGCCATCGCCCGACACCAAGGTCGAAGCCCTGTTCAAGCGCCTGGCCGCCGCCGTCGACAACGGCCTGCTGCCCGCGGGCAGCCGCCTGCGTTCGATCCGCGACTGCGCGGAGAAGGAAGCGCTGTCGCGCAACACCGTGGTCGAGGCCTACAACCGCCTGATCGCGCGGGGTTATGCCGAAGCGCGCCCGGGCTCCGGCTACTTCACGCGCAAGGCACCGGGCCACCGGGCGCTGGCCCCGGCCGCGCACCAGAGCGAGGCGGTGGACGTGGTCTCGCTGCTGCGCGAGCAGCTGGAACAGCACTACGAGGTGCGCGTGGGCGACGGCCGCCCGCCACCGTCGTGGATGGAAGGCTCCGAACTCGGCCGCCACCTGCGCGGCGTGCGCGCCACGACCTGGGGCCAGCTCGAACACGGCTACGGCACCCCCTGGGGCTACCTGCCGCTGCGCCAGACCGTGGCGCGCCTGCTGCACGAGCGCGCGATCCAGGCCGAGGTGGGCCAGGTCCTGCTCACGCAGGGCGCTAACCACGCGCTCGACCTGATCGTGCGGCACCTGCTGGAGCCGGGCGACGTGGTGCTGGTGGACTCGCCGGGCTACTACCCGCTGTTCGGCAAGCTCAAGCTCGCCAAGGTGGAGATGGTCGGCGTGCCGCGCCTGCACGACGGCCCCGACCTGGACGCGCTGCAGCAACTGGCCGCGGCGCACCGCCCCAAGGTGTTCTTCACGCAATCGCTGGCGCACAACCCCACCGGAGGCTCGATCTCGCTGGCCAAGGCGCACCGGCTGCTGCAGCTGGCCGCGCAGCACGGTTTCCAGATCGTCGAGGACGACCCCTTCGCCGACCTCATGCCCGCGAGCGCGCCGCGCCTGTCGGCGCTGGACCAGCTCGAACGCGTGATCTACGTCAGCAGCTTCTCCAAGACACTTTCAGCCGGGCTGCGCGTGGGCTTCATTGCGGGGCCGCAGGCCATCATCAATGCGCTGTGTGACCTGAAGATGGTGACCATCGTCTCCACCTCCGACTTCGTCGAGCGCGTGGTCTGCGAGCTGATCGTCGGTGGCCAGTACCGCAGGCACCTCACGCGACTCAAGACGCGGCTGGAAGCGGCGCAGCGCCAGTCGATCCGCGCACTTCAGCAGGCCGGCCTGCGGCTGCTCTGCCCCTACAGCGGCGGCTACTACGCGTGGATCGCACTTCCCGATGGCCAGGGTGAAATCGAACTGGCGCGCCGCGCAGCCGCGCAAGGCATCTTCATTTCACCGGGGGCGGTGTTCTATCCGGACCGCCAGTCCACACAAGCCTCGATGCGCGTCAACGTCGCGTACGCGAACGACGAGCGCTTCCTGCGCTTCCTGCAGGCGGATGGCTGAAGGGCTCAGGGCGCGGCGCTCAGCACCCGCAGCAACCACGCGTTGAGGTCGTCCACCTCCTCGGCGCACACCGAGTGTTCCATCGGGTAGCTGTGCCATTCGATGCGGTAGCCCAGCGCCATGAGCGCATCGCGCGACGCCGTGGCGCGGTCGATGGTGACCATGGGGTCGTGCTCGCCATGCGCCAGGAAGATCGGCACGTCGCGGTTGGCGTCGCCGCGCTCGGCCGCCGTGGTGGCGGCCAGCGGCAGGTAGCCCGAGAGGCCCACCAGGCCGGCCAGGCGCTGCGGCGCGCGCAGGCCGGTCATCAGCGCCATCGCGCAGCCCTGCGAGAACCCCATGAGCACGATGCGCCCGGCGGGAACGCCGCGCGCGATCTCGCGCTCGATCAGGCCCTGCACCAGGTCCTGCGAGGCACGCAGGCCGGCAGCGTCCTCGGGCCGGGGCAGTGCCGGGTCGGCGCTGGGTGGATGGATGTCGTACCAGGCGCGCATGCGGTAGCCGCCATTGATCGTGACCGGGCGCACGGGTGCGCTGGGAAAGACGAAGCGCACCGGGCCGACGGCGCCCAGGTCGAGCTCCTGCGCGATGGGCACGAAGTCGCTGCCGTCGGCGCCCAGGCCGTGCAGCACGATGAGGGACGCGGAGGGTGTGGCGGCGGTGTCGCCGCCGGTCACGAATTCCTGGATCTCGAGCAAGGGAGTGTTCATGGGCGGCAGCATAGCGCCCATGGCGCCATGCCGCAGCCTTCGAAGGCTATTCGATGAAGCCCGGCAACCACAGCGACAGCGCCGGGAACGCGCACAGGATCAGCAGGCGCACCACGTCGGCCGCGATGAACGGGGCGGTGCCGCGGTAGATGGAACCCAGGGGCAGGTCGCGCGCAATCGAATTGATCACGAAAACGTTCATGCCCACGGGCGGACAGATCATGCCGAAGGTCACCGCCATCACCACGATCACGCCGAACCACACGGGGTCGAAGCCGAGCTGCACCATGGCGGGAAACACGATGGGCACGGTCAGCAGCAGCATGGCCAGTTCGTCCATCACGGCCCCCAGCACGAGGTAGCCCAGCATCACCAGCGCGAGCACGCCGTACGGCCCGATCGGCAGACCCACGAGCGTGTCGACTGCGTTCTGCGTGAACTGCGTGATGGTGAGGAAGTAGCCAAACAGGTAGGCCCCGACCACGATCATCATGATGGCCGAGGACACGCGCAGCGCGCTGATGAGCGCGGCCCTGATCTCGCGCCAGCGCAGGCGACCGCGCGCGATGCCGATGAGCAGCGTGCCGGTGGCGCCTACGCCCGCAGCCTCCTGCACAGTGAACAGGCCACCATAGATGCCCCCCAGCACGAACAGGAACAGCACCACCACCGCCCACAGCGGCCGCAGCGCGGCAAAGCGTTCGCCCCAGCCGTGCCATTCACCGCGCGGCATCCATTCGGGCCTCAGGTGCGCGATCAGCGCCACCACCGAGGAATACAACACCACCGCCAGCAGCCCCGGCACCACGCCGGCGGCGAACAGTTTGGTGATGTCGGTCTCGGTCATGATGCCGTAGAGCACCAGGATCACCGAGGGCGGGATCATGATGCCCAGCGTGCCGCCCGCGGCGATCAGCCCTGCCGAGATGCCGGGCTCGTAGCCCGATCGCCGCATCTCGGGCAGCGCCACCTGCGTCATGGTGGCCGCGGTGGCCACCGACGAACCATTGATGGCCGAGAAACCGCCGCAGGCAACCACGGAGGCCAACGCCAGCCCGCCCCGCCGGTGGTGCAGCCAGGCACGCCCGGCGGCAAACAGCTCGGCGCTCATGCCCGAGTGCGAGGCGAAGGCCCCCATCAGGATGAACATCGGGATGACGATGAGGTTGTAGTCGGTGAGCACCGAAAGCGGCACGTTGGCCAGCAGGTTCAGGCCCGGCGTGAGACCGGCCAGCGCCGCAAAGCCCGCCACGCCCGCGATGCCCATGGCCGCGCCAATGGGCACGCGCAAGGCCATAAGGCCGAACATGCCGACAAAGCCCAGCAGGGCCACCAGATCACGGTCCATGCACGGCCCCTTCGCCATCGGCCTCGCCATGCGCACTGGCCGCGCGCCCCATCGGCAGCAGCACCAGTCGCGCCACGGCCAGCACGGCGGCCACGGTGGCTCCCAGCGCGGCCGCGCTGTAGAACCACTTCAGCGGCAGGCGCAGGTCCATCGTGCCCTGGCTGCCGGTGCCCCCCACCTTGACCCAGACCATCCAGGCCATGGGCACCAGGAACACCACGGTGACCAGCGTGGCGAAGATGTCGATCACGCGCTTGCCGCGCGCACCGGCCGACTCCCACAACAGGTCCACCGCGATGTGCGTGCCATACCAGGTGGCCAGCGCAATGCCCCAGAACATCGCGATGCCCAGCAGCATCTGGGTGCCGTCGAACCAGTCGGGGATCTGCCAGCTGAACGCATAGCGCACCCCCACGTTGCCCGCCGTCAGCAGGGCGATCAACAGCAGCGAGAGCGCGGCAAGCGTCTCGACCGCCGACAGCAGGCGGTTCATCAATTGGCCTGCCGCGCGGCCAGTTCCTTGCGCAGGCCGTCGAGTGCGGCCTGGCCGTTCACGCCGGTGGCGCTGGCTGCCTTGACCCACTCGGCGTAGACCGGCTCGACGGCCTTCTTCCACGCGTCCATCTGCGCGGGCGAGATCTTCACCAGCGTATGACCGGCGGTCTTCTCCAGCGCCTCGCGACCGCTGTCCTCGTTGTCGCCCCAGTCGGCGCCCACGCGCGCGGCCCAGGCGTTGTTGCAATGGTCGTCGATGACCTTCTTCTGGCCCGCGGCCAGGCCGTCGTACCAGGGCTTGTTCATCACCCACACGAAGTCAGACGCATAGAAGCGCATGTCGGAGTGGTACTTCACCGCCTTGTCGATGCCGAAGGTGATGATCGACTTCCAGGGGAAGGTGATGGCATCGGCCAGTCCCTTCTGCAGCGCGTCGCGCGACTCGGGCGCGGAGACCTGCACGTTGGTCGCGCCCAGCAGGCTCATGGTCTGCGCCACGGTGCCGTTGGACGAACGGATCTTCATGCCCTTGAGCTGGCCCGGCTCGGTGATCGGCGTCTTCGAATGGAAGGTCCCCACGTGCACGTGGGTGAAGCAGAGCTTCACGTCCTTCATCTCGGTGGCGGCGTACTGGCGGTACCACTGGTCGAGCGCTGCCGAGCTCGGGCCGGGCTTGCCCAGCAGGAAGGGCAGCTCGCCGGCAGCGATGAGCGGGAAGCGGCCCGCCTGGTAGCCCGGATTCACCCAGGTCATCTGCGCGATGCCATCGCGCGCCATGTCGTAGTGGTCGGCCGCCTTGCCCAGTTGCTGCGCAGGGAAGAGCATCACCTTGATCGACCCATTGGACGCGGCTTCCACCGACTTGGCCCAGGGCTCGAAGCCCAGTTTGGCCAGCGGGTGCGAGGCCGGCAGCCAGTGGGCGAACTTGAGTTCGACCGCCTTGTCCTGAGCCTGTGCGCCGAGCGTGCCCAGCAGCAGGGTGGCGATCGCGGCGGCGCGAAGGGTGGGGGTGATTCGATGCTTCATGTGTCTGTCTCCTGGTTGTTGACGTTTCTCAAGCGAGGTCGCACGACGGGAGGGTCATGCGGCGGGGGTGATCGGCTTGTCGCGCGCGGGCCTGGGGGCCCAGAACACGGGTTGCGCACTGCTGGCGACGGGGCGGTGCGCCTGGTTGAGTTTGCCCTCGGGGTCGGCCAGCGTGGCACGCAACGCGTCGCGCAGACCGGTCGCGGCCTGCTGCGCGTCCAGCCCGCCTTCGAGGGCGGGTGCGACGTGCACACTCCACAGCCGCGCGTAGTTCAGCCGGCCACGCACCTGGGTGTCTCCATAGCCCTTGAGCACCTGCGGCAGGCCCGCGAGCGCGAGCGCCAGCGCGGGCGAGCGCGGCAGCACCTGGCGCATCGCGTCCAGCCACGCGGCCAGGGTTTCGTGCTCCTGTGCGTAGCGCAGCGATCGGGGGCGCAGCGGGCGCAGCCAGGCCAGGCCACGCAGCATCAGGAAACCCCAGAGGCTGGTGGAACGGATGTGCAGGCCCACATGGGCCTTGCCCATCCAGCCGCGCCTCGTGGCCAGCGCCACCAGCCACTGGCCCAGCGCGCGCGGCAGCACCGCGGCCACCTCGTCGATGCCGGGCTTGAAGTGTTCGGTCACACGCACGATGTCGCCCGGACGCACCTGTGCCTCGCTGGCCACGCGCGCGTAGCGGCTGCGCCGCGTCTTGAGGTCCGCCACCCGGATCACATCCTCGAAACACATCCACAGCGCCAGATGGCGCACCGACTCCTCCAGCGCTTCGGTGGCAGCGGGCGTGGCAGCGTCCACCAGGCCCTGCACATGGCCCAGAAAGTGATCGGCATACGCGTCGTGCTGGTAGTCGCGGCAGCGCAGCGCGCCGTGCACGGCCAGCAGTTGCACGGGCGCCGGCCAGGCCTGCAGGCGCCCGGTCCATGCACTTCGCAGCGCGGCCGGTACATCGGCATCGGCCAGCACCTGCAGCGCGTCGCGCGAAACGGCCGGCACGGCGGCCAGCGGCTGCCGCGCCTGGTCGAACGCGGCGGCAAACCCCGCCAGACTGGCCTGCACACCCTTGCCGGATGCACGGATCACGTCCTCGCACACGGCGCGCGGCCAGGGCAGCACACCGGCGCCGGCGAGCGCGCCGAACATCACGGCCGAGATCACGGTGCCGGTCTGCTGCGTGACGGCTTCCATGTCGAACAACACGGTCTGGCGCGCCAGCGCGCGCGCCGCATCCATCAGGCGCTGCGGGTCCTGCCGGCCGTCGGCCATGTGCATCTTCTCCAGCGTGGTGTAGACGCGGTGGGTTGACGCCAGCAGGGTCGTTCGGCCCGTGACGAAGCCGCGCTCGATCATGCGCGCTGCCTCCAGCAGCTCACTGGCCACCACCACATCCACGCGCCCCGCCACCGGTGTGAGGCCGAACACGGGCGCGGCGGACGCCGCGGGCAGTGGCTCGCGCAGCAGCTCGATGTAGTAGCTGGTGGCACCTGTGCGCTGCGCCACACCAGGCACCGAGGTCGCCTGCACCGGCAAGCCATGTTGGCGCGCGCACTGCACCAGCCAGTCGGCCAGCACGCCGCCACCCTCGCCACCGAGTGCCGCGATCAGGATGCCACAGGAGGAATTGTTCGGGGTCATGGTGGTTCAGGCAGGTTGCAGCATGCCGATGAAGAAGCGGTTGAAACGGTCGGTCAGGCGATCCCACCAGTTCGGGTGGGTGACGATTTCGATCTTGTGGAACGAGGGGCAGAGCACGGCCGCGTCGGCCACCTCGCCGCACAGACCGCAGCCCACGCAGCCGTTGGTGACATGCGCCACCGGCTCACGGCGCAGCGGGTCGGCCGCGGGCTTGACCGTGAGCGTGGGGCAACCCGAGAGGCGGATACAGGAGTGGTCGCCGGTGCAGGTGTCCTCGTCCACGCCGTAGCGCGTGCGCACGCTGCGCAGACCTTCCTTGAGGCGGCGCGCGCGGATGGGCTTGAGGCGCCGCTGCCGCTCGAGCTGGCATTCGCCCTCGGCGATCACCACCTTGAGCCCGGCGAACGGCGAGTTCACCGCGTCCTTGAGCACTTCACGCACCTTCGACACGCGGTAGTTGTGCACGGTCCGGATCCACTTCACGCCCATGCCCTTGAGCGTGTTCTCGATCGTCATCTCGTCGGCCGTGGCACTCGATCCCTCGGCCACGCGCTTGGCCTCGGACGCCGGCGTGGACATGGTCTCCTGCGTGCCGGTGGCCGAGGTGTAGCCGTTCTTCATGATCACCAGAACGCCATCGCCCTGGTTGAGCAGCGTGGAACTCACCCCCGAGAGCAGGCCGTTGTGCCAGAAGCCGCCGTCGCCCATGATGGCGATCGGGCGCTTGGCCGAGAAGTTCTTCACCGCCGCACTCGACGCCATGCTCATGCCGTAGCCGAGGATGGAATTGCCGAACGAGAACGGCTCGAAGGTGGCGAACGAATGGCAGCCGATGTCGGTGGAGATGTGCAGCTTGCCCACCTCCCGCTCGACCAGCTTGAGTGCGGCAAACACCGGGCGCTCGGGGCAACCGGTGCAGAAATTGGGCGGACGCGCGGGCACGCCGCCGCCCAGTTCGGTCAGCGCGCGCTGGCGCACCTCGGCGAGCTCGGTGTCGAAGGCCTGCGCGGCCGAGGTGTCGAGCGCCGGCAGGTGCTCGCCGACGAAGGCCGCGAGGCCCTTGAGCAGAATCTCCGCGGTGTACTCGCCGCCCATGGGCAGCAGGTCCTTGCCGTGCAGGCGCGTCTGCAGGTCGGCGCGGCGCAACTGCGTGGCGATGTCCTGCTCGATGAACTCGGGCTGACCTTCCTCGATCACCAGCACGGCGCGCCTGCCGGCGCAGAAGCCGGTGATCTGTTCCGGCACCAGCGGATAGACCACGTTGAGCACCAGCATGGGAATGTCGCTGCGACCCATGTCGTCGGCCAGGCCGGCCTGCTGCAGTGCGCGGATGGTGGTGTTGTACAGGCCACCCTGCACGATCAGGCCGACCTCGGCGTGGCGGCCGTCGATGCGCTCGTTCAGGCCGGCCTCTTCGATGAAGCGGCGCGCCGCGGGCATGCGCACCTCGTACTTGTGCTTCTCGTGCCGGAAGGTGGAGGGTGGGTGCGCAAGGCGGTCGTAGCTGAAGGTCGCAGCCTCCTGCTGCAACAGGCGGCTGGAGATGGCCGGCGCGATGTTGTCGCTGGCAACGAAACTGCCCTGCACGTGGCAGGCGCGGATGCGCAGTTCCATCATCACCGGCGTGTTCGAGGCCTCGGACAGCTCGAAAGCCTTCTGCGTCATGCGCACGATGGTCGGCAGGTCGGGCCGCGGATCCAGCAGCCACAGGGCCGATTTCATCGCGAAGGCGTGCGTGCGCTCCTGGATCACGCTGGCGCCCTCGCCATAGTCCTCGCCCACGACGATCAGGGCGCCGCCCATCACGCCCGGCGAGGCCAGGTTGGAGAGCGCGTCGGACGCCACGTTGGTGCCCACCACCGACTTCCAGGTGACCGCCCCGCGCACCGGGTACATGATGGACGCGGCCAGCATCGCGGCGGCCGAGCTCTCGTTGGTGCAGGCCTCGACGTGCACGCCGAGCTCGTCCATGTAGGGCTTGGCCTGCACCATCACGTCGAGCAGGTGCGAGATCGGCGAACCCTGATAGCCACCCACGTAGGTCACTCCGGACTGCAGCAGCGCCTTGGTCACCGCGAGGATGCCCTCGCCATGGAAGGTCTCGCCCGCGCCGAGCTTCAGCGCTTCAATTTCGCTGTGGAATGAACGTTCCAATCGTGGATCTCCTGTCGTTGTCTGCGCAATGTAGGCCTTGGCAGGCCATATGACCAATGGATTGATCAGATGTGGGGCATTCACAGGATGGATAATCCGGGTGAACCCTTATGAACTTCCGACAGCTCGACCTCAACCTGTTGCGCGTGCTCGCCGCGATCCACCGCAGCGGCTCGGTGACCGCCGCCGGAAGGGCACTCGCGCTCTCGCAGCCTGCCACCAGCAATGCGCTGTCGCGCCTGCGCGATCACTTCCGGGACGACCTGTTCGTGCGCTCGCCCAGCGGGCTCAAGCCCACCCGCCTGTGCGAGCGCATTGCCCCCGAGGTGCAGGCGCAGCTGCAGCTGCTCGAGGCCACGCTGACGGAGCGCGACGACTTCGACCCCGCACACAGCGAGATGCGCTGGCGCACCTCGTTGTCCGACCTGGGCGAGATGATGTTCCTGCCGCCGCTGGCGCTGGCACTGCGCCAGCAGGCGCCACAGGCGCACCTGACCAACGTCTCGGTCGCCGCCGACGACGTGCCCGCCGCGCTGGAGTCGCGCGAGATCGATTTCGCCATCGGCATCCTGCAGCCGCGCCACCGCGGCGTGCGCGCCGACCTGCTGTTTCGTGAGCACTACGTGGCCATGACGTCGGCCCGCTGGCGCCCGGCAAACGGCAAGGCCGGGCGTACGCTGAGCGCGCGCCAGCTCGCCGAAGCCGCGCTGGTGGTGGCCTCGCCGACAGCCACCTTCCACGGCAGCGTGGAGCAGATGCTGGTGCGCATGAAACTCTCCGACCGCATCGTGCTGCGCGCGCGGCACTTCGGCGCACTGCCCGAGCTCGCGCTCAACACCGACCTGCTGACCATCGTGCCGCAGATGTACGCGGCCAACGTGTGCGAGCGGCTGGACATGCGGGTATGGGAGCTGCCGCGCACGGTATCGCCCAACTACGACGTGCGGCTGGTGTGGCACGCCAGCACGGCGCAGGATCCGGCCCACCAGTGGATCCGCAGCCAGGTGCACCGCCTGTTCGGCCGCATGCAGGCCGCGTCATGAACCTATGATGGCCCGCATGACCGCCGACCAATACACCCTCGCGCCGCAGGGCCTGCTCGACCACCTGGACCAGGGTCGGCTCTGGAGCGCCCCGCTCACCACCGACCCCACGTTCGACATGGCCGCCGCGTACGAGCGTGCGCTCGCGGTGCGGCAGTTGCGCATCGCGCGCGGGGAAGTCCCGCGCGGCTACAAGGTCGGCTTCACCAACCGCACCATCTGGCCGCGCTACAACGTGTTCGCGCCGATCTGGGGCACGGTATGGGACACCACCCTCGGCTTGTGCGACGGCGAAGGCAGTGTCTCGCTGGCCCGCACCTGCCAGCCCCGGCTGGAGCCCGAGGTGGTCTTCGGCATGAAGGCCACGCCAGCACCCGCCGCCACCCTGGACCAGCTCTTCGACGCCATCGACTGGGTCGCGCCCGGTTTCGAGATCGTGCAGTCGCACCTGCCCGACTGGAAGTTCCTGCCTGCCGATACCGTGGCCGATGGCGCGCTGCACGCCCGTCTGCTGGTGGGCCGGCGCGTGCCGCTGCGCGAGCTCGCAGACAGCGCGCAGGCGCTCGACCAGTTGCTGGCCAACGCCCAGGCCATGCTGCTCAAGAACGATGAACCGATGGACCAGGGCCCGGGCAGCAATGTGCTCGACAGCCCGCTGCGCGCGCTGAGGCATTTCGTCGAGACCTTGCGCGCCTGCCCCGGCGCGCCCGATCTGCTGGCCGGCGACGTGGTCACCACCGGCACCTGGACCGACGCCTGGCCGGTGGCGCCAGGTGAACGCTGGGCGGCGCGCTTCAGTTCGCCGCTGCCCGGGCTGGTTGTGAACTTCACCGGTTGACCAGCGGAAGCGGCATCGCCGCGAACAGGTGAAACCCTCTAAACACGCCGCACGGGCCTTGGTAGATTCGTCCGTCGTGTACATGAAGGAGACAACCCGATGACCCAAGTCGCGCCCGAACTGCTGGCCCTGCAACGCCTGTACCACTGGGAGAAAACGGCGCCCGAGCGCGTGGCACTGACCCAGCCCATGGGCGGTGGCGCCGTGCAGGATTTCACCTGGGGCCAGATCGGCGACCAGGTGCGGCACATGGCCGCACACCTGCAGTCGCAAGGCTGGGAGCCGGGTTCGCGGGTCGCGATCCTCTCCAAGAACTGTGCCTGGTGGATGATGAGCGACCTGGCCATCTGGATGGCCGGCCATGTTTCGGTACCGCTGTACCCCACGCTGGCGGCCGAGACGGTGCGCCAGATCCTCACGCACAGCGAGGCCAAGGCCTGCTTCATCGGCAAGCTCGATGGCTGGGAAGGCATGAAACCCGGCGTGCCCGCCGGCATGCCCTGCATCAGCTACCCCCTGTCGCCGCCGGACGCGATCCAGGCGTACGACGGCTGGGACGCGATCTGCGGGCGCAACCAGCCGCTGCAGGGTGAGCCCCTGCGCCAGGCCGACGACCTGGCCACGCTGATCTACACATCGGGCACCACCGGCATGCCCAAGGGCGTGATGCACAGCTTCGGCAACTTCGCCTGGGCGCTGGACTCGGGACTCAAGCGCATCCCGATGTCGGGCGAGGACCGCATGCTGTCCTACCTTCCGCTGGCCCACGTGGTCGAGCGCATGCTGGTCGAGCACGGCTGGCTGCGCACCGGCATGCACGTGTTCTTTGCCGAATCGCTCGACACCTTCGCCGCCGACCTTCAGCGCGCGCGCCCGACCATCTTCTTCTCGGTGCCACGCCTGTGGGTGAAATTCCAGCAGGGCGTGCACCACAAGATGCCGCCGGCCAAGCTCGACCGCCTGCTGCGCATCCCGATCCTGGGTGGCATCGTGCGCAAGAAGGTGATGAAGGCGCTCGGCCTGGACCAGTGCCATTTCGCCGCCGGGGGCGCCGCGCCCATGCCAGTCGCCCTGCTGCAGTGGTACAGCCGGCTCGGCCTGCACATCAACGAGGGCTACGGCATGACCGAGAACCTCGCGCTCTCGCACATCACCGAGCCGGGCAAAAACCAGCAGGGCACAGTGGGGCCGACCTACGCCGGGGTTCAGCACCGCATCGACCCCGCGACCGGCGAAGTGCAGATGCACAGCCAGGCGCTGATGCAGGGCTACTACAAGGAGCCGGAAAAGAGCCGCGAATGCTTCACCGATGACGGCTGGCTCAAGACCGGCGACAAGGGATCGATCGATACGCAGGGCCTGCTGCGCATCACCGGCCGGGTGAAGGACCTGTTCAAGACCGGCAAGGGCAAGTACGTGTCTCCCGCGCCGATCGAGGACAAGCTGGTGATGCACGAGGCCGTGGAAGCCTGCGTGGTGACCGGCGCCAACCTCGGCCAGCCGCTGGGCATCGTGATGCTCAACGCCGATGCGGTCGCGCGCGTCGCAGCCGATGCGGCCGCCCGCACCGAGCTCGAGGCTTCTCTGGCCGCGCACCTCAAGGGCATCAACGCCACGCTCGATCCGCACGAGCAACTGCAGTGCATCGTGGTCGTCACCACCGCCTGGACGGTGGACAACGACATCATCACGCCCACCTTCAAGGTCAAGCGCAACCGCATCGAGGACCTGTACGCGCGGCACTACGAGGCGTGGGAAGCGTCGGGCAGGAAGGTGATCTGGATGGAGGGGTGAACACCCCCGCCGCGCTGCGCGCGTCCCCCCTCAAGGGGGCAGCATCCGCGGCCCGGCAGAGCCGGTTCCGAGATCCCTCTGGATTGAGCCCGTCGCGGGATGCGAAACACCCTTTCGCATCCGCTGGGTAACATACCGCGATGCACATCCTCCTGACCGGTGCGGCCGGCTTCATCGGCGCCCACACCGCCCAGCGCCTGCTGGCGCGGGGCGACACGGTGTACGGCATCGACAACCTCAACGACTACTACGAGGTCGCCCTCAAACAGGCGCGGCTCGCGCGCCTGCGACCCCTGCCCGGCTTCAGCTTCGAGCAGCTGGACGTGGCCGACCGCGACGCCATGGCGCGGCTGTTCAGTGCTCACCGTTTCGACGCCGTGGTGCACCTGGCCGCGCAAGCCGGCGTGCGCTACTCGATCACGCACCCCAACGCCTACCTCGACAGCAACCTCGCCGGCTTCGGTCACATCCTCGAAGGCTGCCGCGCGTGCAAGCCCGCCCACCTGGTGTACGCCTCCAGCTCCAGCGTGTACGGAGGCAACACCAGGATGCCGTTCGAGGAGACCGACGCCGTGGACCACCCGGTGAGCCTGTACGCGGCCACCAAGAAGGCCAACGAGCTGATGGCCCACACCTACAGCCACCTCTACGGCCTGCCCACCACCGGCCTGCGCTTCTTCACCGTCTACGGCCCCTGGGGCCGGCCCGACATGGCCTATTTCAGCTTCACGCGCGCGGTGCTCGAAGGCAAGCCGATCCAGGTCTTCAACCACGGGCAGATGAAGCGCGACTTCACGTACATCGACGACATCGTCGAAGGCGTGCTGCGCGTGCTCGACAAGCCGGCCACACCCGAATCAACGGGCGCCGCGCCCTACCGCATCTTCAACATCGGCAACCACGACCCGGTGCCGCTGATGGACTTCATCGGCTGCATCGAGCAGGCGCTGGGCCGCGAGGCGATCAAGGAATTTTTGCCGATGCAGGACGGCGACGTGCCCGCCACCTACGCCAGCACCGAGGCGCTGCAACGCTGGGTGGGTTTCGCGCCGTCCACGCCACTCAGGGACGGCATCGAGCGCTTCGTGCGCTGGTACCGCCAATACCACCAGGTCTGATCCACCCGGTCTGAAGCCCTGGGTTCTCACGCGACCAAAGACAAGGCCCGCCAGAGGCGGGCCTTGAAAGAAGGGGCGCGCAGGGCGCCGCTCAGATCAGGTAGCTGTCCAGGCTCTTGCCCGAGGCCAGCACCGCACGCACCCATTCGGGTTTGCGGCCCGGGCCACCGGCCCACAATTCGCCATTGGGGCCGCGGTATTTGGCCGGTGCGCCCGACTTGGATTTGCCCGCCTTCTTGCCGCCCGATGCGCCACCGAGATCCGCCGTGGTAATGCCGAATTGCTTCATCTTGGCCTTGATGTCGGCAATCACGGAAGCGAGTTCGTCCTTGCGCGCCTGCTCGGCCTGGGCCATCAGATTCTGCGCTTGGGCCATGAGTTCGGAATAACTTGCCATGAATGTAATCCTTTGAATATGTGATCCCTCCGGGAGATCGGAGAGCTGCCAACGATGCAGGGCCTATTCTAATCCGGGAAGGCTCCAGCGGCGCAGTTCGTCGGGCAATTCGGCCTGCAGTTGCAGCGTGGTTTTGGTGACAGGATGTGTCAATTGCAAACGCCATGCGTGCAGGAACATCCGTTTCAATCCCGCGCGGCTCAATTGGCGATTGAGTTCGAAATCGCCGTATTTGTCGTCCCCCGCAATGGGATGGCCAGCGCTGGCCAGATGCACGCGGATCTGGTGGGTGCGGCCGGTCTTGATGGTGACCTCCAGCAGGGAGAACCCCTCAGGCACCGAGGCGATCTGCGCCGAGGGCGCAGCCAGGCGTTGCGCCACCTTCACCAGCGTCACGGAGCGCATGCCGTCGGGGTCGTCCTTGCCGGTCACCTTCACCCGGCGTTCGCCATCTGGCAACAGGTACTTGTGCAAGGGCTGATCGAGCACCTTCAGGCGCGCCGGCCAGGCGCCTTTGACCAGTGCCAGATAGGTTTTCCCGGTTTCCCGTTCGCGGAATTGATCCTGCAGGGCTTTCAGCGCGCTTTTTTTCTTGGCCAGCAGCAGCAGGCCACTGGTTTCGCGGTCGAGCCGGTGCACCAATTCGAGAAAGCGGGCCTGCGGACGGGCCTGGCGCATTTGCTCGATGACACCGAAACTCACACCACTGCCGCCATGCACCGCAACACCGGCAGGTTTGTCAATGGCGAGAAAGGCATCGTCCTCGAACACGACCGGAAATTCGCGCGCCGGGGCGGGGTGGGCGGCCTTCTCTTCAATGCGTTCGGAAAGCCGGATTGGTGGAATGCGCAACAGGTCACCGGTTTCGACGCGGTCGTCGGCGCTCACGCGACCCTTGTTGCGGCGCACCTCACCCGACCGGATGATGCGGTAGATATGGGATTTGGGCACGCCCTTGAGCGCGCGGATGAGGAAGTTGTCCAACCGTTGCCCCGCTGACTCTTCGTCAACCGCAATGTGTCGGACTTCCCCCGAAGACGGGTTGCTGGGCATGGCTGCGAATAAGACCACCACGGAGGGCGGGGAGCTGACTATAATGCGCGACACCCATCGTGTGCCGTAAGTGATTGATTTGCCTTGAATTTAGGGCGATCACCCAAGGCAGACGGCGCAGCTTGCAAGGCAAGGCGCTCCACGGGGGTTGGTTGCCACCCGCAGCACCCGGGTCTGGCGCCGAAAGCCTGATGCATATCCAGGCAAGGCGACAGGCCGGTTGACGCTTCGGGCGAATCCGCTGAAGCATAACGAACCCGAATACGGAATACCCCAATCGTCCAGCCCGCACAACGTGGCTGGACGAGGACAAAGTGAAACCAGAGTGAGACGCCCCGGATCCATGTCGATGACAGCCATCTGGCCCTTCCTGTTCACCCACCTCCACGCGCCTACGCCCTGACCTGGCGGCTCGACGCGGCACCCCGGTGCCCGCTTGTGCCATACGCCTCCCCGAACCGCGGGTCAACGGCTCTCCGGCAATTCCTCCCCCCGTTCGCGCTTTCCGCTGATTCACGGCAGGTTGGCACCTGGGCCACTGGCCTGGGCGTCCTTGTGTTTGAACGAAGGAAACGCATCATGAAGCGCATGCTGATCAATGCCACGCAGGCTGAAGAACGCCGCCTGGCCATCGTCGACGGGCAGAAGCTGCTCGACTACGAAATCGAAATCGAAGGGCGCGAACAGCGCAAGGGCAACATCTACAAGGCGGTCGTCACCCGGGTGGAGCCCTCACTGGAGGCCTGTTTCGTCGACTACGGCGAGGAGCGCCACGGCTTCCTGCCATTCAAGGAAATCTCCCGCCAGTACTTCACCGCCGGTGTGCCGGTCAACCAGGCCCGCATCAACGACGTGATCAAGGAAGGCCAGGAGCTGCTGGTCCAGGTCGAGAAGGAAGAACGCGGCAACAAGGGCGCGGCGCTCACCACCTTCGTGAGCCTGGCCGGCCGCTACGTGGTGCTGATGCCCAACAACCCGCGCGGTGGTGGCGTGAGCCGTCGCATCGAGGGCGAGGACCGCCAGGAACTCAAGCAGGCACTGGACCAGCTCGAGTACCCCAACGGCATGAGCATCATCGCGCGCACCGCCGGCATCGGCCGCGATGCCGCCGAACTGCAGTGGGACCTGAACTACCTGCTCAAGCTGTGGAACGCCATCGATGGCGCCGCGCAGGGCGGCAAGGGCGCCTACCTGATCTACCAGGAATCCAGCCTGGTGATCCGCGCCATCCGCGACTACTTCAACAGCGACATCGGCGAGATCCTGATCGACACCGACGACATCTTCGAGCAGGCGCACCAGTTCATGAGCCACGTGATGCCCGAGCACGGGCACCGCGTGAAGCGCTACCGCGACGACGCGCCGCTGTTCTCGCGCTTCCAGATTGAACACCAGATCGAAACCGCCTACAGCCGCACGGTGAACCTGCCTTCGGGTGGCGCGATCGTGATCGACCAGACCGAGGCGCTGGTGGCGGTGGACGTGAACTCCGCGCGCGCCATCAAGGGCGGCGACATCGAGGAAACCGCGACCCGCACAAACCTTGAAGCTGCCGACGAAGTGGCGCGCCAGGCGCGCCTGCGCGACCTGGGTGGCCTGGTCGTGATCGACTTCATCGACATGGAAGAGTCGAAGAACCGGCGCGAGGTCGAGAACCGCCTGCGCGACGCGCTGCGCCAGGACCGCGCGCGCGTGCAGTTTGGCGCCATCAGCAAGTTCGGCCTGCTCGAAATGAGCCGCCAGCGCCTCAAGCCCATGCTCAGCGAGGGCGCCTCCATCCCCTGCCCGCGCTGCGGCGGCTCAGGCCACATCCGCGATACCGAGAGTTCGGCGCTGCAGATCCTGCGTGTCATCCAGGAAGAGTCGCTCAAGGACAGCACGGCCGCCGTGCTGGTGCAGGTGCCGGTCGAAGTGGCCAGCTTCCTGCTGAACGAGAAGCGCACCGAGATCACCAAGATCGAACTCAAGCAGCGCATCAACGTGCTGCTGGTGCCGAACAAGTCGCTCGACACGCCGAACTACAAGCTCGAACGCCTCAAGCACGACGACCCGCGCCTGGACAATCTGGACGCGAGCTACAAGATGGCGGAGGAAGTGGACGACGTGGCCAGCTTCACGCGCCGCAGCCAGGAGCGCACCAACAGGCAGGAGCCGGTGATCAAGGGCGTGCTGCCCGACGGCCCGGCCCCCGTGGCCGCGCCGCGCCCCGAAACGCAAGCCCCCGCGCTCGCACCCGCTGCCACCAGCGCGCCCGCAGCGGCCCGGCGCGCGCCTGCGGCCCCGGTTCCCGCACCAGCCGAAAAGGGCTTCTTCGGCTGGCTCAAGAGCCTGTTTGCAGCCGATCCGGCGCCGGCCAAGCCGACCAGCGAGGCCGCTGTCACACCCACCGCGAAAACCGGCACACGTGAAGACCGCGCCGAGGGCGGCCGTCGCGATGGTGGCCGCGGCCGCGGTGGCCGTGGCGCTGACGGCCGTGGTTCGCGCGAAGGCCGCGAAGGCGGTGGCCGCAGTGGCGGCCGGAGCGCTGAGGGTCGCTCCTCCGAGACCCGATCCGAAGGCAGCCGGGTGGAGGGCCGTGGCGAAGGCCGCAATGAACAGCGCGGTGAAGGCCGCCGTGGCGAGGGCCGAGGCGAAGGCCGTGGCGAGGGTCGCAACGAGCAGCGCAGCGAAGGCCGTCAGGGCAACCGCCGCGAAGGCGGCCGCCGCGATGCCGCCGCCACGACCGACACCGCCGTGCAGGGCTTGCCGCTGGACGCGGCCCCGGGCGATACGCCCGAGTCCAAGGAAGGCCAGCAGCGCCGCGAGCGCGAACGTGATCGCCGCCCCCGTGGTGAAAACCGCCGCCGCCAGCCAGGCGCCGACGCGGCGGATGCGCCGCGCACCGATATGGCCGATGCCGCGCAGGCCACCGTCGGCGATGGTGAGAATGCACCCGATGCACCACGCGAAGGCGAGGCCGAGAACGGCGCACCCCGCAATGGCAACCGCGAGCGCCGCAGCCGTGACCGGTACGGTCGTGACCGCCGTGAGCGCGGCGCGCGAGAAGACGAGACCGGGAGCGAGGCACCGGTCGCCACCGACGTGGCACCCGCCGACAACACCGTGGTCATGCCAGAACCGGCCGACACCTCGACCTACGAGACGCCGGTGCGCAGTTACTTCAGCATGCCGACGGAACCGGCGATGACCCCGGGCGAAGTCGTGCCCGAGGCACCCGCTCCCGCCGCAGCGCCCGCCGAGGCCCCGGTCGCCGCGCCGGAAACCGTGTCCGCACCTGCCGTGGCGCCCGCCCCGCGCGCGCCAGAGCGTGCCGCCGCTCCCATGGCCACCGAGCAGCCCGCCCGCGGTCTGCCCAGGGTGCAGCCGTTCTCGCTGCCGATCGATGAAATGAACCAGGTCGCCCAGGCCAGCGGTCTTGAGTGGGTCAATTCGAACGCCGAGAAGGTCGCCCAGGTACAGGCCGCCATCGCCGCCGAGCCCAAACCCATTCACGTGCCGCGCGAACCCAGGCCGCCCGTGGTGCTGGACGATGGCCCACTGGTGCTGGTGGAAACGCGCAAGGACCTGAGCAACATGAAACTGCCGTTCGAGAACACCTGATCGCGGCTCGCGCCGTACGGGCGTAAAAAAGCCGGTCGATTTCGACCGGCTTTTTTTTGCATGCCTCGCGACCGGGGTCAGTCCAGCTGCGCGGCCTGCTTCCACGCCGCCCGTGCTGCCACGTCGTCCTCGCGCTCCTCGGCCAGCAGGGCCAGCGCACGCCAGGTACGGCGCAACAGCGCTGGATCAGACAGGCTGTGACTGGCCATGCCCAGCAACTGGGCGGCCTTGCCCCAGAGCTGGCGCTGCATGCAGGCCTGCCCCGCCAGGTACTGCAGGTAGCCGTTCTGCGGCGACTGGCGCTGCACATGCTCCAGCCGCGCCAGGCCGGCGGCGTCCATTCCGGCCAGGCCCGGCTCCAGCGCCAGCACCAGCAGACGCTGCTGCGCCGGCTCCAGTGCCTCGAACCCCGTCCACAGCGGCTCCAGCCAGGACCGCACACGCACGTGGCCACCTTCGCGATCGGGCTCGTTGGCCACGAGCTGGTTGGCGCGCCGCGCGGCGGCCAGCGCCAGCTCGGGCATGGCGCGTTCGGTCGCGTCCAGACTGCCCCAGAACGCGTCAAGTTGTGCAAGGTCGTGGGCTTCGCGCAGGGCGTCCAGCGCCAGTCCGCGCACGATGCTGCGCGAAGCGTCCGGTGAAAAAGCGCGGTGTTTGGCCAGAAGGCGCGCGGTTTCGAGGGCCTCTGCGGTCGCACCACCCAGTCGGGCAATGCGCAACCGCAGCCGCAGTGCCTGGATGCGGCGGCTGGCACCCTGGGGCAACTCGGCCAGCCGCGCGCGCGCGCCGTCGGGGTCGCGGTCTTCCACAGCCCAGTGCACCGCGCGCAACAACGCGCCTTCGTGCGCTTCAGGCACGCTTTTCGAAAGTTCGGGGCTCAGCGCGGCTTGCAGATTTTCGTCACGCCGCTCGCGATTCTGCAGGGACTGCGCGGCCTCTGCCAGCAGCAGGTGGGCCAGCAACTGGAGCTGGTCGCGCCGGGGCCAGTGGCCTTGCGGCACGCCGCGCAACTGATCCAGCGCTTGCTGCGCGGCCGACTGCGCGCGCACGAAACGGCCTGCGAGCTGGTGAGAAAGGGCATCCATGACGGCGGCGACCACCGAACGCTCGACTTGCTGGCTGCGCCAGCGCTTCGCCTGCGCCGGCAGTTCCCGCAGCACCGCGAAGGCGCGCAGTGCCGCGTGCACCAGCACGAAACCCGCGATCAGGCAGAAGGCGACGAAATTGAAGGAGGCATCGAACCGGTACGGAGGCCAGAACAGCGTGAGCGTGGCTTCGTTGTGCCCCACAAGCAGGGCCAGCGCAACCGCCAGCGCGGCCAGGCCGAGCAGCCAGAAGACGCTGCGCATGGCACCACCGGAACCGCCCGCCATCAGCGCCCTCCCGCGGCGGCGGCCAGCGCCGTGAGGGTTTCATCGGGGCGGGGAAGATCGCTGTCCACGAGGTCCTTGCGCAGGCGCGACAGGGTCGCCTGCGCGCTGCTCACGCGGGGCGCGGCGCTGTCGAAGTAGCGTGTCAGCGCGCTCTCGACGGCGGCCAGATCGGCCTGGCTGGCCTGCATGTGCCGGGCCAGCAGGCCCAGGCGGGCATTGAGCAACCGCAGTTTGAGGTTCTCGCGCATGAACAGCGCCTGGTCGGGCGCCAGCAACACCGCCTCGGGTCGGTCGATGCGGCTCACTCGCACGAGTTCGCGACCGCTGCGCGACACATCGGCCCACAGGCGCGCCCAGAAGGCATTCCAGTTGTCCGAGACGCTCTTCCAGTTCAGGCCGAAGCCATCGCCGGTCTCCTGGGCGCTGTCACCAGCGTCCAGCGCAGGCTCCACGGGCGGGGTGGCAGCCGGGTCGGATGCCGGCGCCGCGCGGGTGGCCTTCGCCTTGCCTGCGGGCGTGGCGGCAGCACGCTGCCCCACCTGGTTGAGCAGTGGCCATTCGTCCACCTGCCGGGCCAGTTCGTCGAGCTGCAGGACGAGCGCGGGAATGTCGGCCAGCGACGCCCCCTGAATGCGCCGGATGTCGCGCGCGATCGCTCGCTGCACCGGGTTCAGGCGCGGCTGCGCGGCGCGCGCGATGCGCTGGTCGGCCGCCTGCAACGCCGACACCAGCGGCTGCGCGCTGCCCGTGAGCTGCGCCTGTTGCTGCGCCAGGCGCAGCGCGGACTCGAGGTCCTGCACGAGGTTGTCGTCGCGCGAGCGCGACAGCGAGAGCATGAGTTCTTCCAGCTGGCTGCGTTGCAGGCTGACCTCGGACAGGCGCAACTCCGCCACCGCCAGCCGCGCCTGCAATTCCTGCGTCAGGGCCTCGGCCTGCGCGGCCAGCGTGCGCGCCTCCACCGCCTGGGCGGCGGTGTCCTGGCTGCGGCGCGCCAGTTCCTGCTGGGTGAAACCCAGCTTCTGCCAGAGCAGGCCGGTCAGCACGAGCGCCAGGGCAGCCATCAGCAAGGCCAGCCAGGCGACGATGCCCACACCGGCGCGGCGCACGCTCACGGGTTCGGCCAGCGTGGCAGGCGCAACGGCAGGTGCCGGCGCGGGTGCCGTGGCGGGCAAGGGGTCGGGGGTTTCGGCGCTCATGGTCGGGTCCAGCCCGATTCTAGAGCGCGCACCACGTCGGGCAGCGTGGGTCGGGTCTGCACCACGCGCCCGAAGCCGGCCTGCCGCGCGGCGGTGGCAATGCGCGGGTGCGTCGCCAGCGCGCCCGCGTGTGACCAATCTCGGGTCGGTTGCAGCGCGTGCAGCGGCAGCAATGCTTCAGAACTGCTGAACAGCCAGGCGCTGTCTTCGCCGGTAGCGCTGTCGACCCAGGCCTGCTCGTCCGCCGAAAGCACCGGCACCTGCCTCGCGTAGGCCACGCAGCCCTGCACCTGGGCGCCCGCGGCAACACATTGTTCGATCAGCCAGCCGCGGCCGCTGCCGGGCACCCCCGGTGGATCGGCGGGAGGCAGCCCCAGGGTCGACGCGCCGCGCACGATCAGCACGGTACGACCGGGGCCGACCTGCGATCGCACCCGGGGCCAGAGATGTTCGGAATCAAACTGCCCGGCGTCGTCGTCGGGCGCATCGATGCGCCCGACCGGCAGACCCATTGCCGCGAGGGCCTGCGCGAGCTGGCGCGCGGTGCCCGGACCGGGCGCCCAGAAGCGCGTGCGGCTGGACGCTGGCGGAGCGCTCACGCCGCGGGCGAAGAAATGCTGCACCGCCGCCGTGCTGACGAACAGGATGGCGTCGGCCTGCGCCCAGTGCGTGCGCCAGTGGTGCAGCGTGGCGAGGTCGTCGGGCGACGGTGGTTCGGTGATCTGGATCAGTGGCAGTGCGTGCGCGGGCCAGCCCTGCTCGCGCAGGGCGCTGACCCAGGTGGCCGCCTCGGGCGCCGGCCGCGTGACCACGAGCCGCTCCAGGCGGATCGCTCCAGCGCTCCGGTCGCCCCCGCCGGCCACGGTTCAGGCCCCTGCGTCGGGTGGTGGTGGCACCGCACCCGCCGCGCGCAGCGCGAGGGCCACGCGTTGGCCGAGCGCCTCGGCCTCGTCCAGGCTCTGAACATGGGCATTGCCACTGGCCCGCACCACCGGCTGCACGCCGTCGGGATCGCCCCAGGCCGCTTCGAGCGAGAGGCCTCCCGCGGGCAGCCAGTCGGCGTACGCAGCCAGAGGCATGGAGCAGCTGCCCCCCATGGCGCGCGAGACCGTGCGCTCGGCCGCCACGCGCAGCCATGTCGGCAGGTGCACCAGGGGGGCCAGGGCGGTGATCAGGTCCGCCCGGTCGGCCCGCACCTCGATGCCGAGTGCGCCCTGCCCTGCGGCCGGCAACGACTCGGCGGCGTCGAACACATGGCGGATGCGCGCGCCCAGGCCGAGGCGCTTGAGGCCTGCGGCGGCCAGCACGATGGCGTGGTAGCCCCCCTCGTCGAGCTTGCGCAGTCGCGTGTCGAGATTGCCGCGCAGGGGTTGGATGCGTACGTCGTCGCGCCCCAGCCGGTTCAGTGCTTCGCGCAACAGCACCTGGCGGCGCAGGCTGGACGTGCCCACCACCGCATCCGCTGGCAGGTCCGCCAGGCCGGCGCAGTGGGGCGACACCCAGGCATCGCGCGGGTCCTCGCGCTCCATCACGCAGGCCAGCGCAAAGCCGGGTGGCAGGTCCATCGGCACGTCCTTGAGCGAGTGCACGGCGATGTCCGCGCGACCGTCCTGCAGCGCGAGTTCCAGCTCTTTCACGAACAGACCCTTGCCGCCCACCTTGGAGAGGCTGCGGTCCAGAATCTGGTCGCCCAGGGTGGTCATGCCCAGCAGGGTGACGCGGTGACCCAGACCTTCGAGCAGCGCCTTGACATGTTCGGCCTGCCACAGGGCCAGCCGGCTTTCGCGGGTGGCGATGGTGATGGTCAGGAGGGAGGGAGATGGGCGCATTCGGGGTCGGGAAAAGGGGCGCGAAGGGCCGGACGGCGCGGGAATTCCGGTACCCGACTGGTAACCTGGCAGAGCGTCCGGGATGCTAGCATGCCCCGTTTGTCCGCACGCCTGTCCCCCTCCCTACACCGCCCCGACATGAGCCGAACGCCTGCCCGATCCGCTGCCGCATCCACCCCATCGAAGAGCGCCGGACGGGCCGACAAGGACCAGCCCCTGATCGACGACATCCGGCTGCTCGGCCGCATCCTGGGTGACGTGATCCGCGAGCAGGAAGGCCGCGCCGCCTTCGAGCTGATCGAACAGATCCGCCGGCTTTCGGTGGCGTTCCGCCGCCATGCGGACGAGCAGGCCGACAAGGCGCTGAAAAAGCTCCTCAAGGGCCTGAGCGGCGACCAGACCGTGAGCGTGATCCGCGCCTTCACCTACTTCAGCCACCTGGCCAACCTGGCCGAGGACCGGCACCACATCCGCCGCCGCGCCGTGCACGAACGGGCCGGCGAACTGCAGGAAGGCAGCCTGGCGCGCACGCTCGAGCGCCTGCGCGCGGCCGGCATCGCGCCGGCCGAGGTGGTGCGCACGCTGGCGCGCAGCCACATCTCGCCGGTGCTCACCGCGCACCCCACCGAAGTGCAGCGCAAGAGCATCCTGGACGCCGAGCGCGCGATCGCGCGCCTGCTCACCGAACGCGACGACCCGCAACACCTGCCGCGCGAGCGCGCCGACAACGAGGCCCGGATCCGCGCGCGCGTCACCCAGCTCTGGCAGACCCGCCTGCTGCGTTTCACCAAGCTCACCGTCGCCGACGAGATCGAGAATGCCCTGAGCTACTACGAAGCCACCTTCCTCACGCAGATCCCGCGCCTGTACCGCGAACTGGAGGAAGGCCTGGGTGAAGGCGATGGCGACGCCACCATTGCACCCTTCCTGCGCATGGGCCAGTGGATCGGCGGCGACCGCGACGGCAACCCCAACGTGACCGCGCCCACGCTCGAACTCGCACTGCACAGCCAGGCCGACATGGTGCTGCGCCACCACCTCACGCAGTTGCACCACCTGGGCGCCGAGCTCTCGGTCTCGGCCATGCTGGCCCGCGTGAGCCCGGCCATGCAGGCGCTGGCCGAGCGCTCGCCCGACACCAACGCCCACCGCCAGGACGAGCCCTACCGTCGCGCCCTCACCGGCATGTACGCGCGACTGGCCGCCACGCTCAAGACCCTGACCGGAGGCGACGCGGCCCGCCACGCGGTCGCACCGCAGGACCCCTACACCCATGCCGGCGAGCTGCTCGACGACTTGCGCACCATCGAGGATTCGCTCAAGACGCACCACGGCGCGGCACTGGCGCGCGCGCGCCTGCAACCGCTGATGCGCGCGGTGCAGGTGTTCGGCTTTCACCTCGCCACCGTCGATCTGCGGCAAAGCTCCGACAAACACGAAGAGGTGGTGGCCGAGCTGCTCGCCATCGCGCGCATCGAACCGCACTATTCGCAGCTCGACGAAGCCGGCAAGCGCGCCGTGCTGCTGCGCCAGCTCGACGATGCACGCCCCCTGCGCGTGCCGGGCGCGAGCTACTCGGCGCACACGCAGGGTGAGCTGGCCATCTTCGAAACCGCGCGCAGCGGGCGCGCGCGCTTCGGTGCGCAGGCGATCCGCCACGCCATCATCAGCCACACCGAGACGGTGAGCGACCTGCTGGAAGTGCTTCTGCTGCAGAAGGAAACCGGCCTGATGCGCGGCACGCTGCACGACGACGCGGTGTGCGACCTGATCGTGGTGCCGCTGTTCGAGACCATCGAGGACTTGCGCAACGCCGCACCCATCATGCGCGACTACTACGCCCTGCCGGGTGTGCGCGCCATGGTCCAGCGCGGCGCCGCCGACGGCTACTGCGAGCAGGACATCATGCTCGGGTACTCCGACAGCAACAAGGACGGCGGCATCTTCACCAGCAACTGGGAGCTGTACCGCGCCGAGACCGCGCTGGTCGGGCTGTTCGATGCGCTGAACCAGGGCAGCCCGCAGCCGATCCAGTTGCGCATGTTCCATGGCCGTGGCGGCACCGTCGGGCGCGGTGGTGGCCCGAGTTTCCAGGCCATCCTGGCGCAGCCCCCGGGCACGGTGCGCGGGCAGATCCGGCTGACCGAACAGGGTGAGGTGATCGGCTCCAAGTACGCCAACCCCGAGATCGGCCGGCGCAACCTGGAAACGCTGGTGGCGGCCACGCTGGAGGCCACGCTGCTGCAGGCCACCCGCGCCGCGCCCAAGGCCTTCCTGGCCGCGGCCGACGAACTCTCGCGCGCAAGCATGGCGGCCTACCGCGCGCTGGTCTACGACACACCGCGCTTTGCCGAGTACTTCTTCGCCGCCACGCCGATCCGCGAAATCGCCGAGCTCAACATCGGCTCGCGCCCGGCCTCGCGCAAGGCCACACAGAAGATCGAGGACCTGCGCGCCATCCCCTGGGGCTTCAGCTGGGGCCAGTGCCGCCTCACGCTGCCGGGCTGGTACGGCTTCGGCTCGGCGGTGCACGCCTTCCTGCACCGCGATGGCCCCAAAGGCGTGGCCACGCAAAAGGCCTTGCTGCAGAAAATGGTGAAGCAATGGCCGTTCTTCAGCACCCTGCTTTCCAACATGGACATGGTGCTGGCCAAAAGCGACCTGGCACTCGCCTCGCGCTATGCCGAACTGGTGCCCGACAAGCGCCTGCGCAACCAGGTGTTCAAGGCGATCGAGGCCGAATGGCAGCGAACCGCCGACGCGCTGACACTGATCACCGGTGTGAAGCAGCGCCTGGTGAACAACGCCGCGCTGCAGCGCTCGATCCGCCACCGTTTCCCGTACATCGACCCGCTGCACCATCTGCAGGTGGAGCTGGTGCGACGGCACCGCGCGGGCGACCAGGGCGCCAACGTCGACGATCGCGTCAAGCGCGGCATCCACATCTCGATCAACGGCATCGCAGCCGGCCTGAGAAACACCGGATAGCCGCACGCCGGCAAGGCCAGGCGCCCAAACCTACAATGTGCCGGTGACCCAACTGATCAACGTCGACCTGCATTGCCACTCCGTCCTCTCGGATGGCACGCTCACGCCCGAGGCGCTCGCGCAGCGTGCCCGGACCAACGGCGTGGAGCTCTGGGCCCTGACCGACCACGACGAGCTCGGCGGCCAGGACCGCGCGATCACCGCGGCGCGCGCCGCCGGCCTGCCCTACCTCACCGGTGTCGAAGTGTCGGTCACGTTCGCGGGCGTCACGGTGCACATCGTCGGGCTGGGCATGGACCACACCAACCCCGCATTGCTCGCGGGCCTGCAGGCCACGCGCGGCGGACGCGAGCAGCGCGCGCGTGAGATGAGCGACGGTCTCGCGCGCGTGGGCATTCCCGGCGTCTATGAAGGCGCGCTGAAGTTCGTCGGCAACCCGGATCTGATCTCGCGCTCGCATTTCGCGCGCTACCTGGTCGAGATGGGCGTGTGCAAGGACATCAGCGAGGTGTTCCGCAAGTACATCACCGAAGGCAAGCCCGGCTTCGTGCCCCACCGCTGGGCATCGCTGGGCGATGCGGTGGGCTGGATCACCGGTGCCGGCGGCGTGGCGGTGATCGCTCACCCGGGGCGCTACAAGTTCACTGCCACCGAGGAATACGCGCTGTTCACCGAGTTCAAGGCCCACGGCGGCCAGGGCGTGGAGGTGATGACCGGGGCACACGGCCAGGCCGATTACGCCAAGTACGCGGGCTTCTGCCAGGAGTTCGACCTGCTCGCCTCGCGCGGCAGCGACTTTCACAGCCCCGAGGAAAGCCACACCGACCTGGGGAGCCTGCCCTACCTGCCCGGCAGCGTCACGCCGGTGTGGGAACTGCTGCAGCCGCGCATCCTTCAGTAATGGCGACCCCGGCGCACTACAAGCCCGCTCAGGCGGCGCTGGGCATTGGGTTCCTGGTACTTGCCACAGCCTGCTTTGCCGTGCTCGACACCACGGTCAAGTACGTCGGGGCCTTCGTGCCGGTGCTCATGGCGGTGTGGTTCCGCTATGTGTTCCATGCCGTGGTGGTCACTGCGGTCATGCTGCCTCTGCGCGGGCGCAGCCTGGTACAGACGGCGCACCCGCGCTTCCAGTTGCTGCGCGGCAGCCTGCTGCTGACGGTCAGCGCGCTGTCGTTCGTGGCCCTGCAGTACATGCCGGTGGGCGAGTTCACCGCCATCGTCATGATCACGCCACTGGTGGTCACGCTGCTGGCCGCGCTGTTCCTGCGCGAGCGCGTCACCTGGCCGCGCTGGCTGCTGGTGGCTGGCGGCTTCACCGGCGCCCTGCTCGTGGTGCAGCCCGGTAGCGACGTGATCGGCTGGGCCAGCCTGCTGCCGCTGGTGATGGTGTTCACCTACGCCTGGTTCCAGATCCTCACCAGCAAGATGGCCCGCACCGAAGACCCGATGACCATGCACTTCTACACCGGCTGGGTCGGGGCCTTGCTGGCCAGCCTGGCACTGCCGCTGGTGTGGCAGGCCATCCCCGACGCCACCACCTTCGCGCTGCTGTGCCTCATCGGCCTCATGGGCACGGTCGGCCATTTCCTGCTGATCCTGGCGTTCGCGCGCACGCAGGCCTCCACGCTCACCCCTTATCTGTATGGCCAGATCGGTTTTGCGATGTTCTGCGGCTGGCTGGTGTTCGGCCACGTCGCGGGGCAGCTCGAACTCATCGGCATCGTGCTGATCGTGCTGTGCGGCGCCACCGCCAGCTGGCTCACCGCACGCGACCGGCGCCTGCCGGTGGAGCAGCCTGAAGCCTGACAATGCGCCATGTCCCAGTACTTTGAAGTCCACCCCGAGAACCCGCAACCGCGGCTGCTGAAACAGGCCGTGCAACTGCTGGAACGCGGCGGCGTGCTGGCCGTGCCCACCGACTCCAGCTACGCCCTGGTCTGCCACCTGGACGACAAGGCCGCGGCCGACCGGCTGCGGCGCATCCGCCAGGTGGACGACAAGCACCACCTCACCCTGCTCTGCCGCGACCTGAGCGAACTGGCGAGCTACGCCAAAGTGGACAACCGGCAATACCGCTTGCTCAAGCTGGCCACGCCCGGCCCCTACACCTTCATCCTGGAGGCCAGCAAGGAAGTGCCGCGCCGCGTGAGCCACCCGTCGCGCAAGACCATCGGCCTGCGCGTGCCCGAACACCGCACGCTGCAGGCCCTGCTGGAGCAGCACAACGCGCCGCTGCTGGCCACCACGCTGATCCTGCCGGACGAGACCGATCCGCTGAACGACGCGCACGACATTCGCGATCGCCTGGAGCACGACCTGGCGGGCGTGATCGACGCCGGCGCCTGCGCGCTGGAGCCCACCACCGTGATCGACCTCACCCCCATGGGCACGGGCGGCGAGCCCGAGGTGCTGCGCACCGGCCAGGGCGCGCTCGCCCGCCTGGGGCTCTGAACCGCGCAGGCGGCGCCCGGGTGCCGTCTGGGACAATACGCGTTTGTTTGCAGCGCCCCCCATGGACCTCGCCCTGATCGTTCAAACCGTCGCCCTCTACGCCATCCCGGTGCTGTTCGCCATCACGCTGCACGAGGCGGCGCATGGCTACGCCGCGAAGCACTACGGCGACAACACCGCCGAGATGATGGGGCGCATCACGCTCAACCCGGTCAAGCACATCGACCCGCTGGGCACGATCGCGATGCCGCTGCTGCTGTATTTCGCGACCTCGGGTGCCTTCCTGTTCGGCTACGCCAAACCGGTGCCGGTGAACTTCGGTCGCCTGCGCAACCCCAAGCGCGACATGATCTGGGTCGCCCTGGCCGGCCCGGGCGCCAACCTCGTGCAGGCCATCGGCTGGACGGTGCTGTTTTACGTACTGCTCGCCGGTGGCGTCGAGGAGGAATTCTTCCTCAAGATGTGCCAGGCAGGCCTGCTGGTCAATCTCGTCATGTTCGCCTTCAACCTGTTCCCGCTGCCTCCGCTGGACGGCGGCCGCATCCTGGTCGGCCTGCTGCCCTGGAAGCAGGCCGAACTGGTCTCGCGCGTGGAGCCCTGGGGCTTCTTCATCGTCATGGCCCTGGTGATTTCCGGCGTGGTCGGCAACCTCTGGCTGCGCCCGCTCATGATGCTCACCGGCAGCGCCATTGAAGTGCTGCTCACTCCCATCCGCCTGCTGCTGCTCTGATCCCGTCTCCATGAAAACCCAACGCGTCCTCACCGGCATCACCACTTCGGGCACGCCCCACCTGGGCAACTACGTCGGCGCCATCCGCCCCACCGTGCGCGCCAGCCGCCTGGCCGAGGTGGAAAGCTTTTACTTTCTGGCCGACTACCACGCGCTCATCAAGGTAGGCGAACCCGCAAGGGTGCAGCGCTCCACGCTGGAAATCGCGGCGACCTGGCTGGCCTGCGGGCTCGACCCCGAGCGCGTCACGTTCTACCGCCAGTCCGACATTCCCGAGATTCCCGAACTCACCTGGCTGCTCACCTGCGTCACAGGCAAGGGCGTGCTCAACCGCGCGCATGCCTACAAGGCATCGGTGGACAAGAACAACGCAGCAGGAGAAGACCCGGACGCTGGCGTGACCGCCGGCCTCTTCATGTACCCCGTGCTGATGGCCGCCGACATCCTGATGTTCAACGCGCACCAGGTGCCCGTGGGGCGCGACCAGATCCAGCACATCGAGATGGCGCGCGACATGGCCGCCAGCTTCAACCACCTGTACGGCGAGCACTTCACGCTGCCCGAGGCCGCGATCGAAGACCACGTGGCCACGCTGCCCGGCCTGGATGGCCGCAAGATGAGCAAGAGCTACGACAACACCATCCCGCTGTTCGTGCCGCGCGAACAGCTGCGCAAGCTCATCATGGGCATCCTGACCGACTCGCGCGCGCCGGGCGAACCCAAGACCACCGAGGGCTCGGCACTGTTCCAGCTCTACCAGGCCTTCGCCTCCGCCGACGAAACCGCCGCGCTGGCCCAGGCCTACGCCGACGGCATCGCCTGGGGCGACGCCAAACAGATGCTGTTCGAGCGCCTGGACCACGAGATCGCGCCGCTGCGCGAGGTATACGACCAGCTCATCCAGGACCCGGCACGCATCGAAAAGACCCTCAAGGCCGGCGCGGACAAGGCCCGCGCGATCGCCACGCCCTTCACGGCGCGGCTGCGCGAGGCTGTGGGACTGCGCCGGCTCGACAGCACTGTGACGTCAGCCACCACCAGGGCCACCAAGACGGCAGCGCCCGCGTTCAAGCAGTACCGCGAAAAGGATGGCCTGTTCTACTTCAAGCTGGTCGATGCCGGCGGCGAGCTGCTGCTGCAGAGCACCGGCTTTGCGTCGGGCAAGGCAGCCGCCCAGGCGATTGCGCAACTGCAACAGCAGGGCCGCGAGGCGCTGGCCGGCCTGCAGGCCCATCTGGCGCATCAGGGTGACGCCGGTGCACTGGACCAGGCGCTGCAGCACTTCATGGCCACCGGCAAGGTCTGATGACCCCACGCGCCGCACCGCAGGCCTTTGAGGGACAATCGGGAAGCCCGCCGCAGCGCGTGGACAACATACCCCTCGACTGCACCGGACGCCGATACTGAACCCCTCCGTTCGAATACCCCGGGGTGTTCGGGCTGAAAAGTAAAAAGAACGATTGCATTCGCACCCCGCTGGCTATCGCCAAACGCGGACAATCTCGATATGCTGTCGCATTGAAACCAATTATTACCAGCACGCCAGACATGAGTATTTTTGTTATCGACGACCACCCGCTGATGCGCGAAGCCGTCGTCATGCTGCTTCGGCGCCTGCGCGCGTCCACACAAGTGGTTGAACTCGAACGTCTGGCGGCGGTGAGCAAGGCGATTGCCGAGCATGGCGAGCCCGAACTGGTGTGCCTGGATCTGAAGCTGCCCGATACCAACGGCGTCTCGGGCGTGCGTGAAGTGCGGCAGATGCTGCCAGACACATCACTTATCGTGCTGTCCGCATCCCCGTCCTCCGACTACGAGGACCTGGCGCGTGAAGCCGGAGCCGATGCCTACGTCGAGAAGTCGGCCGGCGCCGCCCAGATCGCCAAGGTGCTGCGTGAATTCCTCGCGGAGGAAGCCGAGGATGAAAACGCGCCCACCATCCCGGACAAGCTCTCCAAGCGCCAGAAGCAGCTGCTGGTGATGCTCGACCGTGGCCTGAGCAACCGCGACATCGCCGAGCAATTGCAGATCAGCGAGCACACCGTCAAGGTGCATCTGTGGCGCCTGTTCCGCCGCCTCAACGTGAAGAGCCGCTCCCAGGCCAGCCACCTGGCGCGCACCGCCGGCCTGCTCGACCTCTGACACGCGGGCACCGGTCCTGCGGGCCGATCCTTCAGAAACCGGAATTGTTCTCCAGCGCGGTGGGGTGCGCCTGCAGGGGTTCGCGCTGCGTGAACTCCGGCAACATCACGCGGAACACACTGCCCTGACTGGCCACCGAGTTCAGCGCCAGCTGGTAACCCATCAGCGACGTGAGCTTGGAGACGATGGTGAGCCCCAGGCCCAGGCTGTCTTCCGTGCCCTGGTGCTGCGACACACGGAAGAACTCCTGGAAGATCGCCTGCTGGTGCTCGCGTGCGATACCAACCCCCGTATCCCACACCTCGAACACCAGCATGTCCTCGCGGTGCCGCAGCGCCAGCAGAACACCGCCCTGGTGCGTGTGCCGCAAGGCATTCGACACCAGGTTGCCCAGGATACGGCGCAACACAACCGGGTCGGACCAGATCGTGGTCGGGCGGGCGTGCGTGCGCAGCCGCAAAGACTTGCCGATGGCCACCGGTTCAAACTGCATGGACAGATCGGCAAAGAGCTTCTGCACGTCCACGTGCTGCAGCCGCACCTTGTAGTTGCCCGCGTCGATGCGTGTCAGGTCGAACAGCGAATCGAACAACTCGTTGATCGCCCGGGTCGACTGCAGGATGCGCGGGGAAATGTCGCGCGCCATCTCTGGCTCGGTGGCCAGCCAGTCCGCATAAAGGCTCAGCGCATGCACCGGCTGGCGCAGGTCGTGCGCGGCCGAGGCCAGAAAGCGGTTCTTCGTGGCCACCGCGCGCAGAGACGCCCTTGTCTGCAAGGTCAGCGAATCGATCAATTCCTGGTTGGAGAACTGCAGCTCGAAGCTGGCGCGGTACACCTCGTGCAGGCGCCTGCCTGCCATGGTGAGCAGCCCCCAGAACACCAGCAGCAGTGCCATCAGGACCAGGCTGATCTGAATCGCCTCCGGCTGGTTCAGCTTTCGCAGCATGCCCCAGGCCAGGCCGACGAACACCGACAGGATCAGGGCATTGGCGTAGCGGCGAAACACCGGCAGGTACGCGCTGAACGAGGTGAGCGTGAGCAGCCCCTGCCCCAGCACCACCAGCCCGCACACGAACTGCGTGGCCTGCGAAGACTGCTGGTAGCTCAGGATCACCGGACCGCCCCAGAGCAGTGCAATGAGCGTCCACGACCACTGGTACCGCTGCATGAACGCCATGCGCTGCGGCCCCTCCAGGCTGTCGTGGCGCAGGCGGTAGATGCCGATGAGCCGGTAACGCAGCACCAGAACCACCAACATCAGCACCGCCCAGACCGCCAGCGCGATGGTGTGGGTCTGCCCCGCCATGAAGTACACCAGCAGCGGTAGCGTCGCCATCGCGGCCACCAGGGACGGACCCATGTTGTCCATCAGAACGCCGATGAGCTGCGAATTGACCCATTGATCGCGCACCTCCGGGGAGGCCGGTACATGCTGGTAGGTGGCGGGCTGGGTGTCGACGAGCATGAGGAACCAACGGGCAAACGGTGGCGCATTGTCGCACCCGCTTCGCGCACCCCGCAGTCCGGCATCCGCAGCCAGCGGCCTGCTAGAATCGCAGGCTTCGAACACGGAGAGGTGGCAGAGTGGTCGAATGCGCGGGACTCGAAATCCCGTGTACGTTTTCAACGTACCGTGGGTTCGAATCCCACCCTCTCCGCCAGTTGAATCACCAACTGGCCTTGCCCGGCAACATCAGCTTGCCAGCATCAACGCCATCTCCGCATCGTCGCTGCGGATGGCCACATAGTTCGGGCCCGAGCGGAAATCGTTCTGCTTGTAGTTCCAGCCTTCGAACACGATCCCGCCCTTCTGCACGCGCCCGACGGTGTAGCCATGCCGCTCGAACAGGCGGTGGAAATCGCGCATCAGGAACTTCGCGTCGCCGTGCGTGTAGCCGTATTCGAACTGCACCACGCGAATGGCCTTCTTCTGCAACAGGCCGGCAAAGCCCTCCAGCACCAGGTGGTCCGCACCTTCCACGTCGATCTTGAGGAAGTCGATGGCCTCGATGCCCTGTTCGGCGCAGTAGCTGTCGCCCGAGCGGATGGTCGAGCGCTTCATCTGGAAATCGATCTTGCGGTCGTGATAGGTCGCGTCCACCAGCAGGGTGTTGACCTTGGAGTTGTCACCGTAGTCCTTGTATTCGACTACCGCGTCCTTGTCGCCCATGCCCATGTTGTTGAGCACGAAGTTCGGGCCCTTGAGGTTCTCCGACAGGGTCTTGAAGGTGCTTTCGGAGAGTTCGAAGCAGTGGATGCGGGCGTTCGGGAAATAGCGGATGGCCGTCTGCGACCACTCGCCCACGTTGCATCCGACGTCGAAAACCACCTTGGGATTCAACACGGAGAGCCTGGACAACAACTCCTTCTCGCCGTTCTTGTGGAAGTCGTACGAATACCCACGCAGGCTGTCGATACCCTGTTGCAGGATCTTGATGAGGATGGAACGCGGGTCCCGGACCGCCTTGCGCAGGCGGTCTGCATTCGAGCGTCGGGCAGGCGCGCTCATGCGGGCGCCAGCCGCTCCAGCCCGCCCATGTAGGGCCGCAGCACCTCGGGCACGGTCACGCTGCCGTCGGCGTTCTGGCAGTTCTCCAGCACCGCCACCAGCGCCCGGCCGACCGCCAGGCCCGAACCGTTGAGCGTGTGCACGAGTTCGTTCTTGCCCTGTGCGTTCTTGAAGCGGGCCTGCAGGCGGCGCGCCTGGAAAGCCTCGCAGTTGGAGACCGAGCTGATCTCGCGGTAGGTGCCCTGCGCCGGCACCCATACCTCGATGTCGTGCGTGCGGCTTGCACCAAAGCCCATATCGCCGGTGCACAGCGCCATCACGCGGTAGGGCAGGCCGAGCTTCTGCAGCACGGCCTCGGCGTGGCGGGTCATGTCTTCCAGCGCCTCGTAGCTCTTCTCGGGGTGCACGATCTGCACCATCTCGACCTTGTCGAACTGGTGCTGACGGATCATGCCGCGCGTGTCGCGTCCGGCGCTGCCGGCTTCGGAGCGGAAGCAGGGTGTGTGTGCGGTGAGCTTGATGGGCAGCTCGGCCTCGGCCAGCACGGTGTCGCGCACGGTGTTGGTCAGCGTCACTTCGCTGGTGGGAATGAGGTACAGCGCCTGGGTATCGGGCACCGCCTCGCCTTCCTGCCCGCCTTTTTTCACCGCGAACAGGTCACCCTCGAACTTGGGCAACTGGCCGGTGCCGTGCAGGGTCTCGGCATTGACGATGTAGGGCGTGTAGCACTCGGTATAGCCATGCTCCTGTGTCTGCACGTCCAGCATGAACTGGGCGAGCGCGCGGTGCAGGCGGGCGATGGGGCCACGCATGAAGGTGAAGCGCGAACCAGCGAGCTGGGTGCCGGTCTCGAAGTCCAGCCCCAGGCGTTCGCCGATGTCGACGTGGTCGCGCAATTCGAAGTCGAAGGCGCGGGGTGTGCCCCAGCGGCGCAGCTCGATGTTGGCGTTTTCGTCACTTCCCACCGGCACGCTCTCGTGCGGCAGGTTGGGCACGGCCAGCAGCAGGGTCTGCAGCTCGGTCTGGATCACGTCCAGCCGCGCGGCCGAGGCTTCCAGCTCGGCCTTGAAGGCCGCCACCTGCGCCATGGCCGCATCGGCTTCGGCGTGCTGGCCCTTGCCTTTGAGCATGCCGATCTGCTTGCTCAGCGTGTTGCGCTGGCTCTGCAGTTCCTCGGTCCGGGTCTGCAGCGCCTTGCGCTCGGATTCCAGCGCCTGGTAGGCGGGCACATCCAGGTAAGGCTGCGGCTGCTTGCGGGTCTGCAGGCGCGCCACGACCCCGTCGAGGTCTTTTCTCAGTTGAACGATGTCTAGCATGCGGCGATTGTAGTTTTGCGCCCTGCCCGGGCGCGCGGGGCCGCAGCGAGGGTCAGCGCAGGTGCTGCAGGGGCTGGGCGTCCTCGCCCTCGATCTTCAGGCCCTTGGGCAGCGGGAACTTGATGGTTTCGGTCAGGCCGTCCATGGTGCGCACGGAGATCGCGCCCAGGGCCTTGATGCGTTCGATCACCTGGCGCACCAGGATCTCGGGCGCCGAGGCACCGGCCGTCAGGCCCACGCGGTGCTTGCCCTCGAACCACTCGGCCTGCAGCTCGTCGGCGCTGTCCACCATGTGGCTGGGCGTGCCCAGCTTCACCGCGAGTTCGCGCAGGCGGTTGCTGTTGGAGCTGGTCGGGCTGCCGACCACGATCACGATGTCCACCTGCGGGCTCAGCAGCTTGACCGCATCCTGCCGGTTCTGCGTGGCGTAGCAGATGTCCTGCTGCTTGGGTTCGCGCACGCTCGGAAAGCGCGCCTTCACCGCGGCCAGGATCTCGGCCGCGTCGTCCACCGACAAGGTGGTCTGCGTCACCACAGCAAGTTTCTCGGTTTGCGCAGGTGCCACGCGACCCACGTCTTCCACGTCCTCCACCAGGTGGATGCCGCTCTCCAGCTGGCCCATCGTGCCTTCCACCTCGGGGTGGCCCTTGTGGCCGATCATGATGAATTCGTAGCCCTCGCGGTGCAGCTTGGCCACTTCCACATGCACCTTGGTCACCAGCGGGCAGGTGGCGTCGAAGATGTGAAAACCGCGCTGCTTCGCCTCGTCCTGGATGGCCTTGCTCACCCCGTGCGCGGAGAACACCAGCGTGGCGCCGGCCGGCACGTCGGCCAGCTCCTCGATGAAGATCGCGCCCTTGGCCTTGAGGTCGTTCACCACGTAGGTGTTGTGCACGATCTCGTGGCGCACGTAGATCGGGCGACCGAACTTGACCAGCGCGCGCTCGACGATCTCGATCGCGCGGTCCACGCCGGCGCAGAAG
Organism: Hydrogenophaga sp.; assembly: GCF_025699295.1. Taxonomy (GTDB): domain Bacteria; phylum Pseudomonadota; class Gammaproteobacteria; order Burkholderiales; family Burkholderiaceae_C; genus Hydrogenophaga. The sequence continues at coordinate 63,612 of NZ_JAILWB010000019.1, read as the reverse complement.
CCGCGCGGCTCGGCGAGAATGATTTCCTGGGACTGGGTCATCAGAGCACCCCGATCAACTGGACTTCGAAGCGCACCGGCTGGCCCGCCAGCGGGTGGTTGAAGTCGAACAGCACTGCGCCGTCTTCCCGCACCTCCACCGCCGCGCCCGCGTAGCTGCCCAGGCCATCGGGCGTGGGGAACTGCACCACGTCGCCCGCGGCGTACTGCTCGTGCGGGTCGCCCAGTTCGTTGAGCAGCTTGCGCGCCACCCACTGCACCATCTCGGGCTGGCGCTCGCCAAAGGCCTCGCCCTCGGTCAGTTCGATCACCGTGCGCGTGCCCTCCTCCAGTCCCAGCAGGCGCTGCTCGATCGCGGGCGACAACTCCCCCGCGCCCAGACTGAGCGTGGCCGGCTGGCCGGCGAAGGTATCGATGATCACCTGCCCCCCGGGACCGGACATGCGGTAGTGCAGGGTGAGGAAGGAACCTTCTTGGACGTGGGGCATGGCAGGCGGGAAATGCGTGAATGGGAAACGGCCGGGGGTACCGCAACAACCCGTATTGTAAAAAGCGCAGAGCATCAGGGAGGAAAACACATGGATGGCCTTGCCACGCCCGGGCTCAAGGGCCTGCCCGCCGATTCGCGCCCGCGCGAGAAGCTGCTCGCGCGCGGCCCCGGCGCCCTCAGCGACGGCGAACTGCTCGCCCTGCTGCTGCGCACCGGCATCGCCGGCAAACACGTGCTGCAGCTCGCGCAGGAGCTGCTGGAGCGCTTCGGCGGCATCGCCGGCCTGCTGCACACCGGTGCCGACGCGCTCAAACAGATCAAGGGCCTGGGACCCGCCAAGCGCGCCGAGGTCGTGGCGGTGCTGGAACTCGCCCGCCGCGCACTCGCGCAGGAGCTGCGGCAACGCCAGGTGTTCGACAGCCCGCAGGCCGTGCGCGACTACCTGCAGCTGCAGCTGGGCGGCAAGCCGCACGAGGTGTTCGCCGTGCTGTTCCTCGACAGCCAGAACCGCCTGATCGCGCTGGAGGAGCTGTTTCGCGGCACCCTGTCGCAAGCCAGCGTCTACCCGCGCGAGATCGTGCTGCGCGCCCTGCACCACCACGCCTCGGCCGTGGTGCTGGCGCACAACCACCCCAGCGGCGTGGCCCAGCCCTCACGCGCCGACATCGACCTCACCAGCACCCTGCGCAGCGCGCTCACACTGGTGGACGTGCGCGTGCTCGACCACTTCATCGTCACGCGCCACAGCGCCACGTCCATGGCCGAGCAAGGCCTGGTGTGAAGGCCGCGTCCGGGCACTGAGCGGTGCCTGCTGGGTCACAATGACCCACCATGAAAGTGAACACGCTGGCCGGGCTCAAGGCGCTCAAGCGCACCCTGGCCGAACAAGCCGGGCGCGAAGCCGCGCAACGCGAGGCCGAGCGCCTGGCGGCACTGAAACGCGAGCGCGAGCAGAAGCTCTTTGAACTCGCCGTGGGCCCGGTGCAGCCGGTGCCCGCGCGCCCGGGTGGCCGCGCCACGCCGCACCGCGCGCCGGTGGAGCCCGTGCCGGTGCAGCGCCAGCGCGACGAAGCGGCCGTGATGCGCGAGGCCCTGTCCGACGAGTTCGACATCGAGACCCTGCTGCACACCGACGAACAGCTCAGCTTTCGCCGCCCCGGCCTGGGGCCCGAGGTGGTGCGCAAGCTGCGCGAAGGCAGCTGGAGCATCCAGCGCCAGATCGACCTGCACGGCCTGCGAACCGACGAAGCCCGCGAAGCCCTGGGCCGCTTCATCCGCGACGCCCACCAGGCCGGCCTGCGCTGCGTGCGCGTGGTGCACGGCAAAGGCCTGGGCTCACCCGGGCGCACCCCGGTGCTGAAGAACCGCGTGCTGCGCTGGCTGGTGCAGAAGCACGAGGTGATGGCCTTCGTGCAGGCACGACCGGCGGAGGGCGGGGCTGGGGCGCTGGTGGTGTTGTTGCGGTCGGGGTGAGCGACCGCCGCGAGCCGTTGCTGCCCTACCCCGGCGAATTCCGCATCCAGTCCGCCGTCTGGAAGAAGCTGGTCTTGAGCCGCTCGCGCAGTTCGGCATCCACACCCGTCTCGCCCATCGCCTGGTCCATGCAGGCCAGCCACTGGTCGCGCTCCAGGATGCCAATGGCAAACGGCATGTGGCGGGCGCGCAAGCGCGGGTGGCCGAAGCGTTCGGTATAGTGCTGCGGGCCGCCGAGCCAGCCGCAGAGGAACCAGAACAGGCGCTGCCTTGCGTTGTCCAGCGTGCTGCCGTGGGCGGCGCGCAGCGCGGTGTAGGCGGGCTCGATGTCCATGAGGTCGTAGAAGCGGTCGACCAGTGCACGCACCTTGTCCTCGCCACCGATCCAGTCGAAGGGGGTGGCGTGGCGCGTGGGTTCCTCGGGTTGTGCCAGCGGCGTGTTCATACGGGTGCCTTTCGCAGCGTCTCCACCACGGGGGTACGCAGCACGCTGCGCAGGCCCCACCAGCCGGCCATGAGGGCCAACAGCGCGCCGGCGATGGCGCCGCCCAGCGGCACCCAGGGCGATGCCGTCCAGGAGAACTCGAACACGAAGCGCGCCAGCGCCCAGCCCACCGCCACCGCAACCACCGAGGCGAGGAAACCGGCGAGCAGGCCCACGCCCAGCAACTCGATGCGCTGCACCTGGCGCAGCAGGGCCGAGCCCGCACCGACGGCGCGCAGGATGGCGAATTCGCGCTCGCGTTCGCCGCGCGTGGCGGTGATGGCCGAGAGCAGCACCACCAGCCCGGCCGCCAGCGTGAAGACGAACAGGAATTCCACCGCGCTGATGACCTGGCCCAGCACGCGCTGCACCTGCGCGATGGTCTGGCTCATGTCGACGTTGGTGATGTTGGGAAATTCGCGCACCAGCGCGTTGTCGAAACCGTTGGGCGCGCCGTTGGCCGTCTCGGGCGCGCGGAAGGCGCTGATGTAGCTCACGGGCACGTCGGGCACCTGCGCCACCGGGAACACGACGAAGAAGTTGACGCGCATGGAACCCCAGTCCACCTTGCGCAGGCTGGTGATGCGCCCTTCGGTCACCTGGCCGGCGATGTCGAAGGCGAGCCGGTCGCCGAGCTCGAGGCCCAGTTCTTCGGCCAGGCCCTCTTCCACACTGAGCGCGTCGGTTTCGTTCTCCGTCCAGCGGCCGGCAACCACCGGATTGTGCTCGGGCAGCGCGGCCATGTTGGAGAGGTTGAACTCGCGGTCCACCAGGCGCTGGGCGCGGTCGCCCTCGAAGTCGTCCGGGTTGATGCGCTTGCCGTTGATGCCCACCAGCCGGCCGCGGATCATGGGGTACCAGTCGTAGCGCTCAACGCCGGCGCTGCGCAGCGCCTGCTGGAAGGCTTCGCTCTGCTCGGGCTGCACGTTGATCACGAAGCGGTTGGGCGCATCGGGCGGGGTGGCGTTGCGCCAGCTGGAGATCAGGTCGGTGCGCAGCAACACCAGCAGCACGAGCGCGAGCAGGCCGACGGCGAGCGCGCTGATCTGCACCACCGCGTACGCCGGGCGGGCCGAGAGCTGGCGCGTGGCCATGACGAGCGCGCGCGGCGCGGTGGCCTCGTTCACGCTGGCGCGCAGCACGCGCACGGCGGCGTAGCTGGCGGCGGCGAACAGCAGCACCGCGCCGGCGAAACCGCCCACCGCGATGCCACCGAGCAGCAGGTCGCGGCTGGCGGCGAGCAGCAGCGCGGCAAAGCCGAGCAGGCCCACGCCCAGCACGGCCAGCGTGGCGGGCTTGAGCTGGCCCACGTCGCGGCGGATCACGCGCAGCGGTGGCACCTGGGCGAGCTGCAGCACCGGTGGCAGGCCAAAGGCCATCATGAGCGTGAGCCCCATGCCCAGCCCCAGCAGCACCGGCGTGATGCCGGGCGCGGGCAGACTCGATTCGACCAGGCCCGCGAGCAGCAGCACGAACACATAGTGCACCGCAAAGCCGATGGCCACACCCACCGCGCTGGCGAAGACGCCGACAAGCGCGAACTCGAAGGTGTAGGCGCGCGCCATGGTGCCCTGCGACAGGCCGAGCACGCGCAGCATGGCGCAGTCATCCAGGTGGCGCTGGGCGAAACCGCGCGCGGCAATGGCCACCGCCACGGCGCACAGCAACGCGGCGAGCAGGGCCACGAGGTTGAGGAACTGTTCGGCGCGGCCCAGCGTGCGCTGCATCTCGGGCCGTCCGCCTTCGAGCGACTCCAGCCGCATGCCGCGCGCGTCGGGTTGCTCCATGGCTTGTTCCGCCCAGCGGTTGAACTCGGCCACGCGGGCATCGGGCCCGGCCACGGCCAGGCGGTAGCGCAGGCGGCTGGCCGGCTGCACCAGGCCGGTGGCAGGCAGGTCGGCGCTGTTGACCATGACGCGCGGCGCGAAGCTCATGAAGCCGCCGCCGCGGTCGGGCTCGACCACAATGACGCGCGCGATGGTGAAGGCGCTGTCGCCCAGCAGCAGCGGGTCGCCCATCTTCAGTTCCAGCGCGACCAGCAAGGCCGCGTCCACCCAGGCGGTGCCGGGCGCCGGAATCCCGCGCATGGCGGCATCGGGCGCGCCGGGGGCTTCGGCCAGGCGCAGCGCGCCCCGCAGCGGATAGCCCTCGTCCACCGCCTTGAGCGCGACCAGGCGGGCAGCGCCGCCCTCTTCGTCGCGCGCGCGGCCCATGGTGGGAAAGTCCAGCGACAGCGTGGTGGTCAGTCCGAGTTCGCGCGCCCGGGCCTCGAACGCGGGCGGTGGCAGGTTGTCGCTGCGCAGCACGGCGTCGCCACCAATGAGCGCGCGCGCGTCGCGCGCCAGGCCGTTCTGCAGCCGGTCGGCAAAAAAACCCACCGCCGTGAGCGCCGCCACCGCCAGCGTGACCGCCAGCACCAGCAGCCGCAACTCACCTGCGCGCCAGTCACGCCGCAGCGAGCGCCAGCCAATCTGCCAGAAAGAAGGGGGCTGGTGCGTCGGGTTCATGGGGAACAACCTTATCTCAAACCGCTAAACCCCATGCGACAGGGGCGGCGCGAGGGAGTTCACTTCGTGCCGAAGATGCGGTCGCCCGCATCGCCCAGGCCCGGCACGATGTAGCCATGGTCGTTCAGGCCCCGGTCCACCGCCGGGGTGTAGACCGGCACGTCCGGGTGGGCGTCGTGGAAGGTCTTCAGGCCTTCGGGGCAGGTGACCAGGCAGACGAAGCGGATCGAGCGCGGGCCAGTCTTCTTGAGCCGGTCCACCGCGGCCACGGCGCTGTTGCCGGTCGCCAGCATGGGGTCGAGCACGATCACGTCGCGCTCTTCCATGCCCTGCGGCATCTTGAAGTAGTACTCCACCGCCTGCAGGGTGGCCGGGTCGCGGTACAGGCCGATGTGGCCCACGCGCGCGCCGGGAATGACCTGCAGCATGCCGTCCAGAAAGCCGTTGCCCGCGCGCAGGATGGAGGCCAGCACGATCTTCTTGCCGTCGATCACGCGCGACTGCATCTTCTCCAGCGGGGTCTCGATCTCGATGGTCTGCATCGGCATGTCGCGCGTGAGCTCGTAGGCCAGCAGCGCGCTGAGCTCGTGCACCAGTTCGCGAAAGCTCTTGGTGCTGGTGTCCTGGCGGCGCATCAGTGTGAGCTTGTGCTGCACCAGGGGGTGGTCTATGACGTGGACTTCTCGGTTCATGGGGTCTTTCGCAGGCGGGCGCACAGAGGCACTGCGCAGGACCAGGGGCCGTGCGGCGGTGACATGCGGAAAAAAGGGAACCGAGTTTATGCCCGAACGCGCAGGGGCTGCGGTGCAAGCGCTGGCACCGCGTCCATCACCAGCCGCTGCGGGCTGGCGTAGCAGAGAAAGTGCTTGTTGGTCGCGCGCCCGATGGCGCACAGGCCCACACGCTGCGCCACGTCCAGCCCCATCTGGGTGATGCCGCTGCGCGAGATCACCACCGCCACACCCATCTGGGCGGACTTGATCACCATCTCGCTGGTGAGGCGGCCGGTGGTGTAGAAGATCTTCTCGCCATCCGGCAGACCTTCCTGCAGACACATCCAGCCGGCGATCGTGTCCACCGCGTTGTGTCGGCCCACGTCTTCCACGAACAGCTGCAACGCTTCGCCGTGGAACAGCGCGCAGGCATGCACCGAGCCCGCCGACTTGTAGGTGCTTTCCTTGAGCCGGATCGCATTGACGATGGCGTACAGCTGCGACTGCCGCAGCACCGCGCTCTCTGGCAGGCGGATGCTGTCGATCTCGTCCATCAGGTTGCCGAACACGCTGCCCTGGCCGCAGCCGGTGGTCACCACCCGTTTCGACGTGCGCTCCTCGATGCGGTCGATGCCCTGGCGGGTCTTCACCGAAGCAGCGTTGACGTCCCAGTCCACCGTGATCGATTCGATCTCGTCCACCGAGGCAATCAGCCGCTGGTTGAGCAGATAACCCAGCACCAGCCACTCGGGGTGCGCGCCCAATGTCATGAGCGTGACGAGCTCGCGCTTGTCCACGTACACGGTGAGGTCGCGCTCGGCCGGGATGGCGATGGTCTCGCGTGCGCCGAACTCGTTCACGACCTCGATCTCGCGGGTCAGTGGCGCGCGCGCCTGGGTCAGCTGGGGAAGTGGCATGAACGAAGACTACCGCATGAAAAGGGCCGCCACCCGGGGGTGCGGCCCATGAGAGCACGCTGGCAAGGGTCAAGCACCCTTGCCCGGTGCGGTCACTTCTTGGCCGGCGTGGCGGCGCCTGCGGGCGCCTGGCTGCTGGGCGGGCTCACCGCGGTGGCGGCAGGCGAATGCGCACCAGCGGCTTCGGCCGGCTTGGGTGTCACATAAGCGAATGGTCCCGGATCGGTGCAGGCAGGCGCAGCATCCGCCGGCTTGACCGACTTGCCCGTCATCGAAGCCGACTTGAAGTAGCTGGCGGCAGCCTTGTCTTGCGCCTTGCACAGCTTGTAAGCCGCGACCTTGCCGGACCAGGCGGTCCGGGCTGCCGCCTCGGCCGCCTTGGCCTTGGCCTCTTCCGTCGGAGGGGGCGGCGCCGGCAGCTTGGCGTGGGCGGTGGCGGCCATCAGCAGGGCCATGCACAGGAGGAAACGCTTGAGCATGATGTGCGGTCTCGTTGGGTTTGTCTGAACTCTTGAACGGGGCTCAGGCCTTGGCCGTGCGCGCGGTGGTCTCGCCCGCCCCGCCACCTGGTGTGGCTGTGCGCTGTGCGGGGATCTTGCCGGCCTTGATGTCGTCGTGCCAGAGCTGGTGGTGTTCCTTCGCCCAGGTTTCGTCAACGTAGCCGGTCTTCATGGCCTTGTAGGCGCCCTTCATGCCGATGGTGCCAAGGTAGATGTGACCCATGAACAAGGCCATCATCAGCACCGCGGCGCTGGCATGGATCATGTGCGCCACCTGCATGTTGGCGCGGGTGTAGTCCACCGACGGCACCAGCTTGTCGAGGAACAGGCCGGAGCCCACCACGATCAGGCCGAAGAAGAAGACACCGGCCCAGAACACCACCTTTTCACCGGCGTTGAAGCGGTGCGAGGGCACCTCCTTGCCGCTGAACAGGCCTCCACCCTTGAGCAGCCACGTGATGTCTTCCTTGGCCGGCAGGTTGTCCTTGACGAAGGTGAGGATCACCACCAGCAGCGAGACGGCAAACAGCGGGCCTGCGAAGTTGTGCAGGTTCTTCAGCGCGAAGCTCAACCAGCCGAACAGCGTGCTGCCCATGACCGGCAACAGGAAGAACTTGCCGAAGGCCATGACGATGCCCGAGACCGCCAGGATCACGAAGGCGATCGCATTGGTCCAGTGCGCCGCGCGCTCGAAGTAGGTGAATCGCTCAATCTTGCGCCCGGTTTCGGTGCCGTGCAACGCGATCGAGCCCTTGGCAGCGTAGAACAGGCCGATGGCAACAATCACGATCAGCAGCACCGAGCCGCCATAGGGCAGGATCCAGTCGTTGCGCACCTGGCGCCAGGCTTCTCCGGCGGTGGTGACGCGCGAACCGGGGTACTGCACGAACGGCTGGATCATGTTGCCCGCTTCTGGATACGGCAGGCTCGTGTATCCCGTCACACCCTTGCCCACGTCGCGCCACATGGGCGCGTTGTTGCCCGGCTGGACCTTGCCGCGTTCGGCGTTGCTCTGTTCCGCGTACTTGGGGTCGGTGGCGGCGTCTGGCGCGATCTCGAAGATGTTGGCGCTGCGGATGCCACCGGTGCCCTGGGCCGGCGCGGTGGCAGCCGGCGGCGCCGGATCGTCGCGCACCGTTTCCACCGGCTGGGTCTGGGCACTGGCCCAGCCAGCGCTCAGGGCGAGCAAGGCCGTGGACCAGAAGAGCGGCGACGCCAGACGGCGCATGCCCTGTGTGAGGAGCCTGTGCATAGCGGGTCCTTACTTGTTGCTCATGCGGGTGTAGTCGTTCTGCCCATACTGCGCGCGGGTCTTGAGCTGCTGCTCCCAGCTGCCCTTGTCGCCCGGCGTCCAGCCGGTCTGCACGTACTGGCTGCTGCCCACGCCCTGGTAGGGCGCGCCGTCCTGCTTGACGCCTTCGCCGGTGAGCACCTGGGGTTCGTCCGAGCAGGCCGCCAGGCCCAGCAAGGTGGCCGCAATCGCGGTGGAGAGGAACAGGCGTTGGATGCTCATGACTTGGTCCCCTGTGCGGTACCGTAGGCCGTGCCCCAGCCCCATACCTCTGCGCCCTTGCCGCGCTGGATCACGCGGCTGCGGAAGATGTCGGCCACGACATCACCGTCGCCGGCGAGCAGAGCCTTGGTCGAGCACATCTCCGCGCAGGCCGGCAGCTTGCCCTCGGCCAGGCGGTTGCGCCCGTACTTCTCGAACTCGTCCTGGCTGCCATGGGCCTCGGGGCCACCGGCGCAGAAGGTGCACTTGTCCATCTTGCCGCGCACGCCAAAGGTGCCCTGCGAGGGGAACTGTGGCGCGCCGAATGGGCAGGCGTAGGAGCAGTAGCCGCAGCCGATGCAGACGTCCTTGTCGTGCAGCACCACACCTTCGTCGGTGCGGTAGAAGCAGTTGACCGGGCATACCGCCATGCAGGGCGCGTCGCTGCAGTGCATGCAAGCCACCGAGATCGACTTCTCGCCGGGCACACCGTCATTGAGCGTGACCACGCGGCGGCGGTTGACGCCCCAGGGAACCTCGTGCTCGTTCTTGCAGGCGGTGACGCAGCCGTTGCATTCGATGCAGCGCTCCGCGTCACAGATGAATTTCATTCGTGCCATGTTGTGCTCCTGGTCTTACGCTTTTTCGACGTTGCAGATCGTGGTCTTGGTTTCCTGCATCATCGTGACGATGTCGTAACCATAGGTCGTACCGGTGTTGACCGCCTCGCCGCGAACGACGGGGAAGGCGCCGTCGGGGTAGTAAGGCTTCATGTCCATGCCCTGCCAGCGACCGGAGAAGTGGAACGGCATGAACACCGTGTCGGGGCCGACACGCTCGGTCACCAGCGCCTGCATGTTCATGCGCGCACCGGTCGGGGTGCTGACCCACACGCGCTCGCCGTTGCGGATGCCGCGCGAAGCCGCGGCGGCCGGGTTGAGTTCGACGAACATCTCCTGCTGCAGCTCTGCCAGCCAGGGGTTGGAGCGGGTTTCCTCGCCACCACCCTCGTACTCGACCAGGCGGCCGGAGGTCATGATGAGCGGGAATTTCTCGTGCATCTTTTCCTCGACGTTCTTCGTCTGCAGCGACTTGTAGAGGATGGGCAGGCGCCAGCGGGTCTTCTGGTCGTCGTGGCTGGGGTACTTGGCCACGAGGTCGGGGCGGATGCCATAGATGGGCTCGCGGTGCTGCGGGATCGCATCGGGGAAGTTCCACACCACGGCGCGCGCCTTGGCGTTGCCGAAAGGATGGCAGCCGTGCGCCATGCTCACGCGCTGGATACCGCCGGAGAGGTCGGTCTTCCAGTTCTTGCCCTCCGCGGCCTTCTGCTCGTCCGCCGTCAGGTCGCCCCACCAGCCGAGCTTCTTGAGCAGCACGTGGTCGAACTCGGGGTAACCGGTGGTGATCTCGGCGCCCAGCGAGTGCGAACCGTCCTCGGCCAGCAGGTTCTGGCCGTCGCGCTCCACACCGAAGTTGGCGCGGAAGTTGCCGCCACCGTCCATCACGTGCCGCTCGGTGCTGTACAGGTTGGGCGAACCGGGGTGCTTGATGGCGGCCGTGCCGTAGCAGGGCCAGGGCAGGCCGAAGTAGTCACCGCTCATGTCGTAGCCGGTTTCCTTGTCCACCACCTTGCCCTTGCAGCGCAGCGACTTGATGTCGAAGGCGCCCATGTTGCGCATGTGGGCCTTCAGGCGCTCCGGGCTCTGACCGGTGTAGCCAATCGTCCAGACCGAGGCGTTGATCTCGCGCAGCACGTCCTCGATCACGGGCTCGTCCATGCCCTTGACCTTCTGCATCTTGAAGTTCTTCGAGAACTCGGCGGCAAAGCCCAGCTTCTCGGCGAACTGGTGCATGATCATGTGGTCACTGCGGCTCTCCCACAGCGGCTCGATCACCTTCTCGCGCCACTGCAACGAGCGGTTCGACGCCGTGACCGAGCCGCTGGTCTCGAACTGTGTGGCCGCCGGCAGCAGGTACACCGCGCGGTTGGGGTTGAGGTCTTCGGGCTTGCCGGGCATGGCAGCCATCGACGCCGTGGCCGATGGATAAGGGTCCACCACCACCAGCAGGTCCAGCTTGTCCATCGCGCGCTTCATCTCCAGGCCGCGCGACTGCGAGTTCGGCGCATGGCCCCAGAAGAACACGCCGCGCAGGTTCGAGCCCTGGTCGATCAGCTCGTTGTTCTCCAGCACACCGTCGATCCAGCGCGAGACCGTGATGCCGGGCTTCTCCATCATGCCTTCGGCGTACTGCTTCTTGATCCACTCGTAGTCCACGCCCCAGACGGCGGCGAAGTGCTTCCACGAACCGGCGGCCAGGCCGTAGTAGCCCGGCAGCGAATCGGGGTTGGGGCCGACGTCGGTCGCGCCCTGCACGTTGTCGTGGCCGCGGAAGATGTTCGCACCGCCACCGCTCTTGCCAATGTTGCCCAGCGCCAGTTGCACGATGCACGATGCGCGCACCATGGCGTTGCCGATGGTGTGCTGCGTCTGGCCCATGCACCACACCAGGGTGGACGGCCGGTTCTTGGCCATCATCTCGGCGACCTTGAACATCTGTGCCTCGCCCACACCGCAGGCCTCTTCCACCTTGTCCGGCGTCCATTTGGCCATGACGTCCTTCTTGACGTCCTCCATGCCATAGACGCGGTCGTTGATGTACTTCTTGTCTTCCCAGCCGTTCTTGAAGATGTGGTACAGCAGGCCAAAGAGGAAGGGGATGTCGGTGCCGGAGCGGATGCGCACGTACTCGTCGGCCTTGGCCGCGGTGCGGGTGAAGCGCGGGTCCACCACGATCATCTTGCAGCCGTTTTCCTTGGCGTGCAGCATGTGCAGCAACGAAACCGGGTGCGCCTCGGCGGCGTTGGAGCCGATGTACAACGCGCACTTGCTGTTCTGCATGTCGTTGTACGAGTTGGTCATGGCGCCATAACCCCAGGTGTTGGCCACGCCGGCCACCGTGGTGGAGTGGCAGATGCGCGCCTGGTGGTCGCAGTTGTTGGTGCCCCAGAAGCTCACGAACTTGCGCATCAGGTACGACTGTTCGTTGTTGTGCTTGGACGAGCCCACGAAGTACACCGAATCGGGGCCGCTGGCTTCGCGCAGCTCCTTCATCTTGGCCGTGATCTCGTTGAGCGCCACGTCCCAGCTGATGCGCTGGTACTTGCCGTTGACCAGCTTCATCGGGTAGCGCAGGCGGTATTCACCATGACCGTGCTCGCGCAGCGCGGCGCCCTTGGCGCAGTGCGCACCGAGGTTGATCGGGGAGTCGAACACCGGCTCCTGGCGCACCCAGACGCCGTTCTCGACGATGGCGTCGGTCGCGCAGCCCACCGAGCAGTGGGTGCAGACGGTGCGCTTGACTTCGATCTTGCCGGTACCGTCGATGGACTTGCCTTCGGCGGCTTTGGCCTTCTTCACCAGCGTGAGCTGGCCGGCGGCCAGACCGACACCGACACCCAGGCCCGAGCGGCGCAGGAAGGCGCGGCGGTCCATGGTGGGCAGGGCGGACGAGAGACCGCGCTGCAGCTTGTGTACGAAGCCCGATGACGCGCGCGAGACGTGCGCACCAGACGAGGATTTTTTGGTCAGCAACATGGGGAGGCTCCTGTTCGCTCAGATGCGCGTGGTCTGGTAGTACTGCTTCACGTGATCGCTGAGCGAGTAACCACCGCCCCTGGCCGGCGCGGGCCGGGGCTCGGCGGCGGCCGTGTCTTCGGCCGGCGCGCCCGGAATCAGGGTGACCGCGGCGGCAAGCGCCCCGACGGTGGACGCACCCGCAAACAGGGTGCGACGGTTGAGGCCGGTGCGGCCTTCTTCGTTCGTGGATCGTGGGGACTTGTTCATGCATGTCTCCTGGTTGGAAGGGCCCCGCATCACAACATGCGGACCTTTTGCATACGTCGAATCTAACCGGCCACCACCCCCCGCGCAAGTCGTTCACCGGGTCTCGCGCAAGACCGGAATACGAGTCGTTCGCATCTTTCAATGCCGCACCGCAGCATGCATGCGTGCTTCCGTTTTCATAGCCAGAAGCGTGCCACCTGATCGATGTTTCCTTGTACCCTTCAGGTCGGGGAACGCTTGTGCGAAGCCCGTCCTCTGTTGACGCGATGGCGCGCAAACCGGGCAGACGAATGCATGTCCGCCGACTAAGGGATAACCCATCAAACCAATCCATTACCCCGAGCATGCAGCGCCAAACTGTCCGCCACGTTTGCGACAAGTTGTCGCATCAGTCCCGGCCCGTTGCGGCGTCCAACCCCGGCCGCTGGCGTCGGAAATGCGCGAATACCCAACTGATTTCGTAGGCTTCCTCCGTAGAATCCCCGCGGGTGGAGACCTCATTCATTCCCCCTTCGCCCGAGCGCACGCTCGAAGGCTGGCCCGACTGGTCGATCCTGATCGTGGACGACGAGCAGGGCATGCTCAACTTTCTCGTCAAGACGCTGGCGCCGCGCTGCCACTTTGTCATGAGCGCGACCAGTGCCGAGGACGGCGCGCACTGGCTGCGTGGCCACCACGTGGACCTGGTGATCCTGGACATCTCGCTGCCGGGCAAGAGCGGCGTGGCCTGGCTCAAGGAACTGCGTGAACACGGCTTCACCGGCGAGGTGATCCTGATCACCGCATTCGCCGACCTCGACACCGCCATCGAGGCGCTGCGCGCCGGCGCGTCCGACTTCATCCTCAAGCCGTTTCGTGTGCCGCAGATCCTCAACGCGGTGAAACACTGTTACGAGCGCTCGCGCCTGCGGCGTGAAAACTTCGTGCTGCGCCGCGCCGTCGTCAGCACGCCGGGGCTGGGCGCGCTGGTCGGCAACTCAGCGTCGATGCAGCAGCTGCGCGAGTCGATCGCCCGCGTGGCCCCGGTCAACAGCACGGTGCTGTTGCAGGGCGAATCGGGCACCGGCAAGGAGCTGGTGGCGCGCGAGCTGCACGCACTGGGCAGCCGCGCCGGCGGGCCGTTCGTGCCGGTCAACTGCGCGGCCGTCTCACCCGAGCTGATCGAGAGCGAGCTGTTCGGCCACGCCAAGGGTGCATTCACCGGTGCCACGCGCGCGCGCGACGGCCTGTTCCACTATGCGCAGGGCGGCACGCTGTTCCTCGACGAGATCGCCGAGCTGCCGCTGCCGATCCAGGCCACGCTGCTGCGCGCGATCGAAGACCTCAACATCCGCCCGGTGGGCAGCGAACAGCTGGTGCCGCTGAACCTGCGCATCGTGGCCGCCACCAACCGCCAGCTCAGCGACGAAGTGACCGCGGGGCGCTTCCGCAAGGACCTGTACTTCCGCCTGCAGGTGGTCGACCTCACGCTGCCGCCGCTGCGCCAGCACAAGGACGATATCGCCGAGCTGGTCGCCCACTTCAACGCCCAGCTCGCGCCCTCGCTCGGCGTGGAGCCGCTGCGCATCAGCGAGCAGGAGATGGACTTCCTGCGCCAGTACGACTGGCCGGGCAATGTGCGCGAACTGCGCAACCTGATCGAGCGCTCGCTCATCCTGGGCAGCCTCAATGTGTCGGCGCTGTACCCCGGCGAGGCCCGCGGCCCCGCAGCAGACACCCAGGCGCCCGCGCGGCCCACCGACCTGCACACGCTGGAGAAGATGCACATCCTGAGCGTGCTCGACTCGGTGCATGGCGACAAGACCCGCGCGGCCCAGTTGCTGGGCGTCTCCCGCCGCACGCTGGAGCGCCGTGTGGCCGAGTGGGGCGCGGCTTGAGCCGGCGCGCCAGGGCATGAGTCTGTGGCGCACGCCCCGCTGGCTCGCGGGCTCGGTCCGCAACAAGCTGCTGGCGATGGCGCTGCTGCCCTTGCTGGTGGCCTTTCCCATGCTGGTCGTGGCCCTGGCCCTGTGGAGCAACGTGGCCTACGACCGCCTGCTCATCACCAAGGTGCGCAGCGACCTGGCTGTGGCGCACGGCTACTTCGAACAGGTGCTGAGCGACGTGGGCTCGGGCACGCTGGGCGTGGCCGGCTCGCAGGTATTGTTCGCGGCGCTGGGAAGCTCTGGCGCGACGAACACTACCCGGCTGAACGAACAACTGGCGCGCCAGCGCGAGCGGCTGGGTCTGGATTTCCTGGTGATCTACGACCCGCAGGGGCGCGCGCTGGCGCGCGCGCTGCCGCTGGGCCTGAGCGCAGCCGACGCAGCCGCGCCCATACCGCCGATGCCCGCGGCGCTGGGTGGCGCTCTGTCGAGCACGACTGCGCCGACGCGCGCCAGCGCCAGCCTGCTTGTGCTGGAGCCCGCCGCGCTGCACGCGCTTGCACCCCACCTGGCGCAGCGCCTGGCCATCCCGCTGGTGGCCACGCGCAACGCCGCCCCGGATACGCGCCAGGCCGAACACCGCGCGATGGTGATGTTGTCCACCCATCCGGTGCTCGATGCACGGGGCCAGACCATAGCCCTGCTCGCCGGCGGCCTGCTGCTGAACCAGAACCTCGACTTCATCGACCACATCAACCGCATCGTCTACCCCGAGGGCTCGCTGCCCTTCGGCAGCCAGGGCACGGCCACGCTGTTCATGGACGACGTGCGCATCACCACCAACGTGCGCCTGTTCCAGGACCAGCGCGCCATCGGCACGCGCGTGTCGCAGACTGTGCGCGATGCCGTTCTGGGGCAGGGACAGACCTGGCTGGACCGTGCTTTTGTCGTCAACGACTGGTACGTCTCGGCCTACGAACCGCTGCTGGACGCGCACGACCAGCGCATCGGCATGCTGTACGTGGGCTATCTGGAGGCCCCCTTCCGTTTCGTGCGCTACGCCATGCTGGCGGCCATCGGCCTGATCTTCCTCGGCGTGATGGTGCTCTCTGCCTGGTTTTCTCTGCGCTGGGCTCGCAGCATCTTCCAGCCGGTGCAGCGCATGAACCGCACCATGCAGCTGGTGGAGGATGGCGAGTCGGGCGCGCGCGTGGGCGAACTGAGCGCGCGCGACGAGCTGGGCGCGCTCGCCGGTCACCTCGATGAACTGCTCGACGTGATCGACGACAAGACGGCCGCACTGCAACGCTGGGGCGAGGAGCTGGACCACAAGGTGGCCGAGCGCACGCAGGAACTGGAGGCGAGCAACGCATCCCTGCAACTGGCGCAGCAGCAGCTGGTCAAGAGCGAGAAGCTCGCCGCCATCGGCCAGCTCACGGCCAGCATCGCGCACGAGATCAACAACCCGATCGCGGTGATGCAGGGCAACCTGGACCTGATGCGCGAAACCCTGGGCGACGCGGGCCAGCCTGTACGGGCCGAACTCAAGCTGCTCGACGAGCAGGTCGAGCGCATGCGCATCATCGTCACGCAATTGCTGCAGTACGCGCGTCCGACCGAGTACGCGGGCTATGTGGAGACGCTGGACATCAACCGCACACTGGAAGACTGCCTGGTACTCGTGAGTCACCTGCTGGCGCAGACGAACATCGAGGTCCAGCGCGACTTGCTGGCCTCGCAGCGCGTGGGCTGCAACCGCCAGGAGTTGCAACAGGTGGTCATCAATCTGATGATCAACGCGATCCAGGCGATGCCGCAGGGCGGCACCCTGCAGCTGGTGTCGCGCGACTGGACCGACGAAGCCGGGCGAGAGGGCGTGCGGCTCTGTGTGCAGGACAGCGGCAGCGGACTTTCACCGGAGGTGCTGGACCGCCTGTTCCGGCCCTTCTTCACCACCAAGAACGACGGCAATGGCCTGGGCCTGTGGATCAGTCAGGGCCTGGTGGAGCGCTACGGGGGGCACATCACGGCAGGGAACCGCCCGGATGGGCAGGGGGCATCGTTCTGCGTGGCACTGCTCACGGAGCCGCATGCACCCGATGCAGCGCCCACGCGGGATGGGCGCCCTGGGGGGCTTTAGGCCAGCATGTCGAAACCCTGCGCCTCGACCCCGACGAACGCCCGGGTGAACCCGGCCAGCGCCCCATAGAAACGGGCCTTGGGGTGCGCGGCCAGGTTGTCGCACAGCTGCGGCACCCAGGGCTGCACGTGGGCGGTGAAGAACTTCTGCTGCTGTGTGAGGTTGGCCACCTCCACGTCGTCGCCGGCGATGAGGTAGCGCATCACCTCGCACAGGTAGGCCACGTGGTCCTCGGTCTCGGGCATGGCCTCGTCGCGCGCCAGGCCCAGCACCGCCAGGTCGCTGCGCAGCTGTGCCAGCGGCTTCTCGTTGAGGAAGCCGCTGAGGTAGTGCGAGCCGAACACGTAGACCTCGGGCTTGCCCACGCCGCCGAACAGCGCCTCGAACTCCTCGGCCACCGCCGCATCGTCCATCGCACGCGCCGCGGCCACCACCTCGCGCCAGGGTTCTTCCAGAAAGCCGCCGGCGGCGGGCGCCTCGGTCACGGCCACGCGCAGCTGCGACATCAGATCGGGTGACGGCGGCGCATAGTACAGCGCGGCGAGCAGGCCGTAGACCTCGGCGCGGGCGGTTTCCTCGTCCAGCGCGGACGAGACGGGAATGGCGTTGTTCATGGCGTTGGCGTGCTTCAGAGATCGGTGATGCGGGTCTCGCCCGGGTTGGTGTACAGGTCCACCACGCGGCAGTCGCCGCACATTTTCAGGCGTTCCAGCGCCTCGCCCTGGAACATCGCGTGCCCAGAGAGCTTGGACAGCATGACCTCGATGCCCTTGAGCGTGCCGAAGGGTTTGGCGCAGCGGATGCAGTGGTAGGGCTGGGCTTCGTTGAGCACGCGCAACTGCTTGCGCTGTTCGCCCAGCAGCAGGCGCGGCTCCAGCGTGATCGCGTCTTCGGGGCAGGTGCTCGCGCACAGGCCGCACTGCACGCAGTTCTTCTCGATGAAGCGCAGCTGCGGGCGTTCGGTGTTGTCCTGCAGCGCGCTGGCCGGGCAGGCGCTCACGCAGCTCAGGCAGAGCGTGCAGCTGTCCTTGTTCACCACGATGGTCCCCAGCAACGAGGCACCCGGCAGCGCGATGGCTTCGGCGGGCGCGCGCTGCGCGGCACTGTCTTGCAGCAGGTGCTCGATCGCGAGTTCGACGGTGGCGCGCTTCTCGGCCTGCACCGCGAAGGTGGCGCGTCGCTTGACGGTCTGCGCGGGAGCGTCGCCGAGCGCGGCGTCCAGCGCCTTCGCATCGCGCGCCTCGATCAGGCGAAAGTGCGTGCCCGTGTAACCCAGGCCGCTCACGATCGCCTGCGCCACGCCCATCTGCGCGCGCACCGCCTCGCGGTACTGCGGCGCTTCCTCGCCCGTCATCAGCACCCAGACTTGCGACGCGCCATAGGCAAAGGCCGAGAGCCACACGTCCAGGCCGATGGAGGCGGTGTGCCACAGCGGCAGCGGGATCACGCGCGCGGGCACGCCACGCACCTGCTTGCGGTCGAGCGCAGCGGCGCGCCCCAGTTCGCCAATGAGCGCGCTGCCCGCTTCCTGGCTGTGCAACAGCAGGGCAGCGTCCCGGCCACCGGCTTTGGCGTAGGTGGCCAGCAGGGTGCGCAGCTTCACACCCTGCTCGCTCGCTCGCGGGTAGGCATAGCTCAGCGCCCCGGTGGGGCACACCGTGGTGCAGGCGCCGCAGCCCACGCAGAGGTTGGGGTTGACGACGATCTGGTTGCGCTTGATTTCGCTGCGGATGGCCAGCGCCGAGCAGATCTCCACGCACGCGTTGCAGCCCACGGTTTCGTTGCGGCCGTGCGCGCAGAGCTTCTGCTTGTAGGTGAAGAACTTCGGCTTCTCGAACTCGCCGACCAGGTCGCGCAGCTTGATCACCGTGGCCATGGCGGCTTGCGCCTGCAGTCCACCGGCCAGGTGGAAGTAGCCCTGAGGGTGCGCGTGCTGCGTGAACGCGGGCTCGCCGCGCAGGTCGAGCACGATGTCGAACTGCTCACTGTGTTCCACGGCTTCGCGCTGGAAGTTGATCGCGCCCACGGCCTCGCAGGCCTTCACGCAGGCGCGGTGGCTTTTGCATTTGTCCATGTCGATCTGGTAGTCCAGCCCGATTGCGTCCTCGGGGCAGGCGGCCACGCAGGCGTTGCAGCGCGTGCACAGGTCGAGGTCGATGGGGTTGTCCGTGTGCCAGGACACCTCGAACGCGCCCAGCCAGCCTCTGAGCTGCGGCAACGCGGCCGCTATCACCGGGTAACGGCGCTCCTGCGCGCCGCCGCCACCGGTGGCCATCAGGCTGACCTCGAGCACGTCGGACACCATGCCAGCGATGCGCTCGGCCTCGTCCAGCGCGCCGATGATGAGCAGCCGCCCTGCACTCTTGTAGGTGACGGTCGGCACCGGCTCGGCGTCGGGCAGACGCGCGGCCGCCAGCAGCGCGGCCATCTTCGGCATGGCCTGCGCGCCCTCGCGACCCCAGCCTCCGGTCTCGCGGATGTTCACGAAATGGATCGGCCGCACGTCCAGCGGCACCGCGCCTTCGGTCTGCTCGGAGAGTTCGGTGAACAGGCGGCTCTCCTGCGTGCAGGCCACCACCAGTTCGTCCTTGCTGCGGCATGCCTTCTGGAAAGCCGGCGCGTCGCGGCGACACAGGGTGGTGTGCAGGTTCAGGTCTTCATCCAGTGCCTGGCCCAGAACGTCCGGGTTCAGGGTCATGGTCTGGTTGCAGTTGCAGATCAGCGTTGTCATCGTGGGGCTCCGGGCGAGCGGAAGCGGTGTTGTCGGAGGTATCCGGGGAGACTGTGGGTTCGACTGCGGGCGGCGCAGGCAATGGCGGCGCCGCATTCTCCGGCTTGGGTTCGTCGGGATCGTCCACCAGCTTGAGAAACTGCGCGCCGACCATCTTGGCCATGTGCGCGGCCGACAGCGGGCTGGGCTTGGAGTAGTCGTCGATGTAGATGTCCAGACCGTCCATCACGTTGTAGCGCGGGTCGGTGAACAGCTTCTTGACGGCAGCGTTGCGCACGTCGGACGGCACACCCCGGGCCACGAAGGACGCGTAGTCGGATTCGGGGGTGAGCCGGGCCACGTCTTCCATCGTGGGCAGCGGTGGCTGTTCGGCAGGCGCCTCGGCCGGCACCGGTTCGGTGGCCACGGGCGGCGCGGCCACAGCCACCACCGGCGCGGTTGGCCGGGGCGGTGGTGGCTCGGGCGGCAGCGGCTCGTTGGCGCGCACCTGCACCTTGCGGCGCGACCAGCGCGAGAAAAAGTTGCTGTCGTCCTGGGTGGTCATGCGCGTTTCGGCAGGGCAAGGCCGGCGTGCACCTGGGTTTCGCCACTCTGATGGCGGTCCGCCCGTGCGTGCGCCGAGCGCAGGAAGTCCATCATCATCGGGCCGCTGTCGAGCAAGCCTTCGGTTTCCTCGCCGGGAGAAAGATGGAACTCGGGATGCCACTGCACACCGAGCACGTAGCCGGGCCCGTCGTGGCGGATGGCTTCGATGATGCCGTCCCGGGGGCTGCGGGCCTCCACCACCAGCCCGGCGCCGAGTCGGTCCACGCACTGGTGATGGATGCTGGTGACACGGTGCGGCGTGGTGCTGCCATACAGCGCGTCCAGCGTCGACCCCGGCTCGAACTCCACCTCATGCATCAGGCGGTCATACCGGTTCGTGTCCTGGTGATTGATGGAACCCGGTCTCTGTGACGGGATGTCCTGCACCAGACTGCCACCGAAGCACACGTTGATGAGCTGGGCACCGCGGCACACACCGAGCACCGGCTTGCCCGCGTCGATGAAGCCACGCAGCAGCGCCAGCTCATAGCGGTCGCGGATCGCATCGCCCGCCCAGGCGGGATCACGCAGCGTGTCGCCATAGGTTTCGGGGCAGATGTCGATGCCGCCCTGAAGCACCAGCCCATCAAGCATGGCGACGATCTCGGTCATCGGCGCGCGGTTGACCGACAAGGGGCTTTCCTCGTCCACAAAGGGCACCATCAGCGCGATGGCCCGATGGGCCATGATCCAGTGCGCCATGGTGCTTTCCAGGAACTGCAGCCGCTTCTGCGGCAGACCCAGCCCGAGCGGCGGGTTGTGCAGCAGGCGGGCGCTGATACCGATGCGCAGCGTCATGTCGTCGGCCCCGGGCCGCGTTTCTCGGTCGAGATGCGCACCGGCTGGCCGAAGCGATCGGTCAGGGGCTTGAAGCTGACGGGGCGCTTGCGCTTCTTCGGCTCGGGCTGGTAGGTGGCGTCGACGAAACCCCGCAGCCAGTCGACCACCTCGGCAGGGGCGGGCACCTGGTCCACCCGCTCCTGTGCGTCGAGCCAGCGCCCGGCGTCGTGGTAACTCAGCGTGACGATCTGCGGCACGGCCATGGGCTCGCCGTCGAGCAGCCGTTCCTCGTCGGCACGCCAGAACACCCAGAAGCAGGGTTGCGGGCTATTGAGGTTGAGGAAGTACCCCTCGGCGTCGTCGCGGAACAGCTCGACGCGAAAGCGCGGAAACAGCCAGTGAGCGGCCGGCGTGCTGGCCGCGACGGCATCCACCGGCTCCACGGCCTGAGGTTCGTGGTCCTCGTGCGCGGGCGCCGGGCCGGTGTCGTCCGGGTCGCTGCTGACCACGACGTCGGCCAGCACCCAGCGCCAGGGCTGCCAGCGGCTCATCGGGCCGCTGACCGGCTCGCGCCGCATCACCACACTCACCTCGATGGCGGGGCGGCTGCGGGTGGGGGCGGGGATCTGTTCAATGGCCATACGGAACCGACTGTAAGCCATCCCTCCGCATCCGGAACGGCACACCGCGCTTCACCCCGGCGGGCACACAACATTGCCCGGGGAAACCCTGAGAACCCTCGCACGAAGTGATGTCCGCCCAGAGACACCAGGGGTCCGGCCGAGCCGGCTCAAGGTGTCGCCCCTTGAGGGGGAGGCGCCGAAGGCGTCGCTGGGGTGCTTCTAATAAGTTTCCAGGTGCAGGCGGCCCTCGCGCTTGAGCGCGCCGCCCACCGTGTCCCAGTTCAGGCCGGCACCCTGCGCCACGTCGCGCAGGGCCAGTACCACGCCCTCTTCCATGCTCTTGAGCCCACAGACATAGAAGAAGGTGTTCGGGTCCTGCAGCAGCACCGCCAGATCGGCGGCACGCTCACGCATCACGTCCTGCACGTAGCGCTTGGGTTGCCCAGGCGTGCGGCTGAAGGCGAAATTGCTGTCGATGAAGTCCCGGGGCAGGCTTTGCAACGGCCCGAAGTACGGCAGTTCCTCCTGCGTGCGCGCGCCGAAGAACAGCATCAGCTTGCCGCCCTCGAACTTGCCCGAGGCGCGCAGGCGCCGGCGCCATTCGGTCATCGCGCGCATGGGCGCGCTGCCGGTGCCGGTGCAGATCATCACGATGTTCGAGCGCGGGTGGTTGGGCATGAGGAAGCTGGTGCCAAAGGGCCCGATCACCTCCACCTTGTCGCCGACCTTGAGGTCGCACATGTAGTTGCTCGCCACACCACGCACCGGCCGGCCCTGGTGGTCTTCCAGCACGCGCTTGATGGTGAGCGAGAGGTTGTTGTAGCCCGGGCGTTCGCCGTTGCGCGGGCTGGCGATGGAGTACTGGCGCGCGTGATGCGCGCGGCCCTTGTCGTCGGTACCGGGGGGCAACACGCCGATGCTCTGGCCTTCGAGCACCGGAAACGGCATGGCGCCGAAGTCGAGCACGATGTGGTGCGTGTCGTAGTCGCTGCCGGCGGTCTTGCCGACTTCGGTCACGCGCACATTGCCGACCACGGTGGCGGTCACGGTCTTCTGGCTGGCCTTGGGGCCGTACAGGTTGGCATAGGCGTGCGCGGCCGACCAGGGTGGCAACGTCGCGCCGAAGGCCGACGAATTGAACGGCTCCTGACCACTCGGGTCCTTGACCACGGCTGGCACTGCCGCGGCCACCGGGGCCACGCCCACGTCGGCATCCGCATCGGCCAGGCCTTCGAGCTCCTCCGGCGGCAGTTCGGGTGGCAGTTCGTCCCAGGTGAGCTGTTCCTCGGTCGTGTAGGCACGCACGCGCGGCATGTTGCGCCAGTTGTCGATCGAGCCCGTCGGGCAGGGCGAGATGCAGTCCATGCACAGGTTGCACTTGTCCGCGTCGACCACGTAGTTGCGGTCGTCGTGCGTGATCGCCTGCACCGGGCAGGTCGCCTCGCAGGTATTGCAGCGGATGCAGATCTCGGGATCGATCAGGTGCTGCTTGATGACAGCGGGTTCGGCGATGGCGTTCATGGGTGTCTCCTGAAGCCCTCCCCCTCTGGGGGAGGGTTGGGTGGGGGCCTGCGGAGTCTCTCAGAAGCCGCGTCGCCCCCTCCCCGCCTTCCCCCGGGGGGAAGGTGAAAGTCCGTCAACCGAACCGCACGTACTCGAAATCCACCGGCTGGCGGTTGATGCCCATCACCGGCGGTGCGATCCAGCCGGCGAACTTGCCGGGGTCGACCACGCGGCCCATGAGCGATGCAACGAAGGCGAAGTCTTCCGGTGTCGGCAGCCATTCGCTCTTCTTCGCCGCCCACTCGGCTTCGTTCACCACACGGCCCTCGGGTGACATCTTGATGCCCGCGAGCGCGCCGATCTGGCGGTTGAACGCCTTGTGCGGCACGGTCAGGCGCGTCGGGACGCCGGCCTTCTCCAGCACCTTGTTCCAGCGGTTCACACCAGCCACCGAGTCCTTGATGAAATCGTCGCGCAGCACTTCGTTGAGCGCGTTGAGCATGGGCACGTCCTTTTCGACGAGCTGGCCGTTCTGCACTTCGAGGACCTTGTAGGTCTGGCCCTTGAGCACGTGGTCGTCGGTGCGTTTGCCTTCCTCGTAGCGGCCCTTGAGGCCCGAGCTGTAGAAGATGGCGGCATTGCTCGACTGGTCGGCGCCGAACAGGTCGATGGTGACGCTGTAGTGGAAATTCAGGTAGCGCTGGACGGTGCCGAGATCGATGGCACCCGCCGCACGCACCTTCTGCGGATCGTCGGTCTTGAGCTCGTTCATCACCTGCGCGGTGCGCTGCAGCACGCGCGAGACACCGCTCTCGCCCACGAACATGTGGTGGGCTTCTTCGGTCAGCATGAACTTGGTGGTGCGCGCCAGCGGGTCGAAGGCGGACTCGGCCAGTGCGGAGAGCTGGAACTTGCCGTCGCGGTCGGTGAAGTAGGTGAACATGAAGAAGGCCAGCCAGTCGGGCGTCTTCTCGTTGAACGCGCCCAGGATGCGCGGGTTGTCCTGGTCGCCCGAGGTGCGCTGCAGCAGCGCCTCGGCCTCTTCGCGGCCGTCACGGCCGAAATGCTTGTGCAGCAGGTAGACCATGGCCCAGAGATGGCGGCCCTCTTCCACGTTGATCTGGAACAGGTTGCGCAGGTCGTACATGCTGGGCGCGGTCAGGCCGAGGTGGCGCTGCTGCTCGACCGACGCGGGTTCGGTGTCGCCCTGTGTGACGATGATGCGGCGCAGGTTGGCGCGGTGTTCGCCGGGCACGTCCTGCCAGGCCTTCTCGCCCAGGTGGTCGCCGAAGTGGACCTTGCGCTCGGCATCGCCGGGGTTCAGGAAGATGCCCCAGCGGTAGTCGCGCATCTTCACGTGCCCGAACTGCGCCCAGCCCTGCGGGTCCACGCTCACGGCGGTGCGCAGGTAGACCTCGTGGTTGGTCGAGCCCTCGGGGCCGACGTCGTCCCACCAGTTGATGAAGTTCGGCTGCCAGCCTTCGAGCGCGCGCTGCAGCGTGCGGTCTTCGGAGAGGTTGACGTTGTTGGGGATCTTTTCGCTGTAGTTGATCGTGCTCATGTTGTGCTTCCTCGGTTTCGGTGTCGGGGATGAATCGGTCAGACGCGGTTGAAGTCGAAAGCGGCTTTGTCACCTTTTCCGTAGACCTTCAGGGCACCCTTCTCACCCACGGCGTTGGGGCGGATGAAGATCCAGTTCTGCCAGGCGGTGAGGCGGCCGAAGATGCGGGTGGCCATGTTTTCCTTCTGCGCGAAACGCAGGTTGGCTTCCAGGCCGGTGAGTGCGTCGGGCGACATGGACGCGCGCTCTTCCAGCGCCATGCGCACCTCGTCGGCCCAGTCGATGTCGTCGGGCGCGGCCGTCACCAGGCCCAGCGCGAGCGCGGCATCGGCGTCCAGCGCCTGGCCGATGGCGCCGCGGGCGGCTTCCATCGGGCCCGCCTCTTCATAGAAGCGGCGCTGCAGGCGCGACTGCTCGTTGACCATGGGCAGGTAGCCGAAGTTGAATTCGTCGAGCTGCAACCGGGGCGCGGCATCGGCGTCGTCGGGCAGGGCCAGCATGTAGGCGCGGTCGGCGCAGAAAGCCAGTTCGGCCAGACTGCCGGCAAAGCAGGAGCCGGACTCGATCAGCGCGAACAGGCTGCGCGAGGACACATCCAGGCGCGCGAAGGTGCGGCGCATCAGCCCCAGCGTCTCGCGCACCAGCCAGTGATCCTTGTGCGCGAGCATCAGCGCGTCGCTGGCGAGCACGGCCGCCGCATCGCCTTCGGTCTTGATCAGCCAGGTGCCCAGGTCGAGTTCGTTGGTGCGCAGGCAGAGGATGGCGTCGTCGAGTTCGCGCGCCATCTGCAGCGGCCACCAGGCCGCGCCCGCGGCCTCGATGCCGGCGATGTCCTGCGGCTGCGCGCCGGTGGGGGCCTTCACGGTGATCGTGGCATTGCGCTTGCTGCGGTCGATCGACACGTTCACGAAGGCGTAGCCGATGCCGTCGGCGCTGTCGGTGCGCTGGATGCGTGGCAGCGTCACGCCCTTGCCGGAGGCCGGGCGGTCGCTCTTCGCGGCCAGCGCGGCGGCGCGCTCCTTCACGTGGTCGGCGAACTTCTGCGGCTTGGCGATCGAGTCGACCAGGCGCCAGTCCACCGCCTTCTGGCCACGCACGCCTTCGCTGGTGGTGCAGAAGATGTCGGCCAGGTCGTGGCGCACGTGGCGCTTGTCGGTCACGCGGGTCAGGCCGCCGGTGCCGGGCAGCACGCCGAGCAGCGGCACCTCGGGCAGCGAGACGGCGGAAGAGCGGTCGTCCACCAGCACGATCTCGTCGCAGGCCAGCGCGAGCTCGTAACCGCCGCCGGCGCAGGCGCCGTTGAGCGCGGCGACGAACTTCAGGCCGCTGTGCTTCGAGGAATCCTCGATGCCGTTGCGCGTCTCGTTGGTGAACTTGCAGAAGTTCACCTTCCAGGCGTGGCTGGAGAGGCCGAGCATGAAGATGTTGGCGCCGGAGCAGAACACGCGGTCCTTGCCGCTGGTGACGACCACGGTGCGCACCTCGGGGTGCTCGAAGCGCACGCGGTTGAGTGCATCGTGCAGCTCGATGTCCACACCCAGGTCGTAGCTGTTGAGCTTGAGCTTGTAGCCGGGGCGGATGCCGGCGTCTTCGTTGATGTCGACCGCCAGGGTGGCGACCTCGCCGTCGAAGGACAGCTTCCAGTGGCGGTACTGGCTGGGATCGGTGCGGTAGTCGACGGTGGTCGGGGCGGCGTTGGCAGTGGCGCTCATGGGGTGTCTCCGGGCAGGTGTCTCGGGTCGGTGGCATCCGCAGGCGCGGGCCGGCGGCGGGATCAGGCCCGTTGACCTGCACTCAAACGCCGGTCCGAACCTGGTGATGTGAATAATAATTCACAAACTCAAAAAGGTCAATGCACTTTCATGCATGTTTTTCGTCCAGGCCGAGGGCCTCGCGCACCTGGACGCGCAAGGCGGCAAAAGCGTCTTCGAGGTTGTAGGCGCTGGTGTCGAAGGCCATGTCGGCCTTGGAATAGAAAGCCGAGCGGCCGGCCAGGATGCGTTTGAGGTCTTCCATGGCCTCGCGGCTCGCGGCCATGGGGCGCATGTCGCCCTGCGCGGCCACGCGCCCCATGTGGTCGGCCGGATCGGCCTGCAGCCACACGGTGGTGCAGTGGGACAGCAGCAGGTTGAAGTTGGCCGCGTCGGACACGAGGCCGCCGGGGGTGGCGATCACCACCTCGGGGTAGATCTGGATCGCCTCCTCCAGCGCACGGCGCTCGTAGCGGCGGTAGGCCGGCGTGCCATACAGGGAATGGATCTCGTTGATGCTGCAGCCGGCGAACTTCTCGATCTCGCGGCTGAGCTCGATGAAGGCGAAACCCAGGTCGTCGGCCAGGCGCTGGCCCAGGGTGGATTTGCCCGCGCCGCGCAGGCCGATGAGCGCGATGCGCGCCTTGCGCCCGGGGTCGCCGCCGGCGGCCGCGCCGCCGCCCAGCAAGCCGCCGATGGCGATGCGCGCGCGGCGCAGGTCGGCCTCGTTGCGCTTTTCCAGCAACTCGCGGATCAGGAGCCACTCCGGTGAGCTTGTGCTCACATCGCCAAGCAGTTCCGCCAGCGAGCACTGGAGCGCCTGCGCCACCTGCAGCAGCACGAGGATGGAGGCATTGCCGGTGCCGTATTCCAGGTTGGCCAGGTGCCGTTCGGACACGTCGGCCGCGATGGCCACGGCCTTGCGCGTCATGCCGCGGCGCGAACGCAGCGTGCGCACGCGCTCGCCCAGCGCCACCAGGAAGGGGTGACGGGCTTCTTCCTCCGCGCCGGCTGACCGGGTCTCGGGGGAGGCCATCACGCCGCTGTCATCGACGCTCATGAAGTGCCTGTCCTTTCAATGGAATGCAGCGCGGAAAACGCTGGAAGGGCTTGCCAAGTGGCAAAACATGCACTTTAATGCACAATTCGAAGAACGCAAGATAATGCATTTATAGCGCCATTCGCTCCCCGCGGCCAGTGCCGCGCGTCCCACCCCACCAGCGAGACAACACCATGACCACCGCAGCCCTGCTCCCCAACCACCTCGCAGGCCAATGGCAGACCGGCACCGGCACCGGCGCGGGCACACCCCTGTTCGACCCGGTGCTGGGCACCGAACTGGCCCGCGTGAGCAGCGCCGGGCTGGACCTCGCCGTCGGCTTCGACTTCGCCCGCCAACAAGGCGGCCGGGCCCTGCGCGCCCTGAGCTATGGCGAACGCGCCGGCCTGCTGGCGGGCATCGTGAAGGTGCTGCAGGCAAACCGCGATGCGTATTACGAGATCGCCACCGCCAACTCGGGCACCACCGTCAAGGACTCGGCGGTCGACATCGACGGCGGCATCTTCACCCTGGGCTACTACGCGAAGCAGGGCGAGGCCCTGGGCAGCGCGCGCGCGCTGCTCGACGGCGAACGCATCCGCATGGGCAAGGACCCGGTGTTCCAGACCCAGCACATCCTGCAGCCCACGCACGGCGTGGCGCTGTTCATCAACGCCTTCAACTTCCCGAGCTGGGGCCTGTGGGAGAAAGCCGCGCCGGCCCTGCTCTCGGGCGTGCCGGTGATCATCAAGCCGGCCACCGCCACCGCCTGGCTGACCCAGCGCATGGTGAAGGACGTGGTCGACGCGAACATCCTGCCACCCGGCGCGCTCTCCGTGGTCTGCGGTTCCTCCGCCGGCCTGATGGACCAGCTGCAGCCCTTCGACGTGGTCTCGTTCACCGGCTCGGCCGAGACGGCGCGCATCATCCGCAGCCACCCGGCCGTGGCCTCCGGGTCAGTGCGCTGCAACATCGAGGCCGACAGCCTCAACAGTGCCCTGCTCGACCCGGCCGCCACACCCGACAGCGAAGCCTTCCAGCTGCTGGTGAGCGAGGTGGTGCGCGAGATGACGGTGAAGGCGGGCCAGAAGTGCACCGCGATCCGCCGCGTGTTCGTGCCGCGTGCGCTGTTTGATGCGGCCGCGCAGGCCATCGGCGCCAAGCTTGCGAAGACCAGCGTGGGCAACCCGCGCAACGAGACCGTGCGCATGGGCTCGCTGGTGAGCCAGGAACAGAAAGCCAGCGTGCTCGAAGGCATCACGCAGCTGCGCACCGAGGCCGAGGTGCTGTTCGACGGCAGCGGCGCGCCCCTGGTGGACGCCGACCCGGCCGTGGCCGCCTGCGTGGCACCCATGCTGCTGGGCTCGCGCGAACCCGCGAAGGCGAAGCTGCTGCACGAGGTCGAGGTCTTCGGCCCGGTGGCCACGCTCATGGCCTGCGACAGCATCGAACAGGCCTATGAACTCATCCGCCGCGGCGAAGGCTCGCTGGTCTGCTCGGTCTACAGCGCCGACCCGGCCTTCATCGCCCGCGCCGCGCTGGAGCTGGGCTCGGCCCACGGCCGCGTGCACGCGATCTCGCCCGACGTCGCCGCCAGCCAGACCGGCCACGGCAACGTGATGCCCATGTCGCTGCACGGCGGGCCGGGCCGCGCCGGTGGAGGCGAGGAACTCGGCGGCCTGCGCGCGCTGGGCTTCTACCACCGCCGCAGCGCGGTGCAGGCCAGCAGCGCCGCGCTGGACGCGCTGGCCGCCTCGGCGGTAGCCTTGAAATACTGAGCACGAACCCGCGTACCTCTGAGGAGACATGTCCATGACCACGTCCGTCGCGCCGCCCCCCGAGCGCTTCAACTTCGCGCGCCACCTGCTCGACCTCAACGCCGGCCGCGCTGGCAAGACAGCCCTGACCGACGACCAGGGATCGCTGAGCTACGGCGAACTTGCCGACCAGGTGCGGCGCTTTGCCAGCGCGCTTGCCGCGCTCGGCGTGCGGCGCGAGGAACGCGTGCTGCTGCTGATGCACGACAGCAGCGACTGGGTGGTGGCCTTCCTCGGCGCGCTGCACGCCGGTGTGGTGCCGGTGGCGGTGAACACCTTGCTCACGGCACAGGACTACGCCTACATGCTGGCCAACAGCCGCGCCCAGGCCGCGCTGGTGTCGGCAGCGCTGCTGCCCACGCTGCAGACCGCGCTGGACAAGCTCGCCGCGCAGGGGGGCCACGAGGTGAAGCACGTCATCGCCTCGCGCGCCACCGAGGCCCTGCCCGCGGGCGTGCACCACTTCACCACCCTGGTGGGCAGCCACGCGGCGCCCGCCGATGCGGCCGACACGCACGGGGACGAGCCCGCGTTCTGGCTCTACTCCAGCGGCTCCACCGGCGCGCCCAAAGGCACGGTGCACACGCAGGCCAACCTGTACTGGACCGCCGAACTCTACGGCAAGGGCGTGCTTGCGCTGCGCGAGGACGACGTGGTGTTCTCCGCGGCCAAGCTGTTCTTCGCCTACGGCCTGGGCAACGCGCTGAGCTTCCCGCTCAGCGTGGGCGCCAGCGTGCTGTTGATGGCGGAGCGCCCGACGCCGCAGGCCTGCTTCAAGCGCTTCACAGAGCTCAAGCCCACGGTGTTCTACGGCGCGCCCACCGGTTACGGCGGCATGCTCGCCAGCCCCGACCTGCCAAAGAAAGGCGACGTCGCGCTGCGCCTGTGCTCATCCGCCGGCGAGGCCCTGCCGCAGGACATCGGCCAGCGCTGGACGAACCACTTCGGCGTCGAGATCATCGACGGCATCGGCTCCACCGAGATGCTGCACGTCTTCCTGTCCAACCGGCCGGGCGACGTGCGCTACGGCACCACCGGCAAGCCCGTGCCGGGCTACGAGATCGAGCTGCGCGGCGAGGACGGCCAGCCCGTGCCCGATGGCGAGATCGGCGACCTCTACATCCGCGGCCCGAGCGCCGCGCTGATGTACTGGAACAACCGCGACAAGAGCCGCGACACCTTCCAGGGCGGCTGGACCAAGGCCGGCGACAAGTACACCCGCGACGCCGACGGCTACTGCACCTACGCCGGGCGCAACGACGACATGCTCAAGGTCAGCGGCATTTATGTGAGCCCGTTCGAGGTCGAGGCCACGCTGGTGCAGCACCCGGCCGTGCTGGAAGCCGCCGTGATCGGCAAGACCGATGCGGACGGCCTGACCAAGACCAAGGCCTTCGTGGTGCTCAAGCCCGGCGCGCAGGCCACGCAGGCCGAGCTGCAGGCCTTCGTGAAGGAAAAACTCGCACCCTACAAGTACCCGCGGTTCATCGAGTTCCTGCCCGAGCTGCCGAAAACGGCGACGGGCAAGATCCAGCGCTTCCGGTTGCGCGAGCGCGAGGCCGCCTGAGCAACACTGCATCCACGAAAAAGCCGGCTCGCGCCGGCTTTTTTCGGCAAGGACCAGCGACTCAGGTGTCCTTCGAAATCTTGATCGAGGGAAACTTCGAGGAAAAGTCCTTGGCCTTGGCCGCGATCGTGATCGCCACCTGGCGCGCCACGCCCTTGTAGAGGTTGGCGATCTCGCCTTCGGGGTCGGCCACCACGGTGGGCATGCCGCTGTCGGCCTGCACGCGGATGCTCATGTTCAGCGGCAGCGCGCCCAGGTAGTCCATGCCGTACTCGGCCGCCATGTTCTTGCCGCCGTCGGCACCGAAGATGTGCTCCACGTGGCCACACTTCTCGCACACGTGCACCGCCATGTTCTCCACGATGCCCAGGATGGGCACGCCCACCTTCTCGAACATCTTGATGCCCTTGCGCGCGTCGAGCAGCGCGATGTCCTGCGGCGTGGTCACGATCACCGCGCCGGTCAGCGGCACGCGCTGGCTCAGGGTGAGCTGGATGTCGCCGGTGCCGGGCGGCATGTCGACGATGAGGTAGTCGAGGTCGGCCCAGTTGGTCTGGCGCAGCAGCTGCTCCAGCGCCTGGGTGGCCATGGGGCCGCGCCAGATCATGGCCTCGTCGCGGTCGATCAGGAAGCCGATCGAGATGACCTGCACGCCGTAGTTCTCCAGCGGGTCCATGGTCTTGCCGTCCGAGCTCTCGGGCCGGCCTTCCACGCCCATCATCATGGGCTGGCTCGGGCCGTAGATGTCGGCGTCCAGAATGCCAACCTTGGCACCTTCGGCGGCCAGCGCCAGCGCGAGGTTGACGGCCGTGGTGCTCTTGCCCACGCCACCCTTGCCCGAGGCCACGGCGACGATGTTCTTCACGTTGGGCATGAGCTGCACGCCACGCTGCACCGCGTGCGCGATGATCTTCGTCGTCATGTTGACCGAGACGTTGTCCACGCCCTGCACCGAGCGCGCCGCCGCGATCAGCGCGCGGCGCAGCGCCGGCAGCTGGCTCTTCGCCGGGTAACCCATCTCCACATCGAAGGACACGTCGCCGTCCACCGCCTGCAGGTTCTTCAGCGCCCTGGTGGACACGAAGTCCTTGCCCGTGTTCGGATCGACAACGGCTTGCAGCGCGGTCAGCAGCGCCTGGGAATCGACGGGCATGGGGAACGTTCTCCGGTGGGGGGGTGGGGGTATCGGTCTTGCGGGATCGGAAGGCGTCGGCAAGTCTAACGCCCCGCCCGGGTGGAGGTCATACACGCAGGCGGCATGAGGGCATCGCCCCGTAAAATCACGGGTTCCCCGACAGAAAGCCCCTCCCATGAGCCAGCCGCGACGCCTGTTCGTCACCACCGCCCTGCCCTACGCCAACGGCCATTTCCACATCGGCCACATCATGGAATACATCCAGGCCGACATCTGGGTGCGGTTCCAGCGCATGCAGGGGCACGAGGTGCACTTCGTCTGCGCCGACGACGCGCACGGCGCGCCCATCATGATCGCGGCCGACAAGGCCGGCAAGACGCCGCAGCAGTTCGTGGCCGACATCGCTGCCGGCCGCAAGCCCTACCTGGACGGCTTTCACATCGGTTTCGACAACTGGCACAGCACCGACGGCCCGGAAAACCACGCCCTGGCGCAGGACGTGTACCGTGCGCTCAAGGCCAACGGCCTGATCGAGACGCGCACCATCGAGCAGTTCTTCGACCCCGAGAAGAACATGTTCCTGCCCGACCGCTTCATCAAGGGCGAGTGCCCCAACTGCCATGCGAAGGACCAGTACGGCGACAACTGCGAGGTCTGCGGCAAGGTCTACAGCCCGACCGAGCTGATCAACCCCTACTCGGCGCTCTCGGGTGCCAGGCCGGTGCTGAAGAACTCCGAGCACTTCTTCTTCAAGCTCTCCGACCCGCGCTGCCAGGCCTTCCTGGAGCAGTGGACGCAAAGCGGTGCGGTTCAGCCCGAGGTGCTCAACAAGATCGGCGAGTGGATCGAACCCGATGACAGCGGCAAGACCAAGCTGGGCGACTGGGACATCAGCCGCGACGCGCCCTACTTCGGCATCGAGATCCCGGACGCGCCGGGCAAGTACTTCTATGTCTGGCTGGACGCGCCCATCGGCTACCTGGCCTCGCTGAAGAACCTGTTCGACAGGACCGGGCGCGATTTCGAGGCCTTCATGGCCGACCCGACGACCGAGCAGTTCCACTTCATCGGCAAGGACATCATCACCTTCCACACGCTGTTCTGGCCCGCCATGCTGCACTTCAGCGGCCGCAAGGTGCCCAACGCGGTGTTCGTGCACGGCTTCCTCACCATCAACAACGGCGAGAAGATGAGCAAGAGCCGCGGCACCGGACTGGACCCGCTGAAGTACCTGGGTCTGGGCATGAACCCCGAGTGGCTGCGCTACTACCTCGCGGCCAAGCTGAGCGCGCGCAACGAGGACGTGGACTTCACGCCCGAGGACTTCATGGCCCGCGTCAACAGCGATCTGGTGGGCAAGTACATCAACATCGCCTCGCGCGCCGCGGGCTTCATCGCCAAGCGCTTCAATGGAAAACTCGGCGAGGTCTCGGCCGACGGCGATGCACTGCTCGACCACCTGCAGAGTGCGGCGCCGTCCATCACCGAGCTGTACGCCGAGCGCGAATACGGCAAGGCGCTGCGCGAAATCATGCTGCTGGCCGACCGCGTGAACGCCTACGTGGACCAGAACAAGCCCTGGGAACTGGCCAAGAAGGAGGGCATGGACGGCCGGCTGCACGACGTGTGCACCACCTGCATCGAAGCCTTTCGTCTGCTCACGCTCTACCTCAAGCCGGTGCTGCCCGCGCTCGCCACGCAGGTCGAGGCCTTCCTGCAAAGCGGCCCGCTGCACTTCGCCGACACCACGCACCTGCTGGGCA
This sequence comes from Hydrogenophaga sp., assembly GCF_025699295.1. Lineage (GTDB taxonomy): Bacteria > Pseudomonadota > Gammaproteobacteria > Burkholderiales > Burkholderiaceae_C > Hydrogenophaga. The sequence goes on along the minus strand of NZ_JAILWB010000019.1, from coordinate 30,329 downwards.
AGGGCCACGCCATCAACGCCTACCAGCACCTGATGCAGCGCGTGGACGTGAAGCAGCTCGACGCGCTGTTCGATGTGCCTTCACCCCCTCTCCCTCCGGGAGAGGGCGGGGGTGAGAGCCCGCGCGAAGACTCGCTGCCCGGTGGCGAAGCCATCGCGCCAACCCTCACCATCGACGACTTCGCGAAGATCGACCTGCGTATCGCGCAGATCGTGAACTGCGAAGCCGTGGAGGGGTCGACCAAGCTGCTGCGCCTCACGCTGGACGTGGGCGAAGGCCGCACGCGCAACGTGTTCAGCGGCATCGCCAGCGCCTACAAGCCCGAGGACCTGGTAGGCAAGCTCACCGTGATGGTGGCCAACCTGGCGCCACGCAAGATGAAGTTCGGCGTGAGCGAGGGCATGGTGCTGGCCGCCAGCCACGCCGACGAGAAGGCGCAGCCCGGCATCCACATCCTCAACCCCTGGCCGGGCGCGACGCCGGGCATGCGGGTGCGCTGAAGAGCACCGCCTTGTTCAAGCCGATCCGCAGTTTCACCAGCCTGCAGCGCACGCCGCAGACCGACCTGAAGCTCGGCTCGGTGCTGGCCTTCGTGGCCGGTGCGGCCAATGCGGGCGGGCTGCTGGCGGTGGGCCAGTACACCTCCCACATGACCGGCATCCTCTCTTCGGTGGCCGACCACCTCGTGCTGGGCGAACTCACGCTGGCCCTGGCCGCGGCGGGCTCGGTGCTGGCGTTCCTGCTCGGTGCCATGACCACCGCCTGGCTGGTGAACTGGGGCATGCGCCACCAGTTGCGCAGCGCCTATGGGCTGCCCCTGGTACTGGAGGCCGCCGCCCTGCTGGTCTTCGGCCTGTTCGGTGCCGCGATCGGCTTCATGACCCCGGTGTTCCTGCCGCTCACCGTGGTGCTGCTGTGCTTCATCATGGGCCTGCAGAACGCGGTGATCACCAAGATATCCCGTGCGGTGATCCGCACCACCCACGTCACCGGCCTGATCACCGACCTAGGGATCGAACTGGGCAAGCTGCTGTACGTGAACCGCCAACCCGACGCCAGGCCCGTGCGGGCCAACCGGGATCGGCTGCGCGTGCATGGCCAGCTGATCGCCTGCTTCTTCGTGGGCGGGATCGCAGGCGCCCTTGGCTTCAAGCACCTGGGATTCGTCAGCACGGTGCCGCTCGCGCTGATGCTGTTGCTGCTGGTGATGCGCCCGGCGCTGGACGACTGGCAGCGGCTGCACGCCGCCTGAGGCGCTCGGCCGGTCAACGGCCCGGGTCGAGATCCGGGTCGCGCGTCGACATCGTCGAGACCACCTTCAGATCGGTGTCGAACACCACGGTAAAAATCATCGAGGTGTCGGCGGATGCCCCTTCGAGGTAACGCCAGTCGTAGTGCGTCTCGCGCTTGAGCGAATAGGTGGTGATCTTCATGGGTTTGCCGAGCATGCGGCGCACCGCCTCCATCGGCATGCCGGCCTGCACCTGCGCGAAGGTGCGGGCGTTGAGCACCTGGCGCAGCGCGGCCATCTTGCCGTCCGGCCCGATGGTGATCATGTAGTTGGTGTGCCCGGCGGGCTGGCGGTTGTACTCGTAGATCTGGGCACCGTCCTCGCCCTCCCACACCGCCTCGGGCGCGCCGAAGCGCTCGCGCACGTCGGCCTCGGTGGACACGCCCTCTTCCAGCTCGCTGATGTTCTGCAGATCGCAGGCCGCCAGCAAGCCCGCCAGCAGCAGCGCCAGCACACCGCGCAACACGCCTGGCCCGCTTCCGTTCATCGCGCTTCGCATGTGAATCCCTTGCCGCAGCTCATCGGAAGGGCAGTCTACCGCCGCGCACCGGGCCGCCCGGCTTGTCAGTTTCGCGAACCGTTGCCAAAGGTAACATCGGCCCATGTTGCCGTCCCTGCCCCCGCTTGCGCCTTTCCGGCCCCGCCTGCTGCAGGACATCCGGGGCTACAACCGCGACAAGCTCGCGCGCGACGTGGGCGCCGGTGCTACGGTGGGCATCGTGGCGCTGCCCCTGGCGATGGCCTTTGCGATCGCCAGTGGCCTCAAGCCCGAGGCGGGCCTGTGGACGGCCATCATCGCGGGCTTCCTGATCTCCGCCCTGGGCGGCACCTCGACGCAGATCGGCGGCCCGGCGGGCGCCTTCATCGTGATCGTCTACGGCATCGTCGAGCGCTATGGCGTGGCCAATCTGCTGATCTCCACCGCCAGCGCGGGCGTGCTGCTGTTCCTGCTGGGCCTGTTCCGGCTGGGCACGCTGGTGCGCTACGTGCCGGTGAGCGTGGTGATCGGTTTCACCAACGGCATCGCGGTGCTGATTGCGCTGTCGCAGGTGCGCGACCTGCTGGGGCTGGACATCGTCCACATGCCGGCAAGCTTCTTCGGCCAGATGGGGGCGATCGCGGGCCACATCGGCAGCCTCAACCCGTTCGCGCTCGCCCTGGGGGGCCTGTGCGTGCTGGGCCTGGTGGTGTGGCCGCGCCTGTGGGCGGTGGATTCGCAGTTCCGCCAGCGGCTGGAATCCCTCGACACGGTCAGCGCACTCAGGGCGACCTCGCGCCTGCCCGGCCCGGTGGTCGCGCTGGTCACGCTCTCGCTGCTGGCCTGGGCGCTGAGCCTGCCGGTGGAGACGATTGGCACACGATTCAACGGTATCCCGCAGGGACTGCCCGCGTTCGCGCTGCCCGACTTCTCGTGGGAAACCGTGCGCCTGCTGGTCACGCCCACGCTGACCATCGCGCTGCTGGGTGCCGTCGAATCGCTGCTGTGCGCGCGCGTGGCCGACCAGCTCAGCGACGCACCCAAACACGACCCGAACCAGGAGCTCATGGCACAGGGTGTGGCCAACGCCGTGGTGCCGTTCTTCGGCGGCATGCCGGCCACCGGCACCATCGCGCGCACCGTGACCAATATCCGCTCCGGCGCTGTTTCGCCTGTGGCGGGCATGGTGCACGCGTTCACGCTGGCCGCGGTGGTGCTGCTCGCCGCGCCGCTGGCCTTCCACATCCCGTTGGCGGTGCTGGCCGGCGTGCTGCTGTTCGTGGCCTGGAACATGGGCGAGTGGCGCGAGTTCGCCCGCCTGCGGCAGTTCAGCAACCACTACCGGCTGATGCTGCTCTCGACCTTCGGGGTAACCATCGTGTTCGACCTCACCGTGGCGGTCGAACTCGGCCTGGTGCTGGCGGTGGTGCTGTTCGTGCGACGCCAGAGCGAGATCTTCCGCGCCGAGCCGATGACCCGCACCGGCGAGCAGGCGACCTACCGGCTCTATGGTTCGCTGTTCTTCGGCGCCGTGGCCAAGATCGACCCCATCGTGGCCGACGTGGAACGTTCGCCCACACCCCTCAACGTGCTGCTCGACGCCAGCCAGCTGATTTCGCTCGACACCACGGGGCTCGATGCCCTGGAACAGCTGCACAAGGCGGTGCACAAGCGCGGCGGGCACCTCGGCATGGTGGGTTTGCACCCGCAACCGCGCTCGCTGATCGAGCGCTCCGGTTTCGCCGCCCGGCTGCACACCTGCGAGTGAACCCGAAGGCCGGGCCGGTGGCGGTTGGGGCGGCCCGGTAAAATCGGCCACTTCCCATCCCGTCCCATCGAGCCCACCATGTCCTTCTTCCGCCGTCCCGACTACACCTCCGACACGACGCAGTTCATCGAACAGCTCAAGGCGGCCAAGCCCGGTCTGGAGCAGGCACAGCGCAAAGGCCGCGCACTGCTCTGGGACAAGAACATCGACCGCGAATTCCAGGCCCGCGCCGAGGCCGCCCGCGTGCCGCAGCAGCCCTACGTCTACCAGACCGGCTCCGACCACGCCTGATCGCCCCGGGGATGAGCACGGAGCCCCACATGCTCGACGAGGCCCCGCAGGGCCTCGATGAGGTGCTGCCCTCGGTGGTGGACCACGTGGCCCTGGCGCGGCTGTATGGCGAGCCGCTGTTCGCCATGCCACGCGACCTGTACATCCCGCCGGATGCGCTGCAGATCTTCCTGGAGGCGTTCGAAGGCCCGCTGGACCTGCTGCTCTACCTGATCCGCAAGCAGAACTTCAACATCCTCGACATCCCGATGGCGGCGGTGACCCGCCAGTACCTGACCTACGTCGACGAGATCCGCGCCAGCAACCTGGAACTGGCGGCCGAGTACCTGTTGATGGCTGCGATGCTGATCGAGATCAAGTCGCGCATGCTGCTGCCGCCCAGGAAGACCGCCGAGGGCGAGGAAGCCGAAGACCCGCGCGCCGAGCTGGTGCGCCGCCTGCTCGAATACGAGCAGATGAAGCTGGCCGCGCAACGCCTGTCCGAGGTGCCGCAGTATGGGCGCGATTTCCTGCGAGCACAGGTTTACGTGGAGCAGGCGCTCGCGCCGCGCTTCCCCGACGTGAGCGCGATCGACCTGCAAAGCGCCTGGCGCGACATCCTCAAGCGCGCCCGGCTCGTGCAGCACCACCGCATCAGCCGCGAGGAACTCTCGGTGCGCGAGCACATGAGCATCGTGCTGCGCCACCTGCAGGGCCGCAAGTTTGTCGAGTTCGGTGAGCTGTTCGACCCCACGCTGGGCTCGCCCGTGCTGGTGGTCACCTTCATCGCCATGCTCGAGCTGGCCAAGGAAACCCTGATCGAGCTGACCCAGGCCGAAGCCTTTGCCCCCATCTACGTGCGCCTGGCCTACACGCCGAGCTAGCACTTCTTTTTTCTTGCGATGACCGACCTTCACCGCTTCGACGTCCTCATCATCGGCAGCGGCCTGGCGGGGCTCACCGCCGCGCTGCACCTGGCCCGCAGCCACCGCGTGGCCGTCATCACCAAGCGCGCGCTCAGCGACGGTTCGAGCAACTGGGCGCAGGGCGGCATTGCCGCCGTGCTCGCAGAAGGCGACAGCGTGGCCTCGCACGTGGAAGACACGCTGGTGGCGGGTGCCGGCCTGTGCGACCTTGAAGCGACACAGTTCACGGTGGAAAACGCGCCGGCGGCCATTGCCTGGCTGCGCGAGCTGGGCGTGCCGTTCTCGCTCGAAGGCGGCGAGCTGCACCTCACGCGCGAAGGCGGCCACAGCCACCGGCGCATCGTGCACGCGGCCGACGCCACCGGCGCGGCGGTCCAGGCCACACTGATCGAGCGCGTGCGTGCAACGCCCGAAATCGCGCTGTTCGAGAACCACATGCTGGTCGACCTGATCACCGACCGACGGACCACCGGCTCAGGACAGACGCCACGCTGCCACGGCGCCTACGTGCTCGACACCGAACGCGACGAAGTGATGACCTTCAGCGCCACGCACACCGTGCTGGCCACGGGTGGCGCGGGCAAGGTCTACCTCTACACCACCAACCCCGACACCGCCACCGGCGACGGCGTTGCCGCGGCCTGGCGCGCCGGCTGCCGGGTGGGCAACATGGAGTTCATCCAGTTCCATCCCACCTGCCTGTACCACCCGCACGCCAAGAGCTTCCTCATCACCGAAGCCGTGCGCGGCGAAGGCGGTCACCTCAAGCTGCCGCCGCACCTGGGCGGCCACCGCTTCATGCCCGACCACGACCCGCGCGCCGAGCTCGCGCCGCGTGACGTGGTGGCACGCGCGATCGACTTCGAGATGAAAAAGCACGGCCTGGACTGCGTGCACCTGGACATCTCGCACCAGAGCCCCGAATTCCTGCGAGAACATTTCCCGAACATCCTGGCACGTTGCGCCGAACTCGGTATCGACATCACGCGCGAGCCGATCCCGGTGGTGCCGGCGGCGCACTACACCTGCGGCGGCGTGGTGACCGACCTCGCCGGCCAGACCGACCTGCCAGGCCTGTATGCCGTGGGAGAGACCACCTGCACCGGCCTGCACGGTGCCAACCGACTGGCCAGCAACTCGCTGGTGGAGTGCATGGTGTTCGCGCAGGGCGCGGTCAACGCCATCCGTGGCGCGCCAGCCACCGCGGTGCCGGCCACCCCGCCGCTGTGGGATGACAGCCGCGTGACCGACGCCGACGAAATGGTGGTGATCTCGCACAACTGGGACGAGCTGCGTCGCTTCATGTGGGACTACGTGGGCATCGTGCGCACCAACAAGCGGCTGGAGCGCGCAGCGCACCGCATCGCGCTGCTGCAAGGCGAAATCCACGAGTTCTATTCACAGTTCCATGTCACGCGCGATCTGCTGGAGCTGCGCAACCTGGTGCAGGTGGCCGACCTGATCGTGATGTCGGCCATGCTGCGGCACGAAAGCCGCGGCCTGCACTTCAGCCGCGACTACCCGGGGCTGCTGCCCGTGGCGAAGCCAACGATTCTCGTCCCGCCAGCGCGCTGAACAGGTTCAGGCCGCGCCGATGTTCGGCACCAGCGCACCCGGGTTCTGCCCACTGCGCTGCGCGCCGGTGAAGGCCAGCATGCGATCGATGGGCAGGCGCGCGCGGGGAATCAGTGCCGGATCGACGTGGACCTCGTTCAGTCCTTTTTCCAGGATCTGCGCCACGCCGGCCAGGCCGTTCATCGCCATCCAGGGGCAGTGCGCGCAGCTCTTGCAGGTGGCGCTGTTGCCCGCCGTGGGGGCTTCGATGAACACCTTGCCCGGGTTCTGCTGGCGCAGCATGTGCATCATGCCGTTGTCGGTGGCGACGATGAACTCGGGCGCGTCCATCGTCCGTGCGGCCTTCAGGATGGCCGAAGTCGAACCCACGGCGTCGGCCAGGGCGATCACGTCGGCCGGGCTCTCGGGGTGCACCAGCACCCTGGCCTTCGGGTGCTCCTTCTTGAGTGCTTCGAGTTCGAAGGCCTTGAACTCGTCGTGCACGATGCAGGAGCCCGACCACATCACCATGTCGGCACCGGTCTCGCGCTCGATGTAGGCGCCCAGGTGCTTGTCGGGCGCCCAGAGGATCTTGTGGCCCTTGTCCTTGAGCGCGCGCACGATGTCGAGCGCGCAGCTGGACGTGACGAGCCAGTCGGCGCGCGCCTTCACCGCCGCGCTGGTGTTGGCGTACACGACCACGGTGCGATCGGGGTGGGCGTCGCAGAACGCGCTGAACTCGTCGATCGGGCAGCCCAGGTCCAGCGAGCAGTTGGCATCGAGGTCCGGCATGAGCACCGTCTTCTCCGGGCTCAGTATCTTGGCGGTCTCGCCCATGAAGCGCACGCCCGACACCACCAGCGTGGTGGCCGCGTGGTCGCGCCCGAAGCGCGCCATCTCCAGCGAGTCGCTGACGATGCCGCCGGTCTCGATCGCCAGGTCCTGCAGGTCGGGGTGCACGTAGTAGTGCGACACCATGACCGCGTTGCGCTCCTTGAGCAACTGGCGGATGCGATCCTTGAGCGCGGCGCGCTGCTTCGGGCCGGGCTCGACCGGCACGCGCGCCCAGGCATGCTGGGTCGGGCAGGCCGGTTGCTCGTATTCGACGTCGATCACGTCGGCGCTGGAATCGGGGATGTTCATGTGGGTCCGCCTTGGTCTTCCGGCGCTTCAGAGCGTCTGGAAGCGCATGGAAAAGTCGATCGCCTTGACGTCCTTGGTCAGGGTTCCGATGGAGATGCGGTCAACCCCGGTTTCTGCAAGGGCGCGCACGGTTTGCAGGTTCACGCCGCCCGAAATTTCAAGCACCGCGCGCCCGGCGTTGCGGCGCACCGCCGCGTTCAGGGTGGGAATGTCCATGTTGTCGAGCAGCACCATGGTGGCGCCGTGGGCCAGCGCCTCGTCGAGCTGGGCCAGGGTTTCCACCTCGATCTCGACGAAGCGCGCCTGCGGCGCCGACTTGCGCACGCGCTGCAGCACCTGGGCCACGCCACCGGCGGCAGCGATGTGGTTCTCCTTGATGAGCACCGCGTCGTACAGCCCGATGCGGTGGTTCACGCCGCCGCCGGTCTTCACCGCGTATTTCTGGGCCAGGCGCAGCCCGGGCAGGGTCTTGCGCGTGTCGACGATCTGCGCGCGCGTGCCGACCACCTCCGCCACGAATTCCGCGGTGCGCGTGGCCACCGCAGAGAGCAGTTGCAGGAAGTTGAGCGCGGTGCGCTCGGCCGTGAGCAGCGCCTGCGCGCGGCCCTCGATGGTGAGCACGGTCTGGTCGGCCGCGCAACGCTGGCCCTCGTGCACATGCCAGTTCAGCGTGGCTTGAGGATCGAGCGCCAGCACGGCCGCCTCGACCCATGGCGCACCGCAGATCACGGCCGCCTCGCGCGCCAGGATGCGCGCCCGCGCGGATCGCTCGCCATCCACCAGCGCGGCGGTCAGGTCACCGTCACCGACGTCCTCGGCCAGTGCCTGCGCCACGTCGCGACGGGCCAGTTCCTGCACGTCGGCGAAGGTGAATTCAGAGAGGTGTTTCATGGGCCGCAAGCATACCGGTATGGACTATAGTGCCCCCATTCTCACCGACCCCCCACCCGCTGCGGGAACCCGACATGAGCACCCCCACGAACCCCACGCCCATGGCCACGCCCTATGGCACGCTGCCGGTGGCCTCACCGCTGCCACAACGCAAACCCGTGAGCCTGCCACGCCTGAACGAGATGCGCGAACGCGGCGAGAAGATCGCCATGCTCACCTCGTACGACGCGACCTTTGCCGCCGTGGCCGATGCGGCCGGCGTGGAATGCATCCTGGTGGGTGACTCGCTGGGCATGGTGTGCCAGGGTCTGGCCAGCACGGCGGGCGTGACGCTGGAGACCATGGCCTACCACGTCGAGAGCGTGGCGCGTGGCCTGCGTCGCGTTCAGGGCACGGCCTGGCTGCTGGGCGACCTGCCCTTTGGCAGCTACCACGAATCGAAGGAACAGGCCATGCGAAGCGCGGCGCAACTGGTGCACGCGGGCGCGCACATGATCAAGCTCGAAGGCGGTGGCTGGACGGCCGAGACCACGCGTTTCCTGGTCGAACGCGGCATCCCGGTCTGCGCCCACCTGGGCCTCACGCCCCAGACCGTGCATGCGCTCGGGGGTTACCGCGTGCAGGGCCGTGGCGACGCCGCCGCGCTCACGCTCAAGCGCCATGCGCTGGAACTGCAGGACGCCGGTGCCACCATGCTGGTGCTCGAAATGGTGCCGGCCGCGCTGTCGGCGGAGATCACGCAGCAGCTGCCGCACTGCCACACCATCGGCATCGGTGCGGGCAAGGGCACGGCCGGCCAGGTGCTGGTGATGCACGACATGCTCGGCGTCAACCTGGGCAGGAACCCGAAGTTCGTGCGCAACTTCATGGACGGCGCCAGCAGCGTGCGCGATGCCATGGCCGCGTACGTGGCCGCCGTGAAGGACGGCAGCTTCCCGGACGACAGCCAGCACGCCTGGTGAAGGTGCCCACTCCCGAAGCGTCTTCGACGCCTCCCTCAAAGGAGCAACACCAGCCGTCCGGCAAAGCCAGCCCGGCGGTGTTCCCCTAAAGCCCCCTTCGGAGCCATTGATGAAGCTCGTTCACACCATCGACGAACTGCGCGCCGCGCTGCGGCCTTACAACTCACCGGCCTTCGTGCCCACGATGGGCAATCTGCACGACGGGCACCTCGACCTGGTGCGCACGGGCAAGCCGCTGGGCGACGTGACCGTCTCCAGCATCTTCGTCAACCGCCTGCAGTTCGCGCCCCACGAGGATTTCGACACCTACCCGCGCACGCTGCAGGCCGACTGCGCCCGGCTGGAACAGGCCGGCTGCGACGTGGTGTTCGCGCCACCCGAGAAAGAGCTGTACCCCGAACCCCAGGGCTACAAGATCCAGCCACCGGCCGATCTGGCGGACATCCTCGAAGGCCACTTCCGCCCCGGCTTCTTCATCGGTGTCTGCACCGTGGTGATGAAGCTCTTCCAGTGCGTCTTCTCAGAGGCCAAGGGGCCGCGCTACGCGCTGTTCGGCAAGAAGGACTACCAGCAGCAGATGGTGATCCGCCGCATGGTGCGGCAGTTCGGCATGCCGATCGAGATCGTCGCGGGCGAAACCCAGCGTGCGGCCGACGGCCTGGCGTTGAGCTCGCGCAACGGCTACCTGAGCGAGGCCGAGCGCGCCGAGGCGGTGCAGCTGTCGCTGACGCTGCGGGGGCTGGCGCGCGATGCGCTGTCTGCCGCAGGCTCATTGCCCGAGAAACGTGAAGCACTGGAAGCCCAGGCCATGCGCGCGCTGGCGCTGCGCGGCTGGCAGCCCGACTACCTCACGGTGCGCCGCCGCGTCGACCTGCAGCCGCCGCGCGCCGACGACGCGCAGACGCCACAGTCGCTGGTCGTTCTGGGCGCGGCCCGCCTGGGCCGCACGCGCCTGATCGACAACATCGAGGTCTAGGACGGGATCGCCCTAGCGCGTCTCTTCCTTGGGGTCGCGTCCCATGAGTGCTGCCACGGCCTGCCCTGGCAGCAGGCGGCCTTCAAGCAGGGCCACCACGGCTTCGCTGATCGGCATGTCCACGCCCTGCCCGCGCGCACGCTGCACCACGGTGCGTGCGCTGTACACGCCCTCGGCCACATGGCCGAGCGAATCCACCGCCTGTTGCAGACTCAGCCCCTGAGCCAGCAACTGGCCCACCTTGCGGTTGCGCGAGAGGTCGCCCGTGGCGGTGAGCACCAGATCACCCAGACCCGAGAGCCCCATGAAGGTTTCGGCGCGCGCGCCCAGTGCCAGGCCCAGGCGCGTCATCTCCGCCAGGCCCCGGGTGATCAGGGCCGCGCGCGCATTCAGTCCCAAGTCCAGGCCATCGCACAAGCCCGTGGCGATCGCCAGCACGTTCTTCACCGCGCCGCCCACTTCCACGCCAACGATGTCGTCGTTGGCGTACACGCGCAGGCTGGGGCTGTGGAATGCCGACACCAGCGCCTCGCGCACGCTGGCGTGCTCGCTCGCCGCCACCAGCGCCGTGGGCTGCCCCCGCGCCACCTCCTGCGCGAAGCTCGGACCACTGAGCACACCGGCCTTGAGATCTGGCGCTACCTGCGCGCGCACCTCATGGCCGAGCAACCCGGTCTGCGAATCGCCATCCCGCGGTGCCTCGAAACCCTTGCAGAGCCAGACCACGGGTGCCGCGTGTCCGGCCAGCGCCTGCAGCATGCCGCGCAGACCCGACATGGGCGTGCCGATGACCACCAGGTCAGCCCGCGCCATGAAGTCCGAGGAGTGGTCCAGCGGACCGGATTCGATGACCATTGACGGCGGCAACGCCGCATCAGGCAGGTAGCGCCGGTTCTCGCGCCGCGCACGCATGTCTTGCGCCTGCTGCACGTCGCGGGCCCACAGCGTCACATGGCGGGAATCACCATCTCGCGAAGCCGCGCTGACGGCCAATGCGGTGCCCCAGGCACCCGCTCCGAGCACGACGATGTTCATCGGGTGTCCGGTAACCGACGGCCGGACTTACTGGGTGACGATGCGCGGCGCGTCGGCGGCGGCCTGGGCCTGCTGCTGCTCGTACATGGCCTGGAAGTTGATCTCGGCCAGGTGCACGGGCGGGAAACCACCGCGCTGAACGATGTCGGCCACATTGCTGCGCAGGTAGGGATAGACGATCTGCGGGCAGGCGATGCCCATGATCGGGCCCATCTGGTCTTCCGGCAGGTGGCGGATCTCGAAGATGCCGGCCTGCTTGGCCTCGACCAGGAACACGGTCTTGTCCTTGATCTTGGTCGTCACCGTGGCGGTGACGCAGACCTCGAACACGCCCTCGGCCACCGGGCTGGCTTCCACGCCGAGCTGGATGTCCACTGTGGGCTGCTCCTGCTCGAGCAGGATGGCTGGCGAATTGGGCTGCTCCAGCGAGGCTTCCTTGAGGTAGACGCGCTGGATCTGGAAGACGGGGTCCTGGTTTTCTGCCATGGTGTTGTCTCGAAGGATGCTGGGAAGTGGAAAAAGACAAACCCGCCGGGGATCGAAGTCCCTGCGGCGGGCACTGGGCCGATTATGTCAGCCCTGCAAGTCACCCCGGTGATTCAGGCCTGCAGCAAGGGCTCCAGGCCACCGCGGCCGTCAAGCGCGTGCAGATCGTCGCAGCCGCCCACGTGGGTGTCGCCGATGAAGATCTGCGGCACGCTGGTGCGCCCGGTCAGCTGGGTCATGTGGGCGCGCAACTCGGGTCTGCCGTCCACGAAGATCTCCTCCACGTCCGCCACGCCACGCCGGTCCAGCAGGGCACGGGCCCTGCTGCAATAAGGGCAATAGGCGCTGGTGAACATCTTGACTCTTGCCATGTGGAAAACCGCGTGGGCTGAACGAACAGAGCCCCGATGATCAGGCTTTTTCCACCGGCAGGTTGGCCGCGCGCCAGGCACCCATGCCACCGGTCAGGGAATGGGCGTTCTCGTAGCCGAGCTTCTTCGCGATAGCCGCCCCCCTGTTGGACGTGGCACCATTGCCGCACACCAGAATCACCGGCGTGGCCTTGTTCTTGACAGTGCCGGGCAACCGGGCCTCCAGCTCGGCCAGCGGCAGGTTGCGCGCGCCGATCACGTGCCCAGCGGCAAAGTCGGCCGCGTCGCGCACGTCCACCACCACCGCCTTCTCGCGGTTCATGAGCTGCACCGCCTGCGCCGCGTTGAGCGAGCCGGCGCGAGCGCCGGCCGACACGGCGGGCCAGACCAGCATGGCACCGGCGGAAAAAGCCACGGCAATCAGAATCCAGTTTTCGAGGAAGAAACTCACGGGGCACCTTTCGAGTAAGCCCGGGATTTTAGAATGTATGGCTGTGCCCATCCCGGAAGTGCCGCCAGGCACTGCGGCGGGAAGCCGTCCCGCCTGCTCCCGCGGCCCGTTTTCACCCTTCGAGACCCTCGCCCCCATGTACAAACTCGTCCTGATTCGCCACGGCGAATCCACCTGGAACCTGGAAAACCGCTTCACCGGCTGGACCGATGTGGACCTCACGCCCACCGGACTGGAACAGGCCAGGAACGCCGGCCGCCTGCTCAAGGCAGAGGGCTACGACTTCGACCTGGCCTACACCAGCGTGCTCAAGCGCGCCACCCGCACCTTGTGGCACGTGCTCGACGAGATGGACCGCACCTGGCTGCCGGTGGTGCACAGCTGGCGCCTCAACGAACGCCACTACGGTGCGCTGCAAGGGCTGAACAAGGCGGACATGGCCAAGCAGTACGGGGACGAGCAAGTGCTGATCTGGCGCCGCAGCTACGACACGCCGCCGCCTGCGCTGGAGCCGGGCGACCCGCGCAGCGAGCGTGGTGACCGCCGCTACGACCGCCTCAAGCCCGAAGAGATTCCGCTGACCGAGTGCCTCAAGGACACCGTGGCGCGCGTGCTGCCGTTCTGGAACGAGGCCATGGCACCCGCCATCAAAGCTGGCAAGCGGGTGGTGGTGGCCGCGCACGGCAACAGCATCCGCGCACTGGTGAAGTACCTCGACGGCGTTTCCGATCAGGACATCGTCGGTCTCAACATCCCCAACGGCATTCCGCTGGTCTATGAGCTCGACGCGGACCTCAGGCCGCTGAAGCACTATTACCTCGGCGACGCCGCTGCCATCGCGCAGGCCGCGGCCGCCGTGGCGGCCCAGGGCAAGGCCTGACGCGGGCCTTCGTCACGCCCGGTGGGAATACCGGTTCCGGGTGTGGGGAACCGAAGCATCACCGGATGCTCCAAGGTGTATATTGACCCGACAGGGTCGCGCAGGCCCTGCACGGGCTTTTTTACTGGGGTGTTTCGATGGCTAAACAGGTGCGTCACAAGCTCAAGATCGCTGGCTGGGTGGCCATTGGTGCGATCGCCGGGGCATTGACCACGGTGCAGTTGCAGGCGGTCGCGCGGGGCTCACTGGCCCCGCTGCCGCTCGAGGAACTGCAGCAGCTCGCGGCGGTCTTCGGCATGGTCAAGAGCGACTATGTGGAGCCCGTGGACGAGAAAAAACTCATTTCTGAGGCAATCTCGGGCATGGTGGCCAGCCTCGACCCACATTCCCAGTATTTCGACAAGAAGTCGTTCAAGGAATTCCGCGAAGGCACCAGCGGCCGTTTCGTCGGCGTGGGTATCGAGATCACCATGGAAGATGGCCTGGTCAAGGTCGTCTCGCCGATCGAGGACTCGCCCGCCTTCCGCGCCGGCCTCAAGACCGGTGACCTGATCACCAAGATCGACGACACCATGGTCAAGGGTCTGAACATCAACGAGGCCGTCAAGCTCATGCGCGGCGAGCCGCGCACCAAGGTGCTGCTCAGCATCTTCCGCAAGGACGAGAACCGCACCTTCCCGGTGACGATCACCCGCGAGGAAATCAAGACACAGAGCGTCAAGTCGCGGGTGGTGGAACCGGGTTATGCGTGGGTGCGCGTGTCCCAGTTCCAGGAACGCACCATCGAGGACTTCGCGCGCAAGGTGGAAGACATCTACAAGGCCGAGCCCAACCTCAAGGGCCTGGTGCTCGACCTGCGCAACGACCCCGGTGGCCTGCTCGACGCAGCCGTGGCACTCTCGGCGGCCTTCCTGCCCGAGAACGTCACCGTGGTGTCCACCAACGGGCAGCTGGAAGACAGCAAGTTCACCTACAAGGCCATCCCGCAGCATTACCTGCGCCGCGGCGGCTCCGACCCGATCAAACGCCTGACGGAGAACACCAGAGGCGCGCTCAAGCGCGTGCCGCTGGTGGTGCTGGTCAACGAAGGTTCCGCTTCGGCCAGCGAGATCGTGGCCGGCGCGCTGCAGGACCACAAGCGCGCCACCATCCTGGGCAGCCAGACCTTCGGCAAGGGTTCGGTGCAGACCGTGCGCCCGCTGGGTCCCGACACGGGCCTCAAGCTCACAACGGCACGCTACTACACGCCCTCGGGCAATTCCATCCAGGCCAAGGGCATCGTGCCCGACGTGCTGGTGGACGAAACCCTGGAAGGCAACGTGTTCGCTGCCCTTCGCACGCGCGAGGCCGACCTGCAAAAACACCTGGAGAATGGTCCGGAAGCCGCCCGAGGTGGCCCGGGCATGACCGATGCCGAGCGCGCCGCAGCGCAGCAGCGCGACGAAGCACGCGAAGCAGCGCGCCAGCGCCTGGAAGAAGAAGCGAAGAAGAACCCGAACCAGCGCCTGGTGCCCGAATTCGGCACCGACAAGGACTTCCAGCTCCAGCAGGCGATCAACCAGCTCAAGGGCCGCCCGGTCGTGGTCAGCAAGACCCTGGCTCTTCGCACGGAAGAGAAAAAAGAAAACTGACGGACCACACGGGCAGGCCACCGGCTGCCCGCGCTGAGACCCCTTGGACGACACACAGCTCCTGCGCTACTCGCGCCACATCCTGCTCGATGAAGTGGGGGTCGAAGGCCAGGAGGCCTTGCTGGCGTCGCACGCGCTCGTGATCGGCGCTGGCGGCCTGGGTTCGCCGGTCGCGCTGTACCTGGGCAGCGCGGGCGTGGGCCACATCACGGTGGTCGACCACGACATGGTGGATGAAACCAACCTGCAGCGGCAGATTGCCCACAACCTGGCGCGCGTGGGCCGGCCCAAGGCGGAATCGGTGCGCGAGGCGATCGCTGCGGTCAACCCCGACGTGGTGGTCACCCCCGTGCTGCTGCGCGCGGACGACGCCCTGCTTGACACGCTGGTGGCTCAGGCGGACGTGGTGCTCGACTGCACCGACAACTTCACCACCCGCCACGCCATCAACCGCGCCTGCGTGAAGCACCACAAGCCGCTGGTCTCGGGCGCGGCGATCCGCATGGACGGACAGCTCAGCGTTTTCGATGCCCGAAGCACCGACAGTCCCTGCTATGCCTGCGTGTTCCCCGAGGACTCCGGCGTCGAGGAAGCGCTGTGCGCCACCATGGGCGTGTTCGCGCCGCTGGTGGGCATCGTTGGCACCATGCAGGCGGCCGAGGCGCTCAAGCTGCTCACCGGCCTGGGCTCACGCATGACCGGCCAGTTGCTCATGCTGGACGGGCAGGACCTCGCCTTCAGTTCGATCAGGCTCCCCCGGAACCCGCATTGCGCCGTGTGCGGTCAGGCGCACTGAGCGCCGCCGACTCAGGGCAGCTGACACGGTCCATGGCGGCGGCGGAAATCGCGCGGCAGCTCCGGCGACGCTTCCCCGAACAAGCCCTGGCGCCGGGCACGTGCGGCCGCTTCCTGGTCGGCGAAGGGGCCGAGGCTGCGCCGCCAGCGGTACGACCACGCCTGCCCCTGCGTCACCATCCAGGCTGCGATGTCATCGCCCTGGTGCGCGAGCCGGGCGAGCCCGCGACCGTAGTCGTCGTGCCGGTGCACACTCACCTCCACCACCTGGTTCAACACCCGCCGAGCCAGTGCCTCGCGCGATGCGACCCCTCCGCTCTGGCAGATCTCGGGGGCATCGATGCCATCGATCCGCAGTTTGCGGTAGCGACCGCCCTGCAAGGGCTTGACCCACACCGTGTCGCCATCGAAGACGCGCGTGACCCGGGCGGCATAGGCCGTGGCCTCATCCACCGCGAACACGGGCCAAGCCAGGCAGGCGCCCAGCCACCACAGCACTGGCACACGGCATTGGTGCGCGGGCGGGGTCACCCGCAACGCCGTCAACCCTTCCTGCCGCCCAGCACCAGCAGGGCCGCGCCGATCACGATGGCGCCCACGCCCGCCCAAACCGGCACATTGACGGTTTCCTTCTGCTTCACCGACAGCTCCAGCGGTCCCAGCTTCACGGCTTCCGTGTCCTTGGTGTAGCTGAAACTGCCGTACACCAGGCCGAGCACCCCCGCGACGATGAGGACAATGCCGACCAGCTTGGCTGCGTTCATGATGATTCGCTCCTGTGATGGCGCTTGCACCGTTCGACCGGACTGTCGGCGGCGCCGCGCTGGCGCCCATGATGCACCAAGCGCGCGCGCACCCATGTACTTGATGTCTTCGCCGGCAACGGGTCGCGCGCCCGCAAGCTGCGCGCCGTTCAACCCGGGCGGGTTTCGCCGCCACCGGGCATCCCGGTGTAGCGCCGCTGCATCTCGTCCGTGCTCACGTCCTCGATGTGGTGGCCAATGAGCCAGCGGTGCCCGAAGGGGTCGCGCACGACACCCGAGCGCTCGCCATGGAACGCGTCCTGCGCCTCGCGTTCGAGCGTGGCGCCGGCGCGCACCGCCTGTTCGATCATGTGATCCGCGTTGTCCACGTGCAGGTGGATGGACACCGGCGTCGCACCGATGGTGGTGGCCGAGCGGATGCCGAATTCAGGAAACTCGTCGCACAGCATCACCGTCATGGGGCCGAACGCGAGTTCCGCATGCCCGATGCGCCCGCCAGGTTCCGTGAGACGGAACTTCTCGCTCACGCCGAAGGCGCGCTGGTAGAAATCGATGGCGGCTGCGGTATCGGATACGCACAGATAAGCGAACACTTCTTCGATCTTCATGGTCTTCCCCGGATGGATGGTGAACGGAGACCGCATCTTCCTCGGGCCATGCGCATGGGTATAGAACAAATCTGACCTCAACCATGCCGGGCTGTGGCATCGCCTCCGATGCGCAGGTGATTGACGTCCATGCCCGCACGCGCGCGATAGGCCAGGGGCGTAACACCCGCAAACGCCAGGAAATCGCGGTTGAAGTGCGACTGGTCGCTGTAGCCCGCGTCCGCGGCAAGCGCAGCCAGTGAAGGAGCCTCGTCGCCGGGCGCGGCCAGTACAGGCAGCGCGCGCTGGAAACGCTGCACACGTTGCCAGCTTTTCGGCCCGAGCCCCACGTCCTGGCGAAACAGCGCGACGAAACGGCGGTGGCTGTAACCGCTGTCCTGCACGGCCGCGGCCACCGTGCGCCCGCACGAGAGCTGCGCAAGGGCAGCGGCAATGGCGGGGTGCAGGCCTCGCACACGCGGCAGTCGCGCCAGCAACGCAGCCTCGAGAACGCCCAGGCGGGCCTCGGCGCCCGCCGTGTCGCGCAGGCGCTCGCGCAACTGCTGCGCCGATGCCCCCCAGAGCGCTTCCAGCGGCGTGTGACGCCCGGCCAGACCGTCGGCCGCCACACCGAACAGACAGCCCGCCACGCCAGGATGCAGCACAGCGCCCACCGAACAGGCGGGCGTGCTCAGTTCGCGCACATAGAACCGTGAGCGGGCACCGCCCACCAGGGCATGGTCCAGCGCCAGTGCATCCGGCCCGCACAACGGGTCCACGATGTACAACGGGCTGTCGGTCAGCCGTAACACCACGTGCATCGCGCCGGTAGGCAGCAAGTGCTCGCGCACCGGCGCCGCACGATCTGCGGTCTCAGGGTCGTCGCTTGCCCAGAGCCGCGCCACGAACGGCCGCAACGCGGGGGTTGGCAATCGTTGGAGGGTCATGGCGCATGCCGGGTCATGGCTGGGCGATCCAGGGGGTTTCGGGTCACATGACCCGGTGCGCAGGGTATCAGGCCGGCAACAGCGCGTCGAGCCGGCGCAGGCCGGCCACGGTCTGCAGGCAGGCCTGCGCGGCTTCGGTGCCTTTCACCGCGAAATGGCGCAGAAAGTACTTGCGATGCTCTGCATGCTCGTGGAAGTGGTGTGGTGTGAGTACGGCAGAGATCATGGGCACGCCCGTATCGAGCTGCACGTCCATGAGCGCCTGCACCACCGTCTGCGAGACGAAATCGTGGCGGTAGATGCCGCCGTCAACCACCAGCGCGCTGCCCACGACGGCGGCATAGCGGCCCGAACGGGCCAGTCGCTGCGCATGCAGCGGGATCTCGAACGCACCTGGCACGTCGAACACGTCGATGGCGCCGGCGCCGAAGCCGCCGAGCGCCATTTCGGCAAAGAACGCATCGCGCGCCTGGTGCACGATGTCGGCGTGCCAGGCGGCCTCGACGAACGCGAAGCGCAGGTCGGCGGGCAGGTGAAGGTGTCGGGAAGGCTCGGTCTGATTCATGGTGTCCTCGAACGAAAGAGGGGCCAACAAATCAGGGCGCACAAGCGCATGCACCGCCGCCACGCCGAAGGCGCGCGCAGGTGCATGGCTCGCGCTCTCTTTCATCCGGACTGTGACCGTCGGTCCCGGGGTCTCACCGGGTCTGCTGACCCCGCATGCCGGTTGAGCCGGCTCGCGGGCGCTCGCGGCACTCGTGCGGTCGTCATGTCACGCCGCCATCACCGCCGGTGGGGAGTTGCACCCCGCCCTGAGAACGCTTGTGTCCGGCACGAGGCCAGACCTTCGGAATTGTAGGCAAGGCGGCGCACCGGCACTGTCACCTGTGCGGATACCCCCGTCAGGCGCTGACGATCCAGCCTTCGAGCGGGTCGAAATCGGGCAGGCCCCAGCGCGAGTCGCCAGCGCGGTGGCGCTGTTCGGCCCAGGCCGCCTGGAGCAGGCACAGCACAGCGTCCAGGCTGTCACCACGGGCGTCGTCCGCGAGTGCGTCGCGCTGCGCGTGCGTGAGCTTGAGGCGCAGGCCGTCGGCCTGCAGCAGCGGCGCCTGGCCGTTCTCCAGCGCGTTGATCAGGGTCTTGCGCGCGATCAGGCGCTGCGGCGTCTGCTTTGCCTTCTCGTCACTCTTGTAGGGCACGGTGCCCAGCACGCTGCGCGCGAGCAGGCCGGGATAGGCCTCCAGGCCCACGCGCTCACCGTCACCCGCCAGCAGGCCGGGCAGGGTAACGCCGGCAGCGATCAACCGGGGCACGCCGGCGAGGAGCATGAAGGCCACCGGTGGGTTGACCCACTTCATGCTCGGACTGGAACCGGCAGGCCGGTCGGTGGCGCGATGCGCGAATTTCGAGCCCACCGGCCGCGCGTCGCAGAACGCCGCGAACGTCTCGCGAATGGCCTCGCGCGACATGCCGCCGTAGTGCGCCATGCAGGCCGCCCAGTCCGTTGGCCAGTCCAGGGTGGTGACCAGCTCGCGCGGCAGACCGAACGGCAGGTCGAAGCCACCCACCCAGCGGCCCGGCGCGGAAATACGCAGGCTCCAGGCATCGAGTGTCTCGATGCGTTCGACGCCGTCGAGCAGCACACGCCCGCGATCGGTGCGGCCCACGGCCAGCGTGATGGGTTTTCGCCGGCCCGGTGCGCTGGTGAAGTCGCAACCCAGCAGTTGAAGCGTGGCGGCGTCGCTCATCCGGGCTTCATCCCAGGGCCAGCGCGGTCACACCGGCCGCGATGCACAGGGCACCGAAGACGCGCGCGACGCGGTCGCCTTCACCGAGCAGGTGGCCACCAATCAGTGCGGCGAACAACATGGACACTTCGCGCGCGGGTGCCACGTGCGAGATCGGCGCTTCGCGCATGGCGTAGAGCACCAGCACGTAGGCCACCGGGCTCACGACCGCCACCAGCAGGGCAAAGCGCCATTGCAGGCGCCAGTGCTGCGTGGCCGTTGGCAGGTCCCGCAGGACGCTGGGCGCGAGCAAGGCCACGCGCACGAAGTTGCCCATGTAGTCGACCAGGATGGGCGACATCAGCAGCACCTTGACGGCATAGCCATCGACCACCGTGTAAGAGGCGATGAAGACGCCCGTGAGCAGGCCATACACCATGCCCTTGTGCACGCGCCGGCGTGCCGCCGGGTCGTGCGCGGCGCGCAGCAGGCCCGGGCCACCGGCGATCAGGAACACACCGCCCACCACGCCGGCGATCCCCAGGGCCCCCAGCGCCGATATTCGTTCACCCAGCAGCACGATGGCCACCAGCGACGAGAGGAGCGGCCCCGAGCCGCGCGCCATCGGGTAGACCACGGTGAGATCGGACTTGCGGTAGCCGCGTAACAGGATGACGTAGTAGAAGACGTGCAGCACGCCGCTGGCGACGACAAAAGCCCATTCGGTCGTGCCCCAGCGTGGCACCTCATCGCGCCCGAGCCACCAGCCCAGTGGCGCCCAGAACAGCATCATGAGAAATGCGCTGAAAAATGCGAAACGCGCGTCCCCCGCCGCCTTCTTGGCCGCGATGTTCCAGCAGGCGTGGATGAGCCCGGCCAGCACGATGAGACAGAACGCTGTCAACGACATGATGGCATCGAAATGGCGAAAGCCGCAGCGCCCGACGGGCTGGCTGCGGCTTGCGGGCCCAGGAGGAGGATCAAGCGCGGCCGATGATGCTGGCGGTGGCCATCAGTTCCTCGAGCAGAGCCAGCGACACCTTGCCGGAGACGGCATAAGGGTCGAACTCCGGACGTTCGGAGTACTTCAGCACGATCGAGGTGTTGAGCTTGGACAGATTGACCTGGCCCATGGTCCAGCCGCCGAAGCGGCGTTCGGTGATTTCCTCGTAGTGCAGCAGGACCACGTCGGTGTGGCGCGGGTCGGACACGATGTGGTTGTACAGCGCGTTGACCGCGTTGCGGCCACCTTCGATGGCCTGCAGGAACACCCCACCGCCGTAACAGAGCACGCCGGTGATGCCGTTGCCCATGTTGTGCGCGCGCGAGGCCTCCAGGATGGAGTCGATCGCTTTGGAGCAGTCCTTGTCGACTGCGTGGCTGACGTAGAGCAGGCGTACCAGCATGATGGCCCTCAGGATTGACGGGGAATGAGCGAGAGGAATTCGCGCCGCAGGTTGGGGTCCTTGAGGAACACGCCGCGCATGACCGAGTTGATCATCTTGCTGTTCATGTCCTTCACGCCGCGCCATGCCATGCAGTAGTGGCTGGCCTCCATCACGAGTGCCAGGCCGTCGGGCTGGGTCTTCTCCTGGATCAGGTCGGCCAGCTGCACCACCGCCTCTTCCTGGATCTGCGGGCGGCCCATGATCCATTCGGCCAGGCGCGCGTACTTGGAAAGGCCGATCACGTTCGTGTGCTCGTTGGGCATGACGCCAATCCATATCTTGCCGATGACCGGGCAGAAATGGTGGCTGCAGGCGCTGCGCACGGTGATCGGGCCGACAATCATCAGTTCGTTGAGGTGCTCGGCGTTCGGGAACTCGGTGATGCTCGGCCCCTTGACGTAGCGGCCGTTGAACACTTCCTTGATGTACATCTTGGCCACGCGGCGCGCCGTGTCACCGGTGTTGTGGTCGTTCTCGGTATCGATGACCATGGCGTCGAGCACCCCCTGCATCTTCTCCGCCACTTCGTCGAGCAGTTTCTCCAGCTCACCGGGCTGAATGAATTCGGCGATGTTGTCGTTGGAGTGGAAGCGCTGGCGCGCGGCCTTCACGCGCTCCCGGATCTTGACGGAAACGGGCACGCCAATGTCGGCATCAGGGGGGGCTTCGGATGTCATGTCGGATGCGGTTTTCGTCAGCATGGGGCATGCTAACACCGGCGTTTGCGGGGCGGTGAGCAGGCTGCCCTTGCCCTGCCGCGGCGGGGGGCATCCTGGTCAGCGCTCAGTAGCGGTGCCCGGTGAGGAACAGCATGGTGCGCATGACACCGAACGCGACACGATCCAGCAGGCGCTGACCCCAGGGCCGGCGGCCCAGCGCCTGCGCGTCCAGCACCTGGCTGGCGTGCAGCACGAGATCGTTCAGGTAGCTGTGCAGCCGGCTGGAGAAACGCCGGTCCGTGGTCATCACGTTGGCCTCGCGCGCCAGCAGCATCGACAGCGGATCCAGGTTGGTTGACCCCACGGTGGACCAGCGTTGGTCCACCACCGCCACCTTGGCGTGCAGCGCGCTGGGCGCGTACTCATGGATCTCGATGCCGGCGTCCACCAGATGCTGGTACACCGGGCGTGCCGAGCGCGACTGCAGGAAGTGCTCGTACTTGCCCTGCAACAGCAGCCGCACGCGCACGCCGCGCGATGCGGCCATGATGAGGGCGCGGCGCAGCTTGCGTCCGGGAATGAAGTACGCGTTGGCGATCACGACGTCCTGGCGCGCCTCGCCCAGCGCCTTGAGGTAGGCACGTTCGATGTCGTGCCGGTGACTCACGTTGTCGCGCAGCAGCAAGGTGGCGCGTGCGCCATCCACGCCCAATGGCACTGGCGAAGTCTCCCCGTCGGCCGGGGCAGCCGGGGCATCGAATGCATTCAGCAGGCGCGAGAAATCCCCGACCGGCCTGGACGCGCGCAAGGCGTCCCATGCGGCCTTGAACTCGCGCTGTCGCGCGCGCTGCGCGGCCAGCATGCGCCACCAGAGCTGCTCCATGGTTTCGACCATGTCCTCCACCAACGGTCCGACCACGCGCAGGGAGAAGTCGAGCCGGGGGGCGCTCAGGCGACCCAGCGCCACATCGTCCTGGTCATCGATGATGTTGATGCCGCCGCAAAAACCCACCAGCCCGTCGACCACGCAGAGCTTGCGGTGCAGCCGACGCCAGCGGCTGGGCAACAGCAGCCCCAGGCGTCCCAGCGGGGCGTAGATGCGCAGGGTCACGCCCGCGTCGGCGAAGCGCTGTTGCCATTCCTCGGGCACATGCGGCGTTCCCACGCCATCGACCAGCAGGCGCACCACCACACCACGCCGCCCAGCGCGCTCCAGGGCCTCTGCCACGCTCAGGGCCGATCCCGCGAACTCGAAGATGTAGGTTTCCAGGTGCACCACCATGCGCGCGGCGTCCATCGCCTCGACCAGCGCGGGAAAGAATTCCGCGCCTCCCTGCAGCAGCAGGAGCTGGTGGCCAGCTCGCATACTTCCCGGCGCGGCGCGTCCACTGACAAGGCTGTGGCGCGCGGCCATCACAGCTCCAGCTCGGCGATCAGGGGCAGGTGATCCGACATGCGCGACCACACCCGGCCATGCGGCACCTTGGCCGACACCAGCCGCAGGCCGCGCACGAACACCCGGTCCAGGTGCAGCAGGGGCAGGCGCGACGGATAGGTGGCCAGTCGGATGCCTTCGAAGGTGTGCAGATCCATGGCCGACATGGGGCGCAGGAGCTGTGCGCCCCAGTCATTGAAATCGCCAGCCACAATCAGGGGCGCACCCGCGGGCACCGTGCTCTGGATGTAGGCGCCCAGGCGTTGCACCTGGCGCTCGCGGCTGGCATGGATGAGACCGAAATGCACCACGATCGCATGCATCTCGATGCCGTCCACCAGCAGGTTCACATGCAGCAGGCCGCGCTGCTCGAAACGGTGGTCCGACACGTCGGAGTGCTGCACGTCGATCACTGGCCAGCGCGAGAGCAGCGCGTTGCCGTGCTCGCCATGGCGCGTGGTGGCGTTCGTGCGGTAGACCGATTCGTAGCCCTCGGGCGAGAGGTAGCCCGCCTGGTCCAGGTCAGGCCAGCGGGTGAACTGCCTCTCGAGCTTGCGGTGGTGGCGGCGCACCTCCTGCAGACAGACGATGTCGGCATCGAACTGCTCCACCGCGTGCGCGAGGTTGTGAATCTCCAGCCGGCGCCCGGGACCCAGGCCCTGTACCCCCTTGTGGATGTTGTAAGTCGCTACGCGCAGAGTGGCCATGCGCAAATGATGCCACCAACACCGCAGACGGCGAGGCCCCCTCTCAGTGCCCGCTGAGCGCGAACCGGGGCAGCCAGGAAATGGCCTCGGCGTTCGATGGCGAAAAGCAGCGCTCCGCAGCCTCGGCCCAGGGCAGCCAGATCTGATCGCGGTGCTCTCGCGGGCTCAGCGCGACCTGCACCGCACGCGGGATGCACAGGCCGAACAGGTGCTCGGTGTTGTGCGTGACGCCCGGCGCATAGCGGTGCAGCCACTGGGGGTAGATCTCGTACACGTTCTCCAGGCCCCAGTCGGTCAGCGCATGGCCAGGCGCATGTGCATCGAGTCCGGTCTCTTCCCAGACCTCGCGCGCCGCCGTGGCCTCGAAGGTCTCGTCCACGCTGTCCCTGGATCCGGTGACGGACTGCCAGAAACCGGGGGCGTCAGCGCGCTCGATCAGCAGCACCTGCAGCGCCGGCGTGTGGATCACCACCAGCACCGACTGCGGAATCTTCACGGACGTACCGTCTTCAGCGGGACTGGCGGGACACCGTCGAGCCCGCGGCACGCAGCCGCTGCACGAGTTGCCACATCGACCAGGCACGCAGGCCCAGGCCGAGCCAGCGCCGCGGACGCGAGGCAGCCAGCCCCACGCCCCCTGCAACGGCCACCAGGGGGTGGGCGCGCAGCCAGCGCCAGACGTCGTACAAGCGGTCCGCCCACAACAGTGCCGGCTGCAAGTCCTGCAACTCGTTGACCATCTGCCGGCGCAACTGACCCGAGCGGCGCACCAGGCGCTCGCGCCGGCTGGCCAACCCGGCTCCGCGTGGGCTCACGCCGCGTCCTTGGTGGAGCGCAGACCCTCTCGGTCCTGCCGCAGCTCGTCCACGCTGGCCGAAAACAGTTGCGTGCCGGAGCGCACGCGCTCGCGCGCCAACCAGGCGGCGACAGCGCCCGTCAGCAGGAACAGCCCCGTGAAAATGCCCAGCGCAAGCAGGCGGTGGCTGTCCCACAGCGCCACCGTGATCAGCAGCGCCAGCAGCACCACGCCCAGGCTGAGAAAGGCCACGGCCACCGCGCCATAGACCAGCAGGGCGCCGACACGCAGCACTTCCTCCTGGGCTTCGATGCTGAACAGCTCGATGCGCAGCTGCACCAGCTCCAGCACGGTGGCTGCCAGGCCCTTCACGGAAGACGTCAGGCGCTGCGGCGAAGCCATGGATGGCGCCCGGAGCTCAGCGGCGGCCGATCAGCAGGCCGATGACCAGGCCCACGCCTGCGGCCGCACCGATGGACGGCCAGGGGTGCTCGTGCACGTAATCGTCGGTGGCACGCGCCATTTCCCGTGTCTTTTCCTTGATGGCGTCCTCCGCGTCCGCCAGCTTGTGGCGGGCCTGGCGCAGGTTGTCGTTGATGCGTTCGCGCAACTCCACCACCTTGCCTTCGGTCTGGTGGGCGGTGGCCTGCATCAGTTCCTCGGCGTCGGCGATCACGCGCTGGAGGTCGGCAATGAGCTTCTCCTTGCCGGCGAGAGTGTCTTGGCTGGTTTTGGGCATGAATGGACTCCTTTTAAAGGTCCATGGTAACAAGGTCAGCCAATTGCCGAAAATTGCCAGCAGATAACCGAAGAAAACGCTGCGATAAAAGACAAAAGGGCGCCAACAGGCGCCCTTTCGGAGGCGATGGCCGCAGTCAGGCCGTTTTGGCCAGATCCACATTGCGCAGACGGATGTGCAGCTCACGCAGCTGCTTCTCATCCACCGGGCTGGGAGCCTGCGTCAGCAGGCACTGCGCGCGTTGGGTCTTGGGGAAGGCGATCACGTCGCGGATCGACTCGGCGCCGGTCATGAGCGTCACGATACGGTCCAGGCCAAAAGCCAGACCACCGTGCGGCGGCGCGCCGTATTGCAGCGCATCAAGCAGGAAACCGAACTTGAGCTGCGCCTCCTCGGGAGTGATCTTGAGCGCATCGAACACCTTCTGCTGCACGGCCGCGGTGTGGATACGCACCGAACCGCCGCCGATTTCCCAGCCGTTGAGCACCATGTCGTAGCCCTTGGCAATGCACTTCTCGGGCGCGCTGACCATCCAGTCCTCGTGGCCATCCTTGGGCGCGGTGAAAGGGTGATGCACCGCCGTCCAGCGGTCGGCTTCCTCGTCGTGCTCGAACATGGGGAAGTCCACCACCCACATCGGCGCCCAGCGGTCCTCGAACAGGCCATTCTTCTTCCCCAGTTCGCTGTGGCCGATCTTCAGGCGCAGCGCGCCGATGGCGTCGTTGACGACCTTGGCCTTGTCGGCGCCGAAGAAGATGATGTCGCCGCTTTGAGCGCCGGTGCGCGCGAGGATCTCGGCCACGGCCTTGTCGTGCAGGTTCTTCACGATCGGGCTCTGCAGGCCGTCACGGCCCTGGGTCGCGTCATTGACCTTGATCCAGGCCAGGCCCTTGGCGCCGTAGATCTTCACGAACTCGGTGTAGGCGTCGATCTCGCTGCGGCTCATGTCACTGCCACCACGCACACACAGGGCCACCACGCGGCCGTTGGCCATCTGGGCCGGTGCGCTGAACACCTTGAAATCCACGTCGGCCATGACGTCGGTGAGTTCGGTGAACTCGAGCATGACGCGCAGATCAGGCTTGTCGGAGCCAAAGCGCCGCATCGCTTCGCTGTAGGCCATCACCGGGAACTCGCCCAGATCCACCCCGAGCGTGTTCTGGAACACCGTCTTGATCATGCCCTGGAACATGTCGCGGATGTCCTCCTCGGTCAGGAACGAGGTTTCGATATCGATCTGCGTGAACTCGGGTTGGCGGTCGGCGCGCAGGTCCTCGTCGCGGAAGCACTTGGTGATCTGGTAGTAGCGGTCGAAGCCGGCGACCATCAGCAACTGCTTGAACAGCTGGGGCGACTGCGGCAAGGCGAAGAAGTGGCCATCGTGCACGCGGCTGGGCACAAGGTAGTCGCGCGCTCCCTCGGGCGTGCTCTTGGTGAGCATCGGCGTCTCGATGTCGATGAAACCGTTGGCGTCGAGGAACTTGCGCACCTCCATGGCCACGCGGTAGCGCAGCATCAGATTGTTCTGCATGTAGGGGCGGCGCAGATCAAGCACGCGGTGGGTGAGGCGCGTCGTCTCCGACAGGTTTTCGTCATCGAGCTGGAACGGCGGGGTGACGGAGGGGTTGAGCACCTTGAGTTCATGGCACAACACCTCGATCTGGCCGCTCTTGAGCTTGTCGTTGGTGGTGCCGGCAGGGCGCGCGCGCACCAGCCCTGTGACCTGCACGCAGAACTCGTTGCGCACGTCCTCGGCGGTCTTGAACATCTCGGCGCGGTCGGGGTCGCAGACCACCTGCACGTAGCCTTCGCGGTCGCGCAGATCGATGAAGATCACGCCGCCGTGGTCGCGCCGCCGGTTGACCCAGCCACAGAGCTGCACGGTTTGGCCCAGCTGGGCCTCGGTCACCAGACCGCAATAGTGGGAACGCATCGCCATTTCGACTCTTCTTTCAACAGGTGCGCGGGGCGGGCCCGCGGGAAACATCAGGATGCGGGCGGGGTGACGGGAGAGGTCACGGCCCGGAACTGGGGATTGCGCGGGCCACCCGGCACGATCACCCCCATGGAGACGATGTGGGTGAGCGCTTCGTCCACGCTCATCTGGAGCTCGATGCACGCACTCTTGCGCAGCATCACGAAGTAGCCGCCGGTGGGGTTGGGCGTGGTCGGCACGTACACGCTCAGAAACTCGTCGTGCTCCCCCGCACCGGGCATTCCACGCAAGTGTTTCAGCACGTCACCGGCGGGCGATCCGGTCAGGAAGGCGATGGTCCACATGCCATCGTGCGGCCATTCGACCAGCAAGGCCTGACGAAACGCATTGCCCTTTTCGGAAAAAAGTGTGTCGGAGACCTGCTTGACGCCCGAATAGATGGAGCGCACGACCGGGATGCGGTGCAACAGCGCATGCCACCAGTTCACCAGCCGGTTGCCGATGATGTTGGACGCCAGCGCACCGATCGAGAGCACCACCACCAGCGCGAACACCACGCCCAGGCCGGGAATGTGCACCCCGAAGATCTGGTCTGGCTGCCAGCTCACCGGCAGGATGTGCAGTGTCTGGTCGAGCGTGCTGACGACCCATTCCAGCACCCACAGGGTGATGATCAGGGGCACCAGGACCAGCAGGCCCGAGAACAGCCATTTGCGCAGGGAAGGCATTGACGACGGCTCAGGTGGACGCGGTCGGGGGACTGGCAGGCGCGGATACGGCAGGTGCTGCTGCGGCCGGGGCGGCTGGCGCTGGCGCACTGTCGGGGGCGGGCGTGGCCGCGGCCCCGGGGGCCGTATCGGCGCCGACAGTGGGTGCGGCGGGCGCGGGCTTGCTGCCTTCGCGAAAGTCAGTCACGTACCAGCCCGAGCCCTTGAGCTGGAAGCCAGCGGCCGTCAGCTGCTTGCGGAAGCTGGGTTGCCCGCAGGCCGGACACACGCTGAGTGGGTCGTCCGACATTTTCTGCAGGACGTCCCTGGCATGGCCGCAGGACTCGCACTTGTAGGCATAGATGGGCATGGCATGAACCTGAAAGAAGGGCAAAGCTGCCTTGGGCAATCGGACACCGGCGCGCGCCGGGTGCTCCCACTCAAGGCGCGGAACAAAACCCGTCATTATAAATTGAGGGGTGTCCCGCGGGGCTCCGATCTACCAGAGGCGAATGCGCAGCAGCACCTGCATCGCGATCAGCCCCAGCAGAAAGCCAAGCCCGCCGTAGATGATGCCCTGCAGCAGGCGGTTGGTGCGACGCTGCTCGGCCAGCAGGGCGTCGAGTTCGTGCCGCAGTTCGTGCGGCTTGCGCTGCAGATAGTCGTGCAGCAGACGGGGCAGCGCGGGCAGCAGCTTGGCGTATTGCGGCGCCTCTTCCTTGAGCTGCTGCAGCAGCTTCTGCGGCCCCACCTGCTCGACCATCCACTTCTCCAGGAACGGCTTGGCGGTGCTCCAGAGATCGAGCTCCGGATCGAGCTGCCGCCCCAGCCCCTCGATGTTGAGCAGGGTTTTCTGCAGCAGCACCAGTTGCGGCTGGATCTCCACATGGAAGCGGCGCGAGGTCTGGAACAAGCGCATGAGCACCATGCCGAGCGAGATCTCCTTCAGCGGCCGGTCGAAGTAGGGCTCGCACACCGCGCGGATGGCCGACTCGAGTTCGTCCACGCGCGTCTTCGCCGGCACCCAGCCGGACTCGATGTGCAGCTCTGCCACGCGCTTGTAGTCGCGCCGGAAGAAGGCGGTGAAGTTCTGCGCCAGGTATTCCTTGTCGAATTCGGTGAGCGTGCCCACGATGCCGAAATCGAGCGAGATGTAGCGCCCGAAGGTGGCCGGCGCGGTGCTCACCTGGATGTTGCCCGGGTGCATGTCGGCGTGGAAGAAGCCGTCGCGGAACACCTGGGTGAAAAAGATCGTGACGCCATCGCGCGCCAGTCTGGGGATGTCCACGCCCAGGTCGCGCAACTCGTCGACCTTGTTGATGGGGATACCGTGCATGCGCTCCATCACCATCACATCGGTGTGGCAGTAGTCCCAGAGCATCTCGGGGATCAGCACCAGATCCAGCCCCTGCATGTTGCGCCTCAGCTGGGCAGCGTTCGCGGCCTCGCGCAGCAGGTCGAGCTCATCGTGCAGGTACTTGTCGAACTCAGCGACCACTTCGCGTGGCTTGAGGCGCTTGCCGTCGGCCGACAGGCGGTCCACCCAGCCCGCCATCATGCGCATCAGGCTGAGGTCCTTCTCGATCGCCGACAGCATGTGGGGCCGCAGCACCTTCACCGCCACCTCGCGCCCGCCGTGCCGGCCGTCGCGCAGGGTGGCGAAGTGCACCTGGGCAATGGACGCGCTGGCCACAGGCACCTGTTCGAAATGCGTGAACACCTCGGACAGCGGTTTGCCGAACGCGCGTTCGATGCTGGCCACCGCCACCTCGCTGGGGAATGGGGGCACGCGGTCCTGCAGGTGGGCGAGCTCGTCGGCGATGTCGGGCGGCAGCAGGTCGCGCCGGGTGGAGAGCACCTGGCCGAACTTCACGAAGATCGGTCCGAGGCGCTCGAGCGCCTCGCGCAGGCGCGCGCCGCGCGGCGCGTCGAGCCTGCGCCCGATCGAGACGATGCGCGTGAGCAGGCG
>NZ_JAILWB010000018.1 GCF_025699295.1 Hydrogenophaga sp. | reverse complement strand
CCTGTTGATGGTGCAGGTTCTGAACCTGCGAATGCCCGACGGGTTGCTGTTCTGATGGGGTATCCCGAGCATCTTTTCAGATGGAATGGTCCCGGCGTGTCACCAGACTTGTGCCCTCCTCGCTGGTAGGTCAACTGGTCGCCGCGGCAGGCGCGTGGCAGCGGGAATGTACAGGCCTTGAAGGGCCGTTGGTAGAGATCCTCTCCGTCTCCATCAGCCGTTGACATCGGATGCCTGGACCGGAGGCGTTGAACCTGCTCAAGGCCCGCGTCTTCAGCGACGCAGTGCTTCAGGACCCACCGTCACGCGCCGCAGGGAAAGACGGCGGGTTTTCGCTGCCGTCGGGCCATTCCACACCGAAGGCTTCGCGCAAGCCGGCCAGCTGAGCGCGGTCCAGCGGCTCGACCCGTCCCTGGGCCATCAGCCACAACCGCGCCGTCTCTTCAAGTTCCTCGAGCACATTGCTCGCCGATTCGGGTGAGGTGTGCCAGACCACCGGGCCCAGTCGCTCCAGCAGCACGCCACGGATGGGCCGCTCCCGGATCAACCCGGCGACGGCCTGCGCCACCCGCTTCGCGCCCGGCACGTCGCAGGCCACCAGCGGCACCGGGCCCACCTTCATGACCTGGTAGGGCGTGATCGGCGGCAACACGCAGTCGGGGCGCCACACGCCCTGAAGGCTCAAGGCCACCAGGTGCGTGCTGTGGGTGTGGATCACGCATTGCGCGGATGGGTCGCTGTCGTAGATGGCCCGGTGCAGTTCCAGCGTCTTGCTGGCCTTGCGGCCACTGCGTTGTTGCCCCGATGAATCGACCAGGGCAATGTCATCAGGATGCATCCGTCCCAGGCAGGCGTCGGTGGGCGTGATCAGGTAGCCGTGCGTCAGCCGCGCGCTGATGTTGCCGGCGCTGGCGTGCACGTAGCCGCGGTCGAACAGGCTGCGGCCCACATCGCAGATGGCTTGCCGCAGATCTCGCTCGGCGGTCATGTGGTGGCAAACGCCTTGTGAAAGAAGTCGGTGCCACCGAAGTTGCCGGATTTGAGCGCGATGCGCAGGCCCGGTGGATCGGCATGGCACCAGGGCACGCCCGGGTCGATCTGCGCGCCAATGCGCAACTGCTCGATGCCCAGCGCCTTGACGCACGCGCCAGAGGTTTCGCCACCGGCCACCACGAGCTGGCGCACGCCGCGATCGACCAGCCCGCGCGCGATCCGCGCCAGTGCCTGCTCGATGAGTTCACCCGCTCGCTCGACACCCAGGGCCTGCTGGACGGAACGCACCGTCTCGGCCTGCGCCGTGGCATAGAACAGCACCGGCTGTGCCCCCAGGTGTGCAGCGGCCCAGGCCAGGGCTTCGTCCACCAGTGCATCGGCGCCCGCGGCCAGGCGCAGTCCGTCGATGGCAAAAGCGCTGCCACCGCGCGCCATGAATGCGGCAACCTGCGCGTTGGTGGCGGCCGAGCAACTGCCGGAGACGATCGCGCGTGCGCCATCGGTGGCGGGCAGCGCATCCGCCTGTGTGTGGCGCTTGAGGCCCATGGCCCCGGGCAGCTCGATCGCCAGTCCCGAACCGGCGACGACCAGCGGCCAGTTGCCTTGCGCCACCGCAGCGGCCAGCACCGCCAGATCAGGCTGCTCGACCGTGTCGACGATGGCCATCTGCACGCCCTGCTCGGCGAGATTCCCGGCCCGTTCATGCACCGCCGCCGCGCCGCCCGCGAGATGCTGCCGGGCGACGAGCCCGACACGCCGGCTGGCCAACTGCGGCTGCAACACCCGCATCAGGTTGGCGTCGGTCATGGGGGTGAGCGGGTGCGTGCGCATCGGGCTCTCCGACAGCAGCTGGTCGCCCACGAACAGGTGGCCCTGGAACACCGTGCGTCCATTGGCGGGGAACGCAGGTGCCACCGGCACGAAGCGCGCGCCTACCAGGTCGGCCAGTGCCTCGGCCACCGGGCCGATGTTGCCCTTGTGGGTCGAATCGAAAGTCGAGCAGACCTTGAAGTAGAGACACCTTGCGCCCTGTGCCTGCAACCACGTCGCCGCGCCCAGCGATGCGGACACCGCCTCGGCCACGGGGGCCGTGCGCGACTTCAGCGCGATGACGACGGCGTCGGCATCGCGCACCGGCCGGCGCGGCACGCCAATGGTCTGCACCACGCGCAGGCCTGCACGCACGAGGTTGTTCGCCAGATCGGTGGCGCCGGTGAAGTCGTCGGCGATGCAGCCGAGTGCGATACCCGTCATGCCGCCACCCGGACCAGCTTGCGCACCTGCTTGCGTTCGACCCACGCCGCGGTCTCTGCGTCCATCGCCAGGAAGTGCGGCGACGCCAGGTGGGCCTGGATGGCCGCCTCGTCGTCGTAGACCTCGTACAGGTAGAACAGCTGCGGCACCAGGGGATCGGTGCAGACATCGAAACACTGGCACCCCGGCTCCGTGGCCAGAGACTGGCGCGCGTTCTCACGGATGGCTGCGTCGAACGCGGCAACGTGCTCGGGCTTGATGTGAAATTCGACGACAAGGACGAGGTTGTTCATGGACGTGTGGCTGTGAACGGATGCGGTTACAGAGAGAGGATGAAGCGCGGCAGCCAGGTGGACAGCGAGGGCATGTAGGTGATGAGGATCACCACCGCAAAAGTGGCCACCATCAATGGCCACAGGTGGCGCGTGATCTCGCCGATGCCGGCCCTGGCCAGCTTGGCGGCCACGAACAGGGTGCCGCCCACCGGGGGCGTGTACAGCGCGATGGCGAGGTTGGCCGTCATCACGACGCCGATGTGCACCATGTCCATCTCGAAATGTCGGGCCAGCGGCAGGAACAGCGGCGCACACAGCAACATCGCCGGCAGGGGCTCGATGAAGATGCCCAGCAGCAGCAGGCAGATGTTGAACAGCATCAGGAACATCCAGGGCTCGGTGGCCACCAGCTGGATCCACTCGGCCATCTGCACGGCCACCTGCTCGATGGTGATCAGCCAGGCCATGGCGCCGGTCGCGCCGATCACCAGCATCACGGTGGCGCTGGTCATGAAGGCATTGAGCAGCAGCTGCGGGATCTGGCGCCAGCTCAGGTCGCCGTAATAGAACAGCGAGATCGCCAGCCCGTAGAAAACCGCAATGGCCGCGGACTCGCTCGGGGTGAAGAAGCCCGTCCAGATGCCGCCGATGATGATGACCGGCATGAGCAGCGCAGGGCCTGCGGCACGCGTGGCAGCCCAGATTTCCGCCGCGCTCGACCGGTCCTCGCCGTTGTCGCAGCCGGTTCGCTTGCCGTGCCAGATGCACACCACAATGAGGGCGATCGCCGTAGCCAGGGCGGGCAGCAACCCTGCCATCGACAGGCTGCGCATCGACACACCCGAAATGAAGGCGTAGACGAGGAACGGAATCGACAGCGGCATCAGCAGGGCGATGGTGCCCGCCACCGCCAGCAGGGCCGCTGCAAAGCCGCGCGAATAGCCGCGCGCGATCATGGCCGGGATCACCAGTGAGCCAATGGCCGCGGTGTCCGCGATGGCCGACCCGGAGACGCCGCCGAACATGGTGCAGCTCATCACGGTGACCACGCCCAGGCCGCCCGGCATCCAGCCGAACAGCACACGCGCGAAGGCCACGATGCGCTGGCCCACGCCGCCGTGTGCGAGCAGTTCGCCAGCGAAGATGAACAAGGGAACCGCCAGCAGGATGAAAGGCTCCACGCCTCCCACGAAGGACAGCAGGATCGACTCCAGCGGGTGGCCAAGATCCTGCCACCAGATGATGCCGACCGTGGTCGCCAGGATGGAGAACAGCAGGGGCACGCCGGCCAGGGCGATGGCGAAGAAGACGCCGAACAGGGTGAGTGCGAGCATGGTGAAGTCTTTTTCGGCGTCTCAGGGGTAGCGCGCCTCGCGCGGCACGCCGCGCAGCGTCTGCAGGAAGTCGAAGGCCACGAACACCGCCATGAGGCTGCAGCCCAGGGCCATGCCCATGTACTGCCAGGCCATGGGCCACTGCAGCACCGTGAGCTGGTTGCCCCAGTTGCCTTCGACCAGGTTCCAGCCAAAGCGCACCAGAATCGCCAGCACGCCCAGGCAAACCACCTGAACCGCGGCATCGGCCCAGCGCCGGCGGGCAGTGCCCAGCTTGTCGATGAACTCGGTGATGCTCATGTGCGCGCCCCGCTGGGCGGCGCAGGCGCCGCCCAGGAAGGTCACCCATACCATCAGCAACTCACCGAGCTCGGTGACCCAGGCCAGATCCTTGCCCACCACGTGCAGGGCCACGTTGATGAACACCAGGGTCGCCATGGTGGCGCCGATGCCGATCACGGCCCAGTCCACCAGGCGGCCCATCCAGCGGATCGGCAGCGGCGCAGCCGCCACCGGCGAGAGCAAAGGTCCGGCTGTCATGCGTCACTTCACCGTGGCGCGGACCATCTCGGCGTCCTTGAGGAAGGCATCCACATCAGCGCCATATTTCTCGCGCGCCTTGCCATACACCGGCTGCACAGCCGCGCGGAATGCAGCCACGTCGGGCCTGGCGTTGATCTTCGCGCCCTTGGCCGCCATCTCCTTGAGCTGGTTGGCGTCGTTGCCCGAAATCATCTCTCGGCTGACCTTGGCTGCGGCCTGCCCGGCTTCCACCATCGCCTTCTGGTCGGCCGGTGAGAGCTTCTGCCAGGTCTTCTCGCTGATGGCCAGCGGGATCGGGCTGTAGACGTGGTTGGTCAGGGTGACGTTGGGCGCGACCTCGTAGAACTTGTTGGAGAAGATGGTGTCGACCGGGTTCTCCTGGCCGCTCACGGCCCCTTGCTGGATCGCCAGATAGACCTCGGGCAACGGCATGATCTGGATGTTGAAACCCATGGACTCCAGCGTCCAGCGCATCATCTCGTTGGGGAAGGTGCGAAGCTTCTTGCCCTTGGCGTCGTCCGGTGACATGAGTGGATCGCGCGTGGTCATGCTGCGAAATCCAGCCTCCCAGGTGGCCAGGAAGCGAAAGCCCTTGGCGGGTGCCTTGTCGAACTGTTCCTGCAGCCATTTGCTCTCGTCGTAAAGCTTCCAGCCCTGGGCGTAGTTGTCCACCAGGAACGGCATCATGGTGAGGTTCAGGCTGGGCACGTGGGGCGCGTACGAGCCCGTGGCCGACACCGTGAAGTCGATGCCTCCGAGCGCGAGCTGCTCGATGTTCTTGGGGTCGTTGCCGAGCTGGCTGCAGCAGAACACCTGTACCTTGTAGCGGCCTTGCGTGAGTTCCTCGACTTTCTTGGCGAAGACCTGCGCGGCGGCCTGGCGGGCACCGGACTGCTGATCGGTGTGGCTGAATTTCAGAATCGTCTGTGCGCTGGCAGGCATTCCAACCAGGCTCAGTGCCGCTGCGGCGGCGGCGATCGCGATGGCTTTCTTGTGGTTCATCGTTGTCTCCTTCTTCAGGGGTGGTGGGGATTGAAAGTGCGCATGTCCACCCGACGCCCCGTCGAGTGCGAGTGGTAAATGGCGCTCTGGATCTGCAGATTTCGCACGTAGTCCTGTGCGCTGTTCTGCAAGGGAGCGCCTTCGCGCAGGTGTTGCAGCACATGGGCCTGCAAGGCCTGGCAGGCGCCGCCGAAGGCGGCTTCACCGCCCCGGTCGTAGCGGTGTTCCTGTTCGTCGCCGTGGTGCGGTTTCCACCACAGGCGCGCGTCGCCGTCGAGGCGCAGCACACCCGCACTGCCCTCGAGCCACATCTCGCCCATGGTTCGTCGAGGGTTGCCGGCGGTGTGGTCGTTGAGGCGGTTGCCGTCGAACAGGCCGGTGCTGCCGTCCTCGAATTCGAAGATCACGTAGCCTGCGTCTTCCCCCGCGATCACCGGGTTGATGCGACGCAGCCGCGCGGTGACGGCCAGCACTTCGCCCATGAGGTGGCGAAAGGTGTCAACGAAGTGCACCGCCGTCTCGCGCACCAGCAGGCGCGGCATGGTCTGGAAATAGGGCTGGCGATCCAGGTAGGCGCGTGGGCCTTGCCCGTCGCCCGGGCGCAGGCGAAAGCTGATGGCGTGCACACGACCGATCTGGCCAGCATCGAGCAGCCGGCGGCATTCACGGAACCATGGCGTGAAGCGGAAGTTCTCGTGCACGATCAGCGGCACCTGCAGGCGCTGAGCCTGCTCGCTCATGGCCTCGGCTTGCCGCAGATCGTCGCCGAACGGCTTCTGGCAGATGGTGGGAATGCGGCGTTGCAACGCGATGCCCACCAGCGCAGCATGCGCCGCAGGTGGCGTCACGATGTCGAGCAACGCGGGCTGCAGTTCGTCGCACATCGCGGCGGCATCGGCGTAGGTGCGGGCAATATCGAAGCGGTGCGCCATGGCCTCGGCGCGCGTGGCGTCCGTGTCGCAGATGCCCGCGACCTCCACGCCCAGGGCCTGCCAGGCCTCCAGCTGGAATGCCGCGAAGAACCCAGCACCGACCACGGCCACGCGTTCGATGCTCACAGCCGCTCCAGCACCGCGCGGGTGATGTCGGCCGTGCCACTGCGCCCACCCATCTCGTAGGGGCGCACACCATCGCTTTCAAAGGCCCCGCGCACGGCGGACTCGATGGCCTGCGCACCATCGGCCAGCGCGGTGTCACCGTCGCGCTGAGCCAGCCACTCGAGCATCATTGCGGCCGAGAGGATCATGGCGGTCGGATTCGCAATGCCCTTGCCCACAATGTCGGGCGCGGTGCCGTGCGCGGGCTGGAACAGCGCATGCTGGTCGCCGATGTCGCCGGACGGCGCCATGCCCATGCCGCCGACCAGCGAAGCGATCAGGTCCGAGAGGATGTCGCCGAACATGTTCTCGGTCACCAGCACGTCATAGGCCCAGGGCTTGAGCACCAGGTTCAGTGCCATGGCATCCACGTAGGCGTGCTCGGTCTGCACGTCTGGGAAGGCGGCGGCACGCTCGACGAAAATCTCGCGCCAGAAGGCCATCGAACGAAACACGTTGGCCTTGTCCACGTTGGTGACCCGCCCGGGGCGCCCTTGCTCGCGGCGCTTCTGTGCGAGCCTGAGCGCGAAGTCCACCACCCGGCCCGTGCCGGCGCGCGAGATGCGCATGGTGTCGCAGACCGCGTCGCCATCCACCACACCACGCCCGCGCGCCCAGAACAGGCCCTCGGTGTTCTCACGCACCAGCACCAGGTCGATGCCCGTGGCGCGCGGGTCGCTCAGCGGCACCGGCAGGCCAGGCCAGGTCCTGACCGGGCGCACGCCGGCGTACAGGTCCAGCGCAAAGCGAATATCGAGCTGCGGAATGATTTCCGTGCCGTCCGCGCCGCGCACATGAGGCAGGCCCATGGCGCCGAACAGGATGGCGTCGGCCGCGCGGCAGGCCGCCAGCGTCGCCTCGGGCAGGGACTCCCCCGCGTCCACGTAGTGCTGTGCGCCGGCCGGATGCGGCTGCAAGTGAAACGCGCGCCCGATGCGCGGCGCCACGGCCTGAAGCACCTGCGTGGCCGCGGCCATCACCTCTATACCAATACCGTCGCCCGCGAGCACGGCAATCGAAAGTTCTTTCATGTTGTCTTCACATCTGGGCGAGCTTGAAGCGCTCGAAAATGCCCAGCAGCTCGCTGCTGGCGCGGGCTCGGTGGGCGCGGTTGATCTCCGACGCGCCCCTGGCGTCTCCGGCACGCAGCATGTCCACCAGGGCCATGTGCTCGCGCGTGGAGTTCACCGGCTTGGGGCGCAGCTTCAGACTGAACATGCGGGCGCGGTGGGCGCGGTCCCAGTAGTTCCACACGGTGGCGGCCAGCTGGCGATTGCCCGCGAGTTCGATCAGGCCTGCGTGAAAGCGCTCGTCGGCCGCAGCCCAGGCATCCAGGTCGTCGGCCTTGAGGGCCGCGTCCATGTCGGCGGTGGCTTGCACCAGCGGCGCGAGTTCGGCCTCCGAAGGGTGGCGGCTGGCCACGATCTCGGCGGCCATGCACTCGAGCGCTGTGAGGATTTCGTAGATTTCCCTCATGTCGGTCGGCGAGACCGGCAGCACACGCATGCCATGGCGCGGTACCACTTCCACGAGACCGTCGTTCTGCAGGCGCACCAGCGCCTCGCGCACCGGCGTGCGGCTCATGCCGAGCGCCAGCGCCACTTCCTGTTCGAGGGCACGGTGGCTGGGAGGCCAGACGTTGTCCAGGATGCGGCGGCGAATCTGTTCGTACGCCACATCCACCATGGACTGCGCGGGGTTGGGTTGGCTCATGGAAAGTTCCAGTGAAATGGCGCCACGCCCGGCACGGGCATGGACAGGGAAACAAGTCGGTCACCCAGCAGGCAACCGAGAACGCCGGTGCGGCGGTCCGGGCCGGCAAACGCGATGCTGGAGATGTTGCGCAGGCGCTGACTGCGGATGCCGTCGAGGTGCGGACGGCCCATCGAACCGTCCAGGTAGGCCGCCTCCACCCACGCAAGGTGGGCCGGGTCCGCATCCTCAAGCCAGACCTGCTGCTTGCCATCGGGCGCCACGCGGATCAGCCGGTTGCTCACGATGCTGACCACCCAGGCACCGCCCTCTTCGTCGAACGCGAGGCCGTCCGGAAAGGTCCCGGGGCCGAATTCCGCCACGGTCTGCCTGTCACTCAGCGCGCCGTGGGCGTCCACACGAAAGCGCGAGAGCCGGCGCGCAAAGGTTTCGTTGACATACAGCCATTGCCCGTCGGGGTGCAGTGCGACCTCGTTCGTGTAACCCAGGCCGTCGGCGACGATGGCGGCGTGACCGTCGGGCTGCACGCAGACGATGAACCCGTCCGCCACATCCGCCCGATAGGCCTCGCTGCGCGGCGAGCATGTGGTGCTGACCGTGATCCAGGTCCGGCCCGCGGCGTCCTGCACCACGAAGTTGGTCGGCGGCATGTCCACGCCGTCCACCCGCCGCAGCCAGGGAGCGATCTGCCCCTCGCGGGTGAGCCGGTAGACCCCCCCGTCCTTGTCGCCCAGTTGCGCCAGCAGGAAGCTGCCATCGCGCAGCAGGGCAATGCCATTGGGGCGCGCCACCAGCCCGTCCGGCATGGTGCCGGTGAACAGGGTTTGCCGGCCATCGGGGCTGGTGCGGGCCACACCACCTCGCCAGTCGGCGGTGTACAGGTGGCCACTTCGGGTGGCCAGCACGCACTCGGGTCGCGCGAGGTTGGCACCGGTTTCCCCGAGCGCGTCGAGTCGCACGGCGTCGCGGGCGCTGGACAATGTCGTTGTTTGCGGATTCATTAATGCATACGTTAATGCATCAATTGACCACAGACATCAGGTCAAACCCTTGAAGGCGGAGCGCCGGAACACCTCGCGGACCGGTCGGTTACCGGTTCGGCGACGACAGGATGTGTGACGCCCTGGGCAAGGCCCGCTCGCGTCTCATGACACAGGGGCGTGAACCGCCCCCGGGTCGAGAAGGTTGAACTGGTGCTCGTGGCCGAAGCGGAACAGCTCGGCCGCGCTGAACGGGTAGTCGCGCCCGGATCGGTCCGGGTCGGGCCGGCCTGCCCTAGGGTGCCACCGCCGGGGGCTGCGAATTCCGGTACAGCACGCTGGCACGGGTGAGGTGCAGGCGCATCGCTTCGGCCGCGGCCTCCGGATCGCGAGACGCCACGGCCTCGTAGATGAGGGTGTGTTCCTGCAAGGTCACCTGCTCGGCCCCCGGCGCACGAACAATGGTGCTGTAGTACGCCCGGGCCCAGCCGAACAGCGCCTCGACCACCGCCGGGAATATGGGGTTGCCCACGATGATGGCAATTTCCCGATGGAACAGCATGTCGCGGTGGAGGAACTGGTCCAACTCGTCAAGCGCCGCGCGGTGGTCTTCCAGCCGTGCGCGCAGGCGCGCGACATCGTCGTCCGTGGCTTTGGCGGCCGCGATGCGGCACAGCCCCGTTTCCAGGAAGATGCGCGCGTCCTTGACGTGGCCCAGCATGTCCGGCTGCATGCGCAACAGATGCTGGGCGCCACCGGCAATCTGCTCGATCAGCACCTCGGCGGTGGGCACGGCAACCCGCGCGCGCTCACCATGGGTGATCTCCAGAATGCCCGAACGGGCCAGGTCCTGCTGCGCTTCCCGGATCGCAGGGCGACCCACGCCATAGGTCTCCATCAGGTCGCGCTCCGAGGGCAACTGATCGCCCGGCCCCCACTCGCCGCTGCGGATGCGCGACAGCAGCCGGTCCATCACCTCGTGTGAAATCTTGCGGCGTTGAATGGGTTGGTCGGTCATGGTGAAAAGCATACCGCAGGGCCGGCACGCCCAGCCAGGACAGCCTCGTTGATCAGGCCGTGTCTCCCAGGACCTTGCCGAAAAAATCCACCGTGCCCATCTGGCCTCCCTTGAGCACCACCTCGACGCCATCCATGCGGGCTGAATCCGACCAGATCCGGCACAACGGAGCGCCCGGCGCCAAGCCCGCACTGACGGTGAGTGCCGCCATGTCCAGCGCGCTGGCGACCGCGCCCGAGCTGTCACCTCCGGCGATGGCGATCCGTTGCAGCGTGGTTCTCTCCACCAGACCACGCATCACCCCGGCCAGGCTCGCTCCGACGCGGGCATTGGCCTCGGCCAGGGCCATGCCCGAGGCCCGTGCCGCTGCGGGAAACCCGGTCACGGCGGGGTCATCGGGGCCGGTGGCCGAATACACCAGAGGGCTCTGGCCGGCGTTCACCGCCTGGACGGCCAGGTTCAGCGCGCGCCCGATTTCGCGGGCCTGCTGCGCGTCGCTGAACACCGCATCGACGTTCAACCGGATCGTGGCAAAGCCGTGCCGTGCCGCCCATTCGATCTGGGCCGCGGTGACGGGAGAGCAACTGCCGCTGATGGCGGCAATGAGCGGGACGCGCGGCGTCCGCGGCAACGGCGGGGCTGCCTGCAACAGACCGGCTCTTTGCCAATGGCTCACCAGGGCGTATGCGAGCCCGGAAGATGAGGCGGAGAAGAGGCCCTCGCCCCGGTTGTCCCAGATCAGACGCCCGGCTTCGGACAGGGTGTCGTCGTTGATGACATCGAGCATCACCACCGGCTGGTCGGCGCCCGAGAGCGCCTGGCGTGCGGCGGCACCGCGTCCCGCCTGCATCTCGACCAGGTCGATCAGCTCGATGCGCCTGGTCGTCTGGCGACTCAGGTGGAGCCGGAGGTCGGATTCGGTCATGGGCGTCACGGGATGGCGCGACATCGTGGGGTGTCGGTCGAGACGGTGTACCGTGCCATCGACCGCCGCAAACAAGTGGCCGAAAGCCTGATAACGCTTGAGTCGGGGTGCGCCGATCACCATGGGAGACCACGTCGCGTCGAAGAACCGGGTTCCCAGGTCGATCGCCTGACCTATCGACCCCTGTTCGGGGCTGGAGTCGAAGGTGGAGCAGACCTTGAACTGAAGGATGGGTGCGCCAAACGCGCGCAGGCTCTTGAACGCGGCGGGCAGGTTCTCGCGCATCCATTGCGGCGACTGCCCGCGGGCGGTGCCGGCCAGGCCCACGCAACGCATGTGTGCGAACCGCCTCACCCAGCCCTCGTCGGGAGGGCGCAGGAAAAGGACCGTGGGCACGCCCGATGCGGTGAATGCCTCCAGGACGTCGGTGGAACCGGTGAAGTCATCACCGTAATAGGCCAGCAGGGCGCCCGGCGGCAGGGCGTCGGACAACAAGGTCGGGGAGGAGATCGCGTCCATCGTCCTGGTGCTCACCAGAAGCCCAGGGCCTGTTGCAGCTCCGGGCACTGCTGC
The DNA here is from genome assembly GCF_025699295.1 of Hydrogenophaga sp. Lineage (GTDB taxonomy): Bacteria > Pseudomonadota > Gammaproteobacteria > Burkholderiales > Burkholderiaceae_C > Hydrogenophaga. The sequence goes on along the minus strand of NZ_JAILWB010000018.1, from coordinate 92,223 downwards.
GCCTGCTGCGTCAGCGCAATGCCCGCGATGGCCGCGTCCCATGCGCTGCGCAACGCGGCCACGCCCGAGGCCACGCCGCCGGGGTGGCCGAAGATGCCGCCACCGGCGGCAAAGATGAGGTCGGCCGAGCCCTGGGTCGCGGCATAGGTGCTCGCCGCCACCAGACCGGTCTGGCCGGAGCTGAACACCGGCATGGCCGCCATGGGCACGTCAGGCCAGAGGGGCTTGAGCACCGCGCGGGCCGAGCGGCCGACCTCCTCGTCGCTCTCGCTGAACTTGTTGCCCAGGCCGTTGACGTGCAGGTGATCGGCACCAGCCAGGCGCCAGATCTTGTGCCAGGGCGCGTAGTCCCAGCCCAGCGCGGGGCAACGGCTCAGGCTGCCCCAGCCACCTCTATGGGCGTGGATGGGCAAAGCGCTGTGGCGCCGCAGTTCGCGCAGGCCACTCAGGCCCACGGCGTTCAGGCTCACCATCACGCAGGTGCCGCCCTGCGACAGCACCAGGTCGTGGCGATGCTTCATTTCGTCGAGTTCGCCCGTCAGGTTGAAAGCCACCATGACCTTGCGTCCCAGCCGCTGCTCGGCGTCCTTCACCTCGCGCATCACGGCGACGACCCGCTCGTCGAAGGGGCAATGCGGCCCGTCGGCCTGCAGCTCGTCGTCCTTGATGAAGTCGATGCCACCCTGGATCAGCTTGCGCGCCTCGGCCGCGGTTTGCGCCGGGTTCATGCCGACACTGGGCTTGATGATGGTGCCGATGAGCGGGCCGCTGGGCACGCCGGCGAGGCGGCGCGTGCCCTGGATGCCGAAGGCCGGGCCGGGGCAATGCCGCGCAAACGATTCGGGCAGCTCGAGCCCGGTGATGCGAAGGCCGGAGACACACTGCAGCTCGAACAGGTTGCCGGCCACCGTGGCCAGCACATTGGGCAGCGAGTGGCCCATGTTGTCCACGGGCCAGGACAGTTCGAGGTGGCAGCGCGTGAAACGGGCGCCCGCCTCGTAGCGGCCGGGCAGGCTGGGCCGGTCTGCGACGTCGATGATCTCCAGCTTTTCCACCCGGGCGCCACTGCGCTCCTTGAGTTCGGGGGTTTCGTTGGCAAGGGCGAGAAAGGTGCCGCTGGATTGTTCGCCGGCGATCACCTCGGCGGCGCGCGCCGGGCTGTCGCTGGTTTCCAGCCAGTAGGAAGCGTGGATGCGGTCGGACATGATCAGGTTCGTGTGGAAGTCACTGGGGGCTGAAGGTGGCAGGTGCCGACGGTGCGAGGGTGGCCGCCGGCGCGTACACCAGATCGCGCAGCGCCAGGGAGATGGACGGCACATAGGTGATCAGCATGAGGCAGGCCGTGATCACCAGCACGAAGGGGACGAGGTGGCCGACGATGCGGTCCAGCGAAATTCGGGCCACGGTGCAGGCGGCAAACAGGTTGACGCCAAAGGGCGGCGTGATCATGCCCATGGCCAGGTTCACGACCATGATCAGGCCGAAGTGCACCGGGTCCACCCCGAAATGGATCGCCACCGGCACCAGGATGGGCGCCAGCACGATGATCGCGGCCGAGGTTTCGATGAACATGCCGATCAGGAACAGCGCCGCGTTCACACCGAGCAGGAACCAGGCCGGCGACTGCAGCACCTCGGCCAGCCACACGCCGATGGCATCCGGAATGCCGGCGCGCGTGATGAGAAAGGCAAACAGGCCGGCGTTGGCGATGATGAACATGATCACCGCGCTGGAGATCACCGACTTGCGGAACACGGCCACCAGCTGCGCCAGCTTGAGTTCCCGGTGAACGCCCAGCCCCACGATCAGCGCGTAGAACACCGCGACCACGGAGGCCTCGGTGGGCGTGAACACGCCGCCATAGATGCCTCCCAGGATGATCACGGGCATCAGCAAGGCCCAGCCGGCCTCGCGCGTGGCCGTGAGCAAGGGCGCGCGGCCGTCGCCATCGTTCTTGCCCAGTCCCTTGAAACGGCACCACAGATGGACGAACAGCATCAGGGCGCAGCCGATCAGCAGGCCCGGGCCGAATCCGGCAATGAACAGTTCACCAATGGACACCTCGGCCGACACACCGTACAGGATCAGCGGGATCGACGGTGGGATCACCACGCCCAGCTCGGCCGACGTGGCCTGCAGCGCGGCCGAGAAGCCCACCGGATATCCGTGCCTGATCAATGCGGGAATCAGGATCGCGCCGATGGCAAAGGTGGTGGCCACCGACGAGCCCGAGACCGCCGCGAAAATCATGCAGGTGAGCACACAGGTCATGGGCAACCCGCCCTGCACACCCCCGATCAGGGATTTGGCGAAGTTCACCAGGCGGCGGGAGATGCCGCCGTTCTCCATCAGGTTGCCCGCCAGGATGAAGAAGGGCACGGCCGCCAGGGGAAACTTGTCGATGGCGGTGAAGATCTCCTTGGGCACGAGGATCATCTGCCGGCTATCGAAGAGGGCGATGCCCAGCACGGCCGAGCCGCCGATGGCCACCGCGATCGAGATGCTGAAGGCGAAGCACACCAGCATGGTGACGAGAAGGGTCAGGGACATGGGGCTTCTCTTTCAGTGGACAGGCACGGTGCGCGCCGGTGCGAACGCGGTCATTGCGCGTTCTCCATCTCTTCGTTGTGCGGGTCCAGGTGCTGCGCCAGCGCGGCCACGATGCCGAGCAGGGCACAGACCGGCACAGCCGCGTAGGCCCAGGACATGGAGAGGTCCATGCTGGCAAAGGTCTGGAAACGGACGCGCCAGACCAGGTCGGCGCCAAACCAGATCAGCACCGCAAAGAATGCGACATGAACGCTTGTGATGATGGCGCGCACGACACGCCGCCATGACCCGCGCGAGAGGCGCAGGGTCAGGTCGACCGATACCAGCGCGCCTTTGCGCACCGCCACCACGACGCCGAGCATGACGGTCCAGATCAACAGACGGCGCATGACCTCTTCGGTCCACACCGACGGCTGGGAGAAGACGAAGCGGGTCACCACCTGCCACAGACCCAGCGTGGCGATGACGGCCAGCAGCACACAGGCCAGGTCGTGACACCGGCCCGTGAGCCGTCGGTCGATACTCAGGATCAGGGATTTCATGGCGTGCCTACCCGATTGGGCGCGACACGCCTTGGCGGCGTGTCGCGAAACGAGACCCGGAAAGAGCCGCTGGGAGGCGGCCGCTTATTTCACGGCCTGGATGGCCGCGATCCGGTCGGCGCCGAACTCTTTGGCATAGCCTGGGTAGGCCGCGGACACCGCCTTGCGGAAGCTCTCACCGTCCACGTTCTCGATCACTTCCATACCATCCTTGCGCAATTCGGCGATGCCATTGGCCTCGTCGTCGTTGACCTTCTTGCGCTGTACCGCCGCGCCAACGCGGGCGGCGTCCTGGAACACCTTCTTGTCCGCGTCGGACAACTTGTTCCAGATGCCGGGCGAGAGCAGCAACACGGACGGCGAATACACGTGCTTGGTCAGCGAGAGGTGCTTCTGCACCTGGGCCAGCTTGGCCGAAAGGATCACCGGAATCGGGTTCTCCTGGCCGTCGACCGTGCCCTGCTGCAACGCGGTGAACACCTCGGGCCAGGCCATGGGCGTGGGCAGGATGCCAAAGGTCTTGTAGCCATCCATGTGCACCTTGTTCTCCATGGTGCGCATCTTCAGTCCGGCCGCGTCGCTGGCCGTGTGGATGGCGCGCTTGCTGTTGGTCATGTGGCGAAATCCGTTCTCCGTCCAGGCCAGACCGATCAGGCCTTTGGCGCTGATCTTCTTGAGCAGGTCCTGACCGACCGGGCCGTCCATGACCTTGCGCGCGTGGTCGTAGTCGCGGAACAGGAACGGAATGTCCACGATCTTCACCTCGGGCACGAAATTGCCCAGGGCGCCGGTGGAGGCGTTCACGAGATCCTGCGTGCCCAACTGCACGGCTTCGATCATCTCGCGTTCACCGCCCAGGGCGGCGTTGGGAAACTGCTGGCACTTGTAGCGGCCTGCCGTGCCTTTCTCGACCGCGTCGCAGAACGCGACCGAGCCCAGGCCGTAGTGGGAATTGATCGAGTTGGAATACCCGATCTTCAACACCGTCTGCGCCTGAACGGCACCGGTGAGGCAGAGGGCGGCGGCTGTGGCGATGTGGGCGAATCTCATGTTGTGTCTCCAGGGTGGATGGGGGTTGTTTGGCCCACCGGCATCAGGTGATGCGGCGGATGCTCTCGGTGATCTCGTCGTGGTTGAACACGTTCTTCCAGTCGTCCCGCAGCAGGCGGGGCTTGCCGAAGGTGATGGCCTTGTTGCAGGCGTCGGAAAACTGGCCGGGGATCTGCTTGAAGATCACCGCGCTCAGGATGGTCATGTGCCCCAGCAGGAAGTCGCGGGCACAGTCCGCAGGCACGCCGCGCGACACCACTTCGTTCATGGCGTCGTTCATGACATCGAGCAAGGTGGCGCAGACGGTTTCCGACAGGCCCGGCTCGAGCAGCGCCATCTGCTCCACCGTGACGCGGTAGGCGCGCTCGATCGGCTGGTAGATGGTCTTGCCAATGGCCTCACCGAGCTCGAAGGCCGAGTCCGGGCCCTGCATCAGCGCGCTGACGATGGACTGGGGCGCGGCGACGCCGCCAAAGTAGTCCGGTGCGCCACTGGTGTGAACCCGCGGGTGGAAGATGGATGGGTGACAGGGGTGGCACACGAAGTACACCAGGTCGTCGCGCGCGGGCAGATGGCCCGCGAACGGCGCGGCTGCGTCCAGCGTCATGACCATGGTGCCGGGTTTGAGTTCGGGCGACATCTCGGCCGCGAGCTTGCCGATCAGGTTGTCGGGCACCGCCAGGATGACCACGTCCACATCCTTGAGGGCGTCGGCCCGCGACACACACTCCACGCCCACTTCGTCGCGCAAGCGCTTCTGCCCCACCGCGCCGGGCTCGACGTGGCGTACCTCGTAGGGTGAGTTCTTCAGGTTCTGCGACAGGCGCACACCCATCTTTCCGCCTGCTCCAAACAACGCAATTCTTGCGCTCATCGTGTTCTCCATCGGTGGTTTCACCCTCGCCAGGAGCGGCCTGAGGGTCTGCAGACAGGAAAGTCCGTCTCACGCAGTGGTGTGATGGTATGACGACGTTATGACTATGCCACTGGGATTTACCCTAGCCCGGGCCTTTCCCAGGGGTCCACGCGCCCCGGGGTGGGGCGACGGGCAAAAAAAAGCCGCACGGCACGGTGCGGCGGGTGCGAAACCGGCCAAGCGGTCCCGGGGACGAGGACGGGGGCGGTGCTACAGCTCGCGTCGCGACATGCTGCCCGGCCGTTTCGAGTAGCGCACCCCACTGTCCAGGCGCTCGACCTCCACGCGCGCGCTGTGCCGCCCGCCATAGACCTCGGTCTTGAGCCACGCGAGTTCGGCCTCCAATCGCGCTTCGTCCGGCAGGCTGCAGATCCACACCTTGGCGTCGGCGTCCCAGCGGTAGCCGCGCGCCTTGAGCAGGTCCTTGGACTCGAACGGCGAACCGGTCGCGCGCAGCCTGTAGCTGATCGTCGAGGCCAGCGCCATCAGTTGCCCGAGGCCCGTGCCCCCGGTGGGGCCGACCGGCCGGCACAGCACCTGCAGCAGCGCATGGCAGTCCACCTGCGCGCGGTGGGCGTCGTAGAACCAGCCCTGGTCCTGCGCCAGCGCGCTCAGCTTCGACGACCCGGCGCCCGCGGCCTTCCAGTCGATGTCCGCGAACGAGCAGGCCCAGGCCTTGTCGGCAAAGACCGGGAAGCGCGCTTCCACGAAGGGGCGGTCGAAGCCTGCGTTGTGAGCCACCACCAGGTCGGCACGCGCCACCATCGCCTGCACCTGCGCATCGTCCAGGCGCTGCCCCCGGACCATGTCGTCGCTGATGCCGGTCACCTCGCGCGCGATGGCGGGGATCGGCATGCCGGGGTCCTCGAAGCCCTCGAAACATGCCACCGGCCCGAACGGCAGGCCCGTGGCCACGTCCACCTGCACCAGCAGCATGGCCAGTTCGATGATCCGGTCGGCCGGGTGCGACAGGCCGGTGGTTTCGGTGTCGAGCAGCAGCACCTGCCGAACGCCGGCCTGCGGGTCCGCTGGCGCGGGCCCGAAATCGTTGACGGGCACCAGGCGGCGCAGCACGCGGTAGTCGGCGTGTTGCTCCAGCGTGCGCGCCATGTCCTCCAGGCTGGCAGCCGCCGGCGTGGGTGCAGTGGGTGAGGCGGCGGGGGCCGGCGAGGGTGCCGGCTGGGGTGTCGCCGCGGGCGGCGCATCGAATTCGAAACTGAACTGACTCATCGCCGAAGCCTACCTGACTTCCCTCCGTATGGGGTCACGCCGCATGCATGTCGTCTTGCGCAGGAAAGGGCTCGGCAGCAGCGCGCACGAGGAAGCTGATCCGGTTTTCGAATGATTTATTGCACAAATCACTTTTTATGCACATAATCTGTTTCATGCACAAAACTGATTCATCCGATTCAACTTCACCCACCGGGCAGACTCTGTCCGAACAGGCCTTCCTGCGCCTGCGGCGCGACGTCATCAGCTGCGACCACGCACCCGGCGTCAAGCTCAAGGTGGAAGACCTGCAGGAGGCTTATGGCTACTCCAGCAGCCCGCTGCGCGAAGCCTTGAACCGGCTGAGCCAGGAAGGCCTGGTGAAGGCGGACGACCGCCGCGGGTTTCGCGTGGCGCTGATCACCGCCGAGGACCTGGCCGACCTCACCCACATGCGGCTGATGGTGGAAGTGCCTGCGCTGCGCCTGGCCATCGAATGCGGGGACGACGCCTGGGAAGCTGCCGTGGTGGCCGCCGCCCACCGGCTCGAAAAAGCGGAAAGCCAGCTCAGCGACGGGCCCCTGGTGCTCGACGACCAGTGGAGCCAGCTGCACCGCGACTTCCACATGAGCCTGCTGGCGGCTTGTCCGTCGCAGCGCCAGCGCGCGCTTTGCGCGAGCCTGTTCGACCAGGCCGAACGCTATCGCCGCTTCTCCGCGCGCCACCGCGTGGGCTCGCGCAGCAAGAGCCGCGAACACAAGCGCCTGCTCGAAGCCGTGCTCAAGCGCGACGCCGACACCGCCTGCGCCCTGCTCGCCGAGCACACGCAAGGCACGCAGCGCAACGTGGAAGCGGCCATGCAACGCATGCGCAACGCCACCAACTGACGCACCGCGTCTCCCCCGCTTTCCAGAAGGACTGAACATGCTTTCCGTCAGCCGTCCCACGCCCTCGCACTTCGGCATCTACGCCACCGACACCGAACTGCTGGTGAACTTCTACACCCGGGTCTTCGGCCTGACCATGACCGACCGCGGCAAGGGCCGCACCTTCCCGGGCGACCTCATCTTCCTGAGCGCCAGCGAGGACCAGCACCACCAGCTCGTCATCGCCGGCGGGCGGCCGAAAGAGGCCACCTTCAGCACCGTGATGCAGATCTCGTTCGTGGTGCCGAGCATCCAGTCCATGCGCGAGATCCGCCAGTCCGCACTGGACGCGGGCGCCACGAACATGCGCGGGCTCAACCACGGCAATGCGCTGTCCATCTACTTCTCGGATCCCGAGGGCAACACGGTCGAGGTCTACATCGACACGCCTTATTACGTGGCCCAGCCGCACGGTGACCCGCTGGACCTCGGCAAGAGCGACGAAGAACTGATGCGCGAGACCGAAGCCATCTGCCGCGCAGACCCGACCTTCATGCCCGTCGATGAGTGGAAGGCGAAGTTCTCCCGCACGGCGCCAGGCGCCTGATCCGCCTCCCACACACCCCGACGAACACCTCTGTTCATACCTCTGGAGATTTCATGCGATTGCTGTCCTACCTGCACAACGGCAAAGAGAGCTACGGCGCCGCCCTGGGCGAGAACGTCGTCAACCTCAGCCGCGCCTTCCCGCAGTACCCCACGCTCGCCGACTACCTGGGCGCGGGCCGCTGGCAGCAGGCCGCGCAGGACGCGCAGGGCCAGCCGGTAGACGGCACCGTGGCCTCGGTGGACTACCTGCCCGTGATCCCGCGTCCCGAGAAGATCGTCTGCGCGGTGCGCAACTACATGGACCACCACCAGGAGGTGCTGGCCGCGGGCATGCAGCGCGAACTCTCCGAAGAGCCGCCGATCTTCCTGCGCGTCTGGCGCTCGCAGGTCGCGCACGGCAAGCCCATCGTGTGCCCGCGCGTGTCCGAAACACTGGACTGGGAGGGCGAGCTGGCGGTGATCATCGGCAAGGGGGGCCGCGACATTGCCCAGGCCGACGCCTTCGATCACGTGGCCGGCTACGCCTGCTACAACGACGGCAGCGTGCGCGAATGGCAGTTCCACGCCAAGCAGATCGCCTCCGGCAAGAATTTCGAATCCACCGGCGGCTTCGGCCCGTGGATGGTCACCGCCGACGAGATCGAACCCGACGCGCAGCTCAAGCTGGAGGTGCGGCTCAACGGCACGGTGGTGCAGTCCAGCCACACCGGCCACATGATCTTCCCCATCGCGCGGCTCATCAGCTACGCCTCCACCATCTTCACGCTGGTCCCGGGCGACGTGATCGCCACCGGCACGCCGGCTGGCGTGGGCTGGAGCCGCAAGCCCCAGTGGTTCATGAAGCCGGGTGATGTCTGCGAAGTCGAGATCGAGCGCATCGGCACGCTGGTCAACCCCATCGTGGCGCAGGCCTGAGCCGCACGGAGCGCAGCGTGCAGGCCATACAGGTTTTTTCACCCGGCGGGCCCGATGCCCTGCAGGTGGTGGAGCTGCCCGAGCCGCAGGCCAGCGCCGGCGAGGTGCGGGTGCGCGCGCAGGCCCTCGGTGTCGGGCGCCCGGACGCACTGATCCGCAACGGCACCTACAAGTGGATGCCGCCCCTGCCGGCCATTCCGGGCGCCGAACTGGCCGGCGTGGTGGACCAGGTCGGCCCCGGTGTGAGCGACTGGGTCGAAGGGGACCGCGTGCTGGTGAGCGCACGCGATCTGCCGCAACGCGGCGGCTGCTACGTGCAGTCCATCGTGGTGCCCCGGGCCGCGCCCTACCGCCTGCCCGAGGCCATCGCCTTCACCGATGCCGTGAGCCTGCCCAACCTGCAACTCGCGCAGGCGCTGCTGCTCGGCCTCAACGGCGGCCGCGCGGACGCCCGCAGCGTGCTCGTCACGGGTGCGTCCGGCGGCGTCGCCACGATGCTGGCGCAACTCGCGCGCCACCACCGCATGCGGGTGCTGGGCACGGCGCGCACGCCCGACAAGCGCGCCTACGCCCTGGCGCACGGCTTCGACGCCGTGCTCGACCCGGGCGAGCCGGACCTGCCCGGTCGCGTCAGGGCGTTGACCGACGGCCTCGGCGTGGACCTGGCCCTGGACCCGATCGGCGGGAGCACCTTCATCGACTGCCTGCATGCCCTGGCCCCGCTGGGCACCGCGGTGTCCTACAACATCGTCGCCGGGCCGCCATCGCAGGATGTGTTCGGCACCCTGCGCCAATTGCTCGGGCGCAGCCTGGCCGTGCGCTGTTTCTCCATGCACACCTTCGACGAAGACGTGCAACGCCGCCGCGCCCTGATGCAGGGTGCGATCGCGTTGATGGCCGCCGGCCACGTGCAAGCCCCCCAACCCACCCTGCTGCCGCTGGCCGAGGCCCGCCAGGCGCATGTGCTGCTGGACGCAGGGAGCACCACCGGAAAGATCGTTCTCAGACCCTGACCTGATTCCCCGCCTCGCGGAACGACGCCCCGGCACGCACCGGTGCCGCCGCTGCCCTCACCACCCGAAAAGGAGACATTCCATGCAACGCAGACAACTGATGCAGGCAGGCGCCGCCGCTGCCCTCTCGCCCTGGCTCATCGCCCACGCCCAGGACTATCCGGAGCGCCCGATCCGCATGCTCCAGGGATTCGCGCCAGGTGGCAACGCGGACAACATCGCCCGCGCCATCGGCATCGAGATCGGCAAGACGCTGGGCCAGCCCATCGTCGTGGAATCACAAAGCGGCGCTGGCGGCACCCTGGCTTCGGCCACCGTGGCCCGTGCCAGACCAGACGGCTACACCCTGCTCCTGGCCACCGGTGGCCACGCAGTGGCCGGCGCACTGTACAACTCGCTGCCCTACCGCACCGTGCAGGACTTTGACGCCGTCTCCACCATCACGTTCTTCCCCTTTCTCGTGGTGACCCAGGCCGACGCCAAGTTCCGCAGCTTCGCCGACGTGCTGGCCGCCGCCCGCGCAACGCCCGGCGCCCTCAGCTATGGAACCGCCGGCATCGGCTCGACGCACCACCTCGCTGGCGAGTTGCTGGCAAAAATGGCCGGCATCCAGATGCTGCACGTGCCCTACCGGGGCGACGCGGCGTCGCTGACCGCGCTACTGGCTGGTGATGTGCCACTCATCATCGCGCCGCCCACGGCCGTGCTGCCCAACATCAAGGCGGGCAAGCTGCGCGCCCTGGCCGCCACCGGACCACAGCGCTGGCCGGGCCTGCCCGACGTGCCCACCGTTGCCGAGCAGGGCGTGGCCGGCTACGACGTGCGCTCCTGGGCGGGCGTCATGGCACCCGTGGGCCTGCCCAAAGCCGTGCTGGAGCGGCTCAACGCCGAGATCAACCGCGCCCTGCAATTGCCGAACGTGAGGGCGCGGCTCGAAGAAATGGGCGGCGAGGCGCGCGGCAGCACGCCGGAAGACATGAAGAACATGGTGGCCAGCGAAACACAGCGCTGGTCGCAGGTCATCGCCGAGGCGAAGATCCCGAAACAATAGTGCGCCTGCGGCCGCACACGACACCCACCTCCACCCACCTGAAACGACCATGTCCCTGATCGACATCCGCAAGCGCAGCCTGACCATCGAGACCATCCACCACGAGGGCGGCCCGCCACCGGACGAACCGCTCAGGCTCGCGGCATCCTGCGCGGTCATCCGCAATCCGTACGCAGGGCGCTACGAGCCGGACCTGATGCCGTTCATGGCCGAACTGCGCGCCCTGGGCACGCTGCTCGCACAGGAACTGGTGGACACCCTGGGACGCGAGCAGGTGCAGGTGTACAGCAAGGCCGCCATCGTCGGCGTCAACGGGGAGCTGGAGCACGCTGCCGTCTGGCACGAGGCCGGCGGCTGGGCCATACGCGCCGTACTGGGCGAGCCCAAGGCCATCGTGCCGGCCTCCAAGGTAGTGGCCGCCACCGGCTACCGGCTGATGGTGCCGCTGCACTACATCCATGCGGCCTACGTGCGCAGCCACTACAACAGCATGGAGATCGGCATCCAGGACGCTCCCCGCCCCGACGAGATCCTGTTCGCGCTGGTCGTGGGCACCGGTGGGCGCATCCACGCGCGCCTGGGCGGCCTGACCCGCGAGCAGGTGTCGGTGCACGACGGGCAGCGCTGAGGCGCAACGCCCCCTTCAGGCCGCAGCGACCACGCGCTCGCGCCGCTGGCGACCCGCGCCGCCGGCGGCCAGCCCGCGGGCGCGCCGCAGAAAGCCCAGGTTCACCGGGCTGTGCGGGCGCAGCGCCAGGCGTTCGTGCGCCAGCGCCTCGGCCATGCCGCGTTGCCCGCCGCGCAGCGCGGATTCGGTCAGCGTCCAGTCGATGATGTCGCGCTGCGCGTGGCTGCCGCCGAAGCGGTTCGCGATGGGACGTGCGCGGTAGAGGCGCTGCACCGCCGTGTCGTGGTCGCCCTGCCAGTGCGCCACGAAGCCCTCGATCAGGTCGGCGCCCGTGTCGGCGGCCCAGCGCGCGACTTCCGTTGCGCCACCAGCGCCGCGCATCGCATCGCGCAGCCGCTGCACGTCGCGCGGGCGGTCGGCGCCCAGGTAGGCCATCACGGCATGCCAGTCGTTGAACGGGTAGAGCACGCCGTCGGCATGCGCGTCCCAGGCCTGCGCGAGCTCGACCCAGCGATCGCCCACGTCCACGCCGCTCAGGTGCAGCCGCCACAACAGCGCGGAGGCGTCCACCATGTCGAGCACCACGGCGCTGCGCCCGGCGCGGATGAGGCCGTCGTACAGCGCGAGCACCTCGGCCGCCTGACCCAGTTCGAGGTGGCACAGCGCACCGTGCCAGGCGTTGTGCACCTTGAAGAAGTTGTCCTCGCCCGACCACTGCGGCTCGCGCGCGCGCATCCAGCCGATGCCGTCCTGCGCCCGGCCCTGCATCTCCATCACGTGCGCCACGGCATGGTGGGCCCAGCTGTCCAGCGGCTGGCCCGCCAGGGCCTCGCGCGCCACGGCTTCGGCGCGCGCGTAGTCGCCGCACTCCTCCAGGCCGAAGGCGTGCATGCCCAGCACGATGGAGTGGGCCGGCATGTCGCTCGACCAGTGCGGCAGCACGCGCGCGATGCGGTCGCGCAGGTTGCGCGCGTTGCCGCGGTAGAAGTCGATCAGGTGACCGGCCTGCAGGGCCACCACGTCGAAGGGGTGCTGCATGCCGTGGCGATCCAGGGCCAGGGCCGCCTGCGTCCATTCGCCCTGCAGCACGAGTTCGATCGCGGCCGCGTGCGAGGCCTCGCGCTCATCCAGCGCCATGCCCTGGCGCACCGCACCCAGCACCTCGCGCGCCATGGCCACGGCGCCCGGCTCGGTGGCCAGCGCCAGCAGGTGCGCCTTGAGCAGGTGCGCCATGGCAAAGGCAGGCGCGGCGGCAATGGCTTCGTCCAGCCGGGTCATGGGGTCGCCGCGGTAGATCTGGAAGGCGGCCACGGCCTGTTCGTAGGCCGTCGCGGCGCCCTGGCTGGCGCCGCTGAGTGCGTGGCCCTGGATGTCGGTGATCATCTCGAAACTCCTTGAATGTGTGCAGGGTGAAACCGGCGGCGAACACGATGGCGTTCCGGGCGCCGGTTGCGCCCGTCATGCCGGTGGATGTACTCTAGGAGCCCCCTGCCCCGCGGACAATCGCCAAGGCGCCGGCATTTCTTGCCGAAACGCCTGCGCGGCCTGGGACCCCATTCACACCGAGCAGGCCACCATGCACACCGATCCCCTGGCCGACATCCTGCGAGCCCTGCGGCTGATGGGCGGCGTGTTTCTCGAGGCCGAACTGGCCGCGCCCTGGTGCGTGGTCTCGCAGGTGGAGCCCGGCGACTGCGCCGGCTTCAACCCGGTGCCGCGCCACTTCATCGCCTACCACTACGTGTGCGCGGGCGAGATGCTGCTGCAGGTCGAGGGCGAGGCACCGGTGCGCGTCGCCGCCGGCGACATCGTCATGCTGCCGCGCAACGACGCGCACCGCCTGGGCAGCGACACGCGGCTCAAGCCCCTGCCGGCGGCCGAACTGGTGCAGCCACCGGGCGAAGGGGCGCCCCTGGCGCGGCTGGCGCATGGCGAAGGCACGCCGGCCGCGCACTTCTTCTGCGGCTTTCTGGCGCACGACCACCCGGACGACCCGCTGCTCGTCGCCCTGCCCCGCGTGCTGCGGCTGGGCGTGGCCAACACCACGACCGGCCAGTGGATCGAGAGCTCGCTGCGCTTTGCCGCGCTGGGCATGTCGGCGGGCGAGGACGTCTCGCCCGCGCGGCTGGGCCGGCTGGCCGAACTGCTGTTCGTCGAGGCGGTGCGCCAGTACCTGCGCGACCCCGACGCGCCCGGCCAGGGCTGGCTGGCCGGCCTGCGCGACCCCATGGTGGGGCAGGCCCTGGCGCTGATGCACGGCCAGCGCGAGCGCGCCTGGACCACCGAAACCCTGGCGCGCGAGGTGGGGCTGTCGCGCTCGGCCTTCGCCGAGCGCTTCACCGGCCTGGTGGGCGAACCGCCCATGCGCTACCTGAGCCAGTGGCGCCTGCGCCAGGCCGCGCGCCGCCTGGTGGAAACCAGCGACCCGATCGCGCGCATCGCCAGCGACGCCGGCTACGAGTCGGAGCCGGCCTTTCACCGCGCCTTCAAGCGCGCGCACCAGACCACACCGGCGGGCTGGCGCAAGCAGCACGCCCCGGCCAGCCCAGCCTGAGCGCGCCGCGGCGTTCGTCCCGTCAGGCCCGCGCGCCCACGGGCCGCCGCGCCACCGCCTCCGTCCACGCATAGGCCGGCAGCGCCAGGGCCAGCGGCAGCAGGTAGTAGATGGCGCGGTAGGCCAGCACCACCGCCAGCACCTCGGCGGCGGGCAGGTGGCCGGCCAGCACGGCCACGAATACGGCCTCCAGCACGCCCAGGCCCGCGGGCACGTGCGTGATCACACCGGCCACGGCGGCCAGCAGCAGCGCGCCCAGCACCACCGGGTAGTCGATGCGCCCGTCGAACAGCAGCCACGCGATGCCGGTCATCAGCAGCCAGCTCGCACCGCCCGTGGCCGCCTGCACCAGCGCCAGCTGGCCACCGGGCAGCGCCAGCTCGTGGGAGCGCCAGCGCAGCGTGCGCCGCCCGTGCGACACGCCGCACAGCACCAGGTAGGCTGCGGCGAGCGCGACCATCGCCACGCCCAGGCCACGCAGCACGGCGTCGCTCTGCGCCCATTCGCCGGGCAGCTGCGGCGGTGACCACAGCAGCACCGCACCCGCCACCCACAGGTAGCCGAGCCAGTTGGTCACCATGCTGTGCGCGATCACCTTCGCCACCACGGCCGCCTTCAGGCCGCGGCGCGTGTACAGGCGCAGGCGCATCGCGAAGCCGCCCACCAGCGCGCCAAAGTTGAGGTTGAAGACATAGCTGATGGCGGCCGTGCCCAGCGTGCGCGGCACCGACAGGCCATGGCGTGTGAGGTGGCGGCCCACCAGGTCGAAGCCGGCGTACACGGTGTAAGCGATGAGCGCGACGCCGACCGCAACCGCCAGCCGCGCGGCTGAAAGCGCCTGCAGCGCCTGCCACACCTGCGGCCAGTCGACCGTGCCGGCCTGCCGCGCCACCAGCGTGAGCACCAGCACCGCCAGCGCCCAGGGCGCGATGCGCCTGAACCAGTGCCAGGCCTGGTGTGCGAGTCTCCCCGCCAAGCTCATGGCTGTTGCTCCGGCTGCATCGGCACGACGCGCGGCGCCTGGCGGGACGACCGCCGCGTCCAGTCCGGAAAACGGCGCAGCGCGTGAAACACCACCATGCTGCGCAGCACGATCCAGGCCGAGAGCAACCGGCCCGGCGTCGGCAATTCCACGCGCTCGCAGCAGGTTTCGAGCAGTTCGTCGAGGCGCTCGCGCAGGTGGCGCGCGAAGGCCTCATCGCGCACGATCACGTTGGCCTCCAGGTTCAGGCTGAGGCTGGTCGGGTCGAGGTTGCTGGAGCCCACCGTGGCCCAGCGGTCGTCCACCACGGCGACCTTGCCGTGCAGCGGCCGCTCGGTGTATTCGTGGATGCGCACGCCCGCGCGCATCAGGTGCCGGTACAGCAGCTCGCTGGCGCGCTTCACCCACACCATGTCCGGGCGGCCCTGAAGGATCAGATCGACCTGCACACCGCGTCGCGCGGCGCGGCGCAGGTCGCGCAGCAGGCGGTAGCCCGGAAAGAAATAGGCGTTGGCGATCAGGATGCGCTCACTCGCGCTGCGGATCGCTGCGCGGTAGTGGCGCTCGATGTCGGTGCGGTGCGCGTGGTTGTCGCGCGTGACGAATGCGGCCAGCGCACCTTCTCCGGCCGGCGCCTCCAGATCCTTGCGGCGCAGGCCGGCGCGCCAGCGCCGCAGCCACTGGCGCCGCGCTGGTTGCGGCGCTTCCACGTTGGCGCGGCAGAAGGCCTGCACCTGGCCCACGAGCGGCCCTTCGATCTCGACCGCATAGTCCTGTTTGGCCAGCGGGCCGTGCTCGGCCAGGTGGTCGATCGAGTAGTTGATGCCGCCCACGAAGGCACGCTGGCCGTCCACCACCACCAGCTTGTGGTGCATGCGGCGCAGCAGGTTGATGCGCGCACCGAACAGGCGCTGCGCGGGCTCGAAGCTGCGCAGGCGCACGCCCGCATCGAGCAGCGGCCGCGTGAAAGACGCGGGCAGGTCGGGCGAACCCCAGCCGTCGACCAGCACGTGCACGGCGGCACCGCGCGCCGCGGCACTCAGCAGGGCCTGCTGCAGTTGCCGGCCCACCTTGTCGTCGAACAGGATGAAGGTTTCCAGCAGCACCTCCTGCCTGGCCGCGGCAATGGCGGCGAACACGCGCGGGTAGTAGCCCTCGCCGTTCTCCAGCAAGGTGATGCGGTTGCCGGGGACCCAATGCGAATTCATGGCCTGCCCTCCAGCAGTTCGATGTCGGCAGCCAGCGGCGCGTGGTCGGACAGCCGATCCCAGGGGCGGCGCGCCATGGGCACAGGCAGGGCCGAGGCCACGCCGCGCACGTAGATGCGGTCCAGCCGCAGCAGCGGCCAGCGCGAGGGAAAGCTGCGCGCGTGGTGCCCGTGCGCCTCGCGAAACACTTCGCGCAGGCCGCAGGGCGTGAGCTGTTCGTCGGCGCGCAGACGCCAGTCGTTGAAGTCACCGGCCACCACCAGCGGCGCGTCGTCGGGCACATGGCGGCCCACGGTGTCGCACAGCCGGGCGAGCTGCAGGCGACGGTGCGACTCGCGCAGGCCCAGGTGCGCGCACATCACGTGCAGCTCCGGGCCTTCGTCCGGCACGGCCAGCACGCAGTGCAGCAGACCGCGCGGCTCGGCACCGGGGATCGACAGGTCGTGGTTCTCGCTGTGCAGCACCGGGTAGCGCGAGAGCACGGCGTTGCCATGGTCCTGGCCCTCGGCCACGGCATTGCGGCCGTAGGCATGCTCAGGCCAGATCTGATCGGCCAGGAACTCGTACTGCGCACCGCTGGGTCCGCTGGCGCCCTGCACCTCCTGCAGGAACACCACGTCGCTGCCCACCACGCGCACGGCTGCGCGCAGCTCGTGCAGCACCGATCGGTTGTTGAAAATGTCGAAGCCCTTGTGGATGTTCACGGTCAGCACCTGCATGCCGCATGTTAGGCCGCCCGGGGGGCGCAGCGTGTCAGACAAACACCCGTCGTGCAGCTGCGTGCGCGGCCTTTCGGCGCCAGCCGCGCAGCAACAGCGCGTTGCTCACCACGCTCACACTGCTCAGCGCCATGGCGGCACCGGCCACCACCGGGTTGAGCAAGCCAGCCGCCGCCAGCGGAATCCCGATGACGTTGTACGCGAAGGCCCAGAACAGGTTCTGGCGGATCTTGCGGTAGGTGCGGCGCGAGATGTCTATCGCGTCGGCCACCAGCGCCGGGTCACCGCGCATGAGCGTGATGCCGGCGGCGTGCATGGCCACGTCGGTACCGGTGGACATGGCGATGCCCACGTCGGCCGATGCGAGCGCCGGTGCGTCGTTGATGCCGTCGCCCACCATGGCCACCGAGCGGCCACCGTCCTTGAGCCGGCGCACGATCGCCGCCTTGTCCACCGGCAGCACCTCGGCCTCGATGTGGTCGATGCCCAGTGCGTGGCCCACCGTCCGAGCGCTGCCCAGGTTGTCGCCGGTGACCATCACCGTGCGGATGCCCAGGGCCTGCAGGCTCTGGATGGCGGTGACGGCACTGGCCTTGGGTGTATCGCCGAAGGCCAGCATGCCCACCAGCACCGGCGCGGCCGTCACGTCGGCCAGCCAGGACACGGTGCGCCCGTCGTCCTGGAGCTGGCGCGCCGCCTCGCCCAGCACGGCCGTGTCCACACCCAGCTCCTGCATGTAGCGCGGGCTGCCCAAGCGCAGCGCGCGGCCCTGCACTTCGGCCGACATGCCACGCCCGGGCACGGCACTGACCTTGGCGGCCGGGAGCAGCGCCAGGCCCGCCTGCTCGGCGGCGTTCATCACAGCACGTGCCAGCGGGTGTTCGCTGCCCGCCTGGATGGCGGCACTCCAGGACAGCAACACATCGTCGTGGCCCGGAGCGGCCAGCGCCGCGACCAGCGTGGGCCTGCCTTCGGTGAGCGTGCCCGTCTTGTCGAACGCCACGGTGTCGATGCGGTGCGCCACCTCCAGCGCTTCGGCGTCCTTGATCAGGATGCCCTGACGCGCCGCCACCCCCGTCCCGGCCATGATGGCCGTGGGCGTGGCCAGTCCCAATGCACACGGGCATGCGATCACCAGCACCGCCACCGCGTTCAGGATGGCCTGCTCCCAGTTACCGGTGGCCAGGCCCCAGCCCAGCAGTGTGAGCGCGGCGATCAACAGCACCACCGGCACGAAGACGGCGCTCACACGGTCCACGATACGCTGGATCGGGGCCTTCTTCGCCTGGGCCGACTCGACCATGCGCACGATCCGCGAGAGCGTGGACTCGGCGCCCACGGCGGTGGTCTCCACCAGCAGCAGGCCCTCTGCATTGACGGCGCCGCCGGTGACCTTGTCACCCGCGTACTTGGCCACCGGCAGGCTCTCGCCCGTGATCAGCGATTCGTCCACCTGGCTGGAGCCAATGGTGATGACACCGTCCACTGCGATGCGCTCACCCGGGCGGATCACCACAATGTCACCCACCCTCACCTGCGAAATGGCGACGTCCACGTCGCCATAGGGCATGCGCACGCGCGCCACCTCGGGCTTGAGGGCGTTGAGCGCCGCGATGGCGGCGGTGGTCTGGCGCTTGGCGCGCGACTCCAGCCACTTGCCCAGCAGCACCAGCGTGACGATCACCGCCGAGGCCTCGAAATAGAGGTGCGGTGTGCCGTGTTCGGCGTGTTTGAACAGCAGGTAGACGCTCAGGCCGTAGCCCGCGCTGGTGCCCAGGGCCACCAGCAGATCCATGTTGCCGGCGCCAGCGCGCACGGCCTTCCAGCCCGCGCGGTAAAAGCGCGCACCCAGCCAGAACTGCACAGGCGTGGCCAGCGCGAGCTGCCACCAGCCATTCAATGTCCATTCGGCGCCGAACAGCATGCCGAGCATGGGCAACGTCAACGGCAGGGAAAGCGCTGCAGCCAGCGCCACCGGCCACCAGGGCTCACCGTTGCGGGTGGCGGGCCGGGAGTCGCGGCCCGGTTCAACCGGCGCGGCGTGGTAACCGGCTTTCTCCACCGCGGCCACCAGCGCGCCCATCGCCGTGCCGGCGGCTCGCACGGTCGCGCGCTCCGTGGCCAGGTTGACACTGACCTCGCTGACGCCGGCGACGGCCTTCAAGGCCTTCTCGACGCGGGTGACGCACGACGCGCAGGTCATGCCTTCAATGGGGAACTGGTGCTCGACCAGGGACGCGGTGGCGGTGTTCATGTCGGTTCTCCGGGTGGGGTTGGGAAACCGGATGCTCGGCCTTGCCACGGTGTCAAGCGCAAGCGCGTGCGCGCCTTGACCTTGCCCCCGTGGCAAGGCACAGAGTACGGATTCCCTCAACCCTTTCTGGAGTCATCCATGCACGAATTCCTCATCCCCGACATGACCTGCGGCCACTGCGTCTCCAAGGTCAGAACGTCCCTCAAGCGGTTCGACCCGGCCTGCGACGTCCAGGTCGATCTGTCGCAGCACAAGGTCAGCGTGCGCAGCGAAGAAGACCGCGCCGCGCTCGTGGAGGCGCTCAACGAAGCCGGCTATCCGCCCGCCTGACGACCGTTCGTCGAGACCCGGCCCGGGTCTTGACCTTCCCATGGTGTCAAAGCGCACGCTGCACCCCAACAAACCCAGCACCCACGGAGCGACCCATGACCCTCACTCTCATGAACATCGGCGACGCCGCCACCGCTGCCGGCGTGTCGGCCAAGATGATCCGCCACTACGAGCAGATCGGCCTGCTGCCCGCGGCCGAGCGCAGCGAATCGGGCTACCGCCTGTACGGCGAACGCGATGTGTCGGTGCTGCGCTTCATCCGCCAATCGCGACGGCTGGGGTTTTCCGTGCCGCAGATTGCCGAGCTCATGGGCTTGTGGGGCGATTCGAAACGCACCAGCCGCGAAGTCAAGGCCGTGGCGCAGCGCCACCTGGCCGATCTTGAAGACAAGCGGCGCGAAATCGGGCAAATGATGGACGGCCTGTCGGTACTGGTGAAGGCCTGCCACGGCAACGAGCTGCCCCACTGCGCCATACTGGACAAGCTGTCGCTGCACAGCCCGGCGCAGCACCAGCCTGCCCACAAGCCACAACTGCGCAAGGGTGGCGCGCCCAGTCAGGGGCACCACAGTGGCGGCTCCAGCCCCATCGATCTCATGGCCTGGATGCGTGGGGTGCAGGTGCACCAGGCCGATCAAGCCAGGGAGACGACACCATGAACACCCACGCCCATCACGATCACCATGACCACGGCCACCACCCCGCGCACGGCCAGGCCCCGGCAGCGTCCACCGGCGGCCAGGACCCGGCGGGCACGGTCTACACCTGCCCCATGCACCCGGAGATCCGGCAGGACCACCCGGGCAGTTGCCCCAAGTGCGGCATGGCGCTGGAGCCGCTCATGCCGTCGGTGGAGGAGGACGACAACCCCGAACTGGCGGACTTCCAGCGCCGCTTCTGGTGGACGCTGCCGCTGAGCGTCGTCGTCACGGTGCTGGCCATGTTCGGCCACGACCTCGGCTGGTTCGACATGGCCACGCAAAGCTGGATCGAACTCGTGCTGACCGCGCCCATCGTGCTGTGGGCGGGCTGGCCCTTCTTCGTGCGCGGCGCGCAGTCGGTGCTGAACCGCAGCCCCAACATGTGGACGCTGATCAGCCTGGGCACGGGATCGGCCTTCGTCTACAGCGTGGTCGCCACGCTGGCGCCGCAGGTGTTTCCCGAGTCGTTCGTCTCGATGGGGCGGGTGGCGGTGTATTTCGAAGCAGCGGCGGTGATCATCTCGCTCACCCTGCTGGGGCAGTTGCTGGAACTCAAGGCGCGTTCCCAGACCTCGGCGGCGATCCGCTCGCTGCTGGGCCTGGCGCCCAGGACCGCGCGGCGCATCTCGGCCGACGGGCAGGAGGAAGATGTGCCGCTGGCCCACGTGCATGTGGGCGACCTGCTGCGCGTGCGCCCCGGCGAGAAGGTGCCCACCGACGGCACCGTGGTCGAAGGCAGCAGCGCCGTGGACGAATCCATGCTGACCGGCGAACCGCTGCCGGTGAGCAAGCGCGTTGGCGACAAGCTGATCGGTGCCACGCTCAACACCAGCGGTGCGCTGGTGATGCGTTCCGAACACGTGGGCTCGGGCACGGTGCTGTCGCAGATCGTGCAGATGGTGGCCCTGGCGCAGCGCTCGCGCGCGCCCATGCAGCGCATGGCCGACCAGGTGGCGGGCTACTTCGTCGTCGGCGTGGTGGTGGCGGCGCTGCTCACCTTCTTCGGCTGGGGCCTGTTCGGCCCCGAACCCAGCTGGGTGTACGCGCTCATCAACGCGGTGGCCGTGCTGATCATCGCCTGCCCCTGTGCGCTGGGGCTGGCCACGCCGATGTCCATCATGGTGGCCACCGGGCGCGGCGCCACGCGCGGCGTGCTGTTTCGCGACGCCGCCGCCATCGAGAACCTGCGCAAGGTCGACACGCTCATCGTCGACAAGACCGGTACCCTGACCGAGGGGCGGCCGCGCTTCGAACGCGCCGTGGGCCACGGGCACTTCTCCGAAGACGAGGTGCTGCGCCTTGCGGCCAGCCTGGACCAGGGCAGTGAACACCCGCTGGCCGCCGCGATCGTGGCCGCCGCAAAGGACCAGGGGCTGACCCTGGTGGCACCGGAGCGCTTCGACTCGGCCTCCGGCATCGGCGTGAAGGGCGTGGTGGAATCGAAGTCGCTGGCCCTGGGCAACACGGCGCTCATGCAGCAGATCGGTGTGGACGTGGCGCCCCTGGCGCGCGAGGCCGAGGCCCTGCGCGCACGCGGCGCCAGCGTCATGCACCTCGCGGTGGACGAGGCATTGGCCGGCCTGCTGGCCGTGTCGGACCCGGTCAAGGCCATCACGGCCGAAGCGCTGGACTCGCTGCGCGAGGCGCACATCCGCGTGATCATGGCCACGGGCGATGGCCTGACCACCGCGCGTTCGGTCGGTGAGCGCCTGGGCATCGACGAGGTGCACGGCGAAGTGAAGCCGGCCGACAAGCTCGCACTCGTCGAAAAGCTCCAGGCAGAAGGCCGCGTCGTAGCCATGGCCGGCGACGGCATCAACGACGCGCCGGCGCTGGCACGCGCCGATGTCGGCATTGCCATGGGCACCGGCACCGACGTGGCGATGAACAGCGCGCAGCTCACGCTGATCAAGGGCGATCTGCGCGGCATCGCCGTGGCCCGCACCCTGTCGGAGGACACCGTGGTCAACATGAAGCAGAACCTGGCGTTTGCGTTCCTCTACAACGCGCTGGGCATTCCCCTGGCTGCGGGCCTGCTGTACCCCTTCACCGGCTGGCTGCTCTCGCCCATGATCGCGGCGCTGGCCATGAGCCTGAGTTCGGCGTCGGTGATCGGCAATGCGCTGCGGCTGCGCGGGGCCAAAGTTCCCCACGGCACGCCGTGACGCACCACCCATTGACCTGCGTCAACTCCGCACGAGATCCCCGAGCCAGGCCGGAACCAATGGCCCGGTAACAGTGCCCAACCGGCACCTGCAACACAAGGAGCCACCGATGAGACCTCTCTACACCCTTCTGGCCGTGTCCAGCGCCGCCCTGCTCACGGCATGCGCGGGCGCTGGCGCAACGACCTTCGGCGGAAACCACGCCGCCCACCAGGCCGCCGCGTCAGCGGACGGCATGCCCGGCCCCATGCAGGGCCGCATGCACGGTCGCATGCAGCACACGCCCGAAATGCAGGCCTTTCACGAGCAGATGAAGAATGCGAAAACGCCCGAAGAGCGGCAGGCCCTGATGAACGCGCACATGAAGGCCATGCACGAGGGCATGGACCCGGCGAAGTGCATGGAAGGCATGCAGGGCGGCATGCACCGCAGGGGCGGCTGAACCGCCGCGCGCCGGGGCGCGTCAGGGCGGCCTGATCAGTGCCGCCTGCCGAACACCGGCGCGTCAGCCGGGGCGGCGGCGTTGCGCAGTTCGTGAAGCGCCTGCTCCAGCGCGGCCACCGCGTTCATCAGGCGCACGTTTTCGGCTTCCAGCCCTCTCACGCGCTCGATCATGGCCGCGCTCATGCCGCCAAAGCGGCGGCGCCAGGCGTACACGGTGGAGACGTTGACCCCGTGAACCCGGGCCGCCTGTGCCACGCCCAGGGTCTGCGCGCTCGCCAGGGCGTGAACGATCCGCTCGGCCGGGTGTGCCTGTGCCCCCATCTCCCCCTCCTGCCTCTGTTGTTCAGGGACTCTCGCAGCGGAAGTTCTCCGCCTCGTCGGTGCTGCCCGATCCGGTGTACTTCGCCACCTGGGGATAAGGG
Source organism: Hydrogenophaga sp. (assembly GCF_025699295.1). Classification (GTDB taxonomy): domain Bacteria; phylum Pseudomonadota; class Gammaproteobacteria; order Burkholderiales; family Burkholderiaceae_C; genus Hydrogenophaga. The sequence continues at coordinate 69,095 of NZ_JAILWB010000018.1, read as the reverse complement.
CACAGTGGCCGCGTGCGGGTGACTACGCCAGCGTCGATGCGCGAGGCCACGATCTCGTTCGGCGCCACATCCTTCTCGGACCATGCCATGAGCGCGCGGAAGATGTCGGTCTTCGGCTCCATCGGCACTGCACCGCTGGAGCCCTGGCCGAACTGGTTGACGCCGGTCCCGCCACTGCAGTGGCCCATGCCGCCCACCATGTACAGGCGCGAGAAGTCGCTGGCGTTCGCGTCGCCCATGGTCTGCTTCACGCGCTCGTAATACTGCGTGGTGCCCCTGGGCATGATCAGGTTGTCCGACCAGCCGTGGTACAGGATGAGCTTGCCGCCGCGCGCCTGGAAGGCCGAAAGGTCCGGGTTGTCGGTGGCCATGCGCGGGCCCACCTGGGCGATGTTGTCGCTGAAGAAGCTTTCGTAGTTGAGGTAGTCCAGCGTGTTCCAGTCCCAGGCCGGGTCGAAGTACACCCAGTAGCGCGCCTGCTCGATCGGGATCGGGAACGGCGTGGCGCCCGCCAGGGCGGCCAGGCTGGTGCCGCGCTCCAGGCCGGGCCACAGCAGGTTGCCGCCCGCGCCGCGCGCACCGCCCCAGATCTTCTTGATGGCGCTGGCTTCGCCGGGCGTGAGGCAGGTGTTGTCCGCGCAGGCCGCGTTGGTGATGGTGAGGTCGTTGGTGGGGTCGTAGTCGCAGGTGCGTGGGTCGTCGATCACGCCATCCGTCACACCGTCGGCTGCGTCGCACACGGCCACGGCGCGCTCGGTGGCCAGGGTCTGCTTGGCGGTGGCAACCGGTCCGCCCGCGTCCTCGCGCATCGCGATCTGCGGCCAGATGTGGTACGCCTGAAAGCGGTCCCAGTGGATGGCCGGTGCGCCCGCCAGGATGGCGTCGAAATCCTCCGGGTAGCGCTGCGCCATCATCAGCCCCTGGCGCCCTCCGGTGGAGCAGCCATACCAATAGGAGCGCACCGGGTCTGCGGCGTAGTAGGCCCTGGTGAGCTGCTTTCCGATCACCGCCATCAGGTGCATCGAGCGGTGCGCAAAGTCTTCCTGCAAAGGCACATTGGGGTTGCCCGGCGAGAGCATGCCGAAGGCACCCGAGAGAAAGAAGTCGGGGTGTCCGGTGTCCGTTTTCACGCCCACAAAGCCCTGGCGCACCGAGTCGGTGGCCACGCCAAGCTGCGAAGAGCCCGCGTACACCCCATTGCCTTCGGCACGGAAGCGCCCGTTCCAGTTGGATGTGGGCAGCGAGACCCAGATGTTGACGGCCTGGTCCACGCGCACCTTGACCAGACAGTAGTCGCGGTCGCGCGCATCGCCACTGGCGGTGGTGCCGGTGGACACCTCCAGCACCGTGACGGGCGCGTCCGCTGTCAGCACGGTCGCGCCGATGCCGGCCATGTCGCAGGTGTTGCTGGGGTTGATGGAGATGTTGTCAAAGTCCACGCCCGGCGTGGTCGGGGTGCTGGCCGCGTCGCCACCGCCGCCGCCGCCGCAGGCGGCCAGCAGCAGGGCGGCCACCGCACCCGCCGCGCAGCCGCGGCGCCGCAGGGGCTGGTGTTTGTTGTCCTGGTTCACGTGTGTCTCCTCGTTGTAGGTGGATCGGGAGACCGCATTGCATCGCGCGTGCCCTGGCGCGTCTTTCAACATCGGACCAGGTTTTCAGCAACGCACCACGAACCTAGGGATACCCCCAAAGAGGAATCGCGCTAGCAGCTATAGCGAAGTGGTATGCCGCAAAGGGGCTGCAGGTGTCAGACTCGGTGGTCGCATCCATCGCCTCATCGGCGAACGCGCACAGGAGACATCGCATGGCACGAACGCACGCGCGCGCAGCACCGGTCAACCCGCTGGAAGAACGCAACCTGCTCAGCACCGAGGCCGTGTCCCGCTGGGCCGGCCTTTCTCTCGGCTGGGTCGAAGCGGTGCCCGATCTCTCGGGTTCGTGCGAGACGGCCGGCCACACGCTGCTGGCCATGCTGGACTGCGGTCGCGCCCGGGCCGAATTCCACTACGGGCACCGCTCCACCGAGCACGAGCTGGGCGCGGGCGCCATCGGCCTGTTCGCGCCCGGCGGGCACGCCGACGTCTCGCGCTGGCGCTGCGACAGGGTGCGCCGCATCATGCTGCAGTTCGACCAGGCGCAACTGGACGACACGGTGCTGTCGGAGCAGCTCGCCCGCATGCCCCTGCGCACCGAAATCGAATTCCACGACGACGACCTCGCCGGCGTGCTGCGCGCGATGGTGCACGAGGTGGCCGACGGTTGCCCCCGTGGCGCGCTCTACGCCGAATCGCTGTCGCTGGGCGTGGCCATGCGCCTGCAGCAGCGCGCGGCCAGCCGCTACACCACGCCGCGCGAACGTGGCCGGCTCTCGGCCGCGCAGGCAGGCCGCGTCGAGGCGCTGGTGCGGGCGCGGCTGGCGCAGAACCTGAGCATCGGCGAGCTCGCGCAAGCGGCCGGTTTCAGCAAGACGCAGTTCGTGCGTCTGTTCAAGAACACTTTCACCTGCACGCCCTACCACTACATCCTCAACGCGCGCCTGCAGCGTGCGCGCGCACTGGTGCAGGGCAGCATGCAGCCGCTGGCCGGCATTGCCGAAGACAGCGGCTTCTCCAGCCAGAGCCACATGACCACCGCGTTCCTCAATGCCTTCGGCGTCACGCCGGGCGGTTTGCGGCGCGCGCTCTCGGGCCACGCCGAGCCCGAGGGCCACTGAAACACGCGAGGCCGGCCTACTGCATGTCGCCCGTGACGGCCGAGAGCGACAGCGCGTAGCGCCCCCGCACCGCACCCGCTCGCGCGCCCATCGCCTCCAGCGAGGCGTCGTCCAGCTGCTTCTGCGCCAGCGCCTCGAGCTCGGCCGCCTCGTAACCGCAGACCACCAGCACCCAGTCGGCGCCCTGGTCGGCGCTGCCGCGGATCTTCTGTTCGGTGGTCTCGGCAATGGCCGGTGGCTGGTGCTGCAACAGGTGCATGCCCGCCAGCCCCGGCTGCACCACCAGCTCGGCGGCGAGCGCCTTCAGCGCCTCGTGCAGCGCCTCGGCCTGGCCTTCGGCGGGAGAGAGCCGCACCGTGAGCGCCTGCCGCGCCACCGCCGCGCCCCGGCTCTCCCGCACGCGGCACTGGCTGCGCACCATGTTGCGGTGGTGCGGCATCATGCGCTTGGACCACGGCGACGGCGCGTTCAGCGCGGCCAGGTAGGCCGGCGAGGCCAGCGTCTCCCAGTCGGCCAGCTCGTACATCACGAACACGCCCTCGCCCCCGGTGGCGCTCGTCCAGCGCGTGGCGCGCTCGAAACCGGCGATGGCCAGCCGCTCGGGAAAGTGTTCGTGCGTGTGCCAGTGCTCGAACTCGGACCGCATTTCGGCCGCCATGTTCCACCACATGGCCAGGCAGGCTGTTCCCTTCAGTGACATGGTTGGGGTGCTCCAGAGATTGACACGCACCGGGTCCGTCCCCACGCGCCATGTCCGCAGAATGCCAGAACAGGCCGCACCCTCACAACCGCGAATACGCCAGCCCCGATGCCACACCGCCGAACAAATCACCCTCCACCAGTGGCACGCCGGGGAACGCGGCCTGCAATGCGCGCTGGAACGGCCGCAGGGCCGAGGAGCCGCCGGTGAGGTAGATCGCGTCAGGCGTGGCACCGGCCAGCCCGGCGCGGCGCACGCATTCGCGCGCGCACTGCACGGTGCGATCCAGCAGGGTGCCCAGGTGCAGCGCCATGTCGGCCGGGGCGATGTGCGCCGCCAGGCCGGGCTCCACGAATGCCAGATCGATCGGCGCGCTCGCGTCCTGCTGCGAACAGCCGATCTTGGCCTGCTCCACCGCGTGCGCGATGCGGTGGCCGTCGCGCTGCTGCAGCACCTGCATCAGGCGCTGGTGCAGGTGGCGGTCCGTGTAGTTGACGCGCAGCGCCTGCGCCTGGCTCATGGCGCGCGGCAGGTACAGCCAGTGGATCAGGTGCCAGGTGGACAAATCCATGAACACGCGGCTGGGCACCTCGCGCCCCTGCGGCCCATGGTGGCCGTAGCCCAGCAGCGGCATCACCTGCGCCAGGCTCAGGCGCTGGTCGAAGTCCGTGCCACCGATGTGCACGCCCGCCGTGGCCAGCACGTCGCCGCTGCGGTCGGCCCGCTGCATGCGCTGCGGCCCGAGCCGCACGACGGTGAAGTCCGACGTGCCGCCGCCCAGGTCCACCACCAGCACCAGGCGCTCGGCCGTGAGGCGGCGCTCATGGTCGAGCGCGGCGGCGATGGGCTCGAACTGGAACGAGACCTCGTCAAAGCCCACCGCCAGCGCCGCGTCGTGCAGCGACTGCTGGGCCAGCGCGTCGCGCTCCGGGTCGTCGTCCACGAAATGCACCGGCCGCCCCATCACCACGCGGCGCGGCGCATGACCACCCAGCGCCTGTGCGGCGCGCTCGCGCAGCCCGTCCAGAAAAATCTCCACGATCTGCTGGAAGCTCACCTGCTGGTGGTTCACCTCCGTGGATTCGCGCAGCAAGGGGCTGCCCAGCAGGCTCTTGAGCGAACGCAGCAGCCGCCCCTCCGTGCCCGACAGGTACTGCGCCACCGCGTCGCGGCCGAAGTGCGTCAGCCGGTCCTCCACATTGAAGAACACCGCCGTGGGCATGGACGTGGCATCCCCCTCCAGCGGAATCAGCCGCGCCACACCCCCGGGCGCCGCCCAGGACACGGCCGAATTGGACGTGCCGAAGTCGATGCCGAGCATGCCGGCAGGGGGCGGCGAGGATTGCATGGGCGGAAGTGTCACGACGCCCTGGGCGGCGGCGGTGGAGATGGCGGTGCCTTCCTGCCCAGGCGGTCCCAGTCCTTCAGCGTCTGCGCCAGGCGGTTCTTCGCGTCCGCGTGGCTCTTGCTGAAAGCGCTTGTCAGCCGCTTCTTCAGCGCCTCGTCCGCCGGCGGCGCGCCGATGGCCTTGAGCTGGTCGATCACCAGCATCACGGTCTGGAAGTTGCCCGAATGGATGGCCATGTACAGCGGCGTGCGCCCCGCCACACTGACGGCGCCGTCCGCCGCGTCCAGCACATTGGCGCCGTGCTCCAGCATGTACTTCAACACCCCGGCCTTGCCTTCGGTGCACGCCCAGTGCAGCGGCACCAGGCCGCCTTCCAGCCGGGCGTTGAAGTCGGCACCGGGCGCGGCCAGCAGCTCCGGGGCGAGGGGCCAGCCGGAGGCTTTGAGCATTTGCTGGGTTTTCCAGTGGGTCATTGGCATGGCTGCATCGTGTTGGGACCATCAGGCCGCCGCGCAATCGACGGTACTGCGACACAGACAAAAAAACCAGGCCTCACGGCCTGGTTTTCTGTGTGGAGCTGAACGGGCTCAGCGCGGTGTGCGGCGCGCCATCGGGCGGGACGGGCCGCCTTCGTTGCGGCGCGGGGCGAATTCGCCGCCGCGCATGGCGCCGCGTTCGGCGTTGCCACGGTCGCTGAAGCCACCGCGTTGTTCGCCGCCCTTGTCGCTGCGGCCGAAGCTGGAGAAGCCGCCCGGCTTGCGCGCGGGTGCGCCACGGTCGCCGCCGCCGAAGCCGCGGTTGTCACCACCGCCACGGTAGTCGTTGCGCGGTTGTTGCTCGAAGCGGCCTTGTTCGGCGCGCGGGTCGGAACGGCCTTCGAAGCGCGGGTCAAAGCGCGATTCGGGGCGGCTGTGGTCGACGCGGGGTGCGTCGAAACGACCACCACCTTCGGGGCGGCCTTCGAAGCGCGGGCCACGCGGGCCGGGGCCGCTGCGGCGGTCGTTGAAACCGCTGCGGTCGGCGTAACCACCGGGGCGGCCGGGCGGGCGGCCACGGCCGAATTCGGGTTGCGGCGCGCGCTGGCGCGGCTCGAGGCCGGGCACGGTCTCGACGTTGATGCGCTGGCGCGTGTAGGCCTCGATATCACCGATCTTGCGGCGATCGCGGAACTCGGCGAACGTGACGGCCAGGCCGTCGCGGCCGGCGCGGCCGGTGCGGCCGATGCGGTGCGTGTAGTCCTCGGCCTTCATCGGCAGGCCGAAGTTGAAGACGTGGGTGATGGTGGGCACGTCGATGCCGCGCGCGGCGACGTCGGTGGCCACGAGGATCTGCACCTGGCCGGCGCGCAGCGCCTGCAGGCGGCGGTTGCGCATGCCCTGGTTGAGCGCGCCGTGCAGCGCGACTGCGGCAAAGCCGGCCTGCTGCAGGTCGGTGGCGAGGCCATCGCATTCGATCTGCGTGCTGCAGAACACCACGGCCTGGTTGATGGTGGTGTCGCGCAGCCAGTGGTCGAGCAGCTTGCGCTTGTGGTCGGCGTGGTCGGCCCAGAACAGCACCTGCTTGATGTTGGCGTGCTGTTCCTGCGGCGAATCGATCTGCACCTTCTGCACGTGCTTGCCGCCGTCGTGCATCACGCGCATGGCGAGCTGCTGGATGCGCGGCGCGAAGGTCGCGCTGAACATCATGGTCTGGCGGCGCTGGCTGGTCAGTGCGTTGACTTCGGCCAGGTCGTCGGAGAAGCCGAGGTCGAGCATGCGGTCGGCCTCGTCGACGACGAGGAACTGCACCTGGTCGAGCTTGAGCTGCTGCGAGCGCTGCAGATCCAGCAGGCGGCCGGGCGTGGCGACGACGAGGTCGGCGTTCTGCAGGCGCGCGATCTGCAGCTGGTAAGGCATGCCGCCGACCACGTTGGCGATGCGCAGGCCGCGGCAGTGGCGCACGAGGTCGATGGCGTCGTTGGCCACCTGCTGCGCGAGTTCGCGCGTGGGGCACAGGATCAGGGCGCCGGGCGTGGCGGCCTTGAAGTTGCGCGGGCTGGTCGGGTCCTTGCGCTTGGGGGCCTTGGGCGGGGCTTCGCCACGGGCCAGGGCGTCGGCCACGGCCTGTTCGCGCGCGGCGCGTTCCCTGGCGTCGGCTTCGGCGCGCTGCTGCAGCAGGGTGTGCAGCACGGGCAGCAGGAAGGCGGCGGTCTTGCCGCTGCCGGTCTGGCTGGAGACCATCAGGTCGGCAAACCGCTGTTCGCCACCGACCACCATGGCCTTGGGGATCACGTTGTTCTGCACGCCGGTGGGCTGCACGTAGCCAAGGTCCACGCAGGCCTGCACCAGCTCGGGCGCCAGGCCCAGCAACTCGAAGCCGTTGGGGCCGGCGGGCACCACGGGCTCGGTGGTCATGGGGGTGGAGGTGTCCGCGTCCGTTTCGGCAGACAGGGTTTCGGGCGAGAAATCGCCGCGGGCTTCAAAAGAGTCGCTCATGTTCGTCCATGCGCCAGAAGGCGCAACTGATCGAATGCAAACGCTGGGATGACGGCCGACCCTGACAGGGTGGCAGCTCCGGGGGCGTCGGATCCGTTCGTGGTTACAAAACATCAACCATCAAACGATCGACGCGCCATGGGTCACAAAAAGGGAGAACGTGACGCCGGGAGCGAAGGCCCCGTCCTGCAATGCGGGGGGCCTGGTGTGTGAGGCAGATGCACAAATCATCGCAGTTGCCTGCGAAGCCTGCGATTATGGCACAGATTCAGGGAAAACCCTGAATCTTTCTGCGCCCTCAACTCAACACGGCGCGAACGATGTGGAACAGCACCGCCGCCACCACCGCCGTGGCGGGCACGGTGATGATCCAGGCGGCCACGATGCGCATGACCACCGAGCGCTTGACGATTTCCTTCTTGTAGGCCTTGCGGAACGCCTTCTGTTCCTTCTTGGCGAACACCGCGCCCAGGGCGGTTTCGGCCGCCTCGCGCTGTTTGGCGCGGCGCTTCATGTCGGCCAGCATGCGCTTCTTCTCGCTGACCTCGGCGGCCTCGAACCGGTTCAGGTAGGCCTCGACCTCGTCGCGGTCGGCGCCCTGGTGGCCGGCGAACACCACCGCTTCCATCTTGGCGTAGTTCACCTTGAGCAGCTCGCGCAGGAAGCCCACACCGAACACCGCGCCGATGGAGATATGGGTGGTCGACACCGGCATGCCCAGCTGCGAAGCGATGATCACCGTGAGCGTGGCGGACATCGCGATGGAGTACGCGCGCATGTTGTCCAGCTCGGTGATTTCCTTGCCCACGGTGCGGATGAGGCGCGCGCCATACAGCGCCAGGCCGATCGACAGCCCCAGCGCACCGAGCACCATGATCCACAGCGGCGTGCCGGCCTTGGTGGCAATCGCACCTTCCTTCACCGCTTCGTAGATCGCTGCCAGCGGACCGATGGCGTTGGCCACGTCGTTGGCGCCGTGCGCGAAGCTCAGCAGCGCGGCCGAGCAGATCAGCGGCCAGGTGAACAGGCGGTTGACGCCGTCCTTGCTGTTGTGCTGGCGCATGGCCATGCGCGCGATCGGCTTGCGGATCAGCCACCACACCAGGGCCGCCACCACCGCGCCCGCCAGCAGGGCCACCAGAAAGCCGACCTTGACCATCTGGCTCACGCCCTTGACCAGCATGTAGGTGGTGTAGGCCCAGACCATCAGGGAGATGAGCACCGGCACCACGCGGCTGGCGGCGTCGGTCTTGTCGCTGCGGTAGGTCACGCTGCGCTTGATCAGGTACAGGAAGGCCGCGGCCAGCGCACCGCCCAGCAGCGGCGATACCACCCAGCTCGCCACGATGGCGCCGATGGTGCCCCAGTTGACAAGGCCCCAGCCGCCGGCCGCGATGCCAGCGCCCATGACCGCGCCGATGATGGAGTGGGTGGTGGACACCGGCGCGCCCAGCGCGGTGGCCAGGTTGAGCCAGAGCGCGCCGGCCAGCAGTGCGGAGAACATGACCGAGGCGAACAGCGCCGGGTCGCCGATCTGGCCCGGATCGATGATGCCACCCTTGATGGTGCCCACCACATCGCCACCGGCCACGATGGCGCCCAGCGCCTCGAACACCGCGGCCACCACGATGGCCCAGCCCATGGTCAGGGCCCCGGATCCCACCGACGGGCCCATGTTGTTGGCCACGTCGTTGGCGCCGATGTTCATGGCCATGTAGGCGCCGACGGCCGCGGCCACGATCAGCAGCCACACCGCCGAGGAAGCCAGGCCGACCGTGGAGGCGCCGGTGAGCGAGGCGTACACCCCCACCAGCAGCAGGAACAGCAGCGCGGCACCGAGCTGGAGCACGTCCTGGTGTTTCGCGACGAAGCGGGAGCGGGATTTTTTTGTCATACAGGTATCACGGATTTGTCACGATTCTGGCATGCGGCACCCGGCCAGGCACGTGGCGCCCTGCCCGGCCCGGGCGGCGCCCGATGCAGGCTCAACGCAGGAAATGGGTGCGGTAGTGCTCGAGTTCATCGATGGACTCGTGCACGTCGGCCAGCGCGGTGTGCTTCTGCTGCTTCTTGAAGGCGTTGTAGACCTCGGGCCGCCAGCGCTTGGCGAGCTCCTTGAGCGTGCTCACGTCCAGGCAGCGGTAGTGGAAATACGCCTCCAGCTTGGGCATGTACTTCACCAGGAAGCGCCGGTCCTGGCTGATGGTGTTGCCGCACATGGGCGAGCCGTTCTTCGGCACGTATTTCCCGATGAAGGCCAGCAGTTCGGCCTGCGCGGCGTCTTCGTCCACCGTGCTGGCCTTGACCTTGTCGATCAGCCCGCTGCGGCCGTGCGTGCCCTTGTTCCAGGCGTCCATGGCGCCCAGCAGGGCATCGCTCTGGTGGATCACGATCACCGGGCCTTCGATGCGCGGCGTGAGCAGCGGGCCGGTGATCACCACCGCGATCTCCAGCAGGCGCTCTTTCTCCGGGTCCAGGCCACTCATCTCGCAGTCGAGCCAGACCAGGTTCTGGTCGCTCTTGGCGAGGGTGGGGGTGGGAGTGTCGGTGGCGGGCATCGCCGCGGCGGCGGTGGCCGGGGGGTTGGCAGAGGTCATGGCGGGGATTTTCGCCGATCCGCCGCTTGGCCCTGACAGCGGGTCGCCGTGGCCGTCTTCGATAGACTCGGCCCCATGGACACCGCCTCGCTCTCTTTCACCGCCCTCTTCTGCGCCCTGCTGGTGCTGGGTCTGGTCGTGCGCACCGTGCTCGCCAGCCGCCAGATCCGCCATGTGGCGCGCCATCGGGGCGCGGTGCCGGCCGCTTTCAGCGACACCATTTCGGTCGAATCGCACCAGAAGGCAGCCGACTACACCCTCACCAAGACCCGTTTCGGCCTGCTGGAAACCGCGCTGGAGGCAGCCCTGCTGCTGGGCTGGACGCTGCTCGGCGGCCTGGACTGGTTGAACCAGACGCTGCTGGGTGCGCTGGGCGGCGGCCTGGTGCAGCAGCTCGCGCTGATCGCGGCCTTCGTGCTCATCGGCAGCCTGATCACGCTGCCGCTGAGCTGGTACGCCACCTTCCGCATCGAAGAGCGTTTCGGCTTCAACAAGATGACGATTTCGCTCTGGCTGGCCGACCTGCTCAAGGGCACGCTGGTGGGCGCGCTGGTCGGCCTGCCGATCGCGGCGGTGGTGCTGTGGCTGATGGGCGCGGCGGGCCCGGCCTGGTGGCTCTGGGCCTGGGGCGTGTGGATGGTCTTCAACCTGCTCGCGCTGGTGCTCTACCCGACGGTGATCGCGCCGCTGTTCAACAAGTTCGAGCCGCTGTCGGACGAGGCGCTCAAGGCCCGCGTGAATGCGCTGATGCAGCGCTGCGGCTTCGCCGCGAAAGGCCTGTTCGTCATGGACGGCAGCAAGCGCAGCGCGCACGCCAACGCCTACTTCACCGGCTTCGGCGCCGCCAAGCGCGTGGTGTTCTTCGACACCCTGCTCAAGCAGCTGAGCCCGGACGAGATCGACGCCGTGCTCGCGCACGAGCTCGGCCACTACAAGCGCCGCCACATCCTCAAGCGCATCGGGCTGATGTTCGCGCTGAGCCTGGCCGGCTTTGCCGCGCTGGGCTGGGTCTCCAGCCAGGCCTGGTTCTACAGCGGCCTGGGCGTGACACCCTCGATGGACACGCCCAACGACGCGCTTGCCCTGCTGCTGTTCCTGATGGTCGTGCCGCTGTTCACCTTCTTCCTCTCACCGCTGATGGCGCAGCTCTCGCGCAAGCACGAGTTCGAGGCCGACGCCTATGCCGTCGCGCACACCAGCGGCACCGATCTGGCCAGCGCGCTGCTCAAGCTCTACAAGGACAACGCCAGCACGCTCACGCCCGACCCGGTGTACGCCCGCTTCTACTACTCCCATCCCCCTGCCAGCGAGCGCATTGCGCGCCTGCAACCCGCTGCCTGACCGCACGACCACCCCTGCCATGAACCCGATCCACCAGAACCGCCGCGCCCTCTCCGCCACCGAAATCGTCACCCGTCTCACCCAGCTCAACGGCGACGACGCCCAGGGCTGGAAGCTGATCGACGGCGCCCTGGAGAAGACCTACACCTTCGCCAACTACCACGCCACCATGGCCTTCGTGAACGCGCTGGCCTGGATCGCGCACCGCGAAGACCACCACCCCGATCTGGCGGTGAGCTACAGCCGCTGCACGGTGCGTTTCAACACGCACGACGTGGGTGGCATCTCGGTCAGCGATTTCCACTGCGCCGCCGCGGTGGACGCACTGCAGAAGGATTGATGGCCGCCGGCCTGCAACCCGGACTGGTGGTGGCCGCCCACGGGCGCCACTGCCTCGTGGAAAGCCCCGACGGCACACGCCGCATCTGCCACCCGCGCGGCAAGAAGAACGCGGTGGTGGTCGGTGACAGCGTGCAATGGCAGGTCACGGGCGACGAGGGCAGCATCGAACGCGTGGACGAGCGGCGCAACCTGTTCTACCGGCAGGACGAGATGCGCACCAAGTCGTTCGCCGCCAACCTGGACCAGGTGCTGGTGCTGGTCGCGGCCGACCCGGAGTTCTCCGAGAGCCAGCTCACACGCGCGCTGATCGCGGCGCAGGCCGAGCGCATCGACGTGCTGATCGTGCTCAACAAGAGCGACCTGCAACCCGCATTCGACCGCGCCTGGGCACGGCTGGCGCCCTACCGGCGCATGGGCTGCGCGGTGCTGCCCCTGCGCCTGAAGGCCGGCGAAGGACCGGATGACGGCCTGGCCGCACTGCAGGAGCGTCTGGAGGGCAAACGCACACTGGTGCTGGGCCCGTCGGGCGTGGGCAAGAGCACGCTGGTGAACCGGCTGGTGCCCGAAGCGCGTGCGCAAACAGGCGAGATCTCTCGCGCGCTCAACTCGGGCAAGCACACGACCACCAGCACGACCTGGTACTGGGTGGACGCGGCGCGCCAGACCGCCCTGATCGATTCGCCGGGTTTCCAGGAATTCGGCCTGAACCACATCGAGCCCATGCAGCTCGCCCAGCTCATGCCCGACCTGAACGCCACGCTGGGGGACTGCCGGTTCTACAACTGCACCCACCTGCACGAACCGGGCTGCGCCGTGGTGGCGCATGTGCAGACGGGCGACGCGGATCAGCCTGGCGCCGACGCACTGGCGATCAGCGAGAACCGCTACCGCCTCTATCGCGAACTGTTCGCAGAGCTCTCGGACAAGCGCCGGTACTAGAGCCCGGCCAGGGTCAGCAGTGCGAGCAGCAGCATCCACAAGACCACCGAGCGCCACACCAGACCCACGACACTGCCCAGGTGGGCCAGCTGGGGTTCGGGCCGGTGGCCCGGGTCGCCTTCTTCCGGCAAGGCGAATGCGTCGGGCTGCGGTGCCAGTCGCACGTTGAGCGCACCCGAGGTGGCGGCCAGCACCACACCGTCGCTGCCGGGCGCGAAACGTTCGGCATCGCCGCGCCAGCTCGCCAGCGCCTCTTCGAAATTGCCGACCACGGCAAAGCCGAGGGCCGTGGCACGCGCCGGCACGTAGTCGACCCAGGCCCAGGCCCGTGCGGCGGCGTGCTGCAAACCCAGGCTAGGCGTGCCGTCGGGCCGCGCGCGCCAGTTGCGCGAGAGGTATTCGGCCAGGCGGTAGAAGACGGCGCCCGCCGGCCCCATGCCCAGTGCCCAGAACACCACGAAACACACCAGCACGCCGAACACATGTCGGTGCGCGGCCAGCACCGACTGCTCGATCACCTGGCGCAGCAGCTCCGCGCGCGGCAGGCTGGACGCATCGACCCGCAGCCAGCGCGCGAGCTTCTCGCGCGCCAGCAATTCGTTGCCCTCGTCCAGCGCCTGGCGGATCTCGCTGAAGTGGTGACTGAACTGGCGGAACCCGAGCGTGACGTACAGGATGGCCACGGCCCAGGCAAACGCGAGCACCGAGCTGAACTGCCACAGGCCCCCGTACACCAGGCCCGCAATGGCGGCCGGCACACCCACAGCGAGCGACCACGCGACCCAGCCGTGCGAGGACTGGCCGGCATCCAGGTTGCGCCGCACGGTGCGCGCCCAGCCGCGCAGCCCGGCATGCACCGGGTTGTCGAAAGCCAGTGGGCGCGCCTGCTCCAGCAGCAGGGCAACGAGGATGGCGAAAAAACTCATGGCGCCATCATAGTGGCGAGCTCGCCGGTGTCAGGCGCTGAGCAGGCGGTAGAAGTTGCGCAGCATGCCGGCCGTTGCGCCCCAGATGAAGCGCTCGCGATCGCCGTCCTGGTAGGGCATCGAGTACCACTGCCGCACCACGCCCTCGAACGCCAGCGCGTGGCGGCGGTGGTGCAGCGGGTTCATCAGGTAGGCCAGTGGCACCTCGAACACATCGTCCACCTCGTACGGGTTGGGCACCAGTTCGAAACCGGGCTGCACCAGCCCCACCACCGGCGTGACGCTGAACGAGGTGCCGGTGACGTACACCGGCAGCGTGCCCAGCACCTCCACCCGCTCGGGCGCCAGGCCGATTTCCTCGTGTGCCTCGCGCAGCGCCGCGGCCGTGGCGTCGGCGTCTTCCGGGTCGAGCTTGCCGCCCGGCAGGGCAATCTGCCCCGAGTGAGTGGACATGTGTGTGGTGCGCTGCGTCAGGATCAGTGTGAGTTCCTTGCGCATCACCAGCGGCAGCAGCACGGCGGCTTCGGCGGGCGGGCGATCGGCAAATTTCGGCTCACGGCGCAGTTCGGGCGTCCAGACCGGCGGGCGGGCGAAGAGCTCGCGCAGGCCCGCGGGCGTGAGGCGCTGCGCCTGCGCGGGTTGCAGCATCTCGTCGTCCTCGTCGGCCACGATGGGCACAAGGCGGGGGTCAAAGGCGGGCAGGAGCTGGGTCATGTGGGCTGGAGCATAGCGACAGGCCGTGCCCCGCGCTGTGGCAGGGCCAGACGCAAAAAAGCCGCTCCGGGGAGCGGCTTTCTTCAAGGGAGCCGTGAGGCGAGGCCTTACGCGGCCTTGGCGCCCAGCTTTTCCTTGATGCGGGCCGACTTGCCGCTGCGCTCGCGCAGGTAGTACAGCTTGGCACGGCGCACGTCACCGCGGCGCTTGACTTCGATCTTGGCGATCAGCGGGCTGTACAGCGGGAAGGTGCGCTCCACGCCTTCGCCGTTGGAGATCTTGCGCACGATGAAGCTGGAGTTCAGGCCGCGGTTGCGACGGGCCACCACCACGCCTTCGTAGGCCTGCACGCGCTTGCGCGTGCCTTCGATCACGTTGACGCTGACGATCACGGTGTCGCCAGGGGCGAACGGCGGGATCACTTTGCCGAGGCGAGCAATTTCTTCCTGCTCAAGGGTCTGGATGAGGTTCATGATTTCCTGTTTTGTCGATCATGCCCGCGCTGCACTAAAGGCCGCGAATCCGGCAGGGGCCCTGTCCAGACCTCTGAGGGTCTGCGGGCTGGCCCGGTCGCGGCGGCCGGTCAGAGGATCGAAAAGCCTTGGATTATAGCAATCCCTGCGAACGCAGGAAAGCCTGGTCCGCCGCGTCCAGCAAACCCCGGGCCCGCGCCCGGGCCAGCAGATCGGGCCGGCGCTGTGCCGTGAGCAGCAGGCTTTGTTCGCGCCGGTGGCGGGCGATGCGCTCGTGGTGCCCGCCCAGCAGCACCTCGGGCACCGGCATCGGGCCTTCGGGGCCCTGCCATTGTTCGGGTCGGGTGAAGTGCGGGCTGTCGAGAAGGCCATCGAGCGTGGGGTTGAAGCTGTCCTGCTGGTGACTGCCCTCGTCGCCCAGCACGCCGGGCTGCAGGCGTGCCACCGCATCGAGCAGCGCCATGGCGGCGATCTCGCCACCCGAGAGCACGAAGTCACCCAGGCTGATCTGCTGGTCGACACAGCTGTCGATGAAGCGCTGGTCGATGCCCTCGTAGCGGCCGCAGATGAGCACGGCACCGTCGCCGTGCGACCACCGCTCGACACCGGTGTGATCCAGCGGCTGGCCGATGGGCGAGAACAGCACCACCGGCGCGCGCGCGCCGTCGGGTTCGGCGCGGGCGGCGCGAACCGCCTGCAGGCACTGCCACAGCGGCTCGGCCATCATCACCATGCCCGGGCCACCGCCGAACGGGCGATCGTCCACCCGCCGGTAGTTGCCCTCGGCGAAGTCGCGCGGGTTCCACAGATGCACGGCCACCTGGCCGGACTCGAAGGCGCGGCGGTTGATGCCGTGCTGCAGGAACGGCGCGAAGAGCTCGGGAAACAGGGTGATGACGTCGAAGCGCATCGGGAGGACTAATAGTCCGGTTGCCAGTCGACCGTGATCCGGCGTGCGACCTTGTCCACATCGTCGACATAGGCCGCGACGAACGGGATCATGCGTTCGGCGATCTGCTCGGCGCCGTCGACGGTTTCGGTGTATTCGAGCACGAGCACCGAGGTCGGCCCGGTGGGCATGAGGTCGCGCACCACGCCCAGGTGCACGCCTTCGCGGTTGATCACGTCCAGGCCGATCAGGTCGACCCAGTAGTACTCACCCTCGGGCGTGGCGGGAAAGGCGCTGCGCGGCAGGTAGATGCGCACGCCCTTGAGAGCTTCGGCCGCATTGCGGTCGTCCACGCCCTGCAGCTGAGCGACCAGGCCGTCGGTGTGTGGCTTGACCTCGGAGAGCGCCACCGACACGCAGCCCGTGAACGCCGAAAAGCCACGCGCGAAGCGGGCTTCGGGTGGCTGCAGGAACCATTCGGAGGAAGCGAGCAGCGCCGAGGTGTCGGCGCTGTGGGGCAGGATGCGGACCCACCCCTTGATGCCCCACGCGTCCTGAATGCGCCCCAGCTCGACGGCATCGTCGGGCAGGGGCGACGCCTTGAAGGCGCCGGACGCGGGGCTGTTCACCAGCGAAGCGGTGAGATCAGGCCGCGGCGGCCTTGGCGGCGTTCTGCTTGACCAGGCGCTGGACGGTGTCTGAGGGCGTGGCGCCCACGCCGGTCCAGTAGGTCAGGCGGTCCATGGCGATGCGCAGGGGCTCTTCACCGCCGCGGGCCAGGGGGTTGTAGAAGCCGATGCGCTCGATGAAGCGGCCATCGCGGCGGTTGCGCTTGTCCGCAACCACGATGTTGTAGAACGGACGGGCTTTAGCGCCGCCGCGGGAGAGTCGGATGACGACCATGATTTATCCTTCGGGTGGAGAGGTACCAGGATCGGTACTTCACCGGATCTTGCGATCCGCTTATCTGCAGCGCCTGAGACACACGACTGACCACCCGGCCAGCGAAACGCCACGAAACCCGCGATTATAGCCCGTTCGCAGGTTCCGCCCGCGCCCCCTTTTTCACTCTCTTCCTTTGCCTCCCATGCCCCTGATCCGCCCCAGCCGCGACGAAGACCTCGACGCCATCACCCGCATCTATGGCCACCACGTGCTGCACGGCACGGGCACCTTCGAGACCACCCCGCCCGGCCTGGCCGACATGACGGCGCGCCGCGCCGACGTGCTGGCCAAGGGCCTGCCCTGGCTGGTGGCCGAGGAAAGCGGCCAGGTGCTGGGCTTCGCGTATGGCAACTGGTTCAAGCCGCGCCCGGCCTACCGCTTCTCGGTCGAGGACTCGATCTACATGGACCCGGCCGCGCACCGCAAGGGCCTGGGCCGCGCCCTGCTGGCCGAACTGCTGGCGGTGCTCGAGCGCACCGGCACGCGCAAGGTCATGGCCGTCATCGGCGATTCGGCCAACGCCGGTTCGATCGGCGTGCACAAGGCGCTGGGCTTCGAGATGGTGGGCGTGGTGCAGTCCTGCGGCTGGAAATTCGACCGCTGGCTCGACATCGTGCTCATGCAGAAGACCCTGGGCGCGGGCGACAGCGCCCCGCCGGTCGAGGGCGCCTGAGCATGGCCGGCAAGAACAAGACCGTCGCCGTCTGGCTCGCGCTGCTGGGCGGCACGCTCGGCCTGCACCGTTTCTACCTGCGCGGCCCGGGCGACTGGATCGGCTGGCTGCACCCGGTGCCCGCCGCGCTGGGCTGGTGGGGCGTGGAGCGCGTGCTCACCTACGGGCAGGACGACAAGCTCTCTTGGTTGCTGATCCCGCTGCTGGGAATGACAGTGGCCGCCAGTTGCCTCACGGCCATCGTTTTTGCACTCACCGACCGCGAGAAGTGGAACCGCTGGTTCAACCCCGGATTGCCAGCAGACGCGGTGGCGGGCGCCACGCACTGGCTCACCATCGGCGCCGTGGTGGCCGCCCTCTTGCTGGGCACGGTCGCCTTCATGGGCAGCCTGGCCTTCGGCTTCCAGCGCTACTTCGAGTACCAGGTGGAAGAGGCGCGCAAGATCAGCCAGTGAGGCGGATCGCGCCAGCAGGCGCTCAGTTGATCCAGGACATGATCAGCATGACCAGGGACAGCGTGAACAGCGCCAGCAGCGTGGACAGGCCCATGCTGGCGGTTGTCGTTTCCTGCACCACGTCGTAGCGCTGGGCAAACAGGAACACGTTGGCGCCGATGGGCAGCGCGGCGGCCACGACCATCACCGTCAGCGGCAGGCCGGTGATGCCCAGTGCCCAGGCGCTCAGTCCCACCAGCACCGGCATGATCAGGTTCTTGGACACCGTGACCCACAGTGCCTGCCGCACATGCCCGCGCAGCGGCGTGCGCGCCAGCGTCACACCCAGCAGCACGAGCGCGATCGGCCCGAAGGCGGCACCGAGCAACTGCAGCGGCCTGTCCACCACCGTGGGCAGCACGAGCCCGGTCTGCGCGAACAGCAGGCCGCTGAGGATGGGCAGGGGAATCGGATGGATCAGCGAGGCCTTGAACGCCGACCACGCGGTGGCCAGCACGTGCGGCGCGCGCTCGCCGCCGGCGCGGGCTTCACGCGCAACGGCCAGCTCGATCACGATGGAGCCGAAGGTCAGCAGGATGAGCGCATGCACCGAGACCAGCGTGAGCAGCGTCACCAGGGCTGCCTTGCCGTAGGCCAGTTCGACCAGGGTGATACCGATCATCACCATGTTGGAGAACACCCCCGCCAGCCCCAGCACCACACTGCTGCGGTTGAAGCCCCGCCAGGCGATCGAGACGCCCAGCAGCACCAGCGCCGCCGGAAAGTAGGCCAGCACCGGCCGCAGGTCCAGCGCCTCGACATGCACCGTACTCATGGTGCGGAACAGCAGCGCCGGGATCAGCAGCAGGAACACCAGGTTGGAGAGGTCCTTCACCGCCGCGTCGCGGATCCACTGCCAGCGCCCCGCCAGGTAGCCGAAGCCGATCAGGATGAAAACCGGGGTCAGGGAGGCAACGACGGGGTGGGTGGCGAGGTTCACCCGGCGATGGTACCGACTACTCGACGCCGACCGCCCCGGTGATGCGGTAGTACAGACCGTACGGGTCGTCCTTGAGCACGTGGAAGGTGCCCTCGACCACCACGGCTTCCAGCACGTACTTCACCGGCTTGCGCGTGCGCACCTCGACCATGCTCTCGGGGCCGCCGGGCGTGCAGAAGCTGCAGGTCAGCGGCACGGATGCCAGCAGGAAGTGGCGCTGGTTCTCGCCCGGCTCCAGCGGCATCATGTAGCCCTGCAGGCGAAGCGTCTTCTGGTTCAGTGCGGCCACCGGCGCGGGGTAGACCGGCACGATGCGCTTCTTCTCGACCTTGGTCGTGACGTCGGTGAGCAGCGACCATGCCACCACGTCGTCGCGCCTGGGCAGCGGGGGAAACGGGCTCAGCGGGCTGTGCACGCCAGCGCCCTGGCCGCCGGGCAGGCCCGAAGGCGCAGCCGCCGGGCTGTTGCCCGAGGGCACGGGTGAACTCAGGGTCTGGGCCTGGACGCCGCCGTGCAACGCCACGCCCGCCACAAGCAGTGCGGCGAGGAAGCGGGGAACTGGGAACAGGTCAGGCATCGGTGCTCTCGCTCGGGTTTCGGTTCGTCAATGCGCGTGGCGCATGCCGCAGTATTTTCCCAGTGCCAGACCCTTGCAGGCCACCGACAGTTCCTGCATGCAGACCTTTTCGCCCTTGCCGGCCTCCAGGCACCTGGCCGCGCCTTCGTGCGCGGCGGCCATGGCACGGTGGCGCGCAATGTCTTCCTTGACCTCCTTGTCGGAGTGCTGGGCGAGCGCGGCGGAGGACAGCGCAGCGGCCGCGAACAGGAACAGGAACAGGAACGATTTCTTCATCGGATTCACCTTGAATTCAGGAGTTGAGTGACATCGACACGGTAGGCGCTGGCCGCCGGCACGAAGGCCGCCACCACCGCCACCCCGAAGGCCAGCACAGGCACCCAGGCTTCCCCGGGCACCCATTGCCAACCGGTGATGGCCAGCGAATGGCGGGCCATCAACATTTCGCCCATCAGGGCGGTGAGCGCGTGCGCGGCCAGCAGGCCCAGCACGCAGGCCAGCAGCGCGAGCCAGAGCGCCTCGCACAGCAGCAGCGCGGCCACGCGCGCGGGCGGTGCGCCCAGCATGCGCAGCATGGCCAGGTCCGCGCGGCGCTCGCGCACCGCACTCCACAGCGCGATGAACACGGAAAGCCCCGCCATCACCAGCAGCACGGCCGCGAGCACGCGCAGCACCTGCGTGCCCACGCCCACCATGCTCAGCAGGCGCGTGATCTCCACCGCCGGCGCCGCCGCCTGCATGGACGTGCTCTGGTTGATGAAACGCGGCAGGCTCACCGCCGCCAGTGGCGTGCGGTAGCGGATCAGGGCCAGCGTGATCTCGCGTTCGGCCGCCAGCGCCTCGGCCAGCTCGGCGCGTTCGGCCTCGCTCATGTTCGCGCCGGCGTGCATGTCGTCGTGCACGCGCCAGACGGATTCGGTGGCGGTGAGCACCAGCCGGTCGAGCACGCAGCCGCAAGGCGCGAGCACACCGGTCACGGTGTAGGGCGTGGCGCCGTGCACGGCGCCACCCGTTCCCAGCCCGTGCGCGCCCTCGAAGGCCTGCCCGGGCTGCAGCCCGGTGCGCTGCGCGACCTGGGCGCCCAGCACCGCTTCCAGCGGCGCCTGCCAGAACGCGCCGCGGGCCAGCTGCGCGCCGTAGTGGGCCGGGTAATCGCGTGTGGTGCCGACGATGCGAAAGCCCCCGAGGTTGTCGCCCAGGCTCAGCGGGATCAGCTGCGCCACCTGCGGGTGCCGCGCCAGCTGGTTGGCTTCGGCCAGCGGGATGTTGCCCGGTGGCACGTCGAGGTGGAACACGCCCGCGAGGATGAGCTGCATCGGGCTGCCCTTGGCGCCCACCACGAGGTCGATGCCGGCCAGGTCGCGCTCGAAGGCGCGGTCGACCTGGTCGCGCGCGATCAGCACGAAGGCCATGGAAGCCAGGCCCAGCGCGAGCAGCAACAGGTTGAGCACCGTGGACAGTGGCCGCGACCACAGGTAGCGCCAGGACAGGGTCAGCACATTCATGCGGGGATCCGCGCGGCGACCGCCGGGAAGGCCAGCACTTCAGCCCGCGGCAGCGCCTGCAGCACGCGCGCATCGTGCGTGGCGATCACCAGCGTGGCCTGCAGCGCCGCGGCGTGGCCCTGCAGCCGCTGCAGCGCGGCGGCGCAGGCGTCGTCGTCCAGGCTGGCGGTGGGCTCGTCGGCCAGGATCACGCGCGGACGCAGGAGCGTGGCGCGCGCCAGCGCCACCCGCAGCGCCTGCCCGCCCGAGAGCTGCGATGGCCGGCGCGCCGCCAGGTCGCCCACGCCCAGGCTGTCCAGCGCCTGCGCAATGGCGCCGCGGTCCACCGGCAAGCCGGCAGCGAAATACGCCAGCGCCAGGTTGTCGGCCACGCCAAGCGCCTCGCTCAGGAACAGCTTCTGCGGCAGAAAGCCGATGTGGCGCGCCCGCCAGGCGTCGCGCGCGCCGGGCGGCAGCTTACCGACGGACTGCCCGGCCACCACCATCTCACCCGCCGACGGCGTGAGCAGGCCGGCGGCCAGCGCCAGCCAGGTCGACTTGCCGCTGCCCGACGGGCCGCGCAGCAGCAGCACGCCGCCTTGCGGCACCGACACATCGCCCAGGCGCAGCGCTGCGCTGCGCGGGTAGGCGTAGGACACACCGCGCGATGCGATCACGCGGCCGACTCCACGCAGCTCGAGCAGGTGCCGTGCACCGACACATCCACCCGCTCACCCTGGTGGCCCAGGCGCGCCAGCGTGTCGAGCAGGTCCTGCGCGATGGCGCGCGTGGGCGCGCCGGCATCGGCCAGGCGGAACTGGCGGTGGCAGGCGTCGCATTCGAAGCGCGGCAGCGCGCCCTCGTCGGCAGCGTCGGTCTCCAGCGGCGCCAGGCTGAAGCGCCAGGTGCGGGCCTGGTCGTCGGTGTGGCGCTGCAGCACGCCGCAGGCGGCCAGCCGGTCCAGCAGGCGGTACAGCGTCACGCGGTTGATCTCCAGCCCGCGCGCGGTGAGCGCGCCCAGGGCTTGGGCGTGCGTGAGGCCATCCGTCGGCTTGGCCAGGAAGAGCCCCAGCACCGCGCGCGTGGCCAGCGTGCGGCGCAGGCCGGCCGCCTCCAGGCGGGTCTGGATGTGCGGCGGCACGGTGGCCGTTTCTCTGGGGGGACGGGGTGACATGGGATCTCCTGAATAACGCAACATAGTTGCGTTAACATGCGCGCTATCGCAATCGAGTTGCAATATCTTAGTCCCAAACAACCGTGCCACCCCAAACGCCTTCCGCCGTCCCGGCCACCACGTTCGTCCTGCGCGACCTGACCCTGGGCTATGAACAGCACCCCGCGGTGCACCACCTGTCCATCGCCGTCGCGGCCGGTTCGCTGGTGGCGGTGGTGGGCCCCAACGGGGCGGGCAAGTCCACCCTGATCAAGGCCCTGGCGGGGCGGCTCAGGCCCATCGGGGGCTGGATCGACGGCCTGGAGACGCACCGCGTGGCCTGGCTGCCGCAGCCATCGGGCATCGACCGCAGCTTCCCGATTGCCGTGCAGGACATGGTGATGCTGGGCCTGTGGCACGAAGTCGGCGCCCTGGGCCGCTACACCGCTGCTCACCGCCAGGCCTGCCACGACGCCCTGGCCGAGGTGGGCCTGCTGGGCTTCGAGAGGCGCGGCATCGACACGCTCTCGGGCGGGCAGCTGCAGCGCGCCCTGTTCGCCCGGCTGGTCCTGCAGGACGCCCCCGTGGTCCTGCTGGACGAGCCCTTCGCGGCGATCGACCAGCGCACCACCAACGACCTGCTGGCCCTGCTGCACCGCTGGCAGGCGCAGGGCAAGACCGTGGTGGCGGTGCTGCACGACCTGGCGCAGGTGCGCGCGCATTTCCCGCAGACGCTGCTGCTCGCGCGCGAGCCCATCGCCTGGGGGCCCACCGCCAACGTGCTCACGCCCGCGAACTGGCAACGCGCGCTGCACATGCAGGAACCCTTTGACGACGAGGCGCCGCCCTGCAACGCCACCCCCGGGACACCGGTCCGTGAGGTCATGGCATGAGCGCGCTCTGGGCAGACCTGTGGCTGGCGCCCTTCCTGGAGTTCGGCTTCATGCAGCGCGCGCTGCTGGGCAGCGTGGCACTGGCGCTGAGCGCCGCTCCGGTGGGTGTGTTCCTCATGCTGCGGCGCATGAGCCTCACCGGCGATGCGATGGCCCACGCCATCCTGCCGGGCGCGGCCATCGGCTATCTGGCCGCCGGTCTGTCGCTGGGCGCCATGACGATCGGGGGCATTGCCGCCGGCCTGGCCGTGGCCGTGGGTTCGGGCTGGGTCGCGCGCAACACGGTGCTGCGCGAAGACACCAGCCTGGCTGCGTTCTACCTGCTCTCGCTGGCC
This sequence comes from Hydrogenophaga sp., assembly GCF_025699295.1. Classification (GTDB taxonomy): domain Bacteria; phylum Pseudomonadota; class Gammaproteobacteria; order Burkholderiales; family Burkholderiaceae_C; genus Hydrogenophaga. Next base: position 46,145 of record NZ_JAILWB010000018.1, on the reverse strand, counting down.
CTGGGGGTGCTGATCGTCTCCACGCGCGGCAACAGCGTGGACCTGCTGCATGTGCTGTTCGGCACCGTGCTGGCGCTGGATGACGCCGCGCTCGCGCTGCTGGGCGGCATCACGGCCACCACGCTGGTGTCGCTCGCGGTGCTGTACCGCCCGCTGGTGCTCGAGTGCCTGGACCCGGGCTTCCTGCGCGGCAACAGCCGCTGGAGCCCGGCAGCCCACTACGGCTTCATGGCCTTGCTCGTGATCAACCTCGTGGCCGGCTTCCACGCCCTGGGCACTCTGATGGCCGTGGGCGTGATGGTCCTGCCCGCCGCCACCGCGCGCTTCTGGGTGCGCCGCATCGGGCCGCTGCTGGCCACGGCCGTGGTGCTGGCCCTGCTGGCCGGCGCCAGCGGCCTGCTGGTCTCGTACCACGCCGACTGGCCGACCAGCCCCGTCATCGTGCTCAGCCTGGGCGTGATGTACCTGCTCTCCATGGTGTTCGCGCCGCACGGCCTGCTGCGCCAGCAGCGCACCCCGCTTTCCCATCTCAAAGCCTGAACAGAAGGACCCCCATGCCCACCCACACCACACACATCCCGTCGTTCCAGCGCCGCCACGCCCTGGTGGCCACCACCCTCGCCCTGGCGCTGGGCGCCGCCACACCGGTGCTGCACGCGCAGACACCCGTCAAGGCCGTCGCCAGCTTCAGCATCCTGGGCGATCTGGTGCGCCAGGTCGGCGGCGAGCGCGTGAGTGTGGAGGTGCTCGTCGGTCCCGGCAGCGACGCCCATGTGTTCCAGCCCTCGCCCGCGCAGGCCCGGCTGGTGGCGCAATCGCAGGTGGTGTTCTCCAATGGTCTGGGCTTCGAGGGCTGGCTCAGCCGCCTGCTCAAGACCGCGGGCTACAAGGGCCAGCAGGTCGTGGTGAGCAAGGGCATTCAGCCGCTCAAGGAACCCGGTCACGACGACCACGACCACCAGAAGAAGGGCCATGCGCGCGGCGCGCACGACCACGGCGAGACCGACCCGCACGCCTGGCAGAGCGTGAACAACGCCAAGGTATTCGTGAAGAACATCGCCCTGGGCCTGTGCCGCGCCGACCCGGGTGGCTGCGAGCTTTACGACCGCAACGCCAGGAGCTACACCGCGCAACTCGATGCACTGGACGGCGAGATCCGCGCGGCCTGGGCGCCGATCCCGGCGGCGCAGCGCCAGGTGATCACCTCGCACGACGCCTTCGCCTACTACGCGCGCGACCACGGCGTGAAGTTCCTGGCACCGCAAGGCGTGAGCACCGAGAGCGAAGCCTCCGCCCAAGGCGTGGCGCAGCTGGTGCGGCAGATCCGCAAGGACCAGATCAAGGCGCTGTTCGTCGAAAGCATCTCGGACCCACGGCTGATCGAGCAGATCGCGCGCGAGACCGGCGTGAAGCCGTCCGGGGCGCTGTATTCCGACTCGCTCTCCGTGCCCGGCGGCGAGGCCGCGACCTACATCGACCTGATGCGGTTCAACACGCGCGCGCTCACCCGCGCGGTGCGCGGCCAGTGAACACGGCGCAGGCAGCGCGCCTCCTCAACGACTTCCACCACTTGCCCGCCGGGCAGGTCCTTTTCTCCGCCTGATACGCCCATGAAACATCTGCCTCCACACCGCCGTGCCACGCCGCTGTTGCGCCCCCTGCCCCTTGTGCTCGGCATGAGCGCCGCGTTCTGTGGCGTGAGCGCCGCGCAGACCACCGCCGGTGAGCCCGCCGGGTCGGCCCCCACGCTGCAGGAGGTGAGAGTCACCGCCGATCACGGGCAGGCCGACTTGCAGGGCAAACGCAGCCAGGTCACCAACGACAGCACCGGCCTGCCCTCGGCCCTCACCGTCATCACCCGGGAGGACATCGACACCCTCAACGTGGGCCGGGACATCTCCAACGTCTTCCGGCGCGTGCCGGGCGTCGTGGCCAACAGCATCGACCAGGGCGAAACGGGCAACGGCTTTCGCATGCGCGGCTTTGCGACACAAGGCACGCACGGCGCGGACACGTCGGTCTACGTGGATGGCGTGCCCCAGAACATGCCCTCCAGCCAGGCCGGCGCCGGACACGGGCCGGCCTACCTGGAATGGATCACGCCCGACATGATCGGGCGCATCGACGTCATCAAGGGACCGATTTCCGCGCTGTACGGTGACCAGAACCGCGCCGGGGCCGTGAACCTCACCACGCAGACCGGCCCCATTCCCTCTAGCGTCGGGCTCTCGCTCGAGAGCTACGGAGGCCGCCGGGCGTCGCTGGTGCTGTCGAACACCTTCAGCGAGGTCCAGTCGCTCCTCATCGCGGACAGCTACCGCACGGACAGCTACCGCCGCGACGGCCAGGTCGCGCGCGACAACATCTTCTGGAAGCTCTCCACCCGCGTGGGTGATGGTCTCTACAGCCTGCGCATCAACCACTACCGGGCAGACGCGGTCGCCGCGGGGTATCTGCTGCTGCCCGATCTGCAACGGGGTGCGGTCGATCCGCGCTCGACGCAGTCCAACCTGCCGGGCTACAGCAGCGGAGAACGCACCGCGCTGGTGTTCAACCGGTCCCCGGCGGTGGGCGAGGCAGGCTGGTCGGCGACCGCCTACCTGGAAAGTTTCGAGCGCGTGCGCGGCGCGACCAACAGCAGCGTCCAGCACACGGTGGGTGCGGACGACCGCCACTTCTTCGGCGGCCGGCTGTCCCGCAACTTCGTTTTCGACGACAGCGCGTCGCTCACCTTGGGCGGCGAGCTGCGCCGCGACGAGGGCGACGCCACCCGGCGGATCTGGATCGCCGGGGCACCGACCGCGAACTACGTCAACAACCAGCGGCTCGACTTGCTCACCTACGGCTTCTTCGCGCAAGCCCAGTACAAGCCGGCGCCGGACTTCAAGCTGCTGGGTGGCGTGCGGCGCGACTGGTTCGACTACGACATCGAAAACCGCAAGTTGCCGGGCGCATCCACCGCCTACAAGGACGCGGTGACCACGCCCAGGCTGGGTGCGGTGTGGCGCGTCACGCCCACGCTCGATGTCTTCGCGAACGTGGCCGAGGGCTTTCGCTCGCCGGCCGCCGAACAGATCAGCGGCAGCGGCTCGACAGGCCCTCTGGGCGCGGCCGGGGGTACGGTCAGCGACGTGTCGCCCTCGAAGGTGAAGTCCCACGACATCGGCTTCACCGTCACCCCGACGCCGAACTGGACCGCATCGGGCGCGGTCTATCACACGCTCAACGAGGATGAAATCGTGGCCCAGCCCGACGGTTCCTTCCGATCGGTGGGCGACACCACGCGCCGGGGCTTCGAACTGGAAACGCGCCTGCGGCTGGGCGCGAGCTGGTCCGTGTACGGCAGCTACGGTCGCATCCTCGAAGCGCGCATCAACAACCCCCTGCCCACCGCGGGGGCGCGGCTCTCCGTGCCGGAGCACCAGCTCAAGCTCGGTGCCGAGTACCGCCAGCGGTTCGGCGCCGGTCGCCTCACGCTCAACGCCGATGCGTACCTGACGGCGCAGAACCCGTACTACGTGGGAACGCCGCAGACCCAGCTGCGCACCATGCCCACCTACACGCGCTACGACCTCAAGGCCACGTACGACGTCGAGAAGCTCCAGTTCTCCGTCTTCGCGGTCTTCCAGCCGCGCCGCTTCGCCGCGGACATCGCCTACGGCACCTCGGCGGGCCTGATGATCTCGCCGCAACCCCGCACCCAGGTGGGTGCGTCGGTGCGCTACTTTTTCTAGGTGCAGCGCATGAGGGAAGGCATGCTCTCGCTGCGGGCGATCGAGGTCGAGCGCGGCGGACGGCGCACCATCGACCGGCTCGATCTCGATGTTCATGCAGGCAGCGTCTATGCCCTGCTGGGCGGCAACGGCGCGGGCAAGACCACCACGCTCGATGTGCTCCTGGGCTTCATCGCGCCCACGTCGGGCGAGGCCCGGGTTGGCGGCTTCTCCCCGACCCGGAACGCGGCACAGGTGCGCCGGCAACTGGCCTACCTGCCCGAGAACGTGGCGCTCTACCCCTACCTGAGCGGGGCAGAGAACCTGCAGTACTTCTGCACGCTGGCGGGCATCGTGGTCACGGGCGCCTCGGCGCGCACGCTGCTGGAGCAGGCCGGGCTGCAGACCCGGGCGCATGGCGCGCGGGTGGCGACGTATTCGAAGGGGATGCGCCAGAAGGTGGGCCTGGCCATCGCGCACGCCAAGCAGGCTGGCGCCATGCTGCTGGACGAGCCCACGTCCGGGCTGGATCCGGGCGCCGCCAACGACTTCGCACAGCGCGTTCGCGCCGCGGCCGATGGCGGCATGGCCGTGCTGATGGCGACGCACGACCTGTTCAACGCGCGCCAGGTGGCCGACCGCATCGGGATCATGCGAGAAGGCCGGCTCGTGGCCGAATTCGATGCCCACACCGTCAGCCACGATGCGCTGGAGCGCGCCTACCTCCTGCACACCCGCAACGCAACGGCGGAGACGTCGCCGTGATGCTGGCGATCGTTCGCAAGGAATGGCGGGCCATCGTGCGCGACGGACGGTTCGCCGTTCTCGCGCTGTCCCTGGGACTGCTGCTGGCCGGGTTGCTGGCCGCTTCCGCACAGCAACACCAGCGGCTGGCCGAGGAGAAGGCGGAGGTGGCGGCGCTCGTGCGCGAACAATGGGATGACCAGGGTGACAAACATCCCCACCGCGGCGCGCACTTCGGCTTGTACGCGCTGCGCCCCGATTCACCGCTGGCCGGCATCGACCCGGGTCTCGATCCCTACCTGGGCCAGGCACTCTGGCTCGAGCCGCACCGGCGCAACATGACGCGGTTCCGACCCGCCGCCGACGAGCCGCCCTCGGTGCGCTTCGGCCAGCCGACCCCGGCCTTCGCCCTGGTGGTCCTGCTGCCGCTCCTGATCATTGCGCTGGCCTTCCACGCCGTCAGCCAGGAGCGCGAAAGCGGCACGCTGCGCATGCTGCACAGCGCCGGCCTGCGCGGGGGCAGCCTGCTGGTGGGCAAGCTGGTGGCGCTGCTCGCTGTCGTGGCGCTGGTGCTGCTGCTCGCGGTCGGCGGCGGCCTGGGTCTTGCGGCCGCGGGGACGCTGCCGCCGGCCGATGCCCTCTGGCGCGGCCTGCTGCTGGCGCTCGCGTACCTGCTGTACTGCGGCGTGTTTGCGGCCCTCGCGCTCGCGGTTTCGGCGTGGACGCGCACCAGCCGGCTCAGTCTCTTCGTGCTGCTGGGCCTGTGGGTCGCTTTCGTCTTCGCCGTGCCGCGCCTGGGTGCGGCGGCAGCGCAGCGCGCCGTGCCGCTGCCAACGGCCGAGCGGTTCTGGGGCGACATCCACCGCGACTACACGCAAGGCCTGCCCGGAGACGCCGATCTGGCGACGCGCGGCAAGGCGTTCGAGGCCGAGCTGCTGCGCCGCCACCAGGCGCAGCGCCTGGAGGACCTGCCCTTCGGGGTCGCCGCCGCACGGCGGCTGGCGCGCGATGCCTATGCGGACCGGGTTCATGCCCTGCATTTCGACGCGCTGTGGCAGCGCCAGCACCGGCAGGAGCAATGGCTCCGGGCGACGGCCCTGCTCAGCCCCGCCGTGGCCATGCGCGCGATCTCGATGAAGATGGCGGGCACCGATCTCGCGCACCAGCGGCACTTCGAGGAAGCGGCCGAAGGCTACCGGCGCCAGGTCAACACCCGCATCGACCAATGGGACGTGGACAACACCCGGGGCATCACGTCGTTTGACGACCGCTACGCCAACAACGACCTGTGGCGCTCCGTCGAAGCCTTTCGTTACGCGCCACCGCGCGTGGGGTTCGCGCTGCGCGCGGCCTGGCCCGACCTCCTGGTGTTGCTGGCCTGGGCCCTGGCATCGGCGGGGCTGCTGCGCGCCAGCCTGAGAAAGCTCGATCCATGACCCCGGCACTGGCCCGCGCCGAGTGGCGCCGCTTCGTCCGGCAAGCGCTGAACCTCTGGGTGCTCGCGGTGTTCGCGCTGCTGCTCGGGACCAGCGCGGTGTGGTCCGGCCTGGCCGCGCGCGAGTACCGCGCGGCCGCCCTCATGCAGCAGGCGGACTGGGAGCACACGCGCCTGAAGGCCCAGGCCGCGGCCGCCCAGCCACGCAACGGCACGCAGGCGATGATGGCCGCCTTCCTGTTCGCCCGCGCCGATGCACCGCCGGCGCAGTTGCCCGCCCTCGGGGGTCTGGCACTGGGCACCGGGACCTTCCAGCTGCTGAGCCCGGACGCCCGCGTGACGGTGGAGAGCCGGCACACGGACGCGCGCAAGGCCGAGCGCCTGAGCAACCCGCTGCTGGAGGACTTCGGCCTGCCCGACTTCGCGACCGTGGTCGCCTTGCTGCTGCCCCTGGCCATACTCGGGCTCACCTGCGGCCTGGTGCAGGAAGAGCGGGAACAGGGGCAGTGGCGACTGGTGGTGGCGCAGCGCGCACGGCCCGGCCGCGTCTTCGCGTGGGCGCTGGGGCTGCGCGCGGTCGCCATCTGGTGTGTGGCCGCGGCGGCCTCCTCGGTCGCGTTCGCGCTCGATCCGGGGGCCAGTGGCATCGCCTGGTTGGCCTGGCTCATCACCCTGGCGGCCTTCTGCGCGGTCTGGACGGCTCTGGCAGGCGGGTTCTGCCTGCTGCCCCTGTCCTCCGGTTCGGCCACACTGGGCCTGCTGGCCTGCTGGCTGCTGTCGACCTTCGTCGTCCCCGCCGCCCTGGCCGCCTGGGTGGACCGGGACAGCTCCATGCCGTCGCGGCTGAGCGCCATCGCCCTGGTGCGCCATGCCCAGCAGGAGGCCGAGGTCCACATGGACGAACACCTCGCCGACTGGTATGCGGCGCACCCCGACGCCGCGCCCGCGGGGCGGAGCAGCCATGCCTGGCCGGTGTCGTTCCTGCCGCGCTACCTGCAGCAGGATCTGGAGATCAGGCCCTTGATGGAAGACTTCGACCGCGCACGCGCGCGGCGTTTTGTCGCGCTGGAGCGCTGGGCCTGGTCGTCACCGAGCCTGGCCCTGGTCATGGTGGCCGACCGGTTGGCCGGCATCGATGCACCCCGCTACCTGCGCCACGTGCAGCGCGTCAACGACTACGAGGACGCCTGGCGGGACTTTTTCGTGCCGCGCATCATGAGCTACCGGGGGCTCACGGCGGACGACTTCGACCACCTTCCGCGCTTCGTCGCGCCGCAGGGGGACCTGGGGGCCGCGGTGATCCGGCAGGCCTTGGCCCTGGGCCTGCTGGCGCTGGTCTTGACCGCTGGCGTGGTCGCCGCGCGCGCATCGTTGCAGCGGCCCTGAACCGGTCTGTCGCGCGCGGGAGCGCGCGCCTTCACGGCCTCGCTATACTGCGGGCCCCTTGCGACCGGAGCCTGCATTGCCCACGACCCACCTGCTCCTGGCCCTCTCGGTGGTCTTCGTCTGGGGCACGAACTTCGTCGTGATCCGCTGGGGGCTGGACGGCCTGCCGCCCTTTCTCTTCGCCACGCTGCGCTTCGCGCTGTCGGCCCTGCCCTGGCTGCTGTTCATCCCGCGCCCGACCGCGCCCTGGCGCAAGATCGCGACCTTCGGCGTGCTGCTGGGCGTGGGCCAGTTCGGCCTGCTGTTCCTGGCCATGCGCAGCAGCATCTCGCCCGGCCTGGCCTCGCTGGTGGTGCAGCTGCAGGTCTTTTTCACCATCGGCCTGTCGCTGTGGCTCATGGGCGAGAAGGTGCGCGGCTACCAGGTGATCGGCCTGCTGCTGGCACTGGCCGGCCTGGGAGTGATCGCGGCCCACCTCGACGCGACGGTCACGCTGCTGGGCATCGGCCTGGTGCTGGGCGCGGCCTTCTTCTGGTCGCTGGCCAACCTCACGGTCAAGTCGCTCGGGCCGGTGAACATGCTGCACTTCATGGTCTGGAGCAGCCTGTTCGCGGTGCCGCCGCTGTTCGCGCTGTCCTGGCTGATCGAAGGCCCGCAGCTCATGGCCGAGAGCGTGCGGCAGGCGAGCACGCTGGTCTGGGCCAGCGTGCTGTGGCAGGCGGTGGGCAACACGCTGTACGGCTACGGCCTGTGGAACTGGCTGCTGGCACGCCATCCGGCCGCCACCGTCACGCCGCTGGCGCTGTTGATCCCTGTGTTTGGCATGGGGGCTTCGGCCCTGTCGCTGGGTGAGTCCCTGCCGGGCTGGAAGCTGGGGGCGGCGGCGCTGGTGCTGATGGGTCTGGCCGTGATCGTCTGCTGGCCGCTGTTGCACGGGGCCCTGCGGCGCCGGGCCGGGTCGCGCTGAGGCCCGTCACCGCATTTTTTTGAATCCAGTGCGGGCCCGCACTGCGTATCTCCTTGCAGCCGCAGTTCCGGCTTCAACCCCTCAAGGAGACTTCATGATCAAGCACACCCTCGGCAAGACCGTCCTGGCCCTGGCCATCGGCGGCGCATCCCTCTCAGCCTTTGCGCAAGTCATGGTGGGCGGCGCGCCCATGCTGGCGAGCAAGGACATCATCGACAACGCGGTGAATTCGAAGGACCACACCACGCTGGTGGCGGCGGTGAAGGCCGCGGGCCTGGTCGACACGCTGAAAGGCCCCGGCCCGTTCACCGTGTTCGCGCCCACCAACGCCGCTTTTGCCGCGCTGCCTGCCGGCACCGTGGACACGCTGCTCAAGCCCGAGAACAAGGGCATGCTCACCGGCATCCTGACCTACCACGTCGTGCCCGGCAAATGGGACGCCGCCGCCATCGGCAAGATGGTCATGGACGGCAAGGGCATGGCCTCGATCAAGACCGTGGCCGGCGGCACGCTGGTGGCGAAGGCGGCCGGCGGCAAGGTCACCGTGACGGATGAAAAGGGCGGCGTGGCCACGGTGACCATTGCCGACGTCTACCAGTCCAACGGCGTGATCCACGTCATCGACAAGGTGATGCTGCCGAAGTAAACGGGCGGCCTACTTCGCCAGCCGCGCGAAGGTCTTGCGGAACTTCGCCACCTTGGGCGCGGCCACCATCATGCAGTAGCCCTGGTCCGGGTTGCGCTCGAAGAAGTCCTGGTGGTAGGCCTCGGCAGCGGAATAGTTGTCGAGCGCCTTCACCTCCGTGACGATGGGTTGACCGAAGGCCTTGTCCTTCGTGAGCTCGTCGATCAGCGACTGAGCCACCTGCTGCTGCTCGGGCGTGGTGAAGTAGATGCCGCTGCGGTACTGCGTGCCCACGTCGTTGCCCTGGCGATTCAGCGTGGTCGGGTCGTGGATCACGAAGAAGATTTCCAGGATCTCGCGCGTGCTGACCTGCGCCGGGTCGTATTCGAGGCGCACCACCTCGTTGTGCCCGGTCGTACCGGTGCACACCGCCTCGTAGCTCGGCTGCTTCACGTGGCCGTTGCTGTAACCGGACTCGACGTCGGTCACGCCCGTCACTTCCTTGTATACCGACTCGGTGCACCAGAAGCAGCCACCGCCCAGCACCAGCACCTGTTTGTCGCTCATCGTGTTCTCCATGGTTTGTTCACTTGCGTTGGTCCACCCATTCGCAGGAATCTTTCAACAGCACGTCACTCTAGCGGTTGCGCAAACCCGCGCACGGCGCCCAGGAATGCCCCCAGGGCCGCCTGGTCCCTGTCGGTCTTCCACAGACAGTGCGTCTCGTAGGGCGGTGTCTCGCCCTGCAACGGCACGAACACCGCGCCGGGCAGGCCGGCCTGCGCCAGCGCGGCCGGTACCAGCGCCACGCACAGCCCCTGCGCCACCAGAGAAACCACGCTGAGCCAGTGGCGCAGCTCATAACGGGTCTCGGGCGCAAAGCCGGCGTCGGCGCACAGGCCCAGGATGCGTTCGTGGTAGTCCGGCGACACGGTGCGCGAGACCATGGCGAACGGCTCGCCCTGCAACAGCACCAGCGGCAGCCGCTTGCGCCGCGCCAGCGCGTGGCCCGCCGGCAGGCAGGCCACGAAGGCCTGGCGCGACACCAGAATCTGCGAGAACCCGGCCGGCACGCGCGTGGTGTGCACGAAGCCAAGGTCGAGCCGCTCGTGCATGAGGTCGATCAACTGGTCGCTCGAACTCATCTCGCGCAGCACCAGGCGCAGCCGCGGGTGCGCGCTGGCGAAGCTTTTCAGGATCTGCGGCAGGCCGCGGTAGAGCACCGTGCCGGCAAAGCCGATCTGCAGGCTGCCGACCAGGCCCTGCGCGACCTCGCGCGCCTCGCGCGCGGCCACGCCAGCCTGGTCCAGCAGCGCGCGTGCCGCCGGCACGAAGGCCTGCCCCGCCGCTGTGAGCTGCACACCACGGCTGTTGCGGGTGAACAGCTGGGCCCCCACCGAGGCTTCAAGCTGCTGGATGTTGAGCGAGAGCGGCGGCTGGGTGATGGCCAGGCGCTGCGCAGCCCGGCCGAAGTGCAGCTCTTCGGCCAGGGCCAGGAAATAGCGCAGGTGTCGGAATTCCATGAATCTGAAATTTGTATCAATGAATACAGGAACGATATTAGACAGGTATTCATGTGCCACCGACAATCATGGCATCGCCACCCCGACCACCGGAGACAACATATGAGCACCGCCAAAGCCCGCTTCAGCTGGGAAGACCCGTTCCACCTCGACCAGCAGCTGACCGACGATGAGCGCCAGGTGCGCGAGGCCGCCCAAGCCTACTGCCAGGAAAAGCTGCTGCCGCGCGTGACCGAAGCGTTCCGCCACGAGAAGACCGACCCGGCGATCTTTCGCGAGATGGGCGAGCTCGGCCTGCTGGGCGCGACCATCCCCGAGGCCTACGGCGGCGCCGGCCTGAACTACGTCTGCTACGGCCTGGTGGCGCGCGAAGTGGAGCGCGTGGACTCGGGTTACCGCTCGATGATGAGCGTGCAGAGCTCGCTCGTGATGGTGCCCATCAACGAGTTCGGCACCGAAGCGCAGAAGCAGAAGTACCTGCCGAAGCTGGCCACCGGTGAGTGGATCGGCTGCTTCGGCCTGACCGAACCCAACCACGGCTCCGACCCCGGCAGCATGGTCACGCGCGCGAAGAAGGTGGCCGGCGGCTACAGCCTCTCGGGCGCCAAGATGTGGATCACCAACAGCCCGATCGCCGACGTGTTCGTGGTCTGGGCCAAGGACGACGAAGGCGCGATCCGCGGCTTCATTCTGGACAAGGGCATGAAGGGCCTGAGTGCCCCTGCGATCCACAGCAAGGTCGGCCTGCGTGCCTCCATCACCGGCGAGATCGTGATGGACAGCGTCTTCGTGCCGGAGGAGAACGCCTTCCCCGAGGTGCGTGGCCTGAAAGGCCCGTTCACCTGCCTCAACAGCGCGCGATACGGTATCGCCTGGGGTGCGCTGGGTGCGGCCGAGGACTGCTACTTCCGCGCCCGCCAGTACGTGCTGGACCGCCAGCAGTTCGGCCGCCCGCTCGCGGCCAACCAGCTGATCCAGAAGAAGCTGGCCGACATGCTGACCGAGATCAGCCTGGGCCTGCAGGGCTGCCTGCGCCTGGGCCGCATGAAGGACGAAGGCACGGCCGCGGTGGAGATCACCTCCATCCTCAAGCGCAACAGCTGCGGCAAGGCGCTGGACATCGCGCGCCTGGCGCGCGACATGATGGGCGGCAACGGCATCAGCGACGAGTTCGGCGTGGCGCGCCACCTGGTGAACCTGGAGGTGGTGAACACCTACGAAGGCACGCACGACGTGCACGCGCTCATCCTGGGTCGCGCGATCACCGGCATTCAGGCGTTCTCCTGAGCGCGGCGTGCCGGCAACGCTGGCACGCTTTCTGTTAGCTTCAGGGCATGTCCCTGTCGCTCGATTTCCTCTCCCTGCCGCTGCTTGCCGCTGCCTCGCTGGTGTTCATCAGCGTGATGGCCGGTGTGTTCTCGGCACGGGTGGGCTTCTCGTTCCTGCTGGTGTTCCTGGTGGTGGGCACGCTGGCCGGCGTCGACGGCCCGGGCGGCGTGGTGTTCAACGACTTCCGCCTGAGCTTCGTGGTGGGCAACGTGGCCCTGGCGGTGATCCTGCTCGATGGCGGCCTGCGCACCGACATCGTCACCTTCCGCACCGGCCTGCGGCCCTCGCTGCTGCTGGCCACCGTGGGCGTGATGGTCTGCACCGGCCTGACCGCCGCTGCCGCCCACTGGCTGCTCGACCTGTCCTGGCCGCTGGCGCTGCTGGTGGGCGCCATCGTCGGCTCCACCGACGCGGCCGCGGTGTTCTCGCTGCTCAAGTCATCGGGCGTCAAACTCAACGAGCGCGTGGCAGCGACGCTGGAGATCGAGTCCGGCATGAACGACCCGATGGCGGTGTACCTCACGCTGACCTTCATCGGCGTGGCACTGGCCATGGGTGCCGGCACGGGCGACGAGCTCAGCGCCAAGGCGGTGCTGCTGTCGCTGCTGTACCAGTTCGGCTGGGGTGCCGCCATGGGCGTCGCCTGCGGCTTCGGGCTGGCCGGCTTGCTCAAGCGCATGGGGCGCGGCGTGGACGGTGGCGGTGGCATCCGCGCGCTGCTCATGGTCTCGGGTGGCCTGGCGGTGTTCGCGCTCACGACCTGGCTCGGCGGTTCGGGCTTCCTGGCGGTGTACGCCATGGGCGTGATCGCCGGCAACCGCGCCCGGCGCCTGGTGCGGCCCGCGCTCTCGGCCATGGACGGCTACGCCTGGCTGGCGCAGGCGGGCATGTTCCTTTTGCTGGGTCTGCTGGTCACGCCCTCCGAGTTGTTGCGCACCCTGTGGCCGGCGATCGGCGTCTCGCTCGTGCTGATGCTGGTGGCGCGACCGGTCTCGGTCTGGCTGTGCCTGGCACCGCTGCGCTTCAGCCCGCGCGAGATCACCTTCATCTCCTGGGTCGGCCTGCGCGGCGCCGTGCCCATCGTGCTGGCCGTGTTCCCGGTGATGGCCGGGGTGCAGGGCGCGCACACCTTCTTCAACGTGGCGTTCGTGGTCGTGCTCACCTCCCTGCTGCTGCAGGGTTCAACCATCGCCTGGGCGGCACGCCGCACCGGTGTGGCCCTGCCCGATCCGGACGACACCGAGCATGCCCGCCTGGTCTATGGCGACTTCGAGCTCGATGCCGGCACGCCCCTGGAGAGCCTGTGCGCCTTCTACGGACTGCCCGTTCCGGCCAACGCCAGCCAGTCGATCGGGCAGTGGCTGCACACCGAACTCAACCGGCCACCGGTGGTGGGCGACACTGCCCCGCTGGGCAACGCGGAGATCAGCGTGCGCGAGGTCGAGGCCAAGAAGATCACGCGCGTGGGCATGCGGCTGGGCTGAGGCCCGCGCGGGCGCGCGGCAACGGCCACTTCCTGTCCTGGGCGACACCCCCGGGACGCGCCATCGGTTACATTAATAACCCATCGGTCATTAATTTCTCCCATGTCCCCTGCCCTGCCCGACGACGACCTGTCGCACGCCAGCGATGCCGAGCCGCGCCAGCGCCGCACCCGGCGCAAGGAAGCGCGCCCCGGTGAACTGGTGGACGCCGCCCTGCAGTTGTTCGTCGAGAAGGGCTTTGCCGCCACCCGGGTCGAGGAGGTGGCCGCCCGCGCCGGTGTGTCCAAGGGCACGCTGTTCCTATATTTCCCGAGCAAGGAAGAGCTGTTCAAGGCGGTGGTGCGCGAGACCATCGCCGGGCGCTTCACCGAGTGGAACGAAGAGCTCGCCCAGTTCAGTGGCAGCAGCGCCGAGTTGCTGCGCTACTGCATGCACACCTGGTGGGAGCGCATCGGCATGACGGCCGCCTCGGGCATCACCAAGCTGGTGATGAGCGAAGCCGGCATGTTCCCCGAGATCGCGAACTTCTACCAGCAGGAGGTGATCGGCCCGGGCCACGACCTGCTGCGGCGTGTGCTGCAGCACGGCATCGACCGCGGTGAGTTCCGGCCCATGCCGCTGGACTACGCGGTGTACAGCCTGATCGCGCCCATGATCTTCCTGCTGATGTGGAAGCATTCCATGGCGCCGTGCTGTCCTGCCTCCGAACAGATCGAACCCGTGGCCTTCCTCGACAACCAGGTCGACCTGCTGCTGCGCGGCATGCTGGTGCGCCAACCATGAAGATGGACCGCACTCGCGCCAAGTGGGTCCCCTGGCTGCTGGCGGCCGTCCTGGTGCTGGCCGTCGGGCTGGGCGTGGTGCGCGCGCTGGACAAGCGCAAGTCCCAGGCGGCATCGGCGCGCGCGGCGGCCGAGTTGCTGCAGCAGGCGCCGGTGTACACGCTCGCGGCGCACGACGTGGTCGCGGTGCGGGCGCTGGAGCTGGTCCGGGCGGTGGGCATCTCGGGCTCGGTCGAGGCCGTTCAGACGGCGGCCATCAAGGCGCGGACAGCCGGCGAGATCCAGGGGCTCACCAAGCGCGAGGGCGACGCAGTCCAGGCCGGCGAGGTGGTGGCGCGCGTCGACAGCACCGAAGCCCGGGCCCGTGTGCGCCAGGCCGAGCGCCAGGCCGAGTCAGCCCGGGCGCAGGTGGCGATCGCGCGGCGCACGCTGGACAACAACCAGGCCCTGGTGCGCCAGGGGTTCATCTCCGCCACCGCACTGGAAACCGCCACGGCCACCCTGGCCGGCGCGGAAGCCACGCACCAGGCCGCGCTGGCCGCGCTCGACATCGCGAACAAGGCACTGGCCGACACCACGCTGCGCTCGCCCCTGAGCGGACAGATCGCGGCGCGCCTGGTGCAGAACGGCGAACGCGTGGGCATCGACACGCGCGTGCTCGAGGTCGTGGATCTCTCGGCTTTCGAGATGGAAGCGGCCATCACGCCGGCGGACGCGGTCGCCGTGAAGCTGGGCCAGACCGCGCGTCTGCAGGTCGAGGGCCTCGCACAGCCCGTGCTGGCGACGGTTGCGCGCATCAACCCCAGCGTGCAGGCCAGCAGCCGCAGTGTGCTGATCTACCTGCGCGTGCCGGCCGCCGAGGGCATGCGCCCGGGCCTGTTCGCGCAAGGCCAGCTGGTCACCGGCAGCTTCAACGCGCTGGCGGTACCGGCCTCGGCGGTGCGCAACGACAAACCCCGGCCCTACATCCAGATCGTGCGCGAAGGCAACGTGGCGCACATCCCGCTCACCGAGGACGCCAGCGGCCTGTCCGGCACCGAACGCATGCGCGCGGTGCAGGGCGTGCCTGCCGGCACCCCGGTGCTGAGCGCGCAGGCCGGCCTGATCCGCGAAGGCACGGCGGTGCGCCTGGCCGCGAACTGAGCCCCTATGTGGTTCACCCAGGTTTCCCTGCGCAACCCGGTGTTCGCCACCATGGTGATGGTCGCCTTCGTGGTGCTCGGGGTGTTCTCCTTCCAGCGCCTGCAGGTCGACCAGTTCCCCAACATCGACTTCCCGGTCGTCGTGGTCCAGGTCGCCTACCCGGGCGCCTCGCCGGAGATCGTCGAGTCCGAGGTCACGAAGAAGGTGGAGGAAGCAGTCAACGCGATCGCCGGCGTCAACACCCTGACCTCGCGCAGCTACGAAGGCCAGTCGATCGTGATCATCGAGTTCCAGCTCACGGTGGACGGACGCAAGGCGGCGGAGGACGTGCGCGAGAAGATCGCCATACTGCGCCCGGTGTTTCGCGACGAGGTGGAAGAACCGCGCGTGCTGCGCTTCGATCCGGCGGCGCGCTCGATCTGGTCGGTGGCCGTCATCCCCGAGCCGGTCAACGGCAAGGCCCCGAGCGCGGTCGAGCTCACCACCTGGGCCGAGCAGACGCTGAAGAAGCGGCTGGAGAATGTGCGCGGCGTCGGCTCGGTCACGCTGGTGGGCGCGACGCGGCGCGCCATCAACATCGACCTGAATCCCTCGGCCATGGAAGCGCTGGGCGTGACCACCGAGCAGGTCAACACCGCCGTGCGCAACGAGAACCAGGACCTGCCGGTGGGCACGCTCAAGACCGGCGAGTCCGAGCGTGTGGTGCAACTGCTCTCGCGCCTGCAGGACCCGCAGGACTTCAACGACATCATCGTCGCGCGCCGGGGCGGCCAGCCGGTGCGCCTGGGGCAGCTGGCAACGGTGACGGACGGCACCGAGGAGGTCGAGAGTCTGGCGCTGTACAACGGCCGGCGCACGCTGCTGCTGCAGGTGCAGAAAGCGCAGGACGAGAACACCATCGCCGTCACCGACGGCCTCAAGGCGGCCGTGGCTGCCATCGGCCCCGAACTGCCGCCGGGCATGCGACTGGAGCAGATCGCCGACGGCTCGCGACCGATCCGGGTCTCGGTCGAGAACGTGCGCCGCACGCTGATCGAAGGAGCCTTGCTGACGGTGCTGATCGTCTTCCTGTTCCTGAACTCCTGGCGTTCGACCGTCATCACCGGCCTGACGCTGCCGATCGCGCTGATCGGCACCTTCTTCTTCATGAACCTGTTCGGGTTCACCATCAACATGATCACGCTGATGGCGCTCACGCTCTCGGTCGGTCTGCTGATCGACGACGCCATCGTGGTGCGCGAGAACATCGTGCGCCACGTGCAGATGGGCAAGACGCCGTACAACGCGGCCATGGAAGGCACGCAGGAGATCGGTCTGGCGGTGCTCGCCACCACGCTGTCCATCGTCGCGGTGTTCCTGCCCATCGGCTTCATGGGCGGCATCATCGGCAAGTTCTTCCACGAGTTCGGCATCACCATGGTGGCCGCCGTGCTGATCTCCATGTTCGTGAGCTTCACGCTCGACCCGATGTTGTCCTCGGTGTGGCACGACCCGGAAATCGAGAAGCACGGTCAGGGCGATCGATCCCTGTACGGGCGGACCATCGGCCGCGTGACCGGCTGGTTCGACCGCTTCCAGGACGTGCTGGCCGAGAATTACCAGGGCGCGCTGCGCTGGTCGCTCAGGCACAAGCTGGCCACGCTGGGGCTGGCACTGGCCACCTTCGTCGGCAGCCTGTTCGTCGTGCCCCTGCTGGGCACCGAGTTCGTGCCCAAGGCGGACTTCTCGGAAACCTCGCTGAGCTTTCACACGCCGGTGGGTTCCTCGCTGCAGGCCACCGAGGCCAAGACGCGCGAGGTCGAGGCGATCCTGCGCGAATTCCCCGAAGTGAACTACACGCTGTCCACACTGAACACCGGCAACGCACAGGGCACCATGTACGCCAGCGTCTACGTGCGACTGGTCGACCGCAAGGAGCGCGCGCTCAGCGCCGACGCCATGTCGGCCCGCCTGCGCGAGCGACTGCGCACGGTGCCCGGCATCACGGTCACGCACGCCGGCCTGCTGGACGCCGTGGGCGGCAACAAGCAGGTGGAGTTCTCGCTGCAGGGTGACGACCTGGCCGAGCTCGACCGCCTGACCCAGGTGGTGCTCGAACGCATCCGGCCCATCGTCGGCCTGGTCGACCTGGACGCCAGCGTCAAGCCCGACAAGCCCTCCGTGGACGTGAAGCTCAGGCGCGACCTCGCTTCCGACGCCGGTGTGAGCGTGGCGACCGTGGGCAACAGCCTGCGCACCCTGGTAGCCGGTACCACGGTGGGCAACTGGCGCGCGGCCGACGGCCAGAGCTACGACGTGAACGTGCGCCTGGCTCCCGAGCGGCGCGAGCGCGCCAGCGACCTGGAGCAACTGCCCTTCCAGGTGGGCACGGCCGCCGACGGCACGGCGCGCGTGGTGCGCCTGGGCCAGGTGGCCGAGGTGGTGGAGGCCACCGGCCCGAACCAGATCAACCGGCGCAACCTCAACCGCGAGGTCGCGATCAACGCCAACGTGTACGGCCGCTCTGCCGGCGAGGTCTCTGCCGACATCCGGCAGGTGCTCGACGGCATCGCCTTCCCCCCCGGCTACCGCTACGAGTTCGGCGGCTCCACGAAGAACATGCAGGAGTCCTTCGGCTACGCGCTCTCGGCGCTGGCACTGGCCATCATCTTCATCTACATGATCCTGGCCAGCCAGTTCCAGAGCTTCCTGCAGCCGCTGGCGCTCATGACCTCGCTGCCGCTCACGCTGATCGGCGTGGTGCTCACGCTGCTGATGTTCGGATCGACCATGAGCATGTTCTCGGTGATCGGCATCGTGCTGCTGATGGGCCTGGTCACCAAGAACGCCATCCTGCTGGTGGACTTCGCCATCCGCGCGCGCGAAGGCCGCGCGGGCGGGCCGCCGGTGGACCGCGAGTCGGCCCTGCTCATGGCCGCGCGCGTGCGCCTGCGCCCCATCCTGATGACCACGCTGGCCATGGTCTTCGGCATGGTGCCGCTGGCGTTCGCGCTGACCGAAGGCTCCGAGCAGCGCGCCCCGATGGGCCAGGCCGTGATCGGTGGCGTCATCACCTCGTCGCTGCTCACCCTGGTCGTGGTGCCGGTGGTCTATTGCTACATGGACGACCTCGCCGCCTGGTGCCGCCGCCGGCTTGGCCTGCCCCCCGCCACCGTGCTGCCAGCCGGTACCACTCCGTAAAATTGCCCGGTTACCGTCCCCCCGAAACCCCGTTCCACCGAGTCGATGCCATGACCACCTCCACTCCCCCCGAAACGCCCGCCACCCCGGGCCTGAGCCAGGCCCGTTTCAACATGATCGAGCAGCAGATCCGCCCCTGGGAAGTGCTCGACGCCCAGGTGCTGGACCTGCTGGACCGCGTCCATCGCGAGAACTTCGTGCCCACCGCCCACAAGGCCCTGGCCTTTGCCGACATGGACCTGCCGCTGACCCACCCGGCAGTGGAGGGCCAGGCCATGCTCGCGCCCAAGGTCGAGGCGCGCCTGCTGCAGGACCTGCAGCTCAAGCGCACCGACAAGGTGCTGGAAGTGGGCACAGGCAGCGGCCACATGGCGGCCCTGCTGGCCAGCCTGGCGCAACGCGTGGTGACGATCGAGATCGACGAGGCGCTGGCCCGCCAGGCGCGCCAGAACCTGCAGCAGGCCGGCATCACGAACGCGGATGTGCGCTGCGCCGACGCCGCGGCCAACGGTTTTGCCGCCTGCGGCGTCGATGGGCCTTACGACGCCATCGTGCTCAGCGGCTCGGTCGCGGAGATCCCGCCCGCGCTGCTGGCCTCGCTGGCACCGGGCGGCCGCCTGGCGGCGATCGTGGGTTACGAGCCCATGATGCGCGTCACCATCGTCACCCGCACGGGCGACGCGGCGTACCAGACCGCGCAACCCTGGGACACCGTGGCGCCGCGCCTGCTCCACTTCCCGGAGCCCTCGCGCTTCAGCTTCTGAACGCCGCCCATCAACCCGCACCACGGACATTGACCATGAACTCGATCCGCCCCGCGCAACTCCAGGACTGGCTGCAGCAGGCAAGCGACCCGGCGCAGCCCGAGGCGCTGCCCGTCGTGCTGGACGTGCGCGAGCCCTGGGAGCTGCAGACGGCCTCGGTCAAGCCCGAAGGCTTCGAACTGCGCCACATGCCCATGCGCAGCGTCCCCGCGCGCTACCCGGAGCTCGACCGCCACCACTCCATTGCCTGCCTGTGCCACCACGGCGCGCGCAGCGCGCAGGTGGTGCAGTACCTGGAAAGCCTGGGCTTCACCCACGTGGTGAACATCGACGGTGGCATCCACGCCTGGTCGCAGGAACGCGATCCGGGCGTCCCGGTGTACTGAGCTCACTCCCTGCCGTCTCCCGCCTTGCGCCCTGGCCACACCTGCCTGCCCCAAAGGATCCCTGCATGAACGCCGCCCCGTCCGCCCGCCTTCCGGTTTTGCGCCGCCGTCCGATGCCCCTGAACCCGCTGGCGCTGGGCGCGGTACTGCTGCTGGGCAGTTTGTTCGCCACCGGCGCGCGGGCGCAAAGCCTGGTGCAGCTGTACGAGGCCGCCCGCGGCTTCGACGCCACCTACCTGTCCGCGCGTTCGCAGTACGACGCCAGCCTGGCCCAGGCCGCGCAGGCACGCGCCGGCCTTCTGCCTCAGGCCGGCCTGGGCGCGGTGGCCAGCTGGGCGCGGCGCGATATCAGCGGCAGCAGCGCGCTCAGTGGCTCCAGCGACAACCAGAGTGCCACGCTCTCGGCCAGCCAGCCGCTGTACCGCCCGGTCAACAAGCTCACGAACGACCAGGCCGAACTCAGCGTGGACATCGCCAGGGCGCGCCTCACGCAGGCGGAGCAGGACCTCATCGTGCGCACCTCGCAGGCCTACTTCGACGTGCTCGCCGCGCAGGACACCCTGGCCTTCGTGCAGGCGCAGAAAACCGCGGTGGCCGAACAGCTGGCCGCCGCCAGACGCAACTTCGAGGTCGGCACCACCACCATCACCGACTCGCGCGAGGCGCAGGCCCAGTACGACCTGGTGCTGGCGCGCGAGATTGCTGCCGAGAACGATCTGCGCGTGAAGAAGCTCGCGCTTGACCAGCTCGTGGGCCGCAATGCCGTGGCGCCCCGCCCCCTGGTGGCGCCCGTGGCCCTGCCCGAGCTGTTGCCCGCCGACCCGCAGGCCTGGGTGAACCGGTCGGCCGATGCCCACCCTGCCCTCCTGCAGGCCACGCGCAGTCTGGAAATCGCCCAGCTGGAGACCAGCAAGGCCGAGGCGGGGCACAAGCCCACGCTCGACCTGGTCGGGCAGTACCAGGTGGCACGCGGCCCCTCCACCACCCTGCCCACCGCCGGCAATGTGCGCACCAACACCGCCAGCGTGGGCCTGCAGTTCAACCTGCCGCTGTTCGCGGGCTACGCCGTGCAGAACCGGGTCAAGGAAACGCTGGCGCTGGAGGAAAAGGCCCGCAACGACCTGGAGGCCGCGCGGCGCAACGTCGACCTGTCCACCCGCAGCGCCTACCTCGGCGTGGTCTCGGGCCAGGGCCAGGTCAAGGCGCTGGAAGCGGCCGAGGCCTCCAGCCAGAGCGCACTGGACGCGAACCGCCTGGGCTACCAGGTGGGCGTGCGCATCAACATCGACGTGCTCAACGCGCAGAGCCAGCTGTTCCAGACCAAGCGCGACCTGGCCCAGGCGCGCTACAACGTGCTGCTCAGCGGCCTGCGCCTGCGCCAGGCCAGTGGCAGCCTGCAGCCGGAGGATCTGCGACCGATCGACGCGCTGCTGGCGAAGTGAGCTCCGCTACACTCGACGCGCGGGTCGGCGTCAGTGCGGACACATTCTTCCAACAAGCACTCCCAGGAGAGCCAGACGTGCAAACCGTCAACGTGTTGTGCATCAAATGGGGCAGGAAGTACGGCCCCGAGTACGTCAACAAGCTTCACAGCATGGTGTCGCGGCACCTGCACCGGCCCTTCCGCTTCGTCTGCCTGACCGACGACGGCGAGGGCATTCACCCGGACGTCGAGGTCAAGCCCATCCCGGCGGTGGGTTTCGACGAATTCGACCAGCGCAAGCCCTGGACCTTCGGCCATGGCTGGCTCAAGCTCACCAGCTTCGCCGACCCGCTGTATGACCTGAGCGGCAAGACGCTGTTCCTCGACCTGGACATCGTCATCGTCGACAGCCTGGACGAGTTCTTCGACCAGCCCGGCGCCTTCACCGTGATCCGGGAGTGGGACAAGAAGGACGGCACGGGCAACACCTCGTGCTACCTCTTCACCATTGGCGCGCACACCGACGCGCTCGACCACCTGAAGAACGGCTACCCGCAATCGATAGCCGACGTGCGCAACGAGCAGGAATACATCACCGGCTTCCTCAACCGCCAGGGCAAGGTCAGCTACTGGCCCGACGCCTGGTGCCGCAGCTTCAAGCGCCACTGCATGCGCCCGGGCATCCTGGGATGGTTCTCGCCGCCCACCATCCCGCCGGGCGCGAAGATCATCGTGTTCCATGGCAAGCCCAACCCGCCCGACGTCATTGCCGGCGTGAGCGGCAAGTGGTACCGGCGCGTGTTGCCTGCCCAATGGGTCGCCGACCATTGGCGCTGAGCGCGGTCTCCCTGCCCCATCGGGCCTACCGGCTGGTCAGCCGCGCCCTGTCCCTGCCGCTGCTGGGCTGGCTCTGGTGGCGCGGACGGCGCGAACCCGGTTACCGGCGAGACCTGCGCCACCGCCTGGGCTTCATCCCGGTCCAGCCCGAGCAGTTCGGCTGCATCTGGATCCACGCTGCCTCGGTCGGTGAGGTCCAGGCGGTGCAGCCGCTGCTGCACGCCCTGCTGCAGGAGTGGCCCGCGCATGCCGTGGTGGTCAGCACCCAGACACCCACCGGCGCACGCGCCCTGCACGCGCACTGGGGTGACCAGCTGCGGCACGTGTTCGCACCCATCGACACCCCTGGCGCGGTCGCGCGCTTCCTCGACCGCCTGCAGCCGCGCCTGCTGATCCTGGTGGAGCGCGAGCTCTGGCCCGAGTGGCTGCAACAGTGCCGCGCGCACGCCGTGCCCGTCGCCCTCATCAACGCGCGCCTGGCGGAAAAGTCGGTGCGCACCTACCAGCGCTGGGCGGCACTGATGCGCCCGGTGTGGCCGCAGGTCACGGTGGCGGCGGCCGACACCGTGAGTGCCGAGCGCTTGCTCGCGCTCGGCGTGCCGCCCGAACGCCTGCACGACACCGGCAACCTGAAGTTCGACGTCGCGGTGCCCGCCGCCCGCGTGACCTTGCCACCCGAGCTGCAGGACCGCACCCTGATCGTCGCGGGCAGCACGCACGAAGGCGACGAAACCGTCTGGTTCGATGCCTGGCCGGAACTCTCGTCTGCCCACCCCGACTGGCTTCTGGTGCTGGTGCCACGCCACCCGCAGCGCTTCGACGACGTGGCCCGGCGCCTGCAGGACTGCGGCTTGCGGCACGTGCGCCGCAGCAGTGGCGAAGCACCCGCCGCCGACACCCAGGTGATGCTGATCGACGCCATGGGCGAACTCGTCCACTGGTACCAGCACGCCGCCCTGTGCTTCGTCGGGGGAACACTCTCTCCGATAGGCGGGCACAACCCGCTGGAGCCGATGTCGGTGGGCCAGCCAGTGCTGTTCGGTCCGCACACGCACAACGCGGCCCCGCTGTTCGACGAAATCGCACGCACCGGCGCGGGAGCCTGCGTGCGCGATGCGCGCGAGCTGGCCGACGCGGCGGTGCGCTGGCTGACTCACCCGCCCGTGCTGGCGGCCCGCGCCAGCGCCGCCCGCCAGCTGATCAGCCGCAACCAGGGCTCCTCCGAACGCTGCATGGCGGTGCTGCGCCCGATGTGGGCGCCGGCGCACAGCGGCAACGTCTCGCGGATGAATACCGCCACGCTGGCGGGGCGGCGCACCTGCTGGTTCGACCCCACCCACCTGACCCAGGTGTCGGCGCAGGCCTTCGACCCCTCGGCACACACCAGCGGCACCGCCCTGGCCACCGGCAGCGGCCGTGGCCAGGCGCTCCTGATCACCGAAGGCGGGCGCGGCCAGGTGCTGCGCCACTACCGGCGTGGCGGTCTGATGGCGCGCGTGAGCGAAGATCGCTTCTGGCGCGCCGCGCCGCATGACAGCCGGGCCATGCGCGAATTCAGCCTGCTGCGCCTGATGCGCTCGTGGCAGCTGCCCGTGCCGGAACCGATCGCCGCCAGCCACTGGCCGCGCGGGCCGCTGTTCTACCAGGCCGACATCATCGTGGGGCTCATCCCCGACAGCGCGAACCTGGTGCAGCTGTTGCAACAGCGGCCGCTGGCGACCCCGGAATGGACCATGGTCGGCCAGGCGATACGGCGGCTGCACGAGCGGCAGGTGTTCCACGCCGACCTCAATGCCCACAACCTGCTGCTCGACGGCGCAGGCCGTGCCTGGGTGGTGGACTTCGACAAATGCAAGGTGCGCACCGGCGACGACTGGAAGCCCCTGAACCTGCAGCGGCTGCTGCGCTCGCTGCGCAAGGAAGCCACCCGCGTGACGCCCTACCACTGGAGCGAGGCCGACTGGGCCGCGCTGCTGGCCGGCTATCAAGCTCCTTATTCCGCCCCATGAACCCTTCTTCCTTCATCCAACCCGCTGCCCGCGCCTCACTCGTTCTGGTGTTCTTCGCGTTCCCGGTGTCCGTGGCGCTGGCCAACGTCGGGCTGCTGTTCACGCTGATTTTCTGGTTGCTGGGCTGCGTGTGGGGCAGTTCGCTGCGCGACACCCGCCAGGCGCTCTCGAACCCGGTCGCGCTGCCGGCACTGGCGCTGTTCGCCTGGGTGGTGGTGGCGGCGCTGTGGTCGCCCGCCGACGGTGGACAGATCGCGGGTGCCTTGCAGAAATACAGCAAATTCCTGATGCTCCCGCTCTTCATCGGCCTGTTGCAGGACCCGACCACGCGACGCCGCTGCTGGCAGGCGTTCGCGGTGGCGATGCTGATCACGCTGGTGGTCACCTGGCTGAACGTCTGGTTCGATTTTTCCTGGACACGGACGCACAACCAGGGCTTCGGCGAGGACCACACGGTGTTCAAGGACTACATTGCTCAGGGCATCATGATGTCGTTCTTTGCCTGCCTTGGCGCGTATCAGGCGCTCCAGTCCAGAACATGGAGAGGTGCCACCATCTGGTGGTGCGTGTCGGCACTGGCCGCCTTCAGCATTCTGTTCCTGTCTTCTGGACGGACCGGCTATCTCGCGGGGTTCCTTTCCATGTTCGTGTTCAGCCTGCTGGTCACAGTGGCCCGGTCGCGGACAGCCCTCGTGACCACCGTGACCGGCGTGCTCGTTGCCCTCGTCGTTGCGGGCGGCACCTCACTGGCGCTTCAGAAACGCATGACTCAGGCATGGACCGAGGTGGCCAGCACCACCGGTGAGGTCACTTCGGTGGGATCGCGCATGGCGATGATCGGCTTTACCCTGGATCAAGCGCGGGAACGTCCCTTGCTCGGGCACGGCACCGCCGCGTATCCCGTATTGGCAACGGCCCACTTCGTCGACCCTGACTGGTGTTCGGTCGTCTGCGTGCACCCCCACAACCAGTTTGCGTTTTTCCTCGTAGAGCAGGGCCTGATCGGCCTGGCCCTGTTTGCATGGTTGCTACTGGCGGTTGTTCGTCAAGGCTGGGGCGAGGAGGCGCGGCGGCGGGCGTTGATGCTGGCCTTCCTGACCATCCTGCTCGTCGCCAACATGACCCACAGCTCCTTCTGGCTCTCCACCGAGAACCACTTCTTCATCCTGATGACGGCGCTGCTCATGGCTGCGGCGCGGCGAAGAAGCGCACCTGACGTGAAGGCGCCATGAAGAAAACCATCGCCTTCCACTCCAATCAGTTGTCGATCCGCGGCACGGAGGTAGCGCTGTATGACTACGCGCTGCACAACGAGACCGTGCTGGGCCACGACAGCCTCATCGTGTACGACGCGACCAGCGCCCACAACGATGCAGAGGCACTGGCCAAGTTCGGTGCACGCTTCGAGGTGATCGGCTACCAGACACCGGCTGAACTCGACGGCCTGCTCGCGCGGCACAAGGCGGACCTGCTCTACGCGATCAAGGCCGGCCGCAACGACGGCCTGTGGTCGCGCACGGTGCCGACCATGGTGCATGCCGTGTTTCCCACCAGCCCTTCGCAAGCGCATGGCGCTTCCTATGCCTACATCTCCGAGTGGCTCAGCCGGCACTGCGCGAACAGCCGGATTCCCAGCGTGCCGCACATCGTGGCCCTGCCCGACGTCGACGGCGATTTGCGCGACGCGCTGCAGATCCCGCGGGCGGCCCGTGTGCTGGGTTGCCATGGCGGCGCTCGCAGCTTCGACGTGCCCTGCGCCATCGAGGCCGTGCGTCAGGTGCTCGCGCAGTCGAACGACACCTGGTTCGTGTTCCTCAACATCACGCCTTTCGTCGACCACCCCCGCGCGCTGTTCCTGCACGGCAGCAGCGACATGGCCTACAAGACGCGCTTCATCAACACCTGCGACGCGATGCTGCATGCACGCCTGCAGGGCGAATCCTTCGGGCTGGCGTGTGGCGAATTCTCGATCCGCAACAAGCCTGTCATCACCTACGCCCGCAGCAAGCACCGGCACCACATCGACGTGCTGGGCGACAGCGGCATGTACTACACGGACACCCGGTCGCTGGTCGACATCCTCGGGAAACTGGACCCCGGCGCCCTCAGGAAGGGATCGTGGGACCGCTACTCCGCGCGCTACAACCCGCAGGTGGTGATGGGCCTGTTCGACGAACACCTGATCCAGCCCGCCCTGCGCAACCCTGACCGTGCCCGGCCACAACTCGATCTGCGCTGGACCGACCGGCTGGCGTACTACCGGCTCAAGCTGAGCATGCGGCTGGGCTAACGCCGAGCGAGCTCGCCCGGGCCGTCGTGCATGTCATAGCGCAGCGCGGCATACCGGAAGAAGGTTTCGAGCGCAATGAACTGCGCGTAGAGAAAGCCCGGACCACCGCAAAGAAACGCGCGCTGGAACAGGTACACCCGCAGAAACACCACGGTGCCCATCACGAGGCCACGCAACACACCGCCCTTCTTGCCCTGCGCGCCACGCTTGGCGGCACCCAGTTGCACGTATTGAGCAAGTTTTCTCAAGCTGCCATAGACCGTGGTGCGTGAGTGGTGCAGCAGGCGCTGACGCAACGCGCGGACCGGCACAGCATGGCGCAGCACGGGCGCCTCGTGCACCGCGCCGTCGAAGCGCTCCAGCGTGGCACGCCGGAACAGGCGCTGGATGCCGCCACGCGACTTCATGCGCGTGAGCGCGCGGCCAAACGCAACCTCGTCCCACCAGACGCGCCAGGCGGCGTCCTCGCCCGAGGCGACGGCCCGCGTGATCTCGGCCTGCAGGCCGGCGGAAATCTCCTCGTCGGCATCGAGAAAGAACACATAGTCGGTTCGCAGGTGATCGAGTGCGCGCGAGCGCTGCACGCCAAAGCCCTGCCAGTCCGGGTGCTGATGCACCTCGGCGCCCAGGCGCGCGGCGCGCTCGCGGGTGTCGTCGGTGCTGCCGCTGTCGATCACCACGACCTGGTCGGCAAATGCCGCGCTGCGAAGACAGGCCTCGATGCGCTGAGCCTCGTTGAGCGTGAGCACCGCGATGCCCAGCGTGGGGCGCGCTGGCGGCGTCGCCTCAGTCATGCAGCCTCCAGCGCCACAAGCCCATCCAGCGGCCCGCCATGCGCGCCACCAGCTTGGGCGAGAACACGATCACGCGCAGTGGCAAGGCCAGCGTGGTGCCCAGCAGCACGCTCCAGCGCAGGCCCTGCGCGGCCGCGGTCGAGCGGTGCTTGGCGGCGTAGATCAGCTTGGACTGCGCATGGTGGTAGCCGCGCAGGTACTCGCTCCTCCAGGGTGTCTTGCCCCGGACCGAGCCGCGCGCGCGGTGCACGGCCGCCACAGCAGGCCAGACCACGATGGGCCGCCGCGCCTGGAACAGCCGCAGGCAGAGGTCGTCGTCCTCGTAGTACAGGAAGAAGCGCTCGTCGAAGAAGCCCACGCCCTCGAAACGCGCCAGCCGGAACAGCATGGCCGCGCCGACCACGAAACCCACACAGGCCGGGCCTTCGGCACCGGGACCGCGCGAGGCCCAGGCCATTCGTGGCCAGCGGTAATTGACATCGGCCTGCCCGGGCGCACCCTGCAATTGCGGTGCCACGATGGAGGCCTCGGGCAGCCCGTTCGCTGCGCGCACCAGCTCGCGCAGGCCGTCGGGCGTGACCTCGCAGTCGGGGTTGAGCAGAAAGGCCAGCGGCGTCTTCACCTGCGCGATCGCGCGGTTGTTCGCCGTGCCGAAACCCAGGTTGCGGCCATGTTCGAGCACCACGGCCTGCGGCCAGCGCATGCGCGCCTGCCCGGGCGTTCCGTCGGTGCTGCCGTTGTCCGAGATCAGGATGTGCGGGCAGTGTGCGAGCAGCGCGTCCAGCGCGTCCAGACAATGGGCGCTGTGGTACGTGACCAGCACGACGGTGACCTGATCGAGCAGGTCGTGATCGTTCATGTTCAGTGCGCGCTCGCGCCGACGACCGCGTCGGGCTTGGCCTGTTTCAGCAGGGCCAGCATCGTGCCCTCGATGCGCTGCAGCGCCTCGGGCGTGTGGCCCTCGAAGCGCAGCACCAGCACTGGCGTGGTGTTGGAGGCGCGGATCAGGCCGAAGCCGTCGGGCCAGTCCACGCGCACACCGTCGATGGTGGACAGCCTGGCGGGCGCGTCGAACTGCGCCACGGCCACCAGCTTCTCGACCACCGCGTGCGGTTCGCCTTCGGCACAGGCCACATTGAGCTCGGGCGTGCTGAAGCTCGTGGGCAGGGCGTTGAGCACCTCGCTCGCGTCCGGGCTGCGGCTGAGGATCTCCAGCAGGCGCGCACCCGCGTAGGTGCCGTCGTCGAAACCGAACCAGCGCTCCTTGAAGAAGATGTGGCCGCTCATCTCGCCACCGAGCGGGCTGTCGAGTTCCTTCATGCGCGCCTTGATCAGCGAGTGGCCGGTCTTGTAGATGTGCGCGACACCGCCTGCCGCCTCGATCGCCGGGGCGAGGCGCTGCGAGCACTTGACGTCGAAGACGATGTCGCCACCCGGCACACGCGCGAGCACGTCCTGCGCGAACAAAATCATCTGGCGGTCGGGGTAGATGGTGGCGCCGTCCTTGGTCACGATGCCCAGGCGGTCGCCGTCGCCGTCGAAGGCCAGGCCCAGTTCGGCATCGGTCTCGCGCAGCGTACGGATCACGTCCTGCAGGTTCTCGGGCTTGCTCGGGTCCGGGTGGTGGTTCGGGAAGTTGCCGTCGACTTCGCTGAAGAGCTCGATCACCTCGCAGCCCAGCGCGCGGAAGATCGCCGGGGCCGAGGCACCGGCCACGCCGTTGCCGCAGTCGACCACCAGTTTCATCGGGCGCGCGAGTTTCACGTCGGAGACGATGCGGTCCTTGTACGGAGCGGAGACGTTGACCAGGCGCACGCGCCCGCCGTCGGCGCGCACGTGGGTTTCCTCCTCCATGACCTTGCGCAGGCCCTGGATCTCTTCACCGTAGATGGCCCGGCCGCCGAGCACCATCTTGAAGCCGTTGTAGTCCCGCGGGTTGTGGCTACCCGTGACCTGGATGCCGCTGTTGCACAGCGTGGCGGCGGCGAAGTACAGCATGGGCGTGGTTGCCAGGCCGATGTCGATCACGTCCACGCCGGCGGCCACCAGGCCGCGGATGAGGGCCGCCGAGAGCGCAGGCCCGCTCAGGCGCCCGTCGCGCCCCACGGCCACCGTCTTCTCGCCCAGTTGCAGGGCCCGCGAGCCGAACGCCAGGCCCAGTGCCTCGGCCACGCCTTCGTTGAGTGCGGTGGGCGTGACGCCCCGGATGTCGTAGGCCTTGAAGATGGACGCGGCGACTTGCATGGACGGTTCCTGTGAAGGGCAAAACCGCGATTGTAGGAGGGGGTATCCCGGCACCCGGATGCACATGTCCGGAAACGGCCAGCCAGCTTCGCCCGCAAGGCCTACCATGGCTGCCATGAACCCGACCGACCGCATTGACGACGACGCCTGCTACCGCGCGCTGTGCTCGCACGACGCGCGCTTCGACGGGCGCTTCTTCACCGCCGTCACCTCCACCGGCATCTACTGCCGCCCGGTCTGCCGCGTGCGCACGCCGCGGCGCGAGAACTGCCGCTTTTTCGCCCACGCGGCCCAGGCCGAGCATGCGGGCTTTCGCCCCTGCCTGCGCTGCCGGCCCGAACTCGCGCCGCTGGAGCGCCACTGGTCGATGGAGGACGCCTCGGCCATCCTGACGCAGCAGGCCACGCGCTGGCTGGACGACCCGCAGCACTGGCTGGACGACGCCGGCGCCCTGGGCGCGCGCCTGGCGGCCCGCCTGGGCGTGAGCGACCGCCACCTGCGCCGCGTCTTCGAGGAGCGGCTGGGTGTCTCGCCGCTGCAGTACCTGCTCACGCGCAAGCTGCTCACCGCCAAGCAGCTGCTGGCCGACACCGACCTGCCGGTGACGCAGATCGCGCTGGCCAGCGGTTTTGGCAGCGTGCGCCGCTTCAACGCCGCGTTTCTCGACCACTACCGGCTCAATCCGACGCAGCTGCGGCGCGAGGCCACCGGCAAGGGACGCGACACGGGCCATGGCACGGCCGTGCGCCTGGGCTACCGGCCCCCGTACGACGTGGCGGCCACGCTGGGCTTTCTGCGCCAGCGCATGATCGAGGGCGTGGCCTTTCTGGATGACGACCTGCGGCTCGGCCAGACCCTGCGCATGGAGGTCGGGGGACGCACGCACACCGGTTGGCTGGTGGCCAGCTTCGACGAAACACGCTTCCAGCTCACGCTGCGCGTCGGGGACTCCCTGCGCGAGGTGCTGCCCCAGGTGATCCACCGCCTGCGCGCCGCACTCGACCTGGACGCCGACCCCGGTGCCATCAACGAGGTGCTGCACGGCCCGTTTCCCGAAGGTGATGGCCTGCGCGTGCCGGGCGCGCTGGACGGCTTCGAGCTGGCCGTGCGCGCGGTGCTCGGCCAGCAGATCACGGTGGCGGCCGCGCGCACGCTCGCGCAGCGCCTGGTGAACCGCTTCGGGGAACCGATCGAGACACCGTTCGCACCGCTCACGCGGCTGTTCCCGGCGCCGGAGGTGCTGGCGCAGGCGGGCGGCGACGCGCTGGGTGAGCTGGGCATCGTCCGGCAGCGCCAGGCGGCCATCGTGGCGCTGGCGCGCGCGGTGGCCACGCAGGGCCTGGTGCTCAATGGCAGCGCCGATGTGTCCACCACGCTCGATGCGCTCAAGGCCTTGCCCGGCATCGGCGACTGGACCGCGCAGTACATCGCCATGCGCGCCCTGCGCTGGCCCGATGCCTTTCCCGCGGGCGACGTGGCCCTGCACAAGGCGCTGGGCGTGCAGGACAGCAAGCACCCGGCCCGCGAGGCCGAAGCCCTCTCGCTCGCCTGGAAACCCTGGCGCAGCTACGCCGTCGTGCGGGCCTGGTCGGCCGGCCGCGTCGTCCCCACCCCTGGAGCCTTGTCACCATGAAGCACGATCCCTTCACCGTTTTCACCACCTGGCCGGGCCCGCTCGGCGCGATGACGCTGGCTGCCACGCCGCGCGGCCTCAGCGGCGTCTGGTTCGACGGCCAGCGCCATGGGCCCGACACCTCGATCTGGCGGCGCGACCCGGCGCACCCGGTGCTGCAGCAGGCCATCGAGCAACTGGGCCAGTACTTCGCGGGGCAACGAATGCGCTTCGAATTGCCGCTGGACCTGCAGGGCGGCACCCCGTTCCAGCAGCGGGTGTGGCAGGCGCTGCTGGGCATCGCGCCCGGTGCCACCACCAGCTACGGCAGCCTGAGCACGTCCATCGGCAAACCCGCCGCCGTGCGCGCGCTGGGCGCGGCGGTCGGCCGCAACCCGGTGAGCATCGTCGTGCCCTGTCACCGCGTGCTCGGCGCCGACGGCTCGCTCACCGGCTACGCCGGCGGGCTGGAGCGCAAGACCGCGCTGCTGGCACTGGAGGGCGCTGTCCTGGTCTGACCGGCCGGGCCGGCATTGTGCCGGCCCACTCATCAATCCACGCCCCACACGGCATCAATCGCCGGCACAGCCAGCCCCTGCCGGCATGCACAATCTGACGCCATGACCCCGGCCCTCGCCCTCGAATTCGTGCTGCTCGCCGCGCTCTGGGGCGCGTCCTTTCTCTTCATGCACCTGGGCGCGGCGGAGTTCGGCGCCCTGCCCACCGCAGGCATGCGTGTCACGCTGGCCGCCCTGTTCCTGCTGCCAGCGTTCCTGGTCAAGGGCGTGTGGGCCGACTTCCGTGCGCGCGCCAGACTCATCCTGTTCGTCGGCCTGCTCAATTCGGGCCTGCCGTTCGCCCTGTTTGCGTTCGCCGTGCTGCACATCAGCACCGGGCTGAGTTCCATCCTCAACGCCACGGTGCCACTCTCGGGCGCGCTGGTGGCCTGGCTCTGGCTCAAGGACCGCCCCGACGGCTCGCGCATGCTGGGTCTGGCCATCGGCTTCATCGGCGTCACGCTGCTGGTGCTCGGCAAGTCCGGCTTCAGCCTCCCTGGTGCGGCCGGCGCAGACGACATCGCCACCACCCTGCTGGCCATGGGTGCCTGCCTGCTGGCCACGCTGTGCTACGGCGTGGCGGCCAGCTTCACCAAGCGCTACCTCACGGGCGCCCACCCTCTGGCCACGGCCACAGGCAGCCAGATCGGGGCCGCGCTCGGCCTGGCCCTGCCCACGATCTGGTTCTGGCCCAGCCAGCCTGCAAGCGCCACTGCCTGGGGCGCGTTGCTGGCGGTGGGCCTGCTGTGCACGGCCATCGCCTACATCCTGTTCTTCCGCATCATTGCCCAAGCCGGCCCCAGCCGCGCGCTGACCGTCACCTTCCTGGTGCCGGTGTTCGCGCTGTTCTACGGCGCCACCCTGCTGGGCGAAACCATCACACCCTGGATGGTCGGCTGCGGCATGGTGATCGTGTGCGGCACGGCGCTGGCCACCGGGCTGGTGAAGCTGCGCTGGCTGGAGCGCGCGGTCTGAGACGCGGGTTTCGCACATGAACAACCCGACGACCACCCTGCACGACAAGTACGGGCTCACCCCTGTCATCAACGCCGCCGGCTCCTACACCCCGCTCGGGGTATCGCGCTCTTCTGCGTTCGTGGCCCGCCAGACGGCGCAGGCGCTGCAGGCCTTCTTCGTCATCGAGGAACTGCAGCAACTGGCCTCCCGGCAACTGGCGGCGTTCAGCGGTGCACAGGCTGGCGCGGTCACGCACTGCGCCAGCGCCGCCATCACGCAGGCCGTCGCGGCCTGCATCACGGGCACCGATGCGGCCGCGGTCGCCGACCTGCCCGATGTGGCGGACCGCCGCCACACGGTGGTGATCCCCGAGGGGCATTGCGTGGACTATGGACACCCCATCCTGACGGACATCCGCCTGGCCGGCGCGCGCGCGCTCAGGGCGGGCGACCGGTCTTCTCTGCCGCTGGCCGAACTCGAACGCTGCCTGGACACACCCGGCGTCTGCGGCCTGCTGCTGGTGTCGTCGCGGCTGACCGCGTTCCAGGATTTCGACTGGGCGGGTGCGGTGGCCCTGGCGCGTGCACGCCGCATCCCGACCGTCATCGACGGCGCCGCGCAGGACCTGCGCGTGCCGGAACTGCTGCGCACCGGGGCCGACGCCATCCTGGTGAGCGCCCACAAATACCTTGCCTCCCCGACCGCCGGCCTGGTCCTCGGTACCCAGGCCTTCATCGACGCCTTCAGGGCACAGGAACGCGGCATCGGCCGCGCCATGAAACCCTCCAAGGAAGCCGTCCTCGGCGTGCTGGCGGCGCTGGAGGAACGCTCGCAGCTGGATACCGCTGGCTGGCGGGCCCGGCAGGACAACAAAGTGGCATTGCTGATGGACCTGCTGCACCATCGGCAGGACCTCGATGTCCGCGCGGAAGACGACCCGGCGGGCATGCCGTTTCAGCGGATCCGGCTCGCGTTCAGGGGCGGCGTGGCCGCGGCCAGGGACGTAGTCGGCATCCTCGCATCAGGGCGTCCGAGCATCCGGGTGATGGAGCATGGCCTGGAAAACGCCCTGGTGCATCTGGAACTGGTGGCGCTGGATGAGTCCGAGGTGCGCCACATCGCGGCGCAGCTGGCGGTGGCGCTGGACGCCCGAGGAGCGCGATGACGTTTTCGGAATGAATCGCAGGCGAGCGGCATGTTGCTCGAATCGCGCCCGCCTGCGATTGCCCGCACGCCTCAGGCCAGCTTCACGTCGATGCGCCGGGGTTGCGCATGCGCCGCCTTCGGAATGCGCAGCTTCAGCACGCCTTGCGCCAGTTCGGCCTCCACCCGCTCGGTGTCCAGCTCCTTGCTCAGGGTGAACGCGCGCCGGAACCGCGCCAGGCCCACCTCGGTGTGGCTGGACGTCAGGCCCTGCGGCGCGGCCAGGTCCGACTCGCCCTCGATGGTGAGCGTGTCCGACTCCACCTGCAGGTTCAGCTTGTCGCGGCTGACGCCGGGCAGGTCCGCGTACAGGGTGATGCCATTGGCGTCCTCGATCACATCCACGGGCGGGGTCAATGCAGCCTCGCTCTGGCGCGGTTCGCCGCCGGGCCGCGCATGGCGCGCCACCTCGTTCGGTTGACGCGCCGGCTGGGCCATCTGCATGATGTTGCTGCTGCTGTTCATGGTGCGCTCCTTTCTTGCGGCGTGTTCTCAGTGGATGGCAATGCGGCGCGGCTGCGCGGAGGCGCGCCGCTGGATGGTGACGTGCAGCACGCCGTCGCGCAGGTTCGCGTCGACCGCGTCCGGATCGGCGTCGTCCGGCAGGGTCAGCACCCGGCGGAAGCGGCCCTCGAAGCGTTCATTGATGTGCACGGTCGCCTTGCTGTCGGTATCGGGCAACGGGTTCTTGCGCTCACCGCTGATCGTCAGCAGGCCCCGCTCGAGATCCACCTCGAGCGAAGCCGGATCGACACCGGGCGCGAAGGCATAGATCTCGATGGTTTGGGGCGTCCCACCGACATTCAGGGCGGGAAAGCCATTGCGGGCAAAGCCGCGGATGGTGGGAGACAGATCGAAGGCCTGCTGCATCTCGCGTTGCAGGCGATCCATCTCGGCGAACACGTCGCGCGGGAACAGGGATCGGTACATGGCGAATACCTCCATTCAGGGTTGAACAGAGCGCCGGAGGCGTCTCCAGCGCTTCCGGACAAGGAGATAGGCGCGGGAGAAACGATTTCAAGAGGGGAGGTGAAGGCAGCGAGCGCTTCGATGCGCGGCGCCGCCAAAAGAAAAACGGGCTGCGGCATTTCTGCTGCAACCCGTTGATTTCTGGCGGAGTGGACGAACACCGAATCCCCAGCATTCATGCGGGTTGCGGGGCGATTGTACCTCCGATACCGTCAAGAATACCGTCAATCTGATGTGGATTTTTGGGGGGTTCAGTGGGTTAAATTGGTGCGCTGAACAAGGGCTACCCAATGGCATCGCGACCGTCTTCGTCCTCGGCAACTCGCCAGCGCCAGTAGAAACCAGCGCGAACCCACACAACCGTGGTTGCGGATACCTTCTTGAACGCATCAAGCAGTGGGCGACCGAGCACTAGATTGCCGTCTGCGTTCTCGCGCAACAGCTCTTCGGCACCGCCCTTGACTAAGTAGTCAACAACGTCGTCTTGGTAGATGCAGCCGTCTGCGTCCAGCTGCCCAAGCATCCACTTCGCTGCGTCGTCAGCGGTCACGGCTGCTTGGGTTCAAGTGACTCTTGGGCGAATATGCCATTCTGCAAACCCTTGCCTGCGAACCACTGGCACTCGTAAGAGTCGCTCTGTGTGCTTGATGGAATGATTCTCTTGACCGTCATGTCAGGCCCACCTGACTTCAGTTTCACAACATCTCCGACCTTGTATGCCGCTTTCGCCATTCGTGTGCTCCTCAGTTGGATTTCGTTCGAACTTGAACGCACAGATGGTAACGGGCAAAGAAAAGCCTCCGCGTGGGAGGCTGTGAGGAATCACGGGCAAGTCTGTTAGCGGGGCTTGGTCAAGCCCCGGCCATTTCCAGCAGGTCTGGCTGTTCTGGCTGTACTGGGGTAGCAGCCAGCTCGATCCGCTCACTGGCAATTTCAAAGTATTCCGGCATCAGCTCCATTCCGATAAACCTGCGACCTGTGTTCACACATGCAACACCAGTGGTTCCGCTGCCCATGCAGTTGTCGAGCACCGTTTCACCTTCGTTGGTGTAAGTGCGGATCAGGTATTCCATCAGGGCGACTGGCTTTTGTGTCGGGTGAAGCCCGCGCCCTTCACGACAGTTGAACTCGATGATCGTCTCCGGGCACTTCTCATCGTATGTCTTGCCTGCTGCTGAGAAGGCTACAGAGGTTTCTGTCTGTCGTATCGGGATGGCGGCGGACTGCTTGTTGCCACCCTTCTTGATTGGCGTGTCGCGCCGGGTCATCTGCGGGTAGTAGGTCGGAGTTTTCCCCGAGATGCAAAAGACAACAACGTCCTCGTGCACGCGCAGCGGCATACGCTTCGCCTGCACGAAGTTCGCGGCGAACTTCTTATCCCAGACCCAACAATAGGCGAACTCGCGCATGTTGCTGGCGATCAGAGCCGTTGTGAATGGCTGAGCCGCAGTCAGAACAATGGCAGCTGTCGGCTTCGCTATGCGTCGGTATTGCTCCCACAGCGCCTCAAAGGGAAGAACGCTGTCCCACTTGCAGGCCGTTGTCCCATACGGCAGGTCGCACAGGATCAGATCGACGCTTGCGTCAGGGATGGCCTTCATCAGCTCCAGGCAGTCGCCCAGGTGCAGGGTTGCATTGCCGACAACTCGCGGGGTCACGTTCAAAAGTCATAGTCTCTTGCGGATGGGGGTGAGAGTTTTGCCGTCGCGGCTCGGCCTATTTGGTCGAGCTTTCCCATTCGTGTCGAGCGGGCGGGCGCGGCGTTTTGATTAGCAGTAAGTAAGCTACATACTCACGCTGCGCGAATCAAGCAAGAGTTGCGGCAAGTGCGAAGGTGGGCCGGCATGGCGGACTCTGGATGCCTGCATGGGGCCGAATGGATGCCCACAAAGATTCCTACCGATACCAGCAGGGATACCAGCAAACTAGGCCCGTGGGGGCCATGTGCGGGTAGTGGGCGTCATGTGGGGTTTCGCTGGGTTCAGGCGTAAAAAAACCCACAAAATCAACGACTTCTCGTAAGATTTAGCGGGTTTTCTGTGGCCCAACGTGTGGTTACGTTGGGCCAAAATGGCGGAGTGGACGGGGCTCGAACCCGCGACCCCCGGCGTGACAGGCCGGTATTCTAACCAACTGAACTACCACTCCTGGTAGATGGCTTTCGTTCTTGCGAACCAAGTGCCAACCACTTGTGCCTGCCTGCCTTGCGGCTAGTTTGGCGACCCTACGGGGATTCGAACCCCGGTACTCACCGTGAAAGGGTGATGTCCTAGGCCTCTAGACGATAGGGTCATAACCTGGACTCAAAGAGCCTCGCATTGTAGCAGCGGCAGAGCTTGTTTTTCCTGCCGTTGCCGCGATGAGAGACCCATTGCGACTTCAAATTGTGGTGGAGGTAAGCGGGATCGAACCGCTGACCTCTTGCATGCCATGCAAGCGCTCTCCCAGCTGAGCTATACCCCCACAGGGTTTGCCGATCTGTCCCTGGCGATCTTCATCCCCCGGTGCATTTCAGCAAGCCTCAAATTATAGGCGATTTTTTCAGGCCTTCTGCAAACGGGACAGCACGACCTGCCTGTCCTGCAACTCCAGCACGGCGTCGAGCGAAGGTGTCTGGGCCGTGCCCATCACCAGCACGCGCACCGGCATCGCCAGCTGCGGCATCTTCAAGCTGTGCGCAGCCAGCGCTTCCTTGATGGCCGCCGAGATCGCCGCCTTGTCCCACGTGGCGCAGGCCGAGAGCCTGTCGGCCAGCGTGGCCAGCGCGGGGCGCACAGCGTCGGTGACGTGCTGGGCGCGCTCACCCGCATCGGGCGCGATGTCGGCGTAGAAGGCTTTTGCCCATTGCGCCAGTGCCACGGTGGTGTCGCAGCGGTCCTTGAACAGGCCGCAGATGCGCGGCAGGCGCGCGTCGGCAACCACGCCCAGTCGCTGCAGTTGCTCGGCCACCAGCGGCGCGAGCGCGTCGTCGGCCATGGCCTTGAGGTGCTGGGCGTTGACCCAGCGCAGCTTGGTTTCGTCGAACTGCGCGGCGCTGCGGCCCAGGTGGTCCAGGTTGAACCATTCGAGGAACTGTGCGCGGCTGAAGATCTCGTCGTCACCGTGGCTCCAGCCCAGGCGCGCCAGGTAGTTCACCATGGCATCCGGCAGGTAGCCCTCGTCGCGGTACTGCGTGACGGGTTTGGCGCCATTGCGCTTGCTCATCTTCTCGCCCTGCTCGTTGAGCACGGTGGGCAGGTGGGCGTACACCGGCGGCTCCTTGCCGAGGGCGCGGAAGATGTTGATCTGGCGCGGCGTGTTGTTCACATGGTCGTCGCCGCGGATCACGTGGGTGATGGCCATGTCGATGTCGTCGACCACGACGCAGAAGTTGTACGTGGGCGTGCCGTCGGGCCGCGCGATCACGAGGTCGTCGAGTTCGTCATTGGCGATCTCGATGCAACCCTTGACCTTGTCGTCCCAGGCCACCACGCCACCCTGCGGGTTCTTGAAGCGCAGCACGGGCCTCACGCCTTCGGGCACGGGTGGCAGGGTCTTGCCGGGCTCGGGGCGCCAGGTGCCGTCGTAGCGCGGCTTTTCCTTGTTGGCCATCTGGCGTTCGCGCAGCGCGTCGAGCTCGGCCACGCTCATGTAGCAGGGATACACCAGCCCGGCCGCCACCATCTCGGCGAGCACGGCCTTGTAACGGTCCATGCGCTGCATCTGGTAGAACGGGCCTTCGTCGTGGTCGAGGCCCAGCCACTTCATGCCTTCGATGATCACGTCCACCGCGGCCTGCGAGGACCGCTCCAGGTCGGTGTCCTCGATGCGCAGGATGAAGGCACCACCGGTCGAGCGCGCAAAGGCCCACGGATAGAGCGCCGAGCGGATGTTGCCGAGGTGGATGAAGCCGGTGGGCGACGGGGCGAAGCGGGTTCTGACGGTGCTCATGAAAGGGTGTCCAGGCCGCGCGCGAGGTCGGCTTTCAAATCGTCGAGGTGCTCCAGGCCGACCGCGACACGGATCAGGCCCTGGCCGATGCCGGCCGCCTGCCGCTGTGCCTCGGCCAGCTTGCCATGTGATGTGCTGGCCGGGTGGGTCAGCAAGGTCTTGGTGTCGCCCAGATTGGTGCACAGCGACAGCACCTGCAGCGCGTCGAGCACATGGAAGGCACGCGCACGCGCCTGCGCGGCGTCCGCAGCCTTGACTTCGAACGACAGCACCGCACCACCCACACCGCCCATCTGGCGCATGGCCAGTTCGTGCTGCGGGTGGCTGGCCAGCCCCGGGTAGTACACGCGCCCCACGGCCGGGTGCTGTTCCAGCCACTGCGCCAGCGCGAGCGTGGCCGTACTCTGCGCATTCATGCGCAGACTCAGTGTTTCCAGTCCCTTGAGCACCACCCAGGCGTTGAAAGGCGAGAGCACCATGCCCGCGTTCTTCTGCACCGGCAGGAATTTCTCGCGCACCATGGCCTCGGGTGCACAGAGCGCACCAGCCATCACGCGGCCCTGACCATCGAGGAACTTGGTGCCGGAATGCATGACGATGTCGGCGCCGAGCAGCACCGGGCGCTGCAGCGCCGGCGTGGCGAAGCAGTTGTCCACGCACAGCAGCGCGCCTGCGCCGTGAGCGATGTCGGCCAGCGCGGCGATGTCGCAGACCTCGGTCAGTGGGTTGGTGGGCGTTTCGGCGAACAGCAGTTTCGTGCCGGGCCGCACCGCCGCGCGCCAGGCATCGGTGTCGGACTGGGCGACGATGGTCGATTCGACGCCAAAGCGTGCGAACTCCGTGCCGATGAGCTTGATGGTCGAGCCGAACATCGACTGCGAGAACACCACGTGGTCGCCGGAGCGCAGCAGGCTGAAGCACATCAGCATGATGGCCGCCATGCCCGATGCGGTGGCCATGGCGGCCTCGGTGCCCTCCATTGCGGCCAGGCGCTGTTCGAAACTGGTGACAGTGGGATTGCCGGTGCGGCCGTAGGTGTAGCCGTCCTCCTCGCCCGCGAAGCGGCGAGCCGATGCATCGGCGCTGGGTTGCACGTAGCCGCTGGTGAGGTACAGGGCCTCGGAGTTCTCACCGTACTGGCTGCGTTCAACGGCCTCGCGCACGGCCAGCGTGTCGCGGTGCAGGGCCTGAGCAGCAGGTGTCTTTTTCGTCATGAACCGGCCCCTTCAAACGGCCTGTGCATTGGGCAGGGCCAGGCGCGAGGTGTCTTCCTCGCCCTCCTCGCCCTGGTCGCGGCCGGCGTTGAGGCGGGCGATGTCGTCCAGCGTGATATCACCGGTGACGTACACGCCGTCGAAGCAGGAAGCGTCGAAACCCGTGAGTTTCGGATTGAGCGAGCCGATGGCCTGCTTCATCGCGTCGACGTCCTGGTAGATCAGCGCGTCGCAGCCGATGATCTCGCGCACTTCTTCGACCGTGCGGCCGTGCGCCACGAGTTCGCCGGGGGTGGGCATGTCGATGCCGTAGACATTGGGGTAGCGCACCGGCGGCGCGGCGCTGGCCAGGTAGACCTTGCGTGCGCCGGCGTCGCGCGCCATCTGCACGATCTCGCGGCTGGTGGTGCCGCGCACGATGGAATCGTCCACCAGCAGCACGTTGCGGCCCTTGAACTCGCTACCGATCACGTTGAGCTTCTGGCGCACCGACTTCTTGCGCACGCCCTGCCCGGGCATGATGAAGGTGCGGCCCACGTAGCGGTTCTTCACGAAGCCCTCGCGGTACGGCAGGCCGAGCAGTTGCGCCAGTTCCATGGCACTGGGGCGCGAGGACTCGGGGATCGGGATGACGACATCGATCTCGTTGGGTGGCACCGTGGAGACGACCCGCTTGGCCAGCGTCACGCCCAGGTTCAGGCGCGCCTGATAGACCGAGATGCCGTCGAGCACGGAGTCGGGCCGGGCGAGGTAGACGTACTCGAAGATGCAGGGGTTGTGGCTGACCTTGTCCGCGCACTGCTGGAACTGCATGTGGCCTTCGAGGTCGACGAACACCGCCTCGCCGGGCACCAGATCGCGGTCGAGCTCGAAGCCGTTGCCGTCGAGCGTGACGGACTCGCTGGCGATCATCACGCCGCCGTCCTTGTTGTGACCGATGCACAGCGGGCGGATGCCGTGCGGGTCACGGAACGCCAGCAGGCCGTGGCCGGCGACCATCGCCACCACGGCGTAGGAGCCCTTGACGCGCTGGTGCACGCCGCGCACGGCGGCGAACACATCGGCCGGCTTGAGCGTGATGCCGCGCGTGACCTTTTCCAGCTCGTGCGCGAGCACGTTGAGCAGCACCTCGGAGTCGCTCTCGGTGTTGACGTGGCGGTGGTCGGTCTGGAACAGTTCCTGCGCCAGCGCCTTGGCGTTGGTCAGGTTGCCGTTGTGCACCAGCACCAGGCCGAAGGGTGCGTTCACATAGAACGGCTGCGCCTCTTCCTCGCTGTAGGCATTGCCCGCCGTGGGGTAACGCACCTGCCCCAGGCCACACACGCCGGGCAGCGCGCGCATGTTGCGGGTGCGGAAGATGTCGCGCACCATGCCCTTGGCCTTGTGCATGAAGAACTTGCGTCCCTGCTGCGTGACGATGCCCGCAGCGTCCTGCCCGCGGTGCTGCAGCAGCAGCAGCGCGTCGTAGATGAGCTGATTGACCGGCGCCTTGCTGACCACGCCCACGATTCCACACATGATTCGATCCTCAGGAAAAACAATGCGAACAGGTTCTACCGCACATGTTGGGCCACCGCCTCGGGCAACAAGGGCTTGACCTCCTGCAGCGCCGCCGAGAGCACCCCGGCCGTGCCGGAGTCCGCCCACCACGAGGCGGCCTGCATCTGGGTCATGCTCACCACCAGCGCCACCGCCAGCAGGATCACCGCACCACGCGCCAGCCCGAACGCGCCTCCGAGCACGCGATCCACCGGACGCAAACCGACCGAGGCCACCAGCTTCTGCACCAGCCAGGCCACCAGACCGGCCGCGAACGCCACGGCCACGAACACCAGCACGAAACCGATCGCCACGCGCAGCGGCGGTGACAGGTCCTCCATCGGCACCCAGGCACCGGCCTCGTCGGCGAAGGCCTGGGCCAGCACGAAGGCCACCACCCACCCCGCCAGAGACAGCACCTCATACACCAGCCCGCGCCACAGGCCCAGCAGCACCGACAGCAGCAAAGCCCCCAGCAGCACCCAGTCGGTCAGCACCATCGGCGTCGCACCCGCGTGAAGCTCACAGCGTCAGGACCGCGGCGGGAAGGCCCAGGGCCTTCACGCGCGCGGCGACCTTGTCGGCATCGGCGCGGCTGTCGAACGGGCCCACGCGCACACGGATGCGCTTGCCTTCCGCGGTCTGGGCCACGTGCGTGTAGGTCTTGAGTCCGGCGCTCTCCAGCTTCTGGCGCACCTGGCGCGCCCCAGCTTCCTCGGCAAACGCGCCCACCTGCACCACCAGCCGCTCGGCGGCGGCGGGGGCGTCGGCGGCCGCCTTGGCCGGCACCGGCGCCGGCTTGCCTTCGAGCAGCGCGCGGGCGCGCTCGGCGTCCGCCGCCGCGGGCGCTGGCGTTTTCGCGGGTTCGGGTGCAGGCGCGGGAGAGGGTTTGGTTTCGGCAACCGGCGCAGGGGCAGGCGCGGACTTGGTCTCGGTCACCGGCGCGGGAGCAGGCGCCGGTTTGGGCGCGACCTCGGCCACTTCCTCGCGGGGCGCGGCGGGCTCGGCAGCGGGCCTGGCCAGCGGAGCCGTGGACGTCCGGGCGGGGATCTCGATCGGGATGTCCACCGGTATCGGGCGCGGCTGGGTATCGAACAGCAGCGGGAACCCCACCACGCCCAGCAACACCAGCACGCAGGCGCCGATCAGGCGGTGGCGCGCGCGGCGGCGCACGGCCTCGATGCTCTGCGGCGGTGGGGTCGAGGCGTTGCCCTGGGAACCTGAACGGGATTTGAACATTCGGGATGGGACCGTGGCGCCATGAAAGGCCTGGCGGGAGGCACGCTCCTGAGGGGGGCTAGGACAGGTGTTTCGCCGACATGCGGGGCACGCCGTCCTGCAAAACGCCACCCACGGTGTAGAACGATCCGAAGACGACGATTCTATCAGCGGGGTCCGCCAGGGACACCGCCGCGCGCAGGGCATCCATGGGGTTGGCATGGCGGCCCGCGACGCGGCTTTTGCCCCCTGGCGCGGTGGCCGG
This sequence comes from Hydrogenophaga sp., assembly GCF_025699295.1. Lineage (GTDB taxonomy): Bacteria > Pseudomonadota > Gammaproteobacteria > Burkholderiales > Burkholderiaceae_C > Hydrogenophaga. The sequence goes on along the minus strand of NZ_JAILWB010000018.1, from coordinate 3,623 downwards.
ATGGGCGTCGAGCATGCCGGCCAGCGCGGCGGCGGTGCTCGCGCGCGGCAGCGGCAGGTCGGTCACATGCCAGTGGTCGATCAGCGGCGCGATGCGTTCGAGCATGGCACCCAGGTCCTTGTCGGCCATGGCGCCGAACACCGCGTGGGTGCCCGGGTAGAAGCCCATGGCGTCGAGGTTTTCCGCCAGCGCGGCCACCGAATGCGGGTTGTGCGCCACGTCCAGCACCAGCGTGGGCGTGCCGGGCACGATCTGGAAGCGCCCGGGCAGCTCCACCAGGGCCAGCCCGGTGCGCACGGCCTGCGCCGTCACCGGCAGGCGACTTCGCAGTGCTTCCACCGCCGCCAGCACACCGGCGGCATTGACCAGCTGGTTGGCACCGCGCAGCGCCGGGTAGGCCAGACCGGCGTAGCGACGGCCGCCGTGCGAGGGGTGCATGGCCCAGCCCCATTGCTGCTGGTCACCCGCGAAATGGAAGTCCTTGCCCAGGCGCCAGAGGTCGGCACCGACCTCCAGCGCGCGATCGATCACGCTCTGCGGCGGCACCGGGTCGCTCACCACCACCGTCCGGCCCGTGCGCATGATGCCGGCCTTCTCGAAACCGATGGCCTCGCGGTCGTTGCCGAGCAGGGCCATGTGGTCGAGCGCGATGCTGGTGATGACCGCGCAGTCGGCGTCGACGATGTTCACGGCGTCGAGCCGCCCGCCCAGGCCCACCTCGAGGATCGCCACGTCCAGCCCGGCGCGCGCGAGCGTGCGCAGGATGGCCAGCGTGGTGAACTCGAAGTAGCTCAGGCTGATCTCGCCCCCTTCGTCATCCCCGGCCTGGCCCTTGCGCGCCACCTCCACCTCGGCAAGGGCCGGCAGCAGCTCGCTGGCGGCCACCGGTTCGCCGGCAATGCGGCAGCGTTCCTCGAAGTGCACGAGATGCGGCGAGGTGTACACGCCGGTGCGGTAGCCCGACTGGGTGTAGACGGCTTCGAGCATGGCGCAGGTCGAGCCCTTGCCATTGGTGCCCGCCACGGTGATCACCGGGCAGTCCAGCGCCAGGCCCATGCGCCGCGCCACGCGCTGCACGCGATCGAGCCCCATGTCGATGGTGACCGGGTGCAGGCGTTCGGCATGGTCCAGCCAGTCGGCCAGCGTGGTGGGGTGATCGGGAACCGGGATGTCGAGCATGGCCGCGATTGTCCCATCGCGGCCCGCCCCTGACGGATGCCGGACAATGCCGGCCATGATCACCGTCCATGGCATTCCCAACTGCGACACCGTGAAGAAGGCCCGCGCCTGGCTGGCGGAACACGGCGTCGCGCACACTTTCCACGATTTCAGGAGGCAGGGCGTGCCTGAGGCCGCGCTCGACCAGTGGCTGGCTGCCGCTGGCTGGGAGGTGGTGATCAACCGCAAGGGAACGACCTGGCGCCAGCTCGACGAGGCCACGCGCGCCTCGGTGACCGACGCCGCCGGCGCGCGCGCCGTGGCACTGGCGAACCCGAGCGTGATCAAGCGCCCGGTGGTTCAGTGGGCAGACGGCCGCATCACCGTGGGTTTCGACGCCCCCGCCTGGCAGCAGCGCCTCTGAGCCCGCAAGCGCCACGCTGGCCCGCGGCCTAAAATCGCGGTTTCGCCTTTCCGGTTTCGCCTTTCGTCTTTCGTTCGTCCTCGCCTCACTCCCCACACCATGAGCACCACCCAATTCGACGGCGTGACCGTCAACACCCAGGCCAGCGTGTACTTCGACGGCAAGTGCGTCAGCCACGGCATCACCCTGGCCGATGGCACGAAAAAATCGGTCGGCGTGGTGCTGCCCGCTGCGCTCACCTTCAAGACCGGCGCGCCCGAGATCATGGAATGCGTGGCCGGCGGCTGCGAGTACAAGCTGGCCGACAGCGAGGTCTGGCTCAAGTCCGGCCCGGGCGAGTCCTTCAGCATCCCCGGCAACAGCAGCTTCGACATCCGCGTGACCGAGCCCTACCACTACATCTGCCACTTCGGCTGATCGACCGACGTCTTCCTCTCCACCGTTCGCCCTGAGCCCGTCGAAGGGCCCGCACACATGGCCACCATCCTCCAGAACCTCCCCTTGAAACAGAAAGTCGGCATCGCCTTCTCCGGCGGTCTCGACACCTCGGCCGCGCTGCTGTGGATGAAGCAGAAAGGTGCGATCCCCTACGCGTACACCGCCAATCTGGGCCAGCCCGACGAGCCGGACTACGACGAGATCCCGCGCAAGGCCCTGGCCTATGGCGCCGAGAAGGCGCGCCTGATCGACTGCCGCACGCAACTGGCGCACGAGGGCATTGCGGCGCTGCAGGCCGGCGCCTTTCACGTCAGCACGGCGGGCATCACCTACTTCAACACCACCCCGCTGGGCCGCGCGGTCACCGGCACCATGCTGGTGGCCGCGATGAAGGAGGACGACGTCCACATCTGGGGCGATGGCTCGACCTTCAAGGGCAACGACATCGAGCGCTTCTACCGCTACGGCCTGCTGACCAACCCGAGCCTGAAGATCTACAAGCCCTGGCTGGACCAGGCCTTCATTGACGAGCTCGGTGGCCGCGCCGAGATGAGCGCGTTCATGACAGCCAATGGTTTTGGCTACAAGATGAGCGCCGAGAAGGCCTACAGCACCGACAGCAACATGCTCGGCGCCACGCACGAAGCGAAGGACCTGGAACACCTCAACAGCGGCATGCGCATCGTCAATCCCATCATGGGCGTGCCGTTCTGGCGCGAGGACTGCGCCGTGAAAGCCGAGGAAGTGACCGTGCGCTTCGAGGAGGGCCAGCCGGTCGCCCTGAACGGCCAGACCTTCGCCAGCCCGGTGGACCTGATCCTCAAGGCCAATGAAATCGGCGGCCGCCACGGCCTGGGCATGAGCGACCAGATCGAGAACCGCATCATCGAGGCCAAGAGCCGCGGCATCTACGAGGCGCCCGGGCTGGCGCTGCTGTTCATCGCCTACGAGCGCCTGGTGACCGGCATCCACAACGAGGACACCATCGAGCAGTACCGCATCAACGGCCTGCGCCTGGGCCGCCTGCTCTACCAGGGCCGCTGGTTCGACCCGCAGGCGATCATGCTGCGCGAGACGGCGCAGCGCTGGGTGGCGCGCGCGGTCACGGGTGAAGTAACGGTGGAGCTGCGCCGCGGCAACGACTATTCGATCCTGAACACCGAAAGCCCCAACCTCACCTACGCGCCAGAGCGCCTGAGCATGGAGAAGGTGGAAGACGCACCGTTCTCGCCGCTGGACCGCATCGGCCAGCTGACCATGCGCAACCTGGACATCACCGACACGCGGGCCAAGCTGGGCATCTACGCCAAGTCGGGTCTCTTGTCTTTGGGTGAAGGTTCGCAGATGTTGAAGCTTGAGGGCGAATAAGTTTCGCGGCTCTTTCTCTCATTGACCTCGCGGGATCGGGGCGCCGTGGCGCTCTGTTCCGCTCATGTCCCCCGGGCTGGCTTCGCCAGCCCTCCTCCTTGACTTCGCTCCACAGAGCGCCACGTCACCCCGATCCGGGAGAATGGTCGCGCACAACCGCCGGAATGCTCTCACGCGGGCGGCCCGACGGCGCCGGGTGGCGGGCGCAGCGAAGTCCAGGAGGAGAGGCGGCGCA
>NZ_JAILWB010000017.1 GCF_025699295.1 Hydrogenophaga sp. | reverse complement strand
CGCCGGGGCCGCTGATCTTGGGTCGCATGCCGGCATAACCAGGCTGCAGCGCACCATCGGGCAGCCCCGGCCAGTAGCGCCGGACTTCGGCGTAGAACCCATCGCCCCGGGCCGGATCCACCAACAAATCATCGGCCGCCTCGACCCATTGCACGTCCGGTCCGAATTTGGCCTGCCCACCCAGGTCGATCGTGAGGTGTACGCCCAGTCCCGCCAGATGCCTGTTGGGATCGGGAGCCGGGTAGATGAGATGTGAAAAGGGACATCGTCCCGACAACGTGAAATAGCTGCCCTTGGCAAACCAGGCCCGAGGCACATGCCGTGCATCCAGTCCTCGAACGCGCTGTGCCAGGTCACATGCCTCGAGGCCTGCGGCGTTGACCACCGAGCGCGCCTGCAGGCGCGTGCCATCGGTCGTCGCCACCTCGATGCCGCCGCCGCCGACCGCCATCTGCTCAACGCCACTGTGACAGACCACCAGCCCACCTGCATGTTCCAGATCACCCTGCAACGCCAGCATCAGTCCATGGCTGTCAACGATGCCCGTAGACGGCGAGTGCACGGCACCCAGGCATTCCAGTTGCGGTTCGAGTTCACGCGCCTGCTCGCGGTCGATCAGGCGCAGATCGGTTACCCCGTTGACACGCGCCCTCTCCAGAATCGCGGGTAATGCCGCCAGCTGGGACGCTGTACTGGCCACGATGAGCTTTCCGCAGCGATGGTGCGCCACGCCACGTTCGGCGCAGTACGCGTACAGCATCCGCCTGCCTTCCACGCACAACTGCGCCTTGAGCGAACCCGCCGGGTAGTAGATACCTGCGTGGATCACCTCGCTGTTGCGCGAACTGGTGCCGGTACCAATGGCTGCCTCGCGCTCCAGCACCATGACTTCCCGCCCACTCAGTGCCAGCGCGCGCGCCACTGCCAGGCCAACCACCCCGGCGCCTATAACCAGCGCATCCACCATTTCTGCATCTGCCTGCGCCATCAGGACCCCTTTCTCATCACGCCCATCATCTCTCCCTTGTCGCAGTCAAGACTTGATTTCACGCGCACCATTCAGCGGCCCCTTCACGGCGGAAACAGAAAAGCCCGCAACCTTTCGATTGCGGGCTTCCGGTAAAAATGGTCGGCGTGGCGGGATTCGAACTCGCGACCCCTTGCACCCCATCGAAATATACGTGAAATCTTGCGGGATTTCCCGGGACGTTATGGGACAATGTTTTTGTTTTAAATCATATAGATACAAAGGATACTTGATCCAAAGTCGTCCCACGAAATACACTGACAGCGTTTATTTTGTTTACCCCACCGTTTACCCCATGGAGGCCTCATGACACGGTACCCGAAGGCGGGAAAGGGCAAAAAGTGGACGACGCTGGAGCTCAAGGCCATGCCCCCGGACTGGCGTGGCGACACCCTCAGTGACGGCGACGGGCTCATTGGTGAGGTCCGGGTCGCCAACGACCAGAGCGTGTCCGCCCGCTTCAAATTCGCCTTCCGGTGGGAGGGCAAGATCGCCTGGTATCCGTGCGGCACCTGGCCCAATGTCTCCATGGAGCAGATCCGCCGTCTGCGCGATGAAGCCCGTGAACTTGCTCGCTCAGGGGTCAACCCCAACGACCACAAAAAAGCCGAGCGCATCGAGAACCAGGCCGCTGTCGAAGCGACGATTGCACAAGCGGCCGCCGAGGCCAGCCAGAACAGGCCCTTCAAGGACATGTTCGACGCCTGGCTGGCCGATGGCGTCGCGCGCAAGGATGGCAACGCCGAACTGCGCCGTTCGTTTGAAAAGGACGTGCTGCCCGTGCTGGGCGAGAAGCCTTTGCGCAGCATCACCGAACACGACCTGCGCAAGGTCCTGCGGACCATGGTGGCCCGTGGCGTGAACCGCATGTCCGTTCGCGTGCACCAGGATCTGGTGCAGCTGTTCGCCTGGGCCGAAAAGCGCCAGCCCTGGCGCGGCCTGCTGATTGAAGGCAACCCGGCCGACCTGATCGAGATCCGCAAGATCGTCTCCAAGGACTTCGACATGGTCAACGAGCGCGACCGCGTGCTGTCGGCCAAGGAGCTACAGGAACTGCAGGCTATCTTTGAGCGCATGGAGGCCGCCTACGAGGAGACCCCGGCCGGCCACAAGTACGAGGTGCAGCGCCCGCTCAAGCGCGAGACCCAGCTGGCGATCTGGATCTGCCTGGGCACGCTGTGCCGCATCGGCGAGCTGCTGATGACGCGCTGGGAAGACGTGGACCTGGTGGAGCGCTACTGGACCATCCCGGTTGCCAACGTCAAAGGATCGATGGGCAAGAAGCAGGGACACCGGGTCTACCTCTCGGACTTCTCGCTGCGCCAGTTCCAGGCGCTCAAGGCCCTCACCGGAACATCGCCCTACTGCTTCCCGGCCCGCAACCTCAAGGAAGACACCCACGTCTGCGTCAAGACCGTGTCCAAGCAGGTGGGCGACCGACAGATCCAGTTCAAGGTCCGCAAGGACCTGTCACGCCGTGCCAACGACAACGCACTGGTGCTCAAGAGCGGCAGCCACCGCGAGTGGACACCGCACGACATGCGGCGCACCGGCGCCACCATGATGCAGGCGTTGGGCATCCTGCCCGACATCATCGACCGCTGCCAGAACCACGTGATGGCGGGCAGCCGGGTGCGGCGCCACTACCTGCACCACGAGTTCGCCGACGAGAAGAAGGCAGCGTGGGACAAGCTGGGGAAGCAGATTGACAGCATCATGGCGCAGACAGGCACGGCATGACCGATCACTCTCATTTCAGAATTTTCCAAAATATGCCCAACATACTGGGCATTATCTGGCCTTGCGCCTACTTAGAGCATCAAAATGGATGTTACCGTGTTGCCATCAGATTGATTTTTGCCTATTATGATGAGCATTAAATCCATTAACGCCTATCTAAATGAGCAACTTCTCAACGCCGCCGCAGGTGGTCGAACAGGTGGCGCAGCTCGGACAGCGCATCCGGACAGCACGAATCCGCCGGGGCTGGTCCGTCGCCGATCTGGCCAGCAAGGCAGGCATCAACCGCAACACCCTCACCGCGCTGGAGCTCGGCCGGCCGGGCACAGCGGTCGGCGTGTGCTTCACCGTGCTCTGGGCGCTGGGCCTGGACAAGACGCTGGACGCTGTCGCCGACCCCGACACCGACCTGCACGGCAAGGCACTCGAATCCTCGCGCCGTCCGGCGCGGGCGGGCAGGTCCACAAAGCCCAGCGAAAGCTATGACTTCTGAACGCCAGGCCTACGTCTACATCCAGTTGCCCGGCACCCTGGAAACGGTGCCAGCCGCACTGCTCAAGGTGCAGACCTTGCCCGACGGGACGCAGATCGGGCGGTTCCGGTACGGCGACCGCTACCTGCAACGCCCGGACGCGGTCGCGCTCGATCCGTTTCGGCTTCCGCTGGCCAGGACGGTGTTCGAGTTCACGCAGCTCAAGGGAATCCCAGGAGCCGTGCGGGACGCCAGCCCCGATGCCTGGGGTCGGCGTGTGATCGAGCACACCCTGCAGCGAAGCGCCGCTGACCTTCAGGAGATCGACTACCTGCTGCACGGCCCGCAGGACGGGGCGGGCTGCCTGAGCTTCGGGCTGAAGGTGGATCCCCCCGCGCCGAGGCGCACCTACAACCGCACGCACCAGCTGGCCGAACTGATCGCGGCGACCCAGGCGATCGAGGACGGGCGACCAGTGGCTGCACATCTGCTCGAACAGCTCGACCCTGGCACCAGCATGGGCGGGGCGCGCCCCAAGGCCACGATCGAGGACGCGCAGAGCCTGTGGCTCGGCAAGTTTCCCGCACGCGACGATCGCTTCAATCTGCAGCGCGTCGAATTCGCGACCCTCGACCTCGCACGCCGCTGTGGCCTGAACGTCGCGCAGGCTCGGCTGCAGGCGGTGGGCGCCAGCGATGTGCTCATGGTGCAGCGCTTCGACCGTGAACACACCAACCAGGGCTATCTGCGCTTCGGCCTCGTCAGCGGGCTGACCGTCCTCGACTGTGGCGACAGCCACCTGGACCGGGAGCGCTGGTCCTATCCGCTGCTGGCCGACAACCTGCGGCGCTGGTCGGACAAGCCAGAGGCCGATTGCACGGAGCTGTTCCGGCGCATGGTCTTCAACGCGGCCGTGACCAACAACGACGACCACCCCCGCAACCACGCCCTGCTGCACAGGCAGAAGGGATGGCGGTTGTCGCCTGCCTACGATCTGGTGCCCTCCCCTGTGGTCAGCCTGGAGAGGCGCGACCTGGCCCTGAGCATTGGAGATCACGGCCGCACGGCGAGCATCTACAACCTGATTTCGCAGGCCGGGCGGTTTGGTCTGTCTGTGGCCGATGCGCGTGCGGAAATCAACCGTCTGGTCGATGTGGTCCGGCACTGGCGGGAGAGCTTCTTTGCCTGCGGCGTATCAGCCAAGGACATCGACCACGTTGCACCGGCTTTCCTGCCTGAATGTTTTTTCTTCGAAAGCCTGCCCGAAGCCTAGAAAGCCAGCCTGGTGCCACCCTTCATGGCGAAGCGACCGGAAGCGAAGACCGCCGGGGCGATGCCCAGCAGCAGGCGGACTATGTCGATGTAGTCCGGATTCGTGGCCGCTTGAGATCCAGGCGTTCACCGGTGCGGCCGACGGCCACCCAGCGCGCGCCACCGCCAATGCGTTCGCTGTGTTTTTCCGCCACAGCGGCCCAGGGCAGGTTCATGCGGGTTGCCATGCTGGCGGCCATGCGCACGACCTTTATCCGGTCGGTGTGCTGCAACAACTCGTCGAGCACCTTGGTGCGCAGGCCGGGCAGGCTCCCGACCAGATCCCGCGCCTCCGCCAGTGATTGCAGCTTGCCAACGTCGCTGAGCAATTCCAGCATGGCGCGCTCCGGCACGGAGACCAGGACGCGCGCGTCACCTCCTGGCAGGGGCTGCAGTCCGAGCCCGACCGGGAGACCATCATCGAACAGCTGGGTGGCCTGGTAGCCCGCCGCAAAGCGCTGCGTGAACCAGTTCGGCAGGCGCCGAGGCACGTCGCCCCAAAGGTCGAGATGCTCACGAAATGCGATGTTCTGGCGAACTCCGCGCCAGGCCAGTGCGGTCTTGCCGCCCACATGAAATCCCGGGGTCTGTTCCGACAGAAAGGCCAGACAACCGTCGCGAGTCAGTGTGTCGCCCGGCAGCATGTAGACACCGCGCGCCAGATGCACCAGCCAGCCGCTGCGAGCCAATGCAGAAGCCCGGAACGCACTGAGGCCGCGCGCCTGCAGGGCTACTGTGCTCAGCGGTTCCCCCCGAGGCAGGCTCGCCAGCAAAGACTTGAATGAAAAAGGCGCTACAGTTGCTTCCACGGGTCAACTGTAGCAATTAATTCATTCTTCAACAAGAAAATCTTGACTCAAATTTGAATAAAATAATCTCTGCAATTGACTCCAAACGTCAACTGTCACGAGAAAATCATCCATAGAGACGACTGACCGGGCATGGACTCGATTCAGGGCGACTCGCAGAGGCTCCGCCCTCCCCGCTTGATTTCAGCCCGAATCCAGCACACAACCAGCCTGCTCTGGCCCCTAGAGTGGTCGTCGTCACCCTCGACGATCGATCATGGGCTCACTGACCAACTTCCTTGCCAATCGCAAGCCCCCAGGCATCAACCTCGACCAGTTGAACCTGTTCGAGGGCAAGCCCGTGCCGACCGGCCTGGCGTTGATGGTGCCCATCGACCAGCTGGACGAAGACCCGGACAACCCACGCAAGGCGTTCCCACCGGAGGCCATCGAGGAGCTGGCTCGGGACATCGCCCAGCGCGGCATGCTGCAGCCCATCGTGGTCAGTGACCGGAATACCCAGGGACGCTATCTGATCCGCTTTGGCAGCCGGCGCTGGCGTGCCGCCATCCAGGCCGGGCTGACCACAGTGCCCGTCGTCTTCGCCGTCGGGGCTCGCGACGCCTACGACCAGGTGGCCGAGAACCTGAAGCGGCAGAACCTCTCCCCGCTTGAACTCGCGCAGTTCATCCGGCGCAGGGTGGATGCCGGCGAATCCAATGCCGAGGTCGGCCGCCAGCTGGGCATGGACCTCACCACGGTGGCGCACCACCTGGCCCTCCTCAATCTGCCACCCGTGCTGGACCAGGCGCTCAGGAGCGGACGCTGCGAATCTCCGCGCACGCTCCACGAACTCAGCCGCCTGCATGAAGAGCAGCCCGAGCAGGTGGCGGCCCTTGTCGCTGGCACGGAACCCATCACCCGTGAGGCCGTGACCAGTCTCCGCTACTCGACTCGGGATGTCACACCCGCAGTTGACAAGCCGGCACCAACGTCTCCACGACCAGACAAAATGGCGCAGGCACTGGCCCGCGCCAGCGGGCTCTGTGAGCGGCTGGACGCTGCGCTGCAGCGGCTGACCCGCTCGGGCGGCATCGACGCACTCCCCCACGATCAGATGCTGGCCTTGCGCCAGCGTGTCGCAGAGCTGGCCGCCAGGCTGACTCCCGAAACCGTACCCGTCAGTGCCGAGACAGGCCATGGGAAAGCCTCAGCGTGACCGGGTGACCATCGACCTGCGTGGCCTGCGCGAGCCGTTGCAGACCCGCGCACGGGTGAACCAGATGACCCCGGCAGCCCTGGTGCGCCAGGCCGTGCTGGCCTACCTGGCCCCGAAGTCTGGTGATCAGAAGCCAGATCCGAAACCCTTGAAATATGTGCGCGAGGAGCAGGTCGTCAAGGTCACGTTGCGCCTGCCTGCCGGACACGCCGCGTTGATGAACTACAAGGCCCGCATCGCGAATGTCTCCAAGAGCATCTATGTGGCCGCGCTCATCGAAGGCGCTCCGCCGCCCAGGAACCACACCCAGACCGTGGCCGCGCTCCAAGCCTCCACCAACAGGCTGGCCGTCATCAGCACCGATCTCAGCGCCTACCTGCGCATCTTGCACATGGTCAAGCCCGGTGCGTCGCAGGAGCTGGAACGTTACCGGGCCGGCATCAGGACGCTGAACGAAGACATCCGGCGCCATCTGGACACGGCATCAGAGCTGGTCGCCGAGCTGCGGCCAACCCGGCGACCCCAATGACCACCGGCCCCTCCATCGACGGCGTGCTGGTGGAATGGGGCGAGCGGCTGTTCTACCCGGCCAGCCACATCGTCAAGCCGGACGCCACGCCGCGTCTGAACCCCCCGAACCGGCCCAGTGCGGCCGCGATCCGCCAGCGTATTGCCGCCACCGTGGTACGACGGGCACCGCAGGTGATGGTGAAGGTCACCGGCGGTGGCCGGGGCATGGGCGCCATTGCGGCGCACTTTCGCTACATCTGCAAGAACGGCCAGCTGCGCATCGAGGACGACCGGGGCGTCGTGCGCGAGGGCAAGGAGGCCATGCACGACCTGATCGACCAATGGCGCGTCAGCGGGTCCCTGATCCCGGAGACCAGCCACCGGCGCGAAGCCTTCAACATCATGCTGTCGATGCCTCAGGGCACCGATGCGCAGACGGTCCTGAAGGCGGCACGCGGGTTCGCGAGAAGGGAGCTGAGGGATCACCACTACGTGATGGTGCTGCACGAGCACCAGGCCAACCCACACGTGCACCTGAGCGTGAAGGCCGAATCGATCGATGGCAAGCGACTGAACCCGCGCAAGACGGACCTGCACCGCTGGCGCGAGACCTTTGCGGAGAAGTTGCGAGAACTGGGTGTGGAGGCCGAGGCGACGCGACAAGCCTCGCGCGGGGCGAACCGCCGGGATGAAAGCATCTGGCAGGTGAAGGCCCGGCAGCAAGGACGGTTGAGCCAGAGTGAAAAGCAGCAGGTCAAGTCAGGCGCAAGCTACGAGCGCAGCCACTCCGGGGCATTCGAGGCCTGGGCGCACATCAAGAAGGCGCTGCAGGCATCCGATGTCCCGGAGGACCGGGAGTTGGCCAAGCACATCGTGCGGTTCGTGAGCGACTCGGCGTACTTCAAGGAAGTCGCGCCGCGACTGCAACGCGAGGCAGCACGGACTGACAAACAAAGAAGTGCCGAACACGCTTGGCCGAATGCGGCAGATGGAATGGGGCGCGAGGCGGCACGACCTGACAAACAACTGAGCGCCCCCGTACCATCGCGCGAGGTGAAAGCCAGGTCCTCCGTCGACATGGAACGCTGAACGGGTCTGCGCGGCAAGCAAACTGGAACAGCCAACTCAGCCAACGTTCAATTCCGACCTGTGCATGGTCAATGCCCGGAGAAGGCTGAACTGAGTCACTCTCGGTTGACCTCTTGCACGACAGTGGCGGCCGTCAACGGTCATTCGACGGTCGACCTTACGTATGACCGCTTCACGCTGGAGACCGGGTACTCGCCCATCAATGCCCGCGGACCGGCAGCGAACGACCGGATGGGCTCAAGGCGACCAGGCACTTCCGCCACCCTTTGCTATCTTTCGTGAGGCTTGGCTGCATTGCCGCTCGGAACCGAACCAGGCACTAAGTCCGAGCCGTTGAATGCGATCATTCAAGGCCAGCGTCGAGAGTTGCGTTACTCTTCGCTCACGCCGACTCTAGTACGAGTGGCCAGGAGACTGCTGATGGAAGCCCAGGTCGCGAACAATTCGCCCCTGTATCTGTTTGAGAGATTTGAAGTCGGCGTGATCCACCTCAACGCCGAACGCAACGTGGTGGCAATGAACGATTTCGCCCGCAAGGTGCTGCCAGTGGGGGAGAAGCAGCCGTTCGACAAGCTGGTGACCTCGTTCCACCCCGAACGATCCAAACCCAAGGTCGACTTCCTGCTCGACCAGGCCTCGGGCTGCCCGGTCGCCAGTTCCACGCCCATGACCATGATCATCAACATCCCCGAACAGGTGTTGCTGATCAAGGTGACGCGGCTGGGCGACCACCTGGGCGCGACCACCGGCTTTGTGCTGGTGTTCTACGACGTGACCCAGGTCGTGAGTCAAGAGGCGCCGGTCACGGCCGAGCTGCCGGCGCCCGTGAACCTACGGCTCAACCGCATCCCCATGGTCGCGAACCACAAGGTGGCGTTTGTGGACACCGCCGACGTGCTCTGCCTCGAATCGCAGGCGCACTACACCCGCGTGCACGCGCGCGACGGTTTTCACTTCTGCAACCTCAGCATCGGCGACCTGCAAGCGCGCCTGGACCCGGCGCAGTTCATGCGCGTGCACCGTTGCTTCATCGTCAACCTGCAGGCAGTGGCCGAGCTGGGACGTGAGGGCAGCAAGACGCAGGTCGTGCTCAAAGGCAAACACCGCGAGCCGATCCCCGTGGCGCGCGGCGAGGTAGCTCGGCTGCGAGAAGCCCTGGGTCTACTGACCAGGTACTGAATCAAGCTGGTTTCAGCACCCTGGGACTTACCCGGATTGCCAGGCCAGACGCGCTTGATCTGAGCGTTTCGTGCAACGCAGCGTGCGGTTCGAGCGGAAAACAAGTCATTTTGTGAACCGATGAGTTAGTAACCCGACTTTGTTGTCGGGATACGGTTCTCCCCCAGACTGGGTTGTCGTTGACAAATGTCAATCGCGCCACCCCATCAAGAGGAGACAAGCATGATTCCACCGCGTTTCGAGTACCACGCGCCCAAGTCGGTCGGCGAGGCCGTGGCCCTGCTGGGCCAGCTCGGCTCCGAGGCCAAGTTGCTGGCCGGCGGCCACAGCCTGCTGCCCATGATGAAGCTGCGCTTTGCCGAACCGGCGCACCTGATCGACATCAACCGCATCCCCGAACTGCGCGGCATCCGCGAAGCCGGCGGCACCGTGGTGATCGGCGCCATGACCACGGAGAACGAGCTGATCAATTCCCCAGTGATCCAGGCCAAGCTGCCGCTGCTGGCCGAGGCCGCCAAGCTGATCGCCGACCCGCAGGTGCGCAACCGCGGCACCATCGGCGGCGACATCGCCCACGGCGATCCGGGCAACGACCACCCCGCCCTCTCCATCGCCATCGAAGCGTCCTTCGTGCTCGAAGGCCCGAGCGGCCGCCGCACCGTGCCCGCCGACGGCTTTTTCCTCGGCACCTACATGACGCTGCTGGAAGAGAACGAGGTCATGTGCGAGATCCACGCCCCGGCCTTCGCGCAGGGCACGGGATACGCTTACGAAAAACTCAAGCGCAAGACCGGCGACTGGGCCACGGCCGGCTGTGCGGTGGTCATGCGCAAGAGCGGCAACACCGTGAGCCACGTGCGCATCGCGCTGACCAACGTGGCTCCCACCGCGCTGCGCGCCGAGGCCGCCGAAGCCGTCTTGCTCGGCCAGCCGGTCAACGCCGCCACGCTGCAGGCCGCCGCAGACGAGGCCACCGCCATCTGCGACCCCGCCGAAGACCTGCGCGGCGACATCGAATACAAGACCGCCATGGCCGGCGAAATGGTCAAGCGCGCCCTGGCCAAGGCCTGGGCCCGTTGCGCATAAACACAGGAGACAACCCCATGGCCAAAAAACTCATCACCGTCCACGTCAACGGCAAGGCGCAGGAAAAAGCGGTCGAGCCGCGCACCCTGCTGATCCACTTCCTGCGCGAAGAACTCAACCTCACCGGCGCCCACATCGGCTGCGAAACCAGTCACTGCGGCGCCTGCACGGTCGACATCGACGGCCAGTCCGTCAAGAGCTGCACCCACCTGGCGGTGCAGTGCAACGGCTCCGAAGTGCTGACGGTGGAAGGCCTGGCCAACAAGGGCGTGCTGCACGCCGTGCAGGAAGGCTTTTACAAAGAGCACGGTCTGCAGTGCGGCTTCTGCACTCCCGGCATGCTGATGCGCGCCTACCGCTTCCTGCAGGAAAACCCCAACCCCAACGAAGAAGAGATCCGCCACGGCATGGCCGGCAACCTGTGCCGCTGCACGGGTTACCAGAACATCGTCAAGGCGGTGCAATACGCCGCCAAGAAGCTGCAAGAACCCGTCACGGCCTGATCAGGAGAACCCCACATGAATGCACCGGTACAAACCGCCGAAGCCCGTGAACTCGCCCTGGCTGGCATGGGCGTCTCGCGCCTGCGCAAGGAAGACGCCCGATTCATCCAGGGCAAGGGCAACTACGTCGACGACATCAAGATGGCGGGCATGCTGCACATGGACATCGTGCGCTCACCGATCGCCCACGGACGCATCGTCAGGATCAACAAAGAGAAAGCCCTGGCGATCCCCGGTGTGCACGCCGTGCTCACCGCCGACGACCTGAAGCCACTCAAGCTGCACTGGATGCCCACACTCGCGGGCGACGTGGCCGCCGTGCTGGCCGACGAAAAGGTGCACTTCCAGATGCAGGAAGTGGCCATCGTGATCGCCGACGACCGCTACATCGCCGCCGACGCGGTGGAGGCCGTGGAGGTCGAATACGACGAGCTGCCTGTGGTGCTCGACCCCTACGCCGCGCTGTTGCCCGACGCCCCGGTGCTGCGCGAAGACTTGGCCGGCAAGACCAGCGGCGCGCACGGCCCGCGCGAGCACCACAACCACATCTTCACCTGGGACGCGGGCGACAAGGCCGCGGCCGACGCGGCGTTCGACAACGCGGCGGTCAAGGTGAGCCAGCACATGTACTACCCGCGCGTGCACCCCTGCCCGCTGGAAACCTGCGGCTGCGTGGCCAGCTTCGACCCGATCAAGGGTGAGCTCACCACCTACATCACCTCGCAGGCGCCGCACGTGGTGCGCACGGTGGTGTCCATGCTCTCGGGCATTCCGGAGAGCAAGGTGCGCATCGTCAGCCCCGACATCGGCGGCGGCTTCGGCAACAAGGTCGGCATCTACCCCGGCTATGTGTGCGCGATCGTCTCCAGCATCGTGCTCGGCCGTCCGGTGAAATGGGTCGAGGACCGCATCGAAAACATCTCGTCCACCGCCTTTGCCCGCGACTACCACATGGACGGCGAGATCGCCGCCACCGCCGACGGCAAGATCACCGGCCTGCGCGTGAACGTGGTGGCCGACCACGGCGCGTTCGACGCCTGCGCCGATCCGACCAAGTTCCCGGCCGGCATGTTCCACATCGTCTCCGGCAGCTACGACATCCCGGCCGCGCACTGTTCGGTCAAGGGTGTCTACACCAACAAGGCGCCCGGTGGCGTGGCCTACCGCTGCAGCTTCCGCGTGACGGAAGCGGTCTACCTGGTCGAGCGCATGGTCGATGTGCTGGCGCAGAAGCTGAACATGGACAAGGCCGAGATCCGCGCCAAGAACTTCATCAAGAAAGAGCAGTTCCCCTACACCAGCGCCTTCGGATTTGAGTTCGACAGCGGCGACTACCAGACCGCGCTCGACAAGGTGCTGGCGGCCGTGGACTACAAGGGCCTGCGCGCAGAGCAGGCCGCCAAGCGCGCCGACCCGAACAGCCCCACGCTGATGGGCATCGGCCTCGTCACCTTCACCGAGGTGGTGGGCGCGGGCCCGAGCAAGATGTGCGACATCCTGGGCGTGGGCATGTTCGACTCCTGCGAGATCCGCATCCACCCGACCGGCTCGGCCATCGCCCGCATGGGCACGATCACGCAGGGCCAGGGTCACCAGACCACCTACGCGCAGATCATCGCCACCGAGCTTGGCATTCCCAGCGAGGTGATCCAGGTCGAAGAAGGCGACACCAGTACCGCGCCCTACGGCCTGGGCACCTACGGCTCACGCTCCACGCCGGTGGCCGGCGCCGCCATCGCACTGGCCGCGCGCAAGATCCACGCGAAGGCGCGCAAGATCGCGGCCCACATGCTGGAGGTGAACGAGAACGACCTCGACTGGGAAGTGGACCGCTTCAAGGTCAAGGGCGACGACAGCAAGTTCAAGACCATGGCCGACGTGGCCTGGCAGGCCTACCACCAGCCGCCCGCCGGGCTGGAGCCTGGCCTGGAAGCAGTGCACTACTACGACCCGCCGAACTTCACCTTCCCGTTCGGCATCTACCTCTGCGTGGTCGACATCGACCGAGCCACCGGCGAGACCAAGGTCCGCCGCTTCTACGCGCTCGACGACTGCGGCACCCGCATCAACCCGATGATCATCGAGGGCCAGATCCACGGCGGCCTGACCGAAGGTTTCGCGGTGGCCATGGGCCAGCAGATGCCGTTCGACGCGCAGGGCAACCTGCTCGGCAACACGCTGATGGACTACTTCCTGCCCACCTTCGTGGAAACGCCGCACTGGGAAACCGACCACACGGTGACGCCCTCGCCACACCATCCGCTGGGTGCCAAGGGCGTGGCCGAGTCGCCGCACGTGGGGAGCATTCCGACCTTCACCTCGGCCATCGTGGATGCGTTTTCGCACCAGGGCATGACGCACATGGACATGCCGCACAACGCGTTCCGGGTGTGGAAAGAACTCAAGGCAAGAGGTTTGAATCTGTGAACCACCCCCGCCGCGCTGCGCGCGACCCCCTCAAGGGGGCGGCGCTGGCGGCCGGGCAAAGCCCGATCCACGGCGCCCTGGGCTGGCGCGTGCTCAGGCGCTGCGTCTCGAGCTCCGGTGTGGCGATCCACTGATTCCTGATTCAACATAGGTACTCCGACATGGAAGTCAAACTCGACAAACGCTACCCCCTCGACGTGGACCCGGCCCGCGCCTGGGCCATCCTCGCCGACCTCAAGGCGGTGGCCGGCTGCATGCCCGGTGCAGAGCTCACCGAGCAGCTGTCCGACACCTCGTACAAGGGCGGCGTGAAGGTGAAGGTGGGCCCGGCGGTGGCCCAGTTCGGCGGCACGGTGGACGTGCTGGAACAAAGCGAGGCCGACCGCAAGATGGTGCTGCGCGGCAAGGGCGCCGACAAGGGCGGTTCGTCCGCCTCGATGGACCTGATCGCGGTGATCGAAGCCGACCCGGCCAACCCGGCGCACAGCGTGCTGCACGGCGACGCCTCGGTCATCGTCAACGGCAAGTTCGCTCAGTTCGGCGGCCGCATGATGGTGCAGGTGTCCGAGATGATCCTGGTGCAGTTCGTCGAGAACTTCCGCCAGGCGGCGCTGGCGCTGCCCGCGCCGGCCTCGGTGGAGATCGCCGAGGACGCTGCGGTGGCGTTCGGTGGCGCTCCCGAACAAGCCACGCCCCTCACGGTGGCCGCGGCGCCACCCCGTCCCGCCCCGCCGGTGGCGCAGGAGATCAACGGACTGGCCATCGTTTGGGCGCTCATCAAAAACTGGTGGCAGGGTCTCTTTGGCAAGAAGGCTTGAGCATGCAAACGCCGGCTGCACCGGGTGACCGCCAGCTGCGCGAGCAGCTGCAGCAGGTGGGTTACCTCGCTGACGCCGACCTCGCCACCACGGTGTGGTTAGCGGGCGAGTTGCAGCGGCCCTTGCTGCTGGAAGGCGACGCGGGCGTGGGCAAGACAGCGCTGGCCACGGCACTCGCCGAGGCCCAGGGCGCGGTGCTCGTGCGCCTGCAGTGTTTCGAGGGCCTGGATCTGGCGCAGGCGGCCTACGAGTGGAACTATGGTCGACAGCTGATGGCGATCCGCCTGCACGACGGCCAGCCCGGCACGGTGAAAGAGGCCGACGTGTTCAGCCGCGAGTTCCTGCTGGAGCGCCCGCTGCTCAAGGCCATCAGCCAGGACGGCCCCTGCGTGCTGCTGATCGACGAGATCGACCGCGCCGACGAGGCCTTCGAGGCCTTCCTGCTCGAAGTGCTGGCCGACTACCAGATCACCGTGCCCGAGATCGGTACGCTGCGCGCGCTTCACATCCCGCGCGTCATCCTCACCAGCAACGGCACGCGCGAACTCTCGGACGCGCTGCGTCGCCGCTGCCTGTACCACCACCTCGACTACCCCACGCTGGCGCGCGAGATCGCCATCGTGAAAACCGCCCTGCCCGAGGCCGACACCCGGCTGGTCGAAGAAGCGGTGCAGTTCGTGCAGCGGCTGCGCAATGAAGATTTGTCCAAGATCCCCGGTATCGCCGAGACGCTGGACTGGGTCAACGCGCTGCACCGCATGCACCACCACACGCTGCCCGAGGACATGGCGGTGCTGCTGACCACGCTGGGCTGCCTGCTCAAGACGCGGGAAGACCGCTTCGGCCTCGGCGCCGATCGCGCGCGCCAACTGATCGAGGGCCGGCGCACGGTGGGCGTGGCCGAAAAAGCCCCGGCCAACGCGGCCGCCTCATGAACACCACGCCCGCGCTTGCCCCCAGCGAAACCCTCGCCGGTTTCGCGGCACTGCTGCGCGACCACGGGCTGAGCGTGGGCGTGGCCGAGCAGCAGGCCATGCTGCAGGCGGCAATGGTGCTGGGTGGACCGAACGGCCCGCGCCTGAACGCGGCCTGGCGCGCCATCGCCTGCCACAGCGCACGCGAATGGCGGCTCTGGCCCGACCTCTTTGCCCGCTACTGGCACCCCGAGCGCCTGCGAGGCCAGGTGCGCGTGAGTGGGCAGACGCGACCACAGCGCGACCTGCGCCAGGCCGTGCAGCAGATGCACGAGCAGATGGACCACGCCGCGCAGCCACCGCCCACCGCCGCCAAAGCCGCACCCCAGACCGCCGCCGATGCGCCACACGCGGGCGCGGGCGACAGCGAGGCCGGCACGCCGCGTGCCATGGGCGGCGCCAGCCGCAGCGAGCCCCAGCTGGAAGCCCTGCACCAGCGCGACGGCCAGATGTGGCTGCCGCAAGAGCTGGGCGCCCTGCAGCGCCTGGCGCGCCAGATCACTGCGCAGCTGCGACCACTGCCGACACGCCGCTGGCGCAACGCCCACCCCGGCCAGCGGCTGGACCTGCGCCAGACCCTGCGCCGCAGCGTGGCCTGGGGCGGCGAGCCGCTGGCGCCGGCCTGGCAGGTCAAGCGCGTGGAGCCACCGCGCCTGTTCATATTGGCCGACGTGAGCCGCTCGATGGAGAGCCATGCCGCGCTGTTCCTGCGCATCGCACGCGCCTTCGCGCTGGAGGCCCAGGCCCGCGTGTTCGTGTTCCACACCCGGCTGGCCGAGGTCACGCCGCTGATGCAGCGCGACTCGGCCACGGTGCAAGAAAAGATCAACGCCGTGACCGCCGGTTTCGGCGCCGGCACCCGCATCGCCGCCAGCCTGCAGGACTTCGCCCGTGTGCACGCCCGCGCCCAGCTGCGGCGCGGCGCGCGCGTGTGGGTGATGTCCGACGGCTTCGACACCGACGCACCCGAACACCTGGCCGACGCGCTGCGCGCCCTGCGTGGCCACGGCGCGCGCATCACCTGGTTCCACCCCACGCGCCAGGCGCCCGCCGCGGCCGCGGTTCGGAACGCCCGCGAACACATCCACCGCTTCGTGCCGCTGGCCAGCCTCGCCGACCTGGTTGCGGCGCGGCCGGTGCTGCACTAGAAACACACCCACAGGAGACACGCCATGAACCGCAACCAATGGATCGCCGACGCCGCCCGGCTGCAGGCCGAAGACCGCGCGTTTGCACTCGTGACCGTGCTGCGCGCGCAGGCGCCCACCTCAGCCAAGGCGGGCGACAAGGCACTGGTCACCGCCGACGGCCAGATCCACGGCTGGATCGGCGGCGGCTGCGCGCAACCGGCGGTGGTCAAGACCGTGCGCCAGGCCCTGGCCAGCGGCCAGCCGCAGAGCATCCGCATTGCGCCCACCGACGAGACCGCCGAGCGCACGCTGGGTGACGTGCTGGAGTTCGGTATGGCCTGCCACTCGGGTGGCACGCTGGAGCTGTTCATCGACCCGGTGCTGCCGGCCCCTCAGCTGGTGGTGTTCGGCGACTCGCCGGTGGCGCGCGCGCTGACCGGGCTGGCGCCGCGCATCGGCCTGCAGACGGTGCTGGTGGTCGAGGGCGCGCAGGCTGGCGACTTCCCCGACGCGGCGCGTGTGATCGGCAGCGACAGCGCCGACGCGGTCGTGCAGGCCCTGCCGGACGGCGGCTTGGTGGTGGTGGCCACCCAGGGACGGCGCGACCTGCAGGCCCTCAGGGCCGCGCTGGCGCTGAAGCCGCCGACGCTGTGGTTCGTGGCCAGCGAACGCAAGGCCAACGTGCTGCGCCAGAGCCTGATCAGCGCGGGCGAAGACCCGGCGCAGGTGGCCGCCATCGTGGCCCCCGCGGGCGAGCCCATCGGCGCGCAGACGCCGGAAGAGATCGCGCTGGCGGTGCTGGCGACCGTGGTCGCGGCGCGGCGCGGTCGGCCTGCGCGTGCCGCCGCCACCCCAGAGGCAGCGAAGCCGGCGCCGAAGTTCAAGCTCGATCTGCCACCCATGGAAATGGGCAGCTGCTGCGGCGGCGGTGCGGCCAAGCCTGCGGAAGCAGAATCGGTCAGCGAAGCGGCCCCGCCGGTGGTGGCCACGAAGTCTTGTTGTGGAGGTAGCTGACGTGGGATGCATCCTGAAGGGCGGCGGCGGTCTGTACAGCCGCGTGGTGGTGGGCGCGGTGCTGCTCGCGGCCGGTTCGGCCTCGCGCATGGGTAACAAACCCAAGTGCCTGCTGGAGCTGGGCGGCGTTCCGCTGATCCGGCGCCAGCTGATCGCGCTCTCGGGCGCGGGCGTGGACGAGCTGGTGGTGGTGCTGGGGCACCACGCCGAGCGCATCGAACCCGAGGTGCGCGACTTCCCGGTCACGCTGGTGCGCAACCTGGACCCGGACGCGGGCCAGGTATCGTCGCTGCGGCTGGGCCTGCAGGCGCTGACCGGCAAGATCGACAGTGTGCTGGTCGCGCTGGCCGACCAGCCGCTGATCAACTCGCAAGACATCAACGACCTGATCGGTGCGTACAAGAAGCGGCCCGAAGGCACCGAAGTGGTCCAGCCCACGGTGGACGGCCTGCCGGGCAACCCGGTGATGTTGAGCCAGAGCGTGCGAGAGCAGATCCTTGCGGGCCTAGCCAGCGTCGGCTGCAGGCAGTGGCAGTCGGCGAACCCGCAGGCCGTGCACCGCTGGGCCAGCAGCAACCAGCGCTACCGCACCGACGTGGACATCCCGGAGGACATCGAGGCCCTGGCCGCCCGCACCGGTCACCGGCTCCTGTGGCCCAAAGACCTGCTGACCGAAGCCTGAGCCACCTGAGTCCATGACCCCGGATCCGCTGCTCCCGCTCTGGTCCACGCCGCTGGGCGTGCATCGCTTCGCGCAGGCACACGACATCAACCCGCTGCTGGTGCGCGTGTTCCGCGCCCTGCGCGCGAGCGACGAGCGCGCCGATCCGGCGGCGGCCTTCTACGCCAGCCGCGACGACCTGCTGCAGCGCATCCGGCTCCCCGAATGGGAAGCGTTGGTGAAATTCACCGTGGATGGCCTGCGCCAGACCGTCGCGCTCGCCAATCAGGGCGCCTGGCCCGAGGCCGCGCCAGGCCTGCAGATCGCCTTGCGCGGCCTCTGGTTCCAGATCGCCAACCGGGGTAGCCACCACGACGTGCACACGCACGGCAACTGTTCGTGGTCGGGCGTGTACTGTGTGCAGATTGACGAAGTGACACAGCGCCAAGCCCATCCGCTGCTGGGCGCCACCAACGGCGTGACGCGCTTCTACGGCCCACACTTCAACCACCTGGGCGGCGCCCACATGGACTTCGGCAACGCCTACCTGCAGTCAGCCCACATCGACATCGAGCCGGTGCCCGGCCAGCTGGTGGTGTTCCCGTCGTGGCTGCCCCACCAGGCCATGCCGTACGACGGCGAAGCCGACCGTATCATCGTCTCGTTCAATGCCAGCGTGCACGCGGTGGCGGGCTCCGACCAGCTGCACGGCTACAGCCATGTCTAGGATTCACTTGCCCCCCGAGGCCCTCGCGCTGGCCCGCTGGACCGCGCTGCTCATGGGCTGGGTGTGGCTGGGCGCACAGGGTCAGCGACTGGGCTGGTCGGTGGCCAGCGGCGTGCTGCCTGTGGCGCTGTGGTGGGCGCTGCGGCTGCTGTTCGCCCAGGCCGGCCTGCCCGCGCGGCTCGCGCCAACGGTTGCCCCCCTGCTGGGCGCCACCACGGCGCTGGGTGCGCTGCTCGTGGGCCAATGGCAACCCGCCGCCACCGGCCACGTGGCTCTGCTGGTGCTCGCCACCGTGTGGGCCGCGTGGTCGGCCTCGCTGGACGTGCCGGTGGCGCGCGGCGCGTGCCGCCGCAGCTGGTCGGGCGGGCCGCCGCTGCTGGCCGCGGCGCTCACCGCGCTGTGCACCACCGGCGCACTGCCAGCGATGCACAGCCTGTGGGCCGCGTCGGTGGTGCTGCTGCTCGCGGCGGCGCTGGGCCGCCCGCCCACGGTGCCCAACGCGCCAGACGCCGCTCCCTCCGCTGCCAGCGCCCTGCCGGCCACGGCGATGGGCCTGATGATGGGCACGCTGTGGCTGAACAATGCCTGGTGCAGCGCCGCAGGCTGGTCGCCGGCCACCGCGGTCATGGTGCATCTGGGCGCCATGGCGGCGCTGCCAGTTCTCACCCGCCTCGACCTGGTGCCGCGCCACCTGAGCGCACCGTGGGCCGAGCGCCTGCCGCTCGCGCTGCTGGCATTGGGTGCGGGCGTGTTGCTCGCCGGCACGGGTGCCACCCATGGGCTGGTGGGCATGGGCCTGCTGGCGCTGGCCTGGTCGGTGCACGCGGGGCGGCATCGGTCCGAAGCGTTCCCTCCCTCGCCTCTCGCTGTCGCTGGTTGGTCCTTGTGTGGACCGGCGCTGCTGCTCGCCGTGGGCTGGCTCAGCCCCACGACCGGCCCATGGGCCCAGCAACTGGCTTACAGCCTCATCGGCGGCGCTGCCCTTCTCGCGCTGCTCGCGACCGGTTGGCGCCCGACGCCACCCCACCCCCTTCCCCTTGCACGGAGCGATTCCCCATGAACAGCATCGACATCGACGTGATCCGCACCGCCCTCGACTGGCAAGGCCGTGGCCACCGCGTGGTGCTCGGCACCGTGGTGCGCACCTGGGGCTCGGCGCCGCGCCCGCCGGGTTCGCTGATGGTGATCCGCGACGACGGCCAGGTGGCTGGATCGGTCTCGGGCGGCTGCATCGAAGACGACCTGATCGGCCGCGTGGCGCGCGGCGATCTGGCACTGCGCCGGCCCGAAACCACCACCTACGGCGAGACGGCCGAGGAGGCGCGCCGCTTCGGCCTGCCCTGCGGTGGCACGGTGCAGATCGTGCTGGAGCCGCTCTCGCCGCAATCGCAATTGCGCGAACTGCTGAGCAGCATCCAGAACCACAAGCGTGTGCAGCGCAGGCTCGACATGGCCACCGGCCTGGTGCGCCACGAGCCCGCCCTAGAGGGTGACCGCGTCGGCTTCGACGGCGCCACGCTCACCACCGTGCACGGTCCGCGCCTACGCCTGCTCATCATCGGCGGCGGCCAGCTGTCGCGTTACCTGGCAAGCATGGCCGTCATGCTCGACTACCAGGTCACCGTCTGCGAGCCGCGCACGGAATACCACGAAGGCTGGGAGTCCGTGGTTGGCGTGACGCTGTCCACCACGATGCCCGACGACCTGGTGCTGGCCATGCACCTGGACCACAACAGCGCCGTGGTCGCAGTCACCCACGACCCCAAGCTCGATGACCTTGCGCTCATGGAGGCGCTGCGCACCCCCGCGTTTTACGTTGGCGCACTTGGCTCGCTGCAAAACAACGCCAAGCGCCGCGAACGCCTACTGGAGTTCGACGTTAGCCCAGAAGAAGCCGATCGCCTGCACGGTCCTGTGGGGCTGAACCTCGGGGCCCTCACGCCTCCCGAAATCGCCATGAGCATCGTGGCCGAGATGACTGCATTGCGGCGTGGCATGGACTTGAGCGGCCCGCTGAGCAACTGGGTGGGGTCCCAGACGATTTGCAAATCCTGTTAGGTGGAGCTGGCATATGGTGGCCCCTGTTGTTTGAACAGCATTCCCCGTTCTTTGGACTTCCCTGATCAGATAGACAACCTGTCCCTATCCTTTGAGCGTAGGAAGCAGAGATCACGCTCTACGGATTGGTAGCCTGCCCGAAAAAGAACCTGGAGCGCAGACAGTGAGGCGGCGCCGACCGGGTCGCGCAAACCTGTGGCCGCAGTCCCTCCTATAGAAGCCGTTCGAGTCAGTGTACGTCGCCACGCCGAAAAGCCGCTTCGAGGCAGAAGGCGTGAACTCACCTAGGCGCACCCACCAGCAGCACTCGCTGCAATGACGCAAGTGGAAAATCGAAGGTCGCTTCAAGGCTGCTTGCTGCCGCTGACCTTGCTCGCTTGAATGTCGGCCCCCACGGTCAGCGGTCATTCAAGGATGGAAGGGTCGAACAACCGCTGCACCTCCGTCACCTGCCACTCAACATAGGCCAGCTTGGTCAGCGCTTCGAGAACGACTCGTCGCGACTGAAGTGAGCGGCTGTGCCCGACCCTGAAGAGCCATTCGATCTGGCCATGGCTATGAAACCGTACAACTACTGTGGATGGAGGGAGAAACAGGGCGCGCGCCGGGAGTCGCAGCTCGGGGAAAAACTCAGAGCCTATCAACCCACAGGAGACTTGACGTCGACGCTGGCGAGCTCCAGCCCGCGCTTGAAGTCAGTGATGTGTTTTTGCATCCACATTTCAGCTGCGGCACCGTCTCCCCTGATGAGCGAATCCAGGATGGCTTTATGTGCGCCGACAAGCCGCTGGCCAGCCACCGGAACCTTGGCCATGACGCGCTGGAAAGACGGGTAAAAGAGCCGACTGATGGGTTCACGTGCGAGGTTGAGGGCCCTGTTGGCGCACATTTGGGCGATCAAACCGTGGAATTCGATATCGAGCCTAACCAGCGACTCGCCTCGCGACAGCGCCTCCTGGGTGGCTTCGATGTTCAAAGTCAGTCTTTCAATCAGCGCCGCTTGCGGTTGCTGAGCGGCAAGCCTTGCCATCTGCGGCTCGAGAAGGTGCATAGCCTCCCAAAGTTCGTCAAAGGTCACTTCATGCAGCAACAAGGCACGTTCGAGCTGGGATCCGATTTCTTGGTGCGAAGGCTTGCTGATCAGAAGCTTCCTGGCGTGTTCCCTCCGTATCAGGTTGGCCTCTTCCAAAACCCGGATGGCTTCTCTTACGGTCGAGCGATTGACGCCGAACATCTCGCACAACTCCGACTCGGTTGGCACTTGTTCGCCCTCTTCCAATCGTCCGTCGAGTATTTGCTCGGTCATGGCTTCAGCCAGCGCCCTGTAGGCCGGTACTTTCTTGAGCTTTTCGAAGTTTGCTTTCATCTTTCAACGCCTGTGCTTTTAGCCGCGCAGGCAAGAATCTGGACTGCAAATTCCTCTGTTCAACGGCGCGCGTCTGGTGACGCGAATGTCCGACCATCCTACATCCAAGTTCGGATCAGCATCTAGGGATGTCTAGATTTTCACGACTACGCTTTTAAAGTCAAGCTGTCAAGTATGGTTTACACCGTTGAACGGAAACTGCATCAACGCAATGATTGTCTGACAGTCAGACAAACGAGGCGTGGGGCCTTGAAAAGTGTGACCTCAACGGAGACATCCCAAATGC
Organism: Hydrogenophaga sp.; assembly: GCF_025699295.1. GTDB lineage: Bacteria > Pseudomonadota > Gammaproteobacteria > Burkholderiales > Burkholderiaceae_C > Hydrogenophaga. The sequence goes on along the minus strand of NZ_JAILWB010000017.1, from coordinate 85,969 downwards.
AGAACAATCTTAAATTGGCCCACCTGCTCGGCGCAGGCACGATCATGCTTTCGATGGGGGTTGGCGCGCAGCCACTTCTGTTAAGCGACAACGAAGTACGAATCGGTGTCCTGACAGATATGTCGGGCATCTTTTCCGACCTGTCGGGACCGGGTTCGGTGTTGGCGGCCGAGCTGGCCATCGAGGATTTCAAGAAGTCCACCAAGACCACTTTTCCGATCAAGCTGGTCTTCGCCGATCACCAGAACAAGGCCGACGTCGCGTCAACAAGAGCGCGCCAATGGTTTGACGCGGACGGCGTCGACATGATTGCTGACGTCCCGTCATCGGCCGCTGCTCTGGCCGTCCTCAATATCGCCAAGGAAAAAGGCCGGTTCGCGATCTTTTCCGGTGCTGCAAGCACCCGGATCACCAACGAAGAATGTACACCATCCGGGCTTCACTGGGCTTATGACTCCTACGCGCTGGCCGCGAGCACCGCCCGTGCAGTCATGAAACAGGGGGGGGACACTTGGTTCTTCTTGACCGCTGACTATGCGGGTGGCCATGCTCTGGAGAAGGATGCCGCGGACGTGGTGAAGGCATCCGGGGGGCAGGTGTTTGGCAGCATCAAGCACCCATTTTCCGCGCCAGATTTTTCTTCGTTCTTGCTGACTGCCCAGGGATCGAAGGCCAAAGTCATCGCATTGGCCAATGCCGGCAATGACACCACCAATTCGATCAAGCAAGCCGTGGAATTTGGCATCACCAAACAACAGATTTTGGCAGCCACGCTGATGTTCATCACCGATGTGCATGGTTTGGGGCTGAGCAAGGCGCAGAACATGTACTTGACGGAGGCGTTCTATTGGGATTTTGACGAGAAAACCAGGGCTTGGTCCAAGCGGTTCTTCGAAAAGCAAAAACGGATGCCAACCATGGTCCAAGCCTCCGTCTATTCATCGGTTCTTCACTACCTCAAAGGCATCGCCGCAGCAAGCACCGACGAGATGATGCCTGTCCTCAAAAAAATGCGGAGTATGCCGGTCGAAGATATGTTCTCTCGCAACGGCAAGCTGCGTGAGGACGGCCGCATGGTGCACGACATGTATCTGCTGCAAGTCAAAAGGCCGTCAGAGTCCAAATACCCATGGGACTACTACCACGTTCGCCAGATAACGCCAGGCGACCAAGCCTTCATTCCACTGGAAAAGTCCACCTGCGCATTGCTCAAGAAATAGAAAAAAATCCATCGCAGGGGGGGGTTCCATCGGAAACCCAATCCTGGCCCCTGCCCGAATAACGGCTCTTGCCAGGACCAATGTGACACCCGGCGAACTTGGCGATCGCCGCACATTGCGCTATTGCGAATACTTTGCAAACGGAACATGAACAGTACGTCCATCACAGCACAATCCGGCTACCTCGGACAGGCAAGGGTGCTCGCTCAGGCGCCATCAACAGATGCCCTGGGTGCGGGGCCCAACCTGCGGACCGCGGGCGATACCGTGCCTTTGCCATGGGATAACGTCAGCCAATACTTGTCAGGCCAGGGCATGCGCCTCAACCTGGAGCACGCGCCAAGGCAGTTTGCCGGTGGGCTGGCCAACCTGAATTACCTGGTGGAAATCGATGGCACCGACTATGTCCTGCGTCGCCCGCCCCTGGGTGAAGTGCTGCCAGGTGCCAATGATATGGCTCGCGAGCACAGGGTGCTTCAAGCGCTCGCTCCACACTATCCTTACGCGCCTCGCTCCGTGCTGTACTGCGACGACGACGCCGTGATGGGCGCACATTTCCAGATCATGGAATACCGGTCCGGGCGCGTCATCAGCGGCGCGCACTTGCCGCCCGACATCGTGGCCCCGGCCATCGGCCAAAAGCTGGCTGGGTCGATGGTGGATCTACTTGTGCAGCTGCATGCGCTTGATCCAGCCAAAACAGGCCTGGGCGATCTTGGCAAACCTGAGGGATTCTTGGCCCGCGCGGTGAGCGGCTGGACGCGGCGCGCAGAACTTGCATCCAAAGACGAGCAACACCAGTCGGTCCGCTTCATTTCTGCATGGCTTGAGAAAAACAGACCATCCGAGCTGCCGCCCACCCTTCTGCATGCCGACTTCAAGCTGGACAACCTGATCCTGCATCCGCAGACCCTTGAGCCGTTGGCGCTGCTCGACTGGGACATGTCGACCCGCGGCGATCCCCTGTTCGACTTGGCCACGATGCTGAGCTACTGGACAGAGGCCGGCGACCCACCAGCCATGCAAGAACTGGCTCAAATGCCGACCGCAGGCTACGGGTTTCCGAGCCGCAACGATGTGGTGCAGGCCTACGCCTGCGCCACGGGCCGTGATGTCTCGAACTTGGCGTTCTACCGCGTGTTGTGCCTCTTCAAACTGAGCGTGGTGTTCATGCAGCTCCACGCCCGTTACCGCAGCGGGGCGACCACCGACCCGCGCTACAGCCGCTTCGGTGAACTCTCACACGGGTTGCTGGAATTCACCCACGACCTGGCGCAAGGGCGCCATGTCTGACTCATTTCAATGAACATACAGGAACGACTCCATGATCGACTTCACATTGCCTCCAGAGCTGCTGGACCTAGAAAAACGAACTGCGACCTTTGTCCGCGAACGGGTGGTTCCCTACGAATCCGATCCACGTCAGGACAGCCACGGCCCCACCGATGCGCTGCGCCTGGAGTTGGTGGGCCTCGCCCGCCAGGCTGGCCTGCTCTCGCCACATGTGGCCACAAAATGGGGTGGGTTGGGCTTGTCGCACCTGGGCCGGGCGGTGGTCTTCGCGCAAGCTGGACACTCCATGTTGGGGCCCCTCGCGCTGAACTGCGCGGCGCCAGACGAGGGCAACATGCACTTGCTGGAGGAAGTGGCTTCAGAAGAGCAAAAGCAACGCTGGCTCAAACCGCTGGCCAGTGGTGAGGTGCGCTCGTGCTTCTGCATGACCGAGCCACATCCGGGGGCCGGTTCCGACCCCAGCCTTCTGGCGACTACGGCGGAGCGCGATGGCGACGACTACGTCATCAACGGTCGCAAGTGGCTGATCACCGGAGCGAGTGGCGCGGCCTTCGCCATTGTGATGGCCAAGGCCGCGGGTTCCGGCGGTGGGCCGACCATGTTTTTGACCGACATGAGCGCGCCCGGCATCCACATCGTCAGGAGCATCGACAGCATCGACTCCAGCTTCACCGGTGGACATGCTGAAATCGAATTCCGCGACTTGCGCATTCCGGCCAGTCACATCCTGGGCGAACTGGGGCAGGGCCTGCGGTATGCGCAAGTTCGCCTGGCGCCGGCTCGGCTGACGCATTGCATGCGCTGGCTGGGTGTGGCTCGCCGCGCCAACGAAGTCGCCATCGACTACGCGAAACGCCGCCAGGCTTTTGGCAAGCCACTTTCAGAACACGAAGGCATCGGTTTCATGCTCGCCGACAACGAAATCGACTTGCATGTGTGCCAACTCACAATCTGGCACACCGCCTGGACGCTGGACCAAGGCAAGCATGGAAGGCACGAGTCCAGCGTGGCCAAAGTGATTGTCTCAGAGGCTCTGTACCGGGTTGCGGACCGCTGTGTGCAGATTCTTGGTGGCCTGGGTGTGACCGGGGACACCATCGTCGAACGGGCATTCCGCGAACTTCGAGCATTCCGCATTTACGACGGCCCTTCAGAGGTGCACCGATGGGCGATCAGCCGCCGCGTGACGCGTGAGGAGAAAGCGCAGTGAGCAGTTTTGACTTGACCGGAAAAATCGCCATGGTCACCGGCGGTGGTCGCGGTATCGGACGGGCGATTTCCGAAGCCCTAGCGGCCAGCGGCGCCACGGTGGTGGTCTGCGGCCGCACCACGGCGTCCATGCAGGAGACAGTGGATGTCATTGGGCAACGTGGCGGGCGCGCCGCTCACATGCTAGCCGACGTATCGAACGAGGCCGACGTCATTCGCCTGCGCGAACAGGTGACTGCGCAATATGGCGGCCTGGATATTCTGGTTAACAACGCCGGGATAGACCCTCACTACGCCTCCATGGAGAAAACAGAGCGTTCGGACTGGGACCAGATCATCGGGGTCAATCTCACCGGCGTATTCAACTGCTGCCGCCACCTGGGTGCTCTGATGATCGCGCGCAAGGGCGGCTCCATCATCAACATCAGCTCCATCGCGGGACACATCGGACTGAAGCGGCAGGTGCCCTACGGCGCCTCGAAAGGTGGGGTCGAGCAGCTGACGAAATCGCTCGCGCACGACTGGGCCGAACATGGCATCCGGGTCAACGCCATCGCCTATGGTTTCGTGGAAACCGACCTCACGGCCAACATGGTCGCTCACCCCCACATCGGGCCACGGCTGCTGGCACGGATTCCCATGGGCCGCTTTGGCCGCGCCGATGAAGTCCATGGCGCGGCGGTGTTCCTTGCCTCCTCGGCCTCGTCGTATGTCACGGGCCACAGCCTCATGGTTGACGGCGGTTGGACTGCTGCTTGATATGCACAATCCCTCAAAACCCGACAAGCAACGCGCTCTGGCCGGCATCCAGGTGCTCGACCTCACGCGCCTGCTGCCCGGTGCCTTTTGCACCCAGATGCTGGCCGATTACGGCGCCGACGTGCTGAAGATTGAGCACCCCATCGGGGGCGACTACAACCGAGCCTTCGAACCGCTTTGCAAGGAGGAGTCCGGCTCGTTCCTGCTGCTCAACCGGAACAAGAGAAGCCTGACCCTGGACCTCAAGAGCGAAGAAGGCAAAGTGGTCCTCCGACGCCTGGCTTCCACTGCCGATGTAGTCGTTGAGGGCTTCCGCCCAGGCGTGATGGAACGCCTGGGATTGGGCTACGAATCGCTGCGGGAGACTAATCCCGGCTTGGTCTATTGCGCCATCACCGGTTATGGGCAAGACGGGCCCTATGCGAAGGTGGCGGGCCACGACCTCAACTACCTGGCGCTCGCGGGCGGCCTGCATCTGTTCGGTACACCCGCGACCGGCCCCATCGTGCCCGGCCTGTCGATTGCCGATGTGGGCGGCGGCTCGCTGATGGCCGCGTTTGGAATCCTGGCGGCGCTGCAGGCTCGCCAGGCCGACGGCCAAGGACAGTTCGTCGACATTTCCATGACCGACGGACTCGTTCCATGGCTGGCCTATCACGCGGCGGATTATTTGTTCGCCGGTGTGGAGCCCAAAGGCGGTGAACGGGCTTTCCTGGGCGCGGCGCCTTGCTACAACGTTTTCCTTTGCAGCGATGGTCGCCACATGACGCTGGGTGCCATCGAGGCGCATTTCTGGGCCGCATTTTGTGATCTGGTAGGGCACCCGGAACTGAAGGCCGACCAGTGGCCCGAAGGGGAGGCATGTGAGCACCAGTTCGCCGTGTTGCGGGCGCTGTTCCTCACCGCAACGGCGCAGGAGTGGTTTGAACGCCTGAAGGCGGCAGATATCCCGGCCACGCCAGCGAACACCATACAAGAAGCCTTTGCCGACCCTCAGTTGCAGCACAGGCAAATGCTGTTCCATATCGACCACCCGCGTGAAGGCCGCATTCCGCAATTGGGCTTTCCCATCAAGTTCTCCAGGACACCCGGAAACGTGAGGCTCGCACCGCCCATGCTGGGCCAACACAATGAGGAGGCACTGCTGGGAGCAGGCTTTACTGACCAGGAAATTGCATCGCTCAGAGACCAAAACGTCATCTGAGCTTGGCCATCAGAATGCCAGCCCCCAAGACACAGAAACATAGACGCGTGCGTTACAGCAAGGAGACAGACGATGAATATCAACCACGACAAATACCTGAACGAATACAAGGCATTCAGTTGGGATTTGCCCAGGACATTCAACTTTGGCCGCGATGTTGTTGACGACTGGGCTGCAAGAACGCCCGATCGGGAAGCCTTGATCTGGTGTGAAGAGTCCGGAAAGGAAGAGCGCTACACCTTCAGCGACATCAGCAGGCAGTCGAACCAGGCTGCCAATTTCCTGCGCACGTGTGGGGTTAAAAAGGGCGACCGGGTGATCGTGATGTTGCCCCGCATCCCGCAATGGCAACTGATCATGGTGGCCTGCACCAAGCTGGGGGCTGTACCCATTCCGTGCATCGACATGTTGACCGAAAAGGACGTCACATACCGAGCCCGGCATGCCGGAGCGACCGCTGCGGTCACCACATCCGCGAACATGGGCAAGTTCACTGGATCAGGCATTTCAACCCGGTTGGCTGTAGGGATCGACGCCGCCATAGAACCCGGCTGGCTGGATTTCAACAGCGAAGTAAGCCGAGCCAGCACGACGTTCACCTGCGACGACACCGGCCTCGATGATCCGGCGGTGATTTACTACACGTCTGGTTCCACCGGTCTGCCAAAAGGCGTCGCCCATGCCGCCCGTGCACTGTTTTCCTGGCGGGTATCGGCCCAATTCTGGCAGGAACTGACCGAGCAGGACCTCATGTGGTGCACGGCCGATACGGGATGGAGCAAAGCGGGCACCAGCATTCTGTGGGGACCCTGGTCGTGTGGCAGCACCGTGCTTTTCTACAACGGCCGCTTCGATCCTGCAGACCGCCTGCTCAAGATCGAAAAATACGGCGTGACCGTGTTTTGCGGCGCAGCCACTGAGTTTCGCCAGCTCATCAACGAACCGGGTATTACCGAACCCGGGTGGCGGTTGCGGCTTGCGGTTTCGGCAGGGGAGTCGGTCAATCCGGAAGTGACGCGTCGCTGGACCGAGCAGACGGGAATTCCGCTGGTCGAAGCCTATGGCCAGACCGAGACCCTGATGACCGTGGCGAACCAGGCGGGATCGATTCAGAAGCCGGGCTCGATGGGGCGCGCGCTGCCTGGCAGCGAGATGGTGGCCATCGATGAACAGGGCGACATCATGCCCCGTGGCGCCGCGGGCCAACTGGCGCTTTGTCTGCCGAATCCCCAGGTGATGCTGGGCTACTGGAACGATCCAGAACTGACGCAAAAAACCCGGCTGACTTGCGGATCGAAAGAATACTTCCTGACCGGAGACATGGTCGTCATCGATGAAGAAGGCTATATCTTCTATCAAGGTCGCACCGACGACATCATCAGTTCGGCAGGTTACCGAATCGGCCCGATGGAAGTGGAGAACGCCCTGATGGAACACCCTGCGGTGATGGAGTGCGCGGTCGTCGGCAGCCCCGATCCGGAAAGGGGTGAGGTCGTCAAGGCCTTCGTGAAACTGTGCAGCGGCGTTGAGGGCGATGGTGCGCTGGTACTGGCGCTGCAGGACCATGTCAAAAAGACCACGGCGCCCTACAAATATCCCCGCCTCATCGAGTTCATCGAGGGGATTCCGAAAACCTCCACTGGGAAGTTGCTGCGGCGTGAACTCCGGGCGAAGGAGTACCAGCAGCACAGCGACCGCAAACCCATCTGAACCTTGGAGATTCCGACGCATGTTGTGCAAAAGCCGTCTTCATTCGTGGTCGATGTATGGCATCCCGAACAGCCTTGCTTCAACTCGGCGCTCCTCAGGTTCAACAGAAAAGGCAAACCAATGATTCCTTCTGGCCGCTACGACTTCCTCGCCCAGGAAAGCATCTTGTTTGGCATGCCGTGTGTTCAGGCGGTAATGCAGACCGTCGGGGAAATGGGCGCCAAACGGGTGTATCTGGTTTCGAGTCAATCGCTCAGCCGCAAGACCGACGTGGTGAGCAGCATTACCACAGCACTAGGTGATTGTTTTTGCGGATTGTTCGACGAGTGTGTCGCCCACGTGCCGCGGGACAGCGTTATTCGGGCACTGGCAGCGGTCCGTTCTGCACGACCGGACCTGATCGTGACGGTTGGCGGAGGCACACCGATCGACACCGTCAAGATGTTGTTGATCGGCCTTGCAGAAGACCTGGAGTCGCCGGAGCAATTCGATGCATTCGCCATCCGGCTGCTTGAAGACGGCAGCAAGCACGTGCCGCCCATCAAGAACCCGCCCATCCGCCAGATCGCCGTTCCGACGACGCTGTCCGGTGCAGAGTTCAGCAACCTCGCCGGCTGTACCGACACAAACAGGCAAACAAAGGATCTGTTCACTGCAAGGGAAATTGGCGCGCAACGGGTGATTCTCGATCCGGCTATCACTGTGCACACCCCTGATTGGTTGTGGCTTTCAACAGGCATGCGCGCCATCGACCACGCCGCAGAGACCATTTGTTCGCGTAACCCACAGCCCTTCACGGACTCAACATGTCTTCATGGTTTGTCAATGCTGGCGGACTCCCTGCGTCAGACGAAATCCGATCCAAGCCAGATCGAAGCGAGACTGAACAGCCAACTGGCGGTTTGGCTCTGCTGTACCGGGCTGAACCGCATCGAATGGGGCGCGAGTCACGGAATCGGGCACCAGCTCGGCGCTGTCGCAGGAGTCCCCCACGGACATACATCCTGCGTCATGCTGCACAACGTTCTCCGATACAACCAGATGGCCAACGAGGAACGGCAGGCCTTGATCAGCCAGGCCTTGCGGCGGCCCGATTCTTCGGCCTGCGACCTCATCGAAGAACTGGCCAAGGATCTCGGCATGCCGACGCAACTGCGTGACGTTGGCGTGAGCCGAGAGCATTTCGCAACCATCGCGACCGCAGCCATGCAAAGCATGATGGTGAAAACCAATCCGCGACCTATTTTCCATCGAAATCAAATTCTCCAGATCCTGGAGCAAGCGTGGTAGGTCGTTTCGCCGTAAACAACGGCGGCCCCTGAGAGCGCCATGCACCCTCAGCACGCGGAAGCTTCAAAAACATGCAAACAACACCATGAACATCTCCCGAGGTCTCAACTGATGCAGTTCAATCTATCGGTTCTATTGAGCCAGCTCTTTCTTGGGCTCGTCAATGGTTCGTTCTATGCAATCCTCAGTCTCGGACTGGCAGTTATTTTCGGTCTGCTGAACATCATCAATTTTGCGCACGGCGCACTGTTCATGCTGGGAGCGGTGCTGACCTGGATGGCCATGGACTACCTGGGTATCAATTACTGGATCATGCTGATTGCGGCGCCGGTGGTGGTCGGAGTTTTCGGCATTCTGGTCGAGCGCCTCTTTTTGCGGCGCCTCTACAAGCTCGATCATTTGTACGGCCTGCTGCTCACCCTCGGCCTGACACTGCTTATCGAAGGTGCGTTCCGGTCGGTATATGGCGTGTCGGGCTTGAACTACGACACACCCGAACTGCTGCAAGGCAGCACAGACCTTGGCTTTATGTTCCTCCCCGACTACCGTGCATGGGTAGTGGTGGTGTCCTTGCTGGTTTGCACCGTCACCTGGTACGTCATTGAAAAAACCAGGCTGGGCGCCTACCTGCGCGCAGGAACCGAAAACCCCCGGATGGTGGAAGCATTCGGCATCAACGTGCCCTTAATGATTACGCTGACCTACGCGTTTGGCGCCGGTCTGGCCGCCTTCGCGGGCGTGCTTTCCGCGCCGATCTACCAGGTCTCGCCGCTCATGGGCCAGAACCTGATCATCGTGGTGTTCGCCGTGGTTGTGATCGGAGGCATGGGTTCCATCATGGGTTCCATCCTCACCGGCCTGGGGCTCGGTCTTGTCGAGGGTCTCACCAAAGTCTTCTATCCCCAAGCTTCGTCCACCGTCGTGTTTGTCATCATGGTGATTGTGCTTTTGATCCGCCCGGCCGGCCTGTTTGGCAAAGAGAAGTGAAGAATCAAATATGAATGCAAACAAACTTCGCTTGATCGGCTACAGCTTCGTGTTTCTGGGGTTGCTCGTGGCGCCGGCAATTGGCGCGTATCCAATTTTCGTTATGAAGATACTGTGCTTTTCACTCTTTGCTGCAGCCTTTAATCTGTTGCTCGGGTACACCGGTCTGTTGTCCTTTGGACATGCCGCGTTTCTCGGCGGTGCGGCCTACGCCGCGGGGCATTCCATCAAGGCGTGGGGTCTGTCGCCGGAACTGGGCCTGCTTCTCGGCACACTCAGTGGTGCGGTGCTGGGTTTGCTGATCGGGTTTTTTTCCATCCGGCGCCAAGGCATTTACTCCACCATGATCACGTTGGCCTTGGCGCAGATGTTCTACTTTGTTTGTCTTCAAGCGCCCTTCACCGGCGGTGAAGATGGGCTCCAGGGTATTCCGCGCGGAATGCTGTTCGGCCTTGTCGATCTGCAAAACGATCTCGTCATGTATTACGTAGCGCTCGCAGTCGTGACCGCTGCATTCCTGCTCATCGTGCGCACCATCCACTCTCCCTACGGGCAGGTGCTCAAGGCAATCAAGGAAAACGAGCCCCGCGCGATTTCGTTGGGCTACGACACAAATCGCTTCAAGTTGTTGGCTTTCGTGCTCTCAGCGGGGCTCGCGGGCCTGGCGGGTTCACTCAAGACGTTGGTTCTGGGTTTCGCCACGCTCAGTGACGTGCACTGGACCTCCTCGGGCCACGTGATTCTGATGACACTGGTGGGCGGCATGGGCACCCTGTCCGGCCCCATTGTCGGTGCTGCCGTGGTGGTCTTGCTGGAAAACAAGATAGGCGAACTCGGGCAATTCTTCGCAGCACTTTCCGGCGTGGAGTGGTTCAACTCGCTGGGTGAGTCGGTCAGCATGGTGACCGGACTCATCTTCGTGATCTGCGTTCTGACTTTTCGCAGCGGAATCATGGGCGAGCTCACAGTGCTCATCGAGCGCGCCCGCGCCTGGTTATTTTCGAACGGCGACAAGCCTGTCTCGGGGGAGCAGAAAGAATGAGCGACTTCATACTGGAAACTCGATGCCTGAGCAAAGAGTTTAGAGGTTTCACAGCCGTCAGCGACATCAGCTTGCAGGTTCAGCGCGGCACCATCCACGCGCTCATTGGTCCGAACGGCGCGGGTAAGACCACATGCTTCAATTTGCTGACCAAATTTCTGGAGCCAACCTCGGGTCAGATTTTCTTCAATGGACATGACATCACTCACGAACAACCGGCACAGATTGCCCGGCGCGGCGTGATCCGCTCCTTCCAGATTTCAGCCGTGTTCCCGCGCATGACGCTTATCGAGAACGTCCGCATTGGACTTCAGCGAAAACTGGGAACGGATTTTCATTTTTGGCGCAGCGCGCGCAGCCTGCACAAGCTCGACGACCGCGCCATGCAATTGCTGACGGAGGTGGGACTGGAAGACCTCGCGGACGAGATGACCGTGAACCTGCCGTATGGCCGGAAACGGGCACTAGAGATTGCCACCACCTTGGCGATGGAGCCTGAGCTGATGCTGCTCGACGAGCCCACGCAAGGCATGGGCCACGAAGATGTCGACCGGGTGACGGAACTCATCAGGAAGGTCGCCACCGGACGCACCGTCCTCATGGTCGAACACAACATGAAAGTGGTCTCGACCATTGCCAACCGCATTACGGTGTTGCAGCGCGGCGAGGTGCTAGCGGAAGGGCCGTACGACGATGTGTCGAAGAATTCGCAAGTGATGGAGGCCTACATGGGCACGACCGACGGGCAACTACAAGGGCAGCACTGATATGAACCTCCCGTCTACCAATACACACGCACTGGAAATCAGCGGTCTTGAGGCGTGGTATGGCGAATCCCACGTGTTGCATGGCGTGGACATGGCCGTCAGGCCAGGCGAGGTCGTCACCTTGCTCGGCCGCAACGGCGCAGGGCGCACCACGTCCATGCGCGCCATCATGGGACTGACCGACGCCCGGAGAGGTTCGATCAAGGTCAACGGTGCTGAGACCATCGGCATGCCCACACATCGGATCGCCCACCTTGGCATCGGCTATTGCCCCGAAGAGCGTGGCATTTTCTCCAGTCTGTCGTGCGAGGAGAATCTGCTGCTGCCGCCGGTGTTGAAGACGGGCACACCAGGTATGTCGCTCGAGGAAATTTACGAAATGTTCCCCAATTTGGCCGAACGCCGACACAGCCCTGGAACTCGGCTCTCTGGCGGTGAGCAGCAGATGCTGGCCGTGGCGCGCATACTTCGCACGGGAGCTCGCCTATTGCTTTTGGACGAGATTTCTGAAGGCCTGGCTCCGGTGATTATCGAAGTGCTGGCCCACATGATCGTCTCGCTGCGTGAGAAGCACTACACCATCGTCATGGTCGAACAGAACTTCCGCTTTGCAGCGCCATTGGCAGACCGGTTTTATGTGATGGAGCACGGCCGCATTGTCGAACGTTTCAGTGCTAGCGAACTTGATGAAAAGATGGACTCGTTGAATGAGCTGTTGGGGGTTTGATATCGATTTCCGCAGCTACTCCAAGAAAAATGCACTTAGGATGCTCAACGCAGCATGCTTCATTTTTATTTCCCGATATATGCACTATGGCACCACATTCCCGAGTCTGGTGGCATCAGTTCGCAGATTCTGAGTGGCTGGTGCGCGGCGAACCTCAGGCCGCGCCCACGAGGATCGCAGTCATCCCCGTTGTCCTCTACCGAGAGCAGCCACTAAGATCACCTTGCTTCACCGTTGCCAGCGAACTGGGTACTGCAGTCATCCAGACTGAAATTTAACCTGCCCGAGATTTGTCGAAAGCATCAGCTCAGGTCATGTGGAAGTGGTCGGTGGCGCGGCACAATTCAGCTCGCGGTATCCCTATGACCGCAGTACCTCGTAGAGCCGCCATTCGGGCCAATGCTGATCACCGCACCCAACAGCCGCTTCGGGTCAGTCAGCGTGAGTTGGACTGGCAGGACTCACCGTCTGCACTCGCTGCACACCGGACTATGGCTTCGACTGCAACACGCAGCATTCAGTCTCTCCCTTTGAAGGCAGACACCGAACTACGTTGTCAAACCGTTTGACAAATTGCGGCTGATCCACAAGGCATTCCCTGATCTGTCCGCCCATGCACGGCCCTTCCAGTCGGGTACCGCGCCCCATCGCAGGGGTCGGACGGTCCGACCCCATCCGATCAAGCAGAAGAGAGGTGGATAGGATTGATGGCAGGATAGGCTGCGCGCCAGCAATTGGCTGCCAAGCAGCACGGGTGATCAAGGGAGGAACTCAAGAATGGCGAGACGCAAGAAAACCAGCACGGCCGACGACCTGCTGGAACTGGTGGCAATGCTGCCCTGGTGGGCCGGCGTGCTGCTGGCGCTGGTGAGCTACTTCGTGCTTCATAGCATCGCATCCCTGCCGGTGGTAGCGCCAACGCAGCCCGGTCAAATGGGCGCGGTGGTCACGCAGTCCATCTGGAGATCACTGGCCACTGTTGGCCAGTACCTCCTCCCTTTCATCTGCTTGCTGGGTGCGGGCACGTCAGCCTGGCGGCGGCGTGAGCGAAAGAACCTGGTTGCTGATGTGGCCAGGAGCAAAGCGACCGACGCGCTCGATGGCATGAGCTGGCGCGAGTTCGAAATGCTCGTGGGGGAAGGTTTTCGGTTGCAGGGCTACCAGGTGGTGGAAACCGGGGGCGGCGGTGCCGACGGTGGCATTGACCTCGTGCTCACCAAGCCGGGCAAGAATGGCGGCGAAAAGTTTCTCGTGCAGTGCAAGCAGTGGCGCGCCTACATGGTGGGCGTGGACGTGGTGCGCGAGCTGTACGGTGTGATGGCCGCCAAGGGCGCCACCGGCGGGTTCGTGGTGACCTCGGGTCGGTTCACCGATGAGGCGATCAGCTTTGCCAGCGGCCGCAACGTGACGCTGGTCGATGGGCCGAAGCTGCACAGGCTGCTGCGGCAAGCTCAGGCGGGTGCCGATCGGTCGCCTGCCCAGAAGCCTGCTGCGCCGGTGGCTCACGCCCCTGCTCTATCAACCCAGGCGCTGGCTTGTCCTCTGTGCGCGAAACCCATGGTTCGGCGCACCGCCAAACGCGGCACCAACGCCGGCAACGAGTTCTGGGGCTGCACCGGCTACCCGGCCTGCCGCGGAACGCGCCCGATCAACTGATTCCAAGGACAACAATGGCATTGCCCGATGGTCTCTATGACCTGTTGTTGACCGAGGGATTGGCCCGATCGCTGGCGGACCTCGACCCGTCACGGACCGATGTGTCGGCACTCAAAGGTGGTGCAGCCGAGTTCCTGGCCGATGTCATCACCCGCCAGCTCTCGACCATCCTCGACGATGTGTCTGGCGACGAGGCCGAGAAAGCGAAGCGACAACTCGAACTGGTGAATGGGTTGCTGGTGATGCTGCGTCAGCGGCTCGCAGGAAGCAGCGCGGACGGTGCCAATGCGGCTGGCGAAGTGGTGGACCTGGTGGCGCCGCCATTGCGTGTCCTGAGGGCCGTACAACGCGACCAGCAGTTCCCGGTGTCGCCGGAGATTGGGCTGGGCGTGCCCTGGCTGTTCACGGCCGGCAAAGGCTCGCCTTCGCTGCTGCAGGAGATTCGTCGCGAGCTGGCGTCGAGCGATCAGGTGGACATCCTGGTCAGCTTCATCACCGTCTCGGGCGTGCGCAAGCTGCAGGATGTGCTGCAACAGATCACGGCCAAGGGTGCGCAGCAAGATGGACAGGCGCTACCGAAGACCCGGCTGCGCATCCTCACCACCACGTACACAGGTGCGACCGAGGCACGTGCGCTGGACGAACTCGCGCGCCTGCCGGGCTGTGAGGTCCGCGTGTCGCTGGATGGCCGGCGCACGCGCCTGCATGCCAAGGCCTGGCTGTTCCAGCGCAAGACCGGCTTTGGTTCGGCGTATGTCGGCAGCGCCAACCTCTCGGGAGCTGCACTGACCGGCGGGCTGGAGTGGACGGTCAAGCTAACCCAGCGCGCGCAAGAAGCGATGTTTGCCCGCGCCGTGGCTCACTTCGAGACGCTGTGGGCGGACAGTGAGTTTCAGCGCTACGACCCGGACAACGTCGAACACCGGCAGGCCCTGGCGGCGGCACTGGGTCGAGAGTCATTTGGTGGCGAACCCTCTGCCACGATCAGCTTCTTCGACCTGCAGCCCAAGACCTACCAGTTGGAAATGCTGGAGCAGCTGAGCACCGAGCGCGCCCACGGTCGCTCCCGGAACCTCCTGGTAGCGGCCACCGGAACCGGCAAGACGGTGGTGGCCGCGTTTGACTATAGGAACACCTGCCGCATCGAAGGTGGGCGCCCTCGCCTGCTGTTTGTGGCCCACCGGGAGGAAATCCTGCGGCAGGCCATGCGCACCTACCGCGAGGTGCTGCGCGATCCCGAGTTCGGCGATCTGCTCACCGGGAGCCACCAACCCGAGCGCTGGGACCACCTGTTCGCCACCATCGACAGCGTGACCAGCCGCAACCTGGTGGCCACCGTTGGCGCCGACCACTGGCACACGGTGGTGGTGGATGAATGCCACCGCCTGGCGGCCGATCGGTTCGACGCTTTTGCCAAAGCCGTTCGCCCCAGCGTGTTGCTCGGGCTGACGGCGACGCCTGAGCGCAGCGATGGGCAGCCCATCGCGCCGTATTTCGATTCGCGTCCGGATGGCAGCCCGGCGGTCGAGCTGCGGCTGTGGCACGCGCTGGACCTGCAACTGCTGGCGCCGTTCGAGTACTACGCCTGCGACGACGCCACCGACTTTTCGGAAGTGCCATGGGACAGGCCTGGAGAGCGCGAGGCGGTGGCCAACCTGGTCACCGGTAACGACGTGCGCGCCAAGCTGGTCATCAACGAGTGGCGTCGCCTGGCGTCCGATGCGCGGCAGTCGCGCGCCATTGTTTTCTGCGTGTCCGTGGCGCACGCCGAGTTCATGACCGATTGGCTCAACCGCGCGGGTCTGCCGGCGGTCTGCGTGGTCGGCACGACGGCACCAGAGGAGCGGCGACGGGCGCCGCAACGCCTGCTCAGCGGCGAGTTGTGCGCGTTGGTCACGGTGGATCTCTACAACGAGGGCATCGACTTGCCGATGGTGGACACGCTGTTGCTGTTGCGACCCACTCAGAGCCCGGTGCTGTTCCAGCAACAGATCGGTCGCGGCCTGCGTTTGGCCCCCGGCAAAGAGAGTTGCCTGGTGCTCGACTTCGTGGGCCAGCACCGCGCCGAGTTCCGGTTTGACCGCCTGTTGTCGAGCCTGACCGGCTTGTCGAGACGCGAACTGGTGGACGGCGTTGAGAACGGCTTTGGCAGCTTGCCGCCCGGATGCCACATTCACTTGCAGCGCCAGACGCGAGAACAGGTGCTACAAGGCCTGCGATCCCTGACGTCGCAGAACTGGCGCCGTCTAAAGACCGAGCTGCAGACCTATGCGGCGCTGCGTGGCCGATCAGCGATTCAACTGGCCGACTTCCTCCACGACCAGGCGCTGGAGTTGGAAGACATCTATCGCACCGGTACCGGACAAGGCCGCAGCGGCTGGACATCGCTCAAGCGTGATGCAGGCCTGATCGTCTCAGAGCCCGGACCTGAAGAGGACTACTTCAGCCGCCGCTTCGGCGATCTGTTGCATGTGGATGATCCGCGCCGTCTCGACGTCATGACGGCTGTGGGTTCGCGCCAAGGGAGTTCACCAGCACTCAATGCAGAGGACGCGCTGGGCGTGCAGATGCTGGCCTTTCAGATCGATGGACGCCACGAGCAAGCAGCGGGGCATGAAGCCTTCCTGGAGCGCATGGAGGCTCACCCGGTCATCGCTGCCGAGCTGGTGGAGCTGTCTGCCCTTCTGCAGGCCCGCAGCACCTTGGGCGCGCATCCTGTGGCCGGTCTCGAAGACACACCCTTGTGCCTGCATGCGGGTTACGGGGCTCGCGAAATCCTCACGGCGGTGCGCTGGCTGACGGCGTCACGCCGCGTGCCGTTCCAGGCCGGCACACTGTCTTTGCTCAGCCGCCAGACCGAGCTGCTGTTCGTCACGCTCGACAAGAGCGAGGGCTACCACGACCGCATCGCGTATCACGACTACGCGATCAGCGCCGAGCGCTTTCACTGGCAATCCCAGAACAGCGCCGGCCCGGACACGCCCGGAGGCAGGCGCTATCTCGAAAGCGCGACCAACGGATGGCAGTTCCAACTCTTCGTGAGAACACGCAAGGGCGAGGCCTACCGTGCCTGCGGCCCAGTCACGCTGGAGTCGGCCGAGGGCGAACGGCCCATGAGCATCGTCTGGAAGTTGCGGACGCCGTTGCCGGCGCGGCTGTTCCGAGAGTTCAGTGTGCTGCGCGGGGTGTAGCGACAGTCTGGCAAGAAGTTGCCGTTCGTCGGCGAAGTGAAGTCGATAGAGCGAAGCGGCACAGGCAACGGCTCATCGTTGCTTGACCACCACAAAACCAAGACTTGAGAAGTCTCAGCCGCCGGGATGGTGATTCCTGTCGTCGTGGGCGTTTTTCTGGTCCGTTGAAGAACCGACAGCGCTGCGGCTGTTTACCCCAACGTTTACCCCACGGGCTCTGGAAAGAAAAACGGGTTAGCTCATTTCTGAGCTAACCCGTTGATTTTATTGGTCGGCGTGGCGGGATTCGAACTCGCGACCCCTTGCACCCCATGCAAGTGCGCTACCAGGCTGCGCTACACGCCGACAAGCCTGAAATTATAGCGTCCAAACCAGGGGCATTCAGACCGAGTGCCTGAGAAGCTCGCGAATTTCGAGCAACTCGCGGCGCACATCGTGAAGCAGCGCACCCGAGGCACCTGGCACAGGAAAATGGGCCTCGATGAAAGGCACTACATCTTCGCCATGAACGACCTCGTCCAGATCAATCACGTCGATGGCTTCGTCTTCATCGTTGCGGCGCTTGTCGCGCTCGGCCTGAACGAGTTCCTGCAGCTTGTTGCGCGCACCGCTGATGGTGAAGCCCTGGTCATACAGCAGCTCCCTGATCCTGCGGATCATGAGGACCTCGTGATGCTGGTAGTACCGGCGATTGCCGCGCCGCTTCATCGGCCGAAGCTGCGTAAACTCCTGTTCCCAATACCGCAGCACGTGGGGCTTGACACCACACAGCTCGCCCACCTCACCGATCGTAAAGTAGCGTTTTGCGGGAATGGGCGGGAGCGTTTTTTCCATGAAAATCAAGGCGGTACAGACCGAACCTTGAAATCTACTCTAACTCGGGCTGGTGCGCGTGGGCGAGTGAACATTTCCGTGTGAAATGTTGCAACCAGCCATCTACAACAGGATATCGCACCAATTTGGTGCGATATCGGTAGCCATTCAGGAGCAGGATGTGTTCGGGACGCTACGTCCCGATATGGCATTCATGCACCGATCACGGCAGTCTGCACCTGCTCCTTGAGCTTCGGGCTGGCGTGGAACGTGACCACGCGACGGGCTTCGATGGCCACTGGTTCACCGGTACGCGGATTGCGCCCCGGTCGAGGCGCCTTGGTCCGGATCTGAAAATTGCCAAACCCGGAAATCTTCACATCCGTTCCATTGACCAGACTGTCGGTGATCAGATCGAAGAAGGCATCGATCATGTCCTTGGACTCGCGCTTGTTCAAACCGATCTGATCAAAGAGCAACTCGGCAAGCTGAGCCTTGGTCAGTGCCGGCGTTTCCAGACTTTCAACAGCGAGTTCCATTCAGGCTTTCTCCATCCTCGTTCAATCAGGCGCGAAGCCGGCCATTGACGCGCCGAGCCAGGGCCTCCATTGCGGCTTGCACCGTCGTTTCAATGTCCTCATCGGTCAGTGTAGCGTCCTCACGATTGAGCACCAGCCGCACGGCAAGGCTTTTTTCGTCCTGGCCCAACCCACCTGAGATTGCCCCCTTTTTGGGCCGGTACACGTCGAACAGCACCACATCGCGCAACCAGGGATTTGCGAGATCCCTGATCGCCGCCGTCACGGCGTCATGTGTCACCGACTCCTTCACCACGACTGCCAGATCGCGTTCAACGGACTGGTGGCGGCTGACCGCCTCGTAGGCCGGCACGGGCCGATCCTGCAAGGCCTCCAGCTCCAGTTCAAAAAGTACCGGCGCGTGCGCCAGTTCGTAAGCCTGGCGCCAGCGCGGGTGCAGCTCGCCCACGTGTCCAACGCAACGACCGTCCACCCAGATACTTGCGCAACGCCCGGGATGCATCGCCGGGTGCTCCGCAACCCTGAATTCGGGCTGGCGAGGCGACAACAGGCTCTGCACGTCGCCCTTGAGATCGAAGAAGTCGGTCGTGCGCTCGGTCACACCCCATTGCAAGGCATCCACTGCGCCGTAAGCCAGACCAGCCGCCCGCACGGGTTGGCGAAACCCAGCCACCGTGGTGTCGCTGTCGATGACGGATGCGTCCTTGAGAAACACGCGGCCGACCTCAAAGAGGCGCACACGGTCGGCCCGGCGGTCGAGATTGAACTTGAGCACCGATACCAGCCCTCCCAGGAGCGACGAGCGCATCACGCTCATGTGGCTTGCAATCGGGTTGATCAGTCGCACGGGATCGGCGTTTCCTGCGAGTTCATGCTCCCAGCGCGCGTCGACAAAGCTGAAGTTGATGGTCTCTTGATAGCCGAGACCGGCCAGGCTGCGGCGAACTTCAAACGGGCCACGGCGTGATTCGGCCCGGATCCTGGCCGTGATCGGCGCCAGGGGCGGCGTGTCGGGCAGGTGCTCGTAGCCGATCACGCGCGCGACCTCTTCAATCAGGTCTTCCTCGATCCGGAGGTCAAAACGGTAGGGTGGTGGCACGACGGTGAGCACTCCACTCCCCTCTTCCACCGGCAAGCCAAGCCTGCGCAGGGCGCCAGCGCACTGGTCCAGCGTGAGCGGCATGCCGATGACCTTGGCCGCGCGCGCCACACGCAAGGTTACTGACGCCACCTGTGGAAGATTGACCACATGGTCGTCGAGCACACCGGCCTGACCACCACAGATGTCAAGCACCAGTTGCGTGATGCGCTCCACATGCTCGCGCGTCGTGGACGGGTCCACGCCCCGTTCGAAACGATGGCCGGCGTCGGTGGAGAAGCTGTACCGGCGGGAGCGACCAGCGATGGATCCGGGCCACCAGAAAGCCGCCTCGATATAGATGTTCTGCGTCGCGTCCGACACCGCGGTGGAATCCCCTCCCATGATGCCCGCCAGAGACTCCACGTTTTGATCGTCCGCAATGACCCCGACCTGCGCATCCACCGCGACTGTGTTGCCGTTGAGCAGCTTGAGCGACTCGCCCTCACGACCCCACCTCACCTGCAGGCCACCGTGAATCTTGTCGAGGTCGAAGATGTGCGAGGGCCGGCCCAACTCGAACATCACGTAGTTCGAGATATCCACCAGGGGCGACACACTGCGTTGCCCGCAGCGCGCCAGGCGCTCGACCATCCAGTCCGGCGTCGCGGCCTGCGTGTTCACGCCCCGCACGACGCGCCCCGTGAAGCGCCCGCACAGATCGGGTGCATCCACGCGGACCGGCAATCGGTCCTGCAGCGTCACGTTCACCGCGGGAAACGAGGGCTCGATCAGCGGCGCGCCGGTCAACGCCGCCACTTCCCGTGCAATACCGTACACGCTCAGGCAATGCGCGAGATTGGGTGTGAGCTTCAGCGTGAACAGCATGTCGTCCAGCGCCAGTTGCTCGCGGATGTCGCGCCCCACCGGCGCGTCGTCGGGCAGCTCCAGCAAGCCACCATGGTCGTCGGACAGTTTGAGTTCGCGCGCCGAACACAGCATGCCCTGACTCTCCACACCGCGCAGTTTGCCCAGCTTGATCTGGAACGGCTTGCCATCCTCACCCGGCGGCAGCTCAGCTCCCACGAGTGCGCAAGGTACCTTGATGCCCACGCGGGCGTTGGGCGCGCCACACACGATGTTGAGCAGACTGCCTTGCCCGACATCGACCTGGCACACGCGCAAGCGGTCTGCATTCGGGTGCTGCTCGGCCGAAATGATCGCCGCGACCACCACCTTCGAGAACGGGGGCGCCACAGGCTCGAACTCTTCCACCTCCAGACCGGCCATGGTCAAGGTGTCCGCCAGTTGCTGGCTGTTCAGGGGCGGGTTGCAGAATGCACGCAACCAGGATTCGGGAAATTGCATGTCGTGGTCTCAGCGAAACTGGGCGAGAAAGCGGATGTCGCCATCGAAGAACAGACGCAGGTCATTGACTCCGTAGCGCAGCATGGTCAGGCGGTCCGGTCCCATGCCAAAGGCAAAGCCGATGTGGCGCTCCGGATCGAGCCCCATGTTGCGCACCACGTTGGGATGAACCTGCCCGGAGCCTGCCACTTCCAGCCAACGTCCCGCCAGCGGGCCGTGCTGGAACTGAATGTCGATCTCGGCGCTGGGCTCGGTGAAAGGAAAGAAACTGGGACGAAAGCGCAGCACCAGGTCGTCTGATTCGAAGAAGGTGCGGCAGAAATCGGTGAAGACGAACTTCAGATCCTTGAAGCTCACGTTTTCACCGATCCACAGCCCTTCGCACTGGTGAAACATGGGGGAGTGCGTGGCATCGCTGTCCACCCGGTAAGTACGCCCCGGAGCGATCACCCGAATCTCCGGCATGGAGCGACCAGCGTCCAACGCGGCCCGGTGGCGTTTCACGTGCTGCACCGCATGGCGAATCTGCATCGGGCTGGTATGGGTGCGCAGCAGATTGGGCGCCTTCTCGCTGCCGCCCTCCACATAAAACGTGTCGTGCATCGAGCGCGCCGGATGATCCTCCGGTGTATTCAGTGCGGTGAAGTTGAACCAGTCGGATTCGATCTCCGGCCCTTCTGCCACCTCGAAGCCCATGGAGCCGAAGATCGCCTCGATGCGCTCCAGCGTCAGACTCACCGGATGCAGGCCACCCTGCCCGCGCTGGCGCCCAGGCAGTGTCACGTCCAGGGCTTCGGCCCTGAGCTGCACCAGCATCTCCGCGTCGGCCAGCGCCTGGCGCCGTTCGGCGAGCGCGGTCTCTATGGCCTGCTTGGCCAGGTTGATGGCAGCCCCGCGCGACTTCTTCTCATCCACCGGCAGCGCGCCCAGGCCCTTCATCAGCTCCGTGATGCGGCCCGCCTTACCCAGATACCGGGCCTTGGCGTTTTCCAGATCGGCCGGCGTGCCCGCCTGCGCGAAGCCTGCGCGGGCGCTTTCAACCAGTGCGTCCAACTCGTTCATGTTCGTGCTTGAATCGTTGGGAAAGAAAAAAGGGGTTGAAGCCAGCGAGGGAATCCCTCAAGCCTCAACCCCTTAGAGCGACGGGAGACGCTGCGACGAACGCTGCACTCCCGATCGTGAATCAAGCGGCCAGCTTGGCTTTGACCTGCTCCACGATGCTGCCAAAGGCCGCCGGGTCGTTCACCGCCAGATCGGCCAGTACCTTGCGGTCGATCTCGATCTGGGCCTTCTTGAGGCCATTGGCGAACTGGCTGTACGTCAGGCCGCATGCGCGGGCACCGGCGTTGATACGGGCAATCCACAATTGGCGGAAGACGCGCTTTTTCGTGCGGCGATCACGGTAGGCGTATTGCCCTGCCTTCATCACCGCCTGCTTGGCGATGCGGAAGACGTTGCCGCGGCGGCCGCGGAAACCTTTGGCCAGAGCCAGAACCTTTTTGTGTCGGGCGCGAGCCGTTACACCACGTTTGACGCGAGGCATGTGTGTTCTCCTTGTTCGTCGTTGATCAAATGCCCATGCCGGGCAGCATCTGTGCCATATGACCCATGTTGGTCTCATGCACGGTGACTGCTCCACGCAGGTGACGCTTGTTCTTGGTGGTCTTCTTGGTCAGGATGTGACGTTTGAAGGCTTGACCGCGCTTGACGGTGCCACCGGGACGAACGCGAAAACGCTTCTTCGCGCTGCTCTTGGTCTTCATTTTGGGCATCTTCATGCTCCTTTTCATTTGTGCTCGTGAGGCGCCGCGAACCTTCCGCGGACTTGTTGGCCCCGAGCCACTTTTATGGACAACCTTTCGGCTCTCCGATTCGGCGCATGGCCCTTCAGCCACCGCCTCGAACCGGCAGGAGACTACCCTGCCCGTCCAATGCTGTTGTTGCCGCCGGCCGTCCTCAGGCTGCCGACTGCCCCGCCGCTGGCGTTGACGCCTCGGCGGGTTTGGCCGCTGCACCGGCCTTCTTTCGTCCGGGCGCGATCATCATGATCATCTGGCGCCCTTCCAGCTTGGGAAACTGCTCCACCACGATCGAATCGGCCAACTCATCGCGAATCCGGTTCAACAAGGCCAGGCCCAGATCCTGGTGGGTGATCTCACGGCCGCGAAACCGCAGCGTGATCTTGCACTTGTCACCATCGTCAAGGAAGCGCCGGATGTTGCGCATCTTGATGTTGTAGTCGCCATCGTCGGTACCGGGCCGGAATTTGACTTCCTTAATCTCGATGACCGTCTGCTTGGCCTTGGCTTCCGCTGCCTTCTTCTGCTCCTGGTACTTGAACTTGCCGTAGTCCATCAGACGACACACGGGAGGGACAGCAGTGGCCGCAATTTCGACCAGATCCACATCCAGTTCACCGGCCATGCGCAGCGCCTCCTGCAGACTCACGATGCCCAGCGGCTCGTTCTCGGGGCCATTGAGGCGAACCTCAGGAGCCATGATTTCCCGGTTCAGTCTGTGTGCGCGCTCTTCACGTTGGCGGCGGTCGCGAAAGTTGGTAGCTATGGTGAGTTCCTTCGTGTGGGCTTGGTCAAGCGGAATGGCGGCCCTTCGGCCGCCACCATACACGCGAGGTGTGCCACGGCGGCAGGGGCATCAAGCCAGATGTTGGACATCAAACTTTGGATGAAACGTCTGCCGCAATGAGTTTGGAAAAGGCTTCCAGCGGCATGACACCGAGGTCTTTGTTCCCTCGAGCCCGTACAGCCACGGCACCAGCTTCCTTCTCTTTGTCGCCCACGACAACGATGAAAGGCAGCTTTTGCAGCGCGTGCTCCCGTATTTTATACGTAATTTTCTCGTTGCGCAGGTCGGTCACCACCCTAAGCCCTTGATTCTGCAGAGATTTCGCGATTTCCCGACAGTATTCGGCCTGCGCGTCGGTGATGTTGAGCACGGCGACCTGCACCGGCGCCAGCCAGGTGGGCAAGGCCCCCGCATGTTCTTCGATCAAGATGCCGATGAAGCGCTCCAGGCTGCCCACGATGGCGCGATGCAGCATGACGGGGCGGTGGCGCGAGCCATCCTCGCCCACGTATTCGGCGTCCAGCCGCTCGGGCATGGAGAAGTCCACCTGCATGGTGCCGCACTGCCATTGCCGTCCGATCGCGTCCTTCAGGGTGTACTCGATCTTCGGGCCGTAGAAGGCACCATCGCCGGGCGCGATCTCGAATTCGCAACCTGAGGCTCGCAAGCTCTCCATCAGGGCATGCTCGGCCTTGCCCCAGACTTCGTCGGAGCCGATGCGCGCGGCCGGCCGCGTAGCGACCTTGTAGATGATGTTCTTGAAACCGAAGTCGGAATAGACCTTCTGCAGCAGCGCGGTGTAGGCCAGGCACTCGGGCAATATCTGCTCTTCGGTGCAGAAGATGTGGCCGTCGTCCTGCGTAAAGCCACGCACGCGCATGATGCCGTGCAGGCCGCCGCTGGGCTCGTTGCGGTGGCATTGTCCGAACTCGCCATAGCGCAGGGGCAGATCCCTGTAGCTCTTGATGCCCTGCTTGTAGATCAGGATGTGTCCCGGGCAGTTCATGGGCTTGAGGGCATAGTCGCGCTTTTCACTCTCGGTGGTGAACATGTTGTCGCGGTACTTGTCCCAGTGGCCGGTCTTCTCCCACAGCGACTTGTCGATGATCTGCGGACCCTTGACCTCCTGGTAGCCGTTGTCGCGGTAGACGCGGCGCATGTACTGCTCCACCTCCTGCCACAGCGTCCAGCCCTTGGGGTGCCAGAACACCAGGCCGGGCGCATGCTCGTCGATGTGGAACAGGTCGAGTTCACGACCGAGCTTGCGATGGTCGCGCTTCTCGGCCTCTTCGATCATGGTCAGGTGCTGCTGCAGTTCTTCCTTGGTGGCCCAGGCCGTGCCGTAGATGCGCTGCAGCATCTCGTTGCGGTGGTCGCCGCGCCAGTAGGCACCCGCCACTTTCATGAGCTTGAAGTGCTTGAGCTTGCCGGTGCTGGGCACGTGCGGGCCGCGACACAGGTCTTCAAACGCACCTTCTCGGTAGAGCGACACGTCCTCGTTGCTAGGGATGCTGGCAATGATCTCTGCCTTGTAGTGCTCGCCCATGGCCTTGAAATGAGCAACGGCCTCGTCGCGAGGCAGCACGCGGCGCACCACGGGCTCGTCCTTGCTGGCCAGTTCGGTCATGCGCTTTTCGATCGCGACAAGATCCTCGGGCGTGAAGGGCCGCTTGTACGAAAAGTCGTAAAAGAAGCCGTGTTCGATCACCGGGCCAATGGTCACCTGCGCGTCCGGGAACAGCTCCTTGACCGCATACGCCAGCAGGTGAGCGGTCGAGTGGCGGATCACCTCCAGCCCGTCGGCGTCCTTGGCAGTGACGATGGACAGCGGACTGTCCTGGGTGATGAGGTAACCGGTATCGACCACCTTGCCGTCGATCTTTCCGGCCAGCGCCGCCTTGGCCAGACCGGCGCCGATCGAGGCCGCCACCTCGGCCACCGTGACCGGGCCGGGGAATTCACGTTGGGAACCGTCGGGGAGCGTGATGTGCAACATGGGGGATCCAGAAAACAAAAAAGCGCGGCAGGGGCCGCGCTGGTGTGTGGGTCAGAAGGGAATCAATCGGGCAGGCGCGAACTGCAGGCCTTACAAGGCCGGGAGAGTGGTCTCCTGAGTTCGCGGTGTCATAACCAGATTGCCTTTCTCGCTCTTGCTGTGTCGAACAAGCCGCCATTTTCCCATAAAAAAGCCCGGGGCATGCCCGGGCTCCGTGTCTCCTCAAACCGCTCTGGGGCGGACTCGGGGGATTTCAGTGGAACTGCTCCTCCTCGGTCGAACCCGTCAGCGCCTTCACGCTGGACGAACCGCCCTGGATCACGGTGGTCACGTCGTCGAAGTAACCCGCGCCGACTTCCTGCTGGTGCGACACGAAGGTGTAGCCCTTCTCGCGCGCGGCGAACTCGGGTTCCTGCACCATCTCGGTGTAGTGCTTCATGCCCTCGCCGCGGGCATAGGCGTGGGCGAACTGGAAGGTGTTGAACCAGTTGATGTGGATACCAGCCAGCGTGATGAACTGGTACTTGTAGCCCAGCGCGGCCAGGTCTTCCTGGAAGGATGCGATCTGCTTGTCGTTGAGGTTCTTCTTCCAGTTGAACGACGGCGAGCAGTTGTAGGACAGCAGCTTGCCGGGGCAGGCGGCCTGCACGGCCTGGGCGAACTCACGGGCGAAGCCGATGTCGGGCACGCCGGTCTCGCACCACACCAGATCGGCATAAGGCGCGTAGGCGATGCCGCGGCTGATGGCCTGCTCCAGGCCGTTCTTGACGCGGTAGAAACCTTCCTGCGTGCGCTCGCCGGTAAGGAAAGGCTTGTCGTTGGCGTCGTGGTCGCTGGTGATCAGGTTGGCGGCCTCGGCATCGGTGCGGGCCAGCACGATGGTGGACACGCCCATCACGTCGGCGGCGAAGCGCGCGGCGATCAGCTTTTCGCAGGCTTCCTGCGTGGGCACGAGGACCTTGCCACCCATGTGGCCGCATTTCTTCACGGCCGCCAGCTGGTCTTCGAAGTGCACGCCAGCGGCACCCGCGGCGATCATGTTCTTCATCAGCTCGAACGCGTTGAGCACGCCGCCGAAACCGGCTTCAGCGTCCGCCACGATGGGCAGGAAGTAGTCGATGAAGTCCTTGTTGCCCGGCTCGATGCCACGGCCCCACTGGATTTCATCGGCCCGCTTGAAGGTGTTGTTGATGCGGCGAACCATGGTCGGCACCGAGTCGTAGGCGTAAAGCGACTGGTCGGGGTACATGGTCTCGGAGGTGTTGCCGTCGGCAGCGACTTGCCAGCCCGACAGGTACACGGCCTCCAAGCCGGCCTTGGCCTGCTGCATGGCCTGACCGGCGGAGATGGCTCCAAAAGCGTTCACATAGCCCTTCTTGGCGCCGCCGTTGACCTTGTCCCACAGCTTCTCGGCACCGCGCTTGGCCAGCGTGTGCTCGACCTGCATGCTGCCGCGCAGGCGCACGACGTCGGCGGCGGTGTAGCCACGCTTCACCCCCTTCCAGCGCGGGTTGGTCGCCCAGTCTTTTTCGAGGGCTTCGATTTGCTGCTGGCGACTCAGTTGCTCGGTCAGGGATTGAGGCATGTGAATACTCCTTGAGGTTGGGGGATCGGGGCAGCGGACTCGCGAACGGAAAAAACGAAGCGCGGTGCCGTTGAGAAGACTTTAAGTCTTATAGAAGAGTTTTGAAAGCTCTTATGTCTTATATAAGACAATTAATTTTTCTTTATTTTTCAATATCTTTTTCATCAAATCCCTCAATATGAAAATCATTCTCTTGCATTGAGAAAATTTAGTGCAGCGCAACATTCTTTCATCTCATATTGCAAAACAAAAATCTCTCATCCCGAAATGCCCCGTGACGCGTCAGGCATGATGCGCAGACTTCCGCGTATACCCTGAAATGCCGTGACTTCCCCGAACCGATGGTGGGCTTATGCCAGCCTGGCCCTGAGCATGTCCCTGGTCGGCAGCTACGTGGCACTGTCCAAGCCCCTGGTACTGGTGTTCCCCGTGTTTCTGCTGGCGTGGCTGCGTTTCGGCATCGGCGGCGTGGCCATGGGCCACTGGCTGCGCAAGCCCGCTGGCGAGCCGGCGATCACGCCGCGCACGCGCTGGCTGCTGTTTCTCGAGTCGTTTCTCGGCAACTTCCTGTTCTCGATCTGCATGCTGTTCGGCGTGAGCCTGACCACGGCCGTCGCTGCCGGCGTCGTGATGTCGTCGATCCCGGCTGTGGTCGCGGTGCTGAGCTGGATCTTCCTGCGCGAGCGCATCGGCTGGCGCAGCGCAGCCGGCATCGCATGCGCGGCCATCGGCATCGGGCTGTTTTCGCTCCAGAAGGTGGACAGTGCCACGGCCGCTGTCGCGGACACCAGCGGCCCATGGGGCATCAGCCGGACCCTGCTGGGCAACCTGCTGGTCTTCGCAGCCGTCGTGTGCGAGGCATCGTATGTGGTGATCGGCAAGCACCTCACCCAGGGCCTTGGGCCCAAGCGCATCTCCGCCATCATCAACCTCTGGGGCTTCGCGCTGGTCACGCCACTCGGTCTGTGGGCCGCCTGGCAGTTCGATTTCTCCGGGGTCTCGCTGCCCGTCTGGGCGCTGCTGGTCTTCTACGGTCTGGCCGCCAGCGTCTGGACGGTCTGGCTGTGGATGACCGGCCTCAAGGCGGTGCCTGCCTCGCAAGCCGGCGTGTTCACCGTGATGCTGCCGATCAGCGCAGCAGCGATCGGCGTCCTCTTCATGGGTGAGCGGCTCACGGCGCTGCAGGCCGTGGCTTTCGGCATCGCCTTGCTCGGACTGGTGCTGGCCACCCTGCCTGGCAGGCGCGCGCAGCCTTAGTTCACAGGCACCACAGGCCCGTGGGCTGGGTGAGGCCCATCCACAGCGCCCAGCCCGAGGTGAGCGCCAGCGCAAACCCCGCCAGGCGGATGCCCCAGCCGCCCGACGGGGCACCACGCAGGCGCAGCAGCAACCAGGGCGCGGCGGTCAGCGACACCGAGGTACCGATCGAGAACAGCGCCATGATGAGCGCCCCATCCAGCGCGTTGGCCGACAGGGACGCCACCAGCAGGGCCGAATACAGCAGGCCGCAGGGCATGAGCGCCCAGCCAAAGCCGAGCACCACCGGTGCGCGCGGCCCCAGGGCGGCCAGTGCCGGCCGCGCCCGCCGCCAGACGCCCTGGCCCAGGCTTTCGATCCACGCGGGCTGACGCGCCTGCCACAACAACACCGCGCCCAGCAGCAGCGCGCCCACATGAAACATGGTCCAGACCGGGCGCAACACCGCGGTGTTCGTGCCCATCCAGGCCAGGCCCTGCACCGACCCGGCGGCGAACGCCCCGAACAGCGCGTAGCCCGCCATGCGGCTGACCTGGAACCCCAGCAGGGCACGCGTGCTGCGCGCGCCCGCCGCCCGGCCGATACCGGCGCAGGCCGCGCCGCACATGGCCACGCAGTGGGGGCCGCCCACCACACCCATGAAGAACGCCGTGATCGCCATCGAGGTCTGCATGGTGGCCCTGTCGCCCAGACGGTCAGATGATCCGCGAGAAGCGCGCACGGTTCTCGTCAACCTGCAGGTTCCGGTCGAACACCATCGCAATGGCACGCACCAGGTACCAGCCGGCTTCGGTGACATGCAGGCCGGTGGCGTCCACCTGCACCAGCCCCAGCGCCGCGAGCTCATCCAGGGCTTCGATCTCGCGCGCGAAGTGCCGCCTGAAGTCGATCAGATGCCCGAGCTCGATCGGCTCGAACTGCACTTCGCCCTGGCACATCAGGGACATGATCACCGCGCGCCGCAACAGGTCGTCGCGCGTGAGCGCCAGGCCGCGCACGATGGGCAGGCGGCCCTGGTCGAGCAGGTCGCGGTACTCCTCCAGCGTCTTGGCGTTCTGGCTGTAGGTGGCACCGATGCGCCCGATGGCCGACACACCCAACGCGATCAGGTCGCAGTCCGGTTGCGTGCTGTAGCCCTGGAAGTTGCGGTGCAGGCGCCCCTGGCGCCGGGCCACGGCCAGTGCGTCGGTGGGCAGCGCGAAATGGTCCATCCCGATGTAGACGTAGCCCGCGTCCAGCAGGGCATCGATCGACAGCGACAACATGCCCAGCTTGTCCGACGCGCTGGGCAGCTCGGCCGCCACGATGCGCCTTTGCGGCTTGAACCTCGACGGCAGATGCGCATACGCGTACAGCGCGATGCGGTCCGGCCGCAAGGCATTCACCTGCGCCAGGGTGCGGGCAAACGATTCGGGCGTCTGCAGCGGCAGCCCATAGATCAGGTCCACATTGACCGACTCGAAGCCGATGCGCCGCGCCTCCTCCACCAGGGCAAACACCTGTTCGGCGGGCTGCACGCGGTGCACGGCCTTCTGCACCGCCGGGTCGAAGTCCTGCACGCCGAAGCTCAGCCGGTTGAAACCCAGGCGCGCGAGCGTGCGCAGGCGTTCCCCGGTCACGGTGCGGGGGTCCACCTCGATCGAGTATTCGCCGCCGGGCACGAGGGTGAAATGACGCCGGATCATCGACATCAGGTCTTCCAGCTCGTCATCGGACAGAAAGGTCGGCGTGCCGCCACCGAGGTGCAGCTGCGACACCGGCTGGCCCTTGCCGACATGCTCGACCTGCAGCTCCAGTTCGCGCGCAAGGTAACGGAGGTACTCCGCCGCGCGCGAATGGTGCCTGGTGATGACTTTGTTGCAGGCGCAGTAGTAGCACACCGACTCGCAGAACGGGATGTGCACATACAGCGACAGAGGCAGCGCCAGTGAGCCGGCGCGCCGCTGCTCGAGCGCCTGGATGTAGTCGCGCTCCGTGAATGCCTCGACGAACCGGTCGGCCGTGGGGTAAGAGGTATACCGGGGCCCGGGGACGTCGAACCGCCGCAGCAGTTCCTCGGATATCGCGTGGCTCACTGTCGGAATCTCCATGTAGGCCCATACTGTGCGACAGACCGACGCGGGCGCCCTTGACCGGGATCAAACAAGCGCCGGTATCCAAAGGACACCCCGAGGGGTATGCTCACGTCCCAAGAGAGGAACCGCAATTTCAATGGACGCCCAAACCATCAAAGTCGCCTGCTCGAGCTGCAACCTGCGCGAGCTCTGCCTGCCCATGGGACTCAACCCCGACGAAATGGACAAGCTCGACAAGGTCATCTCCAAGCGCCGCCGCATCAAGCGTGGCGCCCAGTTGTTCAGCGTCGGAGAGAAGTTCACATCCCTCTATGCCGTGCGCTCGGGCTTCTTTAAGACCTGCGTGACCACGGCCGATGGCCGTGATCAGGTGACCGGCTTCCAGATGACGGGCGAGATCATCGGGCTCGATGGCATCGTCAACGACCACCACTCGTGCAACGCGATCGCGCTGGAAGACGCCGAGGTCTGCATCATGCCGTTCGATCAGGTGGAGGAGCTCTCCCGTGAATTCACGACCCTGCAGCACCATGTGCACAAGATCATGAGCCGCGAGATCGTGCGCGACCATGGTGTCATGCTGCTCCTGGGCAGCATGCGCGCCGAGGAGCGCCTGGCGGCTTTCCTGCTCAACCTGGTGCAGCGCCTGCACGCGCGCGGCTTCTCGAAGTCCGAGCTGGTGCTGCGCATGACGCGCGAGGAAATCGGCAGCTACCTCGGCATGAAGCTGGAGACCGTGAGCCGCACCTTTTCCCGGTTCGCGGACGACGGCATCATCGACGTCAAGCAGCGCTACGTGCACATCAGGAATACCGAAGGCCTGCGCCAGATCGTCAATCCTCAGTCCTGCAACTGACCGTTCGGGGTCCGGATCAGCAGCGTCGTCAAGGCGCTCGATACGGTGGCGACGGCCCAGAATGCAAAGAACGCTGCGGTGTAGACCGTCTGGCGCGACGCCTCCAGTGGCCGCCCGAACCAGTGCAGGTCGCTCGGGTCCACCATTGCGAACACGACCATTTCCAGCGCCGCCGCTGCCAGGAAGGCCGGCCAGGCCACGCCCATCCAGAGGCGTGCCCGCATGTCAGCGCTCCTTCCCGGGCACCAGCGGCGACGCCGCGTGATTGCGGGCCTGGTGGGCTGGCTGCAGCTGGATCAGCGCGGCCTCCCGCTGCGCGCCCTGCAGTGCCAGTGCAGCCTCGCGGTCGCGCTCGAACGCCGCCTTGTCCAGCACCGGATCGGCGTGGCGGATCGCGATGAAGGCGGTGATGAGGCTGGCCACCACAACCACCAGCGGTCCTCCCACCACCAGCCACATCTGCGGCACGCGCCACCAGGGAATGGCAGGGGCGACGATGGCCTCGGGGAATGTCGACGGTTTCATGCAAGGCTCCTTCAGGGCAGGTGACGCTCAGCGGGGCACCACGAACGCGGCCTTTTCGGTGACGCGGATGGTGCCGTCGCCCAGGGCGCGGATGTCAAAGTGGATCGGATGCGAACCCGGTGCGGCGGCGTCCGGCGGAATCTGCACCCGCACGGCCGCCGAACGCACCTCGGTGGGCAGCACCTCCACCTCGGTGGAGGAGGCCACGGCGATGCCCGGCAAGCCAGAGACACCAATGGCGTAGCGCTGCGGTGACTCGGTGGCGTTCATGATCTGCAGGCGGAACACGTTCTCGATGCGCCCTTGCTCCACCATGCGCGCGAGCGCTCCGCGGTCGCGGATCACGTCCACCTTGAGCGGCGTTCGCAGGAACAGGCTCACACCGACAGCCAGTGTGATAGCGAGGAGCACGCTGGCGTACACCAGCACCCGTGGTCGCAATGCACGCCGCAGCATCTGGCGCGTGTCCCATCCGCCGGCGATGCCGTTCTGTGTCGAGAACCGAATCAGGCCACGGGGATAGCCGACCTTGTCCATCACGTCGTCACAGACGTCGATGCAGGCCGCGCAGCCGATGCACTCGTACTGCAGGCCCTTGCGGATGTCGATGCCGGTCGGGCAGACCTGCACGCACAGCGTGCAGTCGACGCAGGAGCCCAGTCCCAGCGCCTGGGGGTCTGCCTTCTTCGAGCGCGCCCCGCGCGGCTCACCGCGCCGCTCGTCGTAGGTGACGATCATGGTGTCGCGGTCGAACATCGCACTCTGGAAGCGTGCGTAGGGGCACATGTACTTGCAGACCTGCTCGCGCAGGAAGCCGGCATTGCCATAGGTGGCGAAGCCGTAGAAGAAAATCCAGAACGTCTGCCAGGGGCCGAGCGCGGCGGCCAGGGACAGGGCGCCGAGCTCGCGGATGGGCGTGAAGTAGCCCACGAAGGTAAAGCCGGTCCAGAGCGAGACAACGATCCACAGCACGTGCTTGAGCGATCGCTTGCCGAGCTTGCCGGCGGACAGCGCGGAGCGGTCCAGCCGCAGGCGGGCCGAGCGGTCACCCTCCACCAGTTTCTCGATCCACAGGAATATCTCGGTGTAGACCGTCTGGGGACAGGTGAAGCCGCACCACAGGCGCCCGGCGACCGCCGTGAACAGGAACAGCGACAGCGCCGAAATGACGAGCAGGCCGGTGAGGTAGATGAAATCCTGCGGATACAGCACCAGGCCGAAAATGTAGAAGCGCCGTGCCTCCAGATCGAACAGCACCGCCTGGCGCGCATGCCACTGCAGCCACGGCAGGCCATAGAACACGACCTGCGTGACCCAGACCATGACCCAGCGCCAGCGGGCGAACAGGCCCGAGACCGCACGCGGCTGGATCTTCTCGTGTGCCACATACAGGGACACCGCTGCTTCGTCGTCTACCGCGGCGGGAACGATGGGAATGATGTGGCGTTCTGGAACAGTCATGGCATCCCGCAGCCCGGGATCAGTTGGCGGTCGCTGGCCTGTTGGACAAGCCCCAGACGTAGCCGCTGAGCACGTGGATCTGGTCGGCGTTGAGCTTGCCCGCCTGGGCCGGCATCTGGTTGGTGAAGCCCTGGGTGATGGCGCGCACCACAGCCTCTTCGCCCCAGCCGTGCAGCCAGGTGCTGTCGCTCAGGTTCGGCGCGCCCAGGGCCGTGTTGCCCTTGCCGTCTGCGCCGTGGCAGGCGGCGCAGGCCGCAAAGTTGGGGCGCCCCAGCGTCGCGCGCACCGGATCGTGCGGGCTGCCAGACAGACTCAGCACGTAGTGGGCCACATTGCGCACATCCTCCGGTGTGCCCACGGCGGCGGCCATGGGTGGCATGACACCGGTGCGGCCTTCCGTGATGGAGGTCTTGATAGCCGCCGGCTCGCCGCCCCAGAGCCAGTCGCCATCGGCCAGGTTCGGGAAGCTGCGCGCACCGCGCGCGTCCGAGCCGTGGCACTGGGCGCAGTTGTTCATGAACAGGCGTTCACCGATCGCCATGGCCTGCGCGTCGCCGGCGAGTTGCTGCGGCTCCATGCCCTGGAACTTCTCGTAGATGGGCGCGATGGCCTTCTCCACCGCCGCGACCTCGGCCAGGTGCTGTCCGCCGGACGACCATCCGAGCACGCCGGGGTACTTGCCGAAGGTGGGATACAGCACGCCATAGATCAGCGAAAAGACCACGGTGATGACGAACAGCCAGACCCACCAGCGAGGCAACGGGTTGTTCATCTCGCGCAGGTCGCCGTCCCACACGTGGCCGGTGGTGTTGTCGGCCGAGGCCTTGACCTTGGTGGTGCCGCTCACCCAGAGCAGGATCAGGCAGGCCACGATGCTGACAAGGGTCAACCCGGCCACGTACCAGGACCAGAATTCGCTTGTGAAATCGCTCATGACGGTTCTTTCGTGCTGTCCGTGCTGGCTTCGTCCTGAAACGGCAGCTGAGCTGCCTCGTCGAAGCGGGACTGGTTGCGCCGGGCCCATGCCCAGGCCACGATGCCCAGGAAGGTCATGAGGCTGATCACGGTGACGGCGCTGCGCAGGTCGTTGATATCCATGGTGATGTTCTCCTTGCGGTCACTTGATCGCCGTGCCCAGCACCTGCAGGTAGGCGATCAGGGCTTCCATTTCGGTCTTGCCCTTCACGTCCGCGCTGGAAGTGGCGATCTCTTCGTCGGTGTAGGGCGCGCCGAGCGTACGCAGCACCTCCATGCGCCGGGGCAGGCCCGCCTCGTTCACGGTTTTCTTCTCCAGCCAGGGGTAGGCCGGCATGTTGGACTCGGGCACCAGGTCGCGCGGGTTGTTCAAGTGCAGGCGATGCCACTCGTCGCTGTAGCGCCCGCCCACGCGCGCCAGGTCGGGCCCGGTGCGCTTGCTGCCCCACTGGAAGGGCCGGTCGTAGACGAACTCGCCCGCTACCGAATAGTGGCCGTAACGCAGGGTCTCGGCCTGGAAGGGGCGGATCATCTGCGAATGGCAGTTGTAGCAACCCTCCTTCACGTAGATGTCGCGGCCAGCCAGTTGCAGCGCACTGTAGGGCTTGAGGCCGGCCACCGGCTGCGTGGTCGACTTCTGGAAGAACAGCGGGACGATCTCCACCAGTCCGCCCACCGCGATCACCAGGACGATGAGCACGATCATCAGGAAGTTGTTGGTCTCGATCCGCTCGTGGGTGAAACCTTGTGGCTTGTCGTTGTCCATGATGCGGTCCTCAGGCGTGGGCGGGGTTGAGAGCGGGAATGCGGACGTCTTCCGACCGGCCGCTGCGCGCGGTCATCACCGTGTTCCACAACATCACGACCATGCCTGCCAGGTAGAGCACACCGCCCGCCAGGCGGATCACGTAAAACGGGAAGGTGGCCTTGACCGATTCGACGAAGGTGTAGGTCAGGCTGCCGTCGGGGTTGACGGCGCGCCACATCAGTCCCTGCATCACCCCGGCGATCCACATCGCGGCGATGTAGAGCACGATGCCGATGGTGGCAATCCAGAAGTGCAGCTCGATGGCGGGCACCGAGTACATCTTCTTCTGGCCGTACAGCCGCGGAATCAGGTAGTACATGGATCCCATGGTCACCAGGCCGACCCAGCCGAGCGCGCCGGAGTGCACATGGCCCACCGTCCAGTCGGTGTAGTGGGAGAGTGCGTTGACGGTCTTGATCGACATCATCGGCCCCTCGAAGGTCGACATGCCATAGAACGACAGCGAGACGATGAGAAAGCGCAGGATGGGGTCGTCGCGCAGTTTGTGCCACGCACCCGAGAGCGTCATGATGCCGTTGATCATGCCGCCCCAGCTGGGCGCGAGCAGGATGAGCGAGAACACCATGCCGATCGACTGTGTCCAGTCCGGCAGCGCGGTGTAGTGCAGGTGGTGTGGGCCGGCCCACATGTAGGTGAAGATCAGCGCCCAGAAGTGCACGATGGACAGGCGGTAGCTGTACACCGGGCGTTCGACCTGCTTGGGGATGAAGTAGTACATCATCCCGAGGAAGCCGGCCGTGAGGAAGAAGCCCACGGCATTGTGGCCATACCACCACTGCACCATCGCGTCCTGCACGCCCGCGTAGGCCGAGTAGGACTTGAAGATGTCGACCGGAATCACCGCGCTGTTGACGATGTGCAGCACCGCCACGGCCAGGATGAAGGCGCCGAAGAACCAGTTGGCCACGTAGATGTGGCGTACCTTGCGCAGCCCTATGGTGCCGAAGAACACGACGGCGTAGGCCACCCACACCGCCGCGATCAGCAGGTCGATCGGCCACTCCAGCTCGGCGTATTCCTTGCCCTGCGTCATGCCCAGCGGCAGAGTGATGGCGGCGAGCACGATCACCAGTTGCCAACCCCAGAAAGTGAAGGCCGCGAGCGCGTCGGAGAAGATGCGCACCTGGCAGGTGCGCTGCACCACGTAGTAGCTCGCGGCGAACAGGCCACAGCCCCCGAAGGCGAAGATCACCGCGTTGGTGTGCAACGGGCGCAATCGGCCGTACGACAGCCATTCGATGCCCATGTTGAGTCCGGGCCATGTGAGCTGGGCGGCGATGATCACGCCGACCAGCATGCCCACCACGCCCCACACCACGGTCATGATGGTGAACTGCCGCACGACTTTGTCGTTGTAGACCGCCGACGGGCTGGCCTTCTTGTTGGTCACGGACATACAGAAACTCCTTGCGAATGTCACTGCCTGCAGTGTGGACAAGGAGTCCCGATCGCGCCTTGACCTGCGTCAAGCGCCGCCTCAATCGTTCTTGAGAATGCGCTCGCCTTCGCGTTCGACGTTGTCGAACTGCCCCGCCTGCAAGGCCCACCAGAACACGCCGATGATCCCGAACACCAGCAGCACGGACAGCGGAATGAGCAGATAGAGAACGTCCATGGCGTGCCTTCAACGTTCAAGCCGGGCCAGACGCAGCGCATTGCCGACCACCAGCAGCGAGCTGGCCGCCATGCCCAGGCCCGCCAGCGACGGCGGCATGAAACCGGCCAGCGCCAGC
Organism: Hydrogenophaga sp.; assembly: GCF_025699295.1. Classification (GTDB taxonomy): domain Bacteria; phylum Pseudomonadota; class Gammaproteobacteria; order Burkholderiales; family Burkholderiaceae_C; genus Hydrogenophaga. The sequence continues at coordinate 49,238 of NZ_JAILWB010000017.1, read as the reverse complement.
GGCACGCTCACCACGTTGTAGCCGGCGGCCCAGGCCAGGTTCTGCCGCACCGTGCGCAACGTGGCACGGGCCTGCGTGAGCGTGCGCACCACATCCATCACCTGCCCGCCTTGCACGATGAAGTCCGATTGCGCCTGCGCCAGCGGCGCGGCGTGCCCCAGCGCGAACGAGGTGTCGGCGCGCGCGAGCACCGGCCCGTCGTTGAGGCCATCGCCCACCATCGCCACGGTCAGGCCGCGCCCTTGCAGGGCAATCAGCTCGGCCAGCTTGCGCTCCGGTGACGCCTCCCCCACAACATGGTCCACGCCCACGGCCTGCCCCACCTGCAGCGCTGCCGTGACACGGTCGCCTGACAGCAGCCAGGTTTGCACGCCCAGCGTCCGCAGGGCCGATACTGCTTGTGCAGCATCGGCGCGCACGCCTTCACGCAACCGGAAGCTGGCGAACCAGCCGTGCGCGTCACTCAGATGCACCAGCGGCGCATCGCCTTCGCCGGCCTGCGGTGACACGCCGCAGAACGCCGCTGAACCCAGGCGCACCCACGAACCATCGGCTCGCAGCGCCTGCATGCCCTGCCCCGCCCGCTCCTGGTGGCCGGCCAGCGCCGCCAGTGAAACACCGGCGCTGTCGGCCTCGGACGCGATGGCGCGAGATGCCGGGTGCAGCGACCCTTCGGCAAGTGCTCCCGCCAGGGCGAGTGCCTGTTCTCTGCTCACGCCTTCGCGGGTGAGCAGTTCGTGCAGTTCGAGGCGGTCGTGAGTCAGCGTGCCGGTCTTGTCGAACACCACCGCGTCAATGCGGGCCAGGGTTTCGAAGGCCTGCAGCCGGCGCACCAGCACGCCGCGCCGCGCGAGCGCGCCGGCCGAGGACAGCATGGCCGCGGGGGTGGCCAGCGAAAGCGCACAGGGACAGGTGACGATGAGCACCGCCACCGCTACCGCCAGCGCCTGTGTGTGGTCGATCTGCCACCAGTACACGCCCGCCGCCGCCGCGGCGAGCAGGACCAGCACGAGAAACGGCGCGGCCACGCGGTCGGCCAGCACGGCCCAGCGGGGCTTCTCGACACTGGCCTGCTCCATCAACCGCACGATCTGCGCGAAACGGGTGTCCGCGCCGGTGCGCAGCACGCGCACGCGCACGGGCCCGCCCAGGTTGAAACTGCCGGCCACCACGGCCTGCCCATGCTCCCGCGTCACGGGATGGGACTCGCCCGTGAGCAGCGCCTCGTCCACCAGTGCCACCGCATCAAGCAAGGCCCCGTCTGCGGGGAATGCCTGCCCCGCGCGCACGCGCACCGCGTCTCCCGCCCGCAGGCGCCGCAACGACACGGATTCGTATCCACCATCGGAGCGCTGCCGATCGCACACCTGCGGCAAGCGGTTCATCAGTTCGTCCAGCGCACCCGCCGTTCTGTCGCGCGCCTTGTGCTCCAGATAGCGGCCGCCGAGCAGGAAGAACACGAACATGGTCAGCGAGTCGAACCACACCTCGTCGCCCCAGGGGCCGGTGGGATCGAAGGTGGCGGCCGAACTGGCGAGAAAAGTCACCAGGATGCCGATCGACACCGGGGTGTCCATGCCCACGCGCGCGCGCCGCAGATCACGCCAGGCGCTGGCAAAGAAGGGACCGCTGGCGAAGAACACCACCGGCAGGCTGATCACCCAGCTGGCCCAGCGCAGCAGTTGCACGATGTCCGGCGGAATGTCGCCTGGTGCGCTCACGTACGCGGGCCACGCGTACATCATCACCTGCATCATGCAGAAGCCCGCCACGAACAGCCGCCACAGCGCCTGCCGGGTCTCGCGCTGGCGTTCGCTGACGGACAGGGCCTGTTGCATCGGCAGCAGGCGGTAACCGGCCTCGCCCACCGCACGCGCCAGGCGCGACAGCTGGGTCTGGGAAGGGTCCCAGCGCAGCGTGAGGCGCCGGCTGGCCGCATGCACCCGCGCGTGCCGCATGCCGGGCAGCCCATCGAGCACGGACTCCACCGCGTCGGCGCAGGCAGCGCAATGCATGCCCTGCACCACCAGCAGCGACTCGGCTTCGGTGCCACCGTCCGCGTCCACGACGCGCGTGAAAACCTCCTGCTCGGCAGGGTCGTCCAGCACCGCGAAATCGTCGGTCACCGTGAGCGAGCCGCGCTGCAACCCGAGCCAGCCGGACGCGGGCGCGGCTGCCCCTTGCGGTGCCTCGGACGCGGCACCGGTTCGCCACCGCTGCGGCGGAACTGCTGATACGGCCGGATTCATGCACGGAGGCTACGTCATATCGTGTTTCAAGCCCTTGATGCAGATCAAGCACCAAAGGACGGGATTTGCTACCCTGAGGGCTCACGCCAACGAAACAAGGAGAAAACCACATGTACAAGCGCATTCTGGTGGCCACCGATGGCTCCAAGCTCTCCCAGCAGGCTGTGGAGCACGGCCTCAATCTGGCCGACCTCACGGGCGCCGAAGTGGTCGCGCTCAAGGTGATACCGCGTTATCCCCAGACCTATTTCGAAGGCGGCATGGCGCTGGCGGCGGCCGAAATCGCCCGCATCGAAAAGCAGTGGCACTCCGAGGCCATGGACGCTGTCAACGCGGTCAAGTCGGCCGGACAACTGCGGGAAGTCAAGGTCAAGCCGGTCACGGTGAAGTCCGACCTGATTGCCGAGGCCATCATCGCCGCGGCCAAACGCAACAAGTGCGACCTGATCGTCATGGCCTCGCACGGGCGGCGCGGTATCAAGCGGCTGCTGCTGGGCAGCGAAACCCAGCAGGTACTGACGCACTCGCACATTCCCGTGCTCGTGCTGCGCTGAAGTCCTGCGTCGGCACGCGCCGGGCAGACAGGGTAGAGTGCGCGGGCCTGTCGCCCGCCCATGCCCAACGATCCACGCCCACCCTCGCCCTCCACCGGTACCTTCGTCACCGGCTCCACGCTGCGCCACGTCATCACCATGACGGCCACGGGCTCGGTGGGCCTGGTGGCGGTGTTCTTCGTGGACATGCTCAACCTCTTCTACATCTCGCTGCTCGGCCAGAAAGAGCTGGCCGCCGCCGTGGGCTATGCGGGCACGCTGCTGTTTTTCATCACCTCGCTGTCCATTGGTCTTTCGATCGCGGTCACGGCCCTCACCTCGCGCGCCCTGGGCCGCGGTGACCGCGAACACGCCCGGGCGCTGGCCGGCGCCTCGCTGGTCCTGATGGCGTTGACCATGACGCTGGCGGCCTTGCTGGCCCTGCCCTGGCTGCGATCGCTGCTTGCGCTGCTGGGTGCCAGCGGCGAAACCGCCGTCCTGGCCCTGCGTTTCATGCACATCGTGCTGCCCTCCGCGCCGCTGCTGGGCATGGGCATGTGCCTGGGCGCGTTGCTGCGTTCGCTGGGCGATGCGCGACGCGCCATGTGGGTCACGCTGGGTGCGGGTGCAGTGGCCTCCGTGCTCGATCCGATCCTGATCTTCGGCCTGGGCTGGGGGCTGGACGGTGCAGCGGTCGCCACACTGGTCACTCGCGGCGCCATGATGCTGATCGGCCTGCACGCGCTGCTGCGCGTTCACGGACTGTATGCCCGCCCCTCGCCTCAGGTGTTGCGGCAGACGCTGGGGCCGTTCCTCGCGATCGGCTTCCCGGCTGTTCTCACGCAGGTCGCCACGCCGGTGGGCAATGCCTTCGTCACGGCGGCAGTGGCGCCCTTCGGCGACAACGCCGTGGCAGGCTGGGCCGTGATCGTGCGCCTGATCCCGGTGGCCTTCGTGGCCCTGTTCGCACTTTCCGGCTCGATCGGGCCGATCCTTGGCCAGAACCTGGGTGCGCTGCGCCACGACCGCCTGCGCACGGCCGTGCGCGACAGCCTCAAGGTGGTGCTGATCTACGTGCTGGTGGTGTGGTTGCTGCTGGCGCTGGGCAGCGGCCAGATCGCCGACGCCTTCGGGGCAACGGGCGAAGCGCGCCAGCTGATCGTGTTCTTCTGCGTCTTCGTGGCCGGCAGCTTCATGTTCAACGGCGCGCTGTTCGTGGCCAACGCGGCGTTCAACAACCTGGGTTTCGCGTTCTACTCGACCGCGCTGAACTGGGGCCGCTCCACCCTGGGCGTCGTGCCCTTCATCTGGCTGGGCGCGCAGTGGTTCGGTGCGCGTGGCGTGCTGGCCGGCTACGGACTCGGCGTGGTGCTGTTCGGCGTGACGGGCACGCTGCTGTGCTTTCGCGTGCTGCGCAGGCTGGAGATTCAGGCGGCCTTGAACAAGCCCGCGTAATCGTTGCGCAGCAGGTTCTTCTGCACCTTGCCCATGGTGTTGCGTGGCAGCTCGGGCACCACCACGCAGCGCTTGGGGATCTTGAAATTCGCCAGCCGTGCCTTCAGGGCCGCGAGCACCTGCTCAGGGTCCACAACCGCGCCGGGCCGGACGGTGAGCACCGCCACCCCCACCTCGCCGAAGTCCGGGTGCGGCACGCCCACCACCGCGCTCTCGGCCACGCCGGGCATCTCGTTGATGCAGCTCTCGATCTCCGCCGGGTAGACGTTGTAGCCCCCGGAGATGATGAGATCCTTGCTGCGGCCGACGATGCTCACATAGCCGCGCTCGTCGACGCGGCCCACGTCGCCGGTCTTGAAGAAGCCGTCCGCGGTGAACTCTTCGGCCGTCTTCTCGGGCATGCGCCAGTAGCCCTTGAACACGTTGGGGCCACGGACCTGTATGGCACCGATCTCGCCCACGGGTACCGGCCGGTTGGCGTCGTCGACGACCCGCAGCTCGTTGCCCGGCAGGGGAAATCCGACTGTGCCGCCACGCCGCTCGCCCTGTGCGCCGTGGCGCGCATCGGGCGCGTAGGGGTTGGAAGTGATCATCACCGTCTCGCTCATGCCGTAGCGCTCCAGGATGGTGTGGCCGGTGCGCGCCTGCCATTCGTCGAAGGTCTCGATCAGCAGGGGCGCCGAGCCCGAGACGAACAGCCGCATGTGCGCCGCCTGCTGCTTCGTCAGGTCTGGCTCGGCAAGCAGGCGGGTGTACAGCGTCGGCACGCCCATGAACACGGTCGCGCGCGGCAGCAGTTCCACCACGGCGCGCGGCTCGAACTTGTTGAGCCAGAGCATGGGGCTGCCATTGATCAGGGCGCCGTGGATGGCCACGAAAAGCCCATGCACGTGAAAGATCGGCAGCGCGTGGATCAGTACGTCATCGGGCTTCCAGCCCCAGTACGCCCTGAGCACCTGCGCGTTGCTCAGCATGTTGCCGTGCGAGAGCATCGCCCCCTTGCTGCGCCCGGTGGTGCCGCTGGTGTAGATGATCACGCCGAGGTCATCGGCCCGGCTCTGCACCGGCGTGTGCACGTCGCTGTGGTGCGCGGCGCGATCAAGCAGGCTGCCGCTGCGGTCCTCGCCGAGCGTGAACACGTGGCGCGTGCCGGCCTTGAACGCGATCTTCGACACCCAGCCGAAGTTGGCGGGACTGCAGACCACCACGGCCGGTTCGGCGTTGCCCACGAAGTACTCGATCTCGCCCGACTGGTAGGCCGTATTGAGCGGCAGGAACACATGGCCCGCGCGCAGCACGGCGAGATACAGCATCAGCGCCTCGACCGACTTCTCCACCTGCACCGCGATGCGCGAGCCAGCCGGCAGCGCGAGCGAGCCCAGCAGGTTGGCCAGCATGGCGCTGGCGCGATCCAGGTCGCGCCAGGAGTAGCGCAGGCCACCGTGGGCGCCGCCCACGGTTTCCACGGCGGTGGCATCGAAATCAACGGGAAAGGCCGCGCGCAGGGCGGCATACAGGTTGTGGTTGTTCATGGTGGTTCTTGTACGGGACAGGAATTCAGAATGCGGGGCGACGCCGGGCCACGAATGCTTCGACCCCCTCGCGGTGCTCGGCATGGTCGGCGTAGTGGTACGCGCGATCCACGACGGATTCGATGGACACCCCCGTGGACAAGGCCCGCAGGGTCTGCTTGTTCAGGCGCGCGGCACGCGGGGCCAGCGCCACGATGCGCTGCGCGCGCACCAGCGCGTCGGCGGCCACCCCGGCGTCGGGCAGCACGGCATGCAGGAAGCCGCGTGCTTTCATCTCCTGCGCGCCCAGCACCGCCGCCTCCAGCAGCACCTCGCGCGCAGTGGCCGCGCCCGCCTCTCGTGCGACGAGCTGCGCCTCGCGTGGTGCCATCGGGAAGCCCAGCCGCGCGATCGGTGCACCGAAGCGCGCGCCTTCACCGGCCACGCGGATGTCGCAGCAGCTGGCGATTTCCAGACCCGCGCCCAGGCAGTTGCCTTCGATCTGCGCAACGACGGGCAGGTCGCATGCCAGCATCGCACCCAGACCGCCCCAGACGTCGGTTTCGTGGAAATCGCGCAGCGCGGCCTCCTCGAAACGAAAGGCAGGGTATTCGGAGATGTCGCCGCCGGCGCAGAAATGACCCGCGTCGCCGGCCACGATCACGCAGCGCAGATCCTCGCGCGCCTGCAACGCCAGAAAGATGGCCCGGAGTTCGAGCCACATCGCGCGCGACATGGCGTTGAACTTGCCCGGATGGCACAGGCTCACGCGCGCCAGCGCGCCATCGATGGTGAGTCCTACCTGGCCCGGCATGCCGCAATCAGGCCTGCATGGCGCCGGCCGCGCCTGAGCGACAGCCATGCAGGAGGACGACGGAAGTCTCGGTCAAGCGAAGGTCTCCGGGAACGGCATGAACGGGTTCAAAGATAGAGCTCCCTGACGGCCTTGGCTATCGGGACTTTTCCCTGAGCCAGCAGGGCGCGGTGCTTGTCCAGCCGCTTGAGATCATAGAGGTAGTTCACCATCATGCCGAACGATTGCCGCGCCCCCTTGGCCGACGGATCGGCGGCCCAGTTCAGGCGCTCCACGCACGCGCCGTTGCCGAGGTGAAAACGCGCCACCGGATCCAGCGGCTTGCCGTCCTTGAGCTCGTCACCCAGGTAGCGCGCGGCCCAACCCATGAGCGCGCGGCGCTCGGGCGCTCCCTCGGGCAAGTCCTCGGCGCGCTCCCAGGCCTTGAGCAACTCGGCCGGCGCATTCTTCGAGAGCCAGGTGCGCAGGCCGGGAATGGGCGAGAGCGTGGCAAAGGTCTTGAGGCGCGGAAACTCCTGCTTGAGCGTCTCCACCACGTTCTTGATGAGCGAGTCCCCGAAACTCACGCCCTTGAGCCCGGTCTGGGTGTTGCTGATTGAGTAGAAGATGGCCGTCGTGGCCTTGTCCAGGTCGGCCGGCGCGGCCGACTCGTCCAGCAGTGGCGTGATGCTGGTGGCGATCTGGTTCATCAACGCCACCTCCACGAAGATCAGGGGTTCCTGCGGCAGACGCGGATGAAAGAAGCCATAGCAGCGCCGATCGCTGTCGAGCCGGTTCTTCACGTCCGACCAGCTGCGGATGTCGTGCACTGCCTCGTACTTGATGAGTTTTTCCACCAGCGAGGCTGGCGAGTCCCAGGTGATTCGCTGCAGTTCCAGAAAGCCCACGTCGAACCAGGTGGAGAACATGTACTCCATCTCCACGTCGAGCGCGAGCAGGCGCTTGTCGGTCTTGAGCTGCGGCTGGAACTCGGCGCGCATGTCCACCAGGAAGCGCACGCCATCGGAGTTGGCGCTGAAGCGCTGCAGCAGACGGCGCCGCGGCGAGACGGTGGCGCGGCGGTACAGCACCTCGGCCGCGGCCTCGTCGGGCGTGCCCACCGCAGCGGCGAACTGGGACTGCGCCTTCTTCACCTGCTGCGGATCGGCCACGAAGCGCTCGCTCATGAGCAGCCACAGGTCGCGCCGGTGCGGGGGCGTTGCGCCGGCGTACCAGTCCATCATGGCCTGCGCACGGCGTCCGCCCTCGACCTCGCTCACCAGGGGGTCGACGATGGCCTGGAGCTCCTTGAGCGACTGGCGCAGCATGCGCGGGGACATCGCCTCCTCGTCGTGACGCAGGGTCGCCTTGAGTCTCTCCATCGTGGAACGGGGGCCAGCCGCCTTCGCGCCGGGGCGCAGCAGGGACACGCCATGGGCAAGCCAATCGGGTGGTGTCATTGAGGGAGCTCCTTTGCGCACATCGCGACCTCGGTGGTTGCAACCTTCATGCCGACAACCTCGACGTCTGGCTGCGGGCCAGTTCGCGCAGCGCCACGCGCTGGCGTGTCAGATGGGTGCGCATGGCAGCCTCGGCGCCCTCCGCGTCGCGCGCCTTGAGCGCCGCGAACACGGCCATGTGCTCGGACAGGCTTTGCTCCAGGCGGCCGGGCGCATGCAGTTGCTGCAAGCGCGCGAGCCGCACAATCTTGCGCAAGTCGCCGATCACCTGCGCCAGCCAGCGGTTGTCGGCCAGGAGGATGATGGCTTCGTGGATCGCGTGATTGGCCTCGTAGTACTCGTTGATGCGCCGCGATTTCGCGAACCGGTTGAGCCGCTCGTGCAGGGCTTCCAGGGCCACCAGGTCGGCATCGGTCGCATGGGTGGCGGCCTCGAACGCGCAGCGCCCCTCCAGCAGGGTGATCACTGGGAAGATCTCATCGAGGTCGCGCTCGGTGATCTCGCTCACAAAGCAGCCACGACGCGGTTCGTGGCGCAGCAAGCCCTCGGCGGCGAGCACCTTGAGCGCCTCGCGCAACGGCGTGCGGGAAATGGACAGCTCGGCGCACAGCGCGGGTTCGTCCAGAAAGCTGCCGGGCAGCAGTTCACCGGCAAAGATGCGCTCGCGCAGCTTCGCGGCCACTTCGTCGTGCAGGGAATTGAGCACCAGGCGCATCTGTAATCATCCGTAATTACAGGAAATTTTAAACCCTCAATCGACGGACAGTCCCGGTGTTTACCCTGCGGTGTTCAGGCGATGGGCGCGCGCCGCCCGAACCACCACCACAGGCCGGCACCACCCAGGATCATGGGGACACAGAGCCACTGGCCCATGCTCATGCCCAGCGAGAGCAGACCCAGGTGGGCGTCGGGTTCGCGGAAGAACTCGGCGATGAAGCGGAACACGCCGTAGCCGAACAGGAACACGGCCGAGACCTGCCCGCGCGCGCGCTCCTTGCGGGCGTAGAACCACAGCAGCACGAACAGCAGCAGACCTTCGAGCAGGAACTGGTAGGCCTGCGAGGGGTGGCGCGGCAGGTCGCCGGCGCCGCGGAACACCATGCCCCAGGGCAGGGACGGATCTGCCACGCGGCCCCAGAGTTCGCCGTTGATGAAGTTGCCAAGGCGCCCGGCCGCCAGACCGGTGGGCACGCACGGTGCGACAAAATCCATCACCTGCATGAAGGGTCGTTGACGGCTGCGCGCGTACCACACCATCGCCAGCATCACGCCCAGCAGTCCGCCGTGAAAGCTCATGCCCCCCTGCCAGACCGCAAAAATCTCCAGCGGGTGGGCGAGGTAGTACGCGGGCTTGTAGAACAGGCAATAACCGACGCGCCCGCCCGCCACCACACCGAGCACACCGAGAAAGAGGATGTCTTCCACATCACGGCGCGTCCAGGGCGGCTGGGTCACACCGGCGAATGGCTGATGGCGCAAGCGCGCGTTGGCCAGCAGCATGAACAGGCCGAAGGCCAGCAGATAGGTCAGGCCGTACCAGTGAATCGCCAAGGGGCCGATCTGCAGGGCGACAGGGTCGATCTGGGGATGTTGAAGCATGGCGGCTATTGTGGCAGGGGCGAATTCACGAGGCCCGCGCCAACGCGAAGTCGACAAAGTGCGCCAATGTCGGGCTCATCGCATCGGCGCGCCAGACCAGGCTGGTTTCGCAGGCGGGCATGGCACGCCCACGTGGGGGCCGCACACTCCGGTACACCACGCCTGGGCGCTGGAACTGCCGCACGCTCTGCGGCACCCAGGCAAGCCCCAGACCGGCCGACACCAGGTTGACGATGGTCTGCATCTGGATCGCTTCCTGCGCTACCTGCGGCGCGCGGTCGGACCCGTGGTACAGAGCGAAGATGGCGTCGTGCAGCGTCGGCAGGATGCGCCGCGGGAAGATCACCAGCGGTTCGGCCAGCAGGGCAGCCAGCCCCGGGTGGTCGTGCGCCGCGAGCGGATGCGATTCCGGCAGGGCCACCACCAGCGGCTCGCTGGCAATGCGCGCGCTGGCCAGGCCCGGCGCCTGGAGCCCCGGGGAATGCAGCACCATGCCCGCGTCCGCCTCCCCGCGCGCCAGCATCTCCAGCTGCACGTCCCCAGTGGCTTCGATCAGCTCCAGCGCGATCTGCGGCCAGCGCTGGCGAAACGCGCGCACCCATCGTGGCAGCAGCTCGAACCCCACGGTGGACACGAACGCCAGCCGCAGGCGCCCCATTTCACCGGCGGCAGCGGCGCGCGCCAGCGCGGGCAGCCCCTGGGCCCGCACCAGCAGCTCGCGCACCTCGGGCAGCAGCGCTGCCGCCGCCGGCGCCAGCGCCACGCTGCGCCGGGTGCGGTCGAACAGGCGCACGCCCAGCGTCTGCTCCAGCCCGGCAATCGCCTGCGTGAGCGGTGGTTGCGTCATGTGCAGGCGCGCGGCGGCGCGCCCGAAGTGCAGTTCTTCAGCCAGGACCACGAATTGCCGCCATTGTCTCAATTCGATACGCAGCGGATTTTTTGCCTCACTCATATGTTGAACATATTAATGGAGACCTTCAAAGCAATTGGAAAGAGGCCGACGACTGACGCATACTCGCGCCAGACGCCCCGTGGCGCGCACCCCTCAGCCACCCTACCCTCCCCCACGAAGAGACATGCCATGGCAGACAGCAAGACCATCTCCATCAAGCCCATCAACAGCCGCAGCGCCCACATCACCGAAGGCAAGTCTCGCGCACCCAACCGCTCCATGTACTACGCCATGGGCTACGAGGAAAGCGACTTCAAGAAGCCCATGGTCGGGGTGGCCAACGGCCACAGCACCATCACTCCCTGCAACAGCGGCCTGCAAAAGCTCGCCGACGCGGCGGTGGCCGGCATCGAGGAAGCGGGCGGCAACGCCCAGATCTTCGGCACGCCCACCATCTCCGACGGCATGGCCATGGGCACCGAAGGCATGAAGTATTCGCTGGTGAGCCGCGAAGTCATCTCCGACTGCATCGAAACCTGCGTACAGGGCCAGTGGATGGACGGCGTGGTGGTGGTCGGCGGGTGCGACAAAAACATGCCGGGCGGCATGATGGGCATGCTGCGCGCGAACGTGCCGGCCATTTACGTGTACGGTGGCACCATCCTGCCAGGGCGCTACAAGGGCCAGGACCTGAACATCGTCAGCGTGTTCGAGGCCGTGGGCCAGAACGCCGCCGGCAATCTGAGTGACGAGGACCTGCGCGAGATCGAAATGCGCGCCATCCCGGGCACCGGCTCGTGTGGCGGCATGTACACGGCCAACACGATGAGTTCCGCGTTCGAGGCCCTGGGCCTGTCGCTGCCCTACTCCTCCACCATGGCCAATCCGCACGACGAGAAGCAGAACTCCGCCAGGGAATCGGCCAAGGTGCTGATCGAAGCCATCAGGAAGGACATCAAACCGCGCGACATCGTCACCCGGGAAGCGCTGGAGAACGCCGTGGCCGTGATCATGGCAACCGGTGGCTCCACCAATGCGGTGCTGCATTTCCTGGCCATCGCTCACGCTGCCGGGGTCGAGTGGTCGATCGACGACTTCGAGCGCATCCGCCAGCGCACGCCGGTGCTCTGCGACCTCAAACCGTCGGGCAAGTACCTCGCGGTCGACCTGCACCAGGCCGGCGGCATTCCACAGGTGATGAAGGTGCTGCTCAACGCCGGCCTGCTGCACGGCGACTGCCTCACCATCACCGGCCAGACAATCGCCGAGGTGCTCAAGGACGTACCCGACACACCGCGCGCCGACCAGGACGTGATCCGCCCGATCGACAAGCCCATGTATGCGCAGGGCCACCTCGCCATCCTCAAGGGCAACCTTTCGCCCGAGGGCGCGGTCGCCAAGATCACCGGCCTGAAGAACCCGGTCATCACCGGCCCGGCGCGCGTGTTCGACGACGAGCAGTCGGCTCTCAAGGCCATCCTGGACGGCAAGATCGTGGCCGGCGACGTGATGGTGCTGCGCTACCTCGGCCCCAAGGGCGGCCCCGGCATGCCCGAAATGCTGGCACCGACCGGCGCCCTGATCGGCGCGGGCCTGGGCGAGAGCGTGGGCCTGATCACCGATGGCCGCTTCAGCGGTGGCACCTGGGGCATGGTCGTGGGCCACGTGGCCCCCGAGGCCGCAGCCGGCGGCACGATCGCCTTCGTGCAGGAAGGTGACAGCATCACCATCGACGCACACCAGCTGCTCCTGGAGCTCCATGTGCCGGAGGCGGAGATCGCCCGGCGCCGCGCGGCCTGGACGGCGCCTGCACCGCGCTACACGCGCGGCGTGCAGGCCAAGTTCGCCTTCAACGCGGCCAGCGCCAGCAAGGGCGCCGTGCTCGACAACTATTGATCGATCCGCACGTCAGCGCGAGCGCCGCTTGGTCTTGATGCCCAGGGCCTCGCGCTGCTTGTCGATGCGGTCCTGTTTTTTCTGGTCCATCTTCTCCATGGCCTTGCGGCGGGTGTACCCGGTGGTGTCGGCCCAGGCCCACCACGCCACCGCCAGCGCGAACGGCGAAAGCACCCACCACCAGGACCAGGTGGCCACGATACCGTACTCCAGGTACTTCATCAGCAGCAGCAGGACGCCCAGGATCAGCAAATACATCACACACTCCGGTAAAGGCCCCGTGAAGCGGGCAAGCAACTGTAAGCGTTCGTTTCCGGGAGCCCCGGCGTCGGTAGAATCGACCGCATCAACTCCTCAGACCTCCAACAGAAGGACAACCCCATGAAACGTGCTCTCCTGATTATGGCCGCCATGACCACGCTGGCGGCACCCGTGATGGCAGATGAAGCCCTGGCCAAGAGCAAGAACTGCATGGCCTGCCACGCCGTCGACAAGAAGCTCGTGGGGCCCTCGTACAAGGATGTGGCCAAGAAATACGCTGGCGACGCCAAGGCCGTCGACTTGCTGGCCACCAAGATCATGAAGGGCGGCTCGGGCACCTGGGGCGCGATTCCCATGCCCGCCAACCCGCAGGTCAGCGAAGCCGATGCCAAGAAGCTGGCGGCGTGGGTCCTGAGCCAGAAGTAGGCCTGCGCCCATCCAACAAAAAACCCGCTGAGCGATCAGCGGGTTTTTTGTTGGCCCGCGCGGACTTCTCGCCAGCGCCGGGCCTGGATCAGTTGTTCTCCGACAACTGGTCCAGGATGGCCGGGTTCTCCAGGGTGGACGTGTCCTGCGTGATGGCCTCGCCCTTGGCGATCGAACGCAGCAGGCGGCGCATGATCTTGCCGCTGCGGGTCTTGGGCAGGTTGTCGCCGAAACGGATGTCCTTGGGCTTGGCGATCGGGCCGATCTCCTTGCCCACCCAGTCGCGAAGTTGTTTGGCAATGGCCTTGGCTTCTTCACCCGTGGGGCGCGAACGCTTGAGCACCACGAAGGCCACGATGGCCTCGCCAGTCAGATCGTCCGGGCGTCCCACCACGGCGGCTTCGGCCACAAGGTCGGATTTGCCCACCAGGGCGGACTCGATCTCCATCGTGCCCATGCGGTGGCCAGAGACGTTGAGCACGTCGTCGATGCGGCCGGTGATGCGGAAGTAGCCACGGTCGGCGCTGCGCACCGCGCCGTCACCGGCGAGGTAGTAACCCTTGAGCTCGTCGGGGAAGTAGCTCTTCTTGAAACGCTCCGGGTCGCCCCAGATGGTGCGGATCATCGATGGCCAGGGTTTCTTCACCACCAGGATGCCGCCCGCGCCGTGGGGCACGTCGTGACCCGCCTCGTCGACAATGGCTGCGGCGATGCCCGGCAGCGGCAGGGTGCACGAACCCGGAACCAGCGGCGTGGCACCCGGCAACGGCGTGATCATGTGGCCGCCGGTCTCGGTCTGCCAGAAGGTGTCCACGATCGGGCAGCGCTCGCCACCGACATGCTTGTAGTACCACATCCAGGCCTCGGGATTGATCGGTTCACCCACCGAACCGAGCAGACGCAGGCTGGAAAGGTTGGAGCGCGCCGGATGCACCTTTTCGTCGCCCTCGGCGGCCTTGATCAGCGAGCGGATCGCCGTCGGGGCGGTGTAGAAGATGGTGACCTTGTGCTTCTCGATCATCTGCCAGAAGCGCCCGGCGTTCGGGAACGTGGGCACGCCCTCGAACACGATCTGCGTGGCGCCTGCGGCCAGCGGACCATAGGCCACGTAGGTGTGGCCGGTGATCCAGCCGATGTCGGCCGTGCACCAGAAGATGTCTTCGGGCTTGAGGTCGAAGGTCCAGTTCATCGTGAGCTGTGCCCACAGCAGGTAGCCGCCGGTGCTGTGCTGCACGCCCTTGGGTTTGCCGGTGGAGCCCGAGGTGTAGAGCACGAACAGCGGGTGTTCGGCGCTCACCATCTCGGCCGGGCAGACGTCGGATTCGCTGGCCATCACCTCGTGCATGAAGCTGTCGCGCCCCGCCACCATGTTGCAGGCGGTCGGCGTGCGCTGGAACACGATCACGTTCCTGACGCATTCGCATCCGCCCATGGCAATGCCTTCGTCCACGATGGCCTTGAGGGGCAATTCCTTGCCACCGCGCAACTGGTTATTGGCGGTGATCACGGCGACAGCGCCCGCATCCTGAATGCGCTCCTGCAGTGCCTTGGACGAAAAGCCGCCGAACACCACGCTGTGCGTGGCCCCGATGCGGGCGCAGGCCTGCATGGCCACCACACCCTCCACCGTCATGGGCATGTAGATGACGACGCGGTCACCCTTCTTCACGCCGCGTGCCTTGAGCGCATTGGCAAAGCGCGAGACTTTGGCCAACAATTCTTTGTAGGTGACCCTGGTGACCTCCCCGCCATCGGCCTCGAAGATGATGGCGGTCTTGTTCTCCACCGGCGTGCCGATGTGGCGGTCCAGGCAGTTGTATGAGGCGTTGAGCTCGCCATCCTCGAACCACTTGTAGAACGGGGCTCTGGAACTGTCCAGGGTCTTGGTGAAGGGCTTGTGCCAGTGCAGGGTTTCGCGCGCCAGCCGGGCCCAGAAGCCTTCGAAATCCATGTCCGCCTCGTCACACAGCGCCTGGTACGCTGCCATGCCGGATACCCGGGCGGTCTTGACCGTCGCCTCTGTGGGCTCAAAAACACGGTTCTCGACCAGGGTGGACTCGATGGACGACGAAGGTGCGGACATGGGCTGTCTCCTGGGATGTTGTGGGTACGCGGCTGCGGCGGACTGTGCGCAAAGGCTCTTACGAGCCTCTTACACCCGAGTGCGCCAGACTCGACGGCACCGGGCGCGGGCGATTGCAGCACTCATACAATACACCGGCGCCAACCCGGCGCGCGACAGATTGTCTCCCCGCATGACCGACCCCGTCAAAGCCACCGCACCCATCCGCGCCCTGCCCAACCTGATCTTTGCCAGCCGCTGGCTGCAGTTGCCCCTTTACATCGGGCTGATCGCCGCACAAGGCATCTACGTCTTCCATTTCTGGGTCGAGCTGGTCCACCTGATCGAGGCCGCCTTCGGCAACGATGCCGCGCTGGCCAAACTGGTCACCAGCATCGGCTACAAGAGCGACGTGCAGCTCACCGGCCTCAACGAGACCGTCATCATGCTGGTGGTGCTGGCGCTGATCGACGTGGTCATGATCTCCAACCTGCTGATCATGGTGATCGTGGGCGGTTACGAAACCTTCGTCAGCCGCATGCACCTGGAAAACCACCCCGACCAGCCCGAATGGCTCAGCCACGTGAACGCCTCGGTGCTCAAGGTGAAGCTGGCCACCGCCATCATCGGCATCAGCTCCATCCATCTGCTCAAGACCTTCATCAACGCCGCCAACTACGACGAGAAGGTGCTGATGTGGCAGACCATCATCCACGTCGTGTTCCTGCTCAGTGCCATGGCTATTGCCCTGACGGACCGGCTGATGCAGCCGGCACCCGGCGCGAAGCACTGAGGGCTTTCCCAGGGTTTCAACGAGAAAGGCGGTCACATCGACCGCCTTTCTCGTTGGGCTTCCGTCCCGTCAACGCCCCACCATCTGCTCCGCCCGCACCCACTGGTCGAACTGTTCGGGCGTCACATGGCCCAGCGCCAGCGCGGCCTCGCGCAAGGTGGAGCCCTCCTGGTGTGCCTTCTTGGCGATCTGCGCGGCCTTGTCGTAGCCGATGTGGGGGTTCAGCGCCGTCACCAGCATCAGCGAGCGATCCACCAGTTCTGCAATGCGCCCGCGATCGGGTTCGATTCCCACAGCGCAGTGGTTGTTGAAGCTGCGCATGCCGTCGGCCAGCAGGCGCACGCTCTGCAGGAAGTTGTGCGCCACCATCGGGCGAAACACGTTGAGCTCGAAATTGCCCGAGGCACCACCGATGTTGACGGCCACATCGTTGCCGAACACCTGTGCAGCCAGCATGGTGACCGCCTCGCTCTGCGTGGGATTGACCTTGCCCGGCATGATGGACGAGCCAGGTTCGTTCTCGGGAATACCAATTTCCCCGATGCCGCTGCGCGGGCCACTGGCCAGCCAGCGCACGTCGTTGGCAATCTTCATCAGACTGGCCGCCAGCGTCTTGAGCGCGCCGTGCGCGTGCACCAGTGCATCGACGCTGGCCATGGCCTCGAACTTGTTCGGTGCCGTCACGAATGGCAGGCCGGTGAGCCTCGCCAGTTCGGCCGCCACCTGCTCGGCATAGCCCTTGGGCGCGTTCAAGCCGGTGCCCACCGCCGTGCCGCCCAGCGCCAGTTCACACAGGTGCGGCAGCGCCGCGCGCACGTGCGCTTCGCCATGAGCAAGCTGGGCAGCCCACCCGGAGATCTCCTGGCCCAGCGTAAGGGGCGTGGCGTCCTGCAGGTGGGTGCGGCCGATCTTGACGATGTCGTCGAACGCGCGCGCCTTGTCTTCCAGCGTAGCGCGCAGCAGCGCCAGGGACGGCAGCAGCCGGTGCGTGATCGCTCCCACCGCCGCCACATGCATGGCGGTCGGGAACACGTCGTTGCTGGACTGGCTGCGGTTCACGTCGTCGTTGGGGTGCACGAGGCGCCCTTCTCCACGCTCGCCGCCCAGCAACTCGCTTGCGCGGTTGGCCAGCACCTCGTTGACGTTCATGTTGGTCTGCGTGCCCGAGCCGGTCTGCCAGACCACCAGCGGGAACTCGGCATTGTGGACACCTGCGATGACCTCGTCCGCTGCTGCCACGATGGCCTGCGTTGTATCCACCTTCTGCAGGCCCAGCGCGTGATTGATCACCGCCGACGCGCGCTTGACCTGCACCAGGGCACGGATGAGCTCGAGCGGCTGGCGCTCACCGGAGATGTCGAAGTTCTGCAGCGAGCGCTGTGTCTGCGCCCCCCAGAGGCGCTCGGCCGGCACGTCGATCGGGCCGAAGGTGTCGTGTTCGGTTCGAGTGGCTGGGCGCGTGCTCATGGTCTGGCTTCACCTGTCAAAATAGCGGGCTGGGACGCTCCTGCCCGGAGACCCTCAGCATAGTTCCGAACCAAAGCAACTCTGACGGGATGGCCTCTTGAAGCCCGGTGGCCGCCAGCGCGATTTGCTCCCAACGCCCACGACACCATGACCACCACCATCCGCCAGGCCGACCTGATCGAATCGATCGCCGCCGCGCTGCAGTACATCAGCTATTACCACCCGGCCGACTACATCGCCCACCTGGCACGTGCCTACGAGCGCGAGCAGAGTGCGGCGGCCAAGGACGCGATCGCGCAGATCCTGACCAACAGCAAGATGAGCGCCACGGGCCACCGCCCGATCTGCCAGGACACCGGCATCGTCAACGTGTTCCTCAAGGTCGGCATGAACGTGCGCTGGGAAGGCTTTACCGGCAGCGTGGACGACGCGATCAACGAAGGCGTGCGCCAGGGCTACAACCACCCCGACAACCAGCTGCGTGCCTCGGTCGTGGCCGATCCCCAGTTCGCCCGCAAGAACACCAAGGACAACACCCCGGCGGTGATCTTCACCGAGCTGGTGCCCGGCGACACCGTGGAAGTGACCGTGGCGGCCAAGGGTGGTGGCAGCGAGAACAAGAGCAAGATGATCATGCTCAACCCCGGCGACTCGGTGGTCGACTGGGTGCTCAAGACCGTGCCCACCATGGGCGCCGGCTGGTGCCCGCCGGGCATGCTGGGCATCGGCATTGGCGGCACCGCCGAGAAAGCCGTGCTGATGGCCAAGGAAAGCCTGATGGACGACATCGACATGTACGAACTGCAGGCCAAGGCATCGAAGGGCGAGAAGCTCACCCAGGTGGAAGAATTGCGCCTGGAACTCTACGAGAAGGTCAATGCGCTGGGCATCGGCGCGCAAGGCCTGGGAGGCCTCACCACCGTGCTCGACATCAAGATCAAGATGTACCCCACGCACGCGGCCAGCAAGCCGGTGGCCATGATCCCCAACTGCGCGGCCACGCGCCACGCGCACTTCGTGCTCGACGGCAGCGGCCCGGTCTACCTGGACGCGCCGAGCCTGGACCTCTGGCCCAACGTCAACTGGGTGCCCGACACACAGAAGAGCCAGCGAGTGGACCTGAACACGCTGACGCCGGCCGAAGTCGCCAGCTGGAAGCCGGGCCAGACCCTGCTGCTCAACGGCAAGATGCTCACCGGCCGCGATGCGGCGCACAAGCGCATCCAGGGCATGCTGGCCAAGGGCGAAAAGTTGCCGGTGGACTTCACCAACCGCGTCATCTACTACGTGGGCCCGGTCGATCCGGTGCGCGACGAGGCCGTGGGCCCCGCAGGCCCCACCACCGCCACGCGCATGGACGGCTTCACCGACATGATGCTGGAGCAGACCGGCCTCATCGCCATGATCGGCAAGGCCGAGCGCGGCCCGGTCGCCATCGAGTCGATCAAGAAGCACAAGAGCGCCTACCTCATGGCCGTGGGCGGCGCGGCCTACCTCGTGTCCAAGGCCATCAAACACGCCAGGGTGGTGGGCTTCGAGGATCTCGGCATGGAAGCCATCTACGAATTCGACGTGGTTGACATGCCGGTGACGGTGGCGGTGGATGCTGGCGGCACCAGCGCGCACATCACCGGCCCGGCCGAGTGGCAGAAGCGCATCGCCACCGGCGAGTTCAAGGGCATCGCCGTCGCGACCGCTTGAAAACCGTCGGGGTATTCGACAGCGGGGTCGGCGGCCTGAGCGTGCTGCGTGCCCTGCTCGTCGAGCTGCCGGACACGCGCTTCGTCTACCTGGCCGACAACGCCTTTGCGCCGTATGGCGAGCGCTCCGCGGCCGAGGTGTCGCAGCGCAGCCACCGCATCACCGGGTACCTGCGTGAAGTCCACGCCATCGACGCGCTGGTTGTGGCCTGCAACACGGCTACGGCACTTGCCGTCGACAGCCTTCGCAAGACGCACCCTGACCTGCCCATCATCGGCGTGGAGCCGGCCCTCAAGCCCGCTGTCAGCCTGAGCCGCAGCGGGCGCATCGGCGTGCTGGCCACGCGGGGCACGCTCGACAGCGCGCGGTTTGCCTTGCTGCGCGAACGGCAGGCGTCGCAGGCGAAAGGCCCGCTTCACTTCATCAGCCAACCCTGTGACGGGCTGGCCGCCGCGATCGAACGCGATGATGAAGATGCCATCCGGGCCTTGTGCGAACGCTACATCTTGTCCCTGTGCAAGGCGGCCGGGTCTGAGCTTGACACCGTGGTGCTGGGCTGCACGCACTATCCGTTCGCGATGAGCACACTCGCCCTTCTGTGCGGACCGACCGTGACCCTGGTGGACACCGCCGTGCCGGTGGCTCGCCGCACACGCGAGGTGCTGGGCGCGATGACCGCCTCCCCCGATGCGCCGGCCCTGCCGCCTGTGCTGCTGGCCACCCGCGATCCACAAGGGCTCGCGCACGCCGTACACCGCTGGTTGGGTCTTGGCGTCACGGCGCAGCTCGCCCAGCCTTGACGCTGATTCAATGCGAGAGGGCGCCCTCGCCCAGCGCGGCCGCCCGACCACGCTGCACGTTCACCGGCATCAGCAACGCCAGGCCGATCAGGAACAGCACCGCGGTAAATCCGATCGCCAGACGCTGGTTACCCCCGGTCATCCAGGTGATGGCACCGTAGCTCAGGGGTCCAATGATGCTGGCCACGCGCGTGGCAAAGGTCCACAGCCCGAAGAACTCGGCCAGTTGCGCTGGCGGCGCCAGCATGCCGGCCATGGCACGGCCGGATGACTGGCTCGAGCCCATGCACACGCCGGCAATGGCTGCGGCGTACCAGAAGCCGCCCTTGGTGGTGGTGAGTGCCGCGATGATGCAGGTGGCCACCCAGCCCACCAGGGTGATGCCCAGCGCCAGCTTGTGGCCCAGCCGGTCTTGCCAGTAACCGAACGCCAACGCACCCATTGCCGCAGCGATGTTGAGCACGAAGATCAGCACCATGGTTTCCTGCTGCACGAAACCGATCACCTGTTCGGCATAGATCGCCGCGAGCGTGATGGCCACGGCCACGCCGCCCTGGTAGGCCGCCACGCAGGCCAGCAACCACATGAAGTCCTGATAGCGGCGCGCCTGCCCGAAAGTGCGCCGCAACTGCCGGAGCGACTCGCGCCAGCCCGCGGCACCCTCCGTCTGCGTCAACGGTTGCGCTCGCTCGCGCAACAACAGCAGGGTGAACAGGGACGCTGCCGCAAACACGCCCGCGGTGATCAGCATCGTCACCGGCACGAACTGCTCGGCCTTCTGGCCCTGTGCCTGCGCCCACAACACGTAGGCCAGGCACAAGCCCAGCGCCAGCATGCCACCCACGTACCCAAGGCTCCAGCCCCAGCCACTGACCCGCCCCATCGCCTGCGGACGCGCCAGTTCCGGAAGAAAGGCCGCGATGAGCGACTCGCCCCAGGCGAAGAAGACGTTGGAGATCACGATCAGCACCACCCCCAGCACCACGGCTCCGGGGCTCACCAGCGCGAGCGCGGCAGTGCCGAGCACACAGCCCAGCGTGGTCATCATCAGCAAGCGCTTCTTGGCCGCGTGGCGGTCCGCCCAGGCGCCCATCGCCGGAATGGTGAACATCACGATCAGGTGGGACAGGCTCAGGGCCGCCGTCCAGGCAAACGTTGCCCAATGGGCGCCTCCGGCGACCGCGCCCACGAAATAGGCCGCGAACACCGCGGTGATGACCACTGTGGTATAGCCCGAGTTCGCGAAGTCGAACATCGCCCAGCCGAACACCTCGCGTTTGCGCACACCAGGGTTCAGGGCATCGGAGGAGAAGAAGGCCATGCAGACTCCAGACCGCGAGGCCACCCGCTCGCGTTGCAGGGGAGTCTAGTACGTGCAGGCGATCGGTCGGTGACCGGCCGGCGCGGGTGTCAGCTCAGTGCAGATGGCGCGGCTTGCGCGGGCCGCCATGCCCGGAAGGGCCACCGTAGCCGCGCGGCGGCTTGCCCAACTGCATGGAACTCACCAGCGCGTCAAAACGCTGGGTGAAAAGCTTGTCGATGGCGCCGACCACGTCACCGAGCTCGGCGGCATCAAAATGGCGCTCCATGATATGCATCACGTCCTGAACCAGCAGATCGCGTTGCACCTGCATGATCGCAGCCGGCGTGGGGCCGACGAAGCACATCAGGAAGTCGTCCCGAGCCTCTTCTTCGGAGGACTCGTCTTCTTCGTCATACTCGGCGTCGTAAAAGGACACTTCAAGGGGAGCACCGGCCGAGGCGATCTCGTTCAGGCCCATACAGGCTTCCTCGACCGCCTGACGAAAATCCTCATCGCCAGGCACCGTCCAGCAGATCTGCAGCACGTGGGCCTCGGCATCGAACCGGATACCCGGCTCGTCCTCATAACTGCTTTCGGCCGCCGCCGCGAGCGAGCGAGCACCCGCGTACTGCCACAGGGGTTTGAGCGCGTCCTGTATCTGGGCAAATGCCACGTCCTCGCGCAGCGGAACGTCGCCGTGCACGTGGATCTCGAAGGGCGCGTTGTATCGGGTCATGGAAACTCACTGTACTGGCGAAAACGGAAAAATCCTAGAGATGGTGCCTCGAGGCGGACTCGAACCGCCAAGTCGTTTCGCGACGGGGGATTTTAAGTCCCCTGTGTTTACCAGTTTCACCACCGAGGCACGCCAGCCATTGTGGCAGGTTGCAAAAAACAAAGGCCCCGTCAACGCAACGCTGGCGGGGCCCGTGTTCCATCTGGAGGCGCGATCCGGAGTCGAACCGGACTGGACGGATTTGCAATCCGTTGCATAACCGCTTTGCTATCGCGCCATCAGTTGCGGCGCCAGAAGCACCGTTCTGAAACTCTGACAAAAAAGGGAAGCAAAGCTTCCCTTTTTGAATCTGGAGCGGGAAACGAGACTCGAACTCGCGACCTCAACCTTGGCAAGGTTGCGCTCTACCAACTGAGCTATTCCCGCATGCTTTTCATGCCGTTCCGAGTGTTCGTCGGAAACCGTGATTCTAGCCTAAAAATTTAGGTGTTTTCAAGCGCTCCGAATTTTTTTGCTCAGTGCTTCACAGCATCCGGCACGGCTGCCGGCTTGCTCACGCTGGCGGCCGCAATCTGTGCCGCCACTTCCTCTTCGGTCAGCGGAACGGGTTGGCGTTCAAGGGCAATCGAGAGTACCTTGTCGACCCACTTCACGGGCACGATCTCAAGCCCTTGTTTCACGTTGTCCGGAATCTCCGCGAGGTCCTTCACGTTCTCTTCCGGGATGATCACAGTCTTGATGCCACCCCGCAGCGCGGCCAGCAGCTTTTCCTTCAATCCGCCGATGGCGGTCACCTCGCCACGCAGCGTGATCTCACCCGTCATCGCCACATCGGCGCGCACGGGGATACCGGTGATGGCCGACACCAGCGCAGTGGTCATGGCGGCACCGGCACTCGGGCCGTCCTTGGGTGTGGCGCCATCCGGCACGTGAATGTGGATGTCGCGCTTGTCGAACTGCTCGTCCTTGATACCCAGCAGGCGCGCCCGGCTGCGAACCACGGTGCGGGCGGCTTCGACCGACTCCTTCATGACGTCACCGAGCGAGCCTGTTCGCGTGATCACACCCTTGCCAGGCATCGTCGCGACCTCGATGGTCAGCAGATCCCCCCCCACCTCTGTCCACGCCAGACCAACGACCTGGCCGACCTGATTCTGGGCCTCAGCACGACCATAGCTGAACTTGCGCACACCCAGGAATTCGCTCAGATTTTCGGCGTTGACCACCACGGTGGGTGTGTATTTCTTCAGCAGCAAGCCCTTGACCACCTTGCGGCAGATCTTGGAGAGTTCGCGTTCCAGCGACCGCACACCGGCTTCACGTGTGTAGTAGCGCACGATGTCGCGCACTGCCTCCTCTTGCACTTCGAGCTCGCCCTCCTTCAGGCCGTTGTTCTTGAGCTGCTTAGGCAACAGATAGCGCATGGCAATGTTGGTCTTCTCCTCCTCGGTGTAACCCGAAAGGCGGATTACCTCCATCCGGTCCAGCAAGGCTGGTGGAATGTTCATCGAATTCGAGGTGGCAACGAACATCACATCGGACAGGTCGAAGTCGACCTCGACATAGTGGTCTCCGAAAGTGTGGTTCTGCTCCGGGTCGAGAACCTCGAGCAGTGCACTGGACGGATCGCCGCGAAAGTCGGTACCGAGCTTGTCGATTTCGTCCAGCAGGAACAGGGGATTGCGTGTGCCCACCTTGGTAAGGCTCTGAAGGACCTTGCCAGGCATGGCGCCAATGTAGGTGCGACGGTGTCCGCGGATCTCGGCCTCGTCGCGCATGCCGCCCAGGGCCATGCGGACATACTTGCGCCCGGTGGCCTTGGCCACCGACTGCCCGAGCGACGTCTTGCCCACGCCGGGCGGGCCAACCAGGCACAGGATGGGCGCCTTGACCTTGTCCACGCGTTGCTGGACCGCGAGGTATTCGAGGATGCGATCCTTGACCTTCTCCAGGCCGTAGTGATCCTCGTTGAGCACCGCTTCGGCATGGGCCAGATCGTGCTTGATCTTGGTCTTCTTGCTCCAGGGCAGACCCACCAGTGCATCGATGTAGTTGCGCACGACGGTCGCTTCAGCCGACATCGGTGACATCAGCTTGAGCTTCTTGAATTCGGCATCGGCTTTCTTGCGCGCCTCAGCGGGCATCTTGGCCAGCTTGATCTTCTTCTCGATCTCTTCGATGTCGGCACCCTCTTCACCCTCGCCCAGCTCCTTCTGGATCGCCTTGACTTGCTCATTCAGGTAGAAGTCGCGCTGGTTCTTCTCCATCTGGCGCTTGACGCGGCCACGGATTTTCTTGTCGACGTTGAGGATGTCCACTTCGCGTTCGAGCTGCTCGAACAGGTTCTCCAGGCGCTTGTTGACCGGATCGAGATCGAGCACCACCTGCTTGGACTCGAGCTTGAGCGGCAGGTGCGCGGCGATCGTGTCGGCCAGTCGACCCGGGTCGTCGATGCTGGAGATGGAGGTCAGAATCTCGGAAGGGATCTTCTTGTTGAGCTTGACGTACTGGTCAAACTGTTGCATCACCGCGCGGCGCAGAGCTTCGAGTTCGTTGGACTGCACATCGGATCGCTCAAGACCTGGGTCGACAGGGTTCACGTTGGCCACGAAATGGCTCTCGCCGTCCCTAATATCCAGAACCTTGGCACGCTGCACGCCTTCGACCAGCACCTTCACGGTGCCGTCGGGAAGCTTGAGCATCTGCAGGATCGTGGCCACGCAGCCCATCTCGAACATGTCCTCGGTCGAGGGTTCGTCCTTGGCCGCAGCCTTCTGCGCGACCAGCATGATGCGGCGCTCGGACTCCATGGCCGCTTCGAGCGCCTTGATGCTCTTGGGCCGTCCCACGAAGAGCGGGATGACCATGTGCGGAAACACCACCACGTCGCGCAAGGGCAGCAGCGGAAGCTCAACCGGAGTACTGGGGAGGGGGGTCTGTCCGGACATTTCAACCTCGACTAAAACGGGTAAATGGGGTCGGTGCGGGCGATCTCAACCGGACGCATCCGTGGCGGGTTGGCAGGCCTAGGCCCGGCAAGCAGGTGTCAGGCCTGCTTGGCCGCTTCGCGGTACACCAGCAGAGGCGGCTTGCTTTCGTCGATGGTCGATTCGTCGACCACCACCTTTTCAACATTGCTCATGCCGGGAAGATCGAACATGGTGTCGATCAGCGCATTCTCCAGAATCGATCGCAGACCACGCGCGCCCGTCTTGCGCGCCAGCGCCTTGCGTGCAATCGCCTTGAGCGCGGCGGGCCGCACTTCGAGCTCTGCCCCTTCCATGGCCAGCAGTCGCGAGAACTGCTTGACCACCGCATTCTTGGGTTCGGTGAGGATTTCGACCAGTGCGTCTTCGCTGAGTTCCGACAGGGCTGCGATGACAGGAACACGGCCCACCAGCTCGGGGATCAGACCGAACTTGATCAGGTCCTCCGGCTCGATTTCCTTGAAGGCTTCGGTGAGGCTGCGTTGCTGCTTGCTCTTGACCATCGCACCAAAGCCGATACCGGAGGCCTCGGTCCGGTTCTCGATGATCTTTTCCAATCCGGCAAATGCACCACCGCAGATGAACAGGATGTTGGTCGTATCCACCTGCAGGAAGTCCTGGTTGGGGTGCTTGCGACCACCCTGGGGCGGCACAGAGGCCATCGTGCCCTCGATGAGCTTGAGCAACGCCTGCTGCACACCCTCGCCCGAGACATCCCGGGTGATCGACGGGTTGTCCGACTTGCGCGTGATCTTGTCGATCTCGTCGATGTAGACAATGCCCTGCTGGGCGCGCTCGACGTCGTAGTTGCAGCTCTGCAGCAGCTTGGCGACGATGTTTTCAACGTCCTCGCCCACGTAGCCAGCTTCGGTCAGCGTGGTGGCGTCGGCCATGACGAACGGCACATTCAGCATGCGCGCCATGGTCTGCGCCAGCAGGGTCTTGCCGGAACCCGTCGGGCCGATCAGCAGGATGTTGCTCTTGGCCAGCTCCACATCGTCCTTGCGGGCGCCTTGCTTGTGGCGCAAGCGCTTGTAGTGGTTGTAAACCGCCACCGCCAGCGCACGCTTGGCGGCCTGCTGGCCAATGACGTAGTTGTCCAGATTGGACTTGAGCTGCGCGGGCGTTGGCACATCATCACCAGTGGCCTTGACCGACTCAAGGCCGGGCAGCTCATCACGAATGATGTCGTTGCACAGGTCGATGCATTCGTCGCAGATGAACACCGAGGGGCCGGCGATCAGCTTCTTGACCTCGTGCTGGCTCTTGCCGCAAAACGAGCAGTAGAGCGCTTTTTCACTGGAGGCGGCTTTTTTGTCGGCCATAGATTGGGGAGGTCGGATGAAGCGGTAACAACAATGATAGTTCAAGCCCCGAGAGGGCCAAACGGGCAAAAAGCGCCCGTTTTGGCGCCGTCTCCCGGGTTTGGACGACCTCAGGTCGTACCCGGGCGCCTGTCGATCACCTTGTCGATCAGGCCGTACTCGGCCGACTCCGCGGCCGAGAGGTAGTAATCGCGTTCGGTGTCACGCTCGATCTTCTCCAGCGGCTGGCCGGTGCGCTCGGCCAGGATCTTGTTGAGTTGCTCGCGCGTCTTGAGGATCTCCCGGGCGTGGATCTCGATCTCCGTGGCCTGCCCCTGGGTACCGCCCAGCGGCTGGTGGATCATGATCTTGGAGTTCGGCAGAGCGAAGCGCTTGCCCTTGGCGCCAGCGGCCAACAGGAAGGCCCCCATGCTAGCGGCCATGCCCACGCACAGCGTGGAAACGTCCGACTTGATGAAGTTCATGGTGTCGAAGATCGCCATGCCGGCGCTGACCGACCCGCCGGGGGAGTTGATATAGAACGAGATGTCCTTGTCGGGGTTTTCACTTTCCAGGAACAGCAGTTGCGCGACCACCAGGTTGGCCGACTGGTCATTGACCGGACCGACGAGGAAGATCACGCGCTCCTTGAGCAGACGCGAATAGATGTCGTAAGCACGTTCGCCCCGGCCCGACTGCTCGATGACCATGGGCACCATGCCCAAACCTTGAATGTCCATTGCGCTCATGCGTTTCTCCATGTATTGATGCTTTTCACGACGCTACTGTAACCAACCGCTTGAAGCCCCATGCCGCCCGGGTTGAAGACCGGAATGGCTGCGGGGATGCGGGTGACCACAGATGGGGGGTCCGACGAAAAAAGAAAGGGCGGATTGCTCCGCCCTGCTACACCGCCCCCCGGGGCAATCAGGACTGCGCCATCAGATCGTCGAAGCTGACGGTCTTCTCGGTGATCTGCGCCTTGGACAGCACGAATTCGGTCACATTGTTCTCGATCACGATTGCTTCGACCTCCGCCATGCGGCGGTTGTCGCCCTGGTACCAGCGCACCACGTCGGCGGGTTTCTCGTAGGACGCTGCCAGTTCCTCGATGTGCGCCTTGATCTGCTCGGGCTTGGCGTGCAGTTCGTTGGCGCGCACCAGTTCGGCCACCACCAGGCCCAGACGGACGCGGCGTTCGGCCTGGGGGCGGAACAGTTCCTCGGGAATCGGCGCCTTGTCGGCATCCTTCACGCCGCGCTGCTTCAGATCGGCTCGCGCACCTTCGACCAGGCGGTCCAGCTCCGACTGCACCACCGACTTGGGCAGGTCCAGCTCGGCCTTGGACACCAGCGCATCCATGACCGCCTGCTTGTTGCGGGCCTGCAGACGGAACTTGACCTCGCGCTCAAGGTTCTTGCGGATGTCGGCGCGCAAGCCTTCCACCGTGCCGTCGGCAATGCCCAGCGCCTTCGCCAGCGCGTCGTCCACTGCAGGCAGATTGGCCGCCTCGACCTTGTTGACGGTCACCAGGAAGTCGGCGGTCTTGCCAGCCACGTCCTTGCCGTGGTAATCGGCCGGGAAGGCCAGCGGAAACGTCTTGGACTCGCCGGTCTTCATGCCGCGCACGGCATCTTCGAATTCCTTGAGCATCTGGCCATCGCCAATGATGAACTGGAATGCCTCGGCCTTGCCGCCTTCGAAGGGCTCGCCGTCGATCTTGCCGGCAAAGTCGATGGTGGCGCGGTCGCCGTCCTGCGCGGCCTGGTCCTGGGCGCGCTGCGCAAAGGTGCGGCGCTGCTTGCGCAGAATGTCCAGCGTGCGGTCGATCGCGGCGTCGTCGACGGCGGCCAAGACCTTTTCAACGGCGGCGGTGGACAAATCATCGATCTTCACTTCCGGGTACACCTCGAAGACCGCGTCGAAGGTCAACTGGCCCTCGGGAGCGCCTTCCTTTTCGGTGATCTTGGGCTGGCCCGCCACGCGCAGTTGCGCTTCGTTGGCGGCGCTGTTGAAGGCCTCGCCCACCTTGTCATTCATGACCTCGTAGTGCACCGAGTAGCCATAGCGCTGGGCCACCACGTTCATCGGCACCTTGCCAGGACGGAAGCCATCCATCTTCACGTCGCGCGCGATGCGCTTGAGGCGGCTGGACACCTCGTTCTGGATCACATCGGCCGGCAGCGTCAGCGTGATCTTGCGCTCGAGCTTTTCCAGGGTTTCAACGGTCACGGTCATGGCTTTCTCCAAATGGGTGTCGGTCAACCAGCCTCTCTGGCCGACCCGGGGGAAGTGTTCGTCGTCTGTGGTGTGGTGCGCGGGGGGGGACTCGAACCCCCACACCATTGCTGGCGTCAGGACCTAAACCTGGTGCGTCTACCAATTTCGCCACCCGCGCGCCTCGCGGGGTAACCGGCGTTGCGCGAAAGAGCGCTGAGCGACCGGTTGCCCACCTCACGGCAACCTTCGATTGTAGCCGCTGGACCTGGTCCGACAGGCGGCCTCAGCCCTCCAGCCGATGGCGCAAGGCGCGCACGGCACTGCCTGGCGTAGTGAGCACGGGCAGTCCGACAGCCCGGTGCACGCCGATCTGGGCACGCGCCATGCTGAACTGCGACAGCGCGATCACGTCACAGCCCTGCGCCACCAGCCAGCGCGCCGCTTCCACCACCCGTTCGTCGTGACCGGCATCGTCACCGCGGTTGAGCGCGTCCATGGCACCTTCAGCCAGGCAGGTGAGCAGTTCGGTACCGGGCGGGAACTCCTGCGGCATCGAGACCAGCGTCGGAGCAAAGGACGCCACCAGCCCAATGCGGCCACCGCGCGCCACGGCCACGGCTTCCGCGACCATGGCTTCGTTCGGCTTGAGCACGGGCATGTGGGGGCGTCGCGCAGCCACCGCCTCGATGCAGGGTCCGAACGCAGAGCAGGTGAACAGAATGGCTTGCGCACCGGTACCTTCGGCATAGGCCGCCAGGGCTTCGAAGCGCTGGTGCATCGCCGCATCCAGCCCGGCGCCGCTGCGCGCCAGGTCGGCGGAAAGGCTGTCGTCCAGCAGGTTCATGCGCACCGCCTCCGGCCATGCCCGGCTCAACTCTTCGTTGATGGGGGCCACAGAATGAGCGAGCGCATGAATCAGGGCCAGACGCGTCACGCAGCGCTTCCTCCCACGGGCTGGGCACTGCCCTTGCGCGGTCGGCGCAGCCGCTGCAGACCCATCACCACCAGCAGCAGCAGCACCGCCGGCAGGAACATCCATTCCTTGGGTGGGCGCTCCGTCGCCACTTCTGCCGAGACGATGCGGAAGCCCTGCTCCATGCCGAGCTTCTCGGCCCGGCTGCCGAACTTGACGCCCGAGATCAGCAGCTCGTCACCCTGGGCCACCACGCTCACGCCTGCGCTGGCCAGACGTTCGCGCGCCGGTGCCTGCGGCCCCAGGGGCAGCAGCACGCCCTTGCGGATGTCGTCACCGTTCAGGTTGGTGCCCTCGATCCACAGGCGCTTGCCGGTGTTTGCCGGGGCCGCCTCGATCAGCTCGGACATCCTGGACGCCGGCACCTGCTCATAAGGTGGATAGACCATGTCCCACCAGAAGCCAGGCCGGAACAGCGTGAAGGTGACCAGCAGCAGCGCCAGCGACTCGTACCAGCGCGACCGAACGACGAAGTAGCCCTGCGTGGCGGCCGCAAACACGAGCATGGCAACCACCGCACTCGTCACCGTGAGAATCAGATGGAATGGCCCGGTGAGGCCGATGAACAGCAACTGCGTATTGAAGATGAACAGGAACGGCAGGATGGCCGTGCGCATGCTGTAGGCAAAGGCGGTGATGCCGGTCTTGATCGGATCGGCGCGGGCGATGGCCGCGGCCGCGAACGAGGCCAGGCCCACCGGCGGCGTCACGTCGGCCATGAGGCCGAAATAGAACACGAACAGGTGCACCGCGATCAGAGGCACGATCAGGCCACTTTGCGCGCCCAGCTCCACCACCACGGGCGCCATCAGCGTGGACACCACGATGTAGTTGGCGGTGGTGGGCAGGCCCATGCCCAGGATCAGGCTGATCAGCGCCACCAGCACCAGCATCAGCATGAGA
Source organism: Hydrogenophaga sp. (assembly GCF_025699295.1). Taxonomy (GTDB): domain Bacteria; phylum Pseudomonadota; class Gammaproteobacteria; order Burkholderiales; family Burkholderiaceae_C; genus Hydrogenophaga. Next base: position 18,914 of record NZ_JAILWB010000017.1, on the reverse strand, counting down.
TTGCCACCCGAGAGCAGTTCCACCAGCTCGGTCATGACCAGACCGACGCCGGTGAGCGACACCGTGCCGACGATGATGCCCGCCGCCGCTGTGGCCACGCCGATGCCGATCATGTTGCGTGCGCCCGTGGCCAGGCCATCGACCAGGTCCATGAAGCCTTGGCGGGTGGCCTCGCCCAGCTGGCCCTGGCCTCGAAAGGCCGCCGTGATGGGCTTTTGCGTGAGCATGACGAAGATCATGAACATCGTGGCCCAGAACGCCGAGAGGCCGGGCGACATCTGCTCGACCATCAGGCACCAGATCAGCACCACCACAGCCAGCAGGTAGTGCAGCCCGGACTTCACCGTAGGCCCGGTCTCGGGCAGCTCGAACACCGGTGCGTTCGGATCATCCAGCGCCAGTTCCGGCTGTCGGGCGCCAAACCGCAGCAGGCCCACGTACGCGGCCAGCAGGCCCACGCCCACGATCCAGATGGCGGCATCGCCCGCCACGTCCTTGATCCAGCCAATACCCCAGTACACGGCGCCCGCGAGCGCGAAGAAGCCGGTCAGCGTGAGAGCGAACGAGAGCAGGCGTGAGCCCGGCGTGGCTGTGCCACGCCGGGGCAGCCCGACCATGTTGGCCTTGAGCGCCTCCAGGTGCACGATATAGATCAGCGCGATATAGGAAATGATCGCCGGCAGGAAGGCGTGTTTCATCACCTCGATGTAGGGAATGCCGACGTACTCCACCATCAGGAACGCCGCCGCGCCCATCACCGGCGGCATGATCTGACCGTTGACCGAGCTCGACACCTCGACCGCGCCGGCCTGGTCGCCCCGATAGCCCACCCGCTTCATGAGCGGGATGGTGAAGGTGCCCGTGGTCACCACATTGGCGATGGACGACCCCGAGATGATGCCCGTCGCCGCCGACGAAAGCACCGCCGCCTTGGCCGGACCGCCGCGCATGTGCCCCAGCAGCGCAAACGCCGACTTGATGAAGTAGTTGCCCGCGCCCGCCTTGTCCAGCAGCGAGCCGAACAGCACGAACAGGAAGATGAAGCCGCTGGAGACGCCCAGCGCGACACCGAAGACCCCTTCGGTGGTCAGCCACTGGTGGCTCATCGCGCGATTGAGCGAGAAGCCGCGGTGGGCAATCATGTCGGGCATGTACGGCCCGCCAAAGGTATAGACCAGGAACACCAGGGCCACGATAACCATGGGCAGCCCCAGCACACGGCGCGTGGCTTCGAGCAACAGCACCATGCCCACGGCGGCGGTGTACACGTCCATGTCCGTCGGCTGTCCGGGGCGCGTTGACAACTCCCTGTAGAACAGGAACAGGTACGCCGCGCAGAACGCGCCCACGATGGCGAAGACCCAGTCCGTCACGGGCACATAGGTGCGTGGCGAACGTTTGAACGCGGGATAGGCCATGTAACCCAGGAACACCGCGAAGGCCAGGTGGATGGCGCGCGACTCTGTGTCGTTGAACACGAACACCCCCAGGGTGAACGGCAGCGGCGAGGCGATCCAGAGCTGGAACAGCGACCATGCGATCGCCAGGTACAGCAGAAAGCGGCTCATCCACGGGCCCGGGGCCCGCCCGCCGGTGTCGTTGTCGGCCACCAGTTGATTGACGTCGACGTCGGTTGGTGTGGGCTGGTTCATGCGTTCCTCGATTCTTCGTTTTCCCGTTGCACAGCGGACAAAAACAAAAAAGCCCTGACAGGTCAGAGCTTTCTTGCGCGCTTCAGTCCCTCAAGACCTCGGCCCCGGATGGATGATCACATCCAGCCTTTTTCCTTGTAGTACTTCACCGCACCGGGGTGCAGGGGCGCCGACAGGCCGTCCTTGATCATGTTCTTCGGGTCCAGCGCGCCGAACGCGGGATGCAGCTTCTTGAACTCGTCGAAGTTCTCGAACACCGCCTTGACCAGCTCGTACACGGCCGCGTCGGATACCTTGGCGGAGGTCACGAAAGAGGCCAGCACGCCGTAGGTGGGCGTGGGGTTGGGGTGGCCGGCATACAGGCCGCCGGGGATGTTGACCTTGGCGTAGTAGCTGTTGGCGGAAACGAGCTTGTCCACGGCCGCACCGGTCATGGGCACCAGCTTGGCGCCGCAGGTGGTGATCGGGTCCTGGATGTTGGCGCTGGGGTGGCCCACGCCATAGAAGAAGCCGTCGATCTTGTTGTCGCACAGCGCGGCGCCGTGTTCGTCGGCCTTGAGTTCGGCGGCCAGGCCGAAGTCGGACACCTTCCAGCCGGCGGTGCTCAGGTACTCCTCCATGGCGGCACGGGTACCGGAGCCGGGGTTGCCGATGTTGAAGCGCTTGCCCTTGAGGTCATCGAACTTGGTGATGTTCGCTTCCTTGCGCGAGAGCACGGTGAAGGGCTCGGGGTGGATGGAGAACACGGCGCGCAGATCGGCGTGCTTGCCATCTTTCTCGAACTGCTTGGCGCCGTTGACGGCGTTGTACTGCACGTCCGACTGCGACACGCCGAAATCGAGCTCACCGGCCTTGATGGTGTTGATGTTGACGACCGAGCCACCGGTGGACTCCACGGAGCAGCGGTAGCCGTGCTTGGCGCGGTCCTTGTTGACCAGGCGGCAGATCGCGCCACCGGCCGCGTAGTACACACCCGTGACGCCGCCGGTGCCGATGGTCATGAATTTCTGCTGGGCCTGGGCCGGTGCCATCGGGGCCATCAGGGCGGCCGCGGCAGCCAGGCTGCTCAGGCAAAGGGGGATCTTTTTCATGGTGAATGCTCCTGCGGTTTCTTGCGTGGATGAAACATCGTGGTGCCCGCACGGGCCGTACACGAAGGCTTTACATGCTAAAGCAAGCACCGTGCTCACTCTGCATTCTTGAGCCCGGGTTTACCCCGAGGGGCATGCAAATGCCTCATGAAGTCAGGCCGATGTCAGCCTGCGCCACCGCGCGATCGATTGCCACGGCCAGGCGCGCCACGATCTGTTCCAGCTCGGCGGGCGTGCTGATGAAAGGCGGCGCGAGCAGCACGTGGTCGCCACAGCGACCGTCCACCGTGCCCCCCATCGGGTAGACCATCAGGCCAGCGGCCATGGCCTCGCTCTTGATGCGCGCGTGCAGCTTGTGCACCGGGTCGAACCAGCGCTTGCTGGCGCGATCGGCCACCAGCTCGACGCCCCGGAACAGGCCGCGTCCGCGGATGTCGCCCACGTGAGGATGGTCACCGAAGGTCTGTTGCAGCAGAGCCTGCAACTGTTGACCACGCTCGCGCACCTGGGACAGCAGGCCATCGCGCTGGATCACGCGCTGCACCGCCAGTGCCGCCGCGCAGGCCACCGCATGCCCCAGGTAGGTGTGGCCGTGCTGGAACAGGCCGCTGCCCTGGCGGAAAGCCTCCACCAGCTTCGACTGCGCCAGCACCGCGCCGATGGGTTGGTAGCCGCCGCCCAGGCCCTTGGCGATGGTGATCAGGTCGGGCACCACGCCTTCCTGCTCGCACGCATGCAGCGTGCCGGTGCGGCCCATGCCACACATCACCTCGTCCAGGATCAGCAAAATGCCATGGCGGTCGCAGAGCTCGCGCACGCCCTTGAAGTAGCCGGGCACCGGCGTGAGCACGCCAGCCGTGGCCCCACCCACGGTCTCGGCCACGAAGGCCATCACGTTCTCGCCCCCCAGGCGATCGATGGCGTCGGACAGCTCGACCACCAGGCGCTGGCCGTACTGCTCGGCGGTTTCGTCGGTGCGTCGGTCGCGGTATTCGTAGCACGGCGCCACGTGGGTCACATCGATCAACAGCGGCTTGAACTGCTCGCGCCGCCAGGCGTTGCCGCCCACTGCCAGCGCACCCAGGGTGTTGCCGTGGTAGCTCTGGTGGCGCGCGATGAAATGGCGGCGCTGCGGCTGTCCGATCTCCACGAAATACTGGCGCGCCATCTTCAGCGCGGCCTCCACCGCCTCGGAACCGCCACTGACAAAGTACACATGGCTCATGCCCGCGGGAGCGGTGTCGATCAATTGATCGGCCAGCTCCTCGGCCACGGCGGTCGTGAAGAAGCTGGTATGGGCATAGGCCAGCTGGTCGATCTGCGCGTGCATGGCGGCAATCACGTCCGGGTGACCGTGGCCAAGACACGAGACCGCGGCGCCGCCCGACGCGTCCAGATAGGCCTTGCCACTGGCGTCGGTGATGGATATGCCCTGCCCGCTCACGGCGACAGGCAAGGCGTGGCGCAACTGGCGGTGGAACACGTGGGTGGGTGCGGTGGTCATGTGGCAATGAACAGGTGGTGAACGACAAGCGCAGTGTAGGCAGCGGGGCGCCGGCGCAGAAATGCCTTTTTGACCCCGACCCATGAGTTCGCGGCATGGGTGACGGCGCGATCGGCATTTTTCCGCCCGGGCCGTTTTTCCTACAGTGGACCGCCATGAACCCCCATGCCGACAAACCCCTCCATGTGTGCGTGCTCGGCGCCGGCATCGTTGGCCTGGCCACGGCCTGGCAACTGCATCAGCAGGGCCACCGGGTCACCGTTCTCGACCGCGCCCGGGCTGGCTCCGGTGCCAGCGCCGCCAATGGCGCGCAACTGAGCTACGCCTACGTGCAGCCGCTGGCCGATCCAGGCATCTGGCGCCAGTTGCCCCGGCTGCTGCTGGCCGACGATTCGCCGTTGAAGCTGCGCCTGCGGCCCGACCTGCACCAGTGGGTGTGGGGCCTGCAGTTTCTCGCCGCCTGCCGCACCCCCGTGTCGCTGCGCACCACCGCAAGCCTGCTCGCGCTGGCGGCAGAGAGCCGCGCGGGGTTTGAACGGCTGATGAACGAGGAGCGCATTCAATGCGACTTCTCCACCACCGGCAAGCTCGTGCTCTACCCGGATGCCACCAGCTTTTCGTCCGCGCGCCGGCAGATGCAGTTGCAACAGGCGCTGGGTGGCAGCCCGCAGCACGCGCTCTCGCCCATCGAAAGCGTGGCCGTGGAGCCCGCGCTGGCCAGTTACGCGGGCCGCTTCGCAGGCGCCGTCCACACCCCCGGCGAGTGCGCGGCCGATTGCCACAAGGTCTGCCTCGAACTGCAGCGCCTGCTGCAGGCGCGCGGCGTGCGCTTCGCATTCGACACACCGGTCACACAGTTGCGGCGCTCGGGTGGGCGTGTGGTGGCGGCGGAAACGCCCCAGGGCGCGATCGAGGCCGACGCCTTCGTGGTCGCGCTGGGCACGGCCTCTCATCCACTGGCGCGTTCGCTGGGCCTGCGCGTGCCGGTCTACCCGCTCAAAGGCTACAGCCTCACGGTGGACGCGAGCGATGCACCCGGTGCCACGCCGCGCGTGAGCGTGACCGACGCGGCGCGCAAGGTGGTGTTCGCGCGCATCGGCCAGCGCCTGCGCGTGGCCGGCATGGCCGAACTGGTGGGCGAGGACATGAGCATTCCGGCCGACCGCGTCGCCTCGCTCGTGGCAACCGCGCGCGCGCTGTTCCCCGAAGCCAGCCGCTACGAGGAACTGCGGCCCTGGGCCGGCCTGCGCCCAGCCACACCCACCGGCCTGCCGGTGGCGGGTCGGCTGCGCGGGGGGCCGTCCAACCTGCTGTTCAACACCGGGCACGGTGCGCTGGGTTTCACCCTGGCCTTCGGCAGCGCGCAGCGCATCGCCGCGCAGCTGGCACCGCCGCGCAAGGTGGCGATCAGGCCGTTTCCTGCAGCGCCTGCTGCATGCAGCGCGTGAAGGCGCGGGTGGTGAGCGAATTCGGCCGCGCGGTGGGCCGCAGCATGTGCACGGCGGTGGCCACGGGCGGCTCCAGCGTCAGCACATCGACCTTGCTGCGGTCGGCCGAAGCGGCGGTGCAGCCCTCGACCATGGCCACGCCCACGCCGTGGTGGGCCAGCGCCAGCGCCACGTGGTAGGTCTGCACGGTCATCACCTCCTTCAGCCCGGCGCCGCTGTCGCGCACCGCGTGCGCCAGCAGCACGCCCAGCGGGTCCTGGCCGTCGAGCGCGATCACCGGCAGCTTCGCGAGCTGCGCCACCGTGATCGTGCCGGCCCTGACCTGGCGCGGCGCCAGCAGGCCCCTGGGCACCACGCAGGCCACCTTGCGGTCGGCCAGTTGTTCCTGCACCAGCGCCGGGTGCGAGACCGCGCTGAACACGTAGCCCACGTCGGCCTCCTGCAGCACGAGAGACGAAACGATCTGGGGTGAATGCAGCGCCTCGTGGTGGACCACCACGCTCGGGTGTTTTTCGCGGAACAGGCGCATGGCACGCGGAAACACCTCGTAGCTCAGCGCCAGCACCGTGAGCACACGCAATTCACCCTTGCCGCGACCGGCCTTGAGGCTGGCCGAGAGGCGCTGCACCTCGTCGAGCTGAGCAAACAGGCGTTCAATGTGCGGGTACAGCGTCTGCGCCTCGACCGTGGGCTTGAGCCGCCCGCCCACGCGCTGGAACAGCTGAAAGCCGAGCTGGATCTCGGCGTGTTGCAGCGTGCGGCTCACCGCAGGTTGCGTGACGTTGATCATGCGCGCGGCCGCGCTCACGCTGCCGGTGAGCATCACCGCGTTGAAGACTTCAATGTGTCGGAGGCGCATGGGTCTTATTGTTGACCATGCCCGGGTTGTCGCCGGCTGGAGCGGTCATCGGCGCGGGCGGGGGGAGGGCTCCGCTCATGTCCCCCGAACCGGCTTCGCCGGTTCTCCTCCTTGACTTCGCTGCGCCCTCCCCCCGCCCGCGCCGATGGCCTTAGGGCATTCGAGCCGTTCGCGCGCCACCCCTGTCTCTGGCCCGGAGGCGGTTGGCGCTCTGCGCAGCGTAATCAAGGTGGAGGCGGCCTCCCGCCGCCAGGGGACATTCGCGGAGCAGAGCGCCAACCGCCTCCGGGTCCGCGAGGTCCTGGAAAGAAAGGAAATGCAATTCAGGCGGGCCGCCGAACCCGGAACCACGCCGCATACATCGCCGGCAAGGCCAGCAAGGTCAGCACCGTCGCCACGATCAGGCCACCCATGATGGCCACCGCCATCGGCCCCCAGAACACACTGCGCGACAAGGGAATCATCGCCAGCACCGCCGCCGCAGCCGTCAGCACGATCGGGCGCATGCGCCGCACGGCCGCCTCCACGATCGCGTCCCAGGCCGGCACGCCGCGCGCGCGATCCTGCTCGATCTGGTCGATCAGGATCACCGAATTGCGCTGGATCATGCCCATGAGCGCGATCACGCCCAGCAGCGCCACGAAACCGAACGGCCGGTTCAGCAGCAACAGCGCCGCTGCCACGCCCGCCATGCCCAGCGGGCCGGTGAGGAACACCAGCATGGAACGGCTGAAGCTCTGCAACTGCAGCATGAGCAGCGTGAACACGATGAACAGCATCACCGGGATGCCGACCGCGATCGACGCCGAACCCTTGCTGCTCTCCTCCACCGCCCCCGCCACCTCGATGCGGTAGGCACCCAGGCCACGCGCGGCCCAGCCGTCGCTGATCACCTTGAGCGCCGGCTGCAATTCGGCCGTGACGGTCGCGCCCTGCAGGCCCTCGACCACATCGCCCTGCACGGTGATCGCATAGTCGCGGTTCTCGCGCCAGACCACGCCCGGCTCCCAGTCGAACACCGGTGTCGCGATCTGCAGCAGCGGAATCGCCTGGCCGCTGGCCGTGGGCAGGTAGGCGTTGGCCAGATCGGTGATGGCGTCGCGCTCGCTGAGCGGCTGGCGCAGCACGATGTCGATCAGCTTGTCGCCATCGCGGTACTGCCCCACCGTGGTGCCCGAGAGCAGCGTGCGCGCGGCCTGCGCGATCGACTGGCTCGACACGCCCAGCGCACGCGCCTTGACCTGGTCAACCTCCAGGCGCAGCTTCTTCACCGACTCGTTCCAGTTGTCGTTCACGCCGCGCATGTTGGGGTTCTCGCGCATCGCCTGCTTGACTTCATCGGCCAGGGTGCGCAGCTGGGTGGGGTCGGTGCCGACCACGCGGAACTGCACCGGGTACGGCACGGGCGGGCCGTTGGGCAGCAGCTTCACGCGCCCACGCACCTCGGGGAATTCGGTCGCCAGCAGCGCCGGCAGGGCCATGCGCAGGTGCTCGCGCGTCTTCAGGTCCTGCGGCAGCACGATCAGCTGCGACACGTTGGTCTGCGGAAAGATCTGGTCCAGCGGCAGGTAGAAACGTGGCACGCCCGAACCCACCCAGGTGGTCACGCTGCGCACGCCCTCCTCGGCCGCCAGGCGCTTTTCCAGCCGGCGGCTCACCTCGTCCATGGCGCGCATGCCGCTGCCCTCGGGCAGCCAGATGTCCACCAGGATCTCCGGGCGGCTCGAATCGGGGAAGAACTGCTGCTGCACCTTGCCCATGCCGGCGATGCCGAGCACGAAGGTCAGGATGGTCGCGCCGATGGTCAGCCAGCGGTGCTGCACGCACCAGTCCACCACGGCACGAAAGCGCACGTAGAACGGGCCGTCGAACACCTCGTGCACCTCGCCCACGTGTGGCTTGACCTTGAGCAGCACCACGCCCAGGTAGGGCACGAACATCACCGCCACCACCCAGGAGATCACCAGCGCCAGCACCGTGACCGCGAAGATCGCAAAGGTGTATTCGCCCGTGAGCGAGTTGGCCAGGCCGATCGGCAGGAAGCCCGCCGCCGTGATCAGGGTGCCGGTCAGCATGGGCATGGCGGTGGCATCCCAGGTGAAGGTGGCCGCGCGCACCATGCTGTAGCCCTCTTCGAGCTTGCGCACCATCATCTCCACCGCAATGATGGCGTCGTCCACCAGCAGGCCCAGCGCGATGATGAGCGAGCCCAGCGAGATCTTGTGCAGGCCGATGCCCCAGTAGTTCATGGCCAGGAAGGTGATGGCCAGCACCAGCGGGATGGTGATGAACACCACCAGGCCGGGGCGCATGTCCAGCACGTAGCGGCGCAGGCCCTTGCCGCCCGGGCGCCGGTGCAGGCCCAGCGCGAGGAAGCTCACCGCGAGCACGATCACCACCGCCTCGATCAGCACCTTCACGAACTCGTTGACCGAGGTCGTCACGGCGCTGGGCTGGTCCTGCACCTGCGCCAGCGTCATGCCCGCGGGCAGTGTGGCCTCGATGCCCGCCACGGTGGTCTTGAGCGCCTCGCCCAGGGCGATGATGTCGCCGCCCTTGGCCATGGAGATACCCAGGGCGATGCTGTCCTTGCCGTCGTGGCGCACCATCACCTGCGGCGGGTCCGCGTAACCCAGGCCAATCTCCGCGATGTCGCCCAGACGGATCTGCGTGCCGCTGGCGGCACGGATCGGCATGGCGCGCAACTGCTCCACCGAGTTGAAGGCCCCGGCCACGCGCACCTGCACCACGTCACCCGGGGTCTGCACGCTGCCGGCCGATTCGACCGCGTTCTGCTGGCCCAGCGCATCCAGCACCTGCTGCAGGTTCAGCCCGAGCGTGGCCAGGCGCTTCTGCGAGATCTCGATATAGAGCTTTTCGTCCTGCTCGCCGAACAGCTCGACCTTGCTCACGTCGGGCACGCGCAGCAGTTGCTGGCGCACCTCGTCGGCGACCTGCTTCTTGTCGGCGGGCGAAAAACCCTCGCCCTGCAAGGCGTAGATCACGCCATAGACGTCACCGAACTCGTCGTTGAAGAACGGCCCCTGCACACCCTGGGGCAGCGTGCCGCGCATGTCCCCGATCTTCTTGCGCGCCGTGTACCAGACCTGCGACACCTCGCGCGGGGGCGACGAGTCCTTGAGCTGGAAGATGATGAGCGTCTCGCCCGGTTTGGAATAGCTGCGGATCTTGTCCGCGTAGGGCACTTCCTGCAGCGTCTTCTCGATCCGGTCGGCCACCTGCTCTGCCATCTGCTCGGCAGTGGCGCCGGGCCAGAAGGCCTGCACCACCATGGCGCGGAAGGTGAAAGGCGGGTCTTCGTCCTGGCCGAGCTGGAAATAGGCCGCCACGCCCAGCACCATCAGCACGATCATCAGGTAGCGCGTGAAGGCCTGGTGGTCCAGCGCCCACTGCGAGAGGTTGAAGCGCGAAACCCAGGAAGCGGGGTGGTCGGGGGTCGTCGTGCTCGAGGTGGCGTCGTTCATGCCGGGCCTCATCGCGTGGCGGCGGCGTCGAATCGCGTGACCTTCTGGCCTGGCGAGAGCACGTGCACCCCCGTGGCCACCACCTCCTCGCCCGGCTTGAGGCCGGCGGCGATCACCATCTGGTTGCCGTCGGCGCCCGCCACCTGCACCGCGCGCGGTTGCACCGTGCTGGCGCTGGCGTCGTACACCCACACCGCCGAGCCCGAACGGTCTCCCTCATCCGAGCGCATCAGCGCGGTGGTGGGCAGCTTGATCACGGCCGGCGCCGCGGTCGTCGTGGCGCCGCCCAGCGTCACGTAGGCGGTAGCACCCAGGGGAACGGCCGCGTCGTCGGGCAGCGAGAGCTTGACCTGGTAGGTGCGCGTGGCCGCGTCGGCACTGGCAGCCACCTCGCGCACCTCGGCGTCCAGCGGTACCACACCGCCCGTGGCGGCGGCACCCGCGCCGGCCCACAGGCGCACCTTCGCCGGCATGCCGGGCTTGATCTGCGTCACACGGTCTTCGGGCACGGCGATGACCACATCGCGCGCACCATCGCGCGCCAGCCGCACAACGGGCGTGCCAGCGGCCACCACCTGGCCCACCTCGGCCTCCACGGCCAGCACCACGCCGGCGCCGTCGGCCAGCAGGCGCGCATAGGCGGCCTGGTTGCCCTGCACCGCACCCTGGGCCTTCGCCTGGCGCAGCGTGGCCTCGGCCGACTGCAGCGTGGCCTCGCGGCGCTGGATCTCCGCGCCACTCACGAAGCCCTGCGCCAGCAGGTCCTGGTAGCGCTTGAGGTCGGCCGCCGCCAGGTCGCGCTGCGTCTGCGCCGCGCTCACCTGGGCCTGTGCCGCCTGACTCGACAGCGCGAGGTCCTGCGCATCCAGCTGTGCCAGCAATTGCCCCGCTTTCACCCGCTGGCCCACTTCGGCCGGGCGCTGTACCAGCTTGCCCCCCACGCGAAAGCCCAGGCGCGATTCGATGCGCGCGCGCACGTCGCCAGCGTATTCGGTGCGTGCGCTGAGCTTGTCGGTGCCCACCGTGAGCAGCTTGACCGAGCGGATCGGCTCCTGCGGCGGCGTGGCGGGTGCGCAGGCCACCAGGGTCAGCGCGACGGTCATGATCAGGACAAAATGCGGTGTTTTCATGGCGATGCAGGCGATGGACTGGCTGGGCTGGAGCGGGAATTCGAGGTCCGCAGGTCTGCCGTATATTAATGACTGACCGGTTAGTAACAAAATTGTAGACCAGAACAGGCCACCGTTTCATGACATCGCCGTCATCCGAACCCGCCCCGCAGCAGCCCCGCTCGCCATTGCCCGGCCTGCCCCTGGCCGATGGGGTGGGCCACTACGAGAACTTCCCTGTCGCGTCCTGGCTCTGCCCGCCCAACCTGCGCCCGGCGGTGGCGGCAATCTACCGCTTTGCCCGCACCGCGGACGACATCGCCGACGAGGGCGAGGCCACGGCCGAACAACGCCTGGCCGACCTGGCGGCCTACCGCGCCGAGCTGCACCGCTGCCTGCAGCCGACCTCGCGATCGACCCTGGCCATCGCCGATGCCGACCTGCGCTGGCCGGGCATCTTCGGCCCGCTCTCGCTGGCGGTTCGGCGCCACGCCCTGCCCGGGGAACTGCTGCACGACCTGCTCAGCGCCTTCGAGCAGGATGTGCGCCACACCGCGAGCGGCCACCGGTACGCCGACAGCGCCGAGCTGCTGGCCTACTGCCGCCTCTCGGCCAACCCCGTGGGCCGGCTGCTGCTGCATCTGTACAGCGTGCGCGAGGAAGTGGCGCTGCAGCAGAGCGACCAGATCTGCAGCGCGCTGCAGCTCATCAACTTCTGGCAGGACCTCAGCGTGGACCTGCCGCGCGGGCGCTGCTACCTGCCGGCCGACGTGCTGCGCCGCCACGGTGTGGGCGTGGCCGATTTCGAAACCCGCCAGAGCGGGGCAACGATGGAGGCCGCCGTGGCCGAGCTCTGCGCCCAGGCGCGCGGCCTCATGCAGCAGGGCGCACCCCTGGTGCACCGCGTGCCCGGCCGCGCCGGCTGGGAACTGCGCATGGTCGTGCAGGGCGGGCTGCGCATCCTCGACGGCATCGCCGCGCAGCAGCACCGCAGCTGGCTGGCGCGCGTGACCCTGCACAAGGGCGATCTGCCGCGGCTGGCCTGGCGCGCGCTGTGGATGTGAGCGCGCGCCAGGAACTCAGGGCTCGCCGATGTCCTCGTTCCAGAGCGTCGGCTCGGCTTCGATGAAGTCGCGCATCAGGTGCACGCAGGTCGCGTCCTGCAGCACCTCCACCGCCACGCCCCGGCCGCGCAGCCACGCTTCTTCGCCCATGAAGGTCTGGTTCTCGCCCACGACCACCTTCGGAATGCCATAGAGCGCGATCGCGCCGCTGCACATCGGGCAGGGCGAGAGCGTGGTGTAGATCACCGACTCCCGGTACACCTGCGCCGGCTGGCGCCCAGCGTTCTCCAGCGCGTCCATCTCGCCGTGCAGGATGGCGCTGCCCTGCTGAACGCGCCGGTTGTGGCCGCGCCCGATGATGCGACCCCGGTGCACGATCACCGAGCCGATGGGGATGCCACCCTCGGCGCGCCCGAGCCGGGCTTCGTCGATGGCGGCCTGCATGAACGGGTCCATGGGATCTCCTTTGCGAACGGCCACCGGTTGGCGGCCTGGTGGCGATTGTGGAGCAGGCTTCATGCCACCCCCCATGCCTGATGACAAAGAGGAGCGAACCTCAAACCGGCTTCAACATTCCGTAGAAACCCCTAATGACATTTCTGAGGTGCGCACCTCAAAATTGCCACATGGACGCCAAACCACCCACCAAGTCGCGCGCCACGCTGGAAGACGTGGCGCAGGACGCCCAGGTCAGCCTGGCCACGGCTGACCGGGTGGTGAACAAGCGCCCCGGCGTGCGCGCGGCCACGGTGGCCAGGGTGGACGCCGCCGTGCGCCGGCTGGGCTACCGGCCCGATCCGTCGGCCGCGCGGCTCGCCCGCTCCCGCCTGCGTCAGGTGGTTTTCCTGCTGCCCGCGGGTGTCAACCGCTTCGTGGACCTGCTGGGCGAACAGATAGAAGCCAACACCGAATGGATGCGCGACCAGCGCATCGAATCCGAGGTGCTCTCGGTCAACGTCTTCAACCCGGGTGAGCTGGCCAAGGCCCTGCTCGCGCAGGAAGGCCGTCGCGATGCGGTGGTGGTGATGGCGCTGGACCACCCGGTCGTGCGCTCGGCCATCGACCAGCTCACGCAGGCCGGCACCGTGGTGATCACACTGGTCTCGGACGTGCCCTCCTCCACGCGCCAGCACTACGTCGGCATCGACAACACGGCCGCGGGCCGCACCGCCGCCACGCTCATCGGCCGTTTCGCCGGCCCCCGCCCCGCCAAGGTGGCCGTCGTGCTCGGCAGCCTCTCGCTGCGCGACCATGCCGAACGCTACTTCGGGTTCAACCAGGTCATGGCGCAGGAACACCCGCACCTGAGCGTGCTGCCCCCGGTCGAGGGCCAGGACGACGCCGCGCGCAACGAGGTGCTGGCCACCCAGTTGCTGGCGGCGCACGCCGACCTCGCGGCGATCTACAGCGTGGGCGCGGGCAACGCGGGCATCTGCCAGGCGCTGCGCGCGGCCGGGCGCGATCAGGACACGGTCTTCGTCGGTCATGAACTCACCGCCGTTTCGCGTGCCGAGCTGCTCAACGGCACGATGGACGCCGTCATCAACCAGGACGCTGGCCACGAGATCCGCTCCGCCCTGCGCGTGGCGCTGGCGCAGTGGTCGCAGGAGCCGGTGATCGCGGACCAGGAGCGCATCCGCATCGACATCTACCTCAAGGACAACCTGCCGTGATCACGCTCGGCCTCGATCTCGGCACCTCCGGCGTGAAGGCATTGCTGCTGGACGGCGACGCCACCATCGCCACGGCCACGGCACCGCTGTCGGTGCAGCGGCCCGCGCCGGGCTGGTCGGAACAGCACCCGCACGACTGGTGGCAGGCCACCGAGCGCTGCCTGGACGAACTGGCCGCCGCGCACCCGCGCGCCATGGCCGCCGTGCGCGGCATCGGGCTGTCGGGCCAGATGCACGGCGCCACCCTGCTCGACGCAAGCCACGCCGTTCTGCGCCCCTGCATCCTGTGGAACGACGGGCGCAGCGGCGCGCAGTGCGAGCCGCTGGAGGCACCGGACCTGCGGCTGCGCCAGATCGCGGGCAACCCCGCCATGGCCGGGTTCACCGCGCCCAAACTGCTGTGGGTGCGCGAGCACGAACCCGAGGTGTTCGCGCGCATCGCCACCGTGCTGCTGCCCAAGGCCTGGCTGCGCTGGAAGCTCACGGGCGAGTTCATCGAGGAGATGTCCGACGCGTCCGGCACCCTGTGGCTCGATGTGGCGCAACGCCGCTGGTCGCCCTCGCTGCTGGCGGCTTGCGGCCTGTCCGAAGCCCAGATGCCGCGCCTGGTCGAAGGCAGCGAAGCCGCGGGCACGCTGCGCGCCGAGTGGGTCCGACGCTGGGGCTTCGCGCAGGCGCCGGTCGTGGCCGGTGGCGCGGGCGACAACGCGGCCGGCGCCGTGGGCGTGGGCGCGGTCGAGCCGGGTGACGCCTTCGTCTCGCTCGGCACCTCGGGCGTGCTGTGGGCCACCACCGCCGGCTTCGCACCCGCCGCCGACCTGGGCGTGCACGCCTTCTGCCACGCCCTGCCCGGCTTGTGGCACCAGATGGGCGTGCAGCTCTCGGCCGCGGCCTCGCTGAGCTGGTGGGCGCGTGTGGCCGGCGCGGGCGAAGCTGCGCTGCTCGACGAACTGGAAGGCTTCGGCCACGGCGGCCCCGCGCCCTGCTGGTTCGTGCCCTACCTCTCGGGCGACCGCACACCGCACAACGACAGCGCCGTGCGCGGCGGCTTCCTGCACCTCTCGGCCGACACCGAGCGGCCCGGCATGACCCAGGCCGTGCTCGAAGGCGTGGCCTACGCCTTGCGCGACGCGCGCGATGCGCTTGCCAGCGCCGGCACGCAGCTGCGCGAGGCCGACCTGCTCGGGGGCGGCGCACGTTCGGCGCGCTGGAGTCAGATCCTGGCCGACGTGCTGGGAATCCCGCTGCACCAGGTCGAGGGCGGCGAACACGGCTGTGCGCTCGGTGCCGCGCGGCTCGCCCGCGCCGCCGCCGGTGGTGGCAGCGACTTTGCCAAGCCCCGGCGTGTGCGCAGCTTCGAGCCCGATCGCTGCCGCATGGCGCTGTACGACGAGGCCTATCCCCGCTGGCAGATGCTCTACCGCCTGGCGCGCCAGGTGAGCGCGCCGCCCGCCTTTCCCTCACCCACGCCCGCCCTGGCCGCGTGATCCACCCACCTTCATCCCACAGCCCCGCCCCATGATGCAGACACTCGATGCCGCGCCGGTGGCCACCGCGCCACACACCGCCTATTTCTCGTTGCGCCAGCCCGTCGCCTTCCGTGGCGAAGGCTTCCAGCCCACGCCCGACGAACCCCTGGCCTACCGCTACTACGACAAGAACCGCCTGGTGCTGGGCAAGCGCATGGAAGACCAGTTGCGCTTTGCCACCTGCTACTGGCACAGCTTCGGCTGGGGCGGCACCGACCCCTTCGGTGAACCCAGCTTCCAGCGGCCCTGGCATGGCGCGGGCGACCCCATGGCCCAGGCACTGCGCAAGGCCGACGCGGCCTTCGACCTGTTCCGCCTGATCGACTCCCCCTTCTTCACCTTCCACGACCGCGACGTGGCCCCCGAAGGCGCCACGCTGCGCGAATCGAACGAGCACCTGCGCCGCATCGAAGCCGTGTTCGAACGCAAGATGGACGAGACCGGCGTGCGGCTGCTCTGGGGCACGGCCAACCTGTTCAGCAACCGGCGCTACATGGCCGGCGCCGCCACCAACCCGGACCCCGACGTGTTCGCCTACGCCGCCGCGCAGGTGAAGAACGTGCTGGAGATGACGCACCGCCTCAAGGGCCACAACTACGTGCTCTGGGGCGGGCGCGAAGGCTACGAGACCCTGCTCAACACCGACCTGAAACGCGAGCTGGCGCAGCTGGGCCGCTTCCTGAACCTGGTCGTCGAGCACAAGCACAGGATCGGCTTCACCGGCCAGATCCTGATCGAGCCCAAGCCGGCCGAGCCGACCAAGCACCAGTACGACTACGACGTGGGCACCGTCTACGGCTTCCTGAAGGCGCACGGGCTGGAAAACGAAGTGAAGGTGAATCTGGAGCAGAACCACGCGCTGCTGGCGGGCCACACGTTCGAACACGAGATCGCGCTGGCCGGCGCGCTCGGCATCCTGGGCTCGCTGGACATGAACCGCGGCGACGAGATGCTGGGCTGGGACACCGACCAGTTCCCCAACAACCTGCCGCAGGTGGCGATGACGATGTACGAGGTGCTCAAGGCCGGCGGCATCGGCCAGGGCGGCCTGAACTTCGACGCCAAGCTGCGCCGCCAGTCGATCGACCCTGACGACCTGGTGTGGGCCCACGCCACCGCCATGGACCTGTGCGCGCGCGCCCTGCTGGTGGCCGAGAAGATGCTGCAGGACGGCGCGCTGCAGCGCCACGTCCAGGCGCGTTACCAGGGCTGGGACACAGAGCGCGGACGCGCCATCCTGCAGGGCGAACGTTCGCTGGAAGCGCTGGCGCGCGAGGTCGAGGCCGACGCCATCGAACCCCAGCCACGTTCTGCCCAGCAGGAACGGCTGGAGCACCTGGCCAACAGCTACTTCTGAACCCCGACAAAGGAGACAACGACATGGCCACCAACATCAAGGGCCCCGGCATCTACCTCGCGCAGTTCGCCAGCGACAGCGCGCCGTTCGATTCCTGGGCGTCGATCACGAAATGGGCCGGCGGCCTGGGCTTCAAGGGGGTGCAGATCCCGTCCTGGGACAAGCGCATCTTCGACATGGACAAGGCCGCCGCATCACAGACCTACTGCGACGAGATCGCCGGCGTGGCGCGCGAGAACGGCGTGGCCATCACCGAACTGGGCACGCACCTGCAAGGACAACTGGTGGCCGTGCACCCGGCCTACGACGAAGCCTTCGACGGCTTCGCCCCCGAGGCCGTGCGCAGGAACCCGACAGCGCGCCAGGCCTGGGCGGTGGAGCAGATGAAGCTCTCGGCCAGGGCCTCGCAGCGCCTGGGCTTGAAGAGCAACGTGAGTTTCCCCGGCGCGCTGGCCTGGCCGTTTCTCTATCCCTGGCCGCAACGCCCGGCCGGTCTGATCGAGGCCGCCTTCGACGAACTCGCCAAGCGCTGGACGCCGATCTTCAACGCCTTCGAGGACGCCGACTGCAACGTGTGCTTTGAACTGCACCCGGGCGAAGACCTGTTCGACGGCACCACCTTCGAGATGTTCCTGGAACGCGTGAACAACCACCCCCGCTGCTGCATCAACTACGACCCCTCGCACTTCCTGCTGCAGCAACTGGACTACCTCGAGTTCATCGACATCTACCACGAGCGCATCAAGGCCCTGCACATCAAGGACGCGGAATTCCGCCCCACCGGTCGCCAGGGTGTGTATTCCGGCTACCAGCCCTGGGTGCAGCGCGCGGGGCGCTTCCGCTCGCTCGGCGACGGGCAGGTGGACTTTGGTGCCATCTTCTCCAAGATGGCGCAGTACAACTACGACAGCTGGGCCGTGCTGGAATGGGAGTGCTGCCTCAAGCACCCGGAAGCCGGCGCGGCCGAAGGCGCTGAGTTCATCCGCCGCCACATCATCCGCGTGACGGAAAAAGCCTTCGACGACTTCGCCGGTGGCGACACCGACCCCGCGCAACTGCGCCGCATGCTCGGGCTGCAGGAGGCCGCGAAATGACGATCGAAGCCGGCTCCGCTTCCGAAGGCGCAGGCCGCCGCATCCGGCTGGGCATGGTCGGCGGCGGTGAAGGGGCTTTCATCGGCGCGGTGCACCGCATCGCCGCGCGGCTGGACGACCACTACGAACTGCTCGCCGGGGCGCTCTCGTCCACGCCCGAGAAGGCCCTGCGCTCGGCGCAGGCGCTGGGCCTGGCGCGCGCCTACCCGGATTTCCGCACCATGGCGCGCGAAGAAGCCGCGCGCGGCGCCGACGGCATCGAGGCCGTGGCCATCGTCACGCCCAACGACCAGCACGCACCCGCCGCCGAGGCCTTCCTGGAAGCCGGCATCCACGTCATCTGCGACAAGCCGGTGACCACCACGCTGGCCGAGGCGCAGCGCCTGCGCGAACTCGCCCGTTCGAAAGGACGCCTGCTGGCCGTGACCTACAACTACAGCGGCTACCCCATGGTGCGGCACGCGCGCAAGCTGGTGCGCGACGGCGCGCTGGGCACGCTGCGCGTGGTGCAGGTGGAGTACGCCCAGGACTGGCTGACCGAGGCACTGGAGTCCAGCGGCCAGAAGCAGGCTGCCTGGCGCACCGACCCGGCGCGCGCCGGCGCGGGCGGCTGCATTGGCGACATCGGCACGCACGCCTACCAGCTGGCCGCGTTCGTGAGCGGCCTGCAGACGCAGTCGCTCTGCGCCGAACTCAGCGCCTTCGTGCCCGGCCGCGCGCTGGACGACAACGTGCAGGTGATGCTGCGCTTTGCCGGTGGCGCGCGCGGCATGCTGTGGGCCAGCCAGGTCGCGCCCGGCAACGAGAACGGCCTGCGCCTGCGCCTCTATGGCGACAAGGGTGGCCTCGAATGGCGCCAGGAACACCCCAACCAGCTGCACTGGTCACCCTTCGGGCAACCCACGCAGATCGTCTCGCGCGGCACCGGCGCGGCCAACGCCGATGCCGCCCGCGTGACGCGCCTGCCCTCGGGCCACCCCGAGGGTTACCTGGAAGGCTTTGCCACCGTCTACGCCGAGATCGCGCAGGCCCTGCGCGCCGCGCGCGAT
>NZ_JAILWB010000016.1 GCF_025699295.1 Hydrogenophaga sp. | reverse complement strand
GCCTTCGGCGTGCCCGGCGCCGCCATCAACCCGTTCTACGCGGCCATGCGCCAGCGCGGCAGCATCGGCCACATCCTGGCGCGCCACGTGGAAGCGGCCTCGCACATGGCCGAGGGCTACACCCGCGCGCGCGCCGGCAACATCGGCCTGTGCATCGGCACCAGCGGCCCGGCGGGTACCGACATGATCACCGGCCTGTACTCGGCGCAGGCCGATTCCATCCCCATCCTCTGCGTCACCGGCCAGGCGCCGCGCGCGCGCCTCTACAAGGAAGACTTCCAGGCGGTGGACATCGAGAGCATCGCCAAGCCGGTCACCAAGTGGGCGGTGACAGTGCGCGAGCCCGCGCTGGTGCCGCGCGTGTTCCAGCAGGCCTTCCACCTCATGCGATCGGGCCGCCCCGGCCCGGTGCTGATCGACCTGCCGTTCGACGTGCAGATGGCCGAGATCGAGTTCGACCCCGACACCTACGAGCCGCTGCCGGTCTACAGGCCGGCTGCGAGCCGCAAGCAGGTGGAGAAGGCGCTGGACATGCTGGCCGCGTCCACCAAGCCGCTGATCGTGGCCGGCGGCGGCATCATCAACGCCGACGCGGCCGACCTGCTGGTGGAGTTCGCCGAACTCAGCGGCGTGCCGGTGATTCCCACGCTCATGGGCTGGGGCACCATCCCCGACGACCACCCGCTGATGGCCGGCATGGTCGGCCTGCAGACCAGCCACCGCTACGGCAACGCGACCCTGCTCGCGAGCGACTTCGTGCTCGGCATCGGCAACCGCTGGGCCAACCGCCACACCGGCTCGGTCGAGACCTACACCAGGGGCCGGAAGTTCGTGCACGTGGACATCGAGCCGACGCAGATCGGCCGTGTGTTCGAACCGGACTTCGGCATCGTCTCCGACGCCAAGGCCGCGCTCGAACTGTTCGTGCAGGTGGCACGCGAGCGCAAGGCTGCGGGCCACTGGCCGAGCTACGCCAGCTGGGCCGGCCGCTGCGCCGAGCGCAAGCGCAGCATGCTGCGCCAGACGCACTTCGAGCAGATCCCGATGAAGCCGCACCGCGTCTACGAGGAGATGAACGCCGTCTTCGGCCGCGACACGATCTATGTGAGCACCATCGGCCTGTCGCAGATCGCGGGCGCGCAGTTCCTGCACGTCTACGGCCCGCGCCAGTGGATCAACTGCGGCCAGGCCGGCCCGCTGGGCTGGACGCTGCCGGCCGCGCTGGGCGTGGTCGCGTCCGATCCGACGAAGAACGTCGTCGCGCTCTCGGGCGACTACGACTTCCAGTTCCTGATCGAGGAACTCGCGGTGGGCGCGCAGTTCAACCTGCCCTACGTGCACGTGCTGGTGAACAACGCCTACCTCGGGCTCATCCGCCAGAGCCAGCGCGGCTTCGACATGGACTACTGCGTGCAGCTCGCGTTCGACAACCAGAACATGGCGGCGGACACGGAGGGCCTGCGCGGCTACGGCGTGGACCACGTCGCCGTGGTCGAGGGCCTGGGCTGCAAGGCCCTGCGCGTGACCGATCCGGCGAAGCTGCAGGGCGCCCTGCGCGAGGCGCAGCAACTGGCCGCCCGGCACCGCGTGCCGGTGGTGGTGGAATGCATACTGGAACGCGTCACCAACATCGCCATGGGCACCGAGATCGACAAGATCAACGAATTCGAGGCGATCGACTGCCGCGCGCCGCAGGGTCTCGAAACGGTTGGTCTGCTGGACTGATTCATCAAGAACAAGACGAGGACACATCACATGCCGCAATTCGCCGCCAATCTCTCCATGCTCTGGAACGAGCTGCCCTTCCTTGACCGCTTCGGCGCCGCCGCGCGCGCCGGCTTCCAGTCGGTCGAGTTCCTGTTTCCCTACGACTTCCAGCCCGCCGAGATCGCGCAGCGCCTGCGGGAACACCAGCTGCAGCTGGTGCTGCACAACATGCCGCCCGGCGACTGGGCGGGCGGTGAGCGCGGCATGGCTTCGCTGCCCGGGCGCGAGGACGCGTTCCGCGCCGCCGTGGCGACAGGGCTGGCCTATGCGACCGCGCTGGGCACGCCCCACCTGCATTGCATGGCCGGCATTCCGCCCGCGGGCGTGAGCGAGGCGCAGGCGCGCGCCACGCTGGTGAGCAACCTGCGCTTCGCCGCCGACGCCGCGAAGCAGCAGGGTGTGCGCCTGCTGCTCGAACCCATCAACCACTTCGACATGCCGGGCTTCTTCGTCAACCGCCCGCGCCAGGCCATCGCGCTGATGGACGAGGTCGGCTCGGACAACCTGTTCCTGCAGTACGACATCTACCACGCGCAGCGCATGGAGGGCGAGTTGATCAACACCATCCAGGCCCTGTTGCCGCGCATCGCCCACATGCAGCTGGCCGACACGCCCGGCCGTCACGAGCCGGGCACGGGCGAGATCCACTACCGCCACGTGTTCGATGCCATCGACGAGGCCGGCTACCGCGGCCACATCGGCTGCGAATACAAGCCGCGCGACGGCGGCCCCGGCGGCACCGACCGGGGGCTGGCCTGGGTGGCCGCGCACGGCCAGAAGCTGCAGACACGCGAAGGAGTGCCCGCATGACGGACAAGAACGGACTCCAGGTTGGCTTCATCGGCCTGGGCATCATGGGCGCGCCCATGGCGCTGAACCTGCTCAAGGCCGGCCACCGGCTCTTCGTGGCCAGCCGCGGCAAGATCCCGGCGGCCTTTGCCGAGCAGGGCGCCACGGTCTGCACCAACGCCACCGAAGTCGCGCGGCGCGCCGACATCGTCATCTGCATGGTGCCGGACACGCCGCATGTGGAGGACGTGCTGTTCGGCGAGACCGGCGTGGCCAAGGGGCTCGGCAAAGGCAAGCTGGTGATCGACATGAGCTCGATCAGCCCCACGGCCACCAAGGCCTTCGCGCAGAAGATCAACGCACTCGGCTGCGACTACCTCGACGCGCCCGTCAGCGGCGGCGAGGTGGGCGCCAAGGCCGCCAGCCTGACCATCATGGTGGGCGGGGCGCCCGCCGCGTTCGACCGCGCCCGGCCGCTGTTCGACGCCATGGGAAAGAACATCACGCTCGTCGGAGGCAATGGCGACGGCCAGACCACCAAGGTGGCCAACCAGATCATCGTCGCGCTCAACATCGAGGCCGTGGCCGAGGCCCTGCTGTTCGCCAGCAAGGCCGGCGCCGACCCGGCCAGGGTGCGGCAGGCGCTCATGGGCGGCTTTGCCGCCAGCCGCATCCTCGAAGTGCATGGCGAGCGCATGGTCCGGCGCAGCTTCAACCCGGGTTTCCGCATCGAGCTGCACCAGAAGGACCTGAACCTGGCGCTGCAGGGAGCGAAGGAACTGGGCGTGAGCCTGCCGCACACCGCCAGTGCGGCCCAGCTGATGCAGAGCTGCGCCGCGCACGGCATGGCCGGGCTGGACCATTCCGCGCTCTGCCGCAGCCTGGAAATGATGGCGAATCACCCCATCGCCCCGGATCCGCAGGCCTGACGTGTCTTCACTCCCTCTCCCCCTGGGAGAGGGCAGGGGAGAGGGCTGCCCCCGGCACTAAACTCTCCCCCCATGCTCCAGCCGACCCCCGCCCCCAGCCTGCAAGACCCCCGCGCCCTGCTGCGCCACCTCTACGACGTGGCGGTGCAGCGTGCACTGCCCCTGCACAACACCGCCGCCAGCCTGCCGAAGCCACCGAAGGGCCGCACCCTGGTGCTCGGCGCCGGCAAGGCCGGTGGCGCCATGGCGCAGGCGGTGGAGGCGCTGTGGCCGGCCGACGCGCCGCTCTCGGGTCTGGTCGTCACGCGCTACCACCACACGCCGCCCCGGCCCGAAGGCCTGGCGCAGCGCATCGAGGTGGTGGAAGCCTCGCACCCGGTGCCCGACGCGGCCGGGCTGGAAGCGGCACAGCGCATCCTGCAGCTCACGCAAGGGCTCACGGCCGACGACCTGGTGCTGTGCCTCATCTCCGGCGGCGGCTCGGCCCTGCTCACCTTGCCCTGCGAAGGCCTCACGCTGGAAGACAAGCAGCGCATCAACCGCCAGCTGCTGGAGAGCGGCGCGCACATCGGTGAAATGAACACCGTGCGCAAGCACCTCTCCGCCATCAAGGGCGGGCGTCTCGCCGCGGCCTGCGCGCCCGCGCGCGTGGTCACGCTGACCATCAGCGACGTGCCGGGCGACGACGTGAGCGTGATCGCCAGCGGCCCCACCGTGGCCGATGCCTCCACCTGCGCCGAGGCGCTGGACATCCTGCGCCGCTACCACATTGACGTGCCCGCCGCCGTGCGAAAACAGCTGGAGAGCGGCACGCTCGAAACCCCCAAGCCCGGCGACCCGCGCCTGCAGGGCCATGCGGTGGAGCTCATCGCCACGCCGCAGCAAAGCCTGGAGGCGGCCGCCGAGGCCGCGCGCGCGCTGGGCCTGAATGTGGTGGTGCTGAGCGACGAGATCGAGGGCGAGTCGCGCGAGGTCGGCAAGGTGCACGCCGCCCTGGCGCGATCGACCGCGCTGGGCCGCAGCAGCTTTCCGAAACCCTGCGTCATCCTCAGCGGCGGCGAGACCACCGTCACCGTGCGACCCCGCGCCGAGGGCCAGCCCCGGGGCCGTGGCGGGCGCGCGGGCGAGTTCTGCCTCGGCCTGGCGCAGGCGCTGGGCGGGCAGGGTGGCGTCTGGGCCCTCGCGGCCGACACGGACGGCATCGACGGGGTGGAGGACAATGCGGGTGCGCTGGTCACGCCCGACACACTGGCCCGGGCCGGCGCAAAGGGACTGAAGGTCACCGACCACCTGGCCCGCAACGATGCCTACGGCTTCTTCGAGCCGATAGGCGACCTGGTCATCACCGGGCCGACGCACACGAACGTGAACGACTTCCGGGCGGTGCTGGTGCTGTGACACCCACCTGCCCGGGCAGGTGCTGACCGGGCGGACCCACACACTGGATGTCGAACAGCGCCCGCAAGGGCGCTCAGGAACGTTTTCTTGCGCAGCAACTTCAACCAAACCGCGCTGGTGCGCCAGCTGGCGGCCTGGCTGCCGGCCCCGGCGCAAGCCCCCCGGCAGGACATCGCCGAGCGCCTGGGCCAGTGGCTCAACGTGGCCGATGCCATCGCGCTGCATGCGGCGCTCCAGTCGCTGCCGGGCGTGAAAGTGGCGCGGCGCACGTCCAGCGCCGGTGCGGGCGAGGCACGGGCCGCGCTGGAACGGGTGCGCGACACGCTGAGTCGCGCCATCGCCGCGCCACCCGCGCTCGCCATCACCGCGGACGACGCGGAGTTCGCTCCTCACCACCAGCGCTGCCTGGACCAGCAGCGCCGCATGGAAATGGCCATCGACGCGCTGCGCGATCACCTGCGCCGCACCCTGACCCAGGCATCCCCCCGGCTGGCGCAGCTCGCCACGCTCGACGCCACGCTGGACCAGATGCTCGGCGGGCGCGAGCAGAAGCTGCTGGCCGGTGTGCCGGCCTGGCTCAAGGCGCGCTTCGAACAACTGCGCCAGTCGCACCCCGATGACTGGCCGCCCCTTTTTGAACACGAAATCCAGCAGACCCTGCTGGCCGAGCTGGACCTGCGGCTGCAGCCCCTGCTGGGCCTGGTCGAGGCGCTGGACGCCGCACCCGCCATGAACTGAATGCCTTCCATGAACGACAGTCCCACCGCCCACCGCCTGTTCCTGATCCTCGCCTTCGTCCTGGGCCTGCTTGCCATCGGCTGGGTGGGTGTGGGTTTCGTCGGCACCAGCGGCACCGCCCTGGCCATGACGGTGCTCATCGGCGGCGTCTACCTGCTGGGCGCGCAGGAGGTCCGGCGCTTTCGCCAGACCACCGCGTCGCTGGCCGAGGCGCTGGCCCGTGTGCCGCAGCCGCTGGACAGCCTGGGCGACTGGCTCGCGCGCAGCGTGCCGCCCGCGCTGCGCCACGCGCTGCGCCAGCGCATCGAGGAAGGCCGCGGCGCCTTGCCGGGCCTGGCGCTCACGCCCTACCTCATCGGCTTGCTGGTGATGCTGGGCATGCTGGGCACGTTCCTGGGCATGGTCGTCACCTTCAAGGGCGTGCTGTTCACGCTCGAAGGTTCGGCCGACCTGCAGGCGATCCGTGCCGCGCTGGCCACGCCGATCAAGGGGCTGGGCCTGGCCTTCGGCACCTCGGTGGTGGGCGTGGCCACCTCGGCCATGCTCGGCCTCATGGCCGCCCTCAGCCGGCGCGAGCGCACGGCCGTGGTGCGCCAGCTCGACGCCTTGACCGCCACCGTGTTCCACCCGTTCTCGCTCGCGCACCAGCGCCAGGCCACCTTCACCGCACTGCAGCAGCAGGCCGGCGCCCTGCCGGCCGTGGCCCACCAGCTGCAGGCGCTGATGGAACAGATCGAGCGCCGCGGCCAGCAGCTTGACGAGCAGATGCTGGAGCGGCAGGCCCGGTTCCACCGCGAGGCCAGCGAGGCCTACAGCGGCCTGGCCGCCTCGGTGGAACGCTCGCTGAAAGACAGCCTTGCTGCCAGCGCCCGCGCGGCGGGCGAGAGCCTGCAGCCGGTGGTGACGCAGGCCATGGCCGCCGTGGCGGAGGAAGCCAGCCGCCTGCAGGAGCGCACCAGCGAGACCGTGCAAGCCCGGATGGCCGGCGTGACCGAACGGTTCGACGCCTTTGCCGGCGCCTTCGAGCAGCGCTGCGCCGCGCTCGTCGACGGCGTGCAGGACACCCTGACCCGCTCGCACACCGAACAGCGCAGCGCCGAGCAGCAGCAGCAGACCGCCTGGACCCAGTCGCTGCAGAGCCTGGCCGCCACGTTGCAGGGCGAATGGCGGCAGGCCGGAGCGCAGTCCCTGGCACAGCAGCAGGCCGCGCTGCAGGCACTGGAGCGCACCGCCGCGCAATGGCGCGACGAACTGGCCAGCCTGCGCAGCGAGGAAGCCGCACGCGGCCAGGCCGCCGTGCAGCACCTGCTGGACACCGCTGCCGAGGCGCCCCGGGCGGCGGCCGAAGTGATCGCGCAACTGCGCAGCGACATGAGCCAGCTCACCGAACGCGACAACGCCGCGTTGCAGGAACGTGCCACGCTCATGCACCACATCGACGCCCTGCTGCAGTCCGTGCAGCAGGCCACGGGCGAACAGCGCGCCGCCATCGAAACGCTGGTCACCTCGGCCGGCGCCGTGCTCGACCAGGTGGGCCGCCAGTTCGCCGAGACCGTGGGCGCGCAGGCCCTGCGCGCCGAGGACGTGGCCGCGCAGGTGCATGGCAGCGCGATCGAACTCGCCAGCCTGGGCGAGGCCTTCGGCCATGGCGTGCAGCTGTTCAGCAGCACGAACGAGAAGCTCATCGACAGCCTGCAGCGCATCGAGGGCGCCGTCAGCCAGTCCATCGCGCGCAGCGACGAACAGCTGGCCTACTACGTGGCGCAGGCGCGCGAGGTGATCGACCTGAGCATCAGTGCACAACAGGGCATCGTGGAAGACCTGCGCCGGCTGCGCACCGCGCCGGCCGCCGAGAGAAAGGCCGCGTGATGATCGGCCTGGACGACCGCCACCTCGACCTGGCCGGACAGGGCGACGACGATGGCTCTGACCCCACCTCGCCCGTGTGGGCCGTGTTCGGCGACCTCATGTCGGGCCTCGTGGGCGCCTTCGTGCTCATCCTCATCGGCGTGCTCGTGCTGCAGATGGACCTGGTGGCCAGCCTGCAGGCCGAGGTGCAGAAACGCCAGCAGGAGGAGCAACGCCGCATGGCGCTGGAGAAGGCACTGGCCATTCCGCTGCAGAACGGGCGCGTCACGCTGGCCAACGGGCGCATCGGCATCAGCGGCAGTGTGCTGTTCGCGCTCAACTCGGACGAACTGCGCCCCGAAGGCCGGCAGATCCTGCGCAGCCTGGTGCCGCCGCTGCAGGTCTATCTGGGCGAGCGCGACGAGCTGCTGATGGTCAGCGGTTTCACCGACGACCGCCCGGTGCAGTCCGGCAACCGGCGCTTTGCCGACAACCTGGAACTTTCGGCGCAGCGCGCGCTGACGGTGACGCGCGCCCTGATCCAGGAAGGCATGCCGCGTGAGCGCGTGTTCAGCGCCGCCTTCGGCGCCGAACAGCCCGTGGCCAGCAACGTGGAAGAACAGGGCAGGGCGCTCAATCGCCGCGTGGAAATGGCGCCCGTGCCCCGGGCCACGCAGGCCCGGCCGTCGAAGGTGTCCGGCCGTGACTGACGCCCAGGCCGTTCACGCCCATTACGTCGCTGCCCTGACCCGGCGCATGCAGGGCGCGCCTGCGGCGGTGCAGCGGGTGCTGCAAGGCAAGCTGCAGCGCGCTGCGCACGCGACCGTTGGTCCGGAGCGGGTCGAAGGGCTGGCCCACTCCGGCACCGGTATCCCGAACCCTTCGCCCCTGGCCCGGCTCCATCTGCACATCACCCAGGCCACCGGCACGCCATCCGGCGCCACGCGGGAACTCAGGAGCGCGCAGGGTTTCCGTGAAACCTGGGCCCGTGTCCGTGCCGAGGAGGATGTGACCGAAGCGGTGCAACGAGGCCCCGAGAACGCCGGCCCGCTCAATTCGCACATGCTCGTGCTGCGCTCCCTGGGCCTGCTGCGCGAGCTCTCGCCCGACTATCTGCGCCGCTTCATGGCCCATGCGGACACGCTGTTGTGGCTGGATGAGGCGGGCGGGCTGCTCAGGCCACCGGCCGGCAAGGGAAAACCCGGGCGACAGAAAAAGTGAGCGCAAAGGGCACGAAGCCACCGAATGTGGCGCATACTCCACCCTCGCGCGTCAGAAGACGTGCGTTCAAGTCAGGTGAATGGTCAGTTTCGCGCGCTACGGCGTCACTTTCGGGTTGGTTGTGCTTTCGGGACCCCATCGCTTTGTTTCTGCATTTTTGAGGAGTCCCCCATGGGCAACAAACTTTATGTCGGCAACCTGCCGTACACCGTCCGCGACGAAGATCTGCAACAGTCGTTCTCCGAATTCGGTTCCGTCACCAGCGCCAAGGTGATGATGGAACGCGACACCGGTCGTTCCAAGGGCTTCGGCTTTGTCGAAATGGGCAGCGATGCCGAGGCGCAAGCCGCCATTTCCGGCATGAACGGCCAGTCCCTGGGTGGCCGCAGCGTCACCGTGAACGAAGCCCGTCCGATGGAGGCCCGTCCTCCCCGCACCGGCGGCTACGGTGGTGGCGACCGCTCCGGCGGTGGCGGCTACGGCGGCGGCCGCGGCAACTACTGAGCCACGCCCGGCTCGGCGGACCCGGTTTCGCGCCAGGTCCCGCAAAGGTGAAAAGGCTTCAGCGCTTCGGTGCTGAGGCCTTTTTCTTTGCTGCTGCCTGCGGTGCGGCGCGCGCGCGCCGCTTCTGCAGGTGGTAGGTGAGCGAGGCGGCAATGCACAGCGCCAGCGCGTCTTGCGGCATCCTGCCCTGGACCGGGAGCAGCAGGGCCCGGTTGCCTTCGAAACGGAATTCCTGCGGAAACAGGGTCCTGAACGTGTCCACCAGCGTGGTCTGGCAGTTGAAGTACATCGCGCAGTGCCCGGGGTCGTTCGGCTTCCAGTCCAGGCGAACGGTGCTGCCGGCCTTGCTCCGGGAGACATAGGCCGGTTCGCCCCATTTGAGTGTCTCCTCGATCTCGCCCACCCCCTCGGTGTCCGCGGCGGTGCGGAAAATCAGTTCCCTCAGTGCCATGAGTTGGCGGCGTGCCGGGTGCGGGTAGTTGGCGAACCGGGCCTCGACGCCTGCGTGGGCAAAAGGCGTCATGGGCATCCTGTCGCAGTGCGATCCGGTGTTTCCATCGGCACCTGCTGGTCCAGCTCGCGCGCCAGTTTCCGCCAGCCCTGCAGGTCGACCGCATCGGCGCCAGCGCGTTCGGCCCGGGCCAGGGTGTTGCGCACCAGCGCCCGCGCCTGGTCGATCACCCCGGGAGGCGCGTTGAGCATGAGCGCTTCCAGATGCCGGAGCAACTGGTGGATGACTTCGTCGTGGTCCAGGCCGTTGCGCGCAATCGGTTCGTAGGCCAGCACCACCAAGGCTTCGAGAGGCGCGGCCACGGCGCTGACGCGGTGGAACCGGTCGGCATCCGGATCGGGCGGCGTGGCCAGGGTGCGCACGAGCAGCCGGGTCTGGCTGCCCAGGACCGCGATGGCGGTGCCGGGGTCGTTGACCGCGGGCGAGAGCGCGCGCTGCGCGATCTCGGCCAGCACGATCAGGCCGTAGCCGGCGTCCTGCTCGATGGTGCGTTCCGGCCCGACGACGAAGGCGTCGCGCACCGCGCTGGCCAGCGGCTCGCCGGGTGGTCCGGGCGCGTCCGGGGATGCGCTCAGCCACGCCAGTGCCGCAGCCGGGTGGACAAGATCGCCCGGGCGGGCGGACACGTGCACGCGGGCCTCGTGTGCCTCTGCCAGGGTCTGCAGGGCCTGGACGTCGACGAACTGCACGTGGCCGGTGCGCGTGGCATGCACGGGCCACGCACCCTGCGGCGGGCCTTCGGCCGCCAGCGCGCCGGACAGCGGTTGCCGGGCATGCTGCTCCAGCGCCTGCCAGGCCGCGCGTTCCACCGTGGCGATGGTGTGCGCCACCTGCCCGATGCGCGAGAGCACGTCGATGTAGCTCATGAAGGAGACGATCACCCAGGCCAGCACGCCAAGCGCGCTGGCGAACAGCACGAGCCGGCCGGCCGGACCGTACTGCCCCACACCCATGGCGATCACGCCCACCATCGAGAAGATGAAAGCCGCCAGGAACACCGCCACCGCCTTCTGCGAACGCGGCTCGGCCACCACGAGGCGGGTGGCGCGCGGCGTGCCGGCGTTCGCGGCCGAGGCGTAGGCGCTGGCCAGCACCGACAGGGCGAAGGTGCTTACCACCAGCATGCTCGACGCCATGATGCGCAGCAGATCGTCCACCACGTCGGCGTTCACCCGGGGCAGCCAGTCCACGGGCACCCACTGGTCGGCAATGGCCGACGCGACGGCCACCGCCACGGCTCCCACGCTCCACAGCGCGGGTCGCCACCACAGGGTCTGGTGCAGACGCCCCCAGAGAAGGCGCAGTCGGTCAAGGTCGGGCATGCGGCAAGCGTACCCGAAGGGTGGCGGGCGAGGGCGCGACGCCCGCCGCCGTCAGGCCATGTCGGCCTGCACCGTCATTCGGCCTCGATGCCTGCGGCCTTGATCACCCGGCCCCACATTTCGGTCTCGCTGGCCTGGAATTTCGCCAGGTCGGCGGAGGATGTCGGGAACACCTCGCCACCGCTGCTGGCGAAGAACTGTCGCACCGGCTGGCTGTCGATGGCCTTGTGCAGCAGGCCGTTGAGCCGGGCCACCACGGGAGCCGGCGTGCCGGCCGGCGTGTAGGCCGCGAACCAGTAGCCCATCTCGTAGCCTTTGACCCCGGCTTCGCTGATCGTGGGCACGTCGGGCAGCGCGGCCATGCGCCGGGCCGAGGTCACACCCAGCGCGCGCACCTTGCCGGTGGTGATCTGCGGCATGCCGGTGGAGGCGTCGGTGAACATCATGGTGATCTGGCCGCCCAGCAGGTCGGTGATGGCCATCGGGTTGCTGCGGTAGGGCACATGCAGGATCCTGACGTCGGCCATCTGCTGGAACAGCTCGCCAGCGACGCGGCTGGACGAACTGCCGCTGCCGAACGACAGCTTGCCGGGCGACTGTTTCGCGGCGGCCAGCACGTCGGCCACGCTCTTGTACGGCGCGTCGGCCCGCACGACCATGATCTGACCGCCCTTGCCGATGCCGGTGATGGGCGTGAAGTCCTTCACCGCGTCGTACGGCAGCTTCTTGTAGAGGTGCTGATTGGCCGCGTGCGTGGTGTTGGTGGTGATCATCACCGTGTGGCCGTCGTTGGCCGCCTTGGCCACCGCCTGCGCGGCGATCATGCCGCTGGCGCCGGCCTTGTTGTCCACCACCACGGCCTGCCCGGTCTGCTCGCTGACCGACTGGCCCAGCGCGCGCGCCAGAATGTCGGTGGCGCTGCCGGCGGCGAACGGCACCACGAAGGTGATGGGCTGGGTTGACGACGTGGCCTGGGCCATGGCGCCCGGCAAGGCGAGTGCCGAGGCGATGGCGACCGCGGCGTGGCGGCGGGTGAATCTGTGTGTCATGTCTGTCTCCTTGTTGGATGGGGATGGGAAACGGAAACTGCCTCAGTCCGAGGGACCGCGCAGATGGGAAACCAGGTGGGCGGGAATCTCGAGCTCGAGTTCCAGCAAATGGAATGACAGCGCCTTGCCGTGGCTGTCCAGGTTCAGCGCGTCGTTCACGCCGCCGTCGAGCACGTCGTCCAGCACGAAGTTCATCGCATGCAGGTTGGGCAAGAGGTGGCGCACCACCTGGGTGGGGGCGCGGTGACGGAAGTGCGCGGCCACGCGCTCGGGCGTGATCTGCGCTTCGATGAGGGGGTAGAGCGCATCGCTCCAGGCGATCACGCTGATGTTGGAGCGGTCGCCCTTGTCGCCGGTGCGGCCGTGCGCGGCGCGCCAGAGGGGGACGGTGAGGGCGGTGCTCATGGTGCCGTGTCCTCCAGCAGGTCAAACCCCGTGGGCGCGTGCTCGCGGTCCAGCGGGCAGGAAATGGTGCCCAGCGTGGGGCGCAGGGCCGTTCGAACACCGCCTCCACCGGCCGGTCCGCAGGTGTAGAGCGCATTCACCTCGCGCATCAGGCGTGTGGCCATTCCCTTGTCGGCATGGCGCGTGGCCACGCGCAGGCGCACATCGGTGGCCGATCCGGCCGGGGTGTTGTGCAGCCAGCGGCCTCGGTCGTCGGCCAGCACGCTGGCCACGCCGATGAGGTCGATGCGCAGCGGGCCGATGCCATGCAGGCGCTGGGTCAGGATGTCGGCGGCCAGGCGCGCGCGGTGTTCCGCGCGTGCGCCGGCGTAGGAGATCTCGCCCTCGGCCAGCCAGCCGGTTTCAAAGCACACGTTCACCTTCAACGCGTCCGGCCTGCCATGGCCACGCACCCCGGAGAGGCGAACGCGGCCCGGGCCGACCTGCCCGACGCGGGCCTGGGTGATGTCGGCCACCACGTCCGGTGTGAGGTAGGCGGCGGGGTCGTGCACTTCGTAGAGCAGCTGTTCCTTGACCGTGTGCTCGTCGACCACGCCACCGGTGTCATCGGGCTTGAAGACCGTGCAGCTGCCGTCGTGTTCGATGGCAGCGATCGGGTAGCCCACGCGTGCGAGGTCGGGCACGTCCTTCACACCGGGGTCGGCGTAGTAGCCACCGGTGACTTGTGCGCCGCATTCCAGCAGATGCCCGGCCATGGTGGCGCCGGCGATGCGGTCCCAGTCGTCCATCGGCCAGCCGTGGTGCGCCAGCGCCGGCCCGAGCACGAGGGAAGGGTCGGCCACCCGGCCCGTCACCACCACGTCCGCGCCGGCCCGCAGCGCATCGGCGATCGCCTGCGCGCCGATGTAGGCGTTGGCGCTGATGATGGCGCGGCCGGCGAGCTGCGACCGCAGTGCGGGTGTCATCAGCGTGCCCGCCAACCGCTGCGCCACGTCGTCGCCATGCACGACAGCGACCCGTGGCGCGCGCAGACCGAGTTCCCGTGCGATCGCCTGGATGCGCAGGCCCGCGCCTCGCGGGTTGGCGGCGCCGAAGTTGCTCACGATCGGAATGCGGTGCGCCAGGCAGCGCTCGAGGATCGGCCGGATCAGATCGTCCAGCAGCGGTTCGTAGCCACCCTCCGGGTCCTGCAGGCGTGCCAGCTGGGCCAGCGCCAGCGTGCGTTCGGCCAGGGTTTCGAAGATGAGGCAGGCCGGCCCGCCGATGCGGATCAGGGCATCGACAACCGCACTCGCGGCGTCGGTTCGGTCGCCGGAGAAGCCGGCGGCCGAACCCACATGAATCACTGTTGTACTTGCCATGCCGCGCACTGTAGGCGCCGCTCAATCATCTGTGAAACTCAAATATCATATATATTGATCCGCAATGCAGATCAATCTGTCCACCCGCGAACTGCGCGCCTTCGTCGCCCTGGCAGAACACCGGAACTTCACACGCGCCGCCGCGCTGTGCCACCTGTCGCAACCCGCTTTCTCCGCGCTGATCCGTTCTCTGGAGGACAACCTGGGCGGGCGCCTGTTCGAGCGCACCACCCGGCATGTGGAGCTCACCGCGGAGGGCGAAGCGTTTCTGGATGCCGCCCTTCGCCTGATCAAGGACACGGACGTGGCCATCGATGGCGTGCGCGATCACGTGGCACGCCGGCGGGGCCGCGTGGCCCTGGCCGTGCTGCCGTCGCTGGCCGCGGGCTGGCTGCCGCCCTTGCTCGCGCGCTTTCATCGGGACTACCCGGGCATCGAACTCGACGTGGCCGACGTGCTGTCCGACGAATGCCTGGAGCGGGTGCGCTCGGGCCGGGCCGACTTCGCGCTCGCCTCTTCCCGTACCGAGGCGGCCGAGCTTCGTGCCGAACGCTTCTGTTCGGATGACTTTCACGTCGTGTTCCCCGAGGGGCATGCGCTGGCCGCTGCCAATGGCCCTGTTCGCCTGGGCGAACTGCATGCCTTTCCCGTTGTCCAGCTGGCGCGGTCGAGCAGCGTGCGGCAGTATGTCGAGGCGGCGATCTATCCCAATCGCATGCGCACGGTGCTCGAGCTGGAGCAGCTCAGCACGGTGGCGTGCATGGTGCAGGCGGGCCTGGGTATCACCATCGTGCCCTCACTGACCCTGTTCCACTTCCGCCTGCCCGGCCTGCTGGCGCGCAAGGTGCGCTCCGCGGGGCTCAGGCGGCAGGTGTTCATGGTGCGCCGCTCGGACCGCTCGCTGTCGTCGGCCGCTCAGGGCCTGCATGCCCTGTTGATGCAAAATCGGCCATGAGAAGCCACGGCCCTGCGCGCGCTCAGCCCAGTGCGGCCAGCCCCGGGTTGAAGAAGGCGACCGCGCCGTTCTCGAATTCGGCGCCGATGATGCCCTGCGTGGGCCAGCCCAGGCCATCGCGGTAGAAGGCGATGGCGCGCTCGAGGTCGTCCACGCCGAGGGTGATGACGGTGATGCGGGGTTGCATGGCGCGTCCTTTCCGTGGTTCAGCGCCGCAGCTTGTACCCGGTCTTGAACACCCACCAGATGAAGCCCAGGCAAGCCGCCATGAACACCAGCGTCATGCCGGTGCTAACGGCAATGTGCACATCGGCCACGCCGTAGAAGGCCCAGCGGAAGCCGCTGATGAGGTAGACCACCGGGTTGACGAGCGAGACCGTCTGCCACAGCGGCGGCAGCATGTTGATGGAGTAGAACGCGCCGCCCAGAAAGGTCAGGGGCGTGACCACCAGCAGCGGGATCACCTGCAGTTTCTGGAAGTTGTCGGCCCACAAGCCGATGATGAAACCGAACAGGCTGAAGGTGACTGCGGTGAGCAGCAGGAAGCCCACCATCCAGACCGGGTGTTCGATGTGGTACGGCACGAAGAAGCGAGCGGTCAGCAGGATGAGCAGGCCGAGCATGACCGACTTGGTGGCCGCCGCGCCGACATAGCCCAGCAGCACCTCGATCCAGGACACCGGCGCCGACAGCAGTTCGTAGATCGTGCCCGACCACTTGGGCATGTAGATGCCGAACGAGGCGTTGGAGATGCTTTCGCTCAGCAGCGAGAGCATGACCAGGCCGGGGATGATGAAGGCGCCGTAGGTCACGCCGTCGATGTTGCCCATGCGCGAGCCGATCGCGGTGCCGAAGACGATGAAATACAGGGAGGTGGTGAGCACCGGTGCGACGATGCTCTGGGTGATGGTGCGGAAGGTGCGCGCCATCTCGAAGCGGTAGATGGCCCTGATGCCATGGATGTTGAGCCGGCTCATGCGCGTGCCTCCTGGGGTTTGCGCACGAGGCTGACGAAGATGTCCTCGAGCGAGCTTTCGCTGGACTGCAGGTCCTTGAAGGCGATGTTGTGTTCGGCGAGTTCGCGCAGCAGGTCGGGAATGCCGCTGTCGTCCTCCTGCGAGTCGAAGGTGTAGGTGAGGGTGTGGCCACCGCCCGAGAGTTCCAGCGGCCAGCGCGCGAGCGCCTCGGGCACGCGCTCCATGGGTTGCTGCAGGCTGAGTGCGAGCTGCTTCTTGCCGAGCTTGCGCATCAGCACGTTCTTGTCTTCCACCAGGATCAGTTCGCCGTGGTTGATGACGCCGATGCGGTCGGCCATGTCCTCGGCCTCCTCGATGTAGTGGGTGGTGAGGATGATGGTGGTGCCGTTCTCGCGCAGCTCGCGCACCATGCGCCACATGTCGTGCCGCAGCTCCACATCCACGCCCGCGCTGGGTTCGTCCAGGAACAGGATCTTCGGTTCGTGCGACAAGGCCTTGGCGATCAGCACGCGCCGCTTCATGCCGCCCGAGAGCGTCATGATCTTGTTGTCCTTCTTGTCCCAGAGCGAGAGGTCGCGCAGCACCTTTTCGATGTAGGCCGGGTCGGGCGCCTTGCCGAACAGGCCGCGGCTGAAGCTGACCGTGGCCCACACGGACTCGAAGGCGTCGGTGTGCAGTTCCTGCGGCACCAGGCCAATGGCCGCGCGCGCGGCGCGGTAGTCGCGCACCGTATCAAAGCCGTCGGCGGTCACCACGCCTTCGGTGGCGTTGGAGATGCCGCAGACGATGCTGATGAGGGTGGTCTTGCCCGCGCCATTGGGGCCGAGCAGGGCGAAGATCTCGCCGCGGCGTATGTCGAGATCGACGCTTTTGAGCGCCTGGAAACCGCCCGCGTAGGTCTTGCTCACGCCACGCACGGACACGATGGGGTCGACGGTGCTGGCCGCCGCTGAAGAAATAGCCATGGAGCCTCCTGAAGCGCTGCACTCTAGCACTGTTTTTGTGTACAGTGATCGATCCATGCCGAACGTCCACATTCCCATTCAGGCCATCAAGGGCCGGGGCATCAGCCACGCGCAGCCGCACCGCTTTCTGCGCGACGCGCGCGAAGCTTTCGACGACGGCTGGGGCGCGCTTGATCAAAGGGCCCTCGCGCAGGGCGAGGCGCCGCCCCCGGCCACCGAGGTCACCTGGGAAGACTGCAGGAGCGCGATCACGAAGAACGACTCGCCCGACATCGGCTTCCACCTCGGGCTCAACCCTTACCGGGGCTGCGAGCACGGGTGTGTGTACTGCTACGCGCGACCCACGCACAGCTACCTCAACCTCTCACCGGGGCTGGACTTCGAGACGAAACTGATCGCCAAGCGCAACATCGCCGCGGTGCTCATGCGCGAACTCGCCAGCCCGCGCCATGTGCCCGGCCTGCTGGCCATCGGCACCGTGACCGATGCCTACCAGCCCGTCGAGCGCGAGCTGCGGCTCATGCGCGACGTGCTCCAGGTGCTGGCCGAGGCGCGGCACCCGCTGGCCATCGTCACCAAGGGAAGCGGCGTGGAACGCGACATCGACCTGCTCGCGCCGATGGCGGCGCAAGGCCTGGCGGCGGTGTACGTCACCGTCACCACGCTGGACGCGAAGCTCGCGCGCATCCTGGAGCCGCGCGCCGCAGCGCCGCACCGACGCCTGCGCACCATCCGCACCCTGGCCGAGGCCGGCATCCCGGTGGGTGTGAGCGTGGCGCCGCAGATTCCCTTCATCAACGAAGACATGGAACAGGTGCTCGAAGCCGCATGGGAAGCCGGCGCGAGCCGCGCCTTCTACACCGTGTTGCGCCTGCCCTGGGAACTCGGCCCGATGTTCCGCCAGTGGCTGGACCTGCACTACCCGGACCGCGCGGCACGCGTGATGGCGCGCGTGCAGGAGATGCGCGGCGGCAAGGACTACGACGCAGACTTCGCGCAGCGCATGAAGGG
This sequence comes from Hydrogenophaga sp., assembly GCF_025699295.1. Taxonomy (GTDB): domain Bacteria; phylum Pseudomonadota; class Gammaproteobacteria; order Burkholderiales; family Burkholderiaceae_C; genus Hydrogenophaga. Next base: position 101,964 of record NZ_JAILWB010000016.1, on the reverse strand, counting down.
CGCCGGCATCTGGGCCGACCTGATCCGGCAGCGCTTCGACAAGGCCTGCCGGCGGCTTGGCTACAACCAGGAACGCGAGCCGCTGGACACTTCGCAGTTCAAGCCGCAGGCTTTGCGCGCGCAGCAGGAACTGTTCTGAGCGCTCAACGCGAAGCTGCCAACACCCGCTCCAGCGCATCCTCGCGCCAGTGGTGCAGCGCGGTGTAGTAGCCCTCCCACACGCAGCCGTTGCAGCCACGCCCGCAACAGGTCTCGGGTTCGGGTGGCGGCGGGCGCAGGGCGGCATCCAGATCGATGCCGCGCCGTTGTGCCAGGCCGCGCAGGTGCACGATCAGCGCCTGCGCGGTGGCCAGGTCGGCCAGTGGCACCTGCGCCGGGTCGTGTGGCGTGAAGCGCGGCTGCTCGCAACCCTCGAACACACCTACCTCGGCGAACATCGCCGCCGGCCGCACCCACAGGCCCCAGCCGCCGTACAGCGCGCGGTACAGCGTCATGCCCTGCAGGGTTTCGCTGCAGCGCACGGTGTCCAGCACTTCATACCAGCCACCCTTGTAGTGGCGGTACAGGCCGGGTGGCGTGGGGTGCAGCAGGGGCAGGTCGTCGTCGTTCATGGCGGCGAGTGTAGAAGGCTCAGGTTTTCCTCAAGAGCGACTCCACGGGCACATAGAACTCTCCGCCCGCGGCCTTGAACTCGGCCGATTTTTCCTCCATGCCACGGGCGAGGGCTTCGGCCTCGCTCAAGCCCTGCTTTTCGGCGAAGTCCCGCACGTCCTGCGTGATCTTCATCGAGCAGAACTTCGGCCCGCACATGCTGCAGAAGTGCGCCTCCTTGCTGCTGTCCTTGGGCAGGGTTTCGTCGTGGAAGTCGCGTGCGGTGTCCGGGTCCAGGCCGAGGTTGAACTGGTCGTGCCAGCGGAATTCGAAGCGCGCCTTGCTCATGGCGTCGTCGCGCGCGCGGGCACCCGGGTGGCCCTTGGCGATGTCGGCCGCGTGCGCAGCGATCTTGTACGCGATCAGGCCCTGCTTCACGTCGTCGCGGTCGGGCAGGCCCAGGTGTTCCTTGGGCGTCACGTAGCACAGCATGGCCGTGCCCATCCAGCCGATCATGGCCGCGCCGATGGCGCTGGCGATGTGGTCGTAGCCCGGCGCGATGTCGATGGTGAGCGGCCCCAGCGTGTAGAACGGTGCCTCGTGGCAGTGCTTGAGCTGCTCGTCCATGTTGGCCTGGATCAGGTGCATGGGCACGTGGCCCGGCCCTTCGATCATGGTCTGCACGTCGTGCTTCCACGCGGTCTGCGTGAGTTCGCCCAGCGTCCTGAGTTCGGCGAACTGCGCTTCGTCGTTCGCGTCGGCAGCGCTGCCGGGGCGCAGGCCGTCGCCGAGCGAGAAGCTCACGTCATAGGCCTTCATGATTTCGCAGATCTCGTCGAAGTGCGTGTACAGAAAGCTCTCCTGGTGGTGGGTGATGCACCACTTGGCCATGATCGAGCCGCCGCGCGAGACGATGCCGGTGCGCCGGTGGGCCGTGAGGTGGATGAAGGCCAGGCGCACGCCGGCGTGGATGGTGAAGTAGTCCACGCCTTGTTCGGCCTGCTCGATCAGCGTGTCGCGGTAGATCGCCCAGGTGAGGTCTTCGGCCGCGCCGCCCACTTTTTCCAGTGCTTGGTAGATCGGCACCGTGCCGATGGGCACCGGGCTGTTGCGCACGATCCAGTCGCGCGTCGTGTGGATGTTGCGGCCGGTGGAGAGGTCCATCACGTTGTCCGCGCCCCAGCGGATCGCCCACACCAGCTTGTCCACTTCCTCCTCGATGCTGGAGGTGACCGCCGAGTTGCCGATGTTGGCGTTGATCTTCACCAGGAAGTTGCGCCCGATCGCCATGGGCTCGACCTCGGGGTGGTTGATGTTGGCCGGGATGATGGCGCGCCCGCGCGCCACCTCGTCGCGCACGAACTCGGGTGTGATCACGTCCGGGATGCGCGCGCCCATGGGGTTGCCGCGCAGGCGCGCCTCGCGAGCGGTGTCGCCCAGGTACTCGTCCATCCACTCGCGTTGGCCGTTCTCGCGCACGGCCACGTACTCCATCTCGGGCGTGACGATGCCGCGGCGCGCGTAGTGCATCTGCGTCACGTTGGCGCCTGACCTGGCGCGGCGTGGCGCGCGCTGCAGGCCGGCGGCCTGTGCGCGCAGCGCTTCGATGCGCTCGATGGTGGTGTCGTTCTGGCGGGCTTCGTTCTTCACGCCGTCGTCCAGTGCCTGCCGCGCGCGGCCGGCGTAGGTTTCGGTGTCGCGGCGCGCCGCGATCCACGCGCCGCGCACATCGGGCAGCCCGCGCGTCACGTCGATACTGGCCGACGGTTCGGAATAGGGGCCCGAGGTGTCGTACACCACGACGCGCTCGCCGTTGGTGAGTGCGATCTCGCGCATGGGCACGCGCACGCCGGACTGCTGGCCGGGCACATGGATCTTGCGGGAGGCGGGGAAGGGCTCGCGGCTGCGGGCGAACTGGGCGGCGAAGGGGATCTTGTCGGGGGCGTTCATGGCGGGGTCTCCGGTTGGGGGGCTGCGTCAAGCTCCGGAGACCGCCCGCCAGACCACGCGCCCCGCGCGACTCACCCCTGGGCGGGGTGGTGCGGGAGGTGTGCATGCCCTGGTGGCGTGCGCTCTTCTTTCGCCGGTACTAACCGGATCAAGTTCGCGGGTTTGGCCTTGCGGCCATCTCAGCGCGGGTCTTTCGACCCGTGCACCCCGGAGCAGCGGCCAGTATAGCCAGCGGCATGCGGACACAGACACGCGCGGGGCTTGGCATCCAACTTGCTCACGCGTATCGTGAGCCCCATGCCCGCCGCATGGCGCAATACAAGGTGTCTCATGTCCGACGACTCTTCCACTCCCGCAGCCGGCATCGACGCGGTCCCCGCGTCGCCCCGATCGCCGCATCCGCGCCACATCCGCCTGACCTCGCATTCGGGCGGCTTCGGCGGCCTGCCCATCCAGTGGGGCGCGGCCACGGCGCGCGAGCGCGGGCCGGTGGTGGGCACCACGCTCACCATCGGCAACCGCAACGTGATCGGCACGCACAGCGGCAGCTACAGCGTGTACCGCGCGCTGGCCGTGGCCGCGGGCGCGCTCAAGCGCGAGCACCGCGCCGACCTGACCAACACCGCGCCCACCGACATCATTGGCCCCTATCCGCAGTGGGCCGACCCGGAGAAGATCGTCAGCCTCGACCCCTGGGGCGCGGTGATCGCCGACGTGTATTCGAACGAACTGGAAGCCGGCTACGACATCCGGCCCACCATTGCCGTGACCAAGGCGCACGTGATCCTGCCCGAGGTGATCGAGGCGCTGCAGAAGGGCCGGCTCCAGCCCGATGGCAAGTTCCTCACGCCGGGTGGAGCGGCGGTGGTGACCAAGGTGGCGGTCGAGCCCGTGTGGTACCTGCCCGGCGTGGCCAGGCGCTTCGGCTGCACAGAGGCCGAGTTGCGCCGCGTGCTGTTCGAGGAAACCGGCGGCATGTACCCCGAGCTGGTCACCCGCTCTGACCTGGAGGTGTTCCTGCCGCCCATTGGCGGGCAGACGGTCTACATCTTCGGCAACCCGCGCGACCTGGCCAACCGCGACGTGGAGCTGACCGCGCGCGTGCACGACGAGTGCAACGGCTCGGACGTGTTCGGCTCGGACATCTGCACCTGCCGGCCCTATCTGACGCACGCGATCGAGGAATGCATCCAGGGCGCGCAGCGCGGCGGCGTGGGCCTGGTGGCCTATTCGCGCAAGGAAGGCCGCGCGCTGGGCGAGGTGACCAAGTTCCTGGTCTACAACGCGCGCAAGCGCCAGGTGGGCGGTGACACGGCCGACCAGTACTTCGCGCGCACCGAGTGCGTGGCCGGCGTGCAGGACATGCGCTTCCAGGAGCTGATGCCCGACGTGCTGCACTGGCTCGGCGTGACGAAGATCCACCGCCTCGTTTCCATGAGCAACATGAAATACGACGCCATCACCGGCTCGGGCATCGAGGTGGGCGTGCGCGTCAACATTCCGGACGAACTCATTCCCGCCGACGCGCGCGTGGAGATGGACGCCAAGATGGCGGCGGGCTACTTCACGCCCGGCGCCGTGCCCGACGCCGAGGAACTCAAGCTCGCCAAGGGGCGGGCGCTCAACGGATGACCCGCTTCGCCGAATCCGTGCCCGCAGGCACGCCCGACACCTCCACACCGGCCGGTGCCGCGCAGGCGCTGCGCAGCACCGTGGCGGTGCGCGAACGCGCGCGTTTCCTGCTGGCGCGTGCCCGCGCGGGCCGCTCGCGGCACTTCGCGGTGAACGACGGCGCGCTGGCGGGCGCGGCGCGCACGGTGGCCGAACTCACGCGCGCGCGCTTCCCGGACCTGCGCATCCCGTACCACAGCCGCTGGCGCCACTTCGAGGCCGGGCAGGTGGACCGCGCGGGCCAGCTGGACGCGCTGCTGGGCCCGGTGGACGCGGCCGCGCGCGCTCGGGCGCAGATCGACCTGGCGCTGGTGAGCGTGCTGCTCGACGCCGGCGCGGGCGCCGACTGGCGCTACGCCGAAGCGGCCAGCGCGCAAACCTTCTCGCGCTCCGAAGGCCTGGGCGTGGCGAGCTTCCATGCCTTCACCAGCGGCCTGTTCTCCAGCGACCCGCAGCAGCCCCTGCAGGTGGACGCGGCCGGCCTGAGCGCGCTGACCACGGCGCAGCTGGGCGAGGCCTTCCAGGTGAGCGAGGCCAACCCGCTGGTGGGGCTGGAGGGGCGCGCCGACCTGTTGCGCCGCCTGGGCGCGGTGCTCGCGCGCCAGCCCGGCACCTACGGCCCGCTGGGCCGGCCCGGCGGCCTGTTCGACGCGCTGCTGCACCCGCTGGGCGGCGGGCCCGTGCCCTCCGTGGAGGTGCACGAGCTGCTGGACCTGCTGCTGACCACGCTCTCGGACATCTGGCCGGCGCAGAACGCGATCGACAGCGAAGCCCTGGGCGACTGCTGGCGCCACCTGGACGTGCCGGGCGAAGGCCTCACGCACGGCTGGATGCCGTTCCACAAGCTGTCGCAGTGGCTCACCTACTCGCTGCTGGAGCCCTTCGAGTGGGCGGGCGTGGCCGTGCGCGGCCCGGACGCGCTCACCGGCCTGCCCGAGTACCGCAACGGTGGCCTGCTGATCGACGCCGGTGTGCTGCGCCCGCTGCCGCCCGACCACGCCACCCGCGTCTGGACGGCGGGCGACGTCTTCATCGTCGAATGGCGCGCGCTCACCGTGGCCCTGCTCGACGAACTCGCGCCGCTGGTGCGCGCCGAACTGGGCCTGCCACCCGAGCGCATGCCGCTGGCCTGCGTGCTAGAAGGCGGCACCTGGGCCGCCGGCCGCCTGCTCGCGCAGCGCCTGCGCGGCGGCGCGCCCCCGCTGCACATCGCCAGCGACGGCACGGTGTTCTGACCTCTCCCGCTTCTTCGCCACCACCCACCCACCATGACCTCCAACGACGTCCATCTGATCGACCACCCGCTGGTGCAGCACAAGCTCACCCTCATGCGCCGCAAGGACGCCAGCACCAACAGCTTCCGCCGCCTGCTCAATGAAATGGCCATGCTCATGACCTACGAGGTCACGCGCGACATGCCGATGCAGGACATCGAGGTGGAGACGCCGCTGGAGACCACCACCTGCAAGGTGATCGACGGCAAGAAGCTGGTGTTCGTCTCCATCCTGCGCGCGGGCAACGGCATCCTGGACGGCATGCTCAGCGTGGTGCCCGGCGCGCGCGTGGGCCACATCGGCCTGTACCGCGACCCCAAGACGCTCACCGCGGTGGAGTACTACTTCAAGATGCCCAAGGACATGCACGAGCGCGACGTGATCGTGGTCGACCCGATGCTGGCCACCGGCAACTCCGCCATCGCGGCGGTGGACCGCCTGAAGGAATGCCGGCCCAAGTCGATCAAGTTCGTTTGCCTGCTCACCTGCCCCGAGGGCATTGCCGCGCTGCACAAGGCGCACCCGGACGTGCCGATCTACACCGCCGCCATCGATCGCGAGCTCAACAGCCACGGCTACATCCTGCCCGGCCTGGGCGACGCGGGCGACCGCATCTTCGGCACGCAGTGAGGCGCGCCGCCGCATGAACAGCTTCGGCAAGCGCGCGCAGGGCGAACGGCTCGAACGCATGCGCGCGTCCCCGTTGTGGAACGGCACGGGTTTTCGCAACATCCACCCGATCACGCCCGGCCTGCGCGACCCCACGGTGCCCCGGCCCACGCTCAAGGAATTCCTGAGTTCCGGCGGGCGGCGCACCCCGGACGGCCCGCTGCCCGCGCTGGACCCGCGCGAGCGCTGGAGCCGGCCCGTGCAAAGCGGCCTGCGCGCCACCTGGCTGGGGCATTCCACCGTGCTCATCGAGATCGACGGCCACCGCGTGCTGACCGACCCGGTCTGGGGCACACGCGCATCGCCGTTCCGCCTGCTCGGGCCCCGGCGCTTCCAGCCCGTGCCGCTGCGCCTGCGGCAGATGCCCGAGGTGGACGTGGTGGTGATCTCGCACGACCACTACGACCACCTGGACTACCCCACCATCCGCGCGCTGGCGCGGCACAGCGCGGTGCCCTTCGTCACTTCCCTCGGCGTGGGCGCCCACCTGCAGGCCTGGGGCGTGGCGGCCGAGCGCATCACCGAGCTGGACTGGTGGGAAAGCCATCGCGTGCCCGGCACAGGCCTCACCATCACCGCCGCGCCGTCGCAGCATTTTTCAGGGCGCGGCTTCAAGGACCGCAACGCCACGCTGTGGTCGTCCATGGTGATGGGCACCGACCGCCACCGCGTGTTCTTCAGCGGCGACACCGGGCTGACCACCGAATACGCCACGATCCGCGAGCGCCTCGGCCCGTTCGATCTCATCATGCTCGAAGTCGGCGCGTTCCACCCCGCCTGGGGCGACATCCACCTGGGGCCCGCCAATGCGCTGAAGGCCCACGCGCTGCTGGGCGGCGGCGCCTTGCTGCCGGTGCACTGGGGCACCTTCAGCCTGGCGATGCACGAATGGGACGAACCGGCGGAGACCCTGCTGCGGCTGGCGCCCGCCCAAGGTGTGCCACTGCTCATGCCGCGCCTGGGCGAAGCGGTGGAGCCCGCCCATGCAGATGCCGTGGTGATGCCCTGGTGGCGCGGGCTGGACCAGGGGGTACCGCCGGCGCGCCCGGTTGAAGTGCCGGCGCTTCAGCGCGAGTTGCCGTGGCCGCTGGATTGAGCCCTTGAAGTTTCAACGTTTCAGGGGGAAGACGTGACCAGAATATCCCGCACCGTCCAGCTTATCCCGCAGGTTCTGCGAGATACAGTGCGTTTGGCCCCGCAGGGGAGAGTTGGCGCTTTGAGCGTCTTAGCCTGCCAAGAAAGTTTTGGTTCCAACGCCTAGCGGCGCAGTTCCTGGCAGCTCACTGCAGACAAAACCCACGTTCGCCCAAACAAGTGGTAGATGTGGATCACCAGATACCCTTGAGGCATTCACAAGAAAGGTTGGAGATGGATCAAAGCGATAAGGAAATCAGTCCTCCAGCAGCTGACCAGTTTGCGCTCCCATTTCGCGCCACGTTTAGCCTGGGAGATCGCGTACGCAAGAAGTCAGGCGCCTCTTGGCAGGGTCACGTTGTCGGCTGGTATTGCACAAAACTGACCCCTGAAGGCTATGCCGTCGAATCAGAGTCTCACCCAGGCTCAGTACAAATCTATCCTGTTGCCGCGCTTGAACGCGTGGCCTAACCCGTCAATCGGCCGGCAGGCGGCACAGTGCCGCTTCCCAACTCACTGGAGATGTCTGTATGGCGTCAGCGCTAAGCCTTGAGAATCCGGTTTTCTGGACCTATGCATTGGCCGCTTCCATCATGCTGCTGAAGCTGCTTCTTCAGCCGTGGATGACGGTCGTTCGCATGATGAAGGTCAACGCGGGCTTTCGCAATCCTGAAGATGCGAAGAAGAGCCCGATGAATCCTTCGCCGAGCCTTGCACAGCTGGAGCCGAACGAGTACGTCGAGCGGTCTCGTCGATTGAATCTCAATGACCTGGAGAGCATCCCTGCCTTCCTGGTCGCCGGGCTCCTCTTCGTGATGGCTGCTCCGCCGCTGCTTCTGGCGCAGATACTCATCTGGGGATACGTCGCCGCAAGGGCGGCACATTTCCTGGCGTATGCGACGGCGCAGCTTCACGAAGTCCGCGCCACGTTCTGGAGCATCGGTTCCATCGCGGTGCTGGTCATGGTGGGTTACACCATCGTCAAGCTGCTCGCTGGATAAGGGCCCGAAGTCTCTGGCGGCATTCGCCTGTAACGGCGGGCACGCTTACCCTCAGATCGGATCCGCCAGCAGCTTGCACAACGCCGCAATGTTCGCCGCGCTGGGCACCTGCGGTTTCATTTCGTCTTCTTCGGCCGTGGCGTTCTCGTGCGCCTGGATGGCGTTGACCAGCGCGTACTGGTTGTCCCAGGAGAGCGTCTTGCCCTCCGGGCACATGTCGCGCACGGTGCCGAACCAGTAGTAGCCGTCCTTGCCGCCGAACAGCGTGTCGATGCCGCCGGCGTCGCCCGGCTTGAGGCCGTGGGCGGCCAGGATGAGTTTGAGTTTGTGGTGGGAGACGGAGTACTGCATGGTGGCACGTGGGAAGGGATGCGCCCGCGAAGGGCGCGCCAAGTGTGCCACGGACGCGCGGGGCGCCGTCAGGCCATGAACACGGCGATGAAGGCCAGCATGAAGATGAGGATGGCTGCCATGAGGGGCAGGGCCAGCGGCATGTACTGGACGATCGATTCGAGGATGTCCTCGGCCTGTTCGTCGGCGTATTCCTTGAGTTCCGGGTCCGAATAGGTCTTGGGATGGTCGGCCAGGGCCAGGTCGGGTGGCATGGCGTGGTGTTGCATGGTGATCTCCTTGAAAAAGTGGATCCCTCGCCTCCGGGCCCGATTGTCTTCCTGTTCGCGCCCTGATGCCAGTTGCTGCGACGTCGATGCAGTGGCTCGGTCCGGAAACCGTTCGACGTGGGTCTCTCTGCCCGGCAGACAGCAGGTGAAGCGGCCCGCCCGGCAGTCGACGTGGCAGGCTCGGTCTGCACGGTCATGAGTTCCCGACAGGATCAAAAAATGACCCGAAATGGGTCCATTTGATCGGAAAGCACTTGTTTGCGCGGGGTGGCTGCGCGCAACATGTCCCTGGGGGCGCCATGGAACGCTGGAGCCTGCACAGCATCCCACGCCTTCGCAAGTCCCGCAGCCACCCACGGAGAAAGGCATTCCCATGTTTCCAGAGTACCGAGACCTCATCACCCGCCTGAAGCACAAGGACCACCACTTCACGCGCCTGTTCGACAAACACAACGAACTCGATCAGAAGATCTGGAACATGGAGGAAGGTACCGAGGTGGCCACCCAGCTCGAGATTGAAGCGCTCAAGCGCGAGAAGCTGCAGATCAAGGACGAGCTGTACGCCGTGCTGAAGAAGGCCAGCGGCGCCTGAGCACTGCTGGCGGCGCGAACGCCGCGCCTCAGCGGCCCACCGGCGCCAGCCAGGCGCGCAGGTAGGGCAGCAGCCGGTCCTTCATGCGCTTGTCGCGGTGCAGGGCGCAGAAGTTCAGCGCCAGGGTCTGCACCAGGAAGGCTTCCACCCCCTCGACCAGGATGTCGTTCGGCACATCCTTGCGGAACGCGCCCTGTTCCAGCCACTGGCCCACGATCTCTTCCAGCCGGCCGAAGGTGAGGGCGATGGGGCCGATCTCTTCCAGGGCGGCCGCGCCCGAGCGGCGCAGGATCACGTCGAACACATAGCGCTCGGACGCCATCAGGTCCACCACCGGCAGCAGGCGCTTGACCAGCTGGTCCACGTCGCGCGGGGCGGGCCGCGTGGCCATCTGGTCGAGCAGGGCGCTGATGCGCTCGCCGATGAGCAGGTCCATCAGCTCGTCCTTGTCCTTGAAATGGGCAAAGAAGGTGCCCTTGGCCACCCCCGCGCCCAGCACCACCTCTTCGATGCGCAGGGCCTCGAAGCCCTTCTGGGTGACGAGTTCGTGCGCCACGGCCGTGAGGCGGGCGCGGGTGTCAAGGGTGCGTTGCTGAACGGCTTTTTTCATCGGGCGTGCTGCACAAGAAAAGTGACCGAAGTCAAAATAAATTGACCATGGTCAAAATAAGCGCTATAAATTTGACTCCGGTCAATTTTACAGGAGCAACCCCATGAAGCGCATCTTCATCCTCAATGGCCACCCGGCCGAACGTTCGCTCTCGCGAACCCTGGTCGAAGCCTACGCCGACGCCGCGCGCCAGGCCGGGCACGAAGTCCGCCTCACCCACCTGCACGATCTGCACTTCGACACCGACTATGGCCGGGGCAACTTCGACGACCCCAAGCCGCTGGAACCCGCGCTGGAACAGCTGCTGCAGGACCTGTCGTGGAGCGAGCATTTCATGATGTCCACGCCCATGTGGTGGGGCGGCCTGCCCGCCAAGCTCAAGGGCCTGTTCGACCGGACGCTGCTGCCCGGGCGCGCCTTCGACACCCGCAGCAAGACCCTCATCGGGCTGCCCAGGCCCATGCTCACCGGCCGCACCGCGCGGGTGGTCGTCACGTCCGACACGCCCGGCTGGTTCATGCGGCTGGCCTACAAGAACGCACTGATCTGGCAACTGCGCCGGCAGATCCTGGAGTTCGTCGGCCTCAAGCCGGCGCGGCTGACCCACCTGGGGCCGGCGAGCGAGCCCAAGGCGGGTGAAGTGCAGCGCTGGGTGGCGCAGGTGCGGCGGCTGGGCAGCCAGGCGGCGTGAGCCCGTGTGCGCGCTCAAGCCTGAGTCGCTGACGAAGGGCTCGCCTGCGCGCCGTCGCCTTGCTGGACGAGGTCGTGCAGGCTCATGCCGGCCAGCGAGCTGGCCGCCGCCTGCTGCAGCTGCGTGACCAGCCCGTCCACCGCGGCCGGCGTCGGCACCACCGAGGGTGACAGGAAGCCGTCTTCGTCGGCGGCGCGCACCGCGTCCAGCACTTCGGCCAGCAGGATGCGGGCCGGGCTGCGCGCCGGCAGGTACACGCACGGCTCATCGGCTGTTGCGACCACCAGCGCCTTGCGCTCAAGCTCGTCGAGCACCACCATCAGCACATGCCCCGGCACCTTCAGGTGCTGGGTGAGTGCTTCCTGCGACGGAGCGGCCTCACCGTGAATGAAGCGCCTGGCCACCCGTTCCATGATCGCCAGGGCCAGCAGCTCGCGCATGCGGTTGCTCAGGCGCGGCTCGCCGCCGCGCAGGTACAGGTACTCCGGGTGCTGCACGTAGAACGCCACGCTGGCACCGAACAGCAGCACCAGCCAGCTCAGGTAAAGCCAGATCATGAACAGGATCAGGATCGCGAAGCTGGCATAGATGGCCGCGTAGTTGTTCGAGGTGGCGATGAACAGCGCGAAGGCCCAGCCTGCCGTCTGCCACGCGATACCGCCCACGGCACCACCCACCAGGGCCGGCCACAGGCGCACGCGCGTGTTGGGCATGAACAGGTAGATGAAGGTGAAGGCCGCGGTGATCAGCAGGTAGGGCACCAGCCGGCTGAGCGCCTGCGCCAGCTGGCTCAACACGTCGAGCTCCATGAGCCCCTGCACCAGTTCGATGCTCATCAGCGTCGCGGTGGCGCCCAGCGCGGAAAACACCAGGATGGGGCCGACCATCAGCACCGTCAGGTACCGCGTGAACCGTTCGCCCAGCGGGCGCGTGCGCGGCGCGTGCCAGATGAAGTTCAGCGACTCCTCGATCTTCTGGATCAGCGAGATCGAGGTGTACAGCAGCAGCGCAAGGCCGACCGCGCCGAGCACGCCGACGTTCATGTTCTCGATGAACCCGGTGATGCGCAGTGCGATCTCGCCGCCCTTCTCGCCCAGCGGCGCGAGCAGGTTCAGCAACATCGGCTGGATCTGGTTCGTGACGCCAAATGCCTTGAGCACCGAAAAGCTCAGCGCCAGCAGCGGCACGATGGACAGCAGCGTGGTATAGACCAGGCCCATCGCACGCAGCGTGAGCTGCCCGAAGGCCAGGTCCCGGCCCAGGATCAGGACGGTGCGCGCCAGCCGCAGCAAGCCGGTGTCGCGGGCAGGTGTCCAGACCAGCGATTCAATGCGGTCCTTCAGCGAGGCAAGGGGCATGTACGTCGGTTCATCATGTTGAATACGGCTTCAAACGGTACCACGCCCTTCAGCCGGTCCCAAGCCTGTACGGCGCAGGACGAAGCCGGGCACGGCAATCGGCACACCCGACACCGCGCCCGCCACGAAGGCAGACATGATTCCGCCACCCAAACGACCAGACTGCGCGTGGGGCGCAGAATCCGGCGGAGTCGGTGGTGTAAACCTGTTCAAGGAGAGCGCAAATGGCCAGGAAGGCAGCGGTGTCGGGCACGATCAGGTCGGGTGTCGGCGGGTGGACGTACGAACCCTGGCGCAACAACTTCTACCCCAGGGGTCTCGCGCACAGCAAGGAGCTGGCCTACGCCAGCACGCAACTGACGGCCATCGAAGTCAACGGCACCTACTACAGCACCTTCAAGCCGCCGACCTTCGCGAAGTGGCGCGACGAGACGCCGGACGGCTTCGTGTTCTCGCTCAAGGCCAACCGCTTCACCACCAACCGCCGGGTGCTGGCCGAGGCGGGCGGGTCGATCGAGCGCTTCATCGGCAGCGGCCTGAGCGAGCTCGGACCCAAACTGGGACCGATCGTGTGGCAGTTCGCGCCGACCAAGCTGTTCGACCCGTCGGACTTCGAGGCCTTCCTGGAATTGCTGCCCGACCAGGTGGATGGCCTGCCGTTGCGCCATGCGCTGGACGTGCGGCACCCCAGCTTCATGGACCCGGCCTACCTCGCGCTCGCGCGCAAGCACCGCTGCGCCACGGTGTTCACCGATTCGGATGACTACCCCTCGTTTGCCGACCTGACCGGCGACTTCGTCTACGCGCGCATGATGCGCACCGACCCGAAGGTGAAAACCGGTTATGCGCCGAAAGCGCTGGACCGCTGGGCCGAGGCCGCCAGGACCTGGGCCTCCGGTGGCGAGCCCGCCGACGTACCGCGCGTGGACAAGCCAGGCACAAAGGTGGGTGCCCGCGACGTGTTCATGTTCTTCATCAGCGGCGCGAAGGAGCGCGCGCCGGCCGCGGCGGTGGCGCTGATCGAGCGGTTGAAGGCGCTCCCCTGACCCGTGCGGCCGGGCCTCGGACGCCTCCATCGGGTCGTTCGATTCCCGTGATCCGCCTCAACCCAGGGCCTTCAGCACCTCTTCCGCCGTTGCCGGCGCATGCATCCCCTCGGGCTGGCCGCCCGCCTGGGCCACCGCGTCGCGCAGCGCCTCGAACACGCTGATCGCCAGCATGAACGGGGGCTCGCCCACGGCCTTGCTGCCGTGCACGTTGTCTTCGCGGTTGGGCTCGGGCCAGAGCTCGACCTTGAAGTGTTCGGGCACGTCGCCGGTGGCGGGGATCTTGTAGGTGCTGGGGGCGTGGGTCTGCAGGTAGCCTTTGTCGTTCCAGACGAGTTGCTCGGTGGTGAGCCAGCCCATGCCCTGCACGAAGCCGCCTTCGATCTGGCCGATGTCGATGGCCGGGTTGATGCTGTGGCCCACGTCGTGAAGGATGTCGACCTTGAGCACGCGGTTTTCGCCGGTGAGGGTGTCGATGGCGACCTCGGTAACCGCCGCGCCGTAGGCGAAGTAGTAGAACGGCCGGCCGGTGAGGGTGGTCTTGTCGTAATGGATCTTGGGCGTGCGGTAGAAGCCGTCGCTCCAGAGCTGGATGCGGTTGGCGTACGCGGCGCTCACCACGTCATTGAATGCACGGGTGGTCCTGGGTGAGATCACCTGGCCGCCTTCGAAGCGCACCGCACCCGCGCCGCAGCCGTCCAGGCCGGCGACGAAGGCGGCGAGGTTGTCGCGCACATGGCGGGCGGCGAACTGCGCGGCGCGGCCGTTCAGGTCGGTGCCGCTGCTGGCGGCGGTGGCGCTGGCGTTGGGCACCTTGCTGGTGTCGGACGCGGTGGACAGTACGCGCTCGAACGGCACGCCGAGTTCGTCGGCCACGATGGCGGCCACCTTGGTGTTGAGGCCCTGGCCCATTTCTGTGCCGCCGTGGTTCACCTGCACGCTGCCGTCGGTGTAGACGTGCACCAGCGCGCCGGCCTGGTTGAACAGCGTGGCGGTGAAGCTGATGCCGAACTTCACCGGCGTGAGCGCGATGCCCTTGCGGATGACCGGGCTCTGCGCGTTCCAGGCCGCGATCTCGCCGCGGCGCTCGCGGTAGCGGCTGGTCTGCGCCAGCGTGGTCATGAGCGGTTCGAGGATGTTGTCCTCCACCTGCATCTGGTAGTGCGTGACGTTGCGTCGCGCAAGGGCTTCGACAGGCTCAGCCCGAACGGCTACCCCCCGTTCGCCCTGAGCTTGTCGAAGGGCCCCCGAGGTGGGTTCATCGCTGTACACATTGCGCAGGCGCACGTCCAGCGGGTCCATGCCGAGCTGGCGCGCGATGTCGCTCAGGATGCGCTCGATCACGATCACACCCTGCGGGCCGCCAAAGCCGCGAAACGCGGTGTGGCTCTGGGTGTTCGTCTTGCAGCGGTAGGAGCTGATCGCCACGTCTTCCAGGAAGTAGGCGTTGTCGGCATGGAAGATCGCGCGGTCGGCCACCGGGCCCGACAGGTCGGCAGAAAAGCCGCAATTGGCCAGCATCTCCAGCTCCAGCCCGCAGAGCAGACCGGTCTCGTCGTAACCGGCGCGGTAGTGGTAGGCGAAGGGGTGGCGCTTGCCGGTGATCATGAAGTCGTCGTCGCGGTCCAGCCGCAGCTTGACCGCGCAGCCCAGCTGGCGCGCGGCCACGGCGGCCCACACGGCCAGGTGGCCGGCCTGCGTTTCCTTGCCGCCGAAGCCACCGCCCATGCGCCGGCACTCCACCGTGACGGCGTGGTTGTGAATGCCCAGCGCGTGCGACACCCAGTGCTGCACCTCGCCCGGGTGCTGGGTGCTGGAGTACACCCACCACTGGTCCTGCTCCAGTGGCAGCACGTAGGCGACCTGGCCTTCGAGGTAGAAGTGTTCCTGGCCACCGATCTCGAAGCGACCCTCCAGCACGTGCGGTGCGCGTGCCAGCGCGGCCTGCGCGTCGCCGCGGTTCACGTGCACCGGTGGCAGCACGTAGCTTTGCCGCGCGTGCGCGTCGTGCACCGTGAGCACGGCGGGCAGGGGTTCGATGTCGAGCTGGACGAGGCGCGCGGCGCGGCGCGCGGTCATCACGTCGTCGGCCACGACCACGGCCACCACCTGGCCGATGAACTGCACGGTCTCGCTGGCGAACACGGGCTCGTCGTGCGCGAAGGCGGCCAGGGTCTTGTCGCCGGGGATGTCGGCCGCGCCGAAGAGGCCACGCACACCGGGCAGCGCCAGCGCGGCGGTGGCGTCCACGCCGCGCAGCCTGCCGTGCGCGACGGGCGAGCACACCGGGGCGGCGTGCAGCGTGCCCCGCACCTCGGGGATGTCGTCGATGTAGGTGGCACCACCGGCCACCTGGGCGCGCGCGCTTTCGTGGAAGCGCGAGACGCCGGCGGCGCGCGGGCTCGGGCTGGTCAGGGCCGTGATCTTGTCGGGCGCGTTCATGCCAGTGCCTCCAGCGTCGCCGCGTTGAGGGTGTCCAGGTTGATGTGCTGCAGGCCCTGGCTCTCCAGCCAGAAACGCTGCAGCAGGTTGCCCAGCACGGTCTGGCGGTAGGCGGCGCTGGCGCGCATGTCGGAAATGGGCTGGAACTCGGCGCGCAGGGCGGCGGTGGCGGCACGCACCGTCTCGGCCGTCCAGGGCTGGCCGAGCAGGGCGGCTTCGGTCTGGCGCGCGCGCGCCGGCGTGGCGGCCACGCCGCCGGCGCCGATGGACACCGCGGTCACCACACCGTCCTCCACCACCATGCGGATGGCCAGGCAGACGGCGGAGATGTCGTCGTCGAAGCGCTTGCTGATCTTGTAGACGCGCATGAATTCGCCATCCTGCGGCCGAGGCACCTTGATCCAGCACAGCAGCTCGTCCGGCTTCATCACGTTCTGCCGGTAGCCGGTGTACAGATCCTCCAGCGGCATCTCCCGGTGGGCGAGTTGCCCACGCTTCGCGTCCCGGCGCATCAGTACCACGTTGGCCCCCAGCGCGATCAGCAGCGGCATGCTGTCGCCGATGGGTGAGCCGTTGGCGACGTTGCCACCCAGCGTGCCCGAGTTGCGCACCGGCAGGCCGGCGAAGCGCTGGGCGAAGGTCTTGAGTTGCGGGCGGTCCTGCACCAGCGCGGCATAGGCCTCGGCCAGCGAGACGGCCGCACCGATGGCGATGTGGTGCGGGTAGGTTTCCACGCGGCGCAGTTCGCTGGCAGCGGTCACGTCCAGCACGCGCGGGAAGCGCTTGTGCATCTTGGTGACCCACAGGCCCACGTCGGTGCAGCCGGCCACCACCTGGGCCGTCGGGTGCGCGGCGCGGGCCTGCAGCAGGGCGGCCAGGGTGGTGGGGCGCAGGTAGTGGTCCGCCTGCGCGGGCCGGAGTTTTTTCAGGGCGGCCACGGTGGCGGCCTCGTTCACGCCGCAGCCAGCGGGCAGGGGCAGGCCGCCCATCTGCTGCGCCGCATCCAGGATGGGGCGGTAGCCGGTGCAGCGGCACAGGTTGCCGGAGAGCTCGGCCTGTGCCTGCGCGCGGTCAATGCTTTTGCCGCCGCCGCTGTTCTGGTACATGCCGAACAGGCTCATGACGAAACCGGGCGTGCAGAAGCCGCACTGGCTGCCATGGCACTGCATCATGGCCTCCTGCGCCGGGTGCAGTTCGCCAGCGGGGGATGCCAGGTCTTCCGCGGTCCACACTGCCATGCCGTCGACCGAGTGCGCCAGCCGGATGCAGCTGTTGATGGCCTTGTATTCCAGCCGTCCGTTTACCGCCTCGCCCAGCACCACGGTGCAGGCGCCGCAGTCGCCTTCGCCGCAGCCCTCCTTGGTGCCGGTGCAGTGCAGGTCCTCGCGCAGTACCTCCAGCAGGGTGCGGTCGGGCGCGACGTGGTGCAGCGTCACGGGCCGGCCGCGCCGCAGGAAGCTCAGGGTTTGTGCGGATATTTCGGTGGTCATGCGTGCCAGCATAGCGCTGCACCCATGGCACAACATATGCTCAGCCATATGTCCGGAATGCCCAAAAGACCATTCAACCGCATACGACAAGGGTATGAAATACGTCTCCATGTTCGACAAGATTGACCTGCACCTGATCCGCGTGCTCCACACCGTGCTCACCGAGCGCAGCGTGTCGCGCGCGGCGCTGCGCCTGGGCATGTACCAGCCAGCGGTCAGTGCGGCGCTCAAGCGCCTGCGCGAACTCGCCGGAGACCCCCTTCTGGTGCGCTCGGGCTCGGGCATGGTGCCCACGGTGGCGGGTTTGCGCATGATCGAGCCGGCGGCCGACATCCTGCGCAGCGCCGAGGTGCTGTTCTCCGACGCGCGCAGTTTCGACCCCGCCACCGCGCACCACAGCTTCAGCCTGGCCGCCAGCGACTACATGGACCCGCTGTTCCTGCCGCAGCTGGTGAGTCAGATCAAGAGCCAGGCGCCGAACTGCACCATCGACATCCATCCGCTCTCGCGCGATTCCGACTACCGCAACCACCTGGCGCAGGGCGATGTGGACGTGGTGATCGGCAACTGGTCGCAGCCGCCGGACGACCTGCACCTGGGCCGCCTGTTCGGCGACGAGGTGGTGTGCCTGGTGTCCAGCCAGCACCCGGCCGTGCGGCGCGGCTGGGACGTGGAGGCCTGGCTGGGTGCCGAGCACATCGCGCCCACGCCCACCCACCCCGGGGCGCGCGGCTTCATCGACGAGCACCTGGCCACGCTGGGCCTGACGCGCAACCTCACCGCGCGCTGCCCGCATTTCGGGCTGATTCCGGCCATGGTGGCGGGCACCCTGCTGGTGCTGACCACCGGGCGCCAGTACTGCGACCGTTTCACCGGCGTGCTGCCGGTGCAGGTGCTGCCTTGCCCGGTGGAGTTCCCGCGAATGATGTACTACCAGCTCTGGCACGAGCGCACCCACGCCTCCAAGGCCGGGCGCTGGCTGCGCGAGCAGGTCAAGAGCGTGGCCGCGGCGCTCAAGCGCCCCGACGCCGAGCACTGAGCGCACGAACCCGAAAGACGAAGAAAGAAGGAGACCCATGACAACCACACGATTGCAGCTCAGCGGCATCACCAAGCGCTATCCGGGCGTGGTGGCCAACAGCGGCGTCTCGCTCACCGTGCAACCCGGCGAGGTGCATGCCGTGCTGGGCGAGAACGGCGCGGGCAAGTCCACGCTGATGAAGATCATCTATGGCTCGGTCAAGCCCGACGAGGGCTCGGTGATGTTCAACGGCAAGCCGGTGCACATCCGAAACCCGCAGGAGGCGCGCGCGCTGGGCATCAGCATGGTGTTCCAGCACTTCAGCCTGTTCGACACCCTCACCGTGGCCGAGAACGTGTGGCTGGGGCTGGACAAGTCGCTCACGCTGCCCGAGGTGAGCGCGAGCATCACCGCCAAGGCGGCCGAATACGGGCTGGACATCGACCCTTCGCGCCCGGTGCACACGCTCTCGGTGGGCGAGATGCAGCGGGTGGAGATCATCCGCGCGCTGCTGACCAACCCGCAGCTGCTGATCCTGGACGAACCCACCTCGGTGCTCACGCCCCAGGCGGTCGAGAAGCTCTTCATCGTGCTGAAGAAGCTGGCCTCGGAGGGCTGCAGCATCCTCTACATCAGCCACAAGCTGCACGAGATCCGCGAGCTGTGCACCGCCTGCACCGTGCTGCGTGGCGGCCAGGTCACGGGCGTGTGCGACCCGCGCCAGGAAAGCAACGCCTCGCTCTCGCGTCTGATGATCGGCGCCGAACCGCCGGCGCTGGAGGTTCGCGAACTGCACGCCGGCGCGGCCGTGCTGGAGGTCAGCGGCCTCACGCTGCAGAGCGACGACCCGTTCGGCACGCACCTGAGCGGCATCGCGCTGCACGTGCGCGCGGGCGAGGTGGTGGGCATCGCGGGTGTTTCGGGCAATGGCCAGAGCGAGCTGCTGTTCTGCCTCTCGGGCGAGGACACACGCGCGCCGGCTGGCAGCATCCGCATGGGCGGGCAGGACGCGTCGCGCCAGGGCCCGGCCCGGCGGCGCTGGCTCGGCCTGCATTTCGTGCCCGAGGAGCGCCTGGGGCGCGGTGCGGTGCCCACGCTCTCGCTGGCGCACAACCTGCTGCTCTCGCGCGGCGACGCGCTGGGCGCGGGCGGCTGGATCCACACCGGCGTGCTCAAGGCCCAGGCGGAAGACATCATTGCGCGCTACAAGGTCAAGGCCAACGGGCCGGACGCGGCGGCCAAGTCGCTCTCGGGTGGCAACCTGCAGAAATTCATCGTCGGCCGCGAGATCGAGGCGAAGCCGAAGCTGCTGATCGTGAGCCAGCCCACCTGGGGCGTGGACGTGGGCGCGGCCGCGCAGATCCGTGGCGAAATTCTGAAACTGCGCGACGCGGGCTGCGCGGTGCTGGTGGTGAGCGAGGAGCTCGACGAGCTGTTCGAGATCAGCGACCGCCTGCACGTGATCGCCAAGGGGCGGCTCTCGCCCAGCCTGGACCGCAAGGACGCCACCATCGAACGCATCGGCGAATGGATGTCGGGGCTCTGGGACACCGCGCACCACAACAAGAACGAGGAGAGCGCCCATGCTGCGGCTTGAAGTCCGTCCCCAGCCCTCGGCGCGCTGGGGCTATGCCTCGCCGTTGCTGGCGCTGGCCATCACTGTGGTGATCGGCGTCATCCTGTTCGCCGTGCTCGGCAAGGACCCGGTGCGCGGCCTGCAGGTGTTCTTCTGGGAACCGATCAAGAACACCTACGCGCTGTCGGAGCTGATGGTCAAGGCCACGCCGCTGCTCATCATCGCGCTGGGCCTGGCGGTGTGTTTCCGCTCCAACGTGTGGAACATCGGTGCCGAAGGCCAGTACATCATCGGCGCGGTGTTCGCCGCCGGTGTCGCGCTCATGGCCGACAAGACCACCGGGGGCTGGATCGTGCTGGCGGTGCTGGCCGCCGGTGTGTTCGGCGGCATGGTCTGGGCCGGCATCACGGCGCTGCTGCGCGACCGCTTCAATGCCAATGAAATCCTGGTCAGCCTGATGCTGGTGTACGTGGCCATCCAGGTATTGAACTTCCTGGTCTATGGCCCCTGGAAAGACCCGCAGGGCTACAACTTCCCGCAGACCAAGACCTTCGAGGCGGCCACGCAGATGCCGCGGCTGATGCAGGGTTCGCGCGTGACCATCGGCCTGCTGCTGGCGTTGGCCGGCGTGGCGGCGGTGTGGGTGTTCCTGTTCCGCACCTACGCGGGCTACGCCCAGCTGGTGGGCGGCCTGGCGCCGGCGGCAGCGCGTTACGCGGGCTTCTCTTCGCGCAAGGCGCTGTGGGTCGCGCTGCTGACCTCGGGCGGGGCGGCGGGCCTGGCCGGTGCGCTGGAGGTGGCCGGCCCGATCGGCCAGCTCACGCCCTATGTGCCGGCGGGCTACGGCTTCGCCGCCATCATCGTCGCCTTCGTCGGGCGGCTGCACCCGGTGGGCATCGTGTTCTCGGCCATCCTGATGAGCATGTTCTACATCGGCGGCGAGCTCGCGCAGTCGCGCCTGGGCCTGCCCAAGTCGATCACGGGTGTGTTCCAGGGGCTGCTGCTGTTTGCGCTGCTGGCCTGCGACACGCTGATTGCCTACCGCCTCGTCTGGAGGAAATGACATGGAATCCATCGCACTGCTGATCGCCGCCTCGCTCAATGCGGGCACGGTGCTGGCCATCGCCTCGCTGGGCCTGCTCATCAACGAGAAGGCCGGCATCGTCAACCTGGGTGCCGAGGGCATGATGCTCTGCGCCGCGCTGGCCGGCTTCGCCACCGTGGTGCACACCGGCAGCACCACCCTGGGCTTTGCCGCCGGCATGGCCGCTGGCGCGCTGCTTGCCGCCATCTTCGGTGGCCTGGTGATCTGGCTCAACACCAACCAGTACGCCACCGGCCTGGCGCTGAGCCTGTTCGGCGCCGGTTTCTCTGCCTTTGCCGGCACCCGCTACGTGCAGGAGAAGCTGCCTGAGCAGGGTCAGTTCGCGATTCCCCTGCTGGGCGACATCCCGCTGATTGGCCCGGCGCTGTTCCGCCACCACCCCATGGTCTATGTCTGCGTGGCGCTGGTGATCTTCATGATCTGGTTCCTTTATCGCACGCGCGCCGGCCTGGTGCTGCGCAGCGTGGGCGAGAGCCCGGAGTCGTCGCACGCGCTGGGCTACCCGGTGCGGCGCATCCGGCTGGTGGCGGTGATGGCCGGTGGTGCGCTCTGCGGCCTGGCCGGGGCCTACGTGTCCACCGTATACACACCGCTGTGGGTGGAGGGCATGATCGCCGGCAAGGGCTGGATCGCGCTGGCGCTCACCACTTTTGCCACCTGGCGCCCGGCCCGTGTGTTGCTTGGGGCTTACCTGTTCGGTGGCGTGACCATGCTGCAGTTCCACCTGCAGGGCGTTGGCGTGAACGTGCCCAGCCAGTTCCTGACCATGATGCCCTACGTGGCCACCATCGTCGTGCTGGTGCTGATCTCGCGCAACCCCACCTGGATCCGCATCAACATGCCTACGTCGATCGGGAAACCGTTCTATCCGGGTTCATAATTTGCGTTCCACTTGAATACCCATCTGGGTACAGTTTTTCCGTTTTCTTCACCCCCTGAACTTCGAGGTTCTCCATGACAGACCTGAGCAAACGTTCCCTGATGAGAGTCGCCGCGCTGAGCGCGCTGGCTGGCGCCGTGCTGATCGGCTGCGGCAAGAAGGAAGAAGTCGCCGCGCCTGCTGCCGCACCGGCGCCCGCGCCCGCCGCAGCCGAGGCGCCCAAGGCCGAGCCGCTGAAGATCGCGTTTGCCTATGTCGGCCCGGTGGGCGACGGTGGCTGGACCTTTGCACACGACAACGGTCGCAAGGCGGTGGAGGCGGAATTCGGCGACAAGGTCGTCACCAGCTTCGTGGAGAACGTGCCCGAGAGCGCCGACGCCGAGCGCGTGCTGCGCGACCTGGCCAGCCAGGGCAACAAGCTCATCTTCGGCACCACCTTCGGCTACATGGAGCCCATGCTCAAGGTCGCGCCCGATTTCAAGGACGTGAAGTTCGAGCACGCCACCGGCTACAAGACAGCCGAGAACATGCGTACCTACGACAGCCGTACCTACGAAGGCGCGTACATGGCTGGCATCATCGCCGGTGGCATGACCAAGACCAACACGCTCGGCGTGGTGGCCTCCATCCCAATTCCTGAAGTCATCCGCAACATCAACAGCTTCACGCTGGGTGCGCAATCGGTGAACCCGAAGGTCAAGACCAAGGTGGTCTGGGTCAACGGCTGGTTCGACCCACCGAAGGAAACCGAGGCCGCGACCTCGCTGATCAACGGCGGCGCCGACGTGCTGATGCAGAACACCGACTCCTCGGCCGTGCTGCAGACCGCCGAGAAGCTGGGCAAGCGCGCCTTCGGCTGGGATTCGGACATGACCGCCTACGGCCCCAAGGCCCACCTGGGCTCGGCAGTGATCAACTGGGCGCCGTACTACATCAAGGCCACCAAGGACGCGCTGGAAGGCACCTGGACCACCGGTGGCGTGTGGTGGGGCGTCAAGGAAGGTGCGATCGACATGGTTTCGGTGGCCGAGGACGTGCCCGCCGAGATCAAGGCCAAGGTCGACGCCGTGCGCGCCGGCCTCAAGGACGGCAGCTACTCGATCTGGAAGGGCCCGATCGTGGGCCAGGACGGCAAGGAAGTGCTGGCCAAGGACGCCATCGCCGACGACGCGTTCCTGGGTGGCGTGAAGTTCTATGTGAAGGGTGTCGAAGGCAAAGTGCCTAATTGATCCACCCCCGCCGCGCTTCGCGCGACCCCCTCAAGGGGGCGGCACGGTGGGCCGGCGGAGCCGGACCCACCGTGCCCTGGAATCGAAAGCCGCCTCCTCCGGGCGGCTTTTCTGTTTGAATGACATCGCCATGATCGAACAGCAACTCTGGCATCCCGTGATCGCGTCGCACCAGGTGCGCGAGGCGCCTGTGGCGTGCACGCTGCTGGGGCAGTCGCTGGTGCTCTGGCGTGAGAGCGCGCACGATGGCAGCCGGGTGCACGTCTGGGCCGACCGCTGCCCGCACCGGGGTGCGAAGCTCTCGCAGGGGCGGGTGTTGATCGGTCTGCACGGTGCGCGTCTGGAGTGTCCATACCACGGCTGGCAGTTCGGCGGTGCGGGGCGTTGCCAGCACGTGCCCGCGGCACCCGATTTCGTGCCCCCGGCGGGTCACGTGGCAAAGGTGTTCGAAGCACGCGAGCAGCATGGCCTGGTGTGGGTGCGCCTGCGCGCGCCCGAGCAGACGCTGCACGCCAGCTTGCGGGATCCGCCCGCGTTCACGCCCGCTGGAGACCCCGCCTGGCGCGTGGTGCTGTGCGGGCCGTATGAGGTCAACACCAGTGCGCCACGGCTGGTGGAGAATTTTCTGGACCTGAGCCACTTCGGCTTTGTGCACGAGGGCTGGCTGGGTGAACGCGGCCATGCGCAGGTGCGACCCGGCACCGTGGAAGAGCCGGCCGAGCCGGGTGTCGGCCTGGTGGTGCGTGAGGCCCACGCCTGGCAGCCGCGCGCGTATGCGCAGGCGGACAAGGGCGCATGGATCGCCTACCGCTACGACGTTCCACACCCCTTTACTGCCATGTTGCGCAAGGAAGCCACCGCCGGCGATCCGGTGAGCAATGCCATCGCGCTGTTCATCCGGCCCGACGGACACGAACTCTGCACGGCCTGGTTCGTCATGGCCACGCAGGGCGACACCTCAACCGACCCGGAGTTGGTGGCATTCCAGGACGCGGTTTTCGCGCAGGATCGCCCTGTGGTGGAGTCGCAGTCGCCACGCGCCTTGCCGATTGGTCGCACCGCGCCCGTGACCGAGGTGCACGGACCGGCCGACCGCGTTTCGAGCGCCTATCGCCGCTACCTGATGCGCCTGGGCATTGCACTTGGCACCTGTTGACCACAAGATCGAGAATGCACCTCATGAGCATGACCGCCGCCCAACTCGCCGCCGCCATTCCAAAAACCGAGCTGCACATCCACATCGAAGGCTCTCTGGAGCCCGAGCTGATCTTCGCGCTGGCGCAGCGCAATGGCCTGAGCCTGCCCTACGACAGCGTGGACGCATTGCGCGCGGCCTACGCGTTCACGGACCTGCAGAGCTTCCTCGACATCTACTACGCCGGCGCCAGCGTGCTGCTGCGCGAGGCCGACTTCCACGACATGGCCTGGGCGTACTTCCTGCGCGCCAGGGCCGACAACGTGGTGCACTGCGAGATTTTCTTCGACCCGCAAACCCACACCGCGCGCGGTGTGCCCATGGCCACGGTGATCAACGGCCTGTCCAGCGCCTGCGACCGTGCGCAGGCCGAACTCGGCATCAGCACGGCGCTGATCCTGTGTTTCCTGCGCCACCTGAGCGAGGAGGACGCATTCGCCACGCTGGAGGCGGCCATGCCGTACCGCGCGCGCTTCATCGGCGTGGGGCTGGATTCGAGCGAGGTCGGGCACCCGCCCTCGAAGTTCTCGCGCGTGTTCGCGCGCTGCCGCGAGCTGGACCTGCGGATCGTGGCACACGCGGGCGAGGAAGGGCCGCCGGCCTATATCTGGGAAGCACTGAATGACCTGAAAACCGAGCGCATCGACCACGGCGTGCGATCACTCGAAGACCCGGCCCTGGTGGCCGAACTGGCGAAACGGCGCACGCCCCTCACCGTATGCCCGCTGTCCAACCTCAAGCTCTGCGTGGTGGACGATCTGAAACACCACCCGATGAAGCGCCTGCTCGACGCCGGCCTGTGCGCCACGGTCAACTCGGACGACCCGGCCTATTTCGGTGGCTACATGAACGCCAACTTCGTGCAGACCGTGGAGGCGCTCGGCCTCTCGCGGGAGGACGTGGTCACGCTCGCGCGCAACAGCATCGAGGCCAGCTTCGTGAACGAGGCGCGCCGCGGCGAGCTCATGGCCCTGCTCGACAGCGCCATCGACTGACGGCCCTTCGTCCATCCGTGGCGAGGGCTGCGGTCGCCGCGAGGCTAAAATCATGCCCAGCGAGCCCGGTGCTTCCCCGGCTCGCTTTTTCATTCACGGAAGCCATGTAGAGGAACACCATGTACAAAAACCTCGTGGCCCGGTGCGCCTGTTGCGCGCTCGCGGCCGCCAGCTTTTTCATCCCCTTCGCCGCCACTGCGCAGACGCCCCCGCTCAAGGCGGCGTTCGTCTACGTCGCGCCGCTCACGCCCGCCGGCTGGGTGCGGCAGCACGAACTGGGGCGCCAGGCCGTGCAGGCCGCGCTGGGCGATCGCGTCGAGACGCGCTACGTCGAGAACGTGCCCGAGGGGGCCGACGCCGAGCGCGTGATCCGCGACCTGGCGCAACAGGGCCACCGCATCATCTTCACGCCCAGTTTCGGCTACATGGAACCCACGCTGAAGGTGGCGCGCGAGTTCCCGGACGTGAAGTTCGAATCCATCACCGGCTACAAGACCGCGCCCAACGTGGCGACTGCCAACGCGCGTTATTACGAGGGCCGTTACCTTGCCGGCGTGGCGGCGGGTCGCATGGCCACGCAGGCGGGCTACGTCGCGGGTTTTCCGATTCCCGAGGTGATCCAGGGCGTCAACGCCTTCACGCTGGGCATGCGCTCGGTGAACCCGCGCGCGAGCGTGAAGGTGGTCTGGCTGGGCGAGTGGTTCAACCCGCCGCGCGAGCGCGAGGCGGCCATGACGCTGATGAACCAGGGCGCCGAGGTGCTGGCCTTCCACACCGGATCGACCGCCGTGATGGTGGCTGCGCAGGAACGCGGCAAGCTCGCCGTGGCTTATCACTCCGACATGCGCGCGGTCGCGCCGGATGCCCAGATCGCCGCGGTGACGCACCTCTGGGGCGACTACTACACGCGCCGCGTGAAGGCGGTGCTCGATGGCAACTGGCAGAGCGCCAGCGTGTGGGGCGGCGTGAAGGACGGCATGATCCGCGTCGACGGTTTCGGCAGCAAGGTGCCGGCGAAGGTGCGCGACGAGGTGCTGGCGCGCCAGGCCGACATGGCCGCTGGCAAGCTGGCCGTGTTCGCCGCGCGCGGCCCGGTGCGCGACAACCGGGGCGCCACGGTGATCGAGGCCGGCAAGGCCTTGAATGATGCGCAGATCCTGGGCATGAACTGGCTGGTCGAGGGTGTTCAGGGCAGCATCGAGCGTTGAGCTCGGAGCGCCGGTATGGGCGCTATCGGGCAGGCCGTATGCCCGGGCGAGCCGGGCGCGTTAAGCTGCGCGCCATGAAAGCCTACCGTGCCGCCCTGCTGCGTTTTGCCGATGACGACACCCCCGTGTACGACGCCGATGGCCTGCTGGTGGTTGGCCCCGATGCGCAGGGCCGCCGCGTGGTGCGCGCCGCGGGCGACCACGCCACGCTGATCGGCAACTACCCCGGCGTGGCGGTCGAGGACCTGCGCGGCAAGCTGATCGCGCCGGGCTTCGTCGACATGCACGTGCACTACCCGCAGACCGACGTGATCGGCGCGCCCGCCGCGGGCTTGCTGCCCTGGCTGGAGAACTACACCTTCCCGCACGAGTCGCGCTTTTACGAGCCGGCCCATGCGCGCGAGGTGGCCGACTTTTTCCTCGACGAACTCGCGCGCCAGGGCGTGACGACCGCGCTGACCTTTGCCACTTCGCATCCCGCCTCGGTGGATGCCGTCTTCGAAGCGGCGCGCTCGCGCGGTCTGCGCTTCATCACCGGCAAGGTGCTGCAGGACCGGCACAGTCCGGACGGTGTGCGCGACGAGACCGAGCAGAGCCTGATCGATACCGAGGCACTGATCCAGCGCTGGCACGGCGTGGACCGCCTGGGCTACGCGATCACGCCGCGCTTCGCACCCACGAGCACGCCGGCGCAGCTGCGCGGCGCGGGCGTGCTGGCCACGAAGTACCCGGACGTGTGGATCCAGTCGCATGTGGCCGAGAACCGCGACGAGGTGCGCTGGGCCGCCGAGCTGTTTCCGGATGCGCGCAGCTACCTCGGGGTGTACGGCGATTTCGGTCTGTTGCGCGAGCGCGCCGTGTACGCGCACTGCCTCCACCTGGACACGACCGACCGCGAGCTGATGGCATCCACCGGCACGGTGGCCGCCGTGAGCCCGACCAGCAACCTGTTCCTGGGCAGCGGATTTTTCGACTACATGGCGGCCGACGCGGCGGGCATGCGCTACGGCCTGGCCAGCGACGTGGGTGGCGGCACCAGCTTCTCGCCTTTCCACACCATGCTGGCGGCCTACTGCGTGGGCCGCGAGGGCCAGACCAAGACGGGCCTGAGCCTCACACCGGGCCAGCTCTGGTGGCAGCACACGGCGGGCGCTGCGCGTGCCCTTGGGCTGGAAGGCGTGGTGGGCAACCTGCAGCCCGGCCACGAGGCCGACTTCGTGGTGCTTGACCCGCAGGCCACGCCGCTTCTGGCTCGCAAGACTTCTCAGGCGAACAGTCTGGACGAGTTGCTGTTTGCTTTGATCGTGTTGGGCGATGACCGTGTTGTTGAACGCACGGTGGTGGCCGGCGGCTGACCGTTTGCGTTGCGTTTGTGCGAGGGCGGACGGGCCGGGTGCGCGTTCTCCGGTTCAGCTCGCGGCCGCCTTCCCGCGCGCGCTACCGTGATCTCATCAACACCTTGGTTGACGTGCCGCGTCAGCGGCGCAGGGGGGGTCAGTTGTACGTCAGCGCCCGCGCCTTGCCCCAGAACACGCGGTACATGTAGACCGTGTAGACGATGATCACCGGCAGCGTGATGGCCACTCCGATGAAGACCACGGTGAGCGAGCCGGTGGAGATTGCCGCTTCCCACACCGTCATGCGCCCGATCACGATGTCCGGGAAGATGCTGTAGGCCAGACCGAAGAACGCGAGCACGAAGATCAGCACGGTGGACGCGAACACCACCCAGCCATAGCCCGCCTTGACCACGTTCGGGTGCGTCACCACCCAGCGCACCGCGAAGAAGGCAATCGCGCAGCTCAGCGGAATCGGCATCAGGCCGAACACTTCGGGCACGCTGAACCATTTCTCGACCACGGCCGCATTCACCAGCGGCGTGGCCGCCGATATGGCCACCAGTGCGAAACCCATGGGCCAGAGCACGCGGCCCGCCCAGCGCACCGCGTGCGCCTGCAGTTCGCCCTCGGTCTTCATGATCAGCCAGCCCGAGCCGAGCAGCACGTAGGCGGCCGGCAGGGTGATCGCGATGCCCAGGCTGAACGCCAGGCCCAGCCAGCCACCCGCGAAACCGGTGATGTAGCTGCCCAGCATCCAGCCCTGCGAGGCACTGGCCAGCAGTGAGCCGGCAAAGAACGCGCCGTTCCAGAACGGCTTGTAGGCCGTGGGGGCCTTGACGCGGAAGTCGAACGCCACGCCGCGCAGGATCAGGCCGATCAGCATGATCGCCACCGGCAGGTACAGTGCCTGCAGCACCAGGCCGTGTGCCATCGGAAAGGCCACCAGCAGCACGCCGACCCCCAGCACCAGCCAGGTCTCGTTGGCGTCCCAGAACGGGCCGATGCTGGCGATCATGGTGTCTTTCTGCGCGTCGTCGGCCAGCGGCAGCAGCAGGCCCACGCCGAGGTCGTAGCCGTCGAGCACCACGTAGGCCAGCAGGGCCAGGCCCATCACGGCGAGAAAGATCAGCGGCAGCAGATTGGCCCAGCTCATGTCCATGATGCGTCTCCTTGGTGTGTCAGGCGCCGGCCTTGCCCAGCGTGGCCGGGGTGCTCTCGGGCGGATGTTTCACCGGGTGCTCCGCCATGTACTTGAGCACGCCGACGTAGGTGACCAGCAGCAGACCGTAGACGATCAGGTAGGCGGTCAGCGTGGCCGCGATCAGGGGCGAGGGCAGGCTGGTGGCCACCTCGGCGGTGCGCAGGTGGCCGTAGACGATGAAGGGCTGGCGGCCAATCTCGGTGACGTACCAGCCCGAGAGCGTGGCCAGCCAGCCCGAGAAGGTCATGCCCGCGAGCGTGTAGAGCATCGGGCGCGGCAGCACCACCTGGGCGCCAGAGCCCGCGCGGCGCTGGCGCCAGAGCAGCCATGCCGCCACCCAGGCCACCAGCAGCATCAGCGAGCCCACGCCCACCATCACGCGAAAGGCCCAGAAGATCGGTGCCACCGGCGGGTGCGCGCCGGGGAATTCGTTCAGACCCTTGAGCTCGGCGTCCATGTCGTGCGCCAGTATCAGGCTGGCCATCTTGGGGATCTTCACCGCGTAGTGCGTGGTGCCAGCGGCCTCGTCCGGCCAGCCGAACAGCGTGAGCGGCGCGCTCTTCTCGGTCTGCCAGATGCCTTCGAGCGCCGCGATCTTGGCGGGCTGGTGCTCCAGCGTGTTCAGCCCGTGCATGTCCCCGACCAGGAACTGCAGCGGCATGGCGACCGAGGCTGCAACGATGGCCGTGCGCAAGGCCTTGTGCGTGCCGCCGGTGGCACTGCCCTTGATGAGCTGCCAGGCACACAGGCCTGCGATGAGGAAGGAGGCGGTCAGTGTGGAGGCCAGCAGCTTGTGCGTGAAGCGGTAGGGAAACGAGGGGTTGAAGACCACGGACAGCCAGTCCACCGGGATGAATTTGCCGTCGACGATCTCGAAGCCCGCGGGCGTCTGCATCCACGAATTCAGGCTGAGGATCCAGAACGCCGACAACGTGGTGCCAGCGGCCACCAACATCGTGGCCATCAGGTGCACACGCTCGCTCACCCGGCCCCGTCCGAACAGCATGATGCCCAGGAAGCTGGCCTCCAGGAAGAAGGCGGTCAGCACCTCGTAGCCCAGCAAGGGGCCCGAGATGTCGCCGGTCTTCTCCATGAAGCCGGGCCAGTTGGTGCCGAACTGGAAGCTCATCACGATGCCCGAGACCACGCCCAAGGCGAAGGTCAGGGCGAACACCTTGGTCCAGAAGTAGTACGCCTCCTCCCAGGCCGGATCGCGCGTCTTGAGGAAGCGCAGACGGAAGAACAGCAGGAACCAGCACAGCGCGATGGTGATGGTCGGGAACAGGATGTGAAAGCTGATGTTGGCGGCGAACTGGATGCGCGAGAGGATGAGGGCGTCCATGCGGAATCTCCTGGCGGGTTCAGGTGGTCGATGCGGTTGGCGCGCCGCGCGGGGCCGACTTGCCGGTGAGCCGGTCCTTGAGTTCGAGCACGCGCGTCACCGTCGCGCCCATGCCCATGAGTTGCATGGCGGTCTCGGGTGCGAGCTTCTGCACATCGTCGAACCAGGTCATGAGCCGGTCGATCAGGTCGTGCATCTCGCGCATGCGCGCCTGGGCGTGACGCTCGGCATCGGTCCGGGGGGTTTCCAGCAGCGCGGTGCGCAGCATGGACAGCGTGGGTTCCACCTCGCGGCGGCGGCGTTCCTCCGCCAGTACACGGAAGATCTCCCACACATCGGCCGGCGCCTCGAAGTACTCGCGCCTGTCGCCCGGCTGGTGGCGCAGCCGCACCAGCCGCCAGGCCTGCAGCTCCTTCAGGCCCATGCTCACGTTGGAGCGCGAGAACTCCAGCGTCTCGGCGATCTCGTCGGCATTGAGCGCATGGGGAGAGATGAAGAGCAGCGCGTAGATCTGCCCCACGGTGCGGTTGATGCCCCATCGGCTGCCCATTTCCCCGAAGTGGGCAACGAACTCGCGGTTGAGCGGCGGGAGGTGGTCTTGCAGGGGCATGGGCGCGACTGTAGCGGCTTCGGCCTGAATTTTCAGTAATTACTGAAATTCCCAGAAGTTGCTGGGGAATTGCATGGGTCAGATGCCGACGGGTGGCCCCCTACAATCGCGCCCCATGAGCATCAAAAGCGACAAGTGGATCCGCCGCATGGCCGAGCAGCACGGCCTGATCGAACCCTTCGAACCCGGCCAGGTGCGAGCCGTGGACGGCAAGAAGGTGATCAGCTACGGCACCTCCAGTTACGGCTACGACATCCGCTGCGCGCCCGAATTCAAGGTGTTCACCAACATCCACAGCACGGTGGTGGACCCGAAGAACTTCGACGAGAAGAGCTTCGTGGACTTCCATGGCGACCACTGCATCATCCCGCCCAACAGCTTCGCGCTGGCGCGCACGGTGGAGTACTTCCGCATCCCGCGCAACGTGCTCACCATCTGCCTGGGCAAGAGCACCTATGCCCGCTGCGGCATCATCGTCAACGTCACGCCCTTCGAACCCGAGTGGGAAGGCTATGTGACGCTGGAGTTCAGCAACACCACGCCGCTGCCGGCCAAGATCTACGCGGGCGAGGGCTGCGCGCAGGTGCTGTTCTTCGAGAGCGACGAGGTCTGCGAGACCAGCTACAAGGACCGCGGCGGCAAGTACCAGGGGCAGGTTGGCGTGACCCTGCCCAAGGCCTGACGCGCGACGCGCTGCCCCCCCCCCGATAATGGCGTGCGGCAACCACCCGTGTTGCCCAGGAGGCTCGCCATGAAGTGGGAAAACAACCGCCAGTCCGACCAGGTCGAAGACCGCCGATCGCAAACCGGCGGCGGCGGCCGGCGTGTCGGGGGTCGCGGCATTGGCCTGGGCACCATCGCCATCGCGCTGGTCGCAGGCTGGGTCTTCGGCATCAACCCCATGACCATCCTGGGTGTGCTCGGCGGCGTCGGCGACATGGGCACTCCCACCGAACAGGTGCAGACCACTTCGCAGGGCCCGGCGACTGCGCCCACCGACGACATGGGCCGATTCGTGGCGGCCGTGCTGGGCGGTACCGAAGACGTGTGGGGCCAGGTGTTCCAGCAAGGCGGTGCGCAGTACAAGAAGCCGCGTCTGGTGCTGTTCCGCGGCGCCACGCCCACGGCTTGCGGCACCGGACAGTCCGCCATGGGCCCGTTCTACTGCCCTGGCGATCAGAAGGTCTACATCGACCTGAGCTTCTACGACACGCTGCGCCGCCAGCTCGGCGCGCCGGGCGACTTCGCGCAGGCCTACGTGATCGCGCACGAGGTGGGCCACCACGTGCAGAACCTCATGGGCATCACCGACCAGATGGAGCAGGCGCGCCGCCGGGTGAGCGAGCGCGAGTACAACGCGCTGTCGGTGCGGCTGGAGCTGCAGGCCGACTGTTTTGCCGGCATCTGGGCGCACCACAACCACAAGAGCCAGGCCATCCTGGAACCGGGTGACGTGGAGGAGGCCTTGAACGCGGCGGCCGCCATCGGCGACGACGCCCTGCAGCGCAAGAGCCAGGGCCATGTGGTGCCCGACAGCTTCACCCACGGCACCAGCGCGCAGCGCCAGCGCTGGTTCAACGCCGGCCTGCAAAGCGGCAACATCCAGAGCTGCGATACCTTCAAAGCAGCGGCGCTTTGACACACCGGGGGCGGGTTTTGGGCGAAAAGTCGTCAAAGTGAGACAATACCCGGCTAACTTTGAAGTCCATGACCCAATCCTTTTCCGAACTTTCCCTCTCTCCCACCATCGAGCGTGCCGTGGCCGAAATGGGCTACGAGACCATGACGCCGATCCAGGCGCAGGCCATTCCCGTGGTGCTGCAGGGCCGTGACGTGATGGGTG
Organism: Hydrogenophaga sp.; assembly: GCF_025699295.1. Lineage (GTDB taxonomy): Bacteria > Pseudomonadota > Gammaproteobacteria > Burkholderiales > Burkholderiaceae_C > Hydrogenophaga. The sequence goes on along the minus strand of NZ_JAILWB010000016.1, from coordinate 69,280 downwards.
CCGCCCAGACCGGCACCGGCAAGACCGCCGCCTTCACGCTGCCGCTGCTGCAGCGCATGCTCAAGCACGAGAACGCATCGACTTCGCCCGCGCGGCACCCGGTGCGCGCCCTGGTGCTGCTGCCTACGCGCGAACTGGCCGACCAGGTGGCCGAGCAGGTCAAGCTCTACGCCAAGTACACCAACCTGCGCAGCACGGTCGTGTTCGGCGGCATCGACATGAAGCCGCAGACGGCCGAACTGAAGAAGGGCGTTGAAGTCCTGGTGGCCACGCCCGGGCGCCTGCTCGATCACATCGAGGCGAAGAACTGCGTGCTCAACCAGGTCGAGTACGTGGTGCTCGACGAGGCCGACCGCATGCTCGACATCGGCTTCCTGCCCGACCTGCAGCGCATCCTGTCGTTCCTGCCCAAGCAGCGCACCACGCTGCTGTTCTCGGCGACGTTCTCTCCCGAGATCAAGCGCCTGGCCAACAGCTACCTGCAGGACCCGGTGACGATCGAGGTGGCGCGCTCCAATGCCACCGCCTCCACCGTCGAGCAGCACTTTTACCGCGTCGAGGACGACGACAAGCGCGGCACCTTGAAGCAGATCCTGCGCGAGCGCGGCCTCAAGCAGGCCTTCGTGTTCGTCAACAGCAAGCTCGGTTGCGCGCGGCTGGCGCGCTCACTGGAGCGCGAGGGGCTCAACACCACGGCGCTGCATGGCGACAAGAGCCAGGACGAGCGCCTCAAGGCGCTGGCCGCGTTCAAGGCCGGCGAGGTCGACCTGCTGGTCTGTACCGACGTGGCCGCGCGCGGCCTGGACATCAAGGACGTGCCGGCGGTGTTCAACTTCGACATCCCGTTCAATGCCGAGGACTACGTGCACCGCATCGGCCGCACCGGCCGTGCCGGCGCTTCCGGTCTGGCGGTGTCGTTCGTGAGCGGGCGAGACACGCGCCTCATGGGCGATCTGGAAAAACTGCTGGGCAAGAAGCTCGAACTCGAAGCGCTGGAGTTCGAAGCCGACCGCCGCCCGGCTGGCCGCTTCAACGATGGTCAGCGCGCCTGGCAGCAGCCGGAGGACGGTGAACGGCGCGAGAGCAGGGCCATTCGTGAGAGCCGCGACAGCCGGCCTCCGCGCGAGGGACGTGCCGACCAGCGTCCGGCCCGGGCGCCCCGCCCGCCGGCCGATCCGCTGTTCGACAAGCCCTACGAGCCCAGCGCAGCCAGTGACGCGCCGCCCGCGTGGGAGGTTGCGCAGCGCCCCGCGGCGCGCGCTGCTTCGCCCAACATCAAGACGCGCCGCAAGGTGGCGGCCCTGTTCAAGAGCGCGCCGGCGCCGGTGCAGGAAAGCTGAGGGGTCGGCCCTTGCCCGAGCCTGCCAGGCGGCTCCTGCCGCCACCGTTTCATTTTTTCCCCGGTTTGCGAGCCTGTTCGCAGCGCACCGCCAGCCGCTCCACCTGCCCAGGCACGCCGGTGATGCGCGCCGCCGTGAGGCAACCGCCCCAGACACAACCGGTGTCCAGCGCCTGGAGGTCGGCGCGGTTCACCGTGCCCAGCGTGGACCAGTGGCCGAATGCCATCGGCACGCCCTCGGTGCGCCGCCCCGGCACGTCGAACCAGGGCATGAAGCCTTCGGGGGCGGCGCCCGCGCTGTCCTTGGTGGCGAACTCCATCACACCCTGCGCGGTGCAGAAGCGCAGCCGGGTGAAGGCGTTCACGATCACGCGCAGGCGGTCCGCGCCCCGCAGTGAATCGCTCCACAAGGGGGGCTCGTTGCCGTACATGGCGTGCAGAAAATCCGTCCAGTCCGGCCCGCGCAGCGCGGCCTGCAGCTCGCCCGCGAGTGCCAGTGTGTCGGCAGCACTCCACTGCGGCAACACGCCCGCGTGCACCATCAGCCAGCCGTGTTCGTGCAGGGCCATGGGCCGCGCGCGCAGCCAGTCGAGCAGCGCCTCGCGGTCGGGCGCACGCAGGATCTCGTCCAGCGTGTCGCTGCGGTTCGGTTTGCGCACGCCGTGCGCGGTGGCCAGCAGGTGCAGGTCGTGGTTGCCGAGCAGGCAGTGCGCCGCGCCCTCCAGCGCGATGAGCCGCCGCAGGACGGCGAGCGAGCAAGGCCCTCGGTTCACCAGATCCCCCAGCAGATACAAGGTGTCGCGGCTGGGAGAGAAGCCGATGTGGTCGAGCAGGCGGCCAAGCGCTTCGTCGCAGCCCTGCACGTCCCCGATCATGTAAATTGCCATCCGCCGATTATGGATACGCTCCTGATTGTTTTTCTGACGCTGCTCAACGGCGCGTTCGCCATGTCCGAACTGGCGCTGGCGTCCAGCCGCAAGGCGCGACTGGCGGCCATGGCCGAGGCCGGCGACAAGGGTTCGATCACCGCGCTCAAGCTGCTGGAGAATCCCACCCAGTTTCTGTCCTCGGTGCAGGTCGGCATCACCTCCATCGGCATGCTCAACGGCATCGTGGGCGAAGCCGCGTTCAGTGGCGACCTGGGCCTGTGGTTCGAGTCCAAGGGGCTGACGGAAGCCAGCGCCAACGTGTTGTCCACCGGCATCGTGGTGGTGGTCATCACCTTCATCACCATCGTGTTCGGTGAACTGGTGCCCAAGCGCATCGGCCAGTTGTACCCGGAAGCGGTCTCGCGCTGGGTCTCACGTCCCATGGCATTCGTTGCCCAGGCGGCCAAGCCCTTTGTGTGGCTGCTCACGCACACCACGCAATGGGTGCTCAAGCTGCTGCGCATCGACAGCAACGCCGTGCAGCACGTCACCGAGGAAGAAATCAACGCCAGCCTGGAAGAAGGTGTCGACGCCGGCATCATCGAGGAGCACGAGCACCAGATGGTGCGCAACGTGTTCCTGCTCGACGACCGCCAGCTCACCTCCATCATGGTGCCGCATTCGGAAATCGAGTGGCTCGATGCCGAGGACAGCATCGACATGGCGGTGCAGAAGGCCTGGACCACCGGACACTCGTGGTACCCGGTGTGCCGGGGTGGCCTGGACGACGTGGTCGGCGTGATCCACCTGCCGCGCATGCTCGCGCTGCAGTCCGAGGGCAACAACGAGCCGCTGCTGCGCCATGTGCAGCCGGCTGTGTTCGTGCCCGAGACACTCAGTGGCATGGAATTGCTGGAACAGTTTCGCGAACGTGCCACGCGCATGGTGTTCGTGGTGGACGAATACGGCGTGGTGCAGGGCCTGCTCACGCCGCTGGACATGCTCGAAGCCATCACCGGTGAGCTCTCGCCTCGCGTCGCGGTGGACGCCTGGGCCACGCTGCGCGAGGACGGCGCCTGGCTGGTGGACGGCGCGATGCCGGTCGCCGAACTCAAGTCGCGCCTGGCCATCGACGAACTGCCCGACGAGGACAAGGGCCGCTACAACACCGTGGCCGGCCTGATGCAGACGGTGGCCGGCGACCTGCTCGAGAAGGCCGACAGCGTCGACTGCGCGGGCTGGCGCTTCGAGGTGCTGGTCCTTGAAGGCCGGCGCATTGATCAGGTGCTCATCATGCGCCTGCCCGAATCCGGCGAGGACGCTGACCGCAGCGACGCCTGAGGCCCGGGCGGGGAGGGTGCTCCGGTGGGCCGGGGGCGGTCGTTCGGGCGAGAACTCCGTCATGAATGCGTCCACTACCCGAAAAATATAGTACTTAGGCAGCATTCTTCTGTTGCGATGGTTTGCAGACCATCGGCGCACCGCAGCACCTGCGGGCGCAGGAGTCCCTGGCCAAGGTGGTGCGCAGCCCGACCACCCTTGACCGACTGGATGTCCCTTGAACCGCCGTTGCTTCCCCTTCCTTGCCGCCGCCCCCGTGCTGTGTGTGATTCCGCTGCTCGTGGCCTGCCTGGGCGGTACCGTCCCCCTGGATGACCCGGCGCCCGCCGCCACCGCACCGATGCCGTCACGACCGGGTCTGGCCACGCTGCACAGCGGCGCGCTGCAAGCCGTTGCCCACCTCACGGCTCCGCAGGCCGAGGCGTCGGCCCTGTTTGGCGCAGCGGTGGCCCTTTCGGGCGATGGCAGCACCCTGGCCGTGGGGTCCGATCTGAAATCGCTGGGCCGCGGTGGCTGGCTCGCGCCGTGGTCCGGCGATGAAGTGCCGCGGGCTGGCGCGGTGTACCTCTATGCGCGCACGCCACAGGGCTGGGTGCCGCAGGCACAACTGGTGGCGCAGGTGCCCGTGGCGGGCGCCGGTTTCGGCTTCAGCCTGGCCCTGTCCGATGACGGCCGCACGCTTGCGGTGGGCGCACCTTTCGAATCCGAATCGGCAGACGCGGGCGCCGAAGACGTGGCGCTCGGCGCGGTGCACGTGTACCGGCGCGACGGCCGCAACTGGTCGACTCAGGCGCGGCTGGCTGCACCGCCGGGGGCCAGTGGATTCGGTGCGGCGGTGTCGATGGCCGGGCAGGGCAGACTGCTGGCGGTGGCGATGCTGCACTCCCATGGCGGCGGTGGCGCGCGCGCCGATACCAGGCAGGGCCCGGTGCACGTGTTCGGTCTCGACGGAACGGTCTGGTCGCACCGCGCCGAACTTCGGCCCGCTGATCTCGCCTCCGCTGGCGGATTCGGTGCCAGCGTGGCGCTGTCGGCCGATGGCGGCACCATCGCCATCGGGGCACCTGAGGCGCCGCGCGCAGCCGTGCACCTGTTCCGGGACGACGGCCAGGGCCGGCATGCGACAGAGCAGGTGCTGGTGGATCCAGGATCCGCGCTCCAGGGGTTCGGTGCCCGTCTGGGCCTGTCGGCCGACGGGGATACCCTGGTGGTCGGGGCGCCCGGCGTGGTCACACGTGCTGGTGTTCCACCGGCTGCGCAGGGCGCCGCGCACGTCTACGCGCGACAGGCCGGCGTGTGGCGCCGGCAGGCGGTTTTGCAGGCATCGCAGAGCGCACCCGGAGATGGCTTCGGTGGCGAACTGGCGCTCTCGGCCGATGCGCGGGTTCTCGCCGTGGGCACTCAGCGCGGAGCAGGCGCGGTGCATCTGTATGCGCGCGACGCGCAATCGTGGCATCCGCGCTGGCCCGTGACGTCGGATCGGATCGCGCGCGGGCATCCCTTCGGTGCCGCCCTCGCGCTCTCGGGGGACGGCCGCACGCTCGCGGTGGGGGCCCGGCTGGAGGACAGTGGCGCCCCTGGTGCGCAACGGCGTCACAGCGGCGCGGTGCGGCTGTACGCCGCGCGCTGAATCTTCAAGTCCGTTCGATGCGCCACCAGGACGGCAACAGGCGCCGCACCTCGGCGTGGGCAAAACGTTCGTCCATCAGCACCACCACGCCTTCATCGTCCGGCCCGCGGATCACGCGGCCGGCCGCCTGCACCACCTTCTGCAGTCCGGGGAACAGGTAGGCGTAGTCGTAACCCCGGCCAAAGCGCGCCTGCAACCGCGCGCGCAGGCGCTCGTTCACCGCGTTCACCTGCGGCAGGCCCAGCGTGGCGATGAAGGCGCCAATGAGGCGCCTGCCAGGCAGGTCGATGCCTTCGCCGAACGCACCCCCGAGCACCGCGAAGCCGATGCCCTGGCTGTCTTCGGTGAAGCGCGCCACGAAGGCCTCGCGCTCGGGTTCACCCATGCCGCGCGACTGCGCCCACACGGGCACCGCGGCGTGCCTGAGTTGCAGCCGCTGCAACGCCTGTTGCAGGTAGTCGAAGCTGCTGAAGAAGGCCAGGTAGTTGCCCGGGCGCGCGGTGTACTGCGTGGCCATCACGTCCACCAGGCGGTCGAGTGAATCCGCGCGGTCGCCGAAACGGGTCGAGATGTACGGCGTGACGCGCACCTGCAACCGGGCAGGGTCGAAGGGCGAGGGCACGTCCAGCCGCGCGGTGTCCTCGGGCAGGCCGAGCAGGGCGCTCATGTAGTCCATCGGACTGAGCGTGGCCGAGAACAGCGTGGCGCTGCGCGCCGCCTGCCAGCGGGGCTGCAGCAGCGGCCCGGGGTCGAGGTTGCGGATGTGGACCGCCGGGTGGCGCGCGCGGCGTGGTGCCTGCGGTGTCCGCATGATCTCCACCAGCGAATGCGCATCGAACACCTCGGCCACGCGCAGGAATTGCAGCACCTCGAACAGCCAGGCCTGCAGCGCGGAGCCCGCGGCAGGGGGCTCGTGCGCGAAGTGGTCCGACAGCGCGGCAGTGTGGCGCTGCAGTGCGTCGATGAAGGCGCCGGGCAGATCCGGCAGCAGGGCATGGTCCTGCGTCTGCGCGCGAGCGAGTGCGCTCCACTGGCGATGCAGACGGTCCATGGGTTTCTTCAGGGCGGCGGGCGCGGCCTGGCGCGCGGCGTGGAAGGCCGCCGGGCGCAGCTCGGCGCTGTACATCGAGCGCGCGCGTTCGATCAGGTTGTGCGCTTCGTCCACCAGCAGGCCCGCGCGCAACTCCTCGTTCACGGTGAGCGCCCAGGCGCCAGCGCCGAGGTCGAAGAAGTGGTTGAAATCGCCCACGACCACGTCGCTCCAGCGCAGCAGGTCCTGGCCGAGGTAGTAGGGGCAGAGGCTGTGGCGCAGCGCGATGTCGCGCAGCGCGGCCTTGTCGAGCCAGCCGGCCCGCGCGGCTTCCTCGCGCGCCACCGGCAGGCGGTCGTAGAAGCCGCGCGCGAGGGGGCATGACGCGCCGTGGCAGGCCTTGTCGGGGTGCTCGCAGGCCTTGTCGCGCGCCACCAGTTCGAGCACGCGCAGCGGCTTTGTCCGCAGCCGTTGCAGCGCATGCAGCGCGAGCTGGCGGCCTGGCGTCCTGGCCGTGAGGTAGAACAGTTTGTCGATGCCGCGCGCGGGCGCGGCGCGCAACGCGGCGAACAGCGTGGCCATGGTCTTGCCGATACCGGTGGGGGCCTGCGCGAGCAGGTGGCGCCCGGCGCCCTGGGCGCGGTACACGGCAGCGGCCAGTTCGCGTTGCCCGGGGCGGAAGGCCTCGAACGGGAAGGCCAGCGCCTGCAGCGCGGCATCGCGCTCCGTGCGGTGGGCCTGCTCGGCACGCGCCCAGGCGGCGTAGCGCGCGCAGAGCGACTCGAAGAAGGCCTTGAGCTCGGCAGCGCCGTGCCACACAGGCAGCACCGTCTCGTGCCCGGTGTCGATGTTGAAGTAGACCAGCGCGAGTTCGATGCGCTCGAGCCCGAGCTGCTCGCACAGCATCCAGCCGTAGACGCGCGCCTGTGCCCAGTGCAGGGCACGGTGGTTGTCGGGAATCAGGGCCGCGTCGCCGCGGTGGGTCTTGATTTCCTCCAGCCGGGGCACGGCCGGGTCGAAACCGTCGGCGCGGCCCTGCACCCGCAGCCCGTCGCAATGGGTGGCGAGCGAGACCTCGCGCTGGTAGCCCGCGCCGCGCCGCGCGGTCACCGCTCCATGGCCGGCCACGCCTTCCAGCGCGCTCGGTGACGGTGTGAAACGCAGGTCGAGGTCGCCGGTTCTGGCGGCGAACGCGCACAGCGCGCGCACCGCCACCGCAAGCGGGGCGGCCGGCTCGTCGGACAGGCGTGCGGTCGGCATCGAAGGGCATGGTACTGGATATATAGTCAGTCCATGGAGCCGACCGCCCCCCCTTTGACGCGCCGCCATCACCAGCGCCTGCGCGAGATCTACCGCTCGGCCGGCTGGCCGTGTCACGACACGGTGGAGGTCGAGCTGCTCGCCGCCGGCCTGCTGGAGCGGCGCCCTTCGCCCGAAGGCTTCGAGAACCTGCGCGTGACCGACGCAGGCATCCAGCGCCTGGCCGAGGTGTTCGCGCACAACAAGGCGGTGCGCACGCCGCACGAGGCGCTGGTGGAACGCGTGGCCATCGCCATGGCGCAGGCCGGGCGCATCACCTGGCGTGGCCTGGCGCTGCGCGTGCCGCTGCCGCGCGCGCTGCTCGGCGGCGAGCCCGACGCGGTCGCACCCGCGCAGGCCGCGGTGTTCGACGCCGAGGCGCCGGCGCTGGTGCCCGAACACGGCTGGTGCATGGCCTGCCCGGACGTTTTCTCGGTGCGGCACACCACGGTGGAGGCCTACCTGGAGCCCGTTGTGCACGAGATCAAGGTCAGCCGCGCCGACCTGCTGGGCGACCTGCGCAAACCCGCCAAGCGCGCGGCCTACCTGGGGCTGGCCGGTGCCTGCTGGTACGTGCTGGGGCAGGACGCCCGGGGTCGGCCGATCGCCCGGCCCGACGAGATACCGCCCGAGTGCGGCGTGATGCAGCTCGAGGGGGAGCGCCTGGTGGTGGCGCGCGAGGCGCCACGCCGCGCTATCGAGCACCTGCCGTTCCATGTCTGGATGGCGCTGGCGCGCACCGGGCCCGCCGTGCGGCTGGAGGACGACGCGCAGTCGCTGTTGTGACGGCCTGCGCGAAACCCCGCTGGCGCGCGCGCGCCAGGCTGGCGATGATGTGCGCCTGTGCAGCGTTTCAAGGAGACACGCCATGAAGACACTCAACGACCACCTGAGCCAGTACGCGGCCTACCACCGCGACCGCCGCAACATCCTCACGCACTTCGTCGGCATCCCCATGATCGTGCTGGCCGTCGTGGTGCTGCTCGCGCGCCCGGTGTTCGATATCGCGGGCATCGCCCTGTCGCCCGCGACGCTGGCGGTCATCGCCGCCACGCTCTACTACCTGCGGCTGGACCTGCGCTTCGGCATCGTGATGGGCTTGCTGCTGGCGCTGTGCCTGGCGGTGGCGCATGCCACGGCGCCCTGGTCCACCGGCGCCTGGGCCGGCCTCGGCCTGGGGCTGTTCGTCGTGGGCTGGGTGATCCAGTTCGTGGGCCACATCTTCGAGGGCCGCAAGCCCGCTTTCGTCGACGACGTGATGGGCCTGATCATCGGCCCGCTGTTCGTGGTGGCCGAACTGGCCTTCCTGATGGGCCTGCGCCGCGAGGTCGAGGCGGTGGTCGAATCGCGCGCGGGGCCGGTGCATTCGGGCCGCGCGCTCGCGAAGTGATTCGTTTCGAGTCGCCGGCCGACGTCGAGACCATCCACGCGCTCACTGCGGCGGCGTTTCAGCACGCGCCCCACACCAGCCACACCGAACACCTTGTTGTCGACGCGCTGCGCGCCAGGGAGCAGCTGACGATCTCGCTGGTGGACGAGCGTGATGGCGAGATCCTGGGACATGTGGCGGTCTCGCCGGTGGTGGTGTCGAACGTCTGCCACGGCTGGTTCGGCCTGGGGCCTGTCTCGGTGCTGCCCGGCCACCAGGGCCGGGGCGTGGGCAGTGGTCTCGTGCGTGCGGCGCTGCGGCATCTGCGCGAACAGGGCGCGGCCGGATGCGTGGTGCTGGGTGAGCCGGCTTACTACGCCCGATTCGGTTTTCGCGCCGAGCCTGACCTGGTGCTGCAGGGTGTGCCACCCGGGTATTTCCAGGCACTGGCATTCGACGCGCCCATGGCCCATGGCGCAGTGACGTATGACGCGGCCTTTGACGTGCGACCACCCGATTCAGAAAACCCCGCCGCGTTGCAGGGTTGAATGTCGCGATGGCTCGGTTCGCTGATTTTCATGTAACCATACAAGTTACATGAAACTCGACAGCAAACTTTCGTCGATCCTGCACCTGCTGCTGCACATGGCGCACAGCGAGCGGCCCATGACGTCCGAGGCGCTGGCTGCCTGCCTGCAGGGCAGCCCCGTGGTCGTGCGCCGCACGCTGGCCGGCCTGCGCGAGGCCGGTTTCGTGAGTTCCGAGAAGGGCCACGGCGGCGGCTGGGTGCTGGCCTGCAACCTGAAGACCGTGACGCTGCGCGACGTGTACGACGCGGTCGGTGCGCCCACGGTGTTCGCCATGGGCCACCGCTCGGACAACCCCGAATGCCTGGTCGAACAGGCGGTCAACGGAGCCCTTTCGGGTGCCTTGCAGGATGCCCAGGCCCTGCTGGTGCAGCGCCTGGGCCGCGTGACGCTGGCCGACCTCGCGGCCGATTTCAACCGGCGCTTTGCCGCCCACCCCCATGCCAGGAGCCACCTTGAGCACATCCACCTCCGCCACCACCCTGAATGACGCCATCGTCATCGGCGGCAGCTACGCCGGCATGTCCGCCGCGCTGCAGCTCGCGCGGGCGCGCCGCCGCGTGCTCGTGATCGACGCGGGTGTGCGGCGCAACCGCTTTGCCAGCGCGTCGCACGGTTTCCTGGGTCACGACCGGCGCGCGCCCGGTGCGATCGCTGCCGAGGGCAAGGCCCAACTGCTGGCCTATCCCAGCGTGCGCTGGCTGGAAGCCACGGTGTCGCAGGCCGAACCGTGCGACGACGGTTTTCGCGTCGCCATCGCCGACGGCCATGTCGAACGGGCACGCAAGCTGGTGATCGCCAGCGGCGTGGTCGACGAGCTGCCGGCCATCGAAGGCCTGGCGCAGCGCTGGGGCCAGGGTGTCTTCCACTGCCCGTACTGCCACGGCTACGAAATCGGCAGCGGCCGCATCGGCGTGCTGGCCAGCAGCGCGCTGTCGATGCACCACGCGCTGATGCTGCCCGACTGGGGGCCGACGACGCTGTTCCTCAACGACGCCTTCGAGCCCGACGACGCGCAGCGCGCCGCGCTGGCCGCACGCGGTGTCACCGTGCAGGCCGGGCCGATTGCGCGGCTGGTGGACGCAGCCACGGTCGAGCTGCGCGATGGCCGTCGCTTTGCCATGGACGGCCTGTTCACGATCACCCGCACCCACCTGGCCAGCCCGGTGGCGGACCAGCTCGGCTGTGCGCTGGAGGAGGGGCCCACGGGCGCCTACATCCACACCGACGCCATGCAGGCCACCAGCGTGCCGGGCGTGTTCGCCTGCGGCGACGCCGCGCGCGCTGCAGGCAATGTGGCGATCTCGGTGGGCGCGGGTGCCATGGCCGGGGCCTCAGCGCACCGCTCGCTGATGTTCGACTGAGCGAAATCCCCATGGCCGGCGCGCGCGCGGCTGGCGATGATGGCGGCATGAACGCCGCCTTGCCCACCCCCGCCGCCGCCGCCCTGTTCGATCGCATCAAGGCCACGCTGGCCGGCGAGCAGCGGCAGCGCCAGCCCGGCACCTGGTCGCCGGTGGCGCGCTACCTGGACCCGTCGCGCCACCTGAGCGAGCTCGCGGCGCTGCGCCGCCTGCCCCAGGCCGTGGCCGATGCCGCCACCCTGCAGGCGGTAGGAGACTGGCGGGCCTGCAGCGTGCACGGCGTGCCGGTGCTGCTCACGCGCGGTGCCGACGACCGCCTGCGCGCCTTCATCAACGTGTGCCGCCACCGCGGCGCGGCGCTGGTGCCCGAGGGCGCCAGTGGCCAGGGCCGCGAGCGCTTCGTCTGCCCGTACCACAGCTGGACGTACGGCAGCCACGGTGCCTGCGTGGGCCGGCCGCACGACGGCGACTTCCCGCATGCGCCCCGGGACCGCACGGGCCTGGTGGAACTGCCCTGCGCGCAGCGCTTCGGACTGGTGTGGGTGGTGGCCACCGCCACGCCCGGCTTCGACTGGGCCGCGTACTTCGGTCCGTTGGGCGATGAAATCGAGGAACTCGGCTTCGATGCCGCAGCGCGCGTGCAGCGCGAACGCCACTTCACCCAGGCTTCGAACTGGAAGCTGGTGCTCGACGGCAACCTGGAGAGCTACCACTTCGCCTACGCGCACCGCGAGACCATCGCCCACCTGTTCCACGACAACCTGGTGGTGCACGACCAGGTCGGCGATCACCAGCGCATCGTGCTGCCCAAGCGCAGCTTCGCCGAACTGGCCGAACCGCCGGCCCGGCTGGCGGACTTCGCCAGGACCCTCAACATCATCTACTTCCTGTTCCCGTCCACGCTGCTGCTGTGGGAAGGCGATCACATCAACGCCATCGCGCTCTCGCCCGCCGACGGCGCCTCGACCCGGGTGGACGGCTGGCTGGTGGCTCCGCAGCGGTACCTGTCCGTCCGCAGCGACGGGCACTGGCAGCGCAATTTCGACATGTTCTGGCAGGCGATCGACGAAGACCTCGCCCTGGCCGCGAGCATGCAGCGCGGCCTGACCAGCGGCGCGAACCAGGCCCTGTGCTTCGGCGAAAACGAGTTCGCCTGCGCGGCGTTTCACGACGCCGTGCAGCGCATGCTGGATTGACCGGCGCGGCGCGGGTGCCGCCTCACGGTTCGCGCGGGCAGCCGCTGCCGGGTTCGCCGTCGAGTTGGGCCATCAGCACCGGCGCCATGGATCGCAGGATCTGCACCGGCAGGCCCGAGGTGAAGCGGTGGTTGGCCGCGTTCGGCCCGACCACGTAGGCGGTGACGCTGCCGAAATGCTTCGGTCCGAGATAAAACACGAAGGTGGCGGTGCGGTTCAGGGCCAGGCCGCCGCGCCCGTTCACCACCACGCGGTTGTCGCCCGTGCCGGTCTTGCCACCGGGGGCGAAGTCTGCGCCGGAGGTGGACTCGAAGCTGCCGGCCAGTCGCCGGGCGGTGCCCGCTTCCACCACGTCCGACAAGGCCTTCTTCAGCGCCCTGGCCACCTCGGGGACCATGACGCGTTCGCCCGTTGCCGGCGTGGGCCGCAGCACCGTTTCCCATGGGGTGTCCGCCGCGAAGCGCAGGTTGGCGATGCGGTAGGTCGGCAGTCGCACGCCGCCATGGACGATGATGCCCATCAGCTCGGCCAGCGCGGCGGGCCGGTCGCCCGAGCTGCCCAGGGCGGTGGCGAGCGAAGGCACAAGCTGGCCGAAGGGATAACCGAGCCGGCTCCAGCGGCGCTGGATGTCCATGAACGCTTCCACCTCCAGCATGGTGTGGATGCGCGCGTCCTGTGCGTCCTTGGCGCGGGTGCGGAACAGCCATTGGTAGGCCTCCTGGCGTTCGGCGGTGCTCGCGGCGATGGCATCGGCCAGCGTGGCCTGGGGGTTCTGCTGCCGGTACGCCACCAGCCAGAGCTCCAGCGGGTGCATGCGGGCCGCATCGGCCCCCTCCGGCAGGGTGTGCGGCTCGTCGGCGCTGCGCGGGTCGGTCTTGCGCCAGAAGCGGCGCAGGAAGATCTGACCCTCCTGGTCGGCAAAGCGGGCGAGGTAGGCCTCGCGGCGCGGGTCGAGCGGGTCCTGCAGCAAGCGCGCGCTGCTGCCGGTTGCGCGGTCCATGGTGTGGTGCACGACTTCCTGCAGCAGGCGCACGAAGGGCAGGTTGATCGACGCCTGCATGGCTTCGCGCAGGGTCGGTTCGCGCGTGTCGTCCTTGGGGTTGAAGTTGTGGAAGCTGTGCAGGCCACCCCCGGTGAAAAACTGTTCATGCGGGCTGGCGGAGAAGCGGCGCTCCATGGCGGCGTCCAGCATCGTGTCCAGGCTGCGGTCTTTCGCGCCCGACAGGTACCGCACCGCCCAGCGGCTCAGGCTGTCCTGCGGGTCGGGCCCGGTGGCCCGCAGCGCCGCAGGCTCCAGTGGCGCCAGCCGGCCGTGCAGCTCGGCGACCAGCTCCAGGTAGGTCGCCAGCACGCGCAGCTTGGCCGTGGAGCCCAGTTCGAGCTTGCTGCCTTCGTTGATGTCCAGCGGCTGCTGGGTGGTGTCGGTCTGGACCCGCACCAGGTTGCCCTGCGGCGTGCTCTCCAGCAGGGTGAAGCTGTAACGCACCTCGCCCAGCGTGTCGGCCTGCAGCAGGCGCTCACCCAGCAGTGCCTGCGAGCGCGCGAAGTCCGGGTCCGCCAGGCGGCCGAGGTAGGCGCTCACCTCGTGCTGCAGCCTGCCGTTGAGCGTGGTGTCGGCCTGGGCGTCCAGCCGGTCCAGCCGGTAGAGCGAGGTGCCCAGCAGGCCGGCCAGTCGGGTGCGCACGGCGGTGATGCCTTTGCCGCCGGCTGCCGGCAACTGGGGCGGGTTGCGTGCCATGTCGCGAAACACCAGCGTCTGGCGCAGCGCGGCGTCGCGCCAGCCGGCGTCGATGATGCCCGCCTCGGCCAGCAGGCGCAGGTGGGCATCGGTCGCGCTGTCGAGTTCGGCGCGGCCCTGCGCCAGGTACCAAGAAGGCCTACGGTGGGCGATCATCAGCGCCACCGCCTGGCGCAACGCGAGCGCCCGCGCGGTGGGTTCCTGTACGGTGCCAGCGGCGGTCGACAGCGCTGCCATGGCACTGTCGAAGTCGGTGCCGAACCACACCCACAGGCCATCACCCAGGCCGTGCACCTCGCCGTGGCGCGGTGCTGCAGACAGCGGCACCGTGTTCAGGTAGTCCAGCACCAGTTGCCGGCGCACGGGCAGGGTATCGGCGCCATGCAGGTAGGCCCGCACCGAAGCCGACGCCATCTGCCGCAGCTTCTCGCGCGCGTCGTGCGTGATGCCGCCGGGCGAATGGCGGTACTTCTCGATCTGGGTGGCCAGCGTGCTGCCACCGTGGGTGTCGATGTCCGCGTCGATGTGGCTGCCCAGCTGCCCGATCACGGCGCGCGTGAAACGTACCCAGTCCACCGCCGGGTTCATCCGCGGGCGCCCGGGGTCGAGCAGGTCGCGGTTCTCGATGAAGAGCAGGGCCTGGACCACCACCGGCGGCACGCTGTCGAAGCTGTCAAAGCGGCGAAACGGGTAGCGGAAGGCGTGCAGCGGTTCGCGGCTGCAGTCGTACACCGTCAGGCCGGTGTGGGTTTTCTCCACATACGGCGCGAACCACCCGCGCGCCAGGTGGGCGCGCAGGGCATCGTTGTGGCGCGCCTGGGCCGAGACTTCGAAGCCGCGCGCCCGCAGCCGCTCGGTGAACCCGGGGATCTCGGTGTAGCCCATGCGCTCGTCGAAAGGGCCGTGCAGCGGGAACCGGAGGGAGTCGGACGGACCCGGGGCGACGTGGTGGTGCAGGGTGGCCGCGTGGCGGCTGAGTTCGCGGGCCTGCCAGTGCGAGGTCTGCGCCTCGTGACGCAGCAGCAGGGCCGTCACCGCGCCCAGCATGGCCAGGACCAGCAGCGCCCATTGCCACCAGGGCAGGCGCAGGCCCGTCGAACGCTGGTAGCCCGGCGGATCGCCGAGGCGCACCGTGTGCGGTTCGTTCCCGAAGCGTGGCTCGGACATGACAGACCCCCTTGCGGCAAGCCGGCCCGACGGGTCAGGGCGTCGTGATCCTGACTTGCGCTGGGGCCCATCTTGTTCCTCTCCGGCACCGATGTCACGCGCGCATTGCACGTTCGCGGGCTGCGGATCGGGCAGAAACGACGTAACGTGATGGCTGTCACAAAATCGGGTGGCGCCACGTCTACAACCCATGAGCCCTTCCGCCGACGACACCTTCCGCCGCCTTCGCCCGCGTCTGCAAGGCATTGCCTACCGCATGCTGGGTTCGTCCGCCGAGGCCGAGGAGGTGGTGCAGGACGCCTGGCTGCGCTGGCACGAGAGCGCGCACGACGGCCTGCAGAGCGCCGACGCCTGGCTGGTCACCATCACCACCCGCCTGTCCATCGACCGCCTGCGCAGCGCCCGGGTGCAGCGCGAGCACTACGTGGGCACCTGGCTGCCCGAGCCGCTGCTGAGCGCCGCCGCGCCCTCACCCGAACAGATGCTCGAACGCGCCGACGATGTGTCGGTGGCCTTTCTCGCGCTGCTGGAGCGGCTGGCGCCCGAGGCGCGCGCGGCCTACCTGATGCGCGAGGTGTTCGACGCCGACTACGGTGAAGTGGCCGAGGCCCTGGGCAAGACCGAGAGCGCGTGCCGCCAGATCGTGCACCGCGCGAAAGCACAGCTGCAGGACGAACGGCCGCGCCACGTGGTGCCGCGCGAGGCGCAGCTGCGCCTGCTGCGCGGCTTTGCCGAGGCAGCGGCCAGCGGCCGGTTCGCCGCGCTCCAGGGCCTGCTGGCCGAGGACGCGCAGCTCATCGGCGACGGCGGCGGCATCGTGCCCAGCTTCGGCGTTCCGCTGGTGGGCAGCCGGCGCATCGCGCAGCTGTTCTACGCCACGCACCGGCGGTTCGGTGACGCGGTGCGCTACGAGGTGGTGGTGCTCAACGGGCAATGGGGTTTGCTGCGCTTCATCGGCAACACGCTGGAATCGGCGCAGTCGTTCGAGACCGACGGCGAGCGCATCCTGACCCTGCACGTGCAGCGCAACCCGGACAAGCTCGCGCGCATGGCCGCCGCGCTGGGCCGCGACACCGGGCCGGTGGACAAGATTTGAAGTCGCCGCGCCGGCGGCTGTCACAAACCCGCGGGCTGCGGCGTCTTGTGTGTGTATCTCAACCACTTCAAGGACACACATGCACAACGCTCCCCGACTCCCCTGGACCCAGATCGCCCCCAAGGCCTACCAGGCCATGGCCGCCGTGAGCGCCACCACCGCCGCTTCCTCGCTCGGTCTCATCCTCATGGAACTCGTGAAGACGCGCGTCTCGCAGCTCAACAGCTGCGCCTTCTGCGTCGACATGCACGTGCGCGACCTGCGCAAGCACGGTGAAACCTGGCAGCGCATCAACAGTCTGTGCACCTGGCGCGAGGTCGGCCTGTACAGCGCGCGCGAACGCGCCGCCTTCGGCTGGGCCGAGAGTCTGGCGCGCACGGTGGAAGACCACAGCGACCGCGACGCCGAATTCAACACCCTCAAGGACCAGTTCAGCGACCAGGAAATCGTCGAGCTGACCTGGGTCATCGCCCAGATCGGCGTCTGGAACCGCATGTGCGTCGGCATGCGCGCGCCGGTGCCGGAAAAAGAGATCGCCTGAACCCCCGTCACCCTCCAGCATGCAAGGAACTCCCATGAACATCGTCATCCTCGGCGGCAGCGGCCTCATCGGAAAACAGCTCGCCGTCCGGCTCCAGCAAGCCGGCCACACGGTCACGCCCGCGTCCCCCTCCACCGGTGTCGACGCCGTCACCGGTGAAGGCCTGGACAAGGTCCTCGCGGGTGCGGACGTGGTGGTCGACGTGACCAATTCGCCCTCGTTCGAGGACGAGGCGGTGATGCACTTCTTCCGCGCTTCGACGCAGAACCTGCTGGCCGCCAGCGCACGCGCCGGCCTGGGGCATTACGTGGCGCTGTCGGTGGTCGGCTCCGAGCGCGTGCCCGACAGCGGTTACTTCCGCGCCAAGATCGCGCAGGAAGCGCTGATCAAGGCCGGCCCGGTGCCTTACACCATCGTGCGGGCCACGCAGTTCTTCGAGTTCCTGCCCGCCATCGCGCACGCCAACACCGAAGGCCGCACGGTGCGCCTGCCCTCGGCCCCGCTGCAACCCATGGCCTCGGCTGACGTGGCCGCCGAACTCGCCAGCGTGGCGCAGCGGGCGCCCCTGAATGGCACCTGTGAGGTGGCCGGGCCAAAGGCCATGGCGCTCGACGCCCTGATCCGCCAGCTGTTCGAGGCGCGCCGCGATGAGCGCGAGGTGGTGTCCGACCCCGCCGCGCGCTACTTCGGTTCGACACTGGACGCAAACTCCCTGGTGCCGGGGCATGGCGCCACCATCGTCCCGACATCGCTGGCGCAGTGGCTGGCCAGCGCGCCGGCAGCGCACTGAGCCACCGGTCTTCCCCGGTGGCGCCGGTCGGTGCGTGGCGTGTACGCTTGTGGGCCGCGCACTGCGCGCCCGTGGAAACCTGCCATGCACCTGATTCAGACCCGCGACGACGATGGCGTGCTCGAACTGCGCCTGAACCGGCCCGAACGCCTCAATGCGCTCTCGCTCGCACTGGCCCGTGACCTGCTCGCGGCGGTGCGCGAGGGCGTGGCCGACCCCGCCGTGCGCGCGATCCTGCTCAGCGGCGAGGGCCGCGCCTTCTGTGCCGGCAAGGACCGCGACGACCTGCCCACGCCGGCCTTTGTCGACACGCTGCAGGCGCTGGCGTCTGCCCTGGTGCACGCGCCCCAACCCGTGGTGACGGCGGCGCAGGGTTGGGTGGTGGGCGCGGGCTTCGAAATCATGCTCAACGGCGACCTCGTCGTGGCCGCGCGTGGCGCACGTTTCATGCTGCCCGAGGTGCAGGTGGGCCTGTTCGGCACAGGCGGCGTGGCTGCCCTGCTGCCGCGCCTGGTGGGCCTGCAGAAGGCCAAGGGCCTGCTGATGCTGGGGCAGGAGCTGAGTGCCACCGACGCGGAGCGCTGGGGCCTGGTGTGGCAGGTGGTCGAGGACGACGCCTTGCCTGCCCACGCGCTCGCCCTGGCGCGGCAGCTGGCGCGCGGCAGTCCGGCCCTGCTGGCCGAGGTCAAGCGGCTGGTGCATCGCGAACAGCTGGGCGATTTCGACGCCACGCTGGCGCGCGAAGCGCAGGTGCACGCGCGCCTTCAAGGGGCCGTGGCGGCGATCCGTCCGCGCGAGATCGACCACATCGTGCTGCGCGTGACCGACCTCGATCGCATGCTGCGCTTCTACTGCGATGCGCTGGGCTGCTCCGTGGAGAAGCGGCAGGAGAAGATCGGCCTGGTGCAGTTGCGCGCGGGGCGTTCACTGATCGATCTCGTGCCTGTGGACGGTGAACTGGGCCGCACCGGCGGGGCAGCCCCGGGGCGCGAAGGCCGCAATCTGGACCACTTCTGCCTGCGCGTGGAGCCGTTCGACGAGGCCACGATCCGCCAGCGCCTGCAGGCTCACGGCGCCGAACCCGGGCCGGTGGAGCAGCGCAACGGCGCCGAGGGCGAAGGCCCGTCGATCTATGTGAGCGACCCCGAAGGCAACGTGGTCGAACTCAAGGGGCCGCCGCAGGGTTGAAGCGGGCGGAGCGGGACGTGCGCAGGGGGGTGGCGCTGTCGTCGTCACGCCGTCGGCAGGCACCCGCCAGCTCCCGGCCCGGGATGCCGCCTAGCTCCCCACCAACCTGAAGGCAGGCAGGAGGCTCTCGCTCTCGTTGCGGTGTTCCAGGGCCTGCCGCAGGTTGTACTGCGCCACTTCGACGTGCTCGGCCGCGAGTGCCTGCGCACGCGTGCCCTCCCCGCGTTCGAGGGCGTCGAACAGCATGTGATGCTGCCGGTGCGCGTAGGTCATGGAGTCGCGGTCCAGGGCGAAGGCGCCCTGCGTGGGCAGCAGGGCGCTGGCGGCTGCAAAAGGCAGCTTGTTGTTGAGCTCGATGGCGCGCTGCAGCGCACGGTTGCCGCAGGCCTCGACGAGAAGCCCGTGGAAGCGGTCGTTCATGGCCGCATAGCGCGCGTATTCCTCCACCATCAGCGAGTGGGCGGCCACCACGCTGTCGCCTTCGTCCAGGCAGGACCGCAGCTCCCGCGCCAGCTGCCGGCCGAGCCCGTGCTCGGCCACCAGCCGGGCCACCATGCCTTCCAGGTGCCCGCGCACGGCGATGGCGTCCGCGATCTCTTGCGCAGTGTATTGGCGCACCACGTAGCCCACCGTCCCGTTCGCTTCGACCAGACCCTCCTGCTCCAGGCTCACGAGGGCAGCCCGCACCGGCGTGCGCGAGACGCCCAGCCGCTCGGCAAGGTGTTGCTCGCCCAGGCGCGCCCCGGGCGCGAATTCACCGCGCAGGACCAGGTCCCGCAGTTGCATGAGAACGGTCTTGTGGCGGTTCATGGAAGAAATGTACACAAATTTTTTAGAACGGTATACATTTGCCCTCTGAAAGGATTTGCAATGCGCGCTGTGCAGGACGAGTCGATCACCCAACCACGGGGCCACGTGGACAGCCCGGCCTGCCTGACCCTCTCGGGCGTCGGCAAGACCTTCGGCAGCGGCGCAGGGCAGACCGAGGCACTGGGGCACATCGATCTGGCGGTGCGCGAAGGCGAGTTCCTGGCCATCGTCGGGCCCTCCGGTTGCGGCAAGTCCACGCTGCTGCAGATCGCGGCCGGGCTGGCGCGGCCCACGCAGGGCGCCGTGCATTTCCATGGGGATGAGGTCACGGCACCGCCGCCCGGCATCGTTTACCTGTTCCAGCAGTACGGCAAATCGCTGTTCCCCTGGCGCACCGTGATCGACAACGTCGCGTTCGCGGTGGAGCACCTCGCGGGCATGGGCCGCGCCGAGGCGCGCGCCAGCAGCCGCCGCTACCTGGACATGGTGGGGCTGGCCGATTTCGCCGGGCATTACCCCGCGCAGCTCTCGGGCGGCATGCAACAGCGGGTGACGATCGCCCGTGCCCTCGCCGCGCAGCCCCGGGTGCTGTTGATGGACGAGCCCTTCAGTTCCGTCGACGCGCTCACACGGCTCGAACTGCACGCCATCGTGCAGGACCTCTGGCAGAAACACGGATTCACCG
The DNA here is from genome assembly GCF_025699295.1 of Hydrogenophaga sp. GTDB lineage: Bacteria > Pseudomonadota > Gammaproteobacteria > Burkholderiales > Burkholderiaceae_C > Hydrogenophaga. The sequence goes on along the minus strand of NZ_JAILWB010000016.1, from coordinate 49,241 downwards.
CGGTGCTGGTCACGCACGACGCGGACGAGGCCGTGTTCCTCGCCGACCGCATCGCGGTGCTCTCGGCCCGGCCCTCGCGCGTGGTCCAGGTGCTGGAGACCGGGCTGCCACGGCCGCGCGACCGCCTCGAGACGCCGCAGATGCCGCGCTACCTGGAACTGCGGCACGAGTTGCTGGCCATGCTGCTGGGGAAGCGGCCATGAGTGGGGGGCTGGCTTCCCGGCGGCTGCAGGGCTGGCTCGGCCCCGCGGTGCTGGTGTCGCTCGTGCTGCTGCTGGAACTCGCCACGCGCGCCGGCTGGGTCAATGCCGTGCTGGTGCCGCCGCCCACGGCCGTGGCGCAACGCGTCTTTGCGGTCGTGGCCGCCGGCAGCTTTCTTGCACCGCTGGGCAGCACCATGTACCTGCTGGCGGCGGCCTATGCGATCGGCTGCGTGCTGGCCATCGCGCTCGGCGTCTTCATGGGGCGGTTTCGCCCCGTGCACGGGCTGCTGGAACCGCTGGTGGAAGTCCTTCGCCCGCTGCCCAAGCCCGCCTTGCTGCCGCCGCTGATGCTGTTCCTGGGCCTGGGCGACACCATGAAGATCACGGCGGTCGCGCTGGGCGTTTTCTTCCCGGTGCTGATCAACACCGTCCAGGGTGTGCGCGGCGTTGATCCCGTGCTGGTGGACGTGGCACGCACCTTCCAGCATTCGCGCGCGGCGCTGCTGTGGAAGGTGGTGCTGCCTTCGGCCATGCCCCTCATCCTCGCGGGGATGCGCATCGCCCTGGGCATCGCACTGGTGCTGGTGGTGATCGCCGAGATGATGGCCGGCACCGGAGGCATCGGCTACCTGATCATCGACTTGCAGCGCTCGTTCCGCATCGTCGACATGTACGCGTGGGTCGTGATCCTCGCGGTGCTGGGCTATGCGCTCAACGAGGTGTTCGTGCGCATCGAGCGGCGCGCCATCCACTGGTCGGGTACGCGCACCGGCTGAACCCGTCATTCGAAATTCCCTTGCCCCCAACCCACCAGGAGAAGACGTGATGAGCCACCTCCCACTGCGCCGGCGGACCGTCGCCGCCACCCTCGCCGCCACCGCCCTCGGCCTGGCCACGCCGCTGGTGCGCGCCCAGACCACCAGAATCCGGGTCAGCACCATTCCCATCATCGACATCGCCCCGCTGCAGGTCGCGATCGCCAAGGGCTACTTCACCGCCGAAGGCATCGAGGTGGACACGACGCCGACGCAGGGGGGCGCCGCCGGCATTCCCGCGCTGGCCGCAGGGCAGGTACAGGTCGTGTTCAGCAACGTCGTCTCGATCATCCAGGCCGCCAAACAGGGCCTGGGCGTTCAGATCATCGCGCCGGCCAGCACCACGGGCGACGCGCCGCCGGACCAGGCGGCGCTGATCGCCAAAAAAAGCGCCACCTTCAAGACCGGCAAGGACCTCGAGGGCAAGCGCATCGCGGTGAACACCCGCAACAACATCATCTGGCTGTATGCGCGCGCCTGGGTGCGCGCCACCGGCGGCAACCCCGATGCCGTGACCTACCTCGAGGTGCCGTTCCCGCAGATGGTGGACGCCGTGCGCGGGGACCGCGTCGATGCGGCGTTCGCCGTCGAGCCGTTCGTCTCGGGCGGCGTCGCTGCCGACATGCAGGTGATCGGCTACCCCTACACCCAGGTGCAGAAGCACCTGCCGGCCGCGCAGTACGCGGCGAGCAAGACCTTCATCGAGCAGAACCCGAAGGTGATCGACGGCTGGGTGCGCGCCTACCAGAAGGGGGTGGACTGGGTGAACCAGAACCTGAAGTCCGAAGAGCTCTTCAACATCATCTCCGGCTACACCCGCATGCCCCCGCAGCTGATCGCCAAGCTGGGGGTGACTGCGTACGAGAAGGCCGTGGACCCCGCGGCACTGGTGCCGGTGGTGGACCAGATGCGGCGCAACGGCCTGCTGGAGGGCGAGTTCGACCCGAAGTCCATCCTCCACCGCACGGCCCTCAAGGCTTGAGGCCGAATCGCCCATGACGACGACAGAACAGGTGCTGGTCACCGGCGACATCGTGACGATGGACCCGGCGCGCCCGCGCGCGCAGGCCTTCGCGGTCCACGGCGGCCGCATCGTGGCTGTGGGGACGCGCGACGAAGCGCTCGCCGCGCTGGGCCCCATGCCGCGCGAGGTGCACTACCGCGACGGCACGGTGGTGCCCGGGCTGATCGACACGCACAACCACATGCAGTGGACCGCGATCCAGACGCGGCTGGTGGACCTGGCGCCAGCCCGCTCGATCGCCGACGTGCAGGAGGCGGTCCGGGCCTATGCGCAGCGCCACCCGCACAAGCCCTGGATCATGAGCGGCAGCGGCTGGCATGTGGTGAGCCTGCGCGAGGGCCGCTACCCCACGCGGCACGAACTGGACGCCGTGTGCGCGGACCGGCCCGTGTACCTGCCCCGCATCGGGCACGCGGGGGTGGCCAACACGCTGGCATTGCAGTTGGCCGGCATCGGTGCCGACACGCCCGATCCGCCCGGCGGACGTTTTGAACGCGAAGCGGATGGCCACCCCAACGGTGTGCTGCTCGAGCCGACGGCTTTCGAGCAGGTGGCGCGCCTCGTTCCACTGCCCGCCGTGGAGGAGCAGGCCGATGCCCTGCGCGACATGCAGCGCGCCTACCACGCCGCGGGCCTCACGGGCATCATGGACCCAGGCGTCACGCCGGAGATGTTGCGCCTGTACCAGATGCTGTGGCAGCGCGGCGAGCTCACGATGCGCACCGTGGCGATGCCGCTGGCGGATTCCAGCCTGCCCTTGCAGGAGAACCTGGACCGCATCGCGCATGCCGGGGTGGGCACGGGCTTTGGCGACGCGCGCCTGAAGCTGGGCGGGGTGAAACTGTTCCTGGACGGCGGCGCGTCACTGGGCACGGCGCTGATGCGGGAGCCCTACCCCGACGAGCGCTGCAACTGCGGCATCCAGGTGACGCCGACGGAGTCGTTCCGGCAGATCGCCTGGGCCTGCGCCCGGCAAGGCTGGTCGATGGGCGTGCACGTCGTTGGCGGCAAGGCGATCGACATCGCACTGGAGGTGTTCGCCGAGATCGACAAGGAGATCCCGCTGCGTCCGCTGCGTTTCAGCCTGATTCACGCCTACCTCTGGCCGGAGCAGCGCAACATCCGCGAAGCGGCGCGCATGGGCATCACGGTGGCGACGCAGTGCTCCATGCAGTACACCTTCGGGCCGCTGCTGGTGAAACGCTTCGGCACGGTGCTGATGTCGATGGCCACGCCCGTGCGCAGCTGGATCGACGGGGGCGTGGTGGTGGGCGGTGGTTCCGACTCGCCCGTCACGCCCTACCAGCCGCTGCTGGGGCTGTGGCAGGCGCGCACGCGCCACATCGCGGGAACGGACGAACCGGTGGGCCGCCTGCAGGCCGTGAGCGGTGAAGAGGCACTGGCCCTCTACACACGCGATGCCGCCTATGTGAGTTTCAGCGAGCACGAGCGCGGCATGTTGCGCCCCGGGCTGCTGGCCGACTGGACGGTGCTGTCGGTCGACCCCGTCACCTGCGACCCCGAGGCCTTGCGGGGCGCGCGCGTGCTGGCGACCGCCGTGGATGGCCAGCTGGTGCACGAGGCCTGACGCATGGACGCGCGCTGGTACCGGCTCTGGGGTGTGCTGCTGCTCGTGCTGCTGCTGGTGCTCTGGCAGGTGTCCGCGCTGTGCTGCGTGTCGAGCACCAACTGGCCGCCCGTGACCGAGATTCTGAAAGCGATCGTGACCGGGCTCGGCAGCGGGGAACTGGCGCAGGTGTTCGGCTCCACCTTGTGGCGCATGGCGGCGGGCTTCGCCATCGGATCGGCCGCGGGCGTGCTGCTCGGCGTGGTCATGGCGAGCTTCCCGGTCGCGAACGCCGCGCTGCGTTCCCTGGTGGAGCTGCTGCGCCCCATACCCATGCCAGCCATCGTGCCGCCGCTCATTCTGCTGCTGGGCATCGATGACGCGATGAAGGTGTTCGCGGTCTCGTTCGCGTGCTTCTTCCCGGTGCTGGTCAACACCATGGCGGGCGTGCGCGCGGTGGACCCGATTGCCCTGGACGTGGCGCGCACCTTCCAGGTGGGCCGGTTGCGAACGCTGGCCATGGTCGTGCTCCCGGCCAGCCTGCCCTTCATCCTGGCGGGACTGCGCACCAGCCTGGCGCTGGCGCTCATCGTGAGCGTGGTCGCGGAGATGATCGCCGGTTCCCAGGGGATCGGCTACTACATCATGACCATGCAGTACGCCATGCGGCCCAGCGACATGTACGCCGCGATCTTCCTGCTCGCGGCGCTCGGCTACGGCCTGAACCTCGCATTGCTCGCGATCGAACGCCGTCTGTTGCACTGGTGGCAGCGCTCGGGCGACTGAACCCAGGCGCCACGCAGGTGTGCGTCACCGCTTCAGTTCCGACAACTTCGACGTGACCTTGCTCCACGCGTCGGCGTCCGGCAGCGGCAGCTTGGTGCGCACGATCGGCTTCCATTCGCGCGCCAGCTCGGCGTTCAGGGCCGTGAAGTGCAACTGGTCGGGCGGCACATCCTCTTCGGCGTAGATGGCGTTGACCGGGCATTCCGGCACGCACACCGCGCAGTCGATGCAGTCGGCGGGATCGATGGCGAGGAAGTTCGGCCCTTCGCGAAAGGCGTCGACCGGGCAGACGTCCACGCAGTCGGTGTATTTGCAGCGTATGCAGGCTTCGGTGACAACGAAGGTCATGGATGTTCCCAGCCGGAATGGGCTGCTGCGGATGCAGCCAGTGGAGAGAGGTGGGTCATCTGCTCAGCCGTCCTTTCCGTCGAGGCGGGCCGTGACCAGCCAGGGCGAGAACACCATGAGGTACAGGGCAAACGCGAAGCCCCAGGCGGTTGCCGCGGCCACCAGCCAGATGACGAGATGCTGCGGCGCCAGCAGCGGCAGCAGGACCCTTGCCACAGCAGCGCAGGCCACCAGCAGGTACGCGGCTGTCTCGAGCCTTGAGGCCTGCAGTGGCCGCCCGGTGTGGCCGCGTGCGGTGCGGGTGATCATGCCGAGGATGAGCCCGCCGGTGGCGCCCACCGCCAGGGCGTGGATGCCGGAGGACACGCCCACCACGCCGAGCTGGGACAGCGCGAGCAGCGCAAGGCCGATGGGCAGCCACGCATAGGCGAGGTGCAGCACCCACAGAATGGGGCGCGAGCGTGTGCGCAACGGTTTCCAGCGCAGCAGGCGAAGGACATGCAGCAAGGCCGCGGCACCCAACGCCACGGCGCCGAAGACATGGGCCGGTGCCAGCACCCACAAAGCCAGCGCGATGGCCGTGGTGCCGAGCGTGGCCTGTTCCAGAACGGGTGGCACCTTCAGCCGCATGCCGGGCAACGCCGACTGGGTGAACGCCGGGATCACCCGCACGGCGATCACGCACTCGATCATCACGATCATCGCCAGCCCCGCGTGCAGGGCGCGAACCGGATCCACGTCGATCAGCCCGCTCACGGCGCCGTGAAACACCGCGTTGGCCAGGGTCAGCAACACGAGGATGAAGCCCAGTGGCAGGTTGCGCCCGCCGCCCGCGCGCAGGAGCAACGCGATGAAGATGCCGGCCACCAGCGGCAACAGCAGCAGGTCCAGCAGCGCATAGACCCCATACGGTGCGAAGACGGCTGCCAGCCGGGCCGCCAGCCACAAGCCCGCAAGCGCTGCCAGCACGGCGCCTCGTGGCGTTTCCAGGCCGGTCCAGGCTTTGCCCGCCGTCAGCAGAAAACCCACGATGACGGCAACCGCAAAACCGAACAGCATTTCATGGGCGTGCCAGAGCACCGGCGAGAGCGTCAGGTTCAAGGACACCTGACCCAGCAGGACGGCGATCCACAGCGGGATGGCGAGCATGCCGTATGCGGCGGCTCCCAGGTAGAACGGGCGAAAGCCGAGCCGCAGCAACGGCCAGCCTTGCGGCGATGGCAGGCGGGCCGAATCGGTGGCTATGGCTGTGGGCATGGGCAAGGGACGCATTCAATGGGGATCGGGGCCTGGAGCACATCCAGCTCAGGCGACGAGGTTAAATATTCATTTTGAATGCATCTTATAGGGGTCTGCTGACCAGGGCAAGGCAATACCCGCCAGGCCGGCATCAAAAAAGCACGCGGGTGCGCAAGGTACCGTCCACACCGGCCAGCCCGGACAGGGCGGTGTCGGCATGCGCGGCGTCGACATCGATCACCACATAGCCCACGTCGTCGCGGGTCTGCAGGTACTGCGCGGCGATGTTGATGCCGTTGTCGGCGAACACCCGGTTGATGGCCGAGAGCACGCCGGGCATGTTGTGGTGCACGTGCAGCAGGCGGCGCTTGCCGGGGTGGGCGGGCAGCGCCACCTCGGGGAAGTTGACCGACGAGGTGGTGGTGCCGTTGTCGCTGTACCGCACGAGCTTCTCCGCCACCTCATTGCCGATGTTGGTCTGTGCCTCCAGCGTGGAGCCGCCGATGTGCGGCGTCAGGATCACGTTGTCCAGGCCGCGCAAGGGCGAATCGAAGACGTCGGCGTTGCTCTGCGGCTCCTGGGGAAAGACGTCGATGGCGGCGCCGGCCAGGCGGTGCTCGCGCAGCGCGGCGGCCAGGGGCTCGATCTCGACCACGCGGCCGCGCGAGGCGTTGATGAGCACCGCGCCGGGCTTCATCTGCGCGATCTCGCGCTCGCCGATCAGCCATTCGGTGCTGGCGTTCTCGGGCACGTGCAGGCTGACCACGTCGGCGGTGCCCAGCAGTTCGGGCAGGGTGACCAGCTGGCGGGCATTGCCCAGCGGCAGCTTGCTGAGCACGTCGACGAAGACCACCTGCATGCCCAGCGCTTCGGCCAGCACCGAGAGTTGCGAGCCGATGGCGCCGTAGCCGATGATGCCCAGCGTCTTGCCGCGGATCTCGTGCGCGTTGCGGGCCGTCTTGAGCCAGCCGCCGCGGTGTGCCACCGTGCTCTTTTCGGGCACGCCGCGCAGCAGCAGGATGGCTTCGCCCAGCACCAGCTCGGCCACCGAGCGGGTGTTGGAAAACGGTGCGTTGAACACCGCGATGCCGCGCTGTCGTGCGGCCACCAGGTCGACCTGGTTGGTGCCGATGCAGAAGCAGCCGATGGCGATCAGCTTGGGCGCGTGGGCCAGCACCTCGGCGGTGAGCTGGGTGCGCGAGCGGATGCCGACGAAGTGCACATCGGCGATCTTGCGCCGCAGCTCGTCGTCGGGCGGCGAGCCCGCCATGGTTTCGATCTGGCTGTAGCCGGCCGCTTGCAGCGTGGCGGTGGCCGAGGGGTCGATGCCTTCGAGCAGCAGGAAACGGATCTTGCGCTTGTCGACCGAGGTCGTGGCGGCTTGGGGGCTGGAGGGGGGCGGGGCATTGCTCATGTCCGACCAATGTAGTCGGGATCAAGCGTCCTTGCGCAGAGCATCCCTATCCACCAACGGGGTCTGCGGATCCCGTCTCAGTAATGCGGCGGCAGCTCGTCGCGCGGGTCGCGCGCCGCGGGTGCGGCCTCGGGCTCGCCGCGCTGGCGCAGGCGGCTCACCTCGCGCAATAGCAGGTCGATCTGTTCCTGCTGGCGTGCCACCAGCTGGTTGAGCGTGTCGAGCAGATCGTCGGCATAGCTGGCCTTGATCTCGAGTTCGGTCAGGCGGTGTTCGGTGGCGTCGGGGTGGGAAGGGGTGGTGGCCGTCATGCCCTGTATTGGACGCGATGTCGGTCCGCGTTGCGAAGGCCTGTGCTAAAACCCGCGGCACCATGCGCCCTGCACACGTCCTCGCCGTCCACCTGAGCCCGGTGCACGCGTTCTCCAAGTCGATGGCCACGGCCATCACGCTGCTCGCCGGCCTGGGCGTGCAGGGCGACGCGCATTGCGGCGAAACCGTGCAGCACCGCTCGCGCGTGGCGCGCGACCCGACGCAACCCAACCTGCGCCAGGTGCACCTGCTGCAGGCCGAGCTGTTCGAAGAACTGGCGGGGCAGGGCCATACCGTGCGGCCCGGCGACATGGGCGAGAACATCACCACGCGCGGCATCGACCTGCTGGCCCTGCCCACGGGCACCGAGCTGCGCCTGGGTGCCGCAGCCGTGGTGCGCATCACGGGTTTGCGCAACCCCTGCGCGCAGATTGACCGCTTCCAGCCCGGCCTGATGGCCGCGGTGCTGGACCGCGCGCCCGGCGGTGCGCTGGTGCGCAAGGCCGGTGTGATGGCGGTGGTGTTGCGCGGCGGCGTGGTGGCCGAGCGCGATGGCATCGGCGTGCGGCTGCCCGCGGGGCCGCGCCTGCCGCTCAGCCCGGTGTAGCGCCGGGGCCACCCGTGGCCAGCGCCGCGGTCCACTTGGCCACTGCCGCCTCCAGGTCGTCGGCCGCCATCAGCGCGCGCACCACGCCGACGTTGCGCACACCCGCGGCCAGCACCTCGGGCAGGTTGCGCAGGTCGATGCCGCCGATCGCCATGTGCTGCACGTCGCGCAGCAGGCGCGCATACACGCGCAGGCGGCCCGTGCCCTGGGGCGCGGTGGCCATCTGCTTGAGCGTGGTGGGGTAGACCGCGCCCATGGCGATGTAGCTGGGGCTGTGGCGCTCGGCGATCAGCATCTCGGCATAGCCGTGCGTGCTCAGGCCCAGGCGCAGGCCGGCGTCGCGGATGGCGGCCAGGCCTTCGGGCGTCATGGCCTGCAGGTCTTCCTGCCCCAGGTGCACACCATGGGCATCGGCCTCGATCGCCGCTTCCCAGTGGTCGTTGATGTACAGGCAGGCGCCGGTGCCGCGCACGCCTTCGACGGCGGCGCGCACTTCGGCGCTGATCACCCGCGCGTCGCCGGACTTGAAGCGCAGCTGCACCGTGGGCACGCCCGCGCGCGCCATGCGCACCGTCCAGGCCGCATCGGGCATCACGGCGTACAGGCCGATGGCGCGGGGGCAGGGCGCGTAGGCCCGCTCGCGTGGGTGGGGCGCGATGTGGAAGTCGGCTGGCTCGTCAGGCCAGGCAGTCGGGTCGAACTGCCCGGTGCGTCGCGAGCGCGTGGCCCATGCGCGCGCGACGCACAGTGCGTCGGCGGGAATGAAACCGAGCGCGTGGCAGGCTTGCAGCGCGGCGGTGAACACCGGGTCATCCGACGCCGAGGTGGCGGGCTCCGCGCCCGCTGCCACGGGCAGGGCGAGCGTGGCCCGGTGCGCGTCGACGATGTCGCGCGCCATCTGCTCGGTGGTGCTGGAGAGGTTCATGCGTGGTGCCAGAACGGGGTGCCCAGCACCGGCGTGCTGGGCTGGGCGCTGGCCTGGGGCTGCATCGCGCCCGAGCGGTGCGCGGCGCGCCCGGCGCGCACCGCGTCGGCGAAGGCGCCGGCCATGTCCACCGGCGACTGCGCGAGCGCCACGGCGGTGTTGAGCAGCACGGCGTCATAGCCCCACTCCATCACGGTGCAGGCGTGCGAGGGCAGGCCCAGGCCGGCGTCGACAATCAGCGGCACGTTCAATCGCTCGCGCAGCAGGCGCATGGCATACGGGTTCACGGGGCCCTGGCCGGTGCCGATGGGCGCGGCCCAGGGCATCACCGCCTGGCAGCCCACGTCCACCAGGCGCTGGCACAGCACCAGGTCTTCGGTGCAGTAAGGCAGCACCTTGAAGCCGTCGTTGATGAGCTGGCGCGCGCAGTCCACCAGGTTGAGCGTGTCGGGCTGCAGGCTGTAGTCGTCGCCGATGAGTTCGAGCTTGATCCACGGTGTGTTGAACACCTCGCGCGCCATCTGCGCCGTGGTGATCACTTCCTGCGCGGTGTGGCAGCCTGCGGTGTTGGGCAGCACCGGCACGGCGAGCTCCTGCAGCAGCTTCCAGAATGCCGCACCGGCCTCCGGCTGCGCCGCGCCCTGGCGCCGCAGCGAAGCGGTGAGCATGGCGGGTTGCGCGCGTTTCACGGCGGCCTCGAGCGTGGCGGGCGAGGGGTAGCGCGAGGTGCCCAGCAGCAGGCGGCTGGTGAAGGTCTCGCCGTAGAGCATCAAAGGGTCGTCGTGGGTGAGTGGGGTCGTCATGTCCATGGTGTTGTCGGCCTCTCAGCCTCCCGTGATCGGGGCAATGATTTCGATGCGGTCGCCTTCCCCCAGCGCATGCTGCGCGTAGGCGGTGCGCGGCACGAACTGCAGGTTGACGGCGGCGGCAAACACGGCGGGGGTTTCCCATGCGCGCAGGGCGTCGGCCAGCGTGGCGCCTTCGGGCAGCTCGCGGGGTTCGTGGTTGATGAGCACGTTCATTCGGGCATTCTTTCAGCGGATCAGCGCCAGGCCAAGTTGTTCGGCCAGCGGTGAGTGGTCCTGGTCCACCAGTTCGAGCGCCGCGTCCAGCAGGGCGGGCGCAATCATGAACCCGTGGCGGTACAGGCCGTTGATCGCCATTCTGCGCGGTGCCGTCAGGCGCAGCGCGGGCAGGTTGTCGGCGAGGGTGGGACGCAGCTGCACGCCCAGTTCGATGATGCGCGCCTCGCCGAAACCCGGGTGCACGGTGTAGGCCGCGCTCAGCAGTTCCAGCGTGGAACGCACGCTGGCGGGCGAGAGGTCGTCGGACTCGATCTCGGTGGCGCCGATCACGAACAGGCCCCCGGGCTTGGGGGCGATGTAGAGCGGGTAGCGCGGGTGCACCAGGCGCGTGGGGCGCAACAGGCTCACGCCCGGCGCGTGCACACGCGCGACCTCGCCGCGCACGCCACGCAAGGCGTTCCACTGCGGCTGGGCCCCCAGACCGCGGCAGTCGAACAGCCAGGCACCGGGGCTCGCGTCCACCTCGGTGGGTGTGCGCGGTGTGTGCCAGTGCACCACCACGCCAAGCTCCTGCATCTGGTGCGCGAGCGCGGCCAGCAGCTCGCGGTTGTCGAGCTGGCCTTCATCGGGCAGGTACAGGCCTTGTGAAAATCGGTGCTCCAGCGCAGGCTCCAAGTCGGTGAGCCCGATAGCGTTCAGGCGCTGCGCCTGTGGCAGCGAGGGCAGGGCGGCACTGGTGCGCGCGAGCTGGCCGGCCAGGCGCTCGGCTTCGGCGGCGTCCTGCCGGTGCCACAGCACCAGCGTGCCCTGCTGCTGGAAGAACACCGGGCGTTCCAGCGTGGCCAGCAGTTGCGGCCAGCGGGAGAGCGCGTACTGGCCCATGCGCACCACGTTGAGTTCGGTCACGGCCGATTCGGCCAGGGGTGCGAGCATGGCGGCGGCCACGCGCGCGGCCGCGTGTTCCGCCTCGGGGCCACCCGCGTCGAACACCTCCACGCGCAGCCCGCGCCGTGCCAGCGCGCAGGCCAGCAGCCGGCCCATGAGGCCGGCGCCGAGCACCACCGCGTCCGGCTTCAGCATCGCCGGCCTCTGGCGCTGCAACAATGCGGGGCATGACGAACGAATCCCAACGCTACACCCGTATCCTGTCCATCGCCGGTTCCGACAGCGGTGGCGGCGCAGGCATCCAGGCCGACCTGAAGACCTTTGCGGCGCTGGGCTGCTATGGCATGACCGCCATCACCGCGCTGACGGCGCAGAACACGCTGGGCGTGAGCGCCATCCACGGCGTGCCGCCCGAGATGCTCAAGGCGCAGCTGTGCGCGGTGTTCGACGACATCGGCGTGGACGCGGTGAAGATCGGCATGCTGCACGCGCCCGACATCGTGCGCACCGTGGCCTGGGCGCTGAAGCACTACAAGGTGCAGCGCGTGGTGCTCGACCCGGTGATGGTCGCCACCAGTGGCGACCAGCTGATCACCCCCATGACCGTGCAGGTGCTGGTGGACGAACTGTTCCCGCTGGCCACGGTGGTCACGCCCAACCTGGACGAGGCTGCGCTTCTGCTCAGCCGTCCGATCGAGGCGGCGCACGAGCTCGAAACCGCCGCGCGCGACCTGCTCGCGATGGGCGCGCCCGGCGTGCTGCTCAAGGGCGGGCACCTGCCGGGGGATGAGGTGGCCGACCTGCTGGTGACCGGCTCCGGGCTGTCGCGGCGCCTCGCTTCGCCGCGCATCGCCAGCCGCAACACGCACGGCACGGGTTGCACGCTCTCGTCGGCCATCGCCGCGCACCTGGCCCTGGGCGAACGCCTGGAGCAGGCCGTGGTGCTCGCGCGCGACTACATCCTGCGCGCCATTGCCGAAGGCGCCGACGTGTACACCGGCGGCGGTCACGGCCCGCTCAACCACGGCTTTGCGCCCGTGGCGCAGATCAAAAAACCCCCCGTGTCGCCTTCGGCGCCACCCCCCTGAAGGGGGGCGACACCTGAGGCCCGGCAAAGCCGTTTCCTCGGTGTCCCTGGACGGCGTTGCAGCATGCATGCGCGTCAAGCCTGGGCCGGGGTGAGGCCACCGGCGCCGCGCGGCCGCGAGAGCGCGGCCAGCACGAAGGTGATGGCCAGCGTGGGCAGCGCGGAGCCGAACTCGGGTGCGAATTTCGCCAGCAGGTGGTAGCTTGCAATGCCCAGCAACCACAGCGCCGCGGCGCTCCAGTCCACCGTACGGGTCGCGCCGGTCACGGCCACGCCACTGCCCAGCCGGCCCAGGATCACGCCGTACAGCGGCACGAACACCGAGCTCAGCAGCAGCAGGAAGGGCTCCAGTGTGTGGATCGGCAGCACCAGCGCGAACGCGGTGCAGACCACGGCGAAGCCCAGGCCGGCGGCACGGATGCTCCAGCGCGGGCGCAGGCTGTGCACCGAGACCGCGCCCGAGTGCGCGTCGCCGTAGGCGTTGTCCATCTCGTCGAGCAGGATCAGGCCGAGCGCGATCAGGCCACCCTGCGCCAGCAGCAAGGCGGCCACGAGGTTGGTGCCCGGCTCCACCGTGCTCACCACCAGCACACCCAGCGCGTAGCACCAGATGTTGGCCAGCGCGTAACCGAGCCAGGTGCCGCCCAGCGTGCTGGCGGCGCGCTTGCCGTGGCGGGCGTAGTCCGCCACCAGCGGCAGCCAGGAGACCGGCATCGCGATCACCAGGTCCATGGCGGAGAACAGGCCCATGCCGCCGGTGCCGGGGCGGTTCCAGAACGCATCGAAACCCTGCGCGTGCATGCGCGTGCCGAACTGCCAGGTCAACCAGGCCAGCGAGGCGACCACCAGCGGCAGGCCGAAGCGGCTGACGAAACGGCGCACCAGCGTGAGCATGGAACCCGTCATGAGCGCGATCAGCACGCCCCCCCAGAGCAGCGTGGCCAGCAGCTTGCCGGACATGCCGTCGAGCAGGCCACCCGGTGCGGCGCCCAGCGCCTGCTGGAGGATGGCGACCGTGCCCTCCTGCATGATGACCAGCTCGAAGGTGGTCCAGCCGAGCAGCTGCGCGATGTTGAGCAGCACCGGCAGGCGGGCGAAGGCGCTGCCGTAGGTGGCATGCATCAGGCCCGCGCTGGACAGGCCGGTCTGGCAGCCCAGCCGCGCGGTCCAGGCCAGCAGGCCGGCACCGACCAGCGAACCCAGCACGATGGCCACGAGCGCGTCGCGCGTGCCCACGGCCGGCACCAGGTAGGCACCGATCTGCATGACCAGCAGGCCCGTGCCCAGGCTGAACCAGAGCGCCGCGTGCTCATGGAAGTGGAAGACCCGGTTGCCCTGCGGCACGGGGGTGAGGGCCTGGTTGGCCGGGGACGAAGAAGGGTCGGATGCCATCAATTTGCTCCATGCAATTTGAGGCAGGTGGGCTGGGCCGGAAGGCGCACCCGGGGCGCGTGATGAAGGCGGTGGGTGGTATCGGCCTGCTTCCCTGCGCGAGGATTACCTCAATCAGGTTCAAAGGGACTTTCTCAGTCGCGACCGGGGCAGAAACCCCGGTGCAACACCCCTAGCGGATATGCCTTGCGGCACGGGTGGGAGTATACGTTCGTGCCTGCCGGCAAGCCGTGCGCACCATGAAAAACGCCCCGCTGCCAGCGGGGCGTTGCGCGGTGCGGGCCGGGCGCCGTTCAGGCCAGCGAATCGGCCCAGATGTTGCGCGCCCAGGCCATGGCGTACTGGCCTTCGAGTTCGCTCGCGGCGGTGGAGACGCCACCCGATCCCGGCACCGGCAGCATCGTCTTCTTCTCGGCGTCGTAGCGGTGCACGCTGGCCACGTGCACCACGTCGCTGGCCGTGACGAAGCTGTAGCAGGTGTTGGCGTAGATCGGCAGCGACGGGGGTTCCTTGCCCTGCAGCAGCGAGACCACGGCGGCCGCGCAGGTCTTGCCGTGCTGGTTGGCCATGTGGCCCGATTTGGGCATGGCCGGCGCCCCCTGGATCGCGTCGCCCAGCACATGGATGTTCTTCGCCGCCTTCGATTCGAAGGTCAGGAAGTCCACCTCGCACCAGCGCGCGTTGGCGGTGGCCAGACCGGTCTTCACCGCGATGTCGCCCGCGCGCATGTTCGGGATCACGTTGGCCACGCCGGCCTTGAAGTCGTCGTTGAAGTCGAACTTCAGGGTGTTGGTGGCGGCGTCCACGTCGACCAGCCTGTGCTTGGGGCGGTAGTCGATCATGCCGTCGTAGTGGTCCTTCCAGGCCTTCATGAACAGGCCCTTCTTGGAGGTGATGTCGTCGTTGGCATCAAACACGACGACCTTGCTCTTTGGCTTGGCCTTCTTGAAGTAGCTCGCGACCATGCAGGCGCGCTCGTAGGGGCCGGGTGGGCAGCGGTACGGTGCCAGCGGAATGGAGAGCGCGTACACGCCGCCATCGGGCAGGGCCTCCAGTTGCCGGCGCAGCGCGACGGTCTGGGGGCCGGCCTTCCAGGCGTGCAGCACCTTGTCGGCGGCGCCGGGCTTGGCCATGCCGGGCAGGGTGTTCCACATGAAGTCGATCCCGGGCGAGAGGATCAGGCGGTCGTAGGACAGCTCGCCACCGCTGGCCAGCTTCACGGTGCGCTTGTCCGGGTCGATGCTGGCCACCATGTCGCGCACCACCTTCACGCCGTGGCGCTTGCCCAGGTTGTCGTAGGGCGTGGTGATCTCGGCCATGGTCTTGTGGCCGCCGAGCACGAGGTTGGAGATTGGGCACGAGACAAATGCCGCATTGGGTTCGACCAGCGTCACGTCGATGCTGTGGTCGGAGAAGAGTCGCACGTACTTGGCGGCGGTAGCGCCACCGTAGCCACCCCCGACCACCACGACCTTGCCACCGCTGCCCATGGTGGCGCAGCCGCTGAGCAGACCGAGGCTGGCGACGGCGGAGCCCGCGCCCAGCGTTTGAACGAATTGACGGCGTTGCATGGTATGGACTCCTTATTTCTTCTGGGCGGCGAAATAGCCGGCGATCTGGGCCAGTTGCTCGTCGGAGTAGCCCTTGGAGAGCTGGTGCATCACGGTCGCGGGCCGCTTGCCGTTCTTGAAGTCGAGCAGCTTTTGCAGCAGGTCGTCCTTGCTCTGGCCGGCCAGCGAGATGGTGCCCGGTTGCGCCCGGCCATCGGTGCCGTGGCAGTTGGCGCAGGCCGCGGCCCACACCTTGATCTGGTTGACCTGGGCGTGCGCGCCTGCCGCAGCGGCGCAGAACACGCCCGCCAGCAGCCAGTTCTTCGTTCTCTTCATCGTGGTCTCCTGAACGTTGTGAAACGGGGTCGCCAAAAACTGTAGCAATGAAGTGCCGCCAGCCATTGTGCATGGCGATGCTACACGGGCGGTCGACATCTTGTCCCGCAGGCCCTGGCGAGCGCCCCGGCGTGCATGCGCCGCGGCGCCCGCCGGCCTGGAAAGTCTGACCGCCTTCGCGAACTTGTTGGTGCGGGTTTGTACCAATCAGAATATCAGCAACTACTCATATAGTCGTTTCATCACGGCGATTGGCCATCGCGCATCACAAGGAATCCGCAAGTGTCCCAAGATTTGAACGACGTCATCGGGCGCGTTCTGCCCGCCCCCGAAAACCACCTCGGCGCCGACAAGCTGGAGCAGGCCCGCAAGGCGCGGCGCAGCTTCATGGGCAAGGCCCTCGCCATGGGCGCGGGCGCCGTCTCGGCCGCCGCGGGTACGCGCGCCCTGGCCGCCGAGGGCGAAGACGCCATCCTCAAGCTGCCGCCGCACAGCACCGGCCTGGGACAGCCCGTGGCCCTGCAAGGCTACGGCGCACCCAGCCAGTGGGAGGGCAACCTGCAGCGCCGCCAGAGCCCGGGCCTCACGCGCGTGCCGCAGGCCTCGGTGAGCTTCGCACCGCTGCAGGGCCTGTTCGGCATCATCACGCCCAACGGCCTGCACTTCGAGCGCCACCACCAGGGCTGGTGGGACATCGACCCGTCGAAACACCGCTTGATGGTCAACGGCCTGGTCAAGCGCGAACGCGTCTTCACCATGGACGACCTGATGCGCCTGCCCAGCGTCTCGCGCATCCACTTCATCGAATGCGGCGCCAACTCCGCGCCCGAGTGGGGCAACGTGGCCCTGCCTTCGGTGCAGTACACGCACGGCATGCTGAGCTGCTGCGAATTCACCGGCGTGCTGCTCTCCACGCTGCTGGAGATGTGCGGCTACGACAGGAAGAATGGCAAGTACGTGCTGGCAGAGGGTGCCGACGGTTCGTCCATGACGCGCACCATCGACATGGACCGCGCCATGGACGACTGCCTGGTGGCCTGGGGCATGAACGGCGAGATGCTGCGCCCCGAGAACGGGTACCCGCTGCGCCTGGTGGTGCCGGGCATCCAGGGCGTGAGCTGGGTGAAGTACCTGCGCCGCCTCGAAGTGGGCGACCAGAAATGGGCCACCAAGGACGAGGCCATCCACTACATCGACCACATGCCCGACGGCACGCACCGCCAGTACACCGGCATCCAGGAGTGCAAGAGCGTGATCACCACGCCCTCGGGCGGCCAGACGCTGCTCGACAAGGGTTACTACAACGTGACCGGGCTGGCCTGGTCGGGCCGGGGCACGGTCAAGCGGGTGGACGTCAGCGTGGACGGCGGGCGCAACTGGCGCACCGCGCGCCTGGAAGGCCCGGTGCTGCCCAAGGCGCTCACGCGCTTCAACATCGACTGGGTGTGGGACGGCCAACCCGCCGTGCTGCAGAGCCGCGCGATCGACAGCACGGGCTACGTGCAGCCCAAGATCAACCAGCTGCGCGCGGTACGCGGCACACGCTCGGTCTATCACCAGAACGCCATTCAGTCGTGGCGCGTCGCCGAAAACGGCGAAGTCTCCAACGTGCACGTCTATTGATGAAGCCGCTCATGCGAACCCTGCTGATCTGCCTGGCCACCGCGCTGGCAAGCGCCACCGCCCTGGCCCAGAACCCGCCCTGGCACGGCATCGGCCGCGATGCCACGAAAGCCGAGGTGAAGGCCTGGGACATCGACGTGCGCCCCGACTTCAAGGGCCTGCCCGCAGGGTCGGGCAGCGTGAAGCAGGGCGAGCGCCTGTGGGAAGCGCAGTGCGCGTCCTGCCATGGCAGCTTTGGTGAATCCAACGAGGTGTTCACGCCCATCGTGGGCGGCACAACGAAGGCGGACATCGAACGCGGGCGGGTGAAGAACCTGGAGCCGGGCAGCACCTTTCCGCAGAAGACCACGATGATGAAGCTGGCCACGGTCTCCACGCTGTGGGACTACATCAACCGTGCGATGCCCTGGAACGCGCCCAAGACGCTCACTGCCGACGAGGTGTATGCCGTGACCGCCTACATCCTGAGCCTGGCCGAAGTGGTGCCGGCCGACTTCACGCTGAACGAGCGCAACATCGCCGAGGTCCAGCAGCGCATGCCCAACCGCAACGGCATGGTGTTCCACGAGCCGCTGTGGAAGGTGGAAGGCAAGGGCGACGTGAAGAACGTGGCCTGCATGAAGAACTGCCCGGTGGAGCCGACCATCCGTTCCTCGTTGCCCGACTTCGCGCGCGACGCGCACGGCAACATTGCCGAACAGAACCGCGTGATCGGCCCGGTGCGTGGCGCCGACACGACCCAACCCGCGCCCACCGCGCCCGTGGGCAGCACGCCGCGCGCCATGCCGGTGGTGGTCGCCAGCGCAAAGCCCATCGCGAGTGATGTGAAGGCCTTGCTCGCCGCCAACAGCTGCACCGCCTGCCATGGCATGTCGCAGAAGATCGTGGGGCCGGGCTTCACCGAGATCGCGCTCAAGCACAAAGGGCAGGAGCGCCTGGAGGCCTACCTGGCCGTCAAGATCCGCGAAGGCGGCGTGGGCGTGTTCGGTGCCGTGCCCATGCCTGCGCAGCCGCAGTTGAGCGCGACAGAAGCCGCCGCCATTGCACGATGGATCGCGGCCGGCGCGAAGTGAGCCCGCAACGCGTGAGCAATCAGGCGTGCTTCTAAATATTTGCATTTACTCGTAAATACCAAGACCCCTCACCCCGTGCTGGCCGTAAGCTGCGCCCCTGCGCAAGGAATGTCCCAGCCTCTACACTCGATCGATTTTCTTTCTCTCATAGGACAGGAGCTCCCCATGAACAACTCACGCCGTGTCGCCCTCAAGACCACCGGGGCGTTCGCCACGCTGGTGTCGCTGGGCGTCATCACCCAGGGCCAGGCCCAGGCCGCCGTGGAGCGCGCCGGCTTCGAAGTGAAGACGCTGGCCGACGCGCTCAAGGCCGTGGGCGGCACGCCCGCCAACAGCGACCAGGTTACCGTGGTGGCGCCCGACATCGCCGAGAACGGCGCCGTGGTGCCTGTGGGCGCCGCCAGCAAGCTGCCCAACACCACCGAGATCTACCTGCTCGTCGAAAAGAACCCGATGCCCCTGTCGGCCGGCTTCATCATCCCCGCCGGCACGGCGCCCGAGGTGCAGACCCGCCTGAAGATGGGCCAGAGCAGCAACGTGATCGCGATCGTCAAGGCCGATGGCAAGCTGTATTCGGCCACCAAGGAAACCAAGGTCACGCTGGGCGGCTGCGGCGGCTGATCGCGCCCCACCCGACCGCATTGCATTCATCTCACTCACAGATTTCAGGAGTCCATCATGGCCGATCCGATGCGCATCCGCGCCGCTCTTGCCGGTGACGAAACCACCGTCCGCATTCTCATGTCCCACATCATGGAGCCCGGCACCCGCCGCGACGCTTCCGGCAACCTCATCCCGGCTCACTTCATCAAGGACGTGGTGGCCACCCACAACGGCAAGACGGTGCTGCAGGCCATGTTCAGTGGATCCGTGGCGCAGAACCCCTTCCTGTCGTTCAAGTTCAAGGGCGCCGCCAAGGGCGACAAGGTCGTCGTGAAATGGGTGGACTCCAAGGACGACAGCCGCACCGACGAAGCCACCATTGCCTGAGCGCGCGCCTGTGGACGGCGGGTCGCCATGGCCTGGCCGTCCTTGAGTTTTTCACCACGACAACGAGGAGACCCCCATGAAACTTCACCTGACACGAGGCCTGCTGGTGTCCACGGCCCTGGCCGCCGGACTGGGCGCAGCCCAGGCCCAGGACGCGACCGCAGAGGCCATCGCCAAGTACCGCGAGATGCTGCAGGACGGCAACCCTGCCGAGCTGTACGAGATGAAGGGTGAAGAGCTCTGGAAACAGAAACGGGGGCCAAAGAACGTGTCACTCGAGCAGTGCGACCTGGGCAAGGGCCCGGGCGTGATCAAGGGGGCCTTTGTCGAACTGCCCCGTTTCTTCAAGGACACCGGCCGTGTGCAGGACCTGGAGTCGCGGCTCGTGACCTGCATGGAAACCCTGCAGGGCTTCGATGGCGCGGCCATCGCCAAGACACCATTCCGCCGGGGTGAAATGGCCAACGTGACGGCGCTGGCCACCTATGTGGCCACGGCCTCCAAGGGCATGGAGTTCAACCTGCCGCAATCGCATCCGCAGGAAAAGCTGATGTTCGAAGCCGGCAAGCGCATGTTCTTCACGCGCGGTGGCACGCACGATTTCTCCTGCGCTTCCTGCCATGGCAGCGACGACAAGCGCATCCGCCTGCAGGACCTGCCCAATCTCACCAGGAACCCGGGCGACGGCATCGGCTTTGCCGCCTGGCCGGCCTACCGGGTCTCCAACGCGCAGATGTGGAGCATGCAACTGCGCCTGCACGACTGCTTCCGCCAGCAGCGCTTTCCCGAGCCCAAGTTCGGCAGCGACGCCACCATTGCGCTCGGTGTCTACATGGGCGTGAACGCCAAGGGCGCCGAGTCCGCCGTGCCCGCCATCAAGCGCTGAACCGGAGACCATTGACATGAAAAAGATCCACTTCGCCTACGCCTTGCTGCCGGTTGCCGCCATCGCGCTCTCGGGCTGCACCGCATCGCCCTCGGCCGCCGACTACGACAAGGCCGCCGCCGACATCATCAACAACTCGTTCCAGCCCCGCGGCATCGCCACGATGGACCGCCTGGCGCAGGACGACGCCAACCGCGAATGCGCGGCCGCCGACGTGGCAGGCAAGCCGATTGCCGAGGCCACCGCCAAGGCCATCGAGGCGGCCAACATGAAGACCGTGAAGTGGCCCAGCGACGGCAAGTTCCTGGGTGACTGGAAGGCGGGCGAGAAGATCGCGCAGAGCGGCCGTGGCCTGACCTGGTCCGACAAGGCCGACGCCGCCAATGGGGGCAACTGCTACAACTGCCACCAGATCAGCAAGGAAGAAATCTCCTTCGGCACCCTGGGCCCCAGCCTCTACAACTACGGCAAGCTGCGCGGCGTGACCGACCCGAACGCTGCCGGCAGCAAGGCGATCGTGGAATACACCTGGGGCAAGCTGTGGAACTCGCGCGCCTACAACGCGTGTTCGCAGATGCCGCGCGTGGGCCACAAGGGCATCCTCAACGAGGCGCAGCTCAAGGACGTGATGGCCCTGCTGCTCGACCCGGCCTCACCGGTGAACAAGTAGCGGCCGCTCCCCGGTCACCCTTCACGGGTGACCGGGGTATCCGGTCAAAAAAATTTCGCGCAAATATCAGCGTTCAATTATTGATAGGTCCAGAGATGAGTTTCAGCCGCCGTGAATTCATGCAGGTGCTCGCCGTGGCCAGCGCCACCGGCATGGCCCTCAACCAGCGCGACGTGCTGGCCGCGGCGCCCGGCGCTGGCGAGCGGCTGTATGACGTGCCCGCGTTCGGCAACGTGAGCTTTCTGCACTTCACCGACTGCCACGCGCAGCTCACGCCGATCCACTTTCGCGAACCCAGCGTGAACCTCGGCATTGCCGACGCGGTGGGCCGTCCGCCGCACATCGTCGGCGAGAAGCTGCTCAAGCAGTTCGGCATCAAGCCCGGCACCGCGCAGGCGCATGCGTTCACCTACCTGAACTTCAGCCAGGCTGCGAAGACCTACGGCAAGGTCGGCGGCTTCGCGCACCTGGCCACCCTGGTGAAACAGCTCAAGGCCAGCCGGCCCAATGCGCTGCTGCTCGATGGCGGCGACACCTGGCAGGGTTCGGCCACCTCGCTGTGGACCAACGGCCAGGACATGGTCGACGCCTGCAAGCTGCTCGGCGTGAACATGATGACCTCGCACTGGGAACACACCTTCGGCGCGAAGCGCGTGCAGGAAATCGTGGAGAAGGACCTCAAGGGGAACATGGAATTCCTCGCGCAGAACATCAAGACCACCGACTTCGAGGACATGGTCTTCAAGCCCTACGCGCTGCGCGAGATGAACGGCGTGCAGGTCGCGGTGATCGGCCAGGCATTTCCCTACACCCCCATCGCCAACCCGCGCTACATGGTGCCCGACTGGACCTTCGGCATCCAGGACGAGCACATGCAGAAGATGGTGGACGAGGTGCGCGGCAAGGGTGCGCAGGTGGTCGTGGTGCTCTCGCACAACGGCATGGACGTGGACATCAAGATGGCGGGCCGTGTGCGCGGCATCGATGCCATCCTGGGCGGCCACACGCACGACGGCATGCCCGCGCCCTTCGTGGTGAAGAACGGCGGCGGCCAGACGCTGGTGACCAACGCCGGATCGAACAGCAAGTTCCTCGGTGTGCTCGACTTCGATGTGCGCGGTGGCAAGGTGCAGGGCTTCCGCTACAAGCTGCTGCCCATCTTCTCCAATCTGCTGCCGGCCGATGCCGCCATGCAGGCGCACATCGACAAGGTGCGCGCACCGTACAAGGACAAGCTCGAAGAGAAGCTCGCCGTGACGGAAGACCTGCTGTACCGGCGCGGCAACTTCAACGGTTCATGGGACCAGCTCATCTGCGACGCGCTGATGCAGGACAAGGGCGCGGAGATCGCCTTCTCGCCCGGTGTGCGCTGGGGCACCTCGCTGCTGCCCGGCGACGTGATCACCTACGAACGCATGATGGACCAGATGGCGCTGACCTACCCGGCCACCACGCTCAACGAGTTCAGCGGCGAGCAGATCAAGACCATCCTGGAAGACGTGGCCGACAACATCTTCAACCCCGACCCCTACTACCAGCAGGGCGGCGACATGGTGCGCGTGGGCGGCCTGCAGTACACGGTGGCGCCCAAGGCCGCGATGGGCCAGCGCATCAACAACATGACCCTCAAGGGCAAGCCCATCGAGGCCGGCAAGACCTACAAGGTCGCGGGCTGGGCATCGGTGCAGGAAGGCGTGCAGGGCGAGCCGATATGGGACGTGGTCTCGGGCTACCTGCGCGGGCAGAAGGTCATCAAGGGCGTGAAGATCAACACGCCGCGCATCGTCGGCATGCAGGGCAACCCGGGCCTGGCCGCCTGAACGCAAAAAACCCGCCACCTGTAAAGGTGGCGGGTGTGAACAAGCCTTGGAGAGTTGTGGGCTTGGAAAATCAGAAGCTGTGGCGCAGGCCCATGGCGTAGCGGCCGTTGTCGGTCTTGACGCCGGCGGTCTCGCGCTCGCCATCCAGATAGGCCACGTACACGGTCGTGCGCTTGGACAGCGCGTAGGTGCCACCCAGTGCGAAGGCTGAGCCTTCGTAGACGGTGGCGCCGGCTGCATTCTCGGAGTCACCGCGGGCATAGCCGGCGGACACGGTGAACGCGCCGAACGGCACCGTCACGCCCAGCGACAGTTCCTTGTCCTCGTTGCCGGCATCGGTGTCCACCAACTGGTAGCTGCCCGAAATGCGGGCAACGCCGAAGTCGTAAGAAGCCGACAGGATGGTGTGGTCGGTGTTGTTGGCCACGTTGTCCGGACGCTGGTTCTGAATGGCCACGCCCACGGCCAGAGGACCACCGGTGTAGCGAACGTTCAAGGCGCCGATCTGCGCACCGGTGTCTTCGCTGAACGTGTAGTTGGCCGAAGCGCTGACGCCGCCAAAGCTGGGGGTGTCGTAGCGAAGGGTGTTGCCAGGACGGCCGGTGTACTGCCCGATGCCGCCGTACGCCACGTTGTATGGGGAGAAGACCGAGTCGTACAGGTTCTGAGACTGGCCCAGATCGAAGACGTCCTTGTAGGCCGAGTTCATCAGGCCCATGCGCACCGCGCCGAAGCCGCCCGACAGGCCCACCCACGAGGCGCGTGTGAAGCGCAGGCCGCCGATGTTGCCGTCGTCCACGGTCAGGGGTGCTTCGAGCTGGAAGTTGGCGCGAAGACCGCCGCCAAGATCCTCGGTGCCGCGGAAACCCAGGCGGCTGGTGGACAGGTCGCCGCTGGACATTTGGGTGGTGGACACACCGTTCACTTCCTGCGAACCGACCGACAGGTCGACGATGCCGTAGACGGTGACGCTGGACTGCGCCGATGCGGTGCCCGCGGCGGCCAGGGTGGCCAACGCGGCGAGAGCGATAAGGCTCTTTTTCATTTGGATGCTCCGATAAAACGATGCAGGGCTCTTTGCCCGTGCTCCCTGCACCATGCAGGAAGTAATTCGGAGTCTATGGGTCGAAAATAACGGGACCATTACCTCGGTGTAATGCAACAGGGGTTTCCCGATATTTACAACATTGGCCCCACAGACCCCAAGGGCTGTCATCGGCATGCAACAAAAACCGTAGCAACTAGAATGAGTTCCACCATGACACACGACATCATCGTTCTCGGCGCAGGCATGGTGGGTGTGGGTTGTGCACTGCATCTGCAGGCCCGTGGCCAGTCCGTCGCCCTGCTCGATCGGCGCGCGCCCGGCCTCGAGACTTCTTACGGCAACGCCGGCATCATCCAGCGCGAAGCCATCGCGCCCTATGCCTTGCCGCGCGAGCCGGGTTTCCTGCTCTCGGGCGCGGGCAACCGGCGCATCGACGTGCGCTACCGCGCGGCCGATGTTGCGCGCCTGCTCGGCCCCCTGTGGGCGTACTACCGCAACTCAGCGCCCGCGCCCCATGCGCGGATCTCGCGCGAGTACGAGACCCTGATAGCGCACTCGCTGGAGACGCACCAGCAGCTGATGCACGACGCGGGTGCGAACGATCTCGTGGCCGGCCAGGGTTACCTCATGCTCTACCGCGGCGAGCGCGCGCTGCAAGGCGCCTTCCAGGACGCCGACGCGCGCGTCCAGAGCGGCGTGCAGCACACCAAGCTCACGGGCGCGGACGTGGCCAGGGAAGAGCCCGCGCTGACGGGCGCGTTCGCCGGTGCCGTGCGCTGGACCGACCCCGTGGCCATCCGCAGCCCCGGCGACCTGGTGCAGGCCTATGCGCGCCTGTTCGAACAGCGCGGCGGCTCCGTGCACCTGGGCGACGCCATGACATTGCGCAGAACCGAAGCCGGCGGCTGGCAGGTGGACACCACTGGCGGCGCGACGCTGGAAGCGAAACAGGTGGTCGTGGCGCTGGGGCCGTGGACCATGCAGCTCACATCACGCTTCGGCTACAGCGCACCGGTGATCCCCAAGCGCGGCTACCACATGCACTACGCACCGCTGCCGGGCAAGCCGCTGAACAGCACCGTCATCGATGCCGAATACGGCTACGTGGTCGCGCCCATGAAAGACGGCCTGCGGCTCACCACCGGCGCCGAACTCGCGCGGCCCGACGCCCCCCGAACCTCTGGCCAGCTCGACGCCGCCGAACGCATCGCGCGCCAGACCTTCCCGCTCGGCGAACGCGTGGACCCCGAACCCTGGATGGGCACACGCCCCTGCATGCCCGACATGAAACCCGTCTTCGGCGCCGTGCCCGACGTGCCCGGCATGTGGTGCGCCTTCGGCCACGGCCACCAGGGCTTTACGCTGGGGCCCATCACCGGGGAACTGCTGGCAGCGATGATGGCGGGCGCGACACCAAGGGTGGACGTGGGGCCGTTTTCGCCGGGGCGGTTCGGGTAGAAGACGGTGGCTCGAGCGGCAACGCGCGGCATGTTCAGCGCGTCATGAGGTCGATGTAGGCCTGATAGCTGTAGTTGCGGTGCTTCTTCTGCCCGGTGAACTCGGTCACGATGCCCAGGCCTTCCAGCACCTTCACGGCGGCGTTGGCGGTGGGGAAGCTGGTATTCAAACGCTGCCGCACCTGCTCGACGGTGAATCGTGGCATCAGTGGCAGCAGTTCGAACAGGCGGTAGCTGGCCGGGGTGGACTTGGGTGCGTCCAGCAGGCGGCGGCGGTCGGCCGTCACCAGGCTGGCAATGGACACGATGGCGCGCTCGGCCTCAACTGCCGCCAGCTCCACACCTTCCAGGAAGAATCCGACCCAGCCTTCCCAGTCGCCTTTGGTGCGCACAGCAGAGAGGCGGCGGTAGTACTCGGCCTGGTGCTTCTTCAGATAGCCGCTGAGGTACATCAAGGGCTCGGGCAAGAGGCCCCAGGCCTCCATCAGCGCGGCGATGAACAGGCGCCCGATGCGGCCGTTGCCATCCAGGTAGGGGTGGATGGTCTCGAATTGTGCGTGCACCAGCGCCACCCGCACCAGGGGCGGGAGCGTGGGCTCCGGGTCGTGGATGAAGCGCTCCATCTCGCTCAGCAAGTCGGGCAGCTTTTCAGCCGGTGGCGGCACGAAAGCCGCATTGCCCGGGCGTGTGCCGCCAATCCAGTTCTGGGACTTGCGCAACTCACCAGGCTGTTTGCCCGAACCCCGGGCGCCATCGAGCAGCAGCCGATGCGCGTCATTGAGCAGGCGCATGCTGATGGGCAAGCCTCGCGGTTTGCGCAGGTTGTCGCGCACGAGGCGAAAGGCGCGCAGGTAGTTGGTCACCTCTTCCACATCGTCCGTGTTGCTCACGGCAAACCCCGCCTCCTCGTCAAAGAGGTCCGTCAGCGTCGCTTGCGTGCCCTCGATCTGCGAGGTGAGCAAGGCCTCCTTGCGGATGGCGCTGTAGAGCAGCCAGTCCACCGATGGCACCAGCCCCGATACGCCGGACAGGCGTGCCAAGGCGAGTTGAGCGAGGTGGTTGCGCTCCAGGATGGCGGCCGCCTCCAGGGGTGGCTTTGACGGCGGCAGCGGACGCGGCACGAAGGCCTTGACGGCTTCACCCAGGGTGGTGACGGTGACGTAGGTGCCGGTGGTGCGCATGGAATGAAAGCTTGCTTAAACAGAGGGTTGTCATATTAAAGCATTCTTTAATATGATTGGCCGGTATTCAAACAGGCTTTCATGGAAATTCAACCCATCCACACCGAAGCTGACTACAAGGCAACCCTCGTCGAGGTGTCTGCCTTGATGGAAAGCGACCCTGCGCTGGGCACGTCCGAGGGCGATCGGCTGGATGTGCTCACCACCTTGATCCAGGCCTACGAAGCCATGCACCAGCCCATCGATCCGCCAGCCCCCACCGAAGCCAACCACTTCCGCATGGAGCGGGCAGGGCCCGCGGCGAAAACCGCGCAATGACTTCCGTGATCCGGGATCGCTACGCTTTGACCCGTTGGGAAGTTCTTCAATGAATGGGCGGTCATTCTTGGAATCGATTGGCTTACCAGAATTGGTGGGACAGCTCTGGATCTCTTCAACCCGCACGCAGTCTCTTATCTCCCGGGGTAAAACTGTTCAGACAAGCGGGGCCACTTCTTGCTGAACGTATGCTTCAACGTCTAATTTTTTCTTCGGAGGATGCTCTATGTCGGAAAAAGCGGTGCTCGAACCAATTCGACGATCACTGTATTCCTCTTCGCCAGCTGGCTTGCTATATCACTACACGGGCTATCAAGCATTGCTTGGCATTGCCAAGTCAGCACAGTTGTGGGGGTCCGATATCCACTACTTCAATGACTCGTCTGAACTGAGGCACGCTGTTCGCGTCTTCGGGTTGGCCTTGACAACAGTGACAGCAGGCTCCAACTATCCGACCGACTTGGTGGAGCAGTTGCGCGCATGGATCGACATGAGGTTGGCCGATGGACATGGGCTATTTGTTGTTTGCTTTACGGAAGCGGGTAACCTGTTGAGTCAGTGGCGTGGCTATACCCCCCATGGGAACGGCATAAGCTTGGGATTTGATCCCGGCCATCTTGCTGACTGTGCTGCTGTGCAAGGGTTTCAGATTGGTCGGTGCGTCTACAGCAGAGACCAGCAACATGCCATAGGCTGCAAGGTTGTTGAAGGCTTCCTCAATTTCGCACATGCGGCTGGCCCAAAAGGTGAGTGCGAAGCGCACCCTTCGCAGTCCTACTACGCAAGCTTCTATTCGCTGGAGTTGGATTTGCTGAGCATCGCTGCGCTGCTGAAGAATCCCGCTTTCGAGGAGGAGCAGGAGTGGCGTGCAGTATCTGCAGTGCAGTCGAACTATGTAGAGCATGCCGCGCAGTATCGCGTCGGTCGAAATATGTTGATCCCCTACAAGCCTTTTTCGATTCGCAAAAGTCCTGATAAATCGATGCGAATTGAACACGTATTTCTCGGTCCTACCCCCGAGAACAATCTGGCAATGAGTTCATTGTCAAAATTTCTCGCTTGCCACGGCATGAACCCCAAAAAAGGTGTCACGGCTAGTCAGCTTCCGTATCGAACCACGTAGCAAACTCTTGGCCTTGGCAACACCTGAGGGAAGGCCACAATCGAGGAGTTACGCGCCGGCTACATAGAAAAAGCCCTGACTCTTGCGAATCAGGGCTTTTATATAGTGGTGCCGGAGAGATGAATCGAACACCCGACCTTCTCATTACGAATGAGCTGCTCTACCGACTGAGCTACACCGGCAACGCCCGGGATTATAGCCCGGTGGTGGTCAGGCTTCCCGGTGGTAGGCGGTCACGCGCTCGACTTCGTTCTTCGAACCCAGGATCACGCTGACGCGTTCGTGCAGCTTGGCGGGCTGGATGTCCAGGATGCGTTCCTTGCCGTTGGTGGCGGCGCCGCCGGCCTGTTCGACCAGCCAGCCCATGGGGTTGGCTTCGTACATCAGGCGCAGCTTGCCGGGCTTGTTGGGCTCGCGCTTGTCCCAGGGGTACATGAAGATGCCGCCGCGCGTGAGGATGCGGTGCACGTCGGCCACCATGCTGGCGATCCAGCGCATGTTGAAGTCCTTGCCGCGCGGGCCTTCGGTGCCGGCCAGGCATTCGTCCACATAGCGCTTCACCGGGGCGTCCCAGTGGCGCATGTTGCTCATGTTGATGGCGAATTCCTTCGTGTCGGGCGGGATCTGCACGTTCTCCTGGGTGAGCACGAAGGAGCCCTGCTCGCGGTCGAGGGTGAACATGGCCACGCCGTCGCCCACGGTCAGCACCAGCGTGGTCTGCGGGCCGTATACGCAGTAGCCGGCCGCCACTTGTTGCGCGCCGCGCTGCAGGAAGTCCTGCTCGCTGACGCCGGTGTGGCCTTCGGGCTTCTTGAGCACGCTGAAGATGGTGCCGATGCTGACGTTCACGTCGATGTTGCTGGAGCCGTCGAGCGGGTCGAACAGCAGCAGGTATTCGCCCTGGGGGTAGCGGTTGGGCACCACGTAGATGCTGTCCATCTCCTCGCTGGCCATGGCCGCGAGGTGGCCGCCCCATTCGTTGGCTTCGATCAGCACCTCGTTGGCGATGATGTCGAGCTTCTTCTGCACCTCGCCCTGCACGTTCTCGGTGGTGGCTGCGCCGAGCACGCCACCGAGGTCGCCCTTGTTGACGGCCTGGCTGATGCTCTTGCAGGCGCGCGCCACCACTTCGAGCAGCAGGCGCAGCTGCGAGGGGATGTGGCCGTCGACGCGCTGTTGTTCGACGAGGTAGCGGGTGAGGGAGATGCGTTTGTTGGACATGGGGTGGAATCCGTTCAGTCTGCCAGGGCGCGGGTGACGACCTCGCGCACGTCGTTGCTCAGGTCGGTCTTGGCGGCGACGCGGGCGATGGCTTCGCGCGCGGCGCTGCGGTAGGGCTCGGCGAGTTTCTTCCAGCGGTCGAGCGCGCGCGCCAGGCGGGCCGCCACCTGCGGGTTGAAGGCGTCGAGTTCGACCACGCGCTCGCTCCAGAACAGGTAGCCCGCCGCGTCCGCCCGGTGGAAGGCGCCCGGGTTGGCGCTGCAGTAGCTGAAGATCACGCTGCGCGCGCGGTTGGGGTTCTTGAGGTGGAAGTCCGGGTGCTTCATCAGCGCGCGCACCGCGGGCAGCACGTTGCCGCCACGGTCGGGCGCGCCGGCCTGCAGCGCAAACCATTTGTCGAGCACCAGGGCCTCGTCGCGGAACAGGGCGTGGAAGCGCGCAAGCGCGTCGCGGGCCAGCGCGTGCTCGCTCACCACCAGGGCCGACAGCGCGTTGAAGCGGTCGGTCATGTTGCCGGCGTCCTTGAAGTGCTGGTACGCCTTGCCGGGCCAGATCGGGTCACCGTTGTCGCGTGCCGCCAGGCACAGCATGGTGAGTGCCAGACCGGCCAGCGCCCGGCGCCCGGTGCTGCGCGGGTCGGGGCGGTAGGCGCCGTTGTCCTTGTGGGTGTCGAAGGCCCAGGCCCAGTCGTCCTGCAGGGCGGTGGCGAGCTGGGCGCGCATGGCTTCGCGCACCGCGTGCACGCGCTGCGGGTCCACCTCGGCGAGCTGCTCGGCGATGTAGGTCTCGCTCGGCAGCGTGAGCACGAGTTCCTTGAACGCCGCGTCCAGGTTCGGGTGGCGCAGCACGTCGCGCATGGCGCCGATGAAGGCGCCGTCCAGCGGCGCTTCAGGCGCAGGGCCGTCGCTCAGGATGGCCATGAGCGCGCGGCGCAGGGCCAGGCGCTGGCCGGCTTCCCAGCGGTTGAAGGGGTCGGGGTCGGACGCGAGCAGGGTGAGCAGTTGCGCGTCGGTGTAGTGGCAGTCGAGCACCACGGGTGCCGAGAAGCCGCGCAGCAGCGAGGGCACGGGCGCGCTGTCGAGGTTGACGAAGGTGAAGGTCTCGCTGGCCTGCGTGAGCACGAAGGTGCGGCTGCCCGCCTCGGGTGCACCCCAGTGGGCCAGCTGCAGCGGCAGTTCGCGACCATCGGCGCTCAGCAGGCCGAGCGACACGGGGATCACGAAGGGCTCCTTGGTGGCCTGGCCCGGGGTGGGTGCGCAGCTCTGCGTGAGGGTCAGCCGGTAGCTGCGGGTCTCGGCGTCGTACACGCCCTCGGCCAGCACGTGCGGCGTGCCGGCCTGGCTGTACCAGTGCTTGAACTGCCGCAGCAGGCGGGTCAGGTCGCTTTCGGGGTTGGCGTCGGCGATGGATTGGGCGAAGTCATCGCAGGTGACGGCCTGGCCATCATGGCGCTCGAAGTAGAGCTTCATGCCCCTGGCAAAGCCTTCGCGGCCGACCAGGGTCTGCATCATGCGCACGACCTCGGCGCCTTTTTCGTAGACGGTGACGGTGTAGAAGTTGTTGATCTCGGCGTAGCTGTCGGGCCGCACCGGGTGGGCCATGGGGCCGGCGTCTTCGGGGAACTGCGCGGTGCGCAGCACGCGCACGTCCTCGATGCGCTTGACCGCGCGCGCCGAGGGCTCGGCACACAGGTCCATGCTGAATTCCTGGTCGCGGAAGACAGTGAGGCCTTCCTTGAGGCTGAGCTGGAACCAGTCGCGGCAGGTGACGCGGTTGCCGGTCCAGTTGTGGAAGTACTCGTGGCCCACCACCGACTCGATGTTGGCGAAGTCGGTGTCGGTCGCGGTGGCGCTGTTGGCCAGCACGTACTTGGTGTTGAAGATGTTGAGGCCCTTGTTCTCCATCGCGCCCATGTTGAAGTCGGCGGTGGCGACGATCATGAAGCGATCGAGGTCGAGCGGCAGGCCGAAGCGGGCCTCGTCCCAGGCCACGCTGGCGATCAGCGAGTTCATGGCGTGTTCGGTCTTGTCCATGTCGCCGCGGCGCACGTAGACCTGCAGCAGGTGGTCCTTGCCGGCGCGCGAGCGGATGCGCTGTTCGCGAGCGACCAGCTGGCCCGCGACGAGCGCGAACAGGTAACACGGCTTCTTGTGCGGGTCGACCCATTTCGCGAAGTGCCGGCCCTCGTTGCCGGCACCTTCCAGGGGGCCTTCTTCCACCAGGTTGCCGTTGGACAGCAGCACCGGGTACTTCGCCTTGTCGGCGCGCAGCGTCACGGTGTAGCTGGCCATCACGTCGGGCCGGTCCAGGAAGTAGGTGATGCGGCGAAAGCCCTCGGCCTCGCACTGCGTGAAGAAGGTGCCCTGGCTGACGTACAGGCCCATGAGCTGCGTGTTCTTCTCGGGCACGCAGATGGTGAAGATCTCCAGGTCGAAGGGCTCGTGCCCCTCCGGCAGGCTCTCCAGCACGAGCTGGGTGCCGTCGATCCTGAACGAGCAGCCCGCGCCGTTGACCAGCACGCGCGCCAGGTTGAGCTCTTCGCCGTCGAGCCTCAGCGCCTGCACCGGCACGTCGGGGTTGCGGCGCACGCGCATGCGGTTGAGCACGCGGGTCTTGGCGGGGTCCAGGTCGAAGGTCAGGTCGACGGTGTCGATCCAGTAGGCCGGGGCGGCGTAGTCTTCGCGGCGGACGACGGTGGCGGGGCCTTCACGCAATGAGCTCATGGCGGGCTTTCTTGTTGGTCAGACACCCTGCTTGAGGGACGCTTCGATGAAAGGATCGAGGTCGCCGTCCAGTACCTTCTGGGTGGCGGAGATCTCGACGTTGGTGCGCAGGTCCTTGATGCGGCTGTTGTCCAGCACGTACGAGCGGATCTGGTGGCCCCAGCCCACATCGGTCTTGGTGTCTTCCAGCTTTTGCTGCTCTTCCTGGCGCTTGCGCAGTTCGTGGTCGTACAGGCGCGAGCGCAGGCGCTTCCAGGCCACGTCGCGGTTGCTGTGCTGGCTGCGGCCGTCCTGGCACTGCACCACGATGCCCGTGGGGATGTGCGTGAGCCGCACCGCCGAGTCCGTCTTGTTGATGTGCTGGCCACCGGCACCGCTGGCGCGGTAGGTGTCGGTGCGCACGTCGGCTGGGTTGATGTCGATCTCGATCGAGTCGTCGACCTCGGGGTAGACGAAGATGGACGCGAACGAGGTGTGGCGACCGCCGGAGGAATCGAACGGGCTCTTGCGCACCAGGCGGTGCACGCCGGTCTCGGTGCGGAACAGGCCGAAGGCGTATTCGCCCTCCACCTTGATGGTCGCACTCTTGATGCCGGCGGTGTCGCCCTCGGTCTCGTCCTCGACGGTGGTCTTGAAGCCCTTGCGTTCGGCGTAGCGCAGGTACTGGCGCAGCAGCATGCTGGCCCAGTCGCAGGCTTCGGTGCCGCCGGCGCCGGCCTGGATGTCCACGAAGCAGTTCAGCGGATCGGCCGGGTTGTTGAACATGCGGCGGAATTCAAGCTTCTCGACCTCGGCGGCCACCTTGGCGGCCTCGGCTTCGATGGTCATCAGGCCGGCGACGTCGCCGTCCTCGCTCGACATCTCGAACAGCTCGGTGTTGTCGGCGAGTTCACCGGTGAGCCGGTCCAGCACCAGCACCACGTCTTCAAGGGATTTCTTCTCGCGGCCCAGGTCCTGGGCACGCTTGGGGTCGTTCCAGACCGTCGGGTCTTCGAGGGCGGACTCGACTTCCTTCAGCTTCGATGCCTTGGCATCGTAGTCAAAGATACCTCCGGAGCTCGACCACGCGGGTGGTCAGGTCTTCGAGCTGGCTTCGGATGGCGTTGCTGCGTTCGGCTTCCATGGGACGGTTTCCTGCTGTCTGTGTTCAAAGACGGCGATTTTCTCACGGGAGGGGCCTTCGCTGGCGCGGCGGCCCGCCTCAGAACCGCCAGGTCGCCCCGGCCATGAAGGCGGCGGTGCCGAGCAGCTGGATCTCGAAGCTGGCGCCAGGCGCGAAGCGGTAGCCGATGGCCGGGATGATCACCGGCGAGAAGCCACCGACATTGAGCGGCACCTTGTCCTTGTACCTGCCCACGTAGCCATAGATGATGCCGGCGCTGGCCGAGACGTACAGCTCGGGCGCGCCCGGCAACAGGCCCGGCCAGGACTTGCCGACGAAGGCATAGGCCGAAGGCTGGCCGAAGGAATTCCGGAACAGGCTGAAGCCGCAGTAGCGGTTGTTGGGCAGCAGTCGGCTCAGGCTGACGGCATAGACCTGCTCGTGTTCCTCGTCGTAGGACCAGTGGTGGGTGTAGGGGGAGACGAAGACTTCGTAGCGCGGCGCGCTGGGTCCGGCGGGCGCAGGTTCGCCAAGCCCGGGGCAGAGTGACCAGTCGGTGGCCAGTGCCGGGGTGGACAGCGCCGCCAGCAGTGCAAGGGTGCACAGGATGCGAGGCCTGGGCGGGGAAGGGATGGCAAGCAAGGGCATTGCGCACCAGTATGCGCCCCGCCCGTCCGGGCAAGCGCATTGCATCTGCAACAAGCCGTACCCGGGCGCGAGAACGCCTCAGACCGCTGCGTTCAGGAATTCATCCATGAGCTGCGCCAGCTCGGCCGGCTGGTCGTGGTGCATCATGTGGCCCGCGTCGCGCACCACGGCGCTGCGCAGCTGTGGCACCGCCTGGATGCGTTCCTGGAACTGGGCCAGTGTGAATTTGCCCTTCCACCACAGGCCCAGGCTGTCGTCGCTGGCGGTCACCGAGAGCACCGGCGCGCTGATCTGTCGGTAGATTTCCAGCGTTTCGTCCACCCGGTACAGGTTGGCGTTCACCACCTTGTGGGCCGCATCGCCCAGGATCTCCCACTCACCCTCCGCATTGGGTGCGGCCCACTGGCGGGCCAGCCAGTCGGCCTTGTCGCGCGGCAGGCGCGGGTTGGTCTTCATCAGGCGCTGCGCCACGCCTTCGGCCGATGGGTAGCGCTTGAGCGAGGTCTCGCCCCGGTGCAGGGCCTTGAGTTCGTCCATCCACTGCGCGTAGCGGCGTGGTGCCTGCGAGGGCCTCGTTTCGGGCATGCCGAAGCCTTCCAGGTTGACCAGGCGGCGAATGCGCTGCGGCCGCACGCCGCTGTAGATCATGGCCACGTTGCCGCCCATGCTGTGGCCCACCAGATCCACCGCGCGTTCGCCGGTGTAGTGGTCGAGCAGGGTGTCGAGGTCGGCGAGGTAGTCGGGAAACCAGTAGTTGTCCGGTGCGGGGCCGACGGCGGTGGTCAGGCCGAAGCCGCGCCAGTCGGGCGCAATGATCCAGCGCTCGGTGCGCATGGCGTCGACCACGAACTGCCATGACGCGGACACATCCATCCAGCCATGCACGAGCACCAGCGGCGGCCGCGAGGCATCAGGCTGACCCCACTGGCGCACGTGGTAATTCAGGTTGCGCACCGGGACGAATTCGGTGCGGGAGGGCTTCAGGGCTTGGTACATTCGACCGATCATAGAGAACGAGATGGAGACAGGCCATGCGCCCGAGTCAAGCCAGAGACAAGCCCGCCACGGCGCCCGCCGACCTGTACGACAGCCTGCACCGCCGCTTTCGCTGGGAGGTGCCGACGCACTTCAACATGGCCGAAGTCTGCATGCGGCGCTGGGCCGAGGTGCCCGCGACGGCATCGCACACCGCGGTGATCGCCACCGCCCCGAACCAGCCCGACCACCGACACAGTTTTGCCGAGCTGATGGACCAGGCCAACCGGCTGTCCAACGCCCTGACGGCGCTCGGTGTGCAGCGCGGCGACCGCGTGGCCATCGTGCTGCCGCAGCGCTTCGAAACGGCGGTGGCCTACATGGCGGTGCTGCAGATGGGCGCGGTGGGCATGCCGCTGTCGCAGCTGTTCGGCCCCGATGCGCTCGAATACCGCCTGCACGACAGCGAAGCCGTGGTGGCCATCTGCGACCAGCCTTCGCTGCCCGCGCTGCTGGGCGTGCGCGACAACTGCCCGCTGCTGCGCGCCGTGATCGGCCTGGACGGCGACGGCACGCCCGAAGGCATGCGCGCCGACCTGGACTGGGCCGACCTGCTGGCGCAGGAGCCGGCCGCGTTCGCCCCCATCACCACGCTGGCCGACGAGGCCGCGGTGCTGATCTACACCAGCGGCACCACGGGCAACCCCAAGGGCGCGCTCATTCCGCACCGCGCGCTCATCGGCAACCTGAGCGGCTTCGTCTGCAGCCAGAACTGGTTCGGCTTCGATCCCTTCAATGCATCGGAGCCCTCGAAAGCGGTGTTCTGGTCACCCGCCGACTGGGCCTGGACCGGCGGCCTGATGGACGCGCTGCTGCCCACGCTGTACTTCGGCCGGCCCATCGTGGGCCACAACGGCCGCTTCAGCCCGCAGCTTGCCTTCGAATTGATGCAGCGCCACGGCGTGACGCACAGCTTCCTGTTCCCCACGGCGCTCAAGGCCATGATGAAGGCCGTGCCGAAGGTGCGGCCAACCTACCGCCTGAAGCTGCAGGCGCTCATGAGCGCGGGGGAGGCGGTGGGGGACGCGGTGTTTGCCTACTGCCGCGACCAGCTGGGGGTGACAGTCAACGAGATGTTCGGCCAGACCGAGATCAACTACGTCGTGGGCAACTGCGCGCGCCTGTGGCCGGCACGCCCTGGCAGCATGGGCAAGGGCTACCCGGGTCACCGCGTGGCGGTGATCGACGACGCGGGGTACGAATGCCCGGTGGGCGTGCCCGGCGATGTGGCGGTCCACCGCCTGGATGTGCACGGTGATCCGGACCCGATCTTCTTTCTGGGCTACTGGAAGAACGACGGCGCCACGCGCGCCAAGTACACCGGCGATCCGGCCAGCAGCTGGTGCCGCACGGGCGACCTGGCCACGCGCGATGCCGACGGCTACCTCTGGTACCAGGGGCGCGCGGATGACGTGTTCAAGGCCGCGGGCTACCGCATCGGCCCGAGCGAGATCGAGAACTGCCTGGTCAAGCACTCAGCGGTGGTGAACGCGGCGGTGGTGCCCAAGCCCGATGCCGAGCGCGGCGCGGTGGTCAAGGCCTATGTGGTGCTCGCGCCCGGGCATGTGGGCAACGATGCGCTGGTGAAGGTCTTGCAGGCGCACGTGAAGGGCATGCTCGCGCCCTACGAATACCCCAAGGAAATCGAGTTCATCGACGCCTTGCCGATGACGACCACGGGGAAGGTGCAGCGGCGGGTGCTTCGGTTGCAAGAGGAAGAACGGGCTCGTCTTGCTTCCTAGCGTGGCGTTTGCGCAGGGCCGCTGGTGCGTGTGGCCGTTCTCCGGCGCTTGCTCGCGGGCGTCTTCCCCGGTGCGCCTGAATTCCTTCGTCAACATCGCGTGAGTACGCCACCTCTGTGGCAACCGCGAATGGGGCGCCTGCGCCCGGCCACCCACACCATCGACCCCAGTGGTGTGAGGGTGCGCCAGCAAAGAGGCAGGGATGTCTTTCACTTGTAGGTTCACCTGCACCGACCTCTCGACGGATGGTGGGGTTCGCGGGCGCAGGCGCCCCATTCGCGGTTGCCACAGAGCATGAGTGAAGCAGCCGTGTTGATGAAGTGAAGGTGGCGTGCCCGGGCAGACGCCCGCGAGCAAGCGCCGGAGAACGCGGACCACGCCAGCCGTCAGCGCGAGGTCGCTGAGTGAAACACCACAGAAGACTCAAGCCAGAGGACGCCGAGACCGGGACTGATCCCGCGCCACCTCGATGAACTCCAGCACCTCGGCACGGGGTTGAGAACCCCGCCGCCACACCAGCCCCACATCCACCGTGGGCACCGCGTCGCGCAGGGTCCGCACCTCCACGTGCTCCGCGTCCAGCGTCCATGGGCGGTACAGAAAATCGGGCAGCACCGCCAGGCCCGCACCCACACCCACCAGCGAACGCACCGCCTCCAGCGACGAAGTGCGCAACACCGTGCGCGGCTTGAGCTGATGGCGCGCCCACACGCTGCGCATCAGCAACTCGATGCGGTCCGCCTGCAGCACCACCAGGTCGTGCTGCACGCACTCGGCCAGACCCACCTCGGACTGCGAGGCCAGCGGGTGGTCGGCCGCCATCCAGACCCGATTGGGCGAGCGGGTGAGCGTCTCCGCCACCAGCGCCTGCGGCTCGCCCAGCGCGTTGCTCACCATGATCGCGATGTCCAGTTCGCCGTTGATCAACAGGTGTTCGAGGAAGGGCGGGGCGTCTTCCACCACCTGCAGGTCCACGCCCGGGCAGGTGCGGCGAAAACGCGCGAACACCTCCGACAGGTAGTAACCCGCCACCAGGCTGGTCACACCGATGGTGAGCGCGCCGGCCAGCGGTGTGGCGCCCGGAGACACGCCGCGCGTGGCGTCGGCCACCGCTCCGATGACGCGCCGCGCCTTCACCTGGAAACGGTGGCCCTCGGGCGTGAGCCGCATGCCCTTGGGGCTGCGTTCGAACAGCACCAGGCCCAGCTCGTCCTCCAGCTCCAGCACGCTCTTGGTGATCGCCGACTGCGCGATGTTGAGCATGCGCGAGGCCGCGGCCACGGAGTCCGATTCCGCCACCGCCAGAAAGTAGCGGAACTGCTTGAGCGTGATGTGGCGGTTCATGGTGGTGCGCACCTCATCCGGGCGTTGCCCTGTTGCGGTGCAAAAAAGATATGGGTAAACCCTTGTTCTCTATTTTCGAGATAGCTTACCGCAGCAATATTGAATTTTGAAAGACGGCCCGGCCTTCCTACGATGCGCTGCAGTCGGCCCGCCGGGCGGTGGGCTGCGTTTCCGAAACCGTTCTCAAACCGAAGGTGATCGACCCATGAAACACGCACAACGCCCCCTTGCCCGCACCGTCGCGGGTCTCGTGACGACGGCCCTCACCCTGGCCACCCTCGCGCCCATGGCGCAGGCGCAGTCGGCCCTGAAACAACTTGGCAAAGGCGAAGGCCAGGTCGACATCGTGGCCTGGGCGGGCTACATCGAACGCGGCCAGACAGACAAGAACTTCGACTGGGTGACCGATTTCGAAAAGAAGACCGGCTGCAAGGTCAACGTGAAGACTGCCGGCACTTCCGACGAGATGGTCGCGCTGATGAACGAAGGCGGCTTCGACCTCGTGACCGCCTCGGGCGACGCCAGCATGCGCCTGATCGCCGGCAAGCGCGTGCAGCCCATCAACGTGGACCTGATCCCCAGCTACAAGACGGTGGATCCGCGCCTGCAGAAGGCGCCATGGCACTACGTGAACAACACCCACTACGGCACGCCCTACCAGTGGGGGTGGAACGTGCTCATGTACAACACCACGGTGTTCAAGGACAAGCCGCCGACCAGCTGGAACGTGGTGTTCGAGGAAACCACGCTGCCCGATGGCAAGAGCAACAAGGGCCGCATCCAGGCCTTCGACGGACCGATCTACATCGCCGATGCCGCGCTCTACCTGATGAAGAAGAACCCCGCGCTGGGCATCAAGGACCCGTACGAACTCAACGAAGCGCAGTACAAGGCCGCGCTGGACCTGCTGCGCGGCCAGCGCAAGCTGGTGGGCAAGTACTGGCACGACGCCTTCGTGCAGATCGACGACTTCACCAACGAAGGTGTGGTGGCGTCGAGCAGCTGGCAGTTCATGGCCAACATCCTCAAGAGCAAGAACCGCCCCGTGGCCACCGTGGTGCCGACCGAGGGCGCGACCGGCTGGGCCGACACGACCATGTTGCACGCCGAGGCGAAGAACCCGAACTGCGCCTACATGTGGATGGAGCATTCTCTCAACACCAAGCTGCAGGGCGACCTGGCGGCCTGGTTCGGCTCGGTGCCCGCGGTGCCCGCGGCCTGCAAGGGCAACAAGCTGCTGGGCGACCAGGGCTGCGCCAACCAGGGCTACAACAGCTTCGAGCGCATTTCGTTCTGGAAGACGCCAACGAGCAAGTGCACGACGCAGAACAACGCCTGCGTGCCGTACCACAAGTGGGTCTCGGACTACATCGCTGTATTGGGCGGCCGCTGATCACATGACTGTTGCTGTCACCCTGGAGGGCGTGTCCTGCGTGTTCGGCAGCGGCGCACAGACCGTGCGCGCTGTCGATCACGTGGACCTCACCATCGAAGGCGGGGAGTTCTTCACCCTGCTCGGGCCTTCGGGCTCGGGCAAGACGACCTGCCTGCGCATGATCGGCGGCTTCACGCTGCCGACCTCGGGGCGCATCCTGATCGGCGGACAGGACGTGTCGCACCTGCCGCCGTACGCGCGGCCGGTGAACACCGTGTTCCAGGACTACGCGCTGTTCCCTCACATGAACATCCGCGACAACGTGGCCTACGGCCTGATGGTGCAGGGCATGGAGAAGGCGCAGCGCCATGCCCGCGCCGAGCAGATGCTGGACCTGGTGCGGCTTTCCGGGGTGGGCACGCGCCGCCCCGGCCAGCTCTCGGGCGGACAGCGGCAGCGCGTGGCGCTGGCGCGCGCGCTGATCAACCAGCCACAGGTGCTGCTGCTCGACGAACCGCTGGGCGCGCTGGACCTGAAGCTGCGCGAGCAGATGCAGACCGAGCTGAAGGCCTTGCAGCGGCAACTGGGCATCACCTTCCTCTTCATCACGCACGACCAGCACGAAGCGCTGTCCATGAGCGACCGCATCGGCGTGTTCAACAACGGCCGGCTCGAGCAGGTGGGTGCGCCGCAGGCGATCTACAACCGCCCGGCCACGCGCTTCGTGGCCGAGTTCGTGGGCGCGGCCAATGTGTTCGACGGCGCGCGGGCGCGCGAGATCGCGGGTGTGGACAGCGTGATGTTGCGGCCCGAGCGCATCCGCATCGGCGCGGCGCCGCAGGCGCGCCTGAGCGGCGCCGTGATCGACGCGCAGTACTTCGGCTCGTTCTCGCGCGTGCGGGTCGACTGGGCGGGCGAGGCGGTGTCGGTGGACCTCAATCCCGAGCTGCATCCCGAGCTGCCGATGCCGGGTGACACCGTGCACCTGCACTGGCAGGCCGACGCGGTGCACCCGCTGCAGACCGCCGGGGCGGCGCCATGAGCGTGGCGCTGCCCGTGGTCACGCCCGTGCCGCCGCGCGGTGGCGCGTTGCGCTGGCTGTCGGACCTGCTCTACACGCGTCGCGGGCTGCTGCTGGCCGCGCTGCTCGGGCCGCCGCTGCTGTGGTTCGGCGTGGTGTACCTGGGCTCGCTGTTCGCGCTGCTGGCGAACAGCTTCTTCACCCTGGACGAGTTCTCCGGCGTGGTCGACCGCTCGCAACTCTCGCTGAACAACTTTCGCGAGATGACACAACCGGCCAACGTGGACGTGGTGCTGCGCACCGTGGCCATGGCCGTCAGCGTCACGCTGGCCTGCGGCGTGATTGCCTTTCCGGTGGCCTATTACATGGCGCGCTACGCACGCGGGCCGCAAAAGGCGCTGCTCTACATCGCCGTCATGCTGCCGCTGTGGTCGAGCTACCTGGTGCGACTCTATGCGTGGAAGCTGCTGCTGGCCAAGGAAGGCGCCATCAGCTGGGTGCTTGCCGAGGTGCACATGACCTGGCTGCTCGACGCCTTGCTGGCCACGCCCGGCATCGGCGGCAACTCGCTGTCGTTCTCGCGCCTGGGTACGTTCATCGTCTTCGTCTACATGTGGCTGCCCTTCATGATCCTGCCGATCCAGGCCGCCATCGAGCGCATTCCCGGCTCGCTGCTCGAAGCGTCGAGCGACCTCGGTGCACGATCAGGCACCACGTTCTGGCAGGTGATTTTTCCACTGGCCATGCCGGGCATCGCGGCCGGCTCCATCTTCACCTTCTCGCTCACGCTGGGCGACTACATCATTCCGCAGGTGATCGGCGACTCCACGCTGTTCATCGGGCAGGTGGTCTACCGCCAGCAGGGCGTGGCGGGCAACGTGCCGTTTGCGGCCGCGTTCTCGCTCGTGCCCATCGTCGTCATCGGAATCTACCTGTGGATCGCCAAACGCCTGGGGGCCTTCGATGCGCTCTGACCCGACCCGCGCCGGCTGGGGCCTGAAGGCCGCGACCTGGGCCGGCGTGCTGTTCCTGCACATCCCGCTGGCGCTCATCATCCTGTACGCCTTCAGCGCGGAAGACAAAAGCTATGTCTTCCCGCCGCCCGCGCTCACCACGCAATGGTTTGCAGCGGCCTGGGCGCGCGAGGACGTGTGGGACGCGATCGGCCTGTCGTTCCGCGTGGCGCTGGTGTCCACCGCGCTGGCCATGGTGCTGGGCACGCTGGCGGCGGCGGGCTTGGCGCGCACGCGCTTCTTCGGTCGCGACGCGATCTCGCTGCTGCTGATCCTGCCGATTGCCTTGCCGGGCATCGTCACCGGCATCGCGCTGCGCACCGCGTACCACACGGCCGAGATCCCGTTCAGCTTCTGGACCATCGTGGTCGGCCACGCCACCTTCTGCGTGGTGGTGGTCTACAACAACGCGGTCGCGCGGCTGCGGCGCACCAGCCCGTCGCTGATCGAGGCCTCCATGGACCTGGGCGCCGACAGCTTCCAGACGATCCGCTACGTGATCCTGCCGCAGCTCGGTTCGGCCCTGCTGGCCGGTGGCCTGCTGGCGTTTGCCTTGAGCTTCGACGAGGTGATCGTGACCACCTTCACAGCCGGCCAGCAGACCACGCTGCCGATCTGGATGCTGCAGGAACTCATTCGCCCGCGCCAGCGCCCGGTGACCAACGTGGTGGCCGTGGTCATCATCGCGCTGACCTTCATTCCGATCCTGGCGGCGTACTACCTCACGCGCGCCGACGAACAACCGGGCGGGCGCTGAGCCCGTCCCCCATTCCTCATTTCACCCAACGGAGAACACCATGGGAAAGACTCCCGATTTCCAGGTCCCGATGTCGACCGAGCTGTTCATCGATGGCCAGTTCGTGGCCGGCGAAGGCGAGCCCGAGCGCGTGCTCAACCCGGCCACGGGCGAGGTGATCGCCAAGGTGCCGGAGGCCTCGTACGAGCAGATCCACAAGGCCGTGCTGGGCGCGAGCCGCGCGTTCGACAGCTGGAGTGAGACCACGCCGATGGAACGCTCGCGCCTGCTGCTGAAGGTGGCCGATGCGATCGAGCAGCGCGCCGAGCAGTTCGCGCGCCTGGAATCGCTCAACTGCGGCAAGCCGTACGCGCGCGCGCTGGAAGACGAGATCCCGGCCATCGTCGACTGCTTCCGTTTCTTCGCGGGCGCGGCGCGCTGCATGACCGGATCGGTGGCGGGCGAGTACCTGCCGGGCCACACCAGCATGATCCGGCGCGACCCCATCGGCGTGGTCGGTTCCATCGCGCCCTGGAACTACCCGCTGATGATGGCCGCGTGGAAGTGCGCGCCCGCGCTCGCGGCGGGCAACACCGTGGTGCTCAAGCCCAGCGAGCAGACGCCGCTGACCACGCTGATGCTGGCGCGTGTGGTGGCCGACATCCTGCCCAAGGGTGTGTTCAACGTGGTGTGCGGTCGCGGTCAGAGCGTGGGCCAGCCGCTGGTGGAGCATCCCCTGGTGCGCATGGTCTCGCTCACGGGCGACGTGTCCACCGGCCGCAAGATCCTGCAGGCGGCCACGGGCACCCTCAAGCGCACCCACCTGGAACTGGGCGGCAAGGCGCCGGTGCTGGTGTTCGACGACGCCGACATCGAAGCCGTGGTGGAAGGCATCCGCACCTTCGGCTACTACAACGCGGGCCAGGACTGCACGGCCGCCTGCCGCCTCTACGCCGGCGCCAAGGTCTACGACCGGCTGGTGGCCGACCTCAGCAGCGCCGTCAAGACCATCCAGATGGGCACGCAGGACGAGGCCGGCGTGGAGCTTGGCCCGCTGATCACCGACCGCCAGCGCGACCGGGTGGCCAGCTTCGTGGAGCGCGCGCAGATGGTGGGCCACATGGAGGTCACGGCCGGAGGCAAGATGCGCGCGGGCAGCGGCTTCTTCTACGAGCCCACGGTGATTGCCGGTGCGCGGCAGGACGACGAGATCGTGCGCCGCGAGGTGTTCGGCCCGGTGGTGTCCGTCACGCGCTTCACCGACCCTGACGAGGCCGTGACCTGGGCCAATGATTCCGAGTACGGCCTGGCGTCATCGGTCTGGACGCAGGACGTCTCGCGCGCGCTGCGGGTGGCGCGCAAGCTGCAGTACGGCTGCACCTGGATCAACACGCACTTCATGCTGGCGAACGAAATGCCGCACGGTGGCATGAAGGCCAGTGGCTACGGCAAGGACATGTCGATGTACGCGCTGGAGGACTACACGGTGGCGCGGCACATCATGGCAAAGCTTTGAAGCTCCCCCCGCCGCGCTGCGCGCGACCCCCCTCAAGAGGGGGCGACACCTTGGCCCGGCGGAGCCGGTTCCTCGGTGTCTCTGGACTGGCGATCTCGCTCCGGCCATGAAAAAGCCCGGCGGTGCCGGGCTTTTTACTGCGTGAGGCCGTGTCAGCGTGCGGCGGTCTGGGCGGGTTCTGCGACGTAGATTTCCACGCGGCGGTTGGCGGCGCGGCCCTGGGCGGTGCCGTTGTCGGCCACCGGTTCGCGCGAGCCGCGGCCGTCGGTGGCGAAGCGTGCGGCGGACACGCCGCGCGCCACGAGGTAGTCGCGCGTGGCGTTGGCGCGGTCGAACGAGAGCGGGTTGTTCACCGCGTCGCTGCCGGTGCTGTCGGTGTGACCGACTATGGCGATCGCGGTCACGGGGTTGGCGTTGAGGGTGCCGGCAAACTGGTTGAGCACGCCCTGCAGCGTGGGGCTGACGGTGGAGCGGCCGACGGCAAAGCCGGCGTCGGCCGGCACGTCAAGCTTGAGGCGGTTGTCCGCCGTCTGGCTCACGCCGATGCCGGTGCCTGCCGTGGCGGCCTCCATCTGGCGCTTCTGTTCCTGCATGCGCGTCGACCAGATGTAGCCGCCCAGCGCGCCCGCGCCCGCGCCGATGA
The DNA here is from genome assembly GCF_025699295.1 of Hydrogenophaga sp. GTDB lineage: Bacteria > Pseudomonadota > Gammaproteobacteria > Burkholderiales > Burkholderiaceae_C > Hydrogenophaga. Next base: position 5,418 of record NZ_JAILWB010000016.1, on the reverse strand, counting down.
CGGCGCCCTTGGCCGCGCCCTTGGAACCACCCGTTGCCGCGCCAAGCAACACGCCCGCGACGGCACCGATGCCTGCGCCTTTGGCGGAGTCCTGCTGGGTTTCGCTCATGTTGGCGCAGCCGCTCAGGGCCAGGGCCGCCACCAGCGTGGTGACGGTGAGTCCGCGTGTCAGTCGGGTATCGAGTCGTGTCATGGTGTTTTCTCCACTGTGTTGTTGATGGGGCAAGGCCGGAATGGCGTGTGCCGGTCCGGAGATCGGAGCACCGGCCTGCCTGTGTAGCCGATGCACTCTAAACTTATACCCTCGCCTGCTGGCGCGTCCGGCAATGTCAGATCGACGTTACAAATACTTGCATGAAAACAGTTCCATTGGGCAGCAGCGCGCTGCAGGTCACCCCCATCTGCCTGGGCACCATGACATTCGGCGAGCAGGTGGATGAGGCCACCGCCCACAACATCCTCGATCGCTCGCTCGAACGCGGGGTGAACTTCCTCGATGCGGCCGAGATGTATTCGGTGCCCGCGCGCGCCGAGACCTGCGGCTCGACGGAGACCATCGTCGGCAACTGGTTTGCGAAGCAACCCGGTGTGCGCGACAGGCTGGTGGTGGCCACCAAGGTGGCCGGCCCCGCGCGCGGCATGCCCTGGCTGCGGCCGGAGGTGTCGAAGGCGGGCATCATCGAGGCCTGCGAAGCCAGCCTGCGGCGCCTGCAGACCGACGCGATCGACCTGTACCAGATCCATTGGCCCGCGCGCAACGTGCCCGCCTTCGGCGCGCTGTACTTCGACCCCACCAGGGACAGGCCCGCGCCTTCGGTGCTGGAGCAACTCGAAGCCATGGCCACGCTGGTGCAGGCGGGCAAGGTCAAGGCCGTGGGCCTGTCGAACGAAACGCCCTATGGCGTGCACGAATTCGTGCGCCTGGCCGAGCAGCATGGCCTGCCGCGTGTGGCCACGGTGCAGAACCCGTACTGCCTCATCAATCGCAGCTACGAGAACGGGCTGGACGAAACCTGCCACCGCCTCGGCGTGTCGCTGCTGGCGTATTCGCCACTGGGCTTCGGCCTGCTCAGCGGCAAGTACGACCAGACCGGTCTGGTCGGCGACGCGGGCCGCATGGCTCTTTACGAATCGATGCGCAAGCAGCGCTGGGGCCGCCCCGAGGCACTGGACACCGCGCGGCGCTACAACGCGCTGGCGCGCGAGCACGGCCTGACGCCGTCGCAACTCGCGCTGGCCTTCTGCTACACCAACTGGCGCGTGGCCAGCACCATCATCGGCGTGACCACGCTGGCCCAGCTCGATGAATGCCTGGACGCCTGGGGCACCACGCTTTCGCCGGAATTGCTGGCCGCGGTCGACAAGATCCGCTGGGAACACAGGGATCCTGCCCAGTGAGCTGAACGTTGGCGAAGAAGTCACATGTCAGCGAAACGCCTGCCACCGCCTGGCTCCGGGCGCATGGTGTGGCGTTCACCGAGCACACCTACGAGTACCTGGAGCACGGTGGGGCGCAGCACAGCGCGCAGGTGCTGGGGCTCGACCCGTTCGCGGTGGTGAAGACCCTGATCATGCAGGACGAGGCCGGCAAACCGCTGGCGGTGCTGATGCACGGCAACCGCACCGTGTCCACGAAGAGCCTCGCGCGGCAGATCGGTGCCAAGTCTGTCGAACCCTGCAAGCCCGAAGTGGCCAACCGCCACAGCGGCTACTTCGTGGGCGGTACCTCGCCTTTCGGGCTCAAGCGCGCCATGCCGGTCTGGGTGGAGGCCACGGTGCTGGAGCAACCGAAGATCTGGATCAATGGTGGACGCCGGGGCTATCTGGTGGGCATCGATCCCGCCGTGCTCAGCGATCCGCTGGGCGCCCGGCCGGTGAGCTGCGCGCTGGCAGAATAGCCAGCCCTCGGCCGCACACGGATGCGGCCATCCACAAGAACGAGGAGATGCCCCATGGCAATGACCTACCCGCTGCTGGCCACCCTGGCCGCCTACCTGATCGGTTCGCTCTCGTTCGCCGTGCTGGTCAGCCGCCTCATGGGTCTGAACGACCCGCGCACCTATGGCAGCAAGAACCCGGGTGCGACCAATGTGCTGCGCTCGGGCAGCAAGGCCGCGGCCATCGTCACCCTGCTGCTCGACGCCTTCAAGGGCTGGCTGCCGGTGGCCGCCGTGAAGTGGTGGGGCGAGGCCTATGGCCTGGGCGAGGGCACGGTGGCGCTGGTGGGGATGGCGGCCTTCCTGGGGCACCTGTATCCGGTGTTCTTCCGTTTCCAGGGCGGCAAGGGCGTGGCGACGGCCGCTGGCGTCATCCTCGGCTTCGAGCCCTGGCTGGGCCTGGCCGCGCTGGCGACCTGGGTGATCATCGCCGGCTTCTTCCGCTATTCGTCGCTGGCGTCCATCGTCACGGCGGTGTTCGCGCCGGCGTTCTTCCTGCTGGGCCACCGCGTGGCCTGGGACGCGCCCGGCGTGCAGGTGCTGAGCCTGGCGGTGATGGGGCTGCTGCTGGTGTGGCGGCACGCGGAGAACATCAACCGGCTCATCGCCGGCAAGGAAAGCAGACTCGGAGCGAAGAAACCATGAGCGAACACCACATCACCCGCATCGGCGTGGCCACGCGCTACAGCGAGGCCGCCGTGTTCAACGGCGTGGTCTACCTCGCGGGCATGGTGCCCGAGCGCGGCGACACCGACATCCGGGGCCAGACCGAGGACGTGCTGGAGCAGGTGCGGCAGCGCCTGCTGGAGGCCGGCAGCGACAAGTCACGGATTCTGCGCACGCAGATCTTCCTGGCCGACATCGGCGAGATCGGCGCGATGAACGAAGTGTGGGACGCCTGGGTGGTGCCGGGAACCGCGCCGCCGCGCGCCACGGTGCAGGCCGCGCTGGCCAACCCGGCCTGGCGGATCGAGATCGTCGTCACCGCCGCGCAGAAAGCGCCCTGATCAGAACCGGCGCTGCAGCGTGAGCTGGTCGTTGTGGCGCTGCATCTGGAAGCGCGTGAGAAAGCTGTTGCCCAGCAGCACGAAAGCCATGGGCTGGGGCAGCACGATGGCGTCGACGCCATAGACCTGTGCCTCACCCACGCGGACCGAGTCCAGCTTCACCTGGTAGCCCGTGACGTTGCCGTTGGCGGTGCTCACGCTGACTTTCCTGCCGTTCTGGTAATTCAGGTTGATGCGCTGCGCATCGGAGGCGCTGAGGATGACCAGCGAAGCCCCGGTGTCGACCAGGAACTGCACGGCGCGGCCATTGATCTGGCCCGGTGGCATGAAGTGGCCCTGCGCATCGGCGGTGAGCACGATGCGCTGCTGCGCGCCCGCATCATCCGTGCGGGCCAGGCCTTTGCCCACGCTGACCGGCGCATCGCCCACCCTCAGGCTTTGCCGCTGGCCATTGATTTCCAGCACCGCCACCTCGCCCTGGGTGCTCAGCAGCTTCACACCCTGGTGGGTCTGGCCCGCGCTCAGGAAGCGCGGGGCGGCGCCATCGATGGTCACCAGTGCCTTGCCACCGGCCACACCGGAGAGCGCCACCTGCTGGGCAGAGGCAGGCCCTGCCAGAAGAAGACCCACTGCGAGCGCGAAGGCGCCTTGCCAGAGGCACCGCGGAACCGGCTTCGCCGGGCCGCAGGTGCAGCCCCCCTGGAGGGGGGTGACGCCGCAGGCGGCGCGGGGGGTGTTCAAGTCAATCCCTGAAGTTGTTGAAGGACAGCGGCAGGTCCTTCAACTCGCTGCGGATCAGCGCCATCGCGGCCTGCAGGTCGTCGCGCTTGGCGCCGGTCACGCGCACGGCGTCGCCCTGGATGGCGCCCTGCACCTTGAGCTTGCTGCCCTTGATCGCCTGCTGGATCTTCTTGCCGTCCTCGGTGCTGATGCCGTTGCGCACCTTGACCACCTGTTTCACCTTGTCGCCGCCGGCCTTCTCGACCTTGCCGACGTCCAGGAACCGCGCGTCCACGCCACGCTTGGTGAGCTTGGCGCGCAGCACGTCGTCGATCTGCTGGAGCTGGAACTCGGCGTCACCGTGCAGGATGATTTCCTTTTCCTTCTCCTTGAGCTCGATGGCCGCGCCCGTGCCCTTGAAGTCGAAGCGCGTACCGATCTCGCGCGTCACCTGGTCAACCGCGTTTTTCACCTCGACGAAATCGGCTTCGAGTACGGTGTCGAAAGAAGGCATGGCAATCAGTCCTGGGAGGGTGGGTGAGACAATCCGGGGATGGTAGTCGAGAACAACGTGGCGCTCCAGCCGTACAACAGCTTTGGCATCGTCGCGCGTGCCCAGCGGCTCGTGCGCGTGCGCGATGAGGCCGACCTGATCGGCCTCATGGCCAGCGCCGACTGGAACGCACTCACACGCGAGGCGCCGCCTTTCGTGCTGGGAGGTGGCAGCAACCTGGTGCTCACGGGGGACATCAAGCCGCTGGTGCTCAAGGTGGAAATTCGCGGGCGGCGTCTGCTCGAGGAAACGGCCCGGGGCTGGCTGGTGGAAGCCGGCGCGGGCGAGAACTGGCACGACACGGTGGGCTGGACGCTGGAACAGGGCTGGCCCGGCCTGGAGAACCTGGCGCTGATTCCGGGTTGCGTGGGCGCCTCGCCGGTGCAGAACATCGGCGCGTACGGCGTGGAGTTGCAGGACCGTTTCCACGAACTGGACGCGATCGACCTGCAAACGGGCCAGAGCTTCACGCTGGATGCCGCGCAATGCGGTTTTGGCTATCGCGATTCGGTGTTCAAGCACGCGCCGGCGGGCGGGAAGGGCATGGGGCTGGCGGGGCGGGCACTCATCACGCGCGTGCGCTTCTGGCTGCCCAGGCCCTGGAAGCCGGTGCTGGGGTATGCGGACCTGGAACGCAGGATGGCGGAGACCGGCATGGCAAACCCCGACGCGCGGCAGATCTTCGACTGGATCTGCGCGATCCGCCGCGCCAAGCTGCCGGACCCGGCGGTGATCGGCAACGCGGGCAGCTTCTTCAAGAACCCGACGGTGAGTGTGGAGCAGTGCGCGGACATCATCGCGCGCGATCCGAAGGTGGTGCACTACCCGATGGCGGACGGCAGCATCAAGCTGGCGGCGGGCTGGCTGATCGACGCCTGCGGGTGGAAGGGCCGGGGTGTGGGGAACGCGGGTGTGTACGAGAAGCAGGCGCTGGTGCTGGTGAACCGGGGTGGCGCCACGGGTGGTGAGGTGATGACGCTGGCCAAGGCGATCCAGACCAGCGTGTATGAGCGGTTCGGGATTTTGCTGGAGCCCGAGCCTGTGGTGGTCTGACGGGCGTTGCTTCACGCCGCCATTTCGCGACAGCATTCCTTCGAGGCCCGACGTCGCCGGGTGGCTGGCTCCGCTCATGTCCCCCGAGGCGGCTGCGCCGCCTCTCCTCCTTGACTTCGCTGCGCCAGCCACCCGGCGCCGTCGGGCC
>NZ_JAILWB010000015.1 GCF_025699295.1 Hydrogenophaga sp. | reverse complement strand
GCATGGCCTTCATCGAAGCCGCCGTGCAATCGTCCTCGCAGGGCGGCCGGTGGGTGGAGGTTCCTGCGTGAGCCTGAGCGTGCGCTTCAACGACGTGGTCAAGGACTTCGGGCCGGTGCGCGTGCTGCACGGCGTGAGCTTCGAGCTCGCGCCCGGGCGCATGGTCGGCCTGCTGGGCGAGAACGGTGCAGGCAAGTCCACGCTGATGAAGATCCTCGCGGGCTACGAATCGCTCTCCGGTGGCAGCCTGGAAGTCGATGGCGTGGTGCGGCATTTCGCCAGCTCGCGCGAGGCGGAAGAAGCCGGCATCGTGCTGATCCACCAGGAATTCAACCTGGCCGACGACCTGACCGTGGCGCAGAACATCTTCCTCGGGCGTGAGATGCGCAAGGGCTGGTGGCTGGACGAGGCCGGCATGCGACGCGCCGCGCGCGAGGTTCTGCAGCAGGTGGGGCTGGACATAGACCCCGACACCCGCGCGCGTGACCTCATCGTGGCCGAGAAGCAGCTGGTGGAAATCGCCAAGGCCCTGTCGCGCCACGCGCGCCTGCTGGTGATGGACGAGCCCACCGCGACGCTCACGCCGTCCGAAACGCAGCGCCTGTTCGCACTCATCGCCCAGTTGCGCGAACAGGGCGTGAGCGTGGTCTACATCTCGCACAAGCTCGACGAGGTGAAGCGCGTGACCGATGACATCGTCGTGATGCGCGACGGCCGCTTCGTGGCGCGGGGTCCCACTGCCGAACACACGCGTCAGCAGATGGCCAACCTGATGGTGGGCCGTGAACTCTCCGACATGTTTCCCCAGCGGGTAGCGCCACCCCCCGCCGAGCCCCTGCTCTCGGTGAAGGACGTCACCGTGCCGGGCTGGGCGAAAAACGTCAGCTTCGACGTGCGCCCCGGCGAGATCCTGGGTTTCGCCGGCCTCGTGGGCGCTGGCCGCACCGAGCTGTTCGAAGGGCTGCTGGGCCTGCGGCCGCGCAGCGGTGGCCAGATGCACCTGGGCGGCCACCCGGTGCACTTCCGCAACCCGCGCGAGGCCGCTCACGAAGGTCTGACCTACCTGAGTGAAGACCGCAAGGGTTGCGGCCTGCACGTGCGCCTGTCGCTGCAGGAGAACCTCACGCTCATGGACCTGGACCGCCACGCAAAGCCCTTGCTCGACCCGCGTTCCGAACGCCGCGCCCTGGAAAAGGCGGTGGCGGACTTCGGCATCCGCACCGGCTCGCTGGACGCGCCCGCGGGCTCGCTCTCCGGCGGCAACCAGCAGAAGCTGGCCATGGCCAAGGTGCTGCAGCCCGATCCGCGCGTGGTCGTGCTGGACGAGCCCACGCGCGGTGTCGACGTGGGTGCCAAGCGCGACATCTATTTCCTGGTCCAGCGCCTGGCGGCCGAAGGCCGCGGCGTGGTCGTGATCTCCTCCGAACTGATGGAGCTGATCGGCCTGTGCCACCGCGTGGTGGTGATGCGCGCGGGCGCCGTGCAGGCCACGCTGGACGCTGAAAACCTGACCGAAGAGGCGTTGATCGCCCATGCCACCGGAACACATTGAAATGAACCAGACCACCGTTCAGGCCGAGCTTGTCGAAGCCCCTCCCCGGCAGGACCGAAAACCGCTGAGCCACCGCCTGCGCGACGCCGGCCCCATCGTCGGCCTGGTGCTGCTGTGCATCGCCGGCACCCTGCTCAACCCCGACTTCGCGACCTGGGACAACGCGATGAACGTGCTCACGCGAACGGCCTTCATCGGCATCATTGCGGTGGGCATGTGCTTCGTCATCATCTCCGGCGGCATCGATCTCTCGGTGGGCTCCATGGCCGCGCTGATCGCCGGCTGCGTGATCATGGTGATGAACTGGGTCGCTCCCCATGTGGGCAGCCCGGTGGCCGCCGTGCTGGTGGGCATGGTGGTCGCGCTCGCGCTGGGCGCGGCCTTCGGCCTGGCGCACGGCGTGCTCATCACCAAGGGCCGCATCGAGCCCTTCATCGTCACGCTGGGTACGCTGGGCATCTTCCGTGCCTACCTCACCTACTTTTCCAATGGCGGCGCGCTCACGCTGGACAACGAGCTGGGCGACACCTACGGCCCGGTCTACTACAGCTCGTGGCTGGGCATCCCGATTCCGATCTGGGTGTTCCTGGCGGTCGCGCTGGCCGGCGCACTGCTGCTCAACCGCACCCGCTACGGTCGCTACGTACAGGCCATCGGCTCCAACGAACAGGTGGCGCGCTACGCCGCGGTGGCGGTGGACCGCATCAAGATCCTCACCTACGTGCTGCTGGGCATCTGCGTGGGCATCGCCACCCTGCTCTACGTGCCGCGCCTGGGGTCTGCGTCGCCGTCCACCGGCCTGCTCTGGGAGCTCGAAGCGATTGCCGCGGTGATCGTCGGCGGCACCGCGCTCAAGGGCGGCCAGGGCCGCATCCTGGGCACCGTGGTGGGGGCAATCCTGCTCTCCGTCATCGGCAACATCCTCAACCTCACCAGCATCATCAGCGTATACCTGAACGCGGCGGTGCAGGGTTTCGTGATCATCGTCGTGGCCTTCCTGCAAAGAGGGCGACGATGAATTCCCCGGCTGCGCAGCCCACCGGCCGGCGAGCCATTCCAGCCTCGACAAACCTAGCAAGGAGACATTCATGAACAGACGCCTTTTCTCTGCCATCTCACTGGCCATCGCCACGCTCGTGACGGTACCGGCCTTCGCCCAGAACAAGCTGGTGATGGGTGTGTCCGTCCCCGCCGCCACGCACGGCTGGACGGGCGGCGTGGTGTACTGGGCCAACCGCACCAAGGCCGAACTGGAGAAGCAGTACCCCGGCACATCGGTCATCGTGAAGACCGCCGGCTCCGCCGCCGAACAGGCCAACCAGGTTCAGGACCTGCAGACGGTCAACAAGATCGACACCCTGGTGATCCTGCCGTTCGAATCCGCGCCGCTGACACGACCCGTTGCGCAGGTCAAGAGCAAAGGGGTGTACGTGACAGTGGTGGACCGCGGCCTGACCGACCCGAGCGCACAGAACGCCTATGTGGCGGGCGACAACCCGGGCTTCGGCAAGGTCGCCGCGGAATACATGGCAAAGGCCATGGGCGGCAAGGGCAATGTGGTGATCCTGCGCGGCATCCCCACCGTGATCGACAACCAGCGCGTCGACGCCTTCAACGAGGTGATGAAGAAGCACCCGAACATCAAGGTGCTGGACGCCAAGCACGGCAACTGGAACCGCGACGACGCTTTCAAGGTGATGCAGGACTACCTCACGCGCTTCAAGCAGATCGACGCGGTCTGGGCCTCGGACGACGACATGGCCGTGGGCGTGCAGAAGGCCATCGAGCAGGCCAAGAGAAGCGACGTGAAGCTGGTGCTGGGCGGCGCGGGTTCCAAGGACTACATCAAGAAGGTGATGGACGGCGACCCGATCGTCACGGCCGACGTGACCTACTCGCCCAGCATGATCGCCGACGCGATGAAGCTCACGGCCGAGGCCCGCGTGAAGGGCGGCAAGATGCCGGAGACGACGATCATTCCCTCGGTGCTGATCACCAAGGACAACGCCGCCAAGTACTACTTCCCCGACTCACCGTTCTGAGTCCGCGGGCCCTGCCGCCCGCTCAGCCCGTGGGCGTGGAAGGGGTTTCCATCTGCGCCGCGCCACCCTCCACCACGGGTGGCGTGCCTCGTGCCACGGGCGCGGCGGCTCCGGCCGGATCGATTTCGGCGCGGTGGCGCGGCAGGTAGTCCGGGTGTTCGCGCTGAATGAAGTCGATCAGGGACTCGCGAACATGGCAGCGCAAGTCCCATGCGGCGGAAGCAGAGGCCGCCGTGACCAGGCAGCGCAACTGCATGGCCCGCTCGCCGGCCTCGGTCACCTGCAGCAGGGCAAGCCGCCTGTCCCACAACGCTGACCCCTCGCAGACGCGCTGCAGCACCTCGCGCAAGGGTGCCAGTGGCATGCGGTAGTCCACCCACAGGAACACCGTGCCGGTGAGTTCGGAGGTGCTGCGCGTCCAGTTCTGGAACGGCTTCTCGATCCAGTACTGCAGCGGTACCACCAGGCGCCGCTCGTCCCAGATGCGCACCACCACGTAGGTACCGGTGATTTCCTCGATCACACCCCACTCGTTCTCGACGATCACCACGTCGTCGATGCGGATCGGCTGGCTCAGCCCGATCTGCAGGCCGGCGATCAGGTTGCCCAGCACCGGCCGCGCGGCAAAGCCCGCCACAAGACCGACCACACCCGCCGAGGCCAGCAGGCTGGCGCCCACCTGGCGCACCGCGGGGAAGGTCATGAGCATGAGCGACGCACCGACCAGCACCACCATGCCCTGCACCGTTCGCGAGAGCACCAGGGTCTGCGTGCGGATGCGCCGCGCCTCCAGGTTGTCCGCCACCGCCAGCGGGTTGGCCTCGGCCACGCCGCTGGCCACTCCCTGCACCACGCGCGCCAGCAACCAGGTCATCACGCCAATGAGCAGCAGCGCGGTCAGCCGCTCGATGCCCGGCAGCCAGCCGGCTCCGGGAGGCATCTGCTGCCACAGCACGTGCAGGGCGAACAGGTACAGCAGCAGATGCGCCGGTGCCTGCACCGCGCGGCCCACGCTGGCCACCACGGGTGCGTTGCGCGCGGCGCGCAGCACCACGCGCCGCCCCAGCCGGAACACCAGCTCGGCCAGCAGCGCGAGCAACAACGCCACCAGCAGGGTCGGCAGCCATTCAGCCAGAAGCGGGGGGAATCCAGTGGGGAGCCAGTCTTCAGCGGTCATGCCCCATCGTAGCCAGAACCAGGCCACCGGGAAAATCCCCGGCGCACGGTGACTCAGGCGCCAGTCACCAGATCCGCCAGCGCCTCGCGCCGGCGCCGCCAGGTCGCAGGCGGCACACCGTACTCGCGCCGGAATGCGCGGCTGAAGGCTGTGTCGGTCTGGTAGCCCACGTCCTCGGCGATGCGCGCGAGCGGCGCCTTGCTGCGGCACAGCAGGTTGGCCGCGAGCATCATGCGCCACTGCATCAGGTACTGCATGGGCGAGCTGCCCACGAGGAGCTGGAAGCGCTCGGCCAGCACCGAACGCGAGGTGCCTGCCTCGCGTGCCAGTTCCTCCAGCGTCCACGCGCGCGCCGGATGCCGGTGCAGCGCGTTGAGCGCGCCCCCCACGATGCGGTCGCCCAGGCCCGCGAGCCAGCCGGTGCGGCCCGCGCTCTGCTCGTTGATGTAGAGCCGCAGCACCTCGATGAACAGCACCTCGGCCAGCTTGGACAGCACGCCGGAGCCCCCCGGCCGGGGCGAACGGGCTTCGGCCAGCGCGTATCGCACGGAGGCTTCGAGCCAGACGCCGGCATTCGATCCCCGCACGTTGACCTTGACCAGCGGCGGCAGCCCGTCCAGCAGCAGCCGCGCCAGCCGCGCATCGCAGGCGAGATAGCCGCACAGCAGCCGGGTGGTGGCGCCGCCACCACCGTAATTGAGCTGGCGCGGCCGGCGCATGAGCAGGTCTTTCAGGGGCGTGGCGGGCGCGGGCACGAGCCCGGTGACCGAGGCCATGCGGTGCGCATCACCACGCGAGAACACGATCACGTCTCCCGCGGCCAGGCGCATGGGAGCCTCGCCATCCAGTTCCACGACACACTCGCCCTCGGTGACCATGTGGAAGATCACCACGCGCTCGGCGCCGGGCTCGAGCAGGGGCGCGGCCGCGTCGGCCGCCGGCGACTGGTAGCACCAGGGCGCGGTGAAGCGCCCTTGCAGAAAGATGGCGCCCACCAGTTGCACCACGCGCAGGGTTTCGGAGAGCGCGTCCATGGGCCGTCAATCGATGTGAACGCGCAGGGCCAGCGGCGTGGCGACCTGCAGCGCACTGGGGATGGGCGATCGGCCCACGGCGGCCTGCACCAGCGCGCGCAGGCGCTCGGGCGCAACGCCGTCGGCCACGATGTGCACCGCCAGTTGCACGTCCCCGGGGCCAGCGTGCACCGGCTGGCCGTCGGCATCCGCCATGCCGATCAGGCCACGCGTGTCGGAACGGCTGGTGGCCTTCACCTCCAGCCCCGTGAGCGCGATGCCCTCGGCCGCGGCCGCCATCACGATGGATGTGGTCGCGCAGGCCGCCAGGCCGGCGCGAAACAGCCAGCCCGGCGTGATCAGGTCGCCGGTGCCGCCGAGTTCGGCCGGCATGTCCGAAGGCACCTGCGTGCCATTGTCATGGTGGGCCACCACGCGTGTGCCTCCCTCCCAGCGCGCAGTGGCCGGGCCGTCCTCGTGCAGGCCGCTGTCGGGACGGCGTTCGAGCACGGCCTGCACGCGCCGCAGCGCTTGGGCGAGGGGTTGTTGTGTCATGAAGCGTGCTCCCGGTGCGGCGGCAAGGTGTCGAGAAATTGCGCGATGGCCTCGTTGACCAGGGCGCCGTGGGTGATTGGCCCCATGTGGCCCACACGGTCGAACTCGAGGGTCTGTACCCGGGGCAAGGTGCTGGCGAGCAGGCGCGCCACACCGCGCGACGAGGCCGGTGACACGGTGCCGGTCATGAGCAGCACCGGCAGATCGAGCGCGGCGAACGTCGCCAGTGGCGTAGGTTCGCGGGTCAGCGCACGAGCCCAGCCCCGCACGTTGCGCACCGATTCGGCGATCGGCCCACGCCGTGCTTCGGGCGTGCGCTGCCAGGCGCCCTCACCCATCCAGAAGTCGATGAAGTGGCCCGCCGCGGCGTCGGCGTCGCCCCGGTCAAGCGCGGCGCCGGCGGCAGCGACCGCCCCCCGAATGCCGTCGGCCTCGTTGGGCGGCGGCGACTCGGCGTCCAGCAGGGCAAACAGGGTCGGCTCGAACAAGGCCAGCGCGCGAAAGCGGCCTGGATACAGCGCGACGGCCACCAGCGCCACCGCCGCGCCATAGGAGTGCGCCACCAGCACCGGGCGCTCGCCCGCGCGCTGCAACACCGGCTCGACCAGCGCCACCTCGTCGCGCAGTCGCACGTCGCGGCCGGCGGGCCAGGGAGGGCTCTTGCCCGCTCCCAGGCTGTCGGGCGCGAGCACATGAAAGCGCGGCGCGAGCAAGGCCATCAAGGTCCGCCACTGGGCTGAGGTGCTGGCGTTCGAGTGCAGGCAGACCACACCGGGGCCCGCGCCGGCTTCGAGGAAAAAGGGGATGGGATCGGACACACAAACCTTCCCGGAACGGGACCGGTCGGTCCCAGCGGCAAATTATGGGTGCCGCCGCCCCAGGCACCAAGCGGCCGCGCCGCGCCGCGCGCGGCAGCCGGACGCCCGGCCAGCAATCCCGGACGCTGTGGCAGGTGCGCACGCGCGCCACCCAGGTCCGGACGACAGGGCAGTCCCGCGCGACCCCCGGGCAGGACGCGGCAGGGCGCTCCGCGTTCCACTGCATGCCGGGCCGCCCGAACAGCCCGCCATCCCGGTTCCCCATCCCAATCCATCAGGAGACTCCACCATGAACACACCCACCGATTTCATTGCCCTCAAGGCCCGCAACTGAGCCCCCCATCATGGACCCCCGCTTGCAACGCCGCGTGCAGCGCTATGGCTGGGACTTGGCCGCCGATGACTACGAGGCGCTGTGGCAGGCGCAGCTCGCCCAGGCCCAGGCCCGCCTGCTGGCGCACGTTGCCCTGCAGCCGGGTGAACAGGTACTGGACGTGGCCTGTGGCACCGGCCTGGTGAGCCTGCGCGCGGCGCAGGCCGTGCGGCCCGGCGGGCAAGTGACCGGCGTCGACCTGTCGGCCCGGATGGTGGAGGCCGCCGAGCAGCGCGCCCAGGTGGACCCGTTGCACCCAGCCCGCTTCCTGCGCATGGACGCCGAGCAGTTGGACCTGGCCGATGGCGGTTTCGACGTGGCACTGTGCGCCTTCGGCCTGATGTACCTGCCCGAGCCGGAGCAAGCGGTGCGCGAGATGGCACGCGTGGTGCGCCCGGGCGGCCGCATCGGCCTGGCCGTCTGGGGCGAACGCGCGCGCTGCGGGTGGTCGGCGCTGTTTCCGATCGTCGACGCCGAGGTGGCCACCGAAGTCTGCCCACTGTTCTTCCGGCTCGGCCAGGGCGATGCGCTGGCGCAGCTGTGCGCCAGTGCAGGCATGGCCGAGGTGCGAACCGAGCGCATCGACGCCACGCTGCACTACGCCAGCGGCGACGAGGCCTGTCGCGCAGCGTTCGCCGGCGGCCCGGTGGCACTGGCCTGGTCGCGTTTTGGCGACGCGGCCCGCGCGCGCGCCTGCCAGCGCTACCTGGAGGCCATCGCGCCCTGGCGCCAGGGCGCGGCCTACGCGGTGCCGGCCGAGTTCGTGGTCCTTACGGGGCGCAAGCCGGCCTGACCCGATTCCGTTCGGGCTGTGTCGTCTACAGTGGAACCCGTTTTCCACCAGGACGCAGCACATGCAACACCGGATCGTGATCGTGGGAGGCGGCGCAGGCGGCCTCGAACTGGCCAGCAAGCTGGGCCGCAGGCTCGGCGCCGAGCAGGTGACGCTGGTCGACCAGCAGCTCTTCCACATCTGGAAGCCTTCGCTGCACGAAGTGGCCGCCGGCACGCTGGACATCCACCAGGAAGGCCTGTCCTATGAAATGCTGGCGCACGACAACCGCTTCAGCTTCTGCCTGGGCGCGATGACTGCGCTGGACAGCGCGGGCCACACGATCACCGTCGCGCCGGTGCGGGACGAACACGGCGAGGAACTGGTGCCCGAGCGCACCCTGCCCTTCGACGCCCTGGTGATCGCTGTGGGCAGCACCGCCAATCACTTCAATGTGCCCGGCGCGGCCGAACACACGCTCTCGCTCAACCGCCCGGCCGACGCCGAGCTGTTCCGCCGGCGCATGCTCAAGCTGCTCACCGCCGCCGAACTGCGCAAGAGCGCGGGCAACGAAGGCCAGGTGCGCATCGTCATCATCGGTGGCGGCGCCACCGGCGTGGAACTCGCGGCCGAGCTGCGCGAGGCCAGCGTGGTGCACTCGCGCTACGGATTCCGCCGGCTCGACCCGAACCGGGACGTGCAGATCACCCTGCTCGAAGGCGCCGCGCGCATCCTCGCGCCCCTGCCCGAGAAGGTTTCCACCGCCGCGGCGCAACTGCTCAGGGAACGCCACGTCACCATCGAGACGGACTGCCGCGTCGCGCGCATCACGCCGCAACAGGTGGAGGACGCGAGCGGCCGGGTGTTCGGCGCCGACCTGGTGGTCTGGGCCGCCGGCATCAAGGCACCCGACATGCTGGCCACGCTGGGCCTGCCCACCAACCGGTCGGGCCAGCTGGAGGTGCAGGGCAACCTGCAGGTGAGCGGCCAGGCCAACATCTTCGCCCTGGGCGATTGCGCGGCATGCCCCATGACCGGCGGTGGCTGGGTGCCACCCCGCGCCCAGGCCGCGCACCAGCAGGCCAGCTACCTCGTGACCACGCTGACGCGCCGCGCCATGGGCCAGCCCGCACGCGACAAGCCTTATGTCTACAAGGACCACGGCTCGCTGGTTTCGGTGGGCACGCAGACCTCGGTCGGCAACCTCATGGGCAACCTGTTCCGCTCGACCTGGTACGTGCAGGGCATGCTGGCGCGCACCATGTACGTGAGCCTGCACCTGATGCACCACCAGGCCGTGCTCGGCAGCCTGCGCACCGCCGTGCTGGCCGTGGCACGTTTCCTGGTGAAGCGTGCCACGCCCCTGGTGAAGCTGCACTGATCCTGCCGTCCGACCAGTGGCGGGGGGCCGCGCTCTCAAGAAGCGCGAAGGGATGCCGATACGCAGGTATCAACCCCCACCCCCTGGACCCATGGACGCCCTCAATACCTCCACGCCTGTCGCTTCTTCCCCCAGCGCGGCCACGCGCCGGCATGCCCCCGCCATCGCCAGCGCCGGTGAATTCCTGAGCTTTCGCCTCGGTGGCGAGGAGTACGGCATCGACATCCTGCGCGTGCAGGAGATCCGATCCTACGAGGAGCCCACCCGCATCGCCAACGCGCCCGACTTCATCAAGGGCGTGGTCAACCTGCGCGGCGTCATCGTCCCGGTGGTGGACATGCGCATCAAGCTCGGCTGCGAGAAGGTCGAATACAACGACTTCACCGTGGTGATCGTGCTCAGCGTGCACGGCCGCGTGGTCGGTCTGGTGGTGGACTCGGTCTGCGACGTGATCGAACTCGGCGCCGACCTGATCAAGGAAGCGCCGCAGATCACCACCACGCTGGACGCCGGTTTCATCACCGGCATCGCCAGCGTGGGCGAACGCATGCTGATCCTCGCCGACATCGAAGCCCTCATCGGCAGCGCCGAAATGGGCCTGGTGGCGCCGGCCGCATCTCTCCAGTAAATCCGTCTTCCAGGGTGCGGTGTGCCGGCCATGCCGAGCGCCGCCGTGCCGCCCGTTTCCGAAAAAAACCATGAACCTCTTTCGCAATCTCTCCGTGGGCGCCAAGCTGTGGGCTGGCGTCATCGCCATCATCCTCGCCCTGTTCGTTGTCGTGGGCACCGCCGGCGCCCGCTCGACCCAGCTCAACAAGGCGTCCGAGCAGGCCCTGGCCAAGCTGGCCGAGAAGACCGCCATCGCCACCGAATGGGCCGCGCTGACCGAGCTTGCGGTCACCCGCGTCCAGGCCGCCGTGGTCAGCAGCGACCCCGCCGTGGGCGAGATGTACAAGGACGTGATCCCCGCCGGCATTGCCGCCATTTCCGAACTGCAGAAGAAGCTGCAGGCCACGGAACTCAACGATGCGGAGAATGCGCAGCTGGGCAAGATCGCCGAACTGCGCAAGACCGTGCTGGCCTCGCATGCCGTGGCCAACGACCTGAAGAAGGCCGGCGACGCAGCCGGTGCGGCCGACGAAATCCGCGCCCGCTTCAACCCCGCCGTGGTGCCTTACGTGGCCGCGCTGCGCGAGTTTGCCCGCATGCAGTCCGACATCCGGGTCCAGGCCCAGCAAGAGTTCGACCAGCGGCGCGCCACCAGCCTGACCATTGCCACCGCCCAGGTCGTGGCCCTGATCGCGGGCATCGCCATCGGCGCCTTCTTCCTGATCCGCAACATCCGCAACCCGCTGCGCGAAACCATGGCGTTCGCCGAGCAGATCGCCGGCGGTGACCTCACCGCACAGATCCGCAATGACCGCAAGGACGAGTTCGGCGCCATGATCACCGCCCTGATCGGCATGCGAGACCGCCTCGTGAACGTGGTGGCCGACGTCAAGCGCGGCACCGAAAACATCACCGTCGCGGCCCGGGAAATCGCCACCGGCAACAACGACCTGTCCGCCCGCACCGAGCAGACCGCCTCCAACCTGCAGCAGACCGCGGCCAGCATGGAGCAGATGTCGGGCGCGATCCGCCAGTCGGCCGACTCGGCCCGGGTGGCCAACCAGCTCGCCGACGTGGCCGGCCAGAGCGCGCAAAAAGGTGGCGAGGTGGTCAGCCAGGTCGTCTCCACCATGGAAGACATCAACCAGTCCTCGCGCAAGATCAACGACATCATCGGCGTCATCGACGGCATCGCCTTCCAGACCAACATCCTGGCCCTGAACGCCGCGGTGGAAGCGGCACGCGCGGGCGAGCAGGGCCGCGGCTTTGCCGTCGTGGCCGGTGAGGTGCGCAACCTGGCGCAACGCAGCGCCCAGGCCGCCAAGGAAATCAAGGTGCTGATCGGCGCCAGCGTCGACAAGGTGGCCGCGGGCACCGACCTGGTCAACCAGGCCGGCAAGACCATGGGCGAGATCGTGGAGAACGTGGTGCGCGTGCGCGACATGATCGGCGAGATCGCCAGCGCCTCGGGCGAGCAGGCCGACGGTGTGAACCAGATCAACGCGGCCGTCTCCAACCTCGACCAGCTCACGCAGCAGAACGCGGCCCTGGTGGAAGAAAGCGCCGCCGCCGCCTCCAGCATGAACGACCAGGCCGAGCGCCTGGCCGAGGTGGTGCGCGTGTTCCGCGTGGACGCCAGCGCTGCCGCCCGCAGCAGCATCACCCAGATCCGTTCGGCCGACCTGCACAAGCCGGCGGCCAGCCGCCCCGCCGTCTCGACCGGCGCCGAGCGCAAGGAGCCCTCTCTGGCCCGGCCGACCCCCGCCGCAGCGGGCAAACCCGCGGCGCCCGTGGCCAGCAAGCCCGCGCCGGTCAAGCCCACCGCAGCCCCGGCGGCCGCCACGGCGCCCAGGCCCGTGGTGGCCAGCAAGGCCAGGGAAGTCGCCGGCGCTACGGACGAATGGGAATCCTTCTGAGGAAGCCGCCACCCGGGCGGTGATCCCCACCGCCTCCCCGGGGAACCTGCGCCGTCGCACAATGGCGCGATGACGACCCGTTACTGGCTGATGAAATCCGAGCCCGACGAGTGCTCGATCGACGACGCGCTGGCTGCCCCGCAAGCCACCGTGCCCTGGACCGGCGTGCGCAACTACCAGGCGCGCAACTTCATGCGCGACGCCATGCAGGTGGGCGACGGCGTGCTGTTCTATCACTCGAGCTGCCCGCAGCCGGGCATTGCCGGGATTGCACAGGTGGCTTCGGGCACACGGCCCGATCCCACGCAATTCGATGCGAAGTCGCCCTACTTCGACGCCGCGTCCAAACCCGATGCGCCACGCTGGCTGCTGCTGGACGTGCAGGCGCTGCGCAAGACGCGCCTGATCGGCCTGCCCGAACTGCGCGCCGCGCCCGAACTGGCCGACATGATCCTGCTCAAGCGCGGCAACCGGCTCTCGATCACGCCGGTGAGCGCCGAGCACTGGCATTTCATCACCCGTCAGTTGCTCGACGGCTGATCCCCCTCCGACAGCGCCTCGGCCACGCGCTGGCGCAGCAACGGGATCAGCTCGCGCTCGAACCACGGATGACGGGCCAGCCAGAGGTTGTTGCGCGGACTCGGATGGGGCAGCGGCATGAGCCGCGGGTCGGTTCCATGATCCCGCCAGCGGAGCAATGCTTCGGCGATTGAACCGCTCTCCTCAGGCAAGTGGTGTGCCATCGCGTAACGGCCCACGGCCACCGTCAGCCGCAACTGGCGCAACTGCGGCACCAGAATCGGTCGCCAGGTTTGTGCGCATTCGGGGCGCGGTGGCAGGTCGCCCGAGCGGCCCGTGCCGGGGTAGCAAAACCCCATCGGCAGTATCGCGATGCGCCGGAGGTCGTAGAACACCTCTTGCGACAAACCCAGCCAGTCGCGCAGGCGCGCGCCGCTGGCGTCATCGAACGGCACACCCGAGGCGTGGACCTTGCGGCCCGGCGCCTGGCCAGCAATGAGGATGCGCGCAGCGGGGTGAAACTGCAGCACCGGGCGCGGACCCAGCGGCAGGTGCCCGGCACACAGCGTGCAGGTCCGGACATCTTTGAGGATGGCAGCCACCGAAGCCATGGCCTCATTCTCTCCGTGCTTCAATGAAAATCCCGGCTCACCGTCGACAGGCCGTTGAGCAGTGGCGTGAGGTCTTCCAGGTGACCGGCGATCAGGTTCGTGGCCTCGCCCTCGCGTTGCCACACGCCGCGCACCGCCAGCAGGCGTGCCCCTGACAGCACCGCGCGCTGGCGTTCGCGGATGCGGCGCCACACGATGACCTGCACCACGCCGGTTTCGTCTTCCAGACTCACGAACACCACACCCGATGCGGTGCCCGGCTGCTGGCGCAAGGTGACGATGCCGCAGTGGCGCACGAGGCGGCCGTTGGGCGCGTCCCGGAGTTCCTCGGCGGTCATGAGCCGGCGCTTCTGCAATTCATCGCGCAGCAGGGCCAGCGGGTGGCGGCGCAGGGTGAGGCCGGTGCTGGCGTAGTCCCATACGATGGCTTCGCCTTCGGGTGCGGCGGGCAAGGCCAGCGGGGCTTCGTCCACGGGTGCGCCCTTGAGCAGCGCGGGCGCCGTTCGCAGTGCGGCGGCGTCCCACACCTGCTGGCGGCGGTGGCCGCTCAGGCCCATGAGTGCGTCGGCGGCGGCGAGTGCTTTCATCTGGGGTTGGTCCAGGCCGGCGCGGCTGGCGAGGTCCTGTGCGCCATGAAAGGGCTGTTGTTCGCGCGCGGCCATGATGCGTTGGGCCGCTTGCTTGCCGAGACCGCTGATCAGGTGCAGGCCCAGGCGGACAACAGGCTGGGTGGGCGCGCGGGCCCTCTCCCCGAGGCAGAGGGGGTCAGGCACTTCAATCGTGCTCTCCCATTGGCTGTGGAGCACGTCGACGGGGCGCACTTCCACACCATGGCGTTTGGCGTCCTGCACGAGCTGGCTCGGTGTGTAGAAACCCATGGGCTGGCTGTTGAGCAAGGCCACCAGAAATTCCGCCGGGTGGTGGCATTTGATCCACGCACTTACATAGACCAGCAGCGCGAAGCTGGCGGCGTGGCTTTCGGGGAAGCCGTAGCTGGAAAAGCCCTTGATCTGTTCGAACACGCCTTGCGCGAATTCCAGTTCGTAGCCGCGATCGGTCATGCCGTTGACGAGCCGTTCCTGGTACTTGTGCAGGTTGCCATGGCGCTTCCAGGCGGCCATGGCGCGGCGCAGGCCATCGGCCTCGCCGGGCGTGAAGCCGGCGGCGAGCACAGCGATCTGCATGCACTGCTCCTGAAAGATGGGGACACCCAGCGTTCGCCCCAATGCTTCCTCCAACTCCGGGCCGGGATAGCTCACTGGCACCTTGCCCTGCCGCCGGTTCAGGTAGGGATGCACCGCACCACCCTGGATGGGACCAGGCCGCACCAGCGCCACCTCGATCACGAGGTCGTAGTACGAACGCGGCTTCAGGCGCGGCAGCATGCTCATCTGCGCGCGGCTCTCGATCTGGAACACGCCCACGGTGTCGGCGGCGCAGATCATGTCGTAGGTGGGGTTGTCGCCTTCGGGGATCTCCTGCATCGCGAAGGGTCGCCCCCGGCGCTCACCGATGAGCGCCATGGCCTTGCGCAACGCGGTCAGCATGCCCAGCGCCAGCACGTCCACCTTGAGCAGACCCAGCGCGTCGAGATCGTCCTTGTCCCATTCGATGACGGTGCGGTCCTGCATGGTGGCGTTCTCGATCGGCACCAGGCGCGAGAGCGGCAACTGCGTGAGCACGAAGCCGCCGGTGTGCTGCGAGAGGTGGCGCGGAAAACCCATGAGCGTGGAGGTGTGTTCCAGCAACTGGCGCACCTGGAGCTGTTCCGGGTCGAGCCCGGCCTCCAGCAGCCGCTGCGGCGCGATGCCGTGGCCATCCCACCAGCGCGACTGCCTGGCCAGGACGTCCAGCGTACCTGCCTCGAACCCCAGCGCCTTGCCCACGTCCCGCAAGGCGCTGCGCGGGCGGTAGCTGATGACGGCGGCGGTGAGCGCGGCGCGTTCGCGGCCGTACTTTTTGTAGAGGTACTGGATGACCTCCTCACGCCGCTCGTGCTCGAAGTCCACGTCGATGTCGGGCGGCTCGTCGCGTTCGCGCGAGATGAAGCGCTCGAACAGCAGACCCGTGCGCCCCGGGTCCACCTCGGTGATGCCCAGGCAGTAGCAGACCACGCTGTTGGCCGCCGAACCACGGCCCTGGCAGAGGATGTTTTTCGAGCGCGCGAAGGCCACGATGTCGTACACCGTCAGGAAGTAGTGCTCGTAGGCCTTGTCGGCGATCAGTTCGAGCTCGTGTTCGATCTGCTTCGCGAATTTCGCGGGCGTGCCTTGCGGCCATCGCCTGCGGGCTCCCTCCTCGACCAGTCGACGCAGATGGCTCTGCGGCGTTTCCCCTTCGGGAATCACCTCGCTCGGGTACTGGTAGCGCAACTCGTCGAGCGAGAACCCGCAACGCGCGGCCACCGCGAGCGTCTCGGCCAGCAGTTCAGGGGGGTAGAGGCTGGCCAGCGTCGAACGCAAGCGCAGCCGCTGCTCGGCATTGGGCGCCAGCGCGAAGCCGCACTCGGTGAGCGGCTGGCCGATGCGAATGGCGGTAAGCACGTCGTGCAAGGGCTTGCGCGAACGCACGTGCATCTGCACGTCGCCCACGGCCACCAGCGGCACGGCCGTGAGTTCGCTGCTCTGGCGCAGGCGGTGCAGGCGCACCTCGTCGTCGAAGCGGCACAGCTGCTCCACGCCCAGCCAGCAACGGCCCAGGAAATGCTGCAGCAGCCAGCGCGCGATGGTGTCCACCTGGCCCTGATCGCAGGTGGCGCCGGGCACCGCGATCACCACGCAGTCGACCAGTGCCTCGGCATCGATGGCGCCCAGCGTCAGGCGGTAGGTGCCCTTTTTGGCCGAGGCGCGGCGCAGGCGCGTGATGAACTCGCACAGATTGCCGTAGCCGTTGAGGTTGCACGCCAGCACGACCAGGGTGAAGGGCGCGTCGCACCGCACCTGGAACTGGCTGCCGATCAGCAGCTTGAGTTCATGCTTCTTCGCGGCCACGTGCGCGCGCACCACGCCTGCCAGCGAGCACTCGTCCACCATGGCCAGTGCGCGGTAGCCCAGCACCGCCGCACGCTCCACCAGTTCCTCGGGGTGGCTGGCACCGCGCAGGAAGCTGAAGTTGGAGAGGCACCGCAGCTCGGCGCAGTCGGGCAGGACGGCGGGGGTGCTCATGCGAAATGCCCATGCAGGTACCACGCGGGCGCACCGTCCAGCCGGGTCTGGAACACCCACAGCACGCCCGCCTCGGCCGACAGCGCCACCCAGTAGTCGCGCGCCACGTTGCGGACGAGGCCGGTGTCCTCGACGCGGTCCCACCAGCCACCTTCCACACGCTGAGGCCCGAGCAGCAGCATCAGGCGGCCGTGGTAGACCGGGTGGTCGTCCTGCACCAGCAGGCGCAGCGGCAGCGGCAGCAGAAAGCCGGGCTGGGGCAGTTCGGTGCCCGGCGTCTCCTGGCGCGGCAGCGGCAGTGCCGCGTTCTGCCAGCGGCACATCCATTCGGGCCGGTGGTCTTCGCAGAGCACCGGACGCAGCACGCGCTGCGGCCCCAGCCGCGCAGACAACCGCTCCAGCACCAGGCCGAGCTTTTCGCCCTGGCGCACGGTGTCGGGCAGGAACGAGGCACTCACGTCGTGCAGCGGCCGCACCTCGGTCGCCACCAGCACCAGGTCGCCCACGGGCGCGAGCAGTTGCACCCGCGCCAGGTGCTCGGCCAGCAGGCGGCTGAGGTGTTCGATGTCGCGCGTGGGCTCGGCCGTGCGGATCGTGATCTCGCCACCCTCGCCCGCCGCGCGCGCGCGCATCGCGTCGTGCGCCCACCGCAGCGTGAAGGCGGTGACGCCCGCGCGCCGCGCCGCCAGCCAGCCGCCGAGCACGAGCAGCAGGCGCCGTGCGCCGAACACCAGGGCCGGCGCCTGCTCCACGCGCGCCATGAGCTCGAGCCGTTCCTCGAAAACTTCCGGTAACGCCACCCAGTCGTGCGCCTCGGGCGCAGCCCCATACACCTGATCGAGTGCCTGCAGCAGTTGCGCATCGAAGCGCCGGGCGATGCCACCGCGCGGCAGCGCGCGCACGTCGCCCAGCGTGCGGCAGCCGATGTGTTCGAGCGTGCGCCGGTGCGGGTGCACGGCGCTCAGCGTGTCCATGGGCAGGGTGTCGAGCAGTTCGTCGAGCGGGCGCTGGAAGCCGTTTCCGATGCCGGCGCGCGCCAGCGCGAGCGCGGCCAGGCCATTGGGTGCCCAGGCCAGCCGCGCCACGCCGACTTCGCGGCCTTCGCCCTGCACGCGCTCGCGCAGGGCGTGGCGGCCCCCGAACAGGCGCACGCTGGCCTCCACCTCCATGAGCACAGCCTCGTCGGCCAGGGCCACCCGGGGCGTGAACTGCAGGGCCCAGGTGGCCAGCGCGCGCTGCGGCGCGGGCTCAATGGACGGCGCTGTGCCGGCGCTCGGGCTGGGCAGAAGGGCGGACCACAGCATGGTCGATCGCTTCGCGGTAGAACCACCGGCTGGGCTGGCCCAGCCGGGGTGGAAGAACGGCGGCCAGCGCCCCGGGCACCGAAGCCAGGTGCAGGGCGTCGTCCAGCGGCGGGCCCTTGCGCTTGGCGATGCGCACCTGCAGCGCCCAGTCCAGGCCCACGGCGGCCTGCACACGCAGTGGCGCGGCCGACGACTCGCGCAAGGCGCGCGTGGGCCGGCACACGAACACCGGGGCATCAAAGCCGGCCGCGAGCACCTGCAAACGGCGGATCTGCTCCGCCCGCGCCTGCGGCAGCCAGGCCACGAGCGCCCCGCAGGCCTGGGCCTTGATGAGCTGCTCGGCCGCCCACAGGCGCTCGGCCGCCGTGTCGGCCCGCACCCAGACCAGCTGGCGCGCGGCGATGCCCTCGAAACGCAGGCCCGGCAGATGCGGCGGCAACGGCGGGCCGACCAGCACCACCGGCTGGCCGGCGGCGCAGACACTGCGCAGCGCCGGCCCGAGCAGGCGCCATTCCAGCGTGCCGCTGTGTGGCGTGAGGATTTCGGTCAGCCCATGGCCGGGCCAGCCGCCACCGGGCAACTGCGCGTCCAGCGCGGCAAAGCCGCTGGGCCACACGGCCGAGACCGGCGCACCGAGCTGGTCGGCCCGCCAGAGTGCCGCAGCCACGGCCGCCGGCAGGCCGCCCGCAGGTGGGCGTGGCGGGGGCAAAGGCGTGGAGGCGTGGTGCATGGCAGGAAACGATCGAAATACTGTATTCATGTACAGTATATGAAAGTCGATCTCCTGTCAGGATGAAAAATATTGTGGGGCTCTATCTTTTTCATACAATGTGACCATGGTGCCGACTCGAACAGCTCCCCACGCCACCCCCGCTCCCGGTGGTCCGGGTGTTCCTGCGTCCATGCTCTCGCCAGCCGAGTACGCCAGGGCCCACGGCATCAGCGCCGAGCGCGTGCGGCAGCTGTGCCGCGCGGGCCGAATCCAGGGGGCCACACAGCAGACCCTGGGGCCGATGACGATGTGGCTCATTCCCTCGGATGTGGCCGATCCCAGGTTGCCCAGGGGCAGGCCCACCAAACCCAGGCTCTCGCTCTACCAACCGGATGCGGATGCGCAACGCAAAGCCAGGGAACGTCTGCGCCTGGGCAGGCAAGAGGCGCGCGCGATCATCGCGGCCATGAAAAAGAAGGGGGTGAGGCTCAAGCTCTTCGGTTCGATGAAAACGGGCAAGACCACACCACATTCCGACATCGATCTGCTGATCACCGACCCCGGGCCGCTGGGGGTGATGCGCGCGATCTCCGAAACGCTGACCGAGCGCCTCACCTTGCCACTGGACGTGGTGGCCGAAGAAACCATCGGACGCGATGCCTTCGCCCGCATCCAGGAAAGCTTGCATGCTTAAACGGGATTTCGATGCCGAAATGGCCAAACTCGAAAAGGAACTCGGCGAGTTCGAACGATGGGAAGCGAACAACCCGGACGCTGGAGATTGGGCGTACGTGAAACTGGCGGGCGCCACGGTCAACAGCGTCTATACCGGCATGGAGACCATTCTGGAGGCGGTGCTCAAGCGAACGGACCCGCCCATGGAACAGGATGCGGCCTATCACGCCAGGTTGATCAAGACCGCAGCAGCGGCCACGCCGACACGCGACCCCTTGATCAGCGAGGAACTGCGCGAACTTCTGGATGACCTGCGAGGCTTTCGCCACGTGGGCAGGAAGCGCTACGGCAGCGAAATCGACCCGGGCCGCACCGGGCCCGTACTGAGCAACGCGAAGAAAGCCGCACCGATCTTTCGCAGGGAAATGACCATGGCCATCACGGCGCTGGAAGAAGCCCTGACCATTGCCGCGGCGGAACGGCTGGAAGTGAAAAAGGCCGAGGGCCACACCAAGAAACGGTCTGGCTGACGCCCTGCGGCCACCCGCAGCTCACACCGCCTGCCCCAACCGCCCCACCCCTTCCTCGATCTTCTCCAGCCCCACGGTGGCGAAGGACAGGCGCAGGGTGGACAGATCGGGGTTGCTGGCGAAGAACGGCGCACCGGGCACGAAGGCCACGCCTTTTTCGATCGCGCGTTTCGCGAGTTCGCCGCCGTCCTTCACCTTGCCGCCCGCGCCAGTGAGGCGCGCCCAGACAAACAGGCCACCCTGCGGCTGCACGAAGTCGATCGCGTCGCCGAGTTCGCGGCGCAAGGCGTTGCCCATGGTGGTGGCGCGCTCGGCATACACCTTGCGCACCCTGGCCAGCGTGGCCGGCATGCGGCCAGCCTTGAGGTACTGCGCGGCGGTGGCCTGCGCGAAGGTGCTGGTGTGCGCGTCGCTGAACTGCTTGCACATGGTGGCCTTGGCCAGCAGCTCGGCCGGGCCCACCATCCAGCCCACGCGCAGGCCGGGGCTGAGCACCTTGCTCAGGGAGCCGCAGTGCACCAGCCGCTCGCGGCTGCCGGGCACGGTGGCGCTGAGCGCGAGCAGGCTGGGCGGCGGCGCGGCGCCGAAGTACAGGTCGCCATACGGGTCGTCCTCCACGACCAGCGTGTCGTGCTTCACCGCCATCTGCAGCACGGCCTTGCGCCGCTCCAGGCTGAGCATGGCGCCGCTGGGGTTGCCGAAGGTGGGGATGAGGTAGACGAATTTCGGCTTGTGCTCGGCGATGAGCTTTTCCAGTTCGTCGGTCTTCACGCCGTCGCCGTCCACCGGCGCGCTGATGAGTTCGGCACCATAGAGGCGGAAGCACTGGATGGTGGCGAGAAAGGTCGGGCCTTCGACGATGACCTTGTCGCCGGGCGAGATCAGCGTCTTGCCCAGCAGGTCCAGCCCCTGCTGGCTGCCGGTGGTGACGATGAGGTCGTTCGCGCTCACGTCCTTCGCGCCCTTGCTGGTCATGAAGGCGGCAAGCTGCTCGCGCAGCGGCTGGTAGCCCTCGGTGGCACCGTACTGCAAGGCGCCGCCGGCTTCCTCGGTCAGCGCTGCGTTCACCGCTTCGCGGATGCCGTCCACATCGAACATCGCGCTGTCGGGGAAGCCGCCAGCAAAACTGATGATGCCGGGTTTGCCCAGCAGCTTGAAGAGTTCGCGGATGGCGGAGGTTTCGACGTTGCCGAGGCGGTCGGCGAATGGGATGGCAAAGGTCATGGCGGCGGTTTCCGTGAAGTCGTGATGAACAACGACCGCCATTCTCGCGCACCGGCCGGGCGGCCTCGGCGCCTCGCTCAGGCGCCGCAGGGCCCGGTCACGCAGCGACCGGTGTCGCGCCGCCTCGCGCGCCGCTGCCGCGCAAGCGCTGCGGCCACCAGCGCCAGCGTGGCGCTGGCGCGCGCCGCGTGCACACCACCGGCTCCAGCCGCAGCACCGAAGATTCCAGCGCGTAGGCGATCGCGCGTTGCTGCGGCCGTGTGGTGAAGTGCTCGCCTGGGTTCAGCACCACGTCGCGCTGTTCGTGGTCCAGCGTGATCCAGACGCTGCCTTCGCGGCAGACCAGGCGCAGAGCGCCCTGGGGGATGGACTGCATGGCCTTGTGGGGCATGTTGATGTCGACAGTCAGGGTATCGGTTTTCATGGAACGGTCCTTTCGCATCAGGGATGTGCATGACTGTACGTAGCCGCTCTATACTGCACAAACGTTGTTTTCGAATGCTTCGCATGCCATTCAAGAATGTGAAAACCGTGACCCAGCCGATCCCGCGCTCGCAGATGCTGCGGCTGGACCTGCTGCCCTGCTTCGACGCGGCGGCACGCACGCTGAGCTTCACCCTGGCCGCGCAGGAACTCAACCTCACGCAGTCGGCGGTGAGCCGGCAGATCCAGTTGCTGGAAGACAGCCTGGGCACGGCCCTGTTCGAGCGCGGACACCGATCGCTCTCGCTCACCGAAGCCGGCGAGGTCATGCAGCGCGCCACGCGCGATGCGCTGGAGCGCCTGCGCGACGCCTCGGCGCGCGTGCGCCCCGGCCCGCGCCTGCGCCAGGTCGCCATGACCTGCACGCAAGGCTTTGCCTCGCTCTGGCTCATCCCCCGGCTCGCACGCTTCGCGGCCAACCACCCGCAGGTGGACGTGCGCATCTCGGCTTCCATGGACATCATGGATCTGGAACGCCACCGGCTCGACGTCGCGGTGCGCTTCGTGCCCTCCAGCGTCGGGCGCGGTCAGGCGCTGTTCGAAGAAACCGTGCAACCCCTGTGCTCGCCCGCGCTGCTGCGCGACAAGGCCGCCCCGCTGCGCCAGCCCGCCGACCTCGCCCACCACACGCTGCTGACCGTGGAGAAGCCCGCAGGCTTCTCGCTCACCTCGGACTGGGACCCCTGGTTTCAGGTGATGGGGCTGCAGGACATGCGCATGAAGAACACCATGCATTTCAGCCAGTACGCCGACGCGGTGGCCGCCGCGGTGGCCGGGCAAGGCGTGGTGATCGGCCGGCTGCCGCTGCTGCAGTCACTGGTGAACGAAAAGAAGCTGGTCGCGCCGTTCCGCAGCGGCGCGGCGACACGCCGGGGCTACTACGTGGAGGTGGCGGACCACGCCCATGGCAACGCCGACGCGCTGGACTTCGCGAACTGGCTGCGCACCGAGGCCGAGCGGGGATGAGCGCATGGGACAATCCGCGCCCATGACGCCCGCCCAGATCGAAGCCTTCTTCGCCACCCTCAAGGCCGCCAACCCCAGCCCGCAGACCGAACTCGAATACACCAGCGTGTTCGAGCTGCTCACCGCGGTGCTGCTCTCGGCGCAGGCGACCGACGTGGGCGTGAACAAGGCCACGCGCAAGCTGTTCCCGGTGGCGAACACGCCGCAGGCCATCCTCGACCTCGGGCTCGAAGGGCTGGAGAGCCACATCAAGACCATCGGCCTGTACCGCAGCAAGGCGAAGCACCTGATGCAGACCTGTCGCATGCTGGTGGAGCAGCACGGCGGCGAGGTGCCCGGCACGCGCGAAGCGCTCGAAGCCCTGCCCGGCGTGGGCCGCAAGACCGCCAACGTGGTGCTCAACGTCGCCTTCGGCGAGCCCACCATGGCGGTGGACACGCACATCTTCCGCGTGAGCAACCGCACCGGCCTGGCGCCCGGCAAGAACCCGCTGGCGGTGGAGCTGCAGCTGATGAAGCGCGTGCCGCCTGCCTACGCGGTGGACTCGCACCACTGGCTGATCCTGCACGGGCGTTATGTGTGCCAGGCGCGCAAGCCGCTGTGCCCGAAGTGCGCTGTGGTGGCGTACTGCGATTTCAAGGACAAGACCGTCGCCTGAACGAAAGCGCCGTTTGCGACGGATCTGGCTGAAACCCTGTTTAGAAGGACTGCCGCCGTGACCTCCCATGACCATGACGAACGCCGCGAACTTGAAGCTGCTTGCCACTGTGGGGCCGTGCGCTTTCGTCTGGTGCTGACCAACGGGCTGCGAAGCGCGCGCCGATGCAACTGCTCGTACTGCAGCATGCGCGGCGCCGTGGCCGTCTCTGTCAACCTGGACGACTTGCACGTCACGCAAGGCACGGACAAGCTGACGCTCTACCAGTTCAACACCGGACAGGCGAAGCATTACTTTTGCTCGGTCTGCGGCATCTATACCTTTCACTCCCGACGCTCCGTCCCGGACCAATACGGTGTGAACGTGGCGTGCATGGCTGGCCTGAGCCCGTTTGACTTCGATGAAGTGCCTGTGCTGGAGGGGCGAAGCCACCCCAAGGACCGGAGCGACAGCAGGTCGATGACGGCTGGCTGGCTCAGCTATCGCGCCAACACGGACCCTGAGCGTTGAGGCGAGGTCACATGGCAGCCTACGGCCGAGGCTGAATCCGATTTGACCTGCCAGTTGCTCACCCGGTTCGCGTTGGCACACGGGTCATCCTGCAAGGCAGTGGCCTGTCCGAAGTTGTCGGCGTCTACAGACGCAGCCCGAACGGGGGCGGCAGATCGGGCAAAGAAGTTGAGCTCAGAACGAGAGCGTCAACCACCCACCCGGCGCGGGCGCGTCCTTCGGCCATTCGCTGGCCTCTCGGATGTGCACGCCGCCACTGGCGACGATGTGCTGCACCGCGCGGATCACGCCGGCGTGCGTCACCCAGACCACGTCGTTATGGGTGACCGGGCGCAGGTCGCCCAGGGCGGCGGCCACGCGGTAGAGCAGCATCTGCACACTTTCCACCCCGCCGAAGCGGTGGTGCGCGAAGTCGGCCATCCATTCGTCGAAGGCGTTGCGCGGCACCGCGTCCCAGCGCCGCATCTCCCAGTCGCCGAAGTCCATCTCGTTGAGTCGCGGATCGACGCGCGCGGCCCCCAGGTCGCTGCGCTCGGCCTGCAACGCGCCCGCCATCTGCTGCGCGCGCACCAGACCCGATACCCACACCGGTGTGCCCGAAGGCAGCAAAGGCGCGAAGGCGCGGGCCGCCTTGAGCGTGAGCGCGGCATCGGCCGGCGCGTCGCTGGCGCCGTAGCACAGCCCCGGGGGCAACAGCACCGGGGCATGGCGCAGCAGCCAGAGCTTCATGGCGACCCCATGGGCAGCGACAGGGCCAGGCCCAGGTAGAACAGCACTTCACTCACCTGCTGCGTGGCGCCCAGGCCGTCGCCGGTGAAACCCTGCAGCCGGCGCTGCAGCAGGCGCCACATCCAGGCCAGGCCGATCAACGCGCCCAGCACGGCCTGCGCCCACGGCGCATCAGGCATCAGCCACACCGCCAGCGCCATGGCCAGCGCCCACCACAGCAGGCCCGCGGCCAGGCCGCCGTTGCCGATGCTTTCGGCCAGGGGCTTGCTCTTGCTCTGCGGGGTATCTCCCACATGCGGCAGCGTGCGGATGACGAGCAGTGGCACGGTGCGCGAGCTGACGTGCGCCGCGAACAGCGCCACCACCGCGAGCCAGGCATCCGCCTGCGCGAGCAGCGCGAGCAGCGCCACCTTGCTCAGGAGTGCGAGCACAAGTGCGATGGCGCCGTAACTGCCGATGCGCGAGTCCTTCATGATCTCCAGCGCGCGTTCGCGCTGCGCGCTGCCGCCCAGGCCGTCGGCCAGGTCGGCCAGGCCGTCTTCGTGGAATGCGCCAGTGAGCAGCACGCCGAACACGGTGCTCGCGATGACCGCCACCCAGGGCGCGGCGGGTACCGCCGGCAGGAGCAGCAACAGGCCCCACAACACCACCGCCGTGAGCCCGCCCACGATCCAGCCCACCCCCGGAAAATGCGCCGCGCTCGCGCGCAGCATCGCCGGGCTGAAGCCCACCCAGCCGGCCAGGCGGCCCGTCACCGGGATGCGGGTGAAGAACTGCAGGGCCAGCAGGAGGTGGCGGAAGAACTGGTTCATGCGATCAGGTGTCCGTTCGGGCTGGGCCATCCAGTACCGTTCGGGCTGAGCCTGTCGAAGCCCTCGCCAACTCCGTGGGATGCCCTTCGACAGGCTCAGCACGAACGGTGTCGCGCGACACACCGGCAGCCTCGAAACTCGCCATCTCGCGCAGCAGCGCGCACGCGCTCACCAGCAGCGGCCAGGCCAGCGCCGCGCCCGAGCCTTCACCCAGGCGCAGGCCCAGGTCCAGCAGCGGCTCGGCCTTGAGGTGGGCGAGCATGAGCGCATGGCCGCGCTCGCCGGAGCGGTGCGCGAACACGCAGCGCTGCAGCACATGCGGCTGCAGATGCGCCGCCACCAGCACGGCCGAGGTGGCGATGAAACCATCCACCACGACCACGCGCCGCTCCTCGGCGGCCTGCAGCACCGCGCCGACCAGCGTGGCAATCTCGAAACCGCCGAAGGCCGCGAGCGCGTCCAGCGGGGTTTTCGCGCCCGCGTGGCGTGCCAGCACCTTGCGCAGGATACCGATCTTGCGCTGCACCGCGTCGGCATCGAGCCCGGTGCCCGCACCGGTGACCTCGGCCACGTCCAGCCCGGCCAGGCGCGCCAGCAGCATCGACGCGGCCGAGGTGTTGCCTATGCCCATCTCACCGAGCAGCAAGGCGTTGCCGGGCAGGCCCTGCAGCACCTCGCGGCCGTTGGCGATGGCCTGCGCGCACTGCGCCGCGCCCATGGCCGGGCCTTCGAGCGCGTCGGCTGTGCCGTGCGCAATCTTCTTGATGATCAGGCCGTCCCTGGCCGTGAAGTCGTGCTTCACACCGCAGTCCACCACCGTGAGGCCGATGCCGTGCTGGCGCGCGAGCACGCTCACCGCGGCGCCGCCGGCCAGGAAGTTCTCCACCATCTGCCAGGTCACGTCGCTCGGGTAGGCGGAGACGCCGCGTGAGGCCAGGCCGTGGTCGGCGGCGCACACCAGCATCTGCGGTGCCTGCAGCTCGGGCTGCGTGGTGCCCAGGATCAGGCCGATGCGCAACGCCAGCGCTTCCAGGCGGCCCAGCGAGCCCAGGGGTTTGGTCTTGTTGTCCAGTGCGCGCTGCAGGGCCTGGGCGAGTTCGGGCTGGGTGATCTCGGGGATGTTCGTGTTCGTCATGTTCATGGTGCGATGAGTTGGTCGAGCACGCCGGGCTCGAAATGGGTTTCGATGAAATCGGCCAGGCCGTCGAACACGGTCTCCAGCGTGGGCGCCGTGGCGCCGAACAGGGCGTGCAGCACGCACGGATCTTCAAACAGACCGTGCAGGTAGACGCCGAGCACGTTGCCCGCCGCGTTCTGCCAGCCCAGGCCCTGGGGCAGCACCTCGCGCGCCACGTCGCCACCCGCGGCCATGGCCGGGTGCTGCGCGGTCTGGCCGTGGTGGATCTCGTAGCCGGCGGCGGCCACGCCCGAGAGCGCGGCCCAGGCGCCGCGCAGCGTGCCGAAGGTGGTGTGCGTGTGTCGCACGGTTTTCTGCTCATCGAACTGCGTCACCAGCGGCAGCAGGCCCAGGCCGGGTGCATTCCCGTCGATCCCGTGCGTGTCGATCAGCGCCTCGCCCAGCATCTGCAGCCCGCCGCATACGCCCAGCACCGCCCCGCCCTGCGCGGCGTGCGCGGCAATCGCGCGGTCCAGCCCCTGCGTGCGCAGCCAGGCCAGGTCGGCCGCCGTGGCCTTGCTGCCAGGCAGCACGATCCAGTCCGCGCCGGCGCAGTCGGCCGGCGCGCGCGCCCAGACCAGGCGCACGCCGGGCACGTTCTTGAGCGGCTGGAATTCGTCGAGGTTGCTGATGCGCGGACAGGCGATGACGGCGATGGTCTTGTGCACGGCGCCGGCCGCACGCGTCCTGTCATCGAACACACCGTCTTCTTCGGGCAGGCCGTGTTGCCACCACATCGGCAGGGTCGCGACGGTTGGCACGCCGGTGAGGTCCTGCAACATCTGCGGCGCGGGCGCGAGCAGGCTGGCGTCGCCCCGGAACCGGTTGAGCACGAAGCCCTGGATCAGCGCGCGCTCCTCGGCGGGCAGCAGCGCCCAGGTGCCATACAGGTGGGCGAAGGCGCCGCCGCGGTCGATGTCGCTCACCAGCAGGCAACGCGCCTGCGCATGCAGCGCCACGCGCATGTTCACGATGTCGCTGGCGTGCAGGTTGATCTCGGCCGGCGAACCCGCGCCCTCGATCACCACCACGTCGTTCTCCTCGCGCAGGGCGTCGAGCGCGGCGGCGATCTGCGGCCACACCTGCAGGCTGCGGCCACGCCAGGGCATGCTCGACAAGGCCTGGCTCACCTGCCCCATCAGCACCACCTGGCTGCGCGTGTCGGCCTCGGGCTTGAGCAGCAGCGGGTTCATGCGGACTTCGGGCTCGGCTTGTGCTGCCAGAGCTTGAAAGTACTGCGCAGAACCGATCTCTCCCCCCTCGACGACGCGGGCGTTGTTGCTCATGTTCTGCGCCTTGAACGGCGCCACTTTCAGGCCCATGCGCGCGTAGTGACGGCACAGCGCGGTGGTCAACCAGCTCTTGCCGGCCCCGCTGGTGGTGCCCAGCACCATGACGCAGCGCGCGGTCATGGCGCGGTCTCCCGCTGGGCCAGCAGCGCGGCGCGCAGGGCCGCCTGCGCCTCGGGCGGTTGCGCGCTCAGCCGGAAGTGGCCCGGCAGGCCAAAGGACGTCGTGTCGCGCAGCTTGAGGCCGGCCGTGCGCAGTGCCGGCACGTCCAGCGCGCGCGGCGGTTCGGCGCAGAAGAACGGGGCGTCGCTGGTCAGCACGCGCCAGCCCAGGCTGGCCAGCCCGGCACGCTGCTCGCTGTTCCAGTGCTGCAGGGTGTCCAGGCTGCGCGCCAGCCAGTCCTGCGACGCGGGCGACACCCAGGCATCGAGCAGGGCCACGGCGTGCGCGCCCAGCGGCCAGGACGGCGCGAGCTGATGCAGCGCGCGCGCCGCGTGCTGCGCGCCCACCGGCGCAATGGCGTAGGCACCGCGCACACCGGTCAGGCCCAGCGCCTTGTTGGGCGTCCAGAGTTGCCACACCCGGTTCAGCGCCTGGGGTTCCAGGCTGCAACGCCCGACCAGACGCAGCGGCTCGTAGGCACGGTCGAGCACCACCTGCGCGCCCGAGGCGACAACGCGGCGTGCGAACGGCTCGGCCTCGCCCAGCGGGCTGGACGGCTCGCACAACCAGGCGAGATGGGCACGCGCCGGGTCGTGCACGCGCTCGAACTTCCAGGCCAGCGCGGCCTGCGCGTAGTCGCCGTAGGCCAGCGCCGGAAGCCAGACGCGCTGGCCACCATCGCGGGCCACCCAGGCGGTGAACCGGGCGATGAACTCGCTGGCGCTGCCGGCCAGCACGATGCGTTCAGCGTCCACTGCATGGAAAGCCGCGAGGTGTTCGCGCAAGGCGCTGTAGGCAGGGTCCGGGTAGTGGCGCGCGTCGGCGCGCTGCACGACGGCCAGCGCGCACGGACACGGGCCACAGGCATTGGCGTTGGTGGAGAAGTCCCAGGTGGGAATGCCAAGAGCGTCTGGGCCGCCGTGCAGGGTCATCGACGTTGTCGTTGTCGTCATGGCACCTCCCTCCACGCCAGTGCGGCCCACAGCAACGCGCAGATGGTCAGCGCCGCCACCACCCGCCCGGCCAGGCGCAAGGCCTGCGCGGTATCGGCCGCCTGCGGCGACCGGCCCGCGCCATGCAGTTCGTACACGCCGGGTTTGGCCAGCCGCACATCGAGCGCAAGCGCCATCGCGGCCATCGGCCAGCCGCTGTTGGGCGACGGCGTGCGCCGCGCCTGTGCAGCCAGGGTGCGCCAGCGCGGTGCCGCGCCCAGCAGGCCGAGCAGCGCGCCGGTGAGGCGCGCAGGCAGCCACGACAGCACGTCGTCGGCCCGCGCCGCCCATTTGCCGGCCCAGGTCCAGTCGCGCCCGTTGCGCTCGCCCCGGTAGCCCCACATCGCGTCGGCCGTGTTGGCGAAGCGGTAGAGCGCGGCACCGGGCAGGCCGGCAATGGCGAACCAGAACAGTGGCGCGACCACGGAATCGTTGAGGTTCTCGGCCAGCGATTCGATGGCACTCTCGCGCACCTGCGTGGCGTCCATCGCGCCCACCTCGCGGCTCACCAGCCAGGCCAGGCGCGCGCGCCCGGCGGCCAGCGAACCGCCCAGCGCGTCCTCGACTGCGGACACCTCGTCGCGCAGCATGCGCCAGGCCAGCAGCGGCTTGAGCAGCACACCGGCGGCCAGGGCCTGGATCCACCAGGGCCAGCCTGACATTGCCCACACCAGCGCCTGCGCAACCAGCACCACCAGAGCTGCACCCAGGCACCAGGCCAGCGCACCGCCGGCCAGCGCGCGCGCGGCGTTCGCACGGGTCGTGCCGGCTGGTGGCGCCACGCGCCGGCCCATGAACGACAGGCAGTGCCCGATCCACACCACCGGGTGCCAGCGCGCGGGCGGCTCGCCCAGCGCGCGGTCCAGCGCCAGCGCGACCAGCACCGCGAGCGGTGCAACCCAACCGGTGGACCACAGTTCGGGCATGGCAGGGCTCAGGCGCGGCGCGGCCGCAGGCCCAGTTTCGCGAGCATGTCCATGTCGGCCGCCACATCGGGGTTGCCGGTGGTGAGCAGCTTCTCGCCATAAAAGATGGAGTTGGCGCCAGCCAGGAAGCACAGGGCCTGCACCGCCTCGCTCATCTGCTGGCGACCGGCCGACAGGCGCACGCGGGCGCGCGGCATGGTGATGCGTGCCACGGCGATGGTGCGCACGAATTCGAGCGGATCCAGGTCGGGCTGATCGGCCAGCGGCGTGCCCTGTACCTTCACCAGGTGGTTGATCGGCACAGACTCCGGGTAGTCGGGCGCGAGGTTGGCGAGCTGGGCCACGAGGCCGGCGCGCTGGCGGCGCGACTCGCCCATGCCCACGATGCCGCCGCAGCAGACCTTCACGCCCGCGCCGCGCACGCGTTCCAGCGTGTCCAGCCGGTCCTGGTAGTCGCGCGTGGTGATGACTTCGCCGTAGAAGTCTGGAGCGCTGTCGAGGTTGTGGTTGTAGTAGTCCAGGCCCGCATCGCGCAAGGTCTCGGCGTGGCCTTCGGCGAGCATGCCCAGCGTGGCGCAGGCCTCCAGGCCCTCGGCCTTCACGGTGCGCACGAGTTCGGCCACGGCATCGACGTCGCGGTCTTTGGGCGCGCGCCAGGCCGCGCCCATGCAGAAGCGCGTGGCGCCGGCCTGCTTCGCGCGCTGGGCGGCCTCGCGCACGGCTTCCACACCCATCAGCTTGCCTGCGGTCAGGCCGGTGTCGAAATGCACCGACTGCGGGCAGTAGCCGCAGTCTTCGGGGCAGCCACCGGTCTTGACAGACAGCAGCGTCGCCAGCTCGACCTCGGCCGGGTCGTGGTGCTCGCGGTGCACGGTCTGCGCGCGGTGGATCAGATCGGAAAATGGCAGATCGAACAGCGCGGCCACGGCGTCGACCGACCAGCGCTCCGTGGTGGCCGCCGCAGGGGCAGGACGTGGCACGAGGCGCACGGCGTGTTCGGTCAGGGTGGTGGTTGTCATGGTTCTCCTCTCGCAAACAGGGTCAGTCTTCGATGCCGCGCTGAGCGGGAATACCCGCCTTGAACGCGTGTTTCACCAGGGTCATCTCGGTCACGGTGTCGGCCAGTTCGATGATCTCGGGCGGGCAGCGTCGCCCGGTGACGACCACATGCACGTGGCGTGGGCGATCGCGCAAGGTCTGCAACACGTCATCGAGTGGCAGCCAGCCGTAGATCAGCGGGTAGGTCAGCTCGTCAAGCGTGACCATGAAGTATTCACCACCCAGGATGGCCGCGCGTGCCTTCTGCCAGCCGTCGCGCGCGAGCTGCGCGGAGTGCTCCAGGTCCTGGCTCTTCCAGCTGAAGCCGTCGCCGAGCCCTTCAATGGGCACACCAAGTTGCTCGAAGATGCGGTGTTCCCCGAAACGGGCACTGGGCACCTTCATGAACTGGAAGATCTTCACCAGCTTGCCGTGCACGTGCGTGCGGCCGAAGGCGCGCAGCGCCAGGCCGAAGGCCGCCGTGCTCTTGCCCTTGCCGTCGCCGGTGTGCACGATGAGCAGCCCCCGGCGCTCGCCTTCGGGCTTCTCGTAGCGTTTTTCGGTGGGCGGGGATTCGATCTGCATGAAGATGTCCTTGTCGTCTAACGGGGCAACGCCACCCACTGGTCGCCCAGCGGGTGGATGGCGATGCGGTGGTCGAAGACTTCCTCCAGCGCCACGTGGGTGCGTGGGTCGTTGCACGCGCCCTGGTGGGCCACGCGCCCTTGCGCCATCACCACCATGTCGTCGGCGTGCAGCGCGACGCCGATCTCGTGCAGCACGCTGACCACGGTCTTGCCACGCGCCACGAGTTCGCGCACCAGCAGCAGCCAGTCGGCCTGGTGCGGCGGGTCGAGGTTGGCCAGGGGTTCGTCCATCAGCAGCACGTCGGCATTCACCGCCAGCAGGCGCGCGAGCAGCACGCGCTGGCGCTCACCACCCGAGAGAGCACCCAGCGGGCGTTCGCGCCAGTCCCAGGCCTGGGTGGCGCGCAGCGCCTGTTCGACCGCCGCGCGGTCCGCCTCGGTGGGGGCCGCCAGCCAGGCCTGGTGCGGCAGGCGCCCGAGCATGGCGACGTCCCACACGCTCAGGTCGTCCGCACCGGCTTCGCCCTGCCCCAGCCAGGCCAGACAACGCGCGCGCTCGCGGCCGCGCCATTGCGCCAGCGGCCGGTCCATCAGCCGCACCTCGCCGCTGTGCGGCAGCAGGCCGGCGAGCGCCTTGAGCAGGGTGGACTTGCCCGCGCCGTTGGGCCCGACCACGCTGGTCCAGCGCGCGGCGGGCAGCACCACGTCGATGCCATGCAGCACGGGCGTGCCACCCAGCGCCACGCCGATGCCCCGGGTCTGCAGCGCGGCGCTCACAGGAACCCCCCTGGCCGCCGCCGGTGCATCAGCCACAGGAGGTAGCTGCCGCCAAGCACCGCCGTGAGCACGCCCACAGGCAGTTCCTGCGGCGCGACGATCCAGCGCGCCAGCACGTCGGCGGTCATCAGCAGCAGGCCGCCCATGAGCGCGCTGAGCACGAGCAGGCGGCTGTGCGTGGTCTTCACGATGGAGCGCACCAGGTGCGGCGCGGCCAGGCCGACGAAGGCGATCAGGCCGGTCTGGGCCACGGCCGCGCCGGTGGCCAGCGCGAGCACCGCCACCAGCACCGCACGCACCGCCGCCAGCGGCAGGCCCAGGCTGATCGCGGTGGCCTCGCCCAATGCGAGGCCATCGAGCACACGGCCCAGCGAGGCGGCCACCGCCAGCGCGGCGACCAGCATCACCGCCATCACGCCACACGAAGCCCAGCCCACGAAGCCGGTGCTGCCGAGCATGAAGCCCTGCATGGCCTGCAAGGTGTCGGGCGAGGCGATGGTGATCAGGTCGCGCGCAGCACCCAGCACCACGCCCACGATCACGCCCGCGAGCAGCAGGCGCAGCGTGTGCTGCACGCCTTTGGCCATGGCCAGCGTGAGCACCACGCCGAGCACCGCGCCCGCGAAGGCCGCGCCGGTCAGGCCCAGGCGCACCAGCCATTGCGTGGCGAACGGCGTGGTGCCGAACAAAGCGAGTGCGAGCGCGACACCGAGCGCCGCGCCCGATGCGCTGCCGAGCAGATACGGGTCGGCCAGCGGGTTGCGGAACAGGCCTTGCGCCACGGCGCCCGCCAGGCCCAGCAGCGCGCCGGCCACCCAGGCGCCCAGCGTGCGCGGCAGGCGGATGTCCCACAGGATCTGCCACGCCACCGGGTCGTGCCGCGCGCGCAGCACGCCGTCGAAGCCGGTGCTGCCCACGCCGGCGCCCAGCAGCAGCACGGCCACCGCCGCCAGCAGCAAGGCCGCTCCCAGCCAGAGGCTGTGGCGCGCCCCGCTCATTGCGCACCTTTTTCGGTGATGCAGCGCGCCATGAGCCGCGCCGCCTCGGCCATGCGCGGACCCGGGCGCACCAGCACATCGGATTCGTCGGGCGTGAAGACGCACACGCGCTGCTCGCGCAAGGCGCGGATGCCCCGCCAGCCGGGCCGCAGCTCCATGCCCTGCACATTGCGCGAGCCGATCATGATCAGGTCGGGGTTGGCGCGCACCACGTACTCGGGGTTGACGCGCGGAAACGGCCCGAGCGCGGGCGGGACGATGTTCTGCACACCCAGGCGCGCCATGATCTCGCCGATGAAGGACTGCGTGCCGGCCGCATAGCCCCCGTTGCTGACCTCGTAGTACACGCGCAGCGAACGCGCGCTGGCCGGCAGCGACTGCGCGGCGGCCAGCACCCCGGCGTCGATGGCGCGCCAGATGCGCTGCACGTCGGGCACCTCGAGCAACTGGCCGAGCTTGCCCATCACGCGCTGCGCATCGGCCGAGCTTTTTGGCTCCATCGCCAGCACCTTGAGGCCGAGCGACTCGAGCCGCCGCACACCGCGCGACGAGGTGGCCATGAGCACCACGTCGGGCTTGAGGGCCACGATGGCCTCGATGTTGGGGTCGATGCCGCCACCAGTGACGGGCAGGCTGCGCACCGAGGCCGGGTGGTTGGAATAACGGTCCACCCCCACCAACCGGTGGCACTGGCCCAGTTCGCACACGGTCTCGGTCAGCGAGGGCAGCAGCGAGACGATGCGCTGCGGCGACCGCGCCAGCGTCACCACCACGCCGCGGTCGTCGGTCACACTCACCTCGGCCGCCTGCGGCGCGCCCAGGGTGGCCAGCAGCCAGAGCGCGCACCACCACCGGCCGATCGCCGCATGTCTTTTCATTCGGGGTCCTTCAAGCGCAGGGGCAGACCGGCCGCCATCAGGGTCACACGATCACAGGCCGCCGCCACGGCCTGGTTCAGGCCACCCAGCGCATCCACGAAAGCGCGTGTTTCGCGGCCCAGGGGAATCACCCCCAGGCCGATCTCGTTGCCCACGAGCACCACCGGGCCACGAGCGGCTCCGATGGCGTCGCACAGGGACTTGGTGGGTTCGGAAACGTCTGCCGCGACACCCTCTGCGGGCATCAGCAGATGGGTCAGCCACAGCGTGAGGCAGTCCACCACCACCAGCGTGTGCGGTGTGCCGTGTTCATGCAGCGCCTGCGCCAACGCCAGCGGCTCTTCCACCGTGGCCATGCCGGGCACGCGTTCGGCGCGCTCGCGCCGGTGGCGCGCGATGCGTTCGCACATCTCGTCGTCCAGCGCCTGGCCGGTGGCGATCAACACCGCGCGGTGCGTGCCGGGCGACGCATCCAGCCACTGGCGCGCGAGCCCTTCCGCACGGCGCGACTTGCCACTCTTCTGGCCGCCAAGGATGAATTCGCTGCGCGCCACGGTCTCAGCCATGCCGGGCCATCCAGTCGGTGACGATGCGGTGCATCTGATCCACGCCGTCGGTGAGCGCGGCCGGTCCAGGCTGCAGGATGTCGGCCGACTTGATCTCGAACAGCTGCCCGTTCTTCACGGCGTCCACCTCCTGCCAGCCCGGGCGCGCGGCCACTTTCTCGGGCCGGAACTTCTTCCCGCACCAGGAGCCGATGACGATGTCCGGGTTGCGGCGCACGATCTCGGCGCCCTCGGCAATGATGCGGTCCTTGCCCAGCGGCATGGCGGCCAATTCGGGGAACACGTCGTCGCCCCCCGCGATGCCCAGCAGCTCGGACACC
Source organism: Hydrogenophaga sp. (assembly GCF_025699295.1). Lineage (GTDB taxonomy): Bacteria > Pseudomonadota > Gammaproteobacteria > Burkholderiales > Burkholderiaceae_C > Hydrogenophaga. Next base: position 87,498 of record NZ_JAILWB010000015.1, on the reverse strand, counting down.
CAGCGGATGCCGCTGATGTGCGGATCGTCCCACTCCTCGAAGAACACGCGCGGGCGGCGCTTGCCGGCGGCCTGCAGCGCCCGCACGGCGGCACGGATGCCGTCGAGCCGGGCGCGCGCGGCGTCTATCCAGGCCAGGCCCGCGTCCGCGCAGCCCACGGTTGCCGCGACCTGGTACAGCATGGACAGGATCTGTTCCACGCTGCGCTGGTTGAACACCGTCACCTGCACGCCCGCGCGGACCAGCTCGGCGGCGATGTCGGCCTGCAGATCGGAGAAGCCGAACACGCAGTCCGGCTCCAGCGCGAGGATCTTGTCGATCTTCGCGCTCAGAAAGGCACTGACCTTCGGCTTCTCCTCGCGCGCACGGCGCGGGCGCACCGTGTAGCCGGAGATGCCGACGATGCGGTGCTCCTGCCCCAGCAGGTAGAGCCACTCGGTGGTCTCTTCGGTGAGGCAGACGATGCGCTGCGGGCCGAGGGCGGTGGTCACGCGGGGCCCCCTGGCAGGAACAGCGACGCCGTGGCCGCGGGGCTGGATGGGAACCAGGCATGGAAGTAACTCGCCTGTATCGACCCCACTCGGTACACGGCTTCGCCGGCACCACGTTCTTTGCCACGCACCGATTCGGTGTGCCCCACCGGCACCAGGGTGGACTCGCAACGCGAATAGTGGAAGGTATGGCCGCGCAGCACACCGGCGGCCAGGGCGAGCTGCTGCGGGCCGAGCGCGGCCAGGCGCTTCTGCATCACGACGCGACCGGGAAACAGGCCCCAGGTGGCCTGGGCCTGTCCATCGGCGGACACAAGGGACTCGAAGAGCGGCATCATGCCGCCGCATTCTGCCCACACGGGGCGATGCGCCCGCACGTGGGCGCGCAGGCTGTCGCACGTGCGTGTGCCCGCCGCCAGCGCTGCGGCATGCAGCTCGGGGTAACCACCGGGCAGCCAGACCGCATCGCAGGACGGCAGCGGCTCATCGGCCAGTGGCGAAAAGAACACCAGCTCGGCGCCGAGCGCACCCAGCACGTCCAGGTTGGCCGGGTAGATGAAACAGAAGGCCGCGTCGCGCGCGACGGCGATGGTCCTGCCCTGGAGCAATGGCGGCTGGGCCGGCTCCGCGGCAGGGGCGTCAAACGACACGGACCAGCGCGCCAGCGCAGCGTCATCCATCCGGCCCAGCGGCGTGTCGGCCAGCGCATCGGCCGCGGCGTCGAGCCGAGCCAGGGCATCGGGCAACTCCGCAGCCACCGTCAGGCCCAGGTGGCGTTCGGGCAGCGAGAAGCCTTCGTCGCGCATCACCGCACCGAGCCAGTCGCCCCGCAAGCCGTCGCGCAACATCTGCGCGTGGCGCTCGCTGGCCACGCGGTTGGCCAGCACACCCGCCCACGGCAGGCCGGGCCGGAAATGCTGCAAGCCGAAGGCCAGCGCGCCGAAGGTGCCCGCCATGGCCGAGGCGTCGATCACCGCCAGCACCGGCAGGCCCAAGCGCTGCGCCAGGTCGGCCGCGCTGGGATCGCCGTCGAACAGGCCCATCACGCCCTCGACCACGATCAGGTCGGCCCGCCCGGCGGCCTCATGCAGCCGCGCTCGCGCATCCGCTTCGCCCGTCATCCACAGGTCGAGGTTGTGCACCGGGTGACCGGTGGCCAGCGCGAGCCAGTGCGGGTCCAGAAAATCGGGACCGCACTTGAACGCCCGCACCCGCCGGCCGGCGCGCGCATGCAGGCGCGCCAGTGCCGCAGCCACGGTGGTCTTGCCCTGGCCTGAAGCCGGGGCCGCCACCAGAATGGCCGGGCAGGTGTGCGTCATCGCTGCGGCGCCCAGTTGAGCGTGACGTAGGCCGCGCGACCCGGCTGGTTGTAGCCATAGGCGGTTTCGTAGAACTTGTCACCCACGTTGTTCAGGCGCAGGGCCAGCGACCAGTCCCTGTTCACGTCGTAGCGGGCATGCAGATCCACCGTGCCGAAACCCGGCAGACGCCGCGTGTTGGCCGCGTTGTCGAAGCGGTCGGACACGAGCTGCATTGAGGTGCCCCAGACCCAGGCGCCGGTCCGGTGATCCAGGCTGGCGGTCAGCACCTCGTCGGCGCGGCGCTGCAGCTTGAGGTTGTTGAGCTCGTTGCGCGCGTCCAGCAGCTCCAGGTTGGTGAACCAGCTCCAGGCGCCCGCCGAACCGGCGTAGGCCAACGACCAGCCATCGATACGCGCATAGGGCACGTTGGCGACCACGGGCTCCCGGGTGATGAACCCGCGCACGCGGTTGTCGAACCGCGTGAGCTTCACTTCATGCCGTCCCTGCGTGTAGGTCAGGCCCGCTTCGCGGTTCTTGCCCCGCTCGGGCTGCGTGCTCGGGTTTCCGTTAAAGAACGCCGACACGTAGTACAGCGTGTTGAACGACGGCATCTTGAACGAAGTACCGTAGGCCACATGCGGGCGCCAGTTGGGCGTGATCTGGAATCCGTAGCTGGCGAAACCGGTGGTGGCGTCGCCGAACTGCGAGTTCTGGTCGCGCCTCAGATTGGCCTGCCAGAGGTGCCGGCCGGCCTGGCCGGTCAGGCCCAGGAAGGCCGCATCGGTGGTGCGCGAGTGCACCGCGTACGCCTGCGTGCCCGACACCGCTTCCTTGATCGACTCCGCGCCCACCAGCAGATTGCCCATAGCGATGTTCCAGTCATGCTGCAGCGTGATCTGTGTCTGCGAGGTGTTGAACACGTCTGGCCGCACCGTCGTGCTGAAGGTGTCCGACATGTCATCGCTGCGCGACACACGCAGCCGCGTGCGCGAACCAGACAACCACTTGCGCTCCAGGCCCACGCCCGCCACGCGGGTGGTGCTCTCCGTGCGCGCGTTGAACGTGCCCGGCCCCTGGTCGAACTGGCTGGTGCCCTCCGCCTGGGTGAAGTTGACGTCGGTCGACCACCCGGGCGCGACGGCCCAGCGCAACGAAGCCGAAAGGCTGTCCTGGTCGAAACCGTCCCGGTCCGGATTGTGGTTGCCAAAGGCCACGTTGCGATTGGTCGACGAGAAGCCGTCTTCGCGCAATGAACCCACGCTCAGGTTGTAGGTGAGGGTGTCGCTGCCGCCACTCAGGCCGGCAGTAACCTCGCGGCGTCCGAAGCTGCCCAATGTCGTGCTGGCCTGCGGGTGCAAGCCCTTCACACCCCGCTTGGTGAAGATCTGCACCACGCCGCCGACCGCATCGCTGCCATACAGCGCCGATGCCGGCCCCTTGAGCACCTCGATGCGATCAATCGCGCTCAGCGGAACGTTGTCCCACACAGCCGCACCGGCGGTGCTGGAGCCGTAGCGCACGCCATCAATCAGCAACAGCACGTGGCGGGTTTCCGTCCCGCGGATGAACAGGCCCGACTGCTTGCCCAGGCCTCCGTTGGCGGACATCTGCAGCCCGGCGTGGCGCGCCAGTACCTCGGACAGCGAACGGCCCACGGACTGCTGGATCACCCTGGCGTCGATCACGACAACGTCGCTGAGCACAGCGTCGGTTCGGGTCTCGATCCGCGTGGCCGTGACCACCGTTTCCGGCAATGAGGATTCGGCTGAGGAAGACGACTGGGCATGGGCGGCTGACGTACCGAAGCCTGCCAGCAATGCCAGCGGAAGCGCGGCCAGTGGCGCACGCAAGATGCGATGTTTCATGATGAAGGAACAAGCGACAAAGCCCTCACCATCTTCCCCGACGGTGCATGGGCGTCACGGTGGCGCAGCCGTTGCCGGACGCACCACCACCTTGTTGGCCGGTATCCGGGCTGACAGAACGACCTCCATCGCCTTCCCAGATGACACGGCGTGTCGTCCAGTGGCTGCGTGATGAAAGCTGAGTGACCGTTCGCGCATGCGCTCATGGCCTCTCGTCTGCTTACCGTTGCGGGGGCAGCGCAGGTTAGGTCCGATCGGGGTGAACGGTCCCTCCTGCTTCCCGTTGAACTGCGGCATGTGAACCACACCGCGAGCACCAACAGCCGGCATTCTAAGCCGCACCGGTCTGGGGCAACCCTACAATGTGAAAACTGCGAACCCGAACATGGCCGATCCCAAGCACCTTGACCAGATCACCGAGCGCGTGGAGCGGCTGCTGCTGCGCCACGAGGAACTGCAACGCACCAACAGCCTGCTGGTGGAACAGGTGCATGCCCTGCAGGCCGAGCGCGATACGCTCAAGTCCCGACTGATGGCCGCGCGCGCGCGGATCGATTCGCTGCTGGAGCGTTTGCCACCGGGCATGGCCGACGCTGTCAACGAAACCCGCAAGGAGCGATCATGAGCAAGCCTGGCAGCAAGCAGATCGAAGTGCAGATCATGGGCCAGAGCTACCTGCTCTCGTGCCCCCCCGGCGGCGAAGCCTCGCTGCTCGACGCGGTCGAGCGCGTGGACACGGCCATGTGCCGCATCCGCGATGCCGGCAAGGTCAAGGCGCGCGACCGCATCGCCGTACTCGCCTCGCTCAACCTCGCCTTCGAACTCTCGCAGAAAGAAGCCGAGAGTTTTCAGGCATCCTCGTTCGCGCAGGCCGAGAACAGCGCCTTCGCCGAAGCCGGCGGCGGTTTCGACAACGACCCGCTGGACCCACAGACGCAGGCGCGCGTGGAAGAACTCATGCGCCGCCTGGACCAGACGCTGGACAAGGACGGCCGGCTGCTCTGATTCGCCGCCCGTCACTGCGCGGATATTTCTTGACCGGTGGTCCTCGTCGGCCGCGGCCAGCACCTACAATTCAAACCGTCTGCGGTGCGCGCCGGGCTTTATATTTCCTTGAACCAATGCTCATAGAGCCCGGGCTTGGTACATTGCGTGGCTGGTGCGAGCGTCTCGCGTCAGACGAACCCGAAGCCACGCTGCCCTCGCCCACCTGAACCCCGGTTCAGGATGCCGGTCCGGCGGCACTTGCAGACACCTTTCATGTCACTTGATCCCCTGTTGATCGCAGAGCTGGCCGCGCTCGGCCTCGGTACCGGTTTCCTCGCTGGCCTGCTGGGCATTGGCGGGGGCATGCTGATGGTGCCCTTCATCACCTTCATCCTTGCGGGGCGCGGGGTCGAAGCAGATCTCGCGGTCAAGATGGCCATCGCCACCTCCATGGCCACCATCATCTTCACGTCCATCTCCAGCGTGCGCGCGCACCACAAACGCGGTGCCGTGCGCTGGGACATCGTCAAGGGCCTGGCGCCTGGCATCGTGCTCGGCTCGGCCGTGGCCAGCCTGGGCATCTTCGCCCTGCTCAAGGGCTCCTGGCTCGCGCTGTTCTTCGCGGCCTTCGTCGGCTTCTCGGCGACACAGATGCTGCTGAACAAAAAACCCGCGGCCACGCGCACCCTGCCCGCCACACCGGGCCTGGTCGGCGCGGGAGGCGTCATCGGCATGCTCTCGGGGCTGGTGGGCGCGGGTGGCGGTTTTGTCAGCGTGCCCTTCATGACCTGGTGCAACGTGAGCATCCACAACGCCGTGGCGACCAGCGCGGCACTGGGCTTTCCCATCGCGCTGGCCAATGCCGTGGGCTACGTCATCGCCGGTCAGGGCCTGCAGAATCTGCCCAGTGGATCGGTGGGCTACATCTACCTGCCCGCGCTGGCCATCATTGCCAGCGTCAGCGTGCTGATGGCGCCGTTGGGCGTGAGGGCGGCGCACGCGCTGCCGGTGCATTCGCTCAAGCGCGTGTTCGCCGGCTTGCTGTACATGCTGGCCGCCTACATGCTCTACAAGGGCATCACGGCCTGATCCCGCCGGTCAGGCCAGCGCGTGGTCGGCGATGACGATGCCGTCCTCGTCGGCATAGAGCCAGTCGCCCGGGCGCACCCACACGCCCTGGATCTGCACCGCCACGTCGCGCTGGCCTTCGTTGCGCTTCTCGGTCGGCAGCGGCATGGATGCCAGTGCGCGGATGCCCACCTGGCACGCGGCGAGTTCGGCCACGTCGCGCACGCAGCCATCGATCACCACGCCCGCCCAGCCGTTGCGCGCGGCCGCGGCCCCCAGGTTGCCACCCAGCAGCGCGCGGCGCAGCGAGGCGGCGCCATCGACCACGAGCACACGGCCTTCGCCCGGGCTGTCCACCGCAGCCTTCACGAGCGAGTTGTCCTCGAAGCATTTGACTGTCACCACCGGTCCCGCGAAACGGCGCAGCGCGCCGAAATCGCGGAACACCGGCGGCAGCACGCGAAACGCACCAGTGCTGTCTCCTTTGTGCGCATCGCACAGATCGCAGGTGGCCAATAGATGGGTGCTTTTCATGGTGAACACTCGCAGAAAAAGCCTGGGGAAATCAGCGCTGGATTTGAGCAGAAACGCGCGGCACGGCAGGCGCTGGGCCGCTCGCAGCGGAGGAAGTGTTGTTTTCCCCGCCAAAAACCTGCATTCCCCCTGCGCAAAGCTTGAAAAAACAGCGCTGCCCACCTTGGATTGCGGGTGCAACTCCTTTAGCATCCGAGACACCCGTGAGAAAGCGCGTTTTCCACGGGGGATTCGTCAACTTCTAGAAGGAAATTCATCATGGCAACTGCGAAAAAAGCGCCCGCTAAAAAAGCGGCTCCGGCCAAAAAGGCCGCTGTGAAGAAGGCCGCTCCGGCCAAGAAGGTCGTCGCGAAGAAGGCCGCTCCGGCCAAGAAGGCGGCTCCAGCCAAGAAGGCCGCTCCGGCCAAGAAGGTCGCTGCGAAGAAGGCTCCTGCCAAGAAGCGCACGCCCAACGCCGCGTTCATGAAGGCACTGACCCCCAGCGCCGCCCTGGCCGCGATCGTGGGCAGCAATCCGCTGCCGCGCACCGAAGTCACCAAGAAGATCTGGGACTACATCAAGAAGAACAAGCTGCAGGACTCGGTCAACCGCCGCATGATCAACGCCGATGCCAAGCTGAAGGAAATCTTCAAGAAGGCCCAGGCGTCCATGTTCGAGATGACCAAGCTGGTCAACGCGCATCTGAAGTGATCCTGACGCTCACGTCCTCCGTGGACGTGGCAAGGAGTCCCGAGCAAGGCCGACGCAAGTCGGCCTTGCCGTTTTTGCGCTGCCCTGTGGCCCGGTTTCGCGCCAGACATGTGAAAATCTGCAACAACCTTTTGATACCCCCCCAGGCATGACCGTCAGCCCCCAACCGACCGACACCGCAGAACCTGCGCAGCAGGACGTCCTGTCGGCCATGCCGCTGCCCCAGCAGCGGCACAAGGTGGTGCTGGTGATCGACCTGGTCGAGTCCGTGCGGCTCATGGCCGCCAACGAAGCCGCCGTGGTCAACCAGTGGCGCGGCTTCATACACCACGCCACCTCGCAAGTCCTGCCCACGTGCCGCGGCCGCCTCGTCAAGAGCCTGGGCGACGGTCTGCTCGCCGAGTTCGACCAGCCCACCGAGGCCGTGCAAGCCGCGCTGGCCCTGCACAAGTACTTCGACCCGCTCAACCAGACCCTGCCCCCCGCACAGCAGCTCCACCTGCGCGCCGGGCTCAACGCCACGAACCTGTACGTGGACGAGAACGACGTGTACGGCCACGGCGTGAACCTGGCGGCGCGTGTGGCCGACCTTGCATCGCCCGGCGAGACCCTGGTCACCACCAGCGTGTTCGACGGCATCGTGGTCGGTGTCGACGCCGAGGTGGAAGACCGCGGCGAGAGCTACCTCAAGCACTGGCCCGAGCCGGTGCGCACCTGGATGCTGTACCCGGTGTCCGGAACGTCGGCTGCCGCGCGCCCACGCGTGCCCGAAGGCCCCGCCACCGATTTCCGCCCGGCGATCGCCGTCGTGCCGTTCGAGACCCGCAGCCACGCGGCAGAACAGTTCGTCATCGGCGAGCTGATCGCCGACGGCGTGATTGCCCAGCTCTCGCGCAGCCAGAACCTGCGCGTGATCTCGCGCATGTCCACCACCGCGTTCCGCGGCCGCAAGAGCAGCGCCGACCAGATCGGCCAGCACCTGGACGCGACCTTCGTGCTGGGCGGCAGCTACGTGACCTACGGCGACAAGGTCGTCATCATGGCCGAGCTGTCCGACCGCAAGCGCGGCGAAGTGATCTGGGCCGAGCGCCTCACCGGCGACACGCGCGACCTGCTCGAAGCCCAGAGCAGCCTGCTCGACGCGCTGTGTTCGGCCTGCGCCAAGGCCCTGCTCAACGACGTGGTGCAGCGCACTCTGGTGCTGCCCGTGCCCCAGCTCGACAGCAACGCGCTCATGCTCGGCGGCATCACGCTCATGCACCGGTCCACACCGCGCGACCTGCAGCGCAGCCACCAGTTGCTCGAAGCCGTGGTGGCGCGCCACAAGCGCGTGGCCACGCCCTGGGCCTGGCTGGCCAAGTGGCACATCATGCAGGTGGTGCAGGGCCTCTCGGGCGAACCTGCGCGCGACTTCCAGCGCGCCATCGACACCGCCGACCGCGCGCTCGACCTGGAGCCCGCGAGCTCGCTGGCCATGGCCATCAAGGGGCATGCGCTGTGCCACCTGGGGGAGGATGTGGACGCGTCGCACCGCCTGCTGCAGGAAGCCACGCAGAGCAATCCGAACGATCCGATGGCCTGGCTGTACAACAGCGTGTGGTCGACGATGTGGGGCACGCCCGAAGACTCGATGACCGAGGCCGAGAACGCCCTGCACCTCTCGCCACTGGACCCGCAGAAGTACTACTTCGAAATGATGCTGGCCAACAGCTATCTGGCCATGGGACGACTGGACGAGGCCGTGGCGCTGTGCCGCTCCTCCCTGGCCAAGAACCGCTACCACCTGCCGACTCTGCGGGCCATGCTGATTGCCCAGTACGAGCTCGGACAGGCGAAAGAGGCGCGCGAGACGTATGACCTGATCCTGGCCCTGCAGCCCGATCTCACATTGACGAAGTACACGGCTGCTGGCAGCCACAGTCGACTGCGACAGCGCGGTGCAAAGGTTTTCGCGGAGCTGGGGCTGCGCCAGCATTGAACTCAACCCGTCAACAGGAGGAAACAACATGAGCGGTGGAGCAAGTGGAGGCGCGAGTGGAGGCGCGAGTGGAGGCGCGAGTGGAGGCGCGAGTGGAGGCGCAAGTGGAGGCGCGAGTGGAGGAGCAAGCGGTGGAGCGAGTGGGGGCGCGAGTGGAGGCGCAAGCGGTGGAGCAAGTGGCGGTGCCATGGTGTCGGCCGATGCCCTGATCCTCAGCCGCGCCGCCATCGTCGGCCCGTTCACCGGCGCATCCCTGCACGTGAACGAACCCGGCTTCGACAAACCGGCCAACCTGGCTCTCTGGGCCGACGGTCCGCGCCTGGAGGCCTGCTTCACGCAGCTCGTCGAAGGCCTGCTGTTCCGCAGCAACAGCGGCACCAAACAGGCGGCGCTGGAGTTCGCCAACCTGCAATCGAACAACATCCAGCGCAAGCCGCTGGTGCGCCTGCGCGCGCCCACCAAGGCGCAGTTCAAGAAACAGCTCGACCTGGTGGCCGCCTACGCGGACCTGCGCGCCGACCGTACCGCCGAGACGGTGGCCCAGCTGGGGCCGTCCATCGAGTTCTGGTCGTCCATGGTCGGCCTCACCGCCCACCGCCACAAGAAGACGCTGCAGCTGATCGACCTGATGTTCTCGCTGTGCGTGCATGTGGAGATGCGCTTCAAGCACATCTTCGCCAGCCTCCGCCCGGTGGCCTTGTCGCCGCAGATCCAGCCCATGATCGAGACGCCAGGGCACGGCAGCTGGCCCAGCGGCCACGCCACCGAGGCCTTTGCCGTGGCGATGCTGCTCGAAGCGCTGCTCAATGCCGCGCCCGGCGCCGGCTCGCCACCCAATGGCACACAAAGCCGCGAACAGCTGCAACGCCTGGCCGCGCGCATTGCCACCAACCGTGTGGTCGCTGGCGTGCACTATCCCGTCGACAGTGCCTGCGGGCGACTGCTGGGCACCGCACTGGCCGAATTCCTGGTGGCGCGCGCCACCGGCACACGCGTGCACGAACGCGGCTTCGACGGCCGGCTGTTCGAAGGCCCCAACGGTGAGCCGCTGGATTTCAGCCTGCACCAGTCGATGGACCACACGAGCGGCCACGCGTACACGCGCTCGGCCAGCTCCACCGGCGTGGGCAACGCACCGCTGCTCAACTGGCTCTGGGAGGAAGCGCTCAAGGAGTGGGCATGAGCGGCGGTACCTGGTCGCCGCTGCCCACCGGCGCCTTCACCGGCATTCACTGGAACGCACCCGGTGCCATCAACGGCGAAGACCCTTACCTGATCTGGGCCGAGGCGGACCATTTCGCGGGCTACCACTTCAAGCGCGGCAGGAAGCTGCCGAAGTGGCTGCCGATCGTGATCGAACTCAGCGCGGGCGCCGATGTGCCGGCGCTGGTGGATGCCTCGTCCACCGCCTGGCTGCAGATTCCGCGCGTCTACCTCAACGTGCCCGGTCTGCGGTTCTGCAGCGCGCGCGTGAAGAAAAAGTTCTTCGACAAGCTGCGCAGCGACGCGCACCTGCGCGGTCTGATCCAGCGCTTCGAACTCGGCCTGCCCGTGGGCCACCACACGCATGCGCTGGTCGACCCCTGCACGCCCGGCAGTGGGCCCGCGCCCGCGCCTGGCTTGCTCGGGGGCAAGGTGCTCGGGCTGATCGATGGTGGCCTGGCGTTTGCCAACGACCAGTTCCTGAACGCGCAAGGCCGCGCGCGCGTGAAGCATTTCTGGCGCCAGGACGAATACCAGAACGGCAACTGGCCCGGCAACCAGCCTCGGCACCCCGTGCCACTCGACCCCGCACGCGCCGGGCCCACACCGCACGACATGGGTTACGGCCACGAACTCTCGGGCGCCGCGATCGACGCGGCCATGGCCGATCACACGCACCACGGCCGGCTGGACGAGGACGCGCTCTACCAGTACCTGCAACTCTGGGACCTCAGCCGCCCGGTGAACCACGGCACGCACGTGATGAGCCTGGCCTGCGGCAAGGGCAACCTGCTCGACCCCAAGGACGACACCGCCAGCCACTGCGACCTGGTGGCCGTGCAGCTCGACTGGTCCAACGTGCTCGACACCTCGGGCGGCGCGATGAATGTGAGCGTGCTCGACGGGCTGATGTACATCCTCGCGCGCTGCGCACCCAGCGCCAATGTGGTGGTGAACATCAGCTGGGGCACGCTGGCCGGCCCACACGATGGCACCTCGGTCCTCGAAGCGGCGATGGACCAGTTGATCGCGCTGTACAGCGGCCAATTGCAGATCGCCGTGCCCGCCGGCAACGCCTACCAGAGCCGCACCCATGCCAACGCCACACTGCCTCCTGGAGGATCGGTGACGCTGCACTGGCGTGTGCAGCCCGACGACCGCACCGAGAGCTACCTGGAAATCTGGCTGCCCGATGACGCTCAGGACGTTCGCATCAGCGTGACGCCACCGAACCATGCGCAACCGCTGCCCGCCATGCCCATGGGCCAGGCGGGCCTGTGGAACGACGCGCAGGGCGCGCCGATGTGCGGGCTGATCTACCCCACGTCCAGCGCGCTTGGCAGCCACGGCACCTGCGCCCTGTTGGCGATCGCGCCTACGTTCAGCCGCCAGGCCTCGGTGGCCACCGCGCCTTTTGGCTCGTGGACGGTCACGCTCACCAACACCGGCGCCACGCCCACGCTGTTCGACGCCTACATCGAGCGCGACGACGTGGCGATCGGCCAGAACACGGGCGCACGCCAGTCGTACCTGGAAGACCGGGACTACGACACCAGCGGCAACCTCGGTGCGTTCGTGGACCATGCCGACAACCCGACCCCGATCCGGCGCAGCGGCACCTTCAACAGCCTCTCGACCGGGCAGCACACGGTGAGCGTGGGCGGCCTGCGCCACCACCCCTCGGCCGGTGGGCTCTTCGCGCTGTACTCGCCACGCAAGCCGGACCCGGATGCAGGCCGGCCACAGCGCCCCGGCGTGAAGAAGGTGCCCGAGACGCTCAAACCCTGCGACGACAACCCTGCCCTGTGGGGGGTGCTCGGCGCGGGCAGCCGCAGTGGCAGCGTGGTGCGGCTGGCCGGCACCAGTTCGGCCGCGCCAGTGCAGGCGCGCGAGCTGATCAACCAGGCCTGATGGGGCTCACCAGCGCGCGGGCAGCGGCTTGCGCAGCACGATCCAGCGCTCGCGCACGGCGATGTAGCCGCCGGTTTCCAGGTCCTTGAGCAGGCGGCTGACCATCTCGCGCGAGCAGGCCAGGTGCTGCGCCAGTTGCTGGTGGGTCACGCGCTCCTTCAGCGGGCGCTCGCCCTGCGCGTCAGGCGCCATCGCCATCTCGTTGAGCAGGCGCACCAGCCGGCCGTAGACGTCGATCAGGGCCACGCTGCGCGCGCTGTCGGTGGCCAGGCGCGCGCGCCGGATCAACCGGGCCATGAGTTCCAGCGCGAACTCGGGGTGCGCGGCAATGTAGTCGAGCAGCGTGGCGCGCGAGACCACCGAGCAGGTGCAGGCCTCGGCAGCCTCCACATTGGCCGATCGTGGCCCGCCATCGAGCGACATTTCACCCACGTATTCGAGTGGGCCGTACATGCCCAGCGTGAGCTCGCGCCCATGGTTGTCGGCCACGAAGGCGCGCAGGCGACCCTGCAACACGATGAAAAGCGTGTCGCCGGTGTCGCCTTCCTGGATCAGCAACGCGCCGCGCCGGTACCGGCGCGATACCCCGAGGGCCGCGAGCGCTTCAATGTGGTGGTTGGTGGGGGAACTGACGAGGGGAACGGCAGAGGCGGGCATCCATGCTCACGGGTGGGAAAACTCCGTGGCATTGTGCGGCATCGGCGTGATGATGCGCAAGGCAGGCACCACCGGTGGCAGGCTGTTGACCCGATGCAGCAGGCTGCGGATGCTGGGCGCGCCGGCTTTTTCGCGCAAGGTCTTGATCTGGCTGCGCACCGTGGACTCGGCCACGCCATGCTGTTCGGCGATCTCGGCAATGGCCAGCCCGCGGCACAGGCCCATCAGCACGGACTCCTCGCTCGGGCTGAGGTTGAGGGCGCGGGCGAACATGCGCACGGCCAGGTTGTCGCAGGTGTTCTGGCGCGACAGCAGCACCAGCACCGACGGTGCATCGGCTTCCAGCGGGTGGCTCAGGGGCGTGAACGCCAGCGCAAGCTCCTTGTCGCCGGCCGACATCATCAACAGCTTGCGCTGCCCTCGGAAAGACGACTCCATGGCCTGCTGGATCCTCGAGGTGTGCTCGGCGTTGCTGCCCAGCAGGCTGTTGCCGTAGGACATGATGACCCGGCCGGCGGCCAGTTCGTGCCGCGCCAGGTGGTTGGCGTGCAGGATACGGCCCTGCGCATCGATGATGAGCATGCCGTAGTCGATCTCGTCGAACACCCGCATGAGGTGTTGCTGCCCGAGGCCCGCGTGCACGCCCGCACCGCCAGCCAGCTCGGTGCCGCCGCTCCACGCCGTATCTGTTGCTTGCCACATGACCAACCCCTGTAGATGGATGAGCCAGTCTAGGCAGCAGCCCCCTCAGCGGGTTGTGCGTGGGTGCCGCGGATCTTGTGACTTTTTTACATCTGTGCGCGCTGGGCGGCCTGCCGGATCGCGCCGAGCGTGCCGCGCGTGGTGATCACGTCGACGTCGAGCAGCACCTCGATCACGGTGCCCGTGGGAGCGGCCAGGGCGCGCTGCAGGGCAGGTTCGAACTCTGCCGTGTGGGTGATGCGCTCGGCCGCATAGCCGTAGGCGCGGGCGAGCGCGCAGAAGTCGGGGTTGGACAGGCCCGAACCGCTCACGTGCGCAGGGTACTCGCGCTCCTGGTGCATGCGGATGGTGCCGAAGCTGCCGTTGTTGAGCAGCAGCACGATGCTCTTCGAACCGTGCTGCACCGCCGTGGCCAGTTCCTGACCGTTCATGAGGAAGTCGCCGTCGCCGGCGATGGTGAATGCGGTGCGCCCGGTGAGGATGGCCGCGCCGATGCCCGCCGGCACGCCATAGCCCATGGCGCCATTGGTGGGCGCAAGCTGGGTCTTGTGGCCCTTGGCCAGGCCGTGGTAGCGAAAGAAGCGGTGCAGCCAGCTCGCGAAATTGCCCGCACCGTTGGTGAGCACGGCATCGGCTGGCAGGTGTTTCTGCAGGGTGTGGATGATGGCCGGCATGTCGATGGTGCCGGGCAAGGTGATGCCGCCGTTGGCAGGGTCGATGTTGGCAAGGTAGTCCGCGTGGCAAGCCTGCGACCAATCCGCCCACTTCACAACGGGAGGTGCGGTGAGCACTTCCAGGCTGCGGGCCGCCGCGTTCATCGTGGCGTTGATCGCCAGCGTGGGCTGGTACACGCGGCCCAGTTCCTCGGCGCTGGCGTGGATGTGCACCAGCTTCTGTGTCGGCAGCGGCGCCTCGATCAGCGTGTAGCCGCCGGTGGTGGATTCGCCCAGGCGCGGCCCCATGGCGATCAGCAGGTCGCACTCGCGCACGCGCCGCGCCAGCGCCGGGTTGATGCCCAGCCCCACATCGCCGGCGTACAGCGGGTGGTGGTTGTCGAAACAGTCCTGGAAGCGAAAGGCGTTGGTCACCGGCAATTGCCAGTTCTCCGCGAAACGCTGCAGCGCGGCTGCGGACTGAGGCGTCCAGCCACCGCCACCAGCGATCACCAGCGGGCGCTCGCTCGCCAGCAGCAGCGTGCGCAACTCGCGCAGCGCACCCGGGTCGCTCCAGGCCTGCACCGGCTCCACGCGCGGCAGCGGCTCGGCGTCCACCTGCTGCGTGAGCATGTCCTCGGGCAGCACCAGCACCACCGGGCCTGGGCGGCCGTTCATGGCGGTGGCGAAGGCGCGCGCCACGTATTCCGGAATGCGGCGGGCATCGTCGATGCGTTCCACGCGCTTGGCCATGCCCTTGGTGGATGGGCCGAAGAACGCGGCATAGTCCACTTCCTGGAAGGCCTCGCGGTCGCGCGCGTCGCTGGCCACGTCACCCACGAAGAGCACCATCGGGGTCGAATCCTGGAACGCGGTGTGCAGGCCGATGGAAGCATTGGTCGCACCGGGGCCGCGCGTCACGAAGCACACGCCGGGGCGTCCGGTGAGCTTGCCCTGGGCCTCGGCCATGAAGGCGGCGCCCCCTTCCTGGCGGTTGGTCACGAAGCGGATGCGATCGGCGTGGGCATGAAAGCCGTCGAGCACGGCGAGGTAACTTTCACCGGGCACGCCGAAGGCGTGGGTCACGCCCTGGGTGATCAGGCATTGCACGAGAAGGTGGCCGGCGATCTGGGGCATGGATTTGACTTTATTAACCAACTAGAGAATTATTGCGGCATGAGCAGCACACCCACACCCGCCGCGGAAGAGCGCCTGCGCGACGCCGACCGCTCGCAGAATACCATCCTGAATGCGGCCCGCGACGAGTTCGCCGAGCACGGCCTGGGGGGTGCGCGCATGGACCGCATCGCCGAGCGCGCGGGCCTGAACAAGCGCCTGATCTACTACTACTTCGAGGACAAGGAGAAGCTGTTCCAGGCCGTCCTGGAACAGGTCTACCGCCACATCCGCGAGGAAGAACGCAAGCTCAACCTGCTGCACCTCAAGCCCGCCACCGCGCTGCGCCGGCTGGTCGAGTTCACCTGGAACTACTACCTGGAGCACCCGGAGTTCCTCACCCTGCTCAACAGCGCCAACCTGCACCGCGCGCGGCATCTCGCGCAGTCCGAACGGGCACGCCAGCTCAACTCGCCGCTGATCGCCACGCTGGGTGAAATCCTCGAACGAGGCCGCGCCGATGGCAGCTTTCGCGGCGGCGTCGATCCGCTGCAGCTCTACGTGTCGATCGCCGGCCTGTCGTACTTCTACCTGTCGAACAACCACACGCTCTCGGCCATCTTCGGGCGCGACCTGATGACCCCCAAGGCGCACAGCGAACGGCTCTCGCACATGTGCGACGTGATCCTAGGGTATGTACTGATGAACTGAGCGGTGCCACAGCTTGACGCTGGCCCGGGCGATTCCTATTATTAACCGCTCGGTGAATTAACCCCTTGGAGACAACAGATGAAATCCGTTCCCGTTCGCCAACTTCTTGTCACCGCCGTGCTCGCGGCTGCCTCGGTCAGCGCCATGGCGCAGTGGAAGCCCGACCGCCCCATCACCCTGATCGTGCCCTGGGCCCCCGGCGGCTCGACCGACCAGGTCTCGCGCGTCACCGCGGCCGAGCTGGAGAAGCACCTCGGCCAGAAGATCGTGATCATGAATCAGCCAGGTGCATCCGGCTCCGTGGGCACCAAGAACGCCATGGCCGCACCGGCCGACGGCTACACCTGGACCGCCGGTGGCGCCAAGGATCTGGGCACCTACAAGGTGCTGGGCATGCTCGACACCTCGGCCAGCGACTGGAACCTGTACCTGAACGTGGCCCACATCGCCGTCGTCGGCGTGAATGCCGACACGCCCTACAAGACCATGCCGGAGCTGCTGGCCGCGATGAAGGCCAACCCGGGCTCGATCTCGGTGGCCACCGCCGGCGTGAACTCCAGCGGGCATTCGGCCATCGAGTCGCTCTCCCGCGCGGCTGGCGTGACCTACAAGCACGTGACCTACGACGGTGGCGCCCCCGCCGCCGTGGCTGCCGCCTCGGGCGAAACCCAGGTGACGACGCAGCTCGCGGCCGAGCAGACCGACATGATCCGCGCCAAGAAGATCCGTCCGCTGGCGGTGGTGGGCGACAAGTCGATCGAGATCGAGGGCTACGGCACCATCCCGCCGCTGTCGCAGTTCATTCCGGGCTACAAGGACCCGATCAACTACTTCGGCATCTTCGTGCCCAAGGGCGTCCCCGCGGAAGTGTCCGCCACGCTGAACAAGATCTGGACCACCGAGATGGTCAAGAGCGAGGCGCTGAAGAAGTACGCGCAGTCGCGTGGCGCCATGTTTGCGCCAATGGCCGGTGAAGAGGCCCAGAAAGCGGTGTTCCCGGCGATCCAGTCCTACGCCTGGACGCAGCAGGCCGCCGGCAAGGCCAAGGTGTCGCCCGACACCGTGGGCATCCCCAAGCCCTGAGCTTCACCACGCACGACGACGGAACACACACCATGACCGAGGGCGGAAAATCCGCCCGCTCCGACCTCTGGGGCGGTGCGGGGTGGGCAGGCTTTGGCCTGTTGATCGTGGGGGAATCCTGGCGCATGGAGCGCTTCGAGTCCATGGGCGCCGAGCTCTACACCATGCCGGGCTTCGTGCCCGGCATGCTGGGCGGCGTGGTGGCACTGCTGGGTGTCGTGCTGATGTTGCGCGGCTGGCGGCGGGCTGCCGCGGGGCACGACGGGCATGCCACCGAGCCGCCGATCAACCGCCGCATCGGCATCATGCTGCTGCTCACGCTGGTGTACGCCGGCCTGCTGATCGGGCGCGCGCCGTTCTGGCTGATGACGGCGCTGTTCGTCACGGCTTTCGTGTGGCTGTTTTCCCCTGAAGACGCTGCGCGCGGCCGTCGCCTGGTGGTGTCCGTGGCGGCGGGAGTGCTGACCTCCGCAGTAGTCACCCTCGTGTTCCAGTACGTGTTCCTGGTCCGTCTTCCCTGAGCCCGCCCGAGTTCCCCCTGCCATGTTTGACGGACTGCTTCTCTTCGGCCAATCCATCGTTCGCTTCGGCACGCCCGAGGTCATCGCCTACGCGCTGCTGGCCTCGCTGGTCGGCGTGATCATGGGCGCCCTGCCCGGCCTCACCGCCACGATGGCGCTGGCGCTGATGACCACGCTCACGCTCAAGCTGCCGCCGAGCCAGGCGCTGCTGATCCTGATCTGCACCTACGTGGGTTCGATCTACGGCGGCTCCCGCTCGGCCATCCTGCTCAACATCCCGGGCACGCCCGCCTCGGCGGCGGCCTGCCTCGACGGCTACCAGCTCGCGCGCCAGGGCATGGCGGGACGTGCCATGGGCATCGCCACCACCGGTTCGGTCCTGGGCACGCTGATCGGCATGTTTTTCCTCGCCACCTTCACGCCCGTGCTCGGCGGCATGGCATTGAAGTTCGGCGCCTATGAATTTTTCTGGCTCGCGCTCTTCGGCGTGATCATTGCCGGCACGCTCACCGGCGACGATCCGCTCAAGGGCTGGATCGCCGGCATCGCGGGCCTGTTCATCGCCACCATCGGCCAGGAGCCCCAGTACGGTTTCGAGCGCTTTGCCTGGGGCGTGCGCGATCTGGCCGGAGGCATCCAGCTCGTGCCCGCGCTGGTGGGCGCCTTCGGCTTCGCCGAGTTGCTCACCGCGATGCGCCGGCGCCAGGCGCCGGTGACGATCAGCGCCTTCGACACCGTGATTCCGAAACTGCGCGACGTGCTCCAGTACTGGCGCACCATCATCCGCTCCGGCCTCATCGGCACCGGCGTGGGCATCGTGCCCGGCGTGGGCGAGGATGTGGCGGCCTGGTCGTCCTACGCCGCCGCCAAGCGCGCGAGCAAGGAAAAGGAACAGTTCGGCAAGGGTTCGGTTGAAGGCCTGATGGCGGCCGAAACCGGTGACAACGCCTGTGTGCCCGGCGCCATGATCCCCGTGCTCACGCTGGCCATTCCCGGCTCGGCACCGGCGGCCGTGCTGATGGCGGCCATGATCATCCACGGCATCAAGCCGGGCCCGCTGATCATGGTGGAGAACCCGTCCTTCGTGTACGACGTGGTGGCCATGATGCTGTTCGCCACCATCGGCATCCTGATCTACGGCCTGGTGCTCACCAAGGCGCTGGTGCAGGTGCTGCGCGTGCCGCAGCATCTGATCGTGCCCATCATCTTCGTGCTCTGCGCGGTCGGCAGCTTCGCCATCTCGGGCCGCCTGTTCGACGTCTACGTCATGCTGGCCTTCGGCCTGATCGGCTTCTTCCTGCGCCACTTCGGCTATCCCATGGCGCCACTGGTGCTGGGCATCGTGCTCGGCGACCTGCTGGAGAAGAACCTGCGCCGCGCGCTGATCCTCTCCGACGGCGACCTCACGCCCTTCTTCACCCGCCCGATCGCGGGTACGGTCGCCGCGCTGATCTTCGCCACCGTGGGCTGGAAGCTCTGGAGCCTGTACATCCGCCCCGCACGGCGCGAGGCCAAAGCATGAGACTGTCCCTGTGCAACGAGGTGCTGCGACCACTGCCGCTGGCCGAGCAGTGCGATGCCGCCGCCCGCATGGGCTACGACGCACTGGAGATCGCACCCTTCACGCTGGCGGACGACCCGTTCACGCTCGACGGCGCCACCGCCCGCGGTGTGCGCGCCACGGCGCTGGCGCGCGGGCTGCGCATCTCCAGCCTGCACTGGTTGCTGGTCAAACCCGAGGGCCTGTCGCTGGTGACGGACGACGCCGCGCAGCGCGGCCGCACGCTCGACCTGCTGCGCCGGCTGATCGATTTCGCCGCCGCGTGCGAGGCCGGCGTGCTGGTGCACGGCTCGCCCGCGCAGCGCTCGCCCGCACCGGGCCAGAGCGTGGCCGACGCCACCGCGCGGCTGGAAGCCGCGCTGGCCGAACTGGCGCCGCATGCGGCCGCAGCAGGTGTCGTCTACTGCCTTGAGCCTCTCGGGCCGTTCGAAACCCCGGTGATCAACACCGTGGCCGAAGCCGCCGCGCTGGTGGACCGCATCGGCTCGCCTGCCATCCGCACCATGCTCGACGTGAGCGCGGCCTCGCACAGCGAAAGCGAGCCGGTGCAAGAGGTCCTGCACCGCTTCCTGGCCAGTGGCCACATCGCCCATGTGCAGCTCAACGACCGCAACCGCCGCGGCCCCGGCCAGGGTGAGACCGACCAGCGCCCGGTGCTGCAGGTCCTCAAGGACATGGACTACGCAGGATGGGTGGCGGTGGAACCGTTCGAGTACGTGCCCGACGGCCCGGGCTGCGCGGAGGCCTCTGCCCTGCACCTGCGCGAACTCTGGAGGACCCTGTCATGAGCGCGCCCGTCACCCTGCACATCCACGAGGTGCAGCTGTTCCAGCGCCCCGTGACCCTGCGCCTGCCGTTCCGCTTCGGCGCCGCCACCGTCACGCAGTGCCCCCAGGCCTTCGTGCAGGTGCGCGCCGAGGTGCAGGGTCGTCTCGTGGAAGGCGCGAGCGCCGAGTTGATGGTGCCCAAGTGGTTCGACAAGACGCCCGCGCTCACGCACGAACAGAATTTCGAGCAGTTGCGCGAGTCGCTGCGCAACGCACGCGATGCCTTGCTGGCCAGCCAGGACGCGCTGAGTCCGCACGCGCACGCGCAGACCGCCGGCGACGCGGCCATCGCCGTCTCGCTCGCGCGCGGCCTGCCACGCCTGGCCGCTCAGTTCGGTCCGGCCCTGCTCGACAAAGCCGTGGCCGACGCCGCGCTGCGCGCCGCAGGCCTGCCCTGGGTGGAAGGCCTGCGCGCCGGCGCGCTGGGCGACCCGTGGAGCACGCGGCTTGAACTGGTGCGCCCGACCCATGTGGTGCTGCGCCACACCGTGGGCCTGGCCGACCGCCTGACCGACAGCGACCCCGGAAACGACCCGCAGGACGGCCTGCCGGCCACGCTCGAAGCGGCCATCCGCCGCCACGGACTGCACCATTTCAAGCTCAAGCTGAGCGGTCAGATCGAAGCCGATGTGGAGCGCCTCACGCGCATCGCCGGATTGCTGCAGGGGCTCGGCATCGACTACCGCGCCACGCTCGACGGCAACGAGACCTTCGCCGATGCGGCCAGCCTCGGCCGCTTCTGGCAGACGCTGCTCGGCACACCCGCGCTGGCCGATCTGCTGCGCCGCACGCTGTTGCTGGAGCAGCCGCTGGCGCGCGCGGTCGCGCTGCACGAGTCCATCGCGTCGCTGGGCATCGGCGTGCCGGTGATCCTGGACGAGTCCGACGACCATCCCGGCGCGCTCGACGAGGGGCTGGCCCTGGGCTACCGCGGCATCTCCAGCAAGGCCTGCAAGGGCATCTACCGCTCGCTGCGCAACGCCCACCGCATCGCCCAGGACCCGCGCCTGCTGCTCTCGGGCGAGGACCTCACCTGCCAGGCCGGCCTGGCGGTGCAGCAGGACACCCTGCTCGCCGCCAGCCTGGGCGTGCGCCACATCGAGCGCAACGGCCACCACTATGTGGACGGCTTCGGCACCGCGCCGGCCGAAGAGGCCCAGGCATTCGCCGATGCCCACCCCAGCCTGTACGACAACACCGCCGGCCGCCCGCATCTGGCAGTACGCCACGGGCGGCTCGACCTGACTTCCCTGCATGTCGCCGGCTTCGCGTCGGCCGCGGCGCCGCAGTGGCGCAGCCTGCAACCCATTCAATGAACCCCCTGCCTTCACGGAGAACCCACATGGCAACACAGACCCTCGGACTCATCATGCACGGCGTGACCGGGCGCATGGGCATGAACCAGCACCTGATCCGCTCGATCTGCGCCATCCGTGCGCAAGGCGGCGTGACGCTGTCCAACGGCGACAAGGTCATGCCCGACCCGATCCTGATCGGACGCAACGCCGAGAAGATGGAAGCGCTGGCCAAGGCCCATGGCATCGCGCGCTGGGGCACCGACCTGGACGCCGCGCTCGCGAACAAGGCAGACACGATCTTCTTCGACGCCGGCACCACGCAGATGCGCCCCACCCTGCTGGCCAAGGCCATCCGCGCGGGCAAGCACGTCTACTGCGAAAAGCCGATCGCCACCAACCTCAACGAAGCGGTGGAGATCGCGCGCCTGGCCCAGAAGTCGGGCCTCAAGCACGGCGCCGTGCAGGACAAGCTCTTCCTGCCCGGCCTGCGCAAGCTCGACATGCTGCGCCGCGCCGGCTTCTTCGGCCGCATGCTCAGCGTGCGCCTGGAGTTCGGCTACTGGGTGTTCGAGGGCGACCTGCAGCCCATCCAGCGCCCGAGCTGGAACTACCGCAAGGAAGACGGCGGCGGCATGATCCTGGACATGATGTGCCACTGGCGCTATGTGCTGGACAACCTGTTCGGCGAGGTCAAGTCGGTCTCCTGCATCGGGACCACGCACATCCCCACGCGCTGGGACGAGGCCGGCCAGCCCTACGAATGCACCGCGGACGACGCGGCCTACGCCACCGCCGAGCTCACCGGCCACAACGGCGAGAACGTGATCGCACAACTCAACATGAGCTGGGCCACGCGCGTGAACCGCGACGACCTGGTGACCTTCCATGTCGACGGCACGCACGGCTCCGCCGTGGCGACGCTGACCGGCTGCAAGGCGCAGAGCCGCGTGAACACGCCGCGCCCGGTGTGGAACCCGGACGTGAAGAACACCATGAATTTCGGCGAGCAGTGGCAGGACGTGCCGGACACGCAGGTGTACGACAACGGCTTCAAGATCCAGTGGGAACACTTCATCCGGCACGTGGTGGAGAACGAACCCTACCAATGGACGCTGCCCGAAGGCGCCAAGGGCGTTCAGCTGGTGGAGGCCGCGCTGGAGAGCTGGAAGGAACGCCGCTGGGTGGATGTGCAACCCCTGAAGGTGTGAACACATGGCGCTCTCTCTCAAACTGCCCACCGCCTCGGGCCGCATCGAGGCCTACACCCTGCGCGGCACCACCCCCGTGAAGCCCGCGCGGGGCGTGCCATTCAACCGCATCGCCTATTCCGCCGCGCACGTGGTGGCCGACCCGCTCGCCGCCATCGACCCCTGGCTGCAGTGCGCGGTGGACTGGGACGCGACCATCGCCTACCGGCAACGTCTGTGGTCGCTCGGCCTGGGCGTGGCCGAGGCCATGGACACCGCGCAGCGCGGCATGGGCCTGGACTGGCCCACCTCGCTGGAGCTGATCCGCCGCTCGCTCGACGCGGCGAAAGACGTGCCCGGCGCGCGGGTGGCCTCGGGCTGCGGCACCGACCACCTCGTGCTGGAGAACGTGAGGACGGTCGACGAGGTCATTGCCGGCTACGAGGAACAGATGGCCGCGATCGAGAAACTCGGCGGCAAGCTCATCGTCATGGCCAGCCGCGCGCTGGCCCGCGTGGCGAAGAGCCCGGCCGACTACGAACGCGTGTACGACCGCATCCTGAGCCAGGCGAAGCAGCCGGTGGTGCTGCACTGGCTGGGCGACATGTTCGACCCGGCGCTCAAGGGCTACTGGGGCAGCAACGATGTCGACCAGGCCATGGACACCGCGCTGGCCGTGATCGCCGCGCACCCGGACAAGGTGGACGGCATCAAGATCTCCCTGCTCGACAAGGACAAGGAGATCGCCATGCGCCGGCGCCTGCCAGCGCGCGTGCGCATGTACACCGGCGACGACTTCAACTACGCCGAACTCATCGCCGGCGATGGCTTTGGCCAGGAGATCACGCACGGCCAGAGCGACGCCCTGCTGGGCATCTTCGACGCCATCGCGCCCGCCGCCAGCGCCGCGCTGGGCGAACTCGCGCAGGGCAACCTGCAGAAGTTCCACGACATCCTTGGCCCCACGGTGCCGCTGTCGCGCCACATCTTCGCTGCGCCCACGCGCTTCTACAAGACCGGCGTGGTCTTCATGGCCTGGCTCAACGGCCACCAGACACACTTCACCATGGTCGGCGGCCAGCAGAGCACGCGTTCGCTGCCGCACTTCGCCGAACTGTTCCGCCTGGCCGACGCGGCCAACCTGCTGGAGCAGCCGGAGCTGGCGCTGCGGCGCATGAGCACCCTGCTGGCCCTGCATGGGGTGGAGGCCTGATGCGCGATTTCTCGCAAGACCACCGCTGGTTGTCCATCAACACCGCCACGGTGCGCAGGAGTCAGGGCCAGGATCTGCCGCTGCCCGACATCCTCGATGCCTGCGCGCGCCACGGCATCCCGGCGGTCTCGCCCTGGCGTGACCAGGTCGCCGCAGCGGGACTGAAGACCATCTCCGCGCAGGTGAAGGCGCTGGGCCTGAAGCTCTCGGGCTATTGCCGCGGCGGCATGTTTCCCGCCACCGACGCGGCCGGCCTGCGGGCCGCACGCGACGACAACCACCGGGCGGTGGACGAGGCCTGCGAACTCGGCGCGCCCTGCCTCGTGCTCGTGGTGGGCGCACTGCCCGGCGCGCTGGCGGGTCAGGCCGCGCACAAGGACATCGGCCGCGCGCGCCAGCAGGTCAGCGAAGGCATCGCCGAACTGCTCGACTACGCCAAAGCCGCCGGCATGCCGTTGGCCATCGAACCCCTGCATCCCATGTACGCGGCCGACCGCGCCTGCATCAACACGATGGAGCAGGCACTGGACGTGTGTGACGCACTGGACCCGACGAAGAGCGGCGCGTTGGGTGTGGCAGTGGACGTGTACCACGTGTGGTGGGACCCGAAGCTGCAGGCGCAGATTGAACGCGCGGGAAAAAGCCGCCTGCTCGCCTTCCATGTGTGCGACTGGCTCACGCCCACCACCGACCTGCTCAACGACCGCGGCATGATGGGCGACGGCGTGATCGACATTCCGTGCATCCGCGGCTGGGTGGAAGCGCAGGGCTTCGCGGGTTTCAGCGAGGTGGAGATCTTTTCCACCGGCAACTGGTGGAAGCGCGATCACGACGAGGTTCTGCAGACCTGCATTCAGCGGCACCGCAGCAAGGTGTGAGGCACGTGCCTACAGCACACGTCCGCGCCACTCTGAAGGCGACGCGCCCTCCACCTGCGTGAAGGCCTTGCCGAAGGCGCTCGTGCTGCCGTAGCCGGCATCGCCGGCCACGATCTTGATCGGCAGGCCCTGGCGCAGCAGGCCCTTGGCGACGTCGATGCGCCAGCGCTTGAGGTATTCGGCCGCGGGCAGGCCCACCACCGCCTTGAAATGTGCAGCGAAGCGCGAGCGCGACATGCCGGCCACCTGGGCGAGCGAGTCCAGCGTCCACGGCTCGGAGGGCTCGTCGTGCATCGCTGTGATGGCCCGCGAGAGACGCGCGTCGGCCAGGCCGGCCAGGCTGCCGCTGTGCACCTGGCCGCGCTCGATGCACCAGCGCAGCAGCTGCACCACCAGCACCTCGGCCAGACGATCAACCACCGCGGCTTGGCCACAGCGACCGGCCAGTGCCTCCTGCGTCAGCAGCGCCTGCGCCACGTCCAGGCCCGGCATGTCGGCCAGTGGCACGCAGACCAGCGCCGGCAGGCCTCGCAGGACGGGATTCTCCTGATCCGAGCCAAACGACACCGAGGCGCACACGACCTGGGCCTGCGCGCCAGGCGCGGCCATCAGCCGGTGCGCAGCACGGCGCGGCAGGTAGACCAGACTGGGCGCTGCCACCGTGAGCCGGCGACGCCCCGGCCCCACGAGCATCACCACGCCCTCGCGCACCAGGTGCAGGTGACCGTCGCTGCCGTGTTCGCCAAAGCTCATTGGCCCGCGCAGTGCCCCTCCGTGGTGAACGTGAGCGCGCAGCGAAAACCGCTGCAAGAGACTGGAGAGCCGATCAACCATGAGACGAATTATCCATCATTGAAGACGAAAAGACACCAATCGTCTCACCGTCAGCGCTACAGTGCAGCATCGTCAATTTTTCTGGAGTTGTTCATGTTGATTCCGCGCCAAGCCGTTCCTGCGTTGCAGGTGCCCACGCTGGCCCATGGTCCGTTCGACCTGGCCCAGGACGCCGCCGAACATTTCACCGTGGTGGTCTTCTACCGCGGGTTGCACTGCCCCATTTGCCACAAGTACCTGCTCGAACTCGGGCGGCTGCTGCCTGAATTCGACAAGCGCGGTCTCAAGGTGATCGCACTGTCAAGCGACGGCGCCGAACGGGCCAAGGCCATGGCGGACAAGCTCAGCACCCCGAACCTGCGAATGGGCTACGACCTGCCGCTGGCGGTGGCGCGCCAGTGGGGCCTGTACGTGAGCACCTCGCGCGGCACGACGTCCATCGGCATCGAGGAACCCGCGCTGTTCTCCGAGCCCGGCGTGTTCCTGGTGCGCCCCGACGGCACCCTCTACTACGGAGCAGTGCAGACCATGCCGTTCGCCCGCCCACATTTCGACGAGCTCCTCGCTGCGGTGGATTTTGCGGTTGCGAAGAACTACCCCGCACGCGGCGAGTACACCGGCGCAGTCTGAGGCGCTGGCTGGAGGGCAGCCCGGATCAGGCCGCTTCGGACTCTGCCCGTCGCGGCTGCTGTGACTCGGCCGCCATGGCCTGCAGCGCCTTCTGCACCACGCCCTGGGCATTGACCGGGCGCAGCAGGCGGCTTGCGATGAGGCGTTCGCAACTGCGCTTGGTCATGGAGTGCGGCCGGCTACCGCGGCTCACGAACATGAACAGCGTGCCCTTGCTGCTGGCCCAGATGAGCTGGGCGCGCAGCCATTCGCGGCGCGAGTACAGATCCACCCAGTCGCCTTCGCGCAGACCGAGCAGCACGGCCGCGGCGTTGATGTCTTCCAGCTCGGCCTCTTCGGCCAGCGCAGCGGCCTGCGAATCGTCTTCGCTGGCGCGGGCCTGCACCTGGGTTTCGATCAGGTCACCGTAGTCGGTCGGCAGCGTGTCCTCGAAGCCCGCGGCCTCGATCTCGCTCTTGCCCAGCCAGGGCTGCGCCTTCGGCCGCGGCTTGCGTTGCTCGGGTGTGGCTGGCAGGGTTTCGTCCAGTTCCATCGACATCGACGCGCTTTCCAGCGGCACCGGGTCGGAGTTGCTCGCGTCGTTTCGGATGCGCGCGCGGCGCAGGCCCAGCACCGGCTGGTGAAGGCGCATGAGCGCGTCGAAGAACGGTTTGGTTTCCTCGCGCGTCTTGCCCAGCATGTCCAGGCCGGCGTGCAGCGTGGCCAGCATGCCCGGCACCATGGCGAACAGCTCCTTGGGACGCTTGAGCGTGACCTCCTTCTTCACGCTCCACAACAGGTTGGAGACCATCTTGCGAAAGCCACCGGGATCGTTCTGGCCCTCGGTATCGCCCAGCTTGGCCGAGGCGATCACCAGCGACCAGGGGCCGTAGAGGAAATCCAGGATCACCCCCGGCGCGTTGTCCACGTCGGGGCGCTGGCTCAGGTCCCAGGCGATCTGGTCGGCCAGCGCCTGGCGCTCCTCGGCGTAGCGGATGGACTGCAGGCTGTTGTCCTGCAGCGCGAGTTCCTTCTGGTCCTGCGCGGCCCAGCCTTCGCGCAGCGCGGCGAGGGCATCGGCAAAGGGACCGGGATCGTTGGTGGCCTGGTCGTTGAGGTCCTTGAACGCCTGCTGCACCGGCTGGAAGAAGCTGTGGAACTCTTCCGCGAATTCGTCGTTGAACTTGAAGCTGCGCTGCGCCACGCTCTCGATCAACCGCCGCGCCGGATGCTCATCTTCATTGAAGAACTTCGGGTTGGCCATGGCCAGGCGCAACAACGCCGGCTCCAGCGCCACCACCGCCTCGCGCACGGGGCCCAGCAGCAGCGGGTCACTCGCCACCTGGCTGACCAGGGTGCGCACCAGGTCAAGGCCCACGGCCTGGCTGACGCGCTGCGCCTTCTGCTTGAGGTGCATGAGCACGCGCGAGCGCTCATGCGCGGCCGCGTAGGTGCCCCAGGCCTTCTGGCTCAACTGGCTGGAGATGCCGATCTCGCGCGCGGGCCGGTCCACCACCGGCAGGTCGCGGTACTGGGTCTGCTGCTCCAGGATCATGGACTCGTCGAGCACGGGGATCGCTGCAAAGGCCTCGATCGCGGCGAGCTCCTCGCTCACCTGCTCGTAGTAGTCCGGGGTCAGGTGGCGGTCGAAATGTTTGCCCCCCTGGTTGAGGAATTCATGAAAAACCTGGTGGTCCACACCGGGTTGCATGCGGCCGAGCGACTGCATGGGCGGCAGGTGTTCGGCGCTGGTCCAGGAGGGCATGTCATGCCCGCTGCCCACGTAGCCCGGCTCCTGCCACTGGCTGTTGGGAGAGACGCCCAACCCGGCAGCGCGCGAGGACAGGCCCAGACCTCCCGAGCGGGTGGACAACCCCCCCGAACGTGTGGAGGCGCCTGCGTCGTCCACCAGGCGCACGCGGTAGCCGGCTTCCTGCACGTTGGCACGCTGCAGGATCAGCGCCACGCGTTCGTAGAGTTTCTGCAGTTCGTGGCCCAGCGCCTTGTCCATGTGGCGCAGCCACAGGGCGCGCACCTCGGGCTCGGACTCGGCCGAGGACATGAGCTCGCGCAGCGCGCGCACGAACACCGACGGCCGCAGCGGGTTGCGCTCTGCCTGCACGGTCTGCAAGCCGATCACCGAGCTCATCAGGGCATCGAGCACCGCGAGCTGCTGCTCCAGCACCGGCATGAGGCCATGCACCAGCCGGGCCGATTCGAGCGACTCGTTGACCGCGTCATCCTCCACCAGTGACAGCAGCGAGGACTCCGACAGCAGGGCCGGGCGCGAGGAGTTGGCCTCGGGCGCGGCCATGAGTGCGTCGCGCAGGTGCTGATGGAACGTCCGGCCCCACTGGATCTTGTTCTGCAGCAGGCCCCACCAGGCCAGCGCAAGGCGGTCGCGCTGCACCACTTCCTTGGAAGCCTTCTCCGCTGCCTGCAGGCTGGCGATGGCCGAGTCGGCGCAGCGCGCCAGCATCTCGGGCGCGCCGGAGAGTGCTTCCTGGAAGCACTGTTGCAGCAAACGGGAAGGCACCGTCATGGGCGGTCTGCGGTGATTCGCCAGCAGGTGGGGGAATGGATCAAGTCGCTTTTATACCTGCTGAGACAGCGCGCCCGCTTGACACCCGACAAATAAACGGCAGCCGGGCGCAACACGGCGCTGGGCGGCGGACGCTCCCGCCGGGCCGCAGAAGAAAGGCCTCAGGCGGCGACCAGGGCCGTGCGCCGCACCCGCCGCACGTTGAAGGCACTGGCGATGAGCACCGCCTGCACCACCGCCAGCCCGATCAGCACGCCGCGGAACTGGCCGTGGTCCATGAGCACGCCGAAGATCAGTGGCGAGATTGCCTGGCCAATGTCCAGACCCGAATACACCACGCCGTACACGCGGCCGGTGGCGTTGTCGGGCGTGGACTTCTTCACCAGAAGATCACGCGACGGCCCTGCGATGCCCGCCGAGAATCCCATGGCACCAAACAGCACCGGCACCGCCGCCGACGGCACATCGGCCAGCGCCAGCACCAGCGCGATGCTGGCGGCCAGGCCGAAACCCACGCCCACCACGCGCTCGCAGCGAGCGGGATCTGAAGCCAGGAAGCCGCCCAGCACCATGCCACCGGCAGCACACAGCATGTAGGTCGTCAGGCACACCGCCACCAGCGCCAGCGGCACGCCGTGCAGCTGGCGCGCGGCCTCGGGCGCGAAGGCCTGCACCACGCTCAACGACATGGCGTAGAAAAAGAAGAAGCCGAAGCACATCCACACCGCCGGAATACGCAGGAAGGCCATCGGGTCCTCGCCCGCTACATGCACCGAGCCGGCCGCGGGCCGGGGAGCGGCCGGCAGGCTCAGGCGCTCACGGTTGAACCACAGCACTGCCAGAACCGCGAAGGCCAGCACGCCCGCGCTGGCGAGCGCCACACGCCAGGAGAATGCGAAGGCGATCGGCACCATCATGGCCGGTGCCAGTGCCCAGCCCAGACTGCCGGTGATGCCGTGCACGCTGTAGGCATGCCCCAGGCGGGGCGCGCTCACCTTGCGGTTGAGCAGTGTGTAGTCCACCGGGTGGAACACGCCGTTGCCGGTGCCGGCCACGATGGCGAAAAAGGCCATCATCCAGTAGCCCGTGCTGGCCGCGAAGCCGAACGCCGCCAGACCCAGCAGCGCCAGCCCGCCGAACAGCACCGGCCGCGGGCCGAAGCGGTCGACCACGAAGCCCGAGGCCGTCTGCACCGCGCAGGAGACCACGAAGAAGATCGTCATCAGGAAACCCAGTTCGGCATAGCTGGCGTTGAGCGCGTCCTTCAACCAGGGAAACAGTGGCGCGAGCAGCAACTGGCTGAAGTGGCTGATCATGTGCGCCAGCCCGACCAGGCCTATGAGGCTGGCGTCCTGGCGCAAAGCCGTGGTGGGCAAGGGATGGGCGGTGCTTGATGAGGACATGGCGGGATCGTAGACTCATGCGGTTCTGCCGGATTGCGACGATCCGACAGCTTTCCACGAATACCCGCCAATCCATGCCCGCGCCGCGCCGCCGTCCCCGCCCAACGCCGCTGGGGGATTCCGACCCCTTCACGCCCGACGAGGGGCGCCCGGTGCGCGTGCGGGCGCGCGCACTCAGCGCCGACACCCACTTCGAACCGCACCGCCACCCCTGGGGCCAGCTCGCCTACTGCGCCACCGGCATCGTGCAGGTGATGACGGTGCCCGACGAAACCAACCTGCAGGCCGTCACCTACATCGTGCCGCCCTCGCGCGCCGTGTGGATACCACCCGGCACGCGCCACGCTGTCACGGTGCGCGAGGACGCCGAGTTGCGCACCCTGTACGTGCATGCCGGGGCCACGCCCGCGGTCTGGCAGAGCTGCCGCATGATCGTGGTCTCGGCCTTGTTGCGCGAGCTGGTGCAGGCCATGGATGCAGACTCGCGCCGTGCCGCCGAGCCGGCGCGCGACCGCCTGCTCACCGGCCTCGTACTGGACGAACTCGCTCACGCTGACACCCAGCCGCTGGGCGTGCCGCTGCCGCGCGACAAGCGCCTGCGCGCGCTGTGCGAGTCGGTGCTCAACGCGCCTGGCGAGCGCGCCACCCTGGCCGAGTGGGCCGCCGACACCGGCGCGAGCGAACGCACGGTGGCGCGGCTGTTCCGCGAAGAGCTGGGCACCACCTACCAGCAGTGGCGCCAGCAGGCGGTGCTGGCGCACGCGCTGCCGCTGCTCGCGCGCGGTGTGCCCATCGGCCAGGTGGCAGCCGCCACCGGCTATGCCAGCGACAGCGCATTCAGCGCCATGTTCAAGGCAGCCATGGGTCAGCCGCCCACGCGCTGGGGCCTGCAGTCCGGCGGCGTGGGCTGACCTGCCCGGCTTCATCCTGCTGTCACATCCGGCGGGCAGCATGGCGTTGCGGCAGGTCACACGCTGCGGCAGGTATCAGGGAGAGCAAGATGACGACGACCATGAGTGGCATTCAGCGCTACGCCAAGACGCCGCGCGCCTGGGAGGCGCTGGCCCGCCCCGAGGTGGTGGGCCGCCAGGCCCACACCCTGCTCCTCATGGCCAACGGGCGGCGCAGCGAGATGGAGTTGTCCCTGCTGCTGGGCGCCGATGTGACCGACCTCGCAGCCCGGTTGCAGCAACGCGGCTATCTGCAGTTGCAGACGCTGTCGCCGGCTGTGGTGGCCGACGACGACACCTCCATGGTGGCCTGAGGC
This sequence comes from Hydrogenophaga sp., assembly GCF_025699295.1. GTDB lineage: Bacteria > Pseudomonadota > Gammaproteobacteria > Burkholderiales > Burkholderiaceae_C > Hydrogenophaga. The sequence continues at coordinate 56,408 of NZ_JAILWB010000015.1, read as the reverse complement.
GCGCGGGCCGCGCCTGGTGGCCATTCGATCCGGCAGGCCTCGCTCAGGCGCTCAGACTTTCCCGCTTGCGCGGCGACGCTGGCGGCACAGCCGGTGACGCCGGCCTTTCGGTCAGGCTCATCAGGTCGGTAAAGCGCTGCCCCTGCACCAGCACATGCGCGCGCGCCGCCTCGGCCGCCGCTTCGCTGTCGCCGCGACGCAGGGCGGCCACCACCTGGCGGTGCTCGTCGAGCGACTGCGCGATGCGGTTGCGCATCTGCAGTTGCAGGCGCCGGTATGGTTTGAGCCGGTTCTTCAGGCCCAGTGTCTGCTGCACCAGGAACGGATTGCCGCACGCGTGGTAGATCAGCTGGTGGAAGTGTTCGTTGGCGTAGTAGTAGGCATTGACGTTCCCGGACGCGGCCTCGGCTTCGCACTGCGCCAGCGCCGCCTCGATCTCGCACAGATCGGCCTCGTGCGCGCGGCGCGCGGCCAGCCGTGCGCAGAACGCCTCCAGCTCGGCCATCACTTCGAACATCTGGATCAACTCGGGCATGCCCAAGCGCGACACATAGGTGCCGCGCTTGGGCTGCACCTCGACCAGTCCGCTGGCCTCCAGTTGTTGGAGGGCCTCGCGCACAGGCGTACGCGACACGCCGAAACGCGCCACCAGCTGCTCCACCTGAACCTGCTCACCCGGCAGCAGGCGCCCGTTGACGATGTCGTCCTCGAGTTCCTCGCGCACTCGTTGCACGCGTGAGCGGTTGGGGGGTGTGGCGCTCATGCGGTCGCTCGTTTTCTCGTTGGTGTCGGGGTTTGTCCTAGGCGGGGCCGGTTTTTGTTGCATATAACATTTGGCGTCATTTATACAACAACCCTTACCAACCTGGAGACAAAGATGAAGAACGCAAGCAACCTGGCGCGCAGCGCCCTCGCCGCGGCCCTGCTCGCCGCCGTGTCCACCGGTGCAATGGCCGAGGTGGTGCTCAAGGCCTCGCACCAGTTTCCGGGTGGCAAGGGCGACGTTCGCGACGAGATGGTGCAGATGATTGCCCGCGAAGTCGCGGCCGCCAAGGTGGACATGACGATCAAGGTGTTTCCGGGTTCCAGCCTGGTCAAGGCCACCGAACAGTGGAAGGCCATGCAGACCGGCCAGATCGACATGACCTCGTTCCCGCTGGACTACGCATCGGGCTTTCACCCCCAGTTCGGCGCCACGCTGATGCCGGGACTGGTCAAGAGCCACGAACACGCGCAGCGCATCAACGCCTCGCCTTTCATGACGGACATCAAGGCCATCATCGAACAGGGTGGCGCCAAGGTGCTGGCCGACGCCTGGCTGGCCGGCGCCTTCGGCAGCAAGGACAAATGCATCCGCAAGCCGGAAGACGCCTCCGGGCTGAAAGTGCGCTCCGCCGGCGCGACCTTTGCCCAGATGTGGGCGGGCGCGGGCGCCTCGATCGTGGCGATTCCGTCGAGCGAGGTGTACAGCGCGCTGCAGCAAGGCGTGGCCCAGGCCACCGACACGTCCAGTGGCAGCTTCGTCTCGTTCCGTCTGTACGAGCAGCTCAAGTGCCTCACCGCACCGGGCGACAACGCGCTGTGGTTCATGTACGAGCCGGTGCTGATTTCCAAGAAGAGCTGGGACGGGCTCAACGACGCGCAGAAGAAGGCGCTGACCGCCGCATCGAAGAAGGCCGAGGCCTATTTCAATGCGGAGTCGAAGAAGCTTGACGACACCATGGTCGAGACCTACAAGAAGAACAACGTCCAGGTGGTGACGCTTACCGATGCCGAGGCCCAGGCCTGGCGCGACGTGGCACAGAAGACCTCCTACAAGCTCTTCTCCGAGAAGGTACCCGGTGGCAAGGAGCTCATCGAGAAGGCCTTGAGTGTCAAGTAAAACCGGCCACATGCCGACCTGGGTGGCGCTGGTGCATGGCGCCTCACGCCTGCTGGGCGTGGTGGCCGCCGCGCTGCTGCTGGTGTCGATCTTCGTGGTGTGCCACATGGTATTCGTGCGCGCCGTGCTGGGCGAGTCGTCGATCTGGCAGACGGAGTTCGTCACCTACGCTCTGGTGGCCTCGGCCTTCATCGGCGCGCCCTACATCCTCCTCACCCGCGGCCATGTGGCGGTCGACGTGCTGCCGCTCGTGCTGCGTCCGGCCGCCCGCCGCTGGTTGCATCTCGTGGGCAGCCTGATCGGGGTGACGTTCTGCGGCTTCTTCCTCTATGCCGCCGTGCCCTGGTGGCACGAGAGCTGGGCCACCGGGCTGACCACGGCGTCGATCTGGCGCGCCCGGCTGTGGATTCCCTACCTGGCCGTGCCCGTGGGCCTGGGTCTGCTGTGCCTGCAGTACCTGGCGGAAATCTGGATGGTGTGGACACAGCGCGAGGACCCGTTCGGGCTGACGCCGGAAGACCATCTGTGATCTGCGCGCCTGCCCAGCCCTTGCCTGTCTTCTTCTCCTGTTTGCGGGATCCCTCATGAGTGCCCTTGCCATCGGCCTGTTGATTTTCGTGGTCACGATCCTGGTATTGGCCACCGGCCTGCCGATCGCCTTCGGTCTGGGTGCTGTGGCCCTGCTGTTCATGGTGATGTTCGACGGCTGGAACAGCGTGCACTTCGTGCCCGAGACCATCTTCGCGGGCCTGAGCGATTTCACGCTGGTCTCGCTGCCCATGTTCATCATCATGGGCGCGGCGGTGGCGTCGTCGCGCGCCGGCAGTGATCTGTATGAAGCGCTGTCGCGCTGGCTGCACCGCGTGCCGGGGTCACTGGTGATCTCCAACATCGGCGCCTGCGCGCTGTTTTCCGCGCTCACCGGTTCGTCACCCGCCACCTGCGCAGCCATCGGCAAGATGGGCATTCCCGAGATGCGCAAACGTGGCTACGACGCCGATCTGGCCACCGGTGCCATCGCGGCAGGTGGCACGCTGGGCATCCTGATCCCGCCCAGCATCACCATGATCCTTTATGGCATCGCGTCCGAGACATCGATCGGGCGGCTGTTTCTCGCGGGGGTGATTCCGGGCTTGCTGCTCACCGGTCTGTTCATGGCATGGGCCCTGTTCCTGAGCTGGAAACGCGGGACCGTGCTGCTGGACCACGATCGCATCTACAGCCTGAAGGAAAAGCTCGAGCTGCTGCCCCGTCTGTTGCCCTTCATCGTGGTGATCGTCGGCGTGGTCTACGCGCTCTACGGCGGCATCGCCACGCCGTCCGAAGCCGCTGGCGTGGGAGCCGCGCTGTGCCTGGTGATGGTGATCGTGATCTACCGCGTCTGGAAGCCGATGGATCTGTGGGTGATCCTGCGCGACGGCCTGCGCGAATCCGGCATGCTGCTGCTGATCATCGGCACCTCGATCCTGTTCGGCTACATGATGTCTTCACTGCAGGTCACGCAGTCGGTGGCCGAGGCGATTGGTGAGCTGCAGGTCAACAAGTGGGTGGTGCTGGCGGCCATCAACGTGTTGCTGCTGGTGGCGGGCTGCTTCCTGCCACCGGCGGCCATCATCCTGATGACCACACCCATCCTCATGCCGGTGATCACGGCCGCGGGCTTCGACCCGATCTGGTTCGGCGTGATCCTCACCATCAACATGGAACTGGGCCTGATCACGCCGCCTGTAGGCCTGAACCTGTTTGTCATCAACGGAATCACGCCCGACGTGCGCCTGCCCACCATCCTGAAAGGGGCCATCCCTTTCATGCTGTGCATGGTGCTCGCGATCGTGATCCTGTGCGTGTTCCCTGAACTCGCGACCTGGCTGCCGCAGAAGCTCATGGGTTGAGCCGCGCCACCGCTCAGGCGGGCTGCTGCGCGTCCCCGAACTGGAACACCCCGGGGTCGCGCACCGGGTCCACGTCGACCGGAATCGACGACTTCGGCGGATAGCGCCCCTCCAGCAGAAACTTCGAGAGCGGATTTTCGATGCGCTGCTGGATCGCGCGCTTGAGCGGCCGCGCACCGAACACCGGGTCGAAGCCGACCTTGGCCAGCTCGGCCAGCGCAGCGGGCGACACCTGCAGGTGCAGGTCCATCTTCGCCAGGCGCGCTTCGAGCACCTTGAGCTGGATCGCGGCGATCGACTCGATGTGCTTTGCGTCAAGCGCGTGGAACACCACTGTCTCGTCGATGCGGTTGAGAAACTCGGGGCGGAAGTGGTTCTTCAGCTCGCCCCATACCGCGTCCTTCACATCTTCGTACGACTCGCCCACCATGGCCTGGATCATGTGCGAGCCGATGTTGCTCGTCATGACGATCACAGTGTTCTTGAAGTCCACGGTGCGACCCTGGCCGTCGGTCAGGCGGCCGTCGTCGAGCACCTGCAGCAGCACGTTGAACACGTCGGGGTGGGCCTTCTCCACCTCATCGAGCAGCAGCACGCTGTAGGGCTTGCGACGCACCGCTTCGGTCAGGTAACCGCCCTCCTCGTAGCCCACGTAGCCGGGTGGCGCGCCGATGAGACGGGCCACGGAGTGCTTCTCCATGAACTCGCTCATGTCGATGCGCACCAGGTGGTCTTCGCTGTCGAACAGGAAACCGGCCAGCGCCTTGCACAACTCGGTCTTGCCCACGCCGGTCGGGCCCAGGAACAGGAAGGAGCCGGTCGGGCGGTTCGGATCGGACAGGCCCGAGCGCGAGCGGCGGATGGCATTGGCCACGGCACCGATGGCCTCGTCCTGGCCGACCACGCGCTCGTGCAGCTTGCCCTCCATCAGCAGCAACTTGTCGCGCTCGCCCTGCATCAGCTTGGACACCGGGATGCCGGTGGCACGCGCCACCACCTCGGCAATTTCCTCGGCCCCGACCTGCGTGCGCAGCAACTGCGGGCGGCCCTTGCCGTCCTTGTTCTGCGCCTTGCCGGACTCCACGGCCTGTGCGTCCTTCAGCCGCTTCTCCAGTTCAGGCAGCTTGCCGTACTGCAACTCGGCGACCTTGTTGAAGTCACCCTTGTCGGTGAAGGTCTTGATCTGCGAGCGGATGCGGTCCATCTCTTCCATCACGTCCTTGGAGCCGAGCGCTGCAGCCTTCTCCGACTTCCAGATTTCGTCGTAGTCGGAAATTTCCTTCTCCAGCCGGCCGATCTCCTCCTCGATCAGGCCGAAGCGCTTCTGCGAGGCCTCGTCCTTTTCGCGGCGCACGGCCTCGCGTTCGATCTGCAGCTGGATCAGGCGGCGGTCGAGCCGGTCCATCACCTCGGGCTTGGAGTCGAGTTCGATCTTGATCTTGGACGCGGCCTCGTCGATCAGGTCGATCGCCTTGTCGGGCAGGAAACGGTCGGTGATGTAGCGGTGGCTCAGCTCCGCCGCGGCCACGATCGCCGGGTCGGTGATCTGCACGCCGTGGTGCACCTCGTACTTTTCCTGCAGGCCGCGCAGGATGGCGATGGTGGCCTCCACGCTGGGCTCGCCCACCAGAATCTTCTGGAAGCGACGCTCGAGCGCTGCGTCCTTCTCGATGTACTTGCGGTACTCGTCGAGGGTGGTGGCGCCCACGCAGTGCAGCTCACCGCGCGCCAGCGCCGGCTTGAGCATGTTGCCCGCGTCCATCGCGCCCTCGGCCTTGCCGGCGCCCACCATGGTGTGCAGCTCATCGATGAAGACGATGGTCTGGCCCTCGTCCTTGGCGAGCTCGTTCAGTACCGTCTTAAGGCGCTCCTCGAACTCACCGCGGAACTTGGCGCCGGCCAGCAGCGCAGCCATGTCCAGGCTGAGCACGCGCTTGCCCTTGAGCGAGTCGGGCACCTCGCCGGCCACGATGCGTTGCGCCAGACCTTCGACGATGGCTGTCTTGCCCACGCCGGGCTCGCCGATCAGCACCGGGTTGTTCTTGGTGCGGCGTTGCAGCACCTGGATGGCGCGGCGGATCTCGTCGTCGCGCCCGATCACCGGATCGAGCTTGCCCAGCCGTGCACGCTCGGTGAGGTCCAGCGTGTATTTCTTGAGCGCCTCGCGCTGGCCTTCGGCCTCGGGGCTGTCCATCTTCTGGCCGCCGCGAACCGCGGTGATGGCCGATTCCAGGCTCTTGCGGTTCAGGCCGTTCTCGTTGGCAATGCGGCCGAGCTCGCCCTTGCTGTCCGCCACAGCCAGCAGGAACAGCTCGCTGGCGACGAACTGGTCGCCGCGCTTGATGGCTTCCTTTTCGGTGGCCTGCAGCAGTCTGGCCAGATCCTGGCCCACCTGCACCTGGTCCTGCCCCTGCACCTCGGGCAGGCGTTTGACCGCGGCCTCGGTGGCCTTGGCCAGGCCTGGCATGTTCACGCCCGCGCGCTGCAGCAGCGATTGCGGACCGTCGGCCTGGCGCAGCAGCGCCAGCAACAGGTGGGCAGGTTCGATGTAGGCATGGTCGGCGCCGAGCGCCAAGGTCTGGGCTTCGCCCAGGGCTTCCTGGAACTTGGTGGTGAGTTTGTCGAGACGCATGGATGGGCTCTCCGGGTATTCAGAACTGCATCGCACATGGCGCTGATGCGATCATTTTCAAGGCTCGGACCACGTGCCGGGCCTGACGCAGATCAAAGCTTCGGCGGCTGCGCGCGGCGCCAGTAGGCGTAGGGCCACGCGGTCGTGAAGCCCAGCCGACGGTAGAGCGAGAGCGCGGGCGAGTTGCTGGCGTCCACCTGCAGAAACACGCGCCCGATGCCCCGGTGGGTTGCCTCTTGCGCCATCGCGCCCAGCAGCGCGCCGGCCAGGCCGCGCCCGCGCTGCGCGGCCGCCGTGCGCATGCCGTGCACGCCCAGCCAGCCCTGACCGAACGAGGCGGCACCGCAGGCCAGCGTGAGGCCGTCCTCGCGCACGCTGGCATAGCGCATGTCGGTGGCGCGGCTGAGCATGCGGGAACGGCAGGCACCGTCCTCGGGATCCAGGCCTTCACCCAGGAACATGGCCATCCAGGCGGCGTCCGGTGCCGGGTCCAGTGCCATGCCGGCAGCCGGCACCGGCAGCGTCAGGTCGGCAATGGCGCAGGTCTGCGTCAGCGTGGGGTGCTGGTGCAGAAAGCCCCGGGCGCGCAGTTCGCGTTGCCATGCCTCGAACGGCGGTGCTTCGGGCAGGCGAAACGCGGCCTCGAAACCACGGGCCTCGTAGCGCGCCAGGATGGTGGGCAGCAGCGCCAGATCGGGCTCACCGTGATGCAGCGGCACGGCACTGCGCGCACGGCCCACCGTGCCGTGGTCCATGGGCAGCAACCAGCCGGGCAGTTCTTCCACCACCTCGGGCGGTACCGCCTGCAGCGTGGCGCGTTCGATGGCTTCGATACCGGTGGCGGTGAGGTGCATGAACACGTGCCGCCGGGGCTCAGCCGTTGCGTGCCTCGATGCCCCAGCGTGCGAGCGCGGCATCGTCGCTCACGCGCGCATCGACCCAGCGCGCACCTTCGGGCGTCTGCTCCTTTTTCCAGAACGGCGCCTGGGTCTTGAGGTAGTCCATCAGGAACTCGCAGGCCTGGAAACTCTGGCCGCGGTGCGCCGATGTGACGGCGACCAGAACGATCTGATCCAGCGGTTGCAGGAGGCCCACGCGGTGGATCACGCGCGCGCCATGGAGATCGAAGCGCTTGAACGCCTCGTCGATCATGGCTTCGATCGATTTTTCCGTCATGCCGGGGTAATGTTCCAGTTCCATGGACTGCACACCCTGGCCGTCGTTGCGGTCCCGCACGGTGCCGATGAAGCTGCAGACCGCACCGACGCGAGCGTCGTTCAGCCGCAGCTGCGCCACCTCGGCGGACAGGTCGAAGTCCCCGGTCTGGATCGAAACACGTGCACCCATTTCAGCCCCCGGTGACCGGCGGGAAGAAGCCCACTTCCGCGCCATCGGTGAGCGCGGTGGCTTCTTCGCTCATGGTCTGGTTCAACGCCACGCGCACGGCCCTGCCCGGCGCCAGCGCCTCGGCATAGGCGCCGCCGCGCGCCACCAGTTCCGCGCGCAGCGCGGCAAGCGTGCGGGACTCGGTCTGCAGCGACTCGCTGCCGGTGCCAAGGGCTTCGCGGATGGAGGCAAAATAGCGCAGCTGGATGTTCATGCGAGCAGTTCCGCAAAGGAGATGTAGGACACGGGGTCGCCATGGGCAATGGTGGTGCCGGCGGGGTTGTCGACCAGGCCGTCACCCCAGACCACCGAGGTGAGCACGCCCGAACTCTGGTTGGGAAACAGGTCCAGTCCGCCGGCGGCGTTGCGGCGCACGCGCAGGAACTCGCGGCGCTTGTCGGCGCGCGCCACGGTGAAATGCGCCGGCAGCGTGGTGGCCGGCGGCAAGGCGTGGATGCGGTTGGCGGGCACGCCCTGCAGCCTGAGCAGGAAGGGCCGAACCAGCAGCAGAAAGGTGACGAAACTGGAGACCGGGTTGCCCGGCAGGCCGATGAAGTGGCAGGCCTGCGTCGCCGCGGCCCCGGCCCCGGCATCGCGCCGCACCGTGCCATAGGCAAAAGGCTTGCCCGGCTTCATACCGATCTGCCACAGGTCCAGGCTGCCGAGCTGCTGCACCGAGGGCTTGATGTGGTCCTCCTCGCCGACCGAGACACCGCCGCTGGTGAGGATCAGGTCGTGGTGATCGGCGGCGGTCTTGAGCGCGGCCAGCGTCGCACCGCGCTGGTCGGGCACGATACCCAGGTCGCTCACCTCGCAGCCCATGCGCCGCAGCAGCGCGCGCAGGAAGAATCGGTTGGAGTTGTAGATGGCACCGGGCTTCATGGCCTCGGGCGGCACCTCGCCGGGCATGACGAGTTCGTCACCGGTGGAGAAAAGGGCCACACGCGGACGCGCCAGCACGCTCAGTTGCGCCAGGCCCAGGCTGGCGGCCAGGCCCAGGCTGGTGGGCGAGAGGCGCTCGCCCCGGGCAAGCACCACCGCGCCACGGGTCACGTCTTCCCCCGCGCGCCGCACCCACTGGCCGGCCTCGGGAACGGCGTGGATATGCACGGCGTGGATGTCGCCACCGACTTCGACCGTGTCCTCCTGCATCACCACGGCGTCGGCGCCGGCCGGCATGGGTGCACCGGTAAAGATGCGCGCGCAGGTGCCTGGCTCCAGCGGTGCGCTCGCGTGGCCGGCCGCGATGCGCTGGCTCACCCGCAGCACCTGCCCGGGCTCGGTCACATCGGCGGCGCGCACCGCATAGCCGTCCATGGACGAGTTGTCGTGCGGCGGCACCTGCAGCGCGGAGACGAGATCCTGCGCGAGCACGCGGCCGTCGGCATCGAAGGTCGCGACCGTTTCAATGGAGGTGAGCGCCTCGACACGGCCGAGCAGGTCGGCCATGGCGTGGTCCAGCGACATCAGGGGCGCGCGACCGACGGGGGAGTTCGGGACGGCATTCATGGCAGGGCGGGACGCGTGACGGCCCGGTATTCGAATCGGCCTGCATTGTCGAGCAACCAGACGGCCACGTCATCGGGTCGGTTCAAATCCAGCACCGGCAATGGGGTGGCCTGGGGCAATGCCTGCGCGCTGTCGGTGGCGATGGCGGTGATGCGTTGGTCAACGGGATAACGCACCGGCTTGCCACTGGCTTCACGCCACACCTCCACCTTGGGCAGGTCGCTTTCCTTGAAGCCTTCGACCAGCACCCAGTCCACCGCCGGATGCAGTTCGGCGAGCAGGTCGTGCACGGAATGCGTGGTCTGCTCACGCAGCTCGCGCATCACGACAAGCCGGCGCGACGAGGCGGCCAGCACCTCGAAGGCACCGGCCTCACGGTGGCGCCAGGTGTCCTTGCCCGGGTGGTCGATGTCGAAATCGTGGTGTGCGTGCTTGACCACCGAGACACGCAGTCCGCGCAACTGCAGTGCTGGGATCAGCTGTTCCACCAGCGTGGTCTTGCCCGATCCGGAGAAGCCCGCGAACCCGACGACCTTCATGTGGCGCGGGCGCAATGCCCGGCGATGAACTGCTGCACGGCCGCTGTGCTGGCGGCCATGACCGTCACACGCCTGGGCAGGGACTCGATGCCCTCGAACTGCGCCGGCCGTTCGGGTTGACGGCCCAGCGCCTCGACGATGGTCTCGGCAAACTTGATGGGCAACGCCGTCTCCAGCACGATCATCGGCGTGGCCTCGCTGCGGTGGTCGCGCGCCACCTTCACGCCGTCGGCGGTGTGGGTATCGATCATCACTCCATGGCGCTGGAACACGTCGCGAATGGTGGTCAGCCGATCGTCATGGGTGCTTTTTCCGCTACGAAATCCATAGCGATCTGCGGCATCAGGAAATGCCGGATCGGCCCCCAGATCGAAGCGCCCGTCGCGCGACAGCGCGTCGCCGAACAGTGCCTTGACGCGCGCACCGTCGCGGCCCAGCAGGTCGAACACAAAGCGCTCGAAATTGCTGGCCTTGGAAATGTCCATCGACGGACTGGAGGTCTCGTGAGTGTCTGCGCTGGCGCGCACGCGGTACACACCGGTGCGGAAGAATTCGTCGAGCACATCGTTCTCGTTCGTCGCAACCACGAGCCGGTCGATGGGCAACCCCATCTGGCGCGCCACATGGCCCGCACATACATTGCCGAAGTTGCCGCTCGGCACGGCGAACGAAACCTGCTCTGTGTCCTTCGTCGTCGCCTGGAAGTACCCGGCGAAGTAATACACCACCTGGGCCAGCAGGCGCGCCCAGTTGATCGAGTTCACCGTGCCGATCCTGTGGCGGCGCTTGAAGTCGAGGTCGTTGCTGACGTTCTTGACGATGTCCTGGCAGTCGTCGAACACGCCTTCAATGGCGATGTTGTGGATGTTGTGATCCATCAGGCTGAACATCTGGGCCTGCTGGAACGGACTCATGCGACCATGCGGGCTGAGCATGAACACACGCACGCCCCGTTTGCCGCGCATGGCGTATTCGGCCGCGCTGCCGGTGTCCCCCGAGGTGGCGCCCAGGATGTTGAGCTCCTCGCCGCGTCGTGCCAGTTCGTACTCGAAAAGGTTGCCCAGCAACTGCATGGCCATGTCCTTGAAGGCCAGCGTGGGGCCATTGGACAGGGCTTCCAGATAAAAGCCGTCTTCAAGCCTCTTCAGCGGAACGATCTGCGCCGTGCCGAACACCGCCTCGGTGTAGGTCTTCTCGCACAGTGCGCGGAGGTCGTTCGCCGGGATGTCGTCGATGTAGAGCGAGAGGATCTCGAACGCCAGTGCCGCATACCCACCCGGCGCGCCCCCGTTGAAGGCGGCGCGCAAGCGTTGCAGTCCGGCGGCATCCACCCGCGGGTACTGCTCCGGCAGGTACAGCCCGCCATCGGGTGCCAGACCTTCGAGCAGGATCTCGCAGAAGCGCTTGCGGTCAGCGTGGCCGCGGGTCGAGAGGTAGCGCATCAGTTCAGCTCTTCCTTGCGAATGCGCACGATGGGTTCGAGCACCGTCGGCAACTGCTGCAGCTGCGCGAGCGCATCGTTCATGGTGCCTTCGCGGGTATCGTGCGTGAGGATGATCAGATCGGTGGAGGTGCCCCCTTCGCCGCTGATTTCATCGGCCTCGCGCTGCATCACTGCGTCGATGCTGATGCCCAGGCCAGCCAGCAGGCCGGTAACGTTGGCCAGCACGCCGGCCTTGTCAGCCACGCGCAGGCGCAGGTAGTAGCTCGTGATCACCTCGCTCATGGGCAGCACCGCCAGGTCGCTCATGGCATCAGGGTGAAAGGCCAGGTGCGGCACGCGATGGTGCGGGTCCGCGGTGTGCAGGCGGGTGATGTCCACAAGATCGGCAATCACGGCGCTGGCGGTGGGTTCGCTGCCCGCACCCTTGCCGTAGTACATCGTGGCACCCACCGCATCGCCTTGCACCAGCACTGCATTCATCGCACCTTCGACATTGGCGATCAGGCGCTTGCCCGGGACCAGGCTGGGGTGCACGCGCAGTTCGACGCCCTGTGGCGTGCGCTTGGTGATGCCCAACAGCTTGATTCGGTAGCCCAGTTGCTCTGCATACCGGATGTCGGTGGCTCCCAGTTGCTTGATGCCCTCGACGTGAGCCTTGTGAAACTGCACGGGAATGCCGAAGGCGATCGCGCTCATGATCGTGACCTTGTGCGCTGCGTCCACACCCTCGACGTCGAAAGTCGGGTCCGCCTCGGCATAACCCAGGCGCTGCGCCTCCTTGAGCACGGTGTCGAAGTCCAGCCCCTTGTCGCGCATCTCTGAGAGGATGAAGTTCGTGGTGCCATTGATGATGCCGGCGATCCACTGGATGCTGTTGGCCGTCAGCCCTTCGCGCAGCGCCTTGATGATGGGGATGCCACCGGCCACCGCGGCCTCGAAGGCCACCATCACGCCCCTGGCCGACGCGGCGGCGAAGATCTCTGTGCCGTGCACCGCAAGCAAGGCCTTGTTGGCCGTGACCACATGCTTGCCCGCCGTGATGGCCTCCATCACCAGATCCCTGGCAACGCCATAGCCACCGATGAGCTCGATCACGATATCGATCTCCGGGTTGGCGATGATGGCGCGCGCGTCGTTCACCACGGCAACGCCGGCGCCCACGATCGCCTGGGCGCGCGCGGTGTCCAGGTCGGCCACCATGGTGATTTCAATGCCGCGACCGGCGCGCCGGCGAATCTCCTCCTGGTTGCGGCGGAGCACATTGAACGTGCCACTGCCTACGGTGCCTATGCCCAGAAGGCCTACTTGGATCGGTTTCATGTCGGTCATGGTTGCGGAACGGGGAAATCAGGTGCCGTGGCGTTTGCGCCAGCCTTCGAAGAAGCGGGCCACGCGGCCGATGGCCTCGCGCAGGTCGTCTTCGTGCGGAAGAAACACGATGCGGAAATGCTGGTTGTCAGGGTAGTTGAAGCCAGAACCCTGCACCAGCATCACGCGCGTTTCCTGCAGCAGTTCGAGGAACATCTGCTGGTCGTCCTCGATCGGGTAGATCTTCGGATCGAGCCGGGGAAACATGTACAGTGCAGCCGAGGGCTTGACGCAGCTCACACCCGGTATCGCGGTGATCAACTCGTAGGCCATGTCGCGCTGACGGCGCAGGCGGCCACCCTCGCACACCAGATCGTTGATGCTCTGGTAGCCGCCCAGCGCGGTCTGGATCGCCCATTGGCCAGGCACGTTGGCGCACAGTCGCATGTTCGAGAGCATGTTCAGGCCCTCGATGTAGTCCCTGGCCGGCTTCTTGTCGCCCGATACGATCATCCAGCCAGCGCGGTAGCCACATGAACGGTAGCTCTTGGACAGCGAGTTGAAGGTCAGCGTGAGCACGTCGTCCGACAGGCTGGCAATGGCCGTGTGGTGCACGCCGTCATACAGCACCTTGTCGTACACCTCGTCGGCAAAGATCACCAGCCCATGCTCGCGTGCGATCTCCACGATGGCCTTGAGCAACTCGTCCGAGTAAAGGGCTCCGGTGGGATTGTTCGGGTTGATGACGACGATGCCCTTGGTGGCCGGCGTGATCTTGCGGCGGATATCGTCCAGGTCGGGCATCCAGCCGTTGGACTCCTCGCACATGTAGTGCACCGGCGTGCCGCCAGAGAGGCTCACCGCGGCCGTCCACAGCGGATAGTCGGGCGCGGGCAGCAGCAACTCGTCACCATCGTCGAGCAGCGCATTGGTCGCCATCACGATGAGTTCGCTCGCGCCGTTGCCGAGGTAGATGTCCTCCAGCGCCACGCCCTTGATGCCCTGCTTCTGCGTCTCGTGCATCACCGCCTTGCGCGCGGCGAAGATGCCCTTGCTGTCCGAGTAGCCCGCCGAGTTCGGCAGGTTGCGGATCATGTCCTGCTGGATTTCCTCGGGTGCATCGAATCCGAACACCGCCAGATTGCCGATGTTGAGCTTGATGATCTTGTGGCCCTCTTCCTCCATCTGGCGCGCCGCATCCATGATGGGTCCACGGATGTCGTAGCAAACGTTGGCGAGCTTGGCGGATTTCTGAATCGTTTTCAAAGGCCCTCCAGAGGCGATTGGGATCATGGCCGGCACATCCCGGCCAGATGGCACCGGGCGTAATATTCGGTCCCATCAGCAGGGAAAACCTGCAATTTGACCACAGTTCCCCAGCCCCCCAACCTATCCGCCACCCCATGAAACTGCATGCTGACAAGCCGGACTCGCTGGCCATCACCTCGTATGGAGAGGGATGGGTCGCGGTCAATGGTCAGCGCCATGCGGGCAGCCTGGTGCTGGCCTCTGGCGGCCAGTTGCATCCCTGGGGCTGCGAGCGATTCGAAGACCTTACGTCAGCACATTTCGAGCACCTGGCCGGCGTCATGGACGAGGCACCCGAACTGGTGCTGTTTGGCAGCGGTTCGCGCCTGCGTTTCGTGCGACCGGCCTTGCTGCAAGACCTGATGGCCCGACGCATCGGTGTCGAGACCATGGACTCGGCGGCGGCCTGCCGCACCTTCAACATCCTTGCAGGCGAAGGTCGGCGGGTGGTGCTCGCCCTCTTGATGTAGGCCTGATGCCTCTGCGCGCGCGGGTTGGCAATACTGCCGCGTCCGTGACGGAGTACCCCTTTCAGGGTAAAATGGCGGATTGTTTCCTGCCGCGTCTTCCTTGCATCCTGTATGCCAGGCATGCCGCGATGCAGCCGGGAAGCCAACGCATCACCACCAACTCACGTCAGGGGTCCACGCAGTATGGCAGTCGTTGTCAACAAACCCATTCCCGAATTCGAATCGCTGGCCACCGGCGGCATCAAGGTCAGCAATCAGACCCATCTGGGTCAGACCATCGTGCTGTACTTCTACCCCAAGGACAACACCCCCGGTTGCACCACGGAGGCCATGCAGTTCCGCGACAAGTACAAGGACTTCGTGAAGGCGGGCGCCCAGGTGTTCGGCGTGTCACGCGACAACATGAAGTCGCACGACGACTTCAAGACCAAGCTGGAACTGCCCTTCGAGCTGATTGCCGACACCGAAGAAAAGATGTGCCACATGTTCGGAGTGGTCAAGAACAAGATCATGTACGGCAAGAAGGTCAAGGGCATTGAACGCAGCACCTTCCTGATCGGCCCCGACGGCGTGCTCAAGCAGGAATGGCGCGGGCTCAAGGTGCCTGGCCACGTGGAAGATGTTCTCAAGGCCGTCAAGACCCTCAAGAAGGCGGCCTGAAGGCACATGCGCGACGGTGGGTGGCGAGCCTGCGTTCGCGCCAGGATTCCGCCGTCACCTGACTCGTGCATAATGAATTCATGACACCGGGAAGCTACCCAGCCCCACCCTCTTGCAACCTGCTTTGCAGCTCTCAAAGCCGCCCGGTTCTCCAGGCGGCTTTTTGTTTTCCGGCCTTGCGCTGAACCCACACGCCATCCATGCCACTGCCTCCCGCTCCTTCCAAACGCGCTGCCCTTCTCGCCCCCGACGCCTACTCCCTTCGAGCTGCGGAAGAGCCGCTGGAACTGCTTTCCGCTCCCGAAGCGCCGAAGCCGGCTGCGGCCAACGAGCCTGTCGTGCGCGAGGCGCCCAGCAGAACCCGCTCCAACGGACGGGGTCGAAAAACTGGATCGCCACAGCCGGTGGTGGCCCGGGACGAGGCACCTCAGGCGCCTGTCGCACCGGCACCGCAGGCACGACAGTCGCGCGGAGACGTACCCGCAGCCGGCGCGCCCGCCAGCAACGCCGCGCCGATGGCGAGTAGCCGCCGGCGCAATGGCGGCAAGTCCACCCACACTGGACCTGCGCGGCTTTTCGTACTGGACACCAACGTCCTGCTGCACGATCCGATGAGTCTGTTCCGCTTCGAGGAACACGACATCTTCCTGCCGATGATCGTGCTGGAAGAGCTGGACGCACACAAGAAAGGCATGACCGAAGTGGCGCGCAACGGGCGCCAGACCAGCCGCACGCTGGACGCCCTCGTGGCGCAGCAAGGCGGGGACATGACCAAAGGGCTCAAGCTCTCGGCCACCGGACATCAATCGGCCCGAGGCCTGTTGTTCTTCCAGACAGAGCCGCTGGACAACGCCCTGCCCTCCAGCCTGCCCCAGGGCAAGGCCGACAACCAGATCCTGGGTGTGGTGCACGCCCTGCGCGAGCACCATCCGCAGCGAGAGGTCATCCTGGTGTCGAAAGACATCAACATGCGGGTCAAGGCCCGGGCTCTCGGACTGAACGCCGAGGACTACCAGAACGACAAGACGCTGGACGATGGCGAGTTGCTGTATGCCGGCGCGCTGGCACTCCCGCAGGACTTCTGGACGCGGCAGAGCAAGACGATCGAAAGCTGGCAGAGCGGCAGCCACACCTTCTACCGCGTGAGTGGCCCGGCGGTGGGCCAGTTCTACATCAACCAGTTCGTCTATTTCGAGGCCCCGGGAGAGCCCTCACTCTATGCCCGCGTGACCGAGATCCGCGACAAGACCGCA
The DNA here is from genome assembly GCF_025699295.1 of Hydrogenophaga sp. Taxonomy (GTDB): domain Bacteria; phylum Pseudomonadota; class Gammaproteobacteria; order Burkholderiales; family Burkholderiaceae_C; genus Hydrogenophaga. The sequence continues at coordinate 40,125 of NZ_JAILWB010000015.1, read as the reverse complement.
GTGCTCAAGACGCTCAAGGACTTCACTCACCTGAAGAACGCGGTGTGGGGCGTGACCAGCCGCAACCGCGAACAGAACTTCGCGCTCAACCTGCTGATGGATCCGGAGATCGACTTCGTGACGCTGGCCGGCACGGCCGGCACCGGCAAGACCTTGATGGCGTTGGCCAGCGGCCTGACACAGGTGCTCGACGACCGGCGCTACACCGAGATCATCATGACCCGCGCCACCGTGAGCGTGGGCGAGGACATCGGCTTCCTGCCGGGCACCGAGGAAGAGAAGATGGGCCCCTGGATGGGCGCCCTTGACGACAACCTCGAATTCCTGGCCAAGGGCGATGGCGGCAACGCAGGCGAATGGGGGCGGGCCGCCACCAACGAACTCATCCGCAGCCGGATCAAGGTCAAGAGCATGAACTTCATGCGCGGCCGCACCTTCATGAACAAGTACGTGATCATCGACGAGGCGCAGAACCTCACGCCCAAGCAGATGAAGACGCTGATCACCCGCGCGGGCCCGGGCACCAAGATCATCTGCATGGGCAACCTGGCGCAGATCGACACGCCCTACCTCACCGAAGGCTCTTCGGGCCTGACTTTCGCGGTCGACCGCTTCAAAGGCTGGCCGCACGGTGGACACATCACGCTGGCGCGCGGCGAGCGTTCGCGCCTGGCCGACTTCGCCAGCGAAGTGCTCTGAATCCCACATCGCTGCGCCACTAAAAAACCCGGCCATGGCCGGGTTTTTTGTGGGCGGACCACGATTCAGAAGTCGCCGCCACCGGCCAGGCTCTCGAAGCGCGTGAGCATGTTCAGGAACGCCAGCTTGACCGTGCCCGTGGGGCCATTGCGCTGCTTGCCAATGATAATTTCGGCAACGCCCGGCTCCTTGCACGCGTCCTTGGTGTAGTACTCGTCGCGGTAAATGAACATGATGATGTCCGCATCCTGTTCGATGGCCCCAGACTCGCGCAGATCGCTCATCATGGGGCGCTTGTCGGTGCGCGTCTCCACGCTGCGGTTGAGCTGCGACAGCGCGATCACCGGGCACTGCAGTTCCTTGGCCAGCATCTTCAGGCCACGCGAAATTTCTCCCAGCTCCGAGGCGCGGTTGTCCCCATCGCTGCCACTGCCGCTCATGAGCTGAAGGTAGTCGACCACGATCAACCCGAGCTTGCCGCACTGGCGTGCCAGGCGCCTGGCATTGGCGCGCAGCACGCTGGGATTGAGCCCGGGGGTCTCGTCGATGTGCAGTGACACGTTGCGCAGCTTCTCGATGGCCTCGGTCAGGCGCGGCCACTCGTCATCGGTCAGCTTGCCATTGCGCAGGTGGGACTGGTTGATGCGTCCGATCGAACCCACGATACGCACTGCGAGCTGCGAGGCACCCATTTCCATGGAAAACACCGCCACAGGCAAGCCCTCATTGAGGGCCACGTGTTCGGCGATGTTGATCGCGAACGCGGTCTTTCCCATGGAAGGCCGCGCGGCCAGCACCACCAGGTCACCGGCCTGCAGGCCGGAAGTCATGCGGTCCAGGTCGACAAAACCCGTGGGCACGCCGGTGATGTCGTTGGGGTTGTCCGCCATTTCCTGCACGCGGTCGAGCAGCTCGACCACGAGCTTGTCCATGCCCTGAAAGCCCTCCTTCATGCGCGAGCCTTCCTCGCCAATGTGGAAGATCTTCTGCTCGGCCTCGTCGAGGATCTTGTCCACCGGCTTGCCCTGCGTATTGAAAGCCGCGGTGGCGATCTCGTCGCTGGCGGCCACCAGCTTGCGCAGGATGGCGCGCTCGCGCACGATCTCGGCATACCGGCGGATGTTGGCCGCGCTGGGCACGTACTGCGCCAGCGAATTGAGGTAGGCCAGGCCGCCGGCCTCTTCCGCCTTGCCCAGGTTCTGAAGATGTTCGAACACCGTCACCACGTCGGCCGGCTTGCTGGCATTGACCAGCGTGGCGATGGCCGAATAAGTCAGCCGGTGTTCATATCGGTAGAAATCCGAGTCGTTGACCAGATCGGCGACGCGGTCCCAGGCACCGTTGTCGAGCAGCAGGCCGCCGAGCACGCTGGACTCGGCTTCGATCGAATGCGGGGGCACCCGCAACTGCGCAAGCTGGCGATCACCAGCGCCATCCAGGGCGGGATCGAAGTCGGGAAACGGGTTGGAAAAGACAGCGGACATGGGGTCTTGTAGCTAAACGATTATGGTACGCCCCAGGGCGCTGTTGCGGGGTGGACAAACCTGTGGACATCCGGTGCGAATCGCGTGCAGAACCCGGGACAAATGCCATGGCAGAAAAAAAAGCCGCTGCCCGGAGGCAGCGGCTTCTGGCAGCCGGAGCTGCGAGAGGCTCAAGCGGTTTCGCCGAGCACCGAGACGTTGACGTCCACCGTCACGTCGGTATGCAGGTTCACGCTAACCGTGTAGTCACCCACATTCTTGAGCGGGCCGTTGGGCATGCGCACTTGCGACTTCGACACGGTAAAACCTTGCTTGTTCAGCTCTTCGGACACGTCGTGGTTGGTCACGGAGCCGAACAGACGGCCGTCCACGCCGGCCTTTTGCGACAGCTTGACCGTCACGGCGCTGAGCTTCTCGCCCAGGGCTTGCGCTTCGGCGTGGCGCGCAGCCGCCACCTTCTCCAGTTCGGCACGGCGCGCCTCGAATTCGGCGATGGCGTTCTGGGTGGCACGGCGGGCACGGCCGGTGGGGATCAGGAAGTTGCGGGCATAGCCGTCCTTGACCTTGACCACATCGCCCAGGGCGCCGAGATTGACAACTTTGTCGAGCAGGATGATTTGCATGTCAGTCTCTCTTTCAGACGCGATGCTGGTCGCTGTAGGGCAGCATGCCCAGGAAACGCGCGCGCTTGATGGCGGTGTTGACCTGGCGCTGGTAGAACGCACGGGTGCCGGTCAGGCGCGCCGGGATGATCTTGCCGTTCTCGGCAATGAAGTCGCGCAGGACATCCACGTCCTTGTAGTCGACCTCTTCCACGTTCGCTACGGTGAAGCGGCAGAAACGCTTGCGCTTGAAGAGCAGTGATTGGGTGTTGCGCTTGGGGCGCTTGTCTTTGTTGAATCGCTTGGGTGCAGCCATGATGGGCCTTCCTATGTTTTGCTGAAATCCTGGATGTGGAACACCACGCCTTTGCCATTGCGCGCATTCGTCATGAAGCCGTGAAACTCACAGACCGCGTCAAGTCCCTGTCGGGAGAGGATCTCGGCCTGGGCACCGAAGGCCACGGCCCTCAGCTGCAGTTTCACCTGTCTCGGGGTGTCCATCTCGACGACCTGGGACTCGTGTTCAAGCACGAGGTTGACGGCCGGGACGCCTGCCGGTGTGTATCGCAGGCTCTGAACCTGCACCACCACGGCCGACAACTGGAGACGGTTCACCCGATGACGACGTCGCGCCGCGGGCTTATGCGGCGGCCTGTTCCTGCGATTGATGCGACGCCGGCTGCTGAAGCTTGCGGGCTTCCTCGCGCTCGACAGACTTCATCATGGCCGACGGACCGGTATCGGCCTTCTTGCGCAGCACCGTGAGGTGACGAAGGACCGCGTCGTTGAACCTGAACGCGTGCTCCAGTTCGGACATCACGGCCTGATCGGCTTCGATGTTGACGCACAGGTAATGGGCCTTGGACAGCTTGTTGATCTGGTAGGCCATCTGGCGACGACCCCAGTCTTCAACACGGTGGATCTTGCCGCCGCCGGCGGTGATCATGCCCTTGTAGCGTTCCAGCATGGCCGGAACCTGTTCGCTTTGATCCGGATGGATCAGCAAGACGATTTCATAGTGACGCATGGACTCTCCTTGTGGATGACAACGCCATCCTGACAGGATGGCGTTTTCGGTGAAAGCTACCCCCAGCGTCGGTTGGGGTGCAGCAAGGCAAGCCCGCGATTCTAGCAAAAAACCCGGCGCGTCGCAAAACGGGCCGGGTCGGGGACCCACCGGGCGGCGCTGCGCCGGGTGGGTCGAACAGGGAAAAATGCCTGGGAATCAGGACATCTTCAGGCTCGGGTAGCGCACATGCTCCACCAGCTCCTGCACCTTGCGGCTGGGGGCCGGGGTCACGAAGCTGAGCAGGATGATGATGGCAAAACCCACCGGCACGCCGAACAGGCCTGCCGAGATCGGCTGGATGCCCCACCAGAGTTCGACGGGCGAGGTCACGCCGAAGACACCACGCAGCCAGGGTTGGGTCGTCACCATGTAGTAGAACGTCACGCCCAGACCGGCGGCCATGCCGATCGAGGCGGCCGTTCCAGTGGCTCGTTTCCAGAAGATTCCCAGCACCAGCGCCGGGAAGAACGCCGCCGCCGCGAACGAGAACGCCGCGGAGACCAGGAACAGGATGTCCGCTGGCTTCTGGGCCGCCACGTACGCCGCGCACAAGGCCACGATCAGCAGCAGGACCTTGGAGATGGTCACGCGGCGGGCCGTGGAGGCGTTGGGATCGATCATCTTGTAGTACAGGTCGTGCGAAAGCGCGTTGGCGATCGTCAGCAGCAGGCCGTCGGCGGTGGACAGCGCGGCGGCCAGGCCGCCTGCGGCCACCAGACCCGACACCACGTACGGCAGGCCACCAATGGCGGGCGCGGCCAGCACGATGATGTCGCCGCCGATGCTCATTTCATTGAGCTGCAGCAGGCCGTCCTTGTTGATGTCGGTCACCGACAGCAGGCCCGGGTCCACCTTGTTCCACGCCGCTATCCATTCCGGCAGGTTGTTGAAAGGCGTGCCCACGAGCACGGTCAACACCTCGTACTTCACCAGCACGGCCAGGGCCGGCGCGGTGAAATACAGCAGGAAGATGAAGAACAGCGACCAGGTCACCGACTGGCGCGCCTCTTTCACACTGGGCACCGTGTAGTAGCGCATCAGGATGTGGGGCAGCGCCGCCGTACCGATCATCAGGCAGAAGATGAGGGCCAGGAAATTTCGCCGCGAGGTGTCGAAAGCAGACTTTGCAGCCTCGTCGCCATTCGGATCTCCGGCGAACTGCTGCGCGTGACGCGGCATACCGTTGAGCGGCCTGCTCTTGGCATCGGCAGCGGCCTTGGCCTTGGTCCAGGCGGTCCTGGCGGCTGCCGCATCGCCCGGCAGGCCGCTGAGCGCCTTCTCGGCTGCGGTGATGTCGGCAGACGGTGCGTTGGCCGCGCGCAGTTCTGCCAGCTTGGCCTCTGCAGCGGCCTTGTCCGCGGCGAGCGCAGTAGCCGGGTCCTTGAGCTTCTCGGCCAGCTCTGCGGAACGCTGTTTGTAAATGTCGCGAACCTCGATCTCTTTCGGGTCGGCGATCAGCTTGGCCTCGGCCTGCGTCACCTTCTGCAGCTGCTGGCCGTAGATGGCCTGCGGCACGGGCACGCTGGTCTGCTTCACCGAAAGCCACACCACCGGGATCATGTACGCAATGATCAGGATGATGTACTGCGCCACCTGCGTCCACGTCACCGCGCGCATGCCACCCAGGAAGGAGCACACCAGAATGCCACCCAGACCCAGGAACACACCGAGCTCGAACGCCACGCCGGTCAGGCGCGAGGTGATGAGACCGACACCGTAGATCTGCGCCACCACATAGGTGAACGAGCACAGGATGGCGGCAAAGATGCCGATGAAGCGGGGCAGGTTGCCACCGTAGCGCTCACCCAGGAAGTCAGGAATGGTGAACTGGCCGAACTTGCGCAGGTAGGGCGCCAGGAACAACGCCACCAGGCAATAGCCACCCGTCCATCCCATGATGAAGGCCAGGCCGCCGTAGCCGGTCAGGTACAGCGTGCCGGCCATGCCGATGAACGACGCGGCGGACATCCAGTCGGCGCCCGTGGCCATGCCGTTGTACACGGCTGGCACCCGACGCCCCGCGACGTAGTACTCGGCAGCATCGGTCGTGCGGCTCATGATGCCGATGCCCGCGTACAGGCCGATCGTGGCCAGGAGGAAGATGAAGCCGATCCATTCGCGTGACAGCCCCATCTGCTCGAGGATGGCCAGGGCCACGACGAAGACGAAGAAGCCGCCCGTGTACCACTTGTACACCTTGTTGAGTTGTTGCTTGAAGGCCTTGTTGGAGCCTCCGCCCGCGCCTGCAGTTTCAAACATGCCAGCCATGGTGTTACTCCTCGGTCTCTTCGACACCGTGCTCGATGTCGAGTTTGTTCATGTACCAGGCGTAGTAACCGATGATGGCCACATACACCACCAGGGCCCCTTGCGCGCCCACCCAGAAGCTGAACGGCCAACCAAAGAAGTTGAAGTTCAGTTCGCGGGCGAAGTAGCTCACGACGAATGTGACCACGAACCATATTGCGAGCAATGTGGCCGTGATGTTCAGGTTCTTCCGCCAGTAACGGCGGTGCTTGTCTGTCAGTTCCATGCGATCGACCTCCATCAACAACACCCTTTCGGGCACGTCACGAACACCGCCCATCTCCTCCAGACGGCCTGCAACCGGTCCGCGTTTTTCGGTCGACAGCTGGCGCCATAGACCCCTTTTTCCAGCCACATGGCCGTTGCGCGATTCAGGCCCGGGATGTACCCAGGCCGGTCTCACGCTCCAGCTGCGCAGCCACTTTGGGCTCGAACCCGCGCAGGTGGCGAATGATCTTCGCCGCCTCCTCGGGTTCTTGCCGGTCGACATGAACCCGGGCCAGCTGGTACCAGCCGTAGGGGCTCATGGGTTGCAGTTCTGTGTTCTTGCGCAGCGCGATGACGGCTTCGTCGAAGCGCCGCTGGCGGATGAGGCTCAACGCCAGGCCGTACCAGGCGCGATCGAGCCTGGGATCGATGTCGAGTGCGCGCCGGAACGCGTCTTCTGCCTGCTCCAGCAGGCCCATTTCTTCGCTGAGGAATCCGAGGTTGAACCATCCGGGCGCTGCTTGCGGCTGCAAGGCCACCTGGCGCTGAAGGGCCAGCAAGGCTCTGGGCTTGTCCCCCATCTCCGCCAGAAGATGGGCCTGCGTCGCGAGGGCGTACACGTTGGCGGAGTCGTTCTGCAGCCACGCGTCCAGGCGGTCAAGCGCTGCCTGGCGCTGGCCAAGCAGCACCAGGACACGAATCTGCCAGCGCGCGAACATCTGATTGAGGGATCGGTTCACTGACACAGCGCCACCCCGATCTTGAGACAGTGGTTGATCTTGGCCCAGGTCGCCGCCAGCCAGATGAAGGCCAGAAGCAGGAACGCCACCAGAGGGAGGTGGCGTTCGAGCACGAGCCTGGGGGTCAGGAAGCGGGCAACTTTCACAAAAGGCAGGCCCACCTGCTGCAGCACCTGATAGAACAGGTTCTGGTTCTTTTGTTTGCCGGCCAATAGACCCAGCACCCACTGGCCGAACAGGGCAAGCAGGGCAATTTCGGCAACGAGTTTGACAGCGGAGACAAACAGCAGCATGAAGCCCTCGGGTAGCTTGGCGCCATTCTGGAGCGCTACCTTACCGAGTTCTTACAAAAGCTTGCGCCAACCGCCAAGGCGAGGCGAAACCCTCTAGGGGTATACCCGCAAAGTCGACGGGGGGCGCTTCGCGGGATGACCAAAGTACTCGTTCATGACACCATTGCGGTGCCATGACGCCACCTTCAGATGCCACCGATACCGCCCCCGACATTCTGGCCACGCCGCTGCGCGCCCTGATCCAGCGTGCGCCCGTCGCGCTGCCCGCGACCGCCAGCATCCGCGACGCGGCTCAACTCATGAGCGAGCAGCGTGTGTCCTCGGTGTTGATCGTCGAGCAGGGGGTGCTGTTCGGCCTGGTGACCGACCGCGACCTTCGCAACCGGGTCGTGGCCACCGGCATCGACACACAGCGCCCGGTCATGGACGTTGCCACGCTCGCGCCGGTGTGCGCCGACGTCGAGGGCATGGCCTTCGACGCGCTGCTGGTGATGGCACGGCACAACGTGCACCACATGCCGGTGCTCGATGGGCAGCGCGTGGTCGGCATGCTTACCGCCAACGACCTGACCGAGCACAACAGCGGTTCGGCGGTCTACATGGCCGGCGAGATCCACAAGCAGACCACGATCGAGGGCCTGCAGAAGGCGGTCGCCAAAGTACCGCAGCTCCAGCAAAGCCTTGCCGCCGCTGGCGCCTCGGCCTACGGCACGGGCCACATCATCACCACCATCACCGACGCCGTCACGACCCGGTTGCTGCATCTCGCCGAGAGCCAGTTGGGGCCTCCCCCGGTCGACTACGCCTGGGTAGCGGCCGGCTCCCAGGCGCGCAGCGAGCAGACCGCAAAGACCGATCAGGACAATGCCCTGGTGCTGGACGACAGCTATGACGAAGCGCGCCACGGCGAGTACTTCAAGGCGTTCTCGAGACAGGTCTGCGACGGCCTGCATGCGTGCGGCTACGTGCACTGCCCCGGAGACATGATGGCCATGAACGACGCCTGGCGGCTGCCACGGCGGCGTTGGGCCGATCTGTTCGCGCGCTGGATTGACGAACCCGATCCGAAGTCCCTGATGCTGACCTGCGTGTTCTTCGACATGCGGGCTGTGCACGGTCGCAGCGAGTTGCTGGGCACATTGCGCCGCGATGTGCTCGAACGCACCCGCAAGCAAAGCATCTTCCTGGCGTACATGGTGGGCAACGCCTTGAGTCACCAGCCCCCCCTGGGCATGTTCAACCAGCTCACGCTGCTGCGCAGCGGCGAGCACAAGGGCACGGTGGATCTCAAGCACAACGGCATCGTGCCCATCGTCGATCTGGCCCGGGTATGCGCCCTGGGCGGTGGGGACGAATCCGTCAACACGCATGACCGGCTGCTGCACGCTGCCAGCGGCGGCATCCTGAGCGAAAACAGCTCGCGGGATCTGCGGGACGCACTGGAGTTTCTGGCCGCTACGCGCATCCGGCACCAGGCGCGCCAGATGGCCCAGGGCCAACCGCCTGACAACTTCCTGAGTCCAACAGAGGTAAGCAATTTCGAGCGCTCCCAGCTCAAGGACGCGTTCCGCGTCGTCAAGACCTTGCAGGAGGTTCTGGGCCAGCGTTTCCAGGCCGGACGCTTCTGAGCGTCCCACTCAACGCACTTCAGTACTTCAGGCGCGCGTAGTAGGTTCGCTGCGAGGCCTCGCGTGCCTGCCCCAGCGTGTGGATGCCGCGCTCGGCCAGCAGCGGCAACAGCTTGAGGAATATCTCGGCGGTCACCATGGCGTCGCCCATGGCGGTGTGCCGCCCGATCACGGGCACGTCCAGGCGCTCAGCAATCGCCTCCAGCCGGTGCGAATCCTGGTTCGGGTGCAGCACGGCCGACAGCAGCAGCGTGTCGAGCACCGGCTGATCGAACACCACGCCGGTCTGCTTCTCCTTGAGCTGCAGAAAGCGCATGTCGAAGGCCGCGTTGTGCGCCACCAGCACCGTGTCCTGCGCAAACGCCCGGAAGGCCGGCAGCACCTTGGCGATGGTGGGTTGGTCGACCACCATGGAAGGCTGTATGCCATGGATCGGGATCGAGGCGGCCGGAATCGAACGGCGCGGGTTCACGAGTTGTTCAAAGCATTCGTGGCGCAGCAGTTTGCCATTGACAATGCGCGCCGCGCCGATCTGGATGATCTCGTCCCCCTGCGCAGGGTCCAGGCCGGTGGTTTCGGTGTCGAACACGGTGTAGGCCAGATCGCTCAGGGGACGGTCGTCCAGCGACCGGGTCTGCTCGGTGGTGCGAAAGAGGTCGAAATCGTAGTACTCAGGCCGGCTCTCGCCCCGCAGGTACAGCGTCGTGTCCAAGCGGTCCTGCGGATCAGCCAGTGGCACCAGCAGCCGGAAGAAAGCCTGGTGGCGCGTGCGCTCGCGCTCGAACCAGAACGCGCCGCCATGGCGCTCGACCACATCACGCACCGTCAGGCCGGAGGTATCGGCACCGGCCGTTTTCATCGGATCGAGCTCCCAGCTCATCACGGTCTCGGTGCTCATGGCCTGGCCCGACCAGATGAGGTCGAGCTGCGCACGGCCGCTGGCCGCCGGTGCGGGTGTGAGCCGCAGTTCCACGAAGCGCACGCCGAACTCATCTGACAGCCGGCCCGCCAGATACACCAGCACCTGCAACAGCGAAAAGCTCTCCACACGCAACCACAGCGAGGCGTCGATCTCCAGCGTGGTGGCCGACATGCCGGTCACCGTCTCGATGCGCCGCATCGCGGCGTTCAACAGATCGGCTCCCAACATGTCCTCGAGCGGCCAGCGCGCCTTGAAGCTGCGGGCTGCATCCGCGTCCAGCGCGGCAATGCGCTGGCTCAGCGTCCGTGTCTCCTCGCGGATCACGCCGAGAAAACGCTCGCGCGCCGACACTTCCAGATCCGGAAGGTCGAGCACATCGAGCGCTGCCTGCATGTTGGCCAGCGCGGACCGGCTGCCTTCGGTCAATGCGTGCAGCGCGTGGTCGCGGTGGGAAGCCTGCTCGTAATCGCGGGTGATGTTGTCCAGCATCAGCACGAAACCGCTGAGCTCGGCGCGGTCGGCCACCAGTTCGGCGGTATCGGGCAGGCTCATCGCCTGGGGCGATCGAACGGGTGCCATCTGCACACGCAGCAGCTGCCCGGTGGCGGTCGTGGTGACGAACTGGGCAGAGGGCTGCCCGATGCCGCGCAGCATGCGCTGCTGGATGTTCTCAAGCGCATGCGCCACCAGCTTGCGGTCGAACACCGTGTAGATGGAACGCCCCAGGCCGAGCAACTCCGCGCCGCCGCCCACGCCCGAGGTTTGCGAGAGCGCCTGGAATTGCTGGCGCGCGCGCTGGTTGTACAGCAACACACGCCCGTCCAGGTTGCACACCACCACGCTCTGCGTGAGCTCGGCCATCAGCGCGGCCAGGCGGCTCTTTTCCTGCTCGATGTCCCGGCTGGTGTCCCGCACGCGCGCGTCCATGTCGCGACGCAGCAAGGCGCGCTGCGCCACAAGGCGGTTGACCAGATCGGTGAGCGCCCGTGTTTCGGCACTGCCCCGCACCGGCAACTCGCGCTCGACCTCGGCACTGGCCAGCACCCGCCCCTGCTCGACCAACTGTGCCGCCGGCTCCACAAAGTGCGCCAGCAAGGCGCGAACGGCCATGGTCGCACCCGCCGCGAGCACCAGGCCCATGAGCACGAGCAAGGGTACGCGCGACCCCAGCAGCGACGCCACCTGGGCGCGTTGTGGCACGTCCAGCGTGGCCCAAAGAACCACCGCGGTGAGAGCCAGCCACAGCGCCACCCCCGCGCACAGCACGATCGCTCCCGCGGGCCAGCGTCGGTCGATGGGGCGACGACGGCTCATCGAACCCGCCCCGGTTGGCACGTCACGGTCATCCGCTTTCCTGCCCCAGCATCTCGTGCACCTTGTCCACCAGCTCACGGGTGGAGAACGGCTTGGTCATGTAGGCGTTGGCACCCAGGGCCAGCCCTTTGGCCACGTCGGTGTCGCGCCCCTTGGCGGTGAGCATCACGATGCGCGTGTCCTGCAGCGCGTCGTTGGCGCGCACCTCGCAGCAGACGTCGAAGCCGGTCTTGACCGGCATCATCACGTCCAGCAGCACCAGCGCCGGGCGCTCGCGCAGGATGGCATCGATGGCCTCCTGGCCGTCGCGCGCGAGCACCACCTCGAAACCCTCGCGTTTCATGAGGAACTCCAGCGAGATCAGGATGTTCGGTTCGTCGTCGGCAATCAGGATTTTTTGGCCCATGCGATGTCTCCGTGGTCAGATGGCCGAGGCCGGCGGACGTGGCAGGAAGAAGCCGAACGTGGCGCCCTGGCCAGGCGTGGAATGCAGCCACATGCGTCCACCAAAATGGGCCACGATCTGGCGGCTGATCGGCAGTCCCAGGCCGGTGCCCCCTGGCCGGTAATGGGCATCACCCTCCACCTGCCGAAACCGCTCGAACACCATGTCCTGCTGTTCCAGCGGAATGCCAGGCCCGTTGTCCTGCACCTGCACCTCCACGCCTTCTTCGGTCTCCTCCAGCTTCAGCACAACGTGCCCGGTGTCCCGAGGGGCGTATTTTGCGGCGTTCGACAGCAGGTTCAAAACCACCTGCGTGAGCCGGTCCGCGTCGGCACGGATCGGGCGCACCCGCGCGGGCAACACGCGCTCCAGCTCCACGCCCCGCTCGCGGCAGGTTTCCTCCATCGTGCGAGCCGCCTGTTCGAGCAGTTCGCGAATGTCCAGCGTGGTCGTGTGCCACTCGGCATGGCCGGCTTCGATCTTGGCCATGTCCAGCACCTGGTTGACCAGCCGGCTCAGGCGCTCGGTCTCGGCCACGATGATGCCGACAAACTGCTGACGCTGCACAGTGTCCATGTTCGCATCGTCGCGCATGAGTTCGGCCAGCGCCCTGATCGATGTCAAGGGTGTGCGCAGTTCGTGGGTCACCGAGGACATGAAGTCGTCCTTGAGCCGGTCCAGGCTCTTGAGTTGCTCATTGGCCGTGCGCAGTTCGGCCGTCGCCCGTTCCAGCGAACGCGACTTGTCTTCCAGCGCATGCGAATAGGCACGCAGTTGCGAGGCTTCGTCCAGGATGCGCATCACGTCATCCAGATCGAGCGCCTCCTCCTCCACCACCGACGAGACCATCACGCGCGCCGAAGCGCTGCCGATGGCGCCGGCCAGCTGGGTCTCGACGAAATGCACCAGGCGCGCGTCGGCCGGAATCTGATCGATGCGCCCGACCCCCACCAGGCGCGCGTAGTCGGTGAACAGGCGCTGGGCCGTGTCGACGCCCAGGAACCGCCCGACCAGCGGCAGCAGGGCCGACACCTGGGCCTTGCCCTGCCAGAACACCGGCCGCGTCCCCGCAGTGCGGTGGAACACATCGACGAACAACAAGGCCTGGCTGGTCTCGCGCGCCGACGGCGGGCGCCACAGGGACACGCCCACATAGCCGGCGATGTTGGCCAGCAGGCTCCAGAACAGCGAGTGCGTGAGGTTGTCCAGGCCCTTGAGGCCGAGGAAAGCCTCGGGCATCAGCCAGGCCTGCCCCCAGGGGCCGAATTCCAGGAAGCCACCGGGCAGCCAGCCCGACTTGGCCAGCGAGGGCAGCATGAGGGTGTAGGCCCAGAAGCCGAACCCCAGCAGCAGACCGGTCAGCGCCCCGCCCCGCGTGCCGCCCTTCCAGTACATGCCGCCGAGCAGGGCGGGCGCGAACTGCGCCACCGCCGCGAAGCTGATGAGACCGATGCTCACCAGCGCATACGCTTCGCCCGCGAGGTGGAAATACAGGTAGCCCAGCAACAGGATGCCCAGGATCGCCAGCCGCCGGATCAACAACAGCAGGCCCGTCAGGTCGCCGCTGGCGCGCGCGCCGAAGCGGTGCATGCGCAGCAGCAGCGGCATCACCAGGTCGTTGCAGACCATGGTGGACACCGCGATGGCCTCGACGATCACCATGCCGGTGGCGGCCGAGAGCCCGCCAACAAATGCAAACAGCGCCAGCGCGTACCAGCCTTGCGACAGCGGCAGCGAGAGCACGAAGGTCTCCGGGTCCATGCGGCCGGCGCCGAAGTGCAACAGGCCACCGACGGCGATCGGCAGCACGAACAGGTTGATCAGCAGCAGGTACAGCGGGAACGCCCAGACCGCGCGTCGCAAGTGCTGCTCGTCGACGTTCTCCACCACCATCATCTGGAACTGGCGTGGCAGGAAGATCACCGACAGCATGGCCAGCAAGGTGAGCCCCAGCCACTGGGCGTAGGCAAACGGCTGGCCCTGGTCGAACTGCAGCAGGAGGCGCAGTGCCTCGATCTCGCGGGCACGCTCGAACAGTTCAGCCGGGCTGCCGAACAGGCCGAAGCTCACGAACAGGCCGACCGCGAGAAACGCCACCAGCTTGACCACCGATTCGAACGCGATCGCCGCCACCATGCCCTCGTGGCGCTCGGTGCTGTCGAGGTGGCGCGCGCCGAAAACGATCGTGAAGCCCGCCAGCGCAATGGCCACGTAGAGCGTGCTGTCGCTCCACCAGTCCGCGCTTTGCACCGCCGGCTGGCCCAGCGGCGAGGTCAGCACCGCGTAGCCGCTGGCGATCGCCTTGAGCTGCAACGCGATGTAGGGCACGATGCCCACCACCGTGATCAGCGTCACCAGCCCGGCCAGCAACTGGCTCTTGCCGTAGCGGCTGGCGATGAAGTCGGCGATGGAGGTGATGCGCCAGGTCTTGGCGATGCGGATCATCTTGCGCACCACCATCCAGGCCAGGATCATGGCCAGCATCGGACCCAGGTAGATCGGCAGGAACCACACGCCCGACGTGGCCGCGCGGCCGACGCTGCCGAAGTAGGTCCAGGCGGTGCAGTACACCGCCAGCGACAGAGCATACACCCAGGGGCTGGCTATCACCGAACGCCCCTGCAGGGCGCGCAGATCGGCCCAGTAGGCCACCGCGAACAACAGCAGCAGGTAGGCGAAGGAAACGCCGATGACCAGTGGGGCGGACAGCATGGTCGGCGGCTCGGTTGCTCAGTCGGTCCGCTCGGCGTCGATGCCGCGCTCGGCCACCCAGGCCAGCGCAGCGATCAGCGCGGCCCACACCACGAACAGCGCGAGCGGAAACAGCGGCAGCCCCCACAAGGTGACATCGTGGTCCCACAGTGCCAGCAGCGGAAAGTTGAACAGGGCCCAGCCGGCAAAGAACAGGGCCACCAGACGTTGAGCAGCAAGGCCTTGAAACATGCGGGTCTCCTCGACAGCGTGGGCCGGGCGGTCACCCACGCTTCGGTCGATTGTGCCCCAGCCCCCTCGCCTGCCCCTGTTGCGGGTGCACATGAAAAAAGGCGGCAGGCCTTTCGCCCTGCCGCCTTCATTGCCATCGAGGGAAACCGGAACCTACACCGGGTTCGTCGACAACAGTTGCCAGGTGTCGACCACGGAGTCCGGGTTCAGCGAGATCGAGCTGATGCCCTCGTCGCGCAGCCACTGGGCGAAGTCGGGGTGGTCGCTGGGGCCCTGGCCGCAGATGCCGACGTACTTGCCCTCGGCCTTGCAGGCGCTGATGGCCATCTGCAGCAAGGCCTTGACGGCCGGGTCGCGCTCGTCGAAATCGTGCGCGAGCAGTTCCAGGCCGGAGTCGCGGTCCAGACCCAGGGTGAGCTGGGTCAGGTCGTTCGAGCCGATGGAGAAGCCGTCGAAGAACCGCAGGAAGTCACGGGCGAGCACCGCGTTGCTCGGGATCTCGCACATCATGATGACCTTGAGTTCGTTCTCGCCACGCTTCAAGCCCTTGTCGGCCAGCAATTGCGTGACGCGCTCGGCCTGCGCGAGCGTGCGCACGAAAGGCACCATCACCTGCACGTTGGTCAGGCCCATGTCCTCGCGCACGCGCTTGAGCGCCTCGCACTCCATGGCGAAGGCCTCGCGGAAGTCCTCGCTGATGTAGCGCGCGGCGCCACGAAAGCCCAGCATCGGGTTCTCTTCCTCGGGCTCGTAGCGCGAGCCACCCACCAGCTTGCGGTACTCGTTGCTCTTGAAATCGGACAGGCGAACGATCACCGGCTTGGGCCAGAAGGCCGCGGCGATGGTGGCCACGCCCTCGGCGACCTTGTCCACATAGAAGGCTCGCGGCGAGGCGTGGCCGCGGGCCACCGACTCCACCGCCTTCTTCAGGTCGGCGTCGATCTGCGGGTAGTCCAGGATGGCCTTGGGGTGCACGCCGATGTTGTTGTTGATGATGAATTCCAGCCGCGCCAGGCCCACGCCGCTGTTGGGGATCTGCGCGAAGTCGAAGGCCAGTTGCGGGTTGCCCACGTTCATCATGATCTTCACGTCCAGCGCCGGCATGTCGCCGCGCTGCACCTCGGTGATCTCGGTCTCGAGCACGCCGTCGTATATGTTGCCGGTGTCGCCTTCGGCGCAGCTGACGGTGACCAGGGTGCCGTCCTTGAGCAGGTCGGTGGCATCACCGCAGCCCACCACGGCCGGAATGCCGAGTTCGCGCGCGATGATGGCCGCGTGGCAGGTGCGCCCGCCGCGGTTGGTCACGATGGCGCTGGCGCGCTTCATCACCGGCTCCCAGTTCGGGTCGGTCATGTCGGTCACCAGCACGTCGCCGGGTTGCACCTTGTCCATCTCGCTGATGTTGTGCACCAGGCGCACCGGGCCGGTGCCCACCTTCTGCCCGATGGCGCGACCGCTGGCCAGCACCGCGCCCTTGCCCTTGAGCTTGTAGCGCACCTCGGTCTTGCCCGCGCTCTGGCTCTTCACCGTCTCGGGGCGTGCCTGAAGAATGTAGAGCTGGCCGTCGGTGCCGTCCTTGCCCCATTCGATGTCCATCGGGCGGCCGTAGTGTTCCTCGATCACCAGCGCGTACTTCGCGAGTTGCTCGACGTCGGCGTCGCTCAGGCTGTAGCGGTTGCGCTGCTCGACCGCCACATCCACCGTCTTGACCAGCTTTCCACTGCTGGCCTTCTCGTCTGGCGTACTGAACACCATCTGGATGAGCTTGCTGCCCAGGTTGCGGCGAATCAGCGCGCGCTTGCCCGCCTTGAGCATGGGCTTGTGCACGTAGAACTCGTCGGGGTTCACCGCGCCCTGCACCACCGTCTCGCCCAGGCCGTAGCTGCTGGTGATGAAGACCACGTCCTCGAACCCGCTCTCGGTGTCGATGGTGAACATCACGCCGGCGGCACCCAGGTCGGAGCGCACCATGCGCTGCACGCCGGCCGAGAGCGCCACGTCGGCATGGGCAAAGCCCTTGTGCACCCGGTAGCTGATGGCGCGGTCGTTGTAGAGGCTGGCGAACACCTCCTTCATCTTGTGCAGCACGTCCTCGATGCCGACCACGTTGAGGAAGGTCTCCTGCTGGCCGGCGAACGAGGCGTCGGGCAGGTCTTCCGCCGTGGCGGACGAACGCACCGCGAACGAAGCCTTGGGGTTGCCGGCGCTCAGTTTCGCGAACTCGTCGCGGATCGCCTGCTCCAGGTCGGCCGGGAACGGCTGGTTTTCCACCATGGCGCGGATCTCGGCACCGGCCTCGGCCAGGGCGCGCACGTCCTCGGTGTCGAGCGCGTCCAGGCGGGCGTTGATGCGTGCGGTCAGGCCGTCGTGTTGCAGGAACTCGCGAAACGCGTGGGCCGTCGTGGCAAAGCCCGTGGGCACCTTCACACCGGTGGGCAGTTGCGAAATCATCTCGCCGAGGCTGGCATTCTTGCCGCCGACGGCCTCGACGTCGCTCATTCGCAATTTCTCGAACGGCACGACAAGATCGGTCGCTCCAAACAGCTGGGACATGGGAAAGCTCCTAAGGTTGAAAAACCGGGGGTTCCATGCGCCAGCGGGCGACCTGTTGTTCTGTTGTGGGTCTGGCACCGGGCAGGGAAGCAGATGCGGGGGCCGGCGACTGATAATGGCCCCGGCACAACACCCAGCATTGTAAGGACGCGGCCTCATGCCCAACAGAACGGCCTTCTTCATCTCGGACGGCACCGGCATCACCGCCGAAACCTTCGGCAACGCCATCCTCGCCCAGTTCGAGGCAACCGTGCGCCGTGTGCGCCTGCCGTTTCTGGACAGCGTGGACAAGGCCCACCAGGCGGTGCGCCAAATCAACCACACGGCCGAACTCGAGGGCCAGCGCCCGCTGGTGTTCACCACCGTGGTCAACATGGATGTGCTCTCCGTCTTCCGCGAACACTGCCGGGGCATGATGCTCGACATGTTCGGCACCTTCGTTGCACCGCTGGAACACGAACTGGGCATCAAGTCCAACCACCGCGTCGGCCGATTCTCGGACGCATCCAAGAGCAAGGCGTACAACGACCGCATCGAAGCCATCAACTTCTCGCTGGCGCACGATGACGGCCAGAGCCACAAGGACCTGGAGGGTTCGGACGTGATCCTGGTCGGCGTGAGCCGCAGCGGCAAGACGCCCACCTCGCTCTACCTGGCGATGCAGTACGGCCTGAAGGCCTCGAACTACCCATTGATTCCGGAGGACTTCGAGCGCCGCAAGCTGCCGCCGGCGCTGGTGCCGCACCGCAAGAAGATCTTCGGACTGACGATCGCGCCCGAGCGCCTGAGCGAGATCCGCAACGAACGCCGGCCCAACTCGCGCTACGCCAACCTGGACAACTGCCGCATGGAGGTGAGCGAGGCCGAGGCCATGATGCGGCGCGAGGGCATTCGCTGGCTCTCGACCACGACCAAGTCGATCGAGGAGATCGCCACCACCATCCTGCAGGAAATCCGGCCCGAGCGCCTGGAGTACTGACCGCTCGCGCAAGGCCCTGCACGGCGCGGCTCAGCGCTCCGGTGCGGACTTCTTCTTGCCGATGCCGTGCGCCTGACGGCTCAGGGCAAACGAAGCAAACAGCTTGAGCCACAGCGTCACGCCGGCCACGGCGATCCACTGGTCGGAGGCCAGGGCCTGAAAGCCCAGCACTGCCACGAGCAAGCCCACCATCACCACTCCCCCGATCAGGTTGAAGACCATCTCGTAGGGCGCGTAGCGCTCGGCATCGGGCGGAGGAAAACCCTTCTTGAGTGCGACCTCGGAGAAGTCGCGCCTGACACCAATGCGCCAGGCACGGCGCAGCCAGAAGAACGCCACGGGGAACAGGGCGAGCAGGAAGATCCAGTTGAAAATGAAGACGCTGGGCAGTTGCATGGTGTGGTGTTCCTCACGCCGGATTGTCCTCCAGCGGCGGCCAGAAGCGCGAAACCCCGTCAGCAAGCCAACGGGGTTTCGCATCAGGTGCCGACCCGACCGTTGCCGGTCTGATCGGCGCTCAGTGGCTCAGTGGCCGGTGGCGGCACCCGCGCCTCGGGGCACGCGCACCGACTCCACCAGCTCCTGGATGTGTTTCGGCGCTGGGGCCGACATCTTGTTCACCAGGAAGGCTACCGCGAAGTTGACGATCGCGCCCACGGTGCCGAAGGCCTCGGGGGTGATGGTGAAGAAGCCGTTGGCGCCGCCCACCACGTCAAGGTACTCGGTGCCCTTGATGAAGAAGATGCCCTTGTGCGCAAACACGTAGAACAGCGTCACGAACAGGCCTGCGAGCATGCCGGCCACGGCGCCCTTGTCGCTCATGGTGCGGCTGAAAATGCCCATCATCAGCGCCGGGAAGATCGTGGAAGCTGCGATACCGAAGGCCAGCGCCACGGTACCCGCCGCGAAACCCGGTGGATTCAAGCCCAGCCAGCCCGCCACGAAGATGGCCACGGCCATGGCAATCTTGCCCGCCATGAGCTCACCCTTCTCGCTGATGTCGGGCTTGATGGCGCCCTTGATCAGGTCGTGCGAGACCGCCGACGAAATCGCCAGCAGCAGACCCGCGGCAGTGGACAGCGCGGCGGCCAGGCCACCGGCGGCCACCAGCGCGATCACCCAGTTGGGCAGCAGCGCGATCTCCGGGTTGGCCAGCACGATGATGTCGGCGTTCACGGTCAGCTCGTTGCCCTTCCAGCCCGCAGCTTCGGCCTTGCCCTTGACGACATCGCTCTTGGTCTTGTCGTTGTAGTACTGGATGCGGCCATCGCCGTTCTTGTCTTCCCACTTGAGAAGGCCGGTCTTCTCCCAGCGCTTCATCCACTCAGGACGCTTCTCGTACACCAGACTGGCTTCGGTGGCGTACAGATCGCCATTGGCCTTGACCGCGTCCGAATTGACGGAAATGCGGCCGTCTTCGTCCTTGGTCAGGCCGACAGCAGCGTTGACCGTGCCATGCAGGTTGAGCTTGGCCATGGCACCCACGGCGGGAGCCGTGGTGTACAGCAGGGCGATGAAGACCAGCGCCCAGCCGGCGGACAGGCGAGCATCGGACACTTTGGGCACGGTGAAGAACCGCACGATCACGTGCGGCAGGCCGGCCGTGCCGATCATCAGCGACACGGTGTAGAAGAACATGTTCAGCGTCGAACCCGCAGCAGTGGTGGTGTACTGGCCAAAGCCCAGGTCGGTCACCACCTGATCGAGCTTGCTCAGCAGCGACACGTCGGTACCCGCCATGTCCGAGCCCAGGCCCAGCTGCGGCAGGAAGTTGCCGGTCAGGTTCAACGAGATGAAGAAAGCCGGCACCAGGTAGGCCAGGATCAGCACGATGTACTGCGCCACCTGCGTGTAGGTGATGCCCTTCATGCCGCCGAACACCGCGTAGGCGAACACGATGGCCATGCCGATGTAGATGCCTTGCGCGCTGCTCACGCCCAGGAAGCGCGCGAAGGTCACGCCCACGCCCGTCATCTGGCCAATGATGTAGGTCAGCGAAGCAACCAGCAGGCACAGCACGGCCACGTTGCGCGCCGTCTTCGAGTAGAACCGGTCACCGATGAACTCGGGCACCGTGAACTTGCCGAACTTGCGCAGGTACGGTGCGAGCAGCATGGCCAGCAGCACGTAGCCGCCGGTCCATCCCATCAGGAACACGGCGCCGCCGTAGCCCATGTTGGAGATCAGGCCGGCCATGGAGATGAAGGACGCAGCGGACATCCAGTCCGCAGCGGTGGCCATGCCGTTGGTGATGGGGTGCACCCCGCCGCCGGCGACATAGAACTCGGACGTGCTGCCCGCGCGTGCCCAGAAGGCGATGCCCAGGTACAGCGCGAAGCTGGCCCCGACAAAGAGGTAGGTGGTGGTTTGGAGATCCATGGGAATGTCCTGTTGATCAGTCTTCGTGCACGTCGAACCGGCGGTCGATCTGGCTCATCTTGCGGGCGTACCAGAAGATCAGCGCGATGAACACATAGATGGAGCCTTGCTGGGCGAACCAGAAGCCCAGGGGATAGCCGCCCAGCGTGATGCCGTTGAGCAGCGGAGCGAACAGGATGCCCGCTCCGTAGGACACCAGGAACCAGATGACCAAAACCTTGGTCAGCAGGCCCAGCGTGGCAGACCAGTAGGCCCTTGCGTTGCTGTCGCTATTCATAAAAGTCATCTCCTGAAGAAGTGATGCCTGTCGATCGGACGGCATGGGCCGCCACACTTGTGCACGCCACGAACACACGGCCCGAGGCACTACGCGGCGGACTTTGTTTGCGCTTGCTTACAGAAAAATTGCGCGTCACGGCCTTTCTTCCCAAAGCTAGGGAATGCCCCTAGAAGAAAGCCGCGAAGCTGACGCGCAGCTTTCAAATCGAGAGCGTCGAAGGGATTGGAGGGATGCACTGGAATTCCTTGCGACAGCGGCGACCAACCATGCCGCCTTCCGATCACGCACAAGCTGCCGCGCGGGCGGCACTCAATTACTGACAATCACTTACACATTGCGGTTTGCGCGCACCCAACGAAGCATCCAGAATTTGTGACGAATCTCACATCTGGAAGCTTTCACCCGGGGGATCCATGACCCGCAAGGCAAGCACCGCGTCGACGCGCAGACCCCAGGCCCATGCACTGCACATCGGCATCAACGAGGTCAGCGCGGCCCACTACGCCGGCTGGACCGGCCCGCTGGCGGCATGTGAGTTCGACGCTCACGACATGGCGGCGATCTCGAAGTCCGCCGGGATGAAGAGCACCGTTCTGCTGACGAGGAAAGCCACGCGCGCCAGCGTGCTCGCGGCCCTGCGCAAGGCGGCCAGGGCCCTGGGCGCAGGCGACCTGTTCTTCATGAGCTACTCGGGCCACGGTGGCCAGGTGCCTGACGTCAGCGGCGAGGAGCCCGACAAGCTCGACGAAACCTGGTGCCTGTTCGACGGCCAGCTGATCGACGACGAGCTCTATTACGAACTCAGCCTTTTCAAGGCCGGCGTGCGCGTCCTCGTGCTCTCCGACAGCTGCCACAGTGGCACCGTGGTGCGCGCCGCGCGCCCCGCGCCGGGTACGCCCGAACAGCGCCCGCGCATCATGCCCCGTGCCGTGGGACTGCGCGTCTATGCCGAGCACAAGGCCTTCTATGACAAGTTGCAGGCCGACGTGGCCAAAGCCGCCGGTGGCGCGGTGGACGACCCCGACACCGCGCTGGCCAACGTCACCGTGAGCCCCCGGCTCACCGCGATCGTCAAGGAATTCCATCCGGCGGTGATCCTGATCTCGGGCTGCCAGGACAACCAGTTCTCGATGGACGGCAACCACAACGGCGCCTTCACCGAGCAACTGCTCGGTGTGTGGAACAACGGCAGCTTCAAGGGCAGTTACGCGAGCCTGCATGCGCGCGTGCGCGCCGGCCTGCCGCCCACGCAGTCGCCCAACCTGTTCACGCTCGGACCCGCTGCGGCGTTCCTCAAGCAGCAGCCCTTCTCGGTCTGAACGCCGTTCGCCTTCGGTCCCGTCTCCGCATTGCTGTCAAGAGAGGGTTTCATGCTCGGCATCCAGAACCACCGCCTCACCGGCCCCGACGTGAGCTTTCGCCAGACGCCCAACGTCGGCGGCGCGCTCAAGCCCCGCTTCGTGCTGCTCCACTACACGGCCGGGCGCAACCTGGAGAGCTCGGTCGAGTCGCTGTGCACGAAGAAGCCCCAGGGCAATGCCTCGGCCCACCTCGTGCTAGGGCGCGACGGGCGCATCGTGCAACTGGCCGCCTTCAACGCCGTGACCTGGCATGCGGGTGCCAGCCAGTGGGGCGGCTTCGACGGCCTCAACCACCACGCCATCGGCATCGAGATGGACAACGCCGGCCTGCTGCATCTCGAGGGCGAGCGCTATGTGTCCTGGTTCGGCAAGACCTGCCCCGCAGACGAAGTCCATGTCGCCGAGCACCGCCATGGCGGCGGCCCGCGGCCCTGGCACGGATTCACCGAGGCGCAGATCGGCCGCGCGCTCGAACTGTGTGAACTGCTGGTGGCGCACTACGGCCTGGAGGACGTGCTCGGCCACGAGGACGTGGCGCGCGGGCGCAAGGTCGATCCGGGCCCTGCGTTCCCGCTGGCTGCCGTGCGCAGCCGCGCCCTGGGGCGAGGTGCCGATGTGATGCCGCGCCTGCTCGTCAACGCCAGCAGCCTGAACATCCGCAGCGGGCCGGGCGCGGAACATCCCAAGGTCGCGCCGGCATTGCGGCGCGGCGCCGAACTCGTGCTGCTCGAACCGCGAGACCGCTGGAGCCGGGTCGCCGTGGTCGGCGCCACCGACCTGGAAGGCTGGGTCTGCAACGACTTCGTTGTCCGCCTGCCGGCCACGCGAGCCGGCGCCGGGGCTCCCCCGCTCTCGCGCAGCCAGCGCGCTCTGGTGCCCGCACCGCGTCAGCGGGCCGCGACCACCACGGCCACACTGCGGCCGGCGCGCAAGAGCACGGCGAAAGAGGCCCGCGCATGAACGCACCCATCACCTTCATCGTGCGCGGCCAGCCGCAGCCGGTGGCACCCGCCACGCGCGGTGCCAGCGGCATCGCCGACGCCACATCCTCGTTCGGTGGCCGGCCCACTGTCACGCAGCGCGTCAGCGTGGGCGCACTGCGGGGCACCAGCGACGCCGTGCACGTGAGCGCGCGCCCCGGCCTCGACGCCGTGGTGCTGCACATCAGCAACGGCCCCTCGCTGATGCTGCACCCGGAAACCGCGCGCGACCTGATGCTGGCGCAGTCGGGCCTCACGCGCAGTGCCGCCACCAGCCGCTCGCGCGGCGGTGCGGCGCTGCCTGATGAGGTGAGCGTGCCCGCGCAACTCACCTGGCAAGGCCTGGAGCAGGCCGGCGCGGTCTCGCGCGGCGCGCCGCGCGGGCGCATGGGCGAAGTGCTGCTCTCGGCCATCGAAGTCGTCACCGGACTGCTCAAGGAACCGGCGGCGCGGCTCACGGCCGCGAAGATCGGCGCGCGCGTGGACGGCCAGGTCGACCCGGGCGTGTACCGTCTGCCGGCCGAGGCCTTTGCCGCGCCGCTCAAGGGGCAACCGAAACTGCAGCGGATTCCCCTGCCCGGACAGCGCGGAGACCCTGTGCTGGTGTTGCTGCACGGCACCTTCTCCAACACGCAGGGCACCTTCGGCAAGCTGTGGCAGGAGCACCCGCACAAGGTGCGCGAACTGTTCGCGCACTACGGCGGGCGCGTCTATGGCTGCGACCACCCTACCTTGCTGGCCAGCCCGATCGACAACGCGCTCATGCTCGCCAGGACCCTGCCCGATGGCGCGCGCGTGCACCTGCTGACCCACTCGCGCGGCGGCCTGGTGGCCGAGGTGCTGGCGCGGGTGTGCGCACGGCCCGAACTGACCGAGCACGCGCTCGCGCCGTTCAAAGCCCCGGCGCAGCGGGCGCAGCTGAGGGCACTGCGCGAGCTGGCCGCCGAGCTCAAGGGGCGCGACATCCGCATCGAACGGGTGGTGCGCGTGGCCTGCCCGGCGCGCGGCACGCTACTGGCCTCGAAGCGGCTCGACGCCTATGTGTCGGTGCTCAAGTGGTCGCTCGAACTCGCGGCCATTCCGGTGGCGCCGCTGCTGCTCGACTTCATCGCCGAGGTCGCCAGCCAGCGCACCGACCCGGCGCTGCTGCCCGGGCTGGAGGCGATGACGCCGCAAAGCCCGCTGGTGCAGTGGCTGCATGCAAGCGAGGGCGAAGGCGGCGGCCCACTGCCGGGGCAACTGCGCGTGGTGGCGGGCGACATCCAGGGCGACTCCATCATGTCCTGGGTCAAGACCCTGCTGGCCGACGCGTTCTACTGGACCGACAACGACCTCGTGGTGCAGACCCGCTCCATGTACGGCGGCACGCCGCGCGCGCCGGCCGGCGGGCATGCGGCAGCCACCTTCGTGCTCGAGCGCGGCGGCAAGGTCACGCACTTTGCCTACTTCAGCCATCCGCGCACGGCCGAGGCCATCTGCAGCGCGCTGCTGGAGGAATCGCCTGCGGGCTTCCGCCCCATCGGCCCGATGTCCTGGGCCGGCAGCACCAGCGACGGCCTTCGCGGCCGCCTGCGCGGAGACACCGGGGCACCGGCGGCCGACCGGCCTGCTGTGATCCTGTTGCCCGGCATTCTCGGCAGCCACCTCAGCGTCGACGGCAAGCGGATCTGGCTGAGCATGCGCATCCTCGGCGGGCTGAGCCGGCTGACCTACCGGGAGGGCGCCAGCAACGTGCAGCCCGATGGCCCGATCGGCATGGTCTACGACGACCTGGCCGAATTCCTCGCGGCCACGCACCAGGTGATCGAGTTCTCCTTTGACTGGCGCCGCCCGATCGAAGAAGAAGCGGGGCGCCTGGCCGGCGTGATCGACCAGGCCCTGAGCGCGCGCGCCACCACCGGCCAGCCGGTGCACCTGCTGGCGCACTCCATGGGCGGTGTGGTCGCGCGAACGGTGCAGCTCGAACGCCCCGACGTGTGGCAGCGCTGGCTGGAACGCCCGGGTTCGCGCCTGCTGATGCTGGGCACGCCCAATGGGGGCTCCTATGCGCCCATGCAGGTGCTCACGGGCGACGACCGCATGGGCAACGCGCTCTCGTCGTTCGGACTGCCGTTCCAGGACCACAAGGCGCGCAGCCTGATGGCGGCCATGCCGGGCCTGATCCAGTTGCAGGCCGGTCTGCTCGACCCGGCCACGGGCCTGGGCCAGAGCTCACGCTGGCAGGCGCTGGCCGATCAGGACGCGCAGGCGCTGGAACAGGCCAACTTCTGGCACGGCGCGGAGGGCCAGCAGGCCATCTACCGCTGGGGCATTCCCTCGCAGGCCGTGCTCGACCGCGCCATCGCGCTGCGCCAGCGGCTCGATCGCCAGCGCGACGAGGCCCTGGCCGCTTTCCGCGACCGGCTGGTGATGGTGGTGGGCCATGCGCGGTCCACCCCGGCGGGTTTCGAGTTCGATGCGCGCGAGGGCCTGGTCTACCTGAACCAGCCCGAGGGCGGCGACGGGCGGGTCACGCTCTCCAGCGCCCTGCTGCCAGGTGTGCGCGCCTGGAAGGTCGACTGCTCGCACGGCGACCTGCCCGACGCAGAGCAGGCCTTCGAGGCCTACCTCGAACTGCTGCAGCACGGTGACACGCAGCGGTTGCCCATGGTGGCCGAGACGCCCGCCACGCGCGGCGCTGGAGCACGTGCCGAGGCGCCTGCGCTGGTGCGCAGCCGGCCATCGCGCCAGCGCGGGCTGCCCGGCGAACCCCCAGCCGACGCGGCCGAACTGTTCGGGCTCCCTGAGGAAATCCCGACCGGGGACGCACCCACACACAGCGCCCTGCGCATCAGCGTGCACAACGGCAACCTCAAGTTCATCAGCCATCCCCTGCTGGTGGGCCATTACGTCGCCTCCGCGCTCACGGGCACCGAAGGCGTGGTGGACCACTTCATCGGTGGCGCCATGTCGGCCTCGCTGACCGCCGGCCTGTACCCCGAGGCACCCGGCACGCACCAGATCTTCACCAACAACCGGCAGGATCCCGACAGCCCGCTGGCCCTGCCCAGGCCGCCGCACGTGGTCGTGGCCGGCCTGGGCGAGGAAGGCAAGCTGCGCAGCCTCTCCCTCACGGCGACCGTGCGCCAGGCCACGCTGGCCTGGGCCCAGCGGGTGGCCGAGACGCCGGGCCAGGGCACGGCCCGGTTCGAGCTGGCCGCCACGCTCATCGGCAGCGGTGGCAGCGGCATCAGCGTGACGGCCTCGGCGCAGGCCGTGGCGCAGGGCGTGCGCGAAGCCAACCAGAAGCTCGCGGCCGGTGGCTGGCCCCAAGTGGGCCACCTGCGCCTGATCGAGCTCTACCTGAGCCGTGCCACCGAGGCCTGGAGCGCCCTGCGACTGCTCGCGCAGGCCGCACCCGAACACTTCGCGCTCACGCCCACCGTCGTCTCGGGCATCGGTGCGCTGCGCCGCCCGCTCGACAGCGGCTACCGCGGCACCGCCTACGACTTCATCAGCGCCGTCACCGAAACCGACGAGGCCGGAGAACCCAGCATCGTCTACACGCTGGACACGCAGCGCGCGCGCGCCGAGGTGCGCGCGCAGGCCACGCAGGCCCAGCTGGTCGGCGAACTGGTGCGCCGCGCCTCGAATGACGCCAACCGGGACCCGCAGATCGGGCGCACCCTGTTCCAGCT
The DNA here is from genome assembly GCF_025699295.1 of Hydrogenophaga sp. Classification (GTDB taxonomy): domain Bacteria; phylum Pseudomonadota; class Gammaproteobacteria; order Burkholderiales; family Burkholderiaceae_C; genus Hydrogenophaga. The sequence continues at coordinate 13,263 of NZ_JAILWB010000015.1, read as the reverse complement.
GCTGGTGCCGGTGGAGATGGAGGCCAGTCTGGGCGACACCAGCGAACTGCTGCTCGAACTCGACGACGGCACCGCCGCCATTCCCTGGGAGCTGCTGGACGCGCCGCACGACGGACGCGGTGGACCGCGGGCGCCCTGGGCCATCCGCAACAAGCTGCTGCGCCGCCTGCGCACGGTGGAGTTCCGCAGCCAGGTCAGCGACGCCCGGCGGGAGGACGCGGTGCTGGTGATCGGCGAGCCGCGCTGCGATCCGGCGCTCTACCCGCCGCTGCCAGCGGCCCGCGCCGAGGCCGAGGCGGTGCGCGACGCGCTGCGCGCGGTGCTCGACGGCGAGCGCATCAACGCGCTGATCGCACCCGACGAAGGCCTGGGGCCGGACGCGGCCGCCGTCACCACCGCCCTGCTCGCCCGGCGCTACCGCATCGTGCACATCGCCGGCCACGGCGAACCCGAGCTGGAGCGACCCGGCCTGCCGCCACTGCTGCGCGGCGTCGTGCTCAGCGACAACACCTTCCTGGGACCGCGCGAGGTGCAGGCCATGCGCGTCGTGCCCGAGCTGGTGTTCCTCAACTGCTGCCACCTCGCGGCCGATCCCGGCAAGCTGCTGCGGCACGGCTACGACCGCGCGCGCTTCGCCGCCGGGGTGGCCAAGCAACTCATCCGCGTCGGTGTGCGCTGTGTCGTGGCCGCCGGCTGGGCGGTGGAAGACGACGCGGCCAACCAGTTTGCCGCCGCGTTCTACAAGGCGTTGCTCTCGGGTCAACGCTTCATGGACGCGGTGCAGGCTGCACGCGTGGCGGCCTACGCCGCAAACCCCGGCGGCAACACCTGGGCCGCCTACCAGTGCTATGGCGACCCGGAATGGGTCTGGCAGCGCGACGAGGCCGACCGGCGCCGCACCCCGGCCCCGCTTTCGCAGGTCTATGCCGGCATCGCCTCGCCCGTGGCGCTGGCGCTGGCGCTTGAGACGCTGGCGGTGCAAAGCGCGACGCAGGGCGCTGCCCCAGAGGGCCAGCGCGAGCGGATCCGCTACCTGCAAGCCCGCTTCGAGGCCGACTGGGGTGGCATGGGCGCGGTGGCCGAGGCCTTTGGCGTGGCCTGTGCGGCGGCCCACGACATCGAGCACGCGCTGCAGTGGTACCGCCGCGCCGTGGCCGCCAACGACGGCAGTGCATCCGTCAAGGCCAGCGAGCAACTCGCCAACCTGATGGCGCGCCACGCCTGGGAACGCGCCGACGTGGCCTGGCGCGCGCAAGCCGATCCCGCGCAGCTCGAAGCCCTGCTGGCGCTGGGCCGCGACGACATCGGGCACGCGCTGCGCACGCTGGAGGCACTGGTGGCCGTGGCGCCCACGGTGGAACGCGAAAGCCTGCTCGGTTCGGCCTGCAAACGCCTGGCCCTGCTCGAAGGCCTGGCGCGGCAGGACGGTGCCCGGCGACAGGCCGCCGCCCGCATGGCAGAGCACTACGCCCGCGCCGAGGCCCTGGCGCTGCAGGCCGGCCTGAGCGACGCCTTCTACCCCGCGCTCAACCTGCTCGCGGCCGAACTCGTGGCGCACGGCAACTCACCGCGCTGGCCGGGCTTCGATGCCGAACGCCTGCGGCGCGTGCGCGAGAACCTGGAGCGCAAACGCCGCGACGACCCCGACTTCTGGAGCGTGGCGGGCCTGCCCGAACTCGGCGTGTACGAAGCGCTGGCCGCGCGCAACCTGCACACGCAGCTGCCCGGACTGCTGGCGGCCTACGAGGAATTGCACCGGCGCGCGGGCACACCCTGGATGTGGGCCTCGGTGGCCGATCAGCTCGACTTCGTGCTGTCGCAGCAAGTCTCTGGCGGCAGCGCGCATGCCAGGGCTGCGCAGGAACTGCAGCGGCGGCTGCACCAGTACGCAAGGCGCCTGGATCCGCCCGGCAGCGCCCCCGCGGGGCCATGAGCCGCATCTTCATCAGCTACCGGTCGTCCGACGGCAAGAAGGACGCAGACCGCCTCTGCGCGGACCTGAGCCGGCTCTACGGCGATGACCAGGTGTTCTTCGACAAGCAGGACCTGCGCGGCGGCACGGCGTGGCGCAGTGCCATCGTGGCCGCGCTCGGTGGCAAACCGGTGGTGCTGCTCCTGTTCACGCCCGACCTGCTGGGCATGCAGCACCCCGAGGGCGGGCGGCGCATCGACCACGAGGACGACCCGATTCGCAACGAGGTGCTGAGCGCGCGCCAGCACGGCGCGCTCATCGTGCCGCTGTTCACCGAGGGCATGGTGGCACCGACCGGCGCCGAACTGCCCGAGCCGCTGCGCTTCCTGAAGGACGCGCACGGACTGAAACTGCGCACAGAAGACTGGGCCACCGATCTCGCGAAAATCGTGTCCGACCTGCGAGGCCACGGCATCGCGCCGCGCGACGACCTCAACGGTGCCGCTGTGCCACGGCGCACGTTCACCCAGCGCGTACAGCGCGGCCTGATGTGGGTGGGGGCCTTCTTCGTGTCGCTGTTCGTGCTCGGCCTGCTCGTGTCGGCCTTCGAGGACGATGACGAACCCGCTTCGACACTGGCGTCGGACGCTGCCACGGCCGAAGCCCTGTTCAGGGCGCTGCAGGCGATCGCGCCGCCCGCCGGCCCGGTGGCGACACCGCGGTTGCCGGCCCCGCCCGACATCGCCGGCCTGTGGTGGTCAATCGACCCCGAGAACCGGCGCCTGCGCGTGCTGTTCACGGTGGTGGGCACGACGGTGGAACTGCAGACCGACCCCTTCCCCGTGAGCTGGTACCCCAACTGGCAAGCCTATGCCCAGGGTGTGCGCAGCCAGGGACTGGTGGTCAACGAGGTGCGTTACGTGGGCAGCGGCGTGCTGAGCCACGTGATGGGCGTGCCGCGCATCGAGGTGCCGTACCGGGCCGTCACCGGCGACGGCCGCGGCCCGCTGGACACCGGCAGCGTGGTGCTCGACGCCAGTGCCGACGGCCGCGAACTCACCGGCCAGCTCTGGAGCAATGGCGAACAGGCCGGGACACCGCTGCGCCTGGTGCGCAGCCCATGAACTTTGCGCTCAGGCCGCGACGGCTTCGGCTTCCACCACCGGCTGGCGGATCAGGTAATCGAAGGCGCTGAGCGCGGCCTTGGATCCGTCGCCCGCGGCAATCACGATCTGCTTGTACGGCACCGTGGTGCAGTCGCCGGCGGCGAACACGCCCTCCACACTGGTGTGGCCCCTGGCATCGACTTCGATCTCGCCAAAGCGGCTCAGCGCAACCGTGCCTTTGAGGAACTCGGTGTTGGGCACCAGGCCGATCTGCACGAACACGCCTTCGAGCTCGACGTGCTGTGCTTCGCCGCTCACGCGGTCCTTGTAGCCCAGGCCATTGACCTTGCCGTTGGCGCCGGTGATCTCGGTGGTCTGCGCGTTCACATGGATGCTCACGTTGGGCAGGCTCTTGAGCCTGCTGACCAGCACCGCATCGGCCTTGAGGGCGTCGGCGAATTCGATCAGCGTCACATGTTGCACGATGCCGGCCAGGTCGATCGCGGCCTCCACGCCCGAGTTGCCACCACCGATCACCGCCACGCGCTTGCCCTTGAACAGGGGGCCGTCGCAGTGCGGGCAGTAGGCCACGCCCTTGTTGCGGTACTCGGCCTCGCCCGGCACGTTCACGTTGCGCCAGCGCGCACCGGTGGACAGGATCACGCTGCGCGCGCTCAACGTGGCGCCGTTGGCCAGCTGCACCTGCACCAGCCCTCCCGGCTCGCTGGCCGGGATGAGTTTTTCGGCGCGCTGCAGGTTCATGATGTCCACGTCGTAGTGGCGCACCTGCGCCTCGAGCGCGGCGGCAAACTTCGGGCCGTCGGTCTCGAGCACGCTGATGTAGTTCTCGATCGCCATGGTGTCGTTGACCTGGCCACCGAAACGCTCGGCGGCCACGCCCACGCGGATGCCCTTGCGCGCGGCGTACACCGCCGCGGCCGCACCGGCAGGGCCGCCACCGACGATGAGCACGTCGAACGGGTCCTTCGCGTCGAGCTTCGCGGCTTCACGCGCATCGGCGTTCACGTCCAGTCTGGCGACGATTTCTTCGGCCGTCATGCGGCCCGAGCCGAACACCTCACCGTTGAGGAAGACAATGGGCACGGCCATGATCTCGCGGGCGTTCACCTCGTCCTGGAAGGCCCCGCCTTCGATGACGGTGGTCTTGATCTTCGGGTTCAGGATCGCCATCAGGCTCAGGGCCTGCACCACGTCCGGGCAGTTGTGGCAGGTCAGGGACATGAAGACTTCGAAGTTGAAGTCACCATCCAGGGCCTGGATCTGTTCGATCAGGTCCTGTTCCACCTTGGGTGGATGGCCACCCGTCCACAGCAGCGCCAGCACCAGCGAAGTGAATTCGTGGCCCAGCGGCAGGCCGGCAAAACGCAGCGCGGCCTCGCTGCCGGCGCGCTGGAGGGTGAACGAGGGCCGGCGCGCGTCCTGGCCATCGGTGCGCAGCGTGATCTTGTCACTGCGCAGGCCTTGAATGGTATCGAGCAGTTCGCGCGTTTCACGGGAGCTCTCGGAGTCGCTCAGCGAGGCAACGATCTCGAAGGGTTGCGTCACGCGCTCCAGGTAAGCGCCGAGTTGGGCCTTGAGGGTGTCGTCCAGCATGACTGTTTCCTTTTCTACAAGCGACTTCGGGAGCCGGCCACCTGCTGCACGTCGGCAGGCGGCCAGGGAGGGGCCCGCGGGTCTCGTGGACCCGCGGGCATTTCAGCATCGAACGGGGTCGATCAGATCTTGCCGACCAGGTCCAGCGACGGGGCGATGGTCTTGGCGCCTTCGTTCCACTTGGCCGGGCAGACCTGGCCGGGGTTCTTGGCCACGTACTGCGCGGCCTTGAGCTTGCGCAGGGTTTCCTTGACGTCGCGGGCGATCGCGTTGTCGTGGATCTCGGCGGTCTTGATCACGCCATCGGGGTTGACGATGAAGGTGCCGCGCAGCGCCAGGCCTTCTTCCTCGATGTGCACGTCGAAGGCACGGGTCAGCTGGTGCGTGGGGTCGCCGATCAGCGGGAACTTGGCCTTGCCCACGGCGGGCGAGGTCTCGTGCCACACCTTGTGCGAGAAGTGGGTGTCGGTCGTGACGATGTAGACCTCGGCGCCGGCCTTCTGGAACTCGGCGTAGTTGTCGGCCGCGTCTTCCACTTCGGTCGGGCAGTTGAAGGTGAATGCGGCGGGCATGAAGATCAGCACCGACCATTCGCCACGCAGGCTGGCGTCGGACACGGGCACGAACTTGCCGTTGTGGAAGGCGGTCGCGGCGAAGGGTTTGACGGTGGTGTTGATAAGGGACATGGTTTTCCTTGGTGGAGTTGAAAAAAGAGGGGCTTCGGGAGGAAGCGATGGGCAAACTATAGGCACTCTCTATCGATGTGTCGAATTGATAGCGCCAATGTGCATCATAGCTTTTGTTGCTGTGCAGCATGCCCGTGCACCACGACAAGCCCGTGCAAACGCATCTTTTCGCTATGAATTTTTACAATTTAATGCGAATCGTTCTTGTTTGATTTATGATCACGGGCTCCAGCCAGCCAGGCGCTTCGTGCGTTGCAGCCAGCCGAAAACCTCTGTTTAAAGCCCGTTGCCACCATGTCCCAACGCAAGAAGAACGCCAAGCACCCTGTCCGGACCCTGCCCCGATCCCATGTACCCGCCCTCAAAGCCAGCCCGAACACCTTGTTGCCTTTGGGCGCGATGCTGCTGGCCGGCTCCATGAGCGCCGGGGCACAGACGGTACCAGCCGGACCTGCCAACACGTTGCCCACGGTGGAAGTGCGTGATCAGGCCGAGGTGCCGCAAACCAAGAACACCTTGCGGACCAGGGAAACCGGTATCGGCAAAGGCAATCAGGCCCTGCGAGACATCCCGCAGTCGGTCACGGTGATGACCGAGCGACTGATCGATGACCGCAACCTTGATGACTTCCGCGAGGTGCTGCGCACCACTGCCGGCGTGACCTTCCAGGCCGGCGAGACCGGCGAGGAAGACGTTCGCCTGCGCGGTTTCTCACTCGGTCAGGCCGGCGACATCTATACAGACGGCATCCGCGACGGCGCGCTCTACGAGCGTGACACCTTCAACAACGACCGCGTGGAAGTGCTCAAGGGCTCGGCATCCATGCTGTTCGGCAAGGGCTCCACGGGAGGCGTGGTCAACCAGGTCAGCAAGCAACCATTCCTGCTGGATCAGCACGAGGTCGACTACACCATCGGAACCGGCAACGAGCACCGCGTCACGGGCGACTTCAACTTCATGCTCAGCGAGGACTCGGCCCTGCGGCTCAATGCCATGCTCCATGAAGCCGACAACGACGGCGCCGAGGTGAGCAAGCGCGGCATCGCACCCACCTACCGCTGGGGCATCGGCACCCGCAACGAGTTTTCGGTCGGGCTGTATCACCTCGAATCCGAGGGCCGCCCGCTGTACAACCACCCCTGGTTCATCCAGAACGGCGTGATCGTGCCGACGCTGCCCGCCGGGAACTACTACGGGTTGGCCAGCGACCACCTTGACACCTCGGCAGACTACCTGACCTTCAGCCACACACATCGCTTCGACCGACAGAACTCGCTCACCACCCGGGTACGCCATGGGCGCTACGAGCGCGATCTCTGGGCCAGCGTGATCCGCTTTGGCACCACCAACGGTGCGCCCACCACGATCGACAACCTGGGGCCGGAAACCCTGCTCAGCCGCACCGCCAAGGGCCGTATCGGGATCAGCGAAACGACACAGGTGCAGAGCGACTACGTCGGCACCTTCACGGGTTGGGGCATGAAGCATGACCTGCTCGCCGGTCTGGACCTCTACAAGGAAAGCGCTCGCCGGGCCAACAACTTCTCGGGTGGCAACAGTGGCCTGGGCACCACGGTGGGCACACCCAATGACGGCGCTTCGCGAGAAGACACGCGGGGCGCGCCGCCGTTCAACACCTTCGACGCGCGCGACGTCGGCCTGTATGTGCAGGACACACTGCATCTGAACGCGAACGTCAAGCTCATCGGTGGCCTGCGCTACGACCGCTTCAGCGCGTCTTACCTCACCAATGCAGGCGTGGCCAGCGACGTCTCGGAGAACCTCTGGAGCCCCCGCCTGGGCGCCATTTTCCAGCCCGACGAGAACTCGTCGTACTACGTCTCGTTCGGCACCTCGTACAACACCTCGGGTGACACCTACCAGTTCACCCCGGGCAGCCCGAACACCCGGGACGCGAACACACCCGCAGAGAAAAGCCGCAACCTGGAGATTGGGGGCAAGTTCGAGTTGTTCGAGCAACGCGCTTCATTGGGTGCGGCTTTGTTCTACTCGGAGAAGTACAACGAGCGCAACACCGACCCGGACACCGCCAGCATGCAGCAACTGCTGTCGGGCAAACGCCATGCGGCCGGCATGGAGTTCAACCTGGCCGGCCGCATCACGCCGAAGTGGGAAATCTTCTACAACCACACCTGGATTCCCTCCGCGAAGATCGACAAGAGCAACGTGGCGCTCAATGCCGCGGGCACCGGTGCGCAAGTGCAGGGAGACCGCCCAGGCCTGACGCCCAAACACAGCGCCAGCCTGTGGACCACCTACAAGGTCACGCCCCAGTTGCGCGTCGGCGGCGGCTTGACCTACCGGGGAAAGCAGAACCCGGAAGGCGCGCGCCATGTGCTGGCCGACAGCTTCACCACCTTCGATGCCATGGCCGAGTACGCGATCAATGACACCACCATGCTCAAACTGAACGTCACCAACCTGACGGACGAGCTCTACGCCGACGCGCTGTACCGTGGCTTCTATGCTCCCGGCGCGGCCCGTGCCGTGCAGCTCACGCTGAAGAAGCTGTTCTGATCCACCGACGTCCGCACTGCCACACCATGCTCATGCATCTGAAGAACATCCTCCAGCCGGAGGAAGTCGCCGAAGCGAGATCGCTGCTGGGCGATCAGGCAGCATGGATCGATGGCCGCAGCAGTGCGGGCTCCCAGGCGCAATCGCGCAAGAACAACGAGCAGCTGGCGCAGGACAGCGCGGGCTCCCGCACCTTGCAGGAGCTGGTTCGCGCCGCGCTGCGCCGGGATCCGCTGTTCTTCTCCGCGGCGCTGCCGCGCAAGATATTCAATCCGCTGTTCAACCGGTACAGCGGCGAATCCAACGCCTATGGCAGTCACGTCGACGGCGCCGTGCTCCACTCCAGGTCCACCGACGAATGGGTCCGCAGCGACGTCTCGTGCACGCTCTTCCTGAGCGATCCCGCCAGCTACGACGGGGGCGAACTGGTGGTACAGGACGCCATGGGTGAACAACGCATCAAGTTGCCCGCGGGCGATCTGGTGATGTACCCCGGAACCCGAGTGCACAGAGTCGAGCCAGTGACCCGTGGCGCACGGCTCGCCTGCTTCTTCTGGGTGGAGAGCATGGTCCGCAGCGAGGAGCACCGTCGCCTGCTGTTCGACCTCGACATGAACCTGCTCGCGCTGCGCCAGCGCCATGGCGAAACGCCCGAAACCACGGCCCTTACCGGCACGTACCACAACCTGCTGCGGCTGTGGGCCAATACATGACGCGGGACCCTGCGCGCGCCGCTCCGGCCACGCTGCCCGAAGGCGTGGTGAGTCTGGCCGACCACGAGCGCCACAGCGCGCTGCTGCTCGACGAGGCGGCGCAGGCCTACTTCAACGGCGGTGCGGCCGACGAGATCACGCTGCGCGCCAACATCGCGGCGTGGCAGCGCGTCGAGTTGCTGCCCCGCGTGATGCGCCGGCTGGAAGGCGGTCACACCCGCGTCGATCTGCTGGGGCGCACCCTGGCACACCCCATTCTGGTCGCGCCCATGGCCTACCAGCGGCTGGCGCACCCGCAGGGCGAACAGGCCACCGCGCTGGCCGCGGCAACCTTGGGCGCGGGTCTGGTGCTGAGCACGCAGGCCACCGCACTGCTCGAGGACGTGGCGCGGCTCGTCCTGCCCGAGCCCATGCGGGGACCTCTGTGGTTTCAGCTCTATCTGTTGCCGGACAGAGCCTTCATGCGCGAGCTGATCCACCGCGTAGAGGCGGCCGGTTTCGAGGCGCTGGTGCTGACGGTGGACGCGCCGGTGCAGGGCGCGCGCGACCGCGAGCGTCGTGCGGGCTTTCGCCGCCCGGCCGACGTCACTGCTGTCAACCTCGCCGCTCGCCTCGCACCGAAGCCGTTGGTGCTGCAATCCGGCCAGAGCGCCCTCTTCGACGACCTGCTGACCCATGCGCCCACCTGGGACGACCTGGGCTGGCTGCGCTCCATCACGCACCTGCCCATCCTGCTCAAGGGCGTGGTCCATCCGGACGACGGGCGCGAGGCAGTGGCACAGGGAGCGGCCGGCCTGATCGTCTCCAACCACGGCGGCCGCACGCTCGACACGATGCCCGCCACGGCCACCCTGCTGCCGCCCATGGTGCAGGCGGTGCAGGGTGCCGTGCCGGTGCTGGTGGATGGTGGCATTCGCCGCGGCACCGACGTGCTCAAGGCGGTCGCGCTGGGTGCTTCGGCGGTGCTGGTGGGCCGCCCGGTGCTGCACGGACTCGCCAACGCAGGCGCCGTGGGCGTGGCGCATGTGCTGCGCCTGCTGCGCGACGAGCTCGAGATCGCCATGGCACTGAGCGGCTGCCGCACGCTTGCCGACGCGCCGGGTGCGCTCGCGCCCGTCGGGCGCTGAACCGCCACCCCCGGAGGCGAGCGCCGACCGGTTCAGGACAGCGGCGGCGGCTCGACCCAATCGCCGCCCAGGGCCTTGTACAGGTCCAGGGCGGCCGTCAGGCGCGACAGGCTCTGCGTTGACAGCGCATCGAGCGCGGCGAACAGCGTGCGCTGCGCGTCCAGCACGGACAGCAGGTCGCCGCTGCCCTCGCGGTAGCGCAGTTCGGCGAGCTGCAGCGAGCGCCGCGCCTGCGCCACCACCTCGCGCTGCAGGGCTTCCTGCCGCTGGCTGCGCTCGATGCTGCCCAGGCCGTCATCGACTTCCTTGAGCGCGGTGCGGATGGCCTTGCCGTAGTTCTCGATCAGCACCACGCGCTGCGACTCGGTGCCGCGCACCTGCAGGCGCTGGCGTCCGCCGTCGAAGATCGCCTGCGCCAGCGACAGGCCCAGCGAGACGCTGCGCGTGGGGTCCGCCAGGCTCAGCAGCGCCGAGCTGCCCAGGCTGCCCGAGGCGGACAGCGACAGGCTGGGCAGCAGCGCCGCGCGCGCGGCCTCCACGTTGGCGTCGGCGGCGGCCAGCTGCGCCTCGGCCGAGGCCAGGTCGGGCCTGCGCGTGAGCAGCGTCGACGGCAGGCCGGCCGAGAGTTCGGGCACACGCAGCTGGGCGAAGTCGCCCGCCTCGGGCGCATAGCCCTGCGGCACGCGGCCCAGCAACAGGGCCAGCGCGGTGGCGGTCTGGCGCTGCTGCAGTTCCAGCGGGATGAGCGCAGTGCGCTGCGACAGCACCGTGGTGCGCTGCTGCGAGACCTCCAGCGCCGTGGCCACGCCGTTGCGCTGGCGCGCTTCGACAATGCGCAGCACGCGCTCGGCGATGGTCAGGTTCTCGCGTGCGATGCGCAGGCGCTCGGCCGTGTTGAGCCACAGGAAGTAATTGTTCGCCACGCTCGTGAGCAGGGTCAGGCGCGCGGCCTTCCAGTCGTACCGGCTGGCCTGGAACGAGGCCTCGCCCGCGCGCACGCCCGCCGCAATGCGGCCCCAGAGGTCGACCTCGTAGCTCACGGACAGCCCGGCGCTGCTCGATTCGCGCGAGGTGGCTGGCGTGCCCGGAGCGTCGGAGCGGCTGGCGCTGGTGCCCAGGCTGCCGCTGACCGACGGCAACCGGGCAATGCCGGCCTGCTGCAGGGCGATGTCGGCCTGGCGCATGCGCTCCACGGCGATTCGCAGGTCGGCGCTGCCGGCCTGGGCTTCATCGATCAGCCGCTCCAGCGGCGCCGAGCCGAACGACTGCCACCAGGCGGTGGAGAGCTGCGCGGCCTCGGTCGCTGGCGTGTCCGGCAACCAGGCCGGGGGCATTTCGACCACCGGCGCACGCGCCGGCTCGCGGGTGACGGCGCAGCCTTGCAGCAACAGCGCGCACGCCAGCGCCACCAGTTTCAGGGCCGCGGATGGAGCTTGCTTTTTCATCGGATTCATTCAGAAGACAGGGCCACCACCGGGTCCAGCCGCGCGGCCTTGCGCGCGGGCAGGTAGCCGAAGATCAGCCCGGTGGCGAAGGCGCAGCCAAAGGCCAGCACCACGGGCAGGACGGAGAACTGCACCGGCGTGCCGGTGGCGCCGATCACGCCGGCCACGCCCAGGCCGGTCGCGACACCGATGACGCCACCCAGCGCGGAGACCACCAGCGCTTCGATCAGGAACTGCTGCAGGATGTTGCGCATGCGCGCGCCGGTGGCCATGCGGATGCCGATCTCGCGGGTGCGCTCGGTCACGCTCACCAGCATGATGTTCATTACCCCGATGCCGCCCACCAGCAGCGAGATGGCGGCGATCGAACCGAGCAGGATGGTCAGGGTGTTCTGGGTCTCGGTGACCGAGTCGATGATGGACGCCATGTTGCGGATCTGGAAATCGATCACGCCATGACGCTCGGCCAGCAGCGACTCCACCGCCGACTGCGTCTCGTCGATGCGGCTCACGTCGTCCACCGCCACGGTCACGTTGCGCAGGAAACGCTGACCCGACAGGCGCAGCTGGCTCGTCGCGTACGGCACCATCACCACGTCGTCCTGGTCGTCCCCGTTGGGCGAGGCGCCGCGCGTGCCCATCACGCCGATCACCTGGAAGATCAGGTTGTTCACCAGGATGTACTGGCCCAGCGGCTCCTGCCCGTCGGGGAACAAGGCTCTGGCCACGGTCTGACCGAGCACCGCCACGGTGGCGTACTCCGACTCGTCCTCCTCGCTGAAGAAGGTGCCGCGCGCCACCGGCCACTGGCGCGCGATCGGGAACTTCGACGAGGTACCGCGCACGCTGCTGGCGTAGTCGGACTCGCCAAAGCGCAACGTGGCATTGCTGCTCTGCTCGGGCACGGCCGCGAGCACGTTGGGCACTTCCTTGTCGATCGCCTGCACGTCGGCCAGCACCAGTGTGGCGATGTTCTGGAAACCGCGCTGGTTGGGCGCGCCCGGACGCACCAGCAGCAGGTTGGAGCCCATGGCACTGATGCGATCGATCACCACCTGCTTGGCGCCGTCGCCGATGGCCAGCATGGCGATCACCGAGGCCACCCCGATCACGATGCCCAGCAGCGTGAGGATGGCGCGGAACACGTTGGCGCGCAGGGCGCGCACGGCGGTCCTGGTGGCCTCCACCACATCGCCCAGGTGCGAGATGCGCCCGGCGCGTGGCGTCCAGTCCCGCGCGGCCTGCGCCGCCGCGCCCTCGGGTGGGCGTGGCCCGGGATCGGACACGATCTCGCCGTCCTTGATCTCGATCACGCGGTGCGCGTGCGCGGCCACCTCGGCGGCGTGGGTGATCAGGATCACCGTGTGGCCCTGCTCGGCGAGCTGCTTGAGCAGCACCATCACGTCGGCACCGCTCTTGCTGTCAAGCGCGCCCGTCGGCTCGTCGGCCAGGATGACGCGGCCACCGTTCATCAGCGCGCGCGCGATCGACACGCGCTGCTGCTGGCCGCCCGAGAGCTGGTTGGGCCGGTGGTGCATGCGGTCACCCAGGCCGAGTGAGTCCAGCAACCCGGACGCGCGCGCGTGGCGCTCGGCCGGCGGTATGCCCGCGTAGATGGCGGGCACCTCCACGTTGTCGGTGGCCGTGCCGGTGGCGATGAGGTTGTAGCTCTGGAACACGAAGCCGAAGGCGTCGCGGCGCAGTTCGGCGAGCTCGTCGCGCTCGAGCTCGGACACGTCACGCCCCATGAAGCGGTAGCTGCCGGTGGTGGGCTTGTCCAGGCAGCCCAGGATGTTCATGAGTGTGGACTTGCCCGAACCCGAGGCGCCCATGATGGCCACCAGTTCGCCCGGGTAGATCTTCAGGTCGATGCCGTGCAACACCTCGACGGAGAGATCACCGTTGTGGTACGTCTTGGTGATGCCGACCAGTTCGATCAGCGGCACCCCGGCGGCGGTGGCCGCCGGCGCGGCGCGCAGCGCGACCGCGTCGGGCGGCGTGGGCAAACGGCTCATCGGCGCGCCCCGGCCGCCATACCGGCGGGCACAGGACCTGCACCACCCCGCTGCGGGTTGGTGCCGCGGCGCTGCGCCGATTCGTCTTCGCGCGTGCCGGCGATCAC